>JAFYYR010000019.1 GCA_017557435.1 Pseudobutyrivibrio sp. | reverse complement strand
TCATTTTTCAACATAATACTATTGTACACCCCCCCCGTCTGATTCGTCAACAAATTTTTTCTGGTTTTCTGATAGTATTTTGCAATTATTGAAACGCAAGTTCAATAGTGGACAACAGACGAATGTCCGCAAATTATTTTAAACAAGGCAAGCTGTTCCATCAGGATGAAGATCGTTTCTTCAATGCCTCGGATATTTCTTGTTCGTTCAATGACCATATAGAAATAAAAAAGCAACTTTCCAAAACGGTAAGTTGCTTCTTCCTTTAAAGTTTGTACTCTTGTTTGTACTCTTCAAAAAACCTCTATGGATTTGCTGAGCCGCTCCTTTCGAAAGAATAAATTTTATGCGGCTTTGCGACGTTTCATGAAGGCATAAAAAAGCGTGCCCGAAGGGATTCGAACCCCAGACCCACGGCTTAGAAGGCCGTTGCTCTATCCAGCTGAGCTACGGACACACAAAGAATAAATACCAACATTTTCTCTTCGAGAAAACGTCGCCGTGTCCCAAGCAATCAGTCGCCTTCGGCGACAGCTTAGGACATTATCGGGGTGACAGGATTCGAACCTGCGACCCCCTGGTCCCAAACCAGGTGCTCTAGCCAAACTGAGCCACACCCCGATATTTGTTGTTCGCTTTTCTTTCGTATCTCTCTCGCGAACAATAAGGAGTATATATGAGAACCATGGCTTTGTCAACGCTTTTTTTAAAATTTAATTGTTAGAATTTAGCATGAAGTTTCTGATATTCCGACAATTTATAAACGCCTACTCTAATATGTGGCTCAAACCCTGTGCAATGATTGTAACTACGTGATTATCAGCTAGGCTGTAGTACATCTGCTTGCCCTCTCTACGACTCTTTACAAGCTTATTAGTACGAAGTATCTGAAGCTGATGAGAAACCGCAGACTGGGTCATATCAAGACTCTCTGAAATATCGCATACACAAAGCTCAGATTCAAACAATGCAAATAGAATCCTCACACGTGTGCTATCGCCAAATACCTTAAATAACTCTGCAAGATCGTATAAAGCATCTTCGTCAGGAAGATCCTTTAAAACCTTATTAACTAAATCAGTATGAACACAATGCTCCTCACAGCACTCTGCATGCTTTCCCATATTTCATCTTCCTTTCAAATTAACAACTGCTAATACTTTACACCTGCCGCTACGCTTTTTCAACAAAGCGTAGCATTAGGCAGTTATCTATTTATACTTCTTTACAGATAATGCTCTGATAGCATTCAGTACTGCAAGAACCATTACTCCTACGTCAGCAAAGATTGCAATCCACATATTGGCAATACCAACTGCTCCTAAAATAAGACAGCCAACCTTTACGCCAATTGCAAAATAAATATTCTCATATACTATTCTCATGCACTTCTTAGAGATTCCAATAGCCTTAACAATGCTACTTGGGTCGTCATCCATTAAAACTACATCTGCCGCCTCAATGGCTGCATCACTTCCCAAAGCACCCATTGCAACACCAATATCAGCTCTAGAAAGTACAGGTGCGTCATTAATTCCATCACCTACAAATAAAAGCTGCTCGCTTTCTGATTTTGTCTCTAAAAGGTCCTCTACTTTTGACACCTTATCTCCAGGTAAAAGCTCAGCACAAACTTCGTCCAAGCCCAAATCTGCAGCCACTAAATCAGCTACCTTTTTGCTATCACCTGTAAGCATAACAGTCTTTTTGATTCCTGCCTTTTTAAGGCCTACAATCGCCTCTTTAGAGTTTTCCTTCAGCATATCTGAAATCAGGATATAGCCATGGTATTTACCCTCGATTGCCACATGAATTACAGTGCCTGGCTCGATGACTTCCTTCACCTGAATTCCAATAGAATTCATAAGCTTTTCATTGCCAACCTGAACCAATTTTCCTGCTACATTAGCCTTCACTCCGTGACCTGAAATTTCCTCCACATCACTTACCAATGAAGTATCAATAGGCTTTCCATAAGCCTCCTTCAAGCTGCGAGAAATAGGGTGGTTAGAAAAGGCCTCAGCCATAGCTGTCTTCTCAAGGAGTTCTTCATTAGAAATATCTATGGCCTCTACCTTTGTAACCTCAAACACACCCTTTGTAAGTGTACCAGTCTTGTCCATTACTACGATTTTTGAACGAGAAAGGGCATCTAAATAGTTGGAGCCCTTAACTAATACACCTGCTCGGCTGGCGCCGCCAATTCCTGCAAAAAATGTAAGTGGAATACTGATAACAAGTGCACATGGGCAGCTGATTACAAGGAATGTAAGAGCTCTGTATACCCACTGTGTCCAAAGTGGATCCATGCCCATTATCAATCTGACAACTGGTGGAATGACAGCCAGCGCAAGGGCTGAATAACAAACCACTGGTGTATAAATTCTGGCAAATTTTGAAATAAAGTTTTCAGGCTTAGACTTCTTAGATGATGCATTCTCAACAAGGTCTAGAATCTTAGATGCTGTAGACTCGCCAAATTCCTTGGTAGTCTGAATTGTCAAAACACCTGACATATTGATACATCCAGAGATAACCTCATCTCCTACCTTAGCTGTACGTGGCACGCTCTCTCCAGTGAGGGCGGCTGTATCAAGTGTAGCATTACCATCGATTACAATACCGTCAATAGGTATCTTCTCACCTGGCTGAACCACTATCTCGCTGCCGATTTCAACATCATCTGGGTCAACCTGCTCTAAAGCGCCGTCAACCATCACATTTGCAAAATCAGGTCTTATATCCATAAGCTGGGAAATATTCCTGCGGCTCTTTCCTACTGCGTAAGACTGGAAAAGCTCTCCAATCTGGTAGAAAAGCATAACTGCAACACCCTCAGTGTACTCGCCAAGTGCAATAGCACCCACTGTGGCGATTGCCATAAGGAAATTCTCATCGAATACCTGCTTATTTTTGATTCCCTTAAATGCCTTAAGCAAAATATCATATCCCACTGTAAAATATGGAATCATAAATAATAGGAAACGTACCAATGGGTAATTATCAAGTGGTAATAAAACCAAAACCACCATCAGCACCGATGCAATTATTATTCTAGTTAAAACCTTTTTTTGCTTCTTGTTCATAGCTAACTCCAATCAAAATAACTAATTAAAGGAAAATTTCGCAATCATCCTCTACCTTTTTGCAGTTCTTAAGAACTTCTTCCATAACTGACTTTGTGTCTGCACCTTCTTCAAACTCAACAGACATCTTTAAAGCCATAAAATTAACAACTGCATTAGCAACACCTGCTGTATTATTAGCAGCCTCCTCCATCTTATTAGCGCAGTTTGCGCAATCCACATCGATTTTGTAAGTCTTCTTCATTTTTACTTCCTCCAATATCTTTTTATTTGAACGTATGAATAATTGTTCATGTGTTGATATAAATATAAACCCGTTAACATAATCTGTCAACGGGTTTCACAATTATTTTACATTTTATTTAATTGCATCATAGATTGTATCGGAAATAAGCTCATAGCCCTCCTTATTAAAATGGATGCCATCTGATGTATAAAGGTCATTTTGCCCCTCTGTGACCTGGTACATATCAACATACTCAAGGGAGTATTCCTGGGCCACTTCCTGGGCTATCTTCCCAAGTTCATCTGCCACAACAGCTGGCTGAATGCCATACTCTGCCAGCTCCTGCCCTGCTACGGAAAAGCAATATGGACTGCGCACAAGGTAAACTGTAGGCTTTGTCTTCAAATCTAAATAAGAAGCTACAATATCTGAAAGTCCCTTCTTATATTCATCAGCATCCCAATTAATATCCTTGGTGTCATTGGTACCAAGCATAATAACCACAATGTCTGGCTTTGACTTGAGAGAATCAGCATACTCTCCCGAATTAATATAAGGTAAGTTGCCTGTCTCAGAAGCTGTACCATTTCGAAGTCCGAAATTGGATACTAAATAAGAAGGTCCCAGCTTGGTCTGTAATTTCGATGGATAGCTATCAATCTCTCGAGTTTTAAGCACACCACTTCCGTATGTCAAACTGTCACCTACACAGGTAACTCGTATTCTCTTGTCTTCTCCGCCCAAAAAGCCAGAGTGATACAGCAATCCTGCCACAAACAAAATTGCAAATATTACCACAACAGCTTTTCTTTTGAAAAAACCCTTAGCGTATTTTTCCCAAAACATCTATCGATGCCTCACTTATTAAATGTTTTTAATTCTCTCTATAGCTCTAACAGTATTCTCAGCTGAGCCAAAAGCTGTAAGTCTAAAGTACCCCTCACCTGAAGGACCGAATCCAGCACCTGGTGTACCAACAATCTGAACCTTCTCTAATAAGAAATCAAAGAATTCCCATGATGTCATCTTATCAGGAGTCTTGAGCCAAATGTAAGGTGCATTTACACCACCGTATACTTCAAATCCAGCGTCCTTAAGACCTGTGTAAATTGTCTTAGCATTGTTCATGTAGTAACCAACCTGCTGACGAAGCTGTGCCTTACCCTCCTCAGAGTAAACAGCCTCACCTGCCTTCTGGATAATGTATGGAGCACCGTTGAACTTAGTGCCGTGGCGACGAGCCCACATACCATGAAGAGCCACACCGTCAAATACCAATTCCTTAGGAACTACAGTGTAACCAAGACGAACGCCTGTAAATCCAGCATTCTTAGAGAATGAGTGAATCTCGATTGCACATGTCTTAGCCCCTGCGCACTCGTAAATTGAATGTGGAACATCATCCTCTGAAATATAAGCCTCATAAGCAGCATCGAAAATAATAAGGCTGCCATTTTTATTTGCGTAATCAACCCAAAGCTGAAGCTGGCTCTTTGTAAGAGTAGTTCCAGTAGGATTGTTTGGAAGGCAAAGATAAATAACGTCTGGAGTCTCCTTAGGGAACTCTGGCACGAAATGATTCTCAGCTGTAGTAGGCATATAAATAATATCTGACCACTTGCCAGTCTTATCATCGTATGTACCGCAGCGACCAGCCATTACATTAGAATCAACATAAACAGGGTAAACAGGATCACAAACTGCAATGCGAGCATCTGCAGAGAAAAGCTCCTGAATATCTGCTGAATCAGACTTTGCTCCGTCAGAAACAAAAATCTCATCTGCAGAAATATCGCAACCTCTTAACTGATAATCATTCTTAGCGATTGTCTCGCGAAGGAATGGATATCCTAAATCAGGTGCATATCCGTGGAAAGTCTTAGCATCGCCCATCTCGTCTACTGCGCTGTGGAGAGCAGAAATAACAGCTGGTGCGATTGGCTGAGTAACATCGCCAATACCAAGTCTGATAATGTCGGCGTTTGGATTAGCCTCGCTGTAAGCAGCCACTTTTTTGGCTATTGTTGAGAAAAGATAGCTACCAGGTAGCTTTTGGAAATTAGTGTTTACCTTAAACATATTTGCCTCCTATTCCTTAATAATTGCTATGTGTTTATTCTCTAGTAGAAATCTGCTTAATTATTCTCTCGTAGGAAAGCTTTCCGCCGAACAAATCAAGACATGAACCTACAGTGAAATCCATATTGTTATCTGATAAATAGCTGATAGTCTCTATATCGCTATAATCATGAACTCCGCCAGCATATGTTATAGGCACTTTTTTGTAGCCAGATAAAAATCCCACTAAATCCCTATCTATACCGCTTCCTCTCCCCTCAACATCCGCTGCATGAACTAAAAACTCATCGCAGTAAAATGCCAGTTTATCTAAGAAATTGTATGTGATAATCTCTTTTGAAATCTTCTGCCATCTGTCGGTGACAATGTAGTATTTGTCATCAACTCTAGTGCATGACAAATCAAGAACTAAATGCTCTCTACCAACAATGCCAGAAAGCTTTTTAAGAGCGTCAAAATCAACTCTTCCATTATTGAAAACGTATGAAGTAACTATGACATGACTTGCGCCTGCATCGATAAATTCCTTCGCATTGGAATCATCAACTCCACCACCATATTGGATGCCACCTGGAAATGTAGCAAGAGCCTTCATAGCCTCATCTTTTGAAGCCTCATACTCTGGTGTGTTTTTCTTATTAAGATTGATAATGTGTCCACCCCGAAGTCCATCTTTTTTATACAGATTTGCATAAAAAGCGGCATCCTTATCCGCTACGAAATTCTCCTGTGGATGTCCATTTTCCTTTCCAAGATCCGATAATGTAGAACCAACAATCTGTTTTACCTTACCATTGTGAATGTCGATGCATGGTCTAAATAACATCTCAAGCCCCCATTTTTGCCTATTTAATCGTACTTTTTATAAAAATCACTTCACAGTATAAGCAAGGCCCGATTTATTTTCAATAACAGTTTCGTAAAAAGTTTTCGCTAATTTTACTAAATATTCTGTATCTTTTGCACCCGCTGTTTCGTAGGGTGAATGCATGGCCAACTGAGCTAGCCCAATATCCACTCCATTGATGGAAACATGAGCATTGGAAATGTTGCCAAGAGTAGAGCCTCCAGCCACATCCGAGCGGTTAACAAACGTCTGGAATGGCACCTTAGCCTTTTTACAAATCTCACTAAAAATTCCAAACGCCAAACCGTCTGTCATGTATTTTTGATTGGCGTTAAATTTAACAACCACACCCTCGTTCATATATACCTTATTGGTAGGGTCGCTCTTCTCTGAATAATTTGGATGAAGGGCGTGAGCATTGTCAGCAGATACCATAAATGAATCTGCAATAGCAGCTAAAAGCTTAGAGTTGTTGCCACCTACTGCTTCGTTTATACGTACTAAAGTGTCATATAAAAATGTAGAATCTGCACCCTGCTTTGTGCCGCTTCCCACCTCTTCATTGTCAAATGTAGCATGGAGCTGAATTACAGTTTCTGAATTTTTCGCAGCAAGAATTCCTTCCATAGAGCTGTAAGAGCACTGCAAATCATCAAGTCTTCTGCAGGAAATAAACTCATCCTCTGCGCCCCAGACCTTTCCCTTTTCTCTATTATATAGAAACAGGTCTGAGCCAATAATGTCATCCGCCTTAACCCCTAAATGCTTTGCCACTGTCTCCTTAAGATTGAACTTTTCATTCATGGAAATAAGTGGAAGCATATCCTTTTGGGCATTGTATTTGTAGCCGTCATTAGCCTCTCTATTCATGTGAATTGCAAGAGATGGAAGCATGCAAATGTCCTTGTCCAAATCCACAAGCTTTATCTCAAGCTCATCCTTTCCCTTTACAAGAACTCTTCCTGCAATAGAAAGTGGTCTATCAAACCATGGAGCCATCAACATTCCACCATATTTTTCAGTGTTAAGCTTCACATAGTGGCCCTCTTTCATCTCAGGCATTTCCTTGATTCTAAATGTAGGAGAATCACTGTGAGATGCCATAATCATAAAGCTTTTATAATCTTTTTTAGGCATTCTAAATGCAATTATTGAAGAACCATTTCTTGTGACAAAATAATTTTTGCCAGCCTTAAGCTTCCATGATTTTGACTCTAAAAGCTCCTCAAAACCAGCAGCTAAAAAGGCCTGTCTCTCAGCCTCAACAACATGAAACTGTGATGGAGAGCTTCCTATAAATTCAAATAACCCCTTTATTGTCTTATTCATTTTTTCTTTTTTCCTTTCTTTACAGAATATCCAAAAGTCCCCTTCGGACTAGTCAATCCAAAATAAGTGCCATGAGAATATGCAAGAGGATTTGATTTTTCAAGCTGAAATCTACCTGTCTCATTCATGTATTTTTCATCTGCATGTACGCAAATTACATCAGCCACAAACATGGTATGACTGCCATATTCATGGGCTTCACGGACTCTGCACTCTATGTTTACAGGTGATTCAACAATCATTGGGACATTTATCTCATCTGCCTCTTCCTTGTGAAGGCCGCAGCGTGCAAACTTGTCCACATCTCTTCCACTGGTGACCCCACAGTAATCAGTGGCTTTTGCCATTTCTTCAGTAGTCAGATTAATCACAAACTCACCTGTCTCTTTTATCATGTTATAAGAATATCTGCTAGGTCGTACGGAAATATATGCCATAGGCGGATTGGTGCAGACTGTGCCAGTCCAAGCCACTGTAAAAACATTATCCTCACCTGATTTACTCCTGCAGGTAACAAGCACTGCTGGAAGAGGATAAATCATATTTCCCGCTTTCCATTTTTCCTTAGCCATACTGACCTCCCGTTAATTTCCTACGCCTTTTACTATACCTTAAATCTTCTATAAATCATAGGGTGTTCATTTTACATTTAAGAGGTTTACATGGTACAATGAATCATCTAAATACGTTTTATAAATGGAGATCATTTTGGACAAGCAAAACTCGAAAAAATCACAATCAAAAAAAGTAAAAGGTCCTAGCCAGACTGCGCCTGCAGGTTTCAAGGGCAAGAATCAGGCCTTTTTGGACGCTGAGTATCTTAGCGCCCGATATAAGAAAAGTTCTATCGAAGACGTAATTTCAATCGGTGTCATCATCACTAATCCAGAGCACAAGGAGCTTGATAGATTCTATTCCACAGTACAACTAAGACCTGGTCATAAGCTGCCACCACTTATCACCGAGCTTACAGGACTTACCAATGAGGAGCTTGAATTTGCTCCTACTTATGAGGAAGTAATGACTGAGCTCATCGGTCGCATCAAGGCATACCAGGTTGGTAAAATCTGCGTTTGGGGTGGCGATAAAAATAGCTTCCAGCGAGATTTCGAATCTCGAGTTCTTGAGAAGCCTCTTAAAAGAGGTGTGGCCAAGTTCATCAGCACCTTTGACAACATCCAAAAGGAGGTCAGCCTGGATATTACAGGTGGCCTGGATGCCAATCTTTCACTTGCAGATATGAAGACAATCTGCGGACTTGGTGGACATGTGGAGCACAACGCTCTTTCTGATGCCGAGGACATGCTAGAGTGCATCCGCATCATCGAGCAGGACAAGATGGTCTACGATGGTGTTGCCGCTGCTGAATATAAGCGTTTCCGTGGAGAATACGTTAAAAATAGAAGCTTCGACGATGAAATCGAAGACAAGGACTACATCATAAAGTCAAAGCTTGGAGAGCAGTTCTTAAAGGAGCTGAAATCAAAGGGATTTGCTGACGATCCAAAGACAAAAGCCTTTATGGATGACCTGGAATTTTTACTTGGAAAGGGAAATGTATATATGGGTACCTTCTCCGAGAAAATTGAAGAAGAAAATAAGTAATAAAAAAGGGATTGCCTAAGCAATCCCTTAAATATTGTTCATCTATTAACTATTTCTGAAGCTGGAAATCAAATGTAACTTCCTTACCGTCTGCTTCTGAAACAACTTTGATAGAGCCATCATCATTGATTGTTCCCTTATCAAGGCTTAACTCATCACCATCTTCAACAACAAAAACAACAGTATTCTTAGATACTTTGTATGTACCTGAGACCGTTTCTGATTCCATTTCTTCAATGATTCCGTCAAGGTACTCATCCATAACCTGCTGTGTCTGTTCAATAGTCTGAGACTTCATGTCTTCGAGGAAAGCATCCGCAGACTCATAATTATTTGCAATAGCCACCTCATCTGTTACATCATCGACTGTCATACCATATTCAGCAAGAGCAATATCAATAATCTCATCAATGTGATCATTTAAATATGTTGTATATCCATTCTGGAATTCTTTCTTAAACTCTGTAGTATCAAATGACATATCAAATTTCTTATCGTCTGTCATATTAAGTTTTACATCAAAAGAAAGAGTATTTGGATCAATTCCCACCTCCTCCATAGCTTCTACATCAGAGTCTTCAAAATCAGTTAAATCTGCGAAGCGCAAAGTAGCTACATAGTTACCAGTTACATCCTTCTCTCCACAACCTGTGAAAAGGCTTGCAACAGTTGTGAGTGTTGCTAGCATTAAAGCTAATTTCTTTTTCATATTTTTTACTCCTTAAATTAAAAAAATTTGTATAAGTAATATCTTTTTAGCACAGAGATAATGTATCACAAATTTCCACTTTCGTAAAGTATTATTTTCATACTTTATCTATTCTGTATTTCACCTACTAAAATAAGAAATTAAAATATCGAACACTCTCTTCCTTATTCTCCCCAGGTTTATACCGAGTATAAGCATATTCTCTATTGTATTTTTTGTATTTAGATAAAAACATTATTATTATGTATTTATTCGAATACATTGTGAAATTTTTATCAGAGTTATGTTATAGTGTAAATGAGCTAAGGTGTTAGTCTTGTCTAACTTGTTTGACAATTTTTTAACACAACCCCACTAGCTCACAACTATAAACCTTAAACAATGAAAGGAAAATAAAATGGCAAATCACGATTTCGCACAATGGAACGGATTCGTAGGTCGCGTTTGGAAAGATAACGTAGACGTACGTGATTTCATCCAGAACAACTACACTCCATATGATGGAGACGAGTCATTCTTAGCAGATCCAACAGAGGCTACTAACACTCTTTGGGGCAAGCTTCAGGAGCTTCAGGCAGCTGAGCGTGCTAAGGGCGGCGTACTTGACATGGAGACAGAGATTGTTTCATCTCTTACTTCTTATGGCCCAGGTTACATCGCAGAGGAGACAAAGGATCTCGAGCAGATCGTTGGTCTTCAGACAGATAAGCCACTTAAGAGAGCATTCATGCCTTACGGTGGTATCAAGATGGCTGAGCAGTCTTGCAAGATGTATGGCTATGAGCCAAGCGAGAAGCTTCACGAAATCTTTACAGTATATCATAAGACACATAACCAGGGTGTATTCGATATCTACACTCCTGAGATCATGAAGGCACGTCACAACAAGATCCTTACAGGTCTTCCAGATACATACGGTCGTGGACGTATCGTCGGCGATTACAGAAGAGTTGCTCTTTACGGTATTGATTACCTTATCGAGAAGAAGCAGATCGACTTCGCTAACACAAACCGTCAGGGTATGAGACGTTATGACTTCCAGCTTCGTGAGGAGATCACAGACCAGATCAACGCTCTTAAGGGCATGAAGGAAATGGCTGCTTCTTACGGCTTCGATATTTCTAAGCCAGCTGCTAACGCTAAGGAAGCTGCTCAGTGGTTATACTTCGGTTACCTTGCAGCTATCAAGACACAGAACGGTGCTGCTATGTCAGTAGGTCGTGTTTCTACATTCCTTGATATCTACTTCACACGTGACCTTGCTAACGGTGTTATCACAGAGGCAGAGGCACAGGAGATCATCGATCACTTCACAATGAAGTGCCGTATGGTTAAGTTTGCTCGTATCGAGTCTTACAACCAGTTATTCTCAGGTGACCCAGTATGGGCTACTCTTGAGGTTGGTGGTATCGGTCTTGATGGTCGTCACCAGGTTACAAAGACATGTTATAGATTCCTTCACACACTTGAGAACATGGGACCTTCACCAGAGCCAAACCTTACAGTTATGTACTCTAGCCGTCTTCCTGAGTCATTCAAGAAGTACGCTGCTAAGATCTCTGTTAACACATCTTCTATCCAGTACGAGAACGATGATGTTATGAGAGTTACATGGGGCGATGATTACTCAATCTGCTGCTGTGTATCTGCTACAGAGACAGGTAAGGAGCTTCAGTTCTTCGGTGCTCGTGCTAACCTTGCTAAGTGTCTTCTTTACGCTATCAATGGTGGTATCGATGAGAAGTCTGGCGATCAGGTTGGACCAGAGTACACACCTATCACATCTGAGTACCTTGACTATGATGAGGTTATGCACAAGTTCGATCAGATGATGGATTGGTTAGCTCACATGTATGTTGGAGCACTTAACATGATCCACTACATGCATGATAAGTATTACTATGAAGTATGCCAGATGGCACTTATTGATACACACGTACGCCGTTCATTTGCTACAGGTATCGCTGGATTCTCACACTGTGTAGATTCACTTTCAGCTATCAAGTACGCAAAGGTTAAGGCTATCCGTGGCGAGAATGGTGTTACTACAGATTTCGAGATCGAAGGTGACTTCCCACGTTACGGTAACGATGATGACAGAGCTGATGAGATCGCTGTATGGCTTCTCCGCACATTCATGAGCAAGCTTCGTCACATCCACACATACAGAGATTCAGAGCCTACAACATCTATCCTTACAATTACTTCAAACGTTGTATACGGTAAGGCTACAGGTGCTCTTCCAGACGGAAGACCAGCAGGCGAGCCACTTTCACCAGGTGCTAACCCAGCATACGGTGCTGAGAAGAGCGGTCTTATCGCTTCTCTTAACTCTGTTGCTAAGCTTCCATACGAAGAGGCACTTGATGGTATCTCTAATACACAGACAATCAACCCAGGTGCACTTGGTCACTCTGAGGAAGAGCGCGTAAACAACCTTGTTAACGTTCTTGATGGTTACTTCGATCAGGGTGCTCATCACCTTAACGTTAACGTATTTGGTAAGGAGAAGCTCATCGATGCTATGGAGCATCCTGAGAAGCCTGAGTACGCTAACTTCACAATCCGTGTATCAGGATACGCTGTTAAGTTCATCGACTTAACAAAGACTCAGCAGCTTGACGTTATCGCACGTACATGCCACGAGGCACTTTAATAAACCGCTAGTCTTTGGCTAGCCTACAGCCTACGGTGCATAAGATACATATTCGCTGACGCGCTTTCGCTCTTGACGCACTCGTTGCCCTACATAAGAGGCCATCTATGATGCCCTCTAAGTAGGGACGGTGCTTTAAGGTCAGCTTAATATGTATCCTTATCCACCTAGGCTTTTATTTTAATCAAGACTCAAGTGAATAAATATATAAGCAACTATAAGACCTTGATGAGCCCTCGTTACTTAGATGGTGCGCAAGCAGCATCTTATGTAACGTAATAAATGATCCACAATTATGATTGCTTTAGCAAACATAATTGTGTGGTCTAGTATGCGTAGCTTACAAAAAAAGCGAATAAGAGCGCAAGCGTGTCTATAGTGCTTATATATTTACTCACGAAGAGTCGTGGAATTTAGAACGAGGTAAATTAAATGAGTGAAATTATAGGATACATTAATAAGTTCGAGAGCTTTGGTGCAGTTGATGGCCCAGGCGTTAGATATTTGATTTTCTTAAATGGCTGCAAAATGAGATGTGCTTTTTGCCACAATCCAGAGACATGGGCTGAGCACCAGGGTGAGCAGTACACTGCTGATCAGGTACTTGAGAAGGCTATGCGCTTTAAGCCATACTGGAAAAAGGACGGCGGAATCACTGTCAGCGGTGGTGAGCCACTTCTTCAGATTGATTTTGTATTGGATTTGTTTAAGAAAGCTAAAGCAAAGGGAATCTCTACCTGCATCGATACTGCAGGCCAGCCTTTCACTCACGAGGAGCCATTTTATAGCAAATGGAAAGAGCTTATGAGCGTTACTGATACTGTAATGCTTGATATTAAAAATATTGATCCTGAGGAGCACAAGAAGCTTACTGGTGTTGACAATGCCAATATCCTTCAGATGGCTCGTGAGATTTCAGATATGGGTATTCGTATTTGGATTCGTCACGTACTTGTGCCAGGTGGCAGTGACAATGATGAGCTCTTACATCGCACTCGCGAGTTTATCGATACTCTTAAGTCTGTAGAGCGTGTTGAGGTTCTTCCTTATCACAGCCTTGGCGTTCCTAAATACGCTGAGCTTGGTATTCCTTACCGTCTCGAGGGCGTTGAGTCTCCTACTCCTGAGAGAATCGCCAATGCTAAGGAAATCCTTGGAGCATTTTAATAGTTAAAAATTACCCCTTATTGACCTGCTGGACAATAAGGGGTTTTATAATTTATCTATTATCTACTTTTTCTGGATACATATCGTGATTTGCCATGCGGTTAAACGCTACATCTTCCCACTTAGTACCTGGCTTACCATAGTTACAATATGGGTCAATTGAAATGCCTCCTCTTGGAGTGAATTTTCCCCAAACTTCGATATACTTTGGATCCATCAATTTAATCAAATCCTTCATTATTATATTTACGCAGTCCTCATGGAAATCGCCGTGATTTCTGAAGCTGAATAGATAAAGCTTAAGTGACTTGCTCTCTACCATCTTCTCTCCTGGTACATAAGAAATGATAATATTTGCAAAATCAGGCTGTCCAGTAATAGGACAAAGTGATGTAAATTCTGGGCAATTGAATTTTACAAAGTAATCATTCTCTGGATGCTTATTTAAAAATGTCTGAAGCATCTCAGGTGCGTAGTTGTCTGGATATGTATTATTTTTATTTCCAAGTAATGTTAATGTGCCTTCATCTTTTCTATCTGACATTAGTAATCTCCTTTTCAATTACAATCTATTTCTTCTATATAAATTAGTTTTCATATTCGATAGGGTCTGTCACACCATTTAATTCAAAGGCTGCTCTTCTATCGATGCAAGTACCGCATTTTCCGCAGGCCTTCTCATGTCCCTCGTAGCAGCTCCATGTAAGCTCATAAGGTACACCAATCTCAAGTCCCTTTTTAACTACCTGAGACTTATTTAAACTGATAAATGGTGCCACGATTTCAAGCTGCTTGCCACTGCCCTCATAGATTGCAGTGTTCATTGCCTTGTTAAATGCCTCTGAGCAATCTGGGTAAGCATTTCCAGCTGCATCATCGCTGTGGGCCCCGTAATAGATTTTTGAACATCCCTTTGAAAGTGCAATTGCGCTGGCACTTGAAAGGAAAAGTCCATTTCTAAAAGGCACGTAAGTGCTTACTGGCTTGCCATCTGTTTTGGTTAGCTGCTCAGCATAAGACTCTTCTGGAATCTCCTCATCAGAATGCTGAAGCAATGAGCAATCACTAAACTGAAACATTGTAGATAAATCAAGTGTTATATGCTCCACCTTGTAAAAATCGCATACAGCATCTGCTGCCTTTATCTCCTTGTCATGGCGCTGTCCATAAAAAATAGATAAGCCCACTACATTTTCATGGCCATACTCTTTTACCGCCATTCCAAGACAAGTAGTGCTATCCACTCCGCCACTTATTAAAACTAATGCTTTCATATTATTCATATCTCCTAATTAATGTAATCTAGCAAGCAAGTCGCTATCTGTCTTAAATCGACCTCTTAGAGTCTGGGTATGAGTACGGGCTCCAGCATTTTTAATGCCTCTTGCTGTCATACATGAATGACTTGCTTCTATAAATACAGCCACATCATCAGAGCCTGTCACCATTTGTAAAATCTCAGCTATATCATTGCCGATACGCTCCTGAAGCTGAAGGCGCTTTGCAGCCATGTCTGCAATTCTTGCGATTTTGCTAAGTCCTATTACCTTGCCATTTGGAATGTATGCAACGCTCACCTTCATATCATACATAAGTGCAAGATGATGCTCGCAGTAGCTGAACACCTCAATATCCTTAACAAACACAAGGTCCTGACTATTCTCGTCATAGTAGTCCTCGTCAAATGTCTTGTTAAACATATCTGCTATTTCAGCATTGCTATAATTCATTCCCTCAAAGACTTCCTCATACATGCGAGCCACACGGTCTGGAGTCTCCAAAAGTCCTGCTCTGTCCGGGTCATCCCCCAGAGCGATTATTATATTTCTAATGCTTTCCTTTATTAATTCTTTATTAATTGCCATATCTACCCTTCCTATACTCCGCGCTTATTTGGATCCCAAATAAACTTATGAAGCTGAAGCTGTAATCTTATATCGTTACGTTTGTGTTCTATTAAATAGTCCACCATATCCGCCGGCTCAATTCTGCCAAACACAGGGCTGATTAATACTGTGCATTTTTCTGAAAGACAATACTTATCTACGATCTCACAGACCCTATCTAGCTCTGTCACATCAGAGCATACAAATTTTACTGTGTCTTTCTTCTGCAAAAACTTGAAATTCGAAAGCTCCATCTTATCTTCCATGCCAGAACCAGCAAGTTTGTAGTCCAAAGTAAATGCTGGCGGATTATCTATTTTTGCAAAATCTCCTATAAAAACACTGCCGTTGGTTTCTATTTCAACTAGGATGTTTTTCTCCCTTGAAAATGCCTCTAAAAGCAGGCTAATGTCCTTTGCCAGTAGGGGTTCGCCGCCTGTTAGTGTCACTCGTCTCACACCAGTTTCTTTAACGTAGGCCACGATTTCATCCTCTGTCATATCTTTAGACTCTGCTTCATCTGTGCATGCCCATCTGGTGTCACAGTAGCTGCATGATAGATTGCATCCTCTAAGTCTTATAAATACCGCAAGCTCTCCGGCATGCTGACCTTCGCCATTGATACTTACGAACTTTTCTACCACATGAAATACTGCCACGATTAATCCTCCCTGTAACTTGCACAGTTATTTGGAGTCTCATAGACAGTTACCTCTGCCACATCAAAGCCATATGATTCGAACTTTTCAAAAAAGTACTTTGAAAAATTCTCAGCAGTAGGTCTAAATGGCACTGTTCTCATAAGGAAATTCTCCTCAGCCAAAGCCGCTACAGTAGTCTCCTTTAAAGTGCCTTCCTCATATATAAATGTGTGATCAAAAAAATCTGTCTCTTTTTTTAGAGCGCTTTTTACATCGCCAAAATCTACAACCATTCCTCGCTGCTGGCCCTCTGCCTGCAACTGACTGGCCTTAATATTTAAAATGACTCTCCAGCGATGGCCATGCAAATTAGAGCATTTGCCCTCATAGCCTGCTAAAAAATGTGCTCCATCAAATGAAGCTTCTGCAGTTAAATAGTACATTGAAAATCTCCTTGAAACAGGACTAAGAACATAACTGAATTTGATTAAGAAAGGCTAGAGATAGCCAATAAAAAAAGAAGAGTGCACCCCTTCTTTCCAACTAATCATAATCGAATTAAATAACTCAAAAAACTGAGTCATCTAAATTACTCTTAAGTCCTAGTTTTGTTTATGGACAGGATGGTACAAATGAACTGTCCCTCGCCCGCAGGCGAATTTCTCTTTTAAATTGCTTGACTATAATACTCCCTCGGCAAGAAAAAATCAAGTCAATACTTAACATTTCTACTGCCACCAATTTATTAGTCATAAATTGTCTTTATTCTTTTATAAAAATAAATACAGCACACACATTACTACTAAAAAGATAATATTAAAAGCAGTAAACACTATCATATATTTTTTAGAATCTGAACCATCAATATAGCTGTACTGTTTGAATGAAATAAGACTTGCCATTGAGGCTATAAGTGTTCCCAGACCTCCAAGATTGGTTCCAATGATAAGCTTATCAATCTGGTCTGTAAATCCTGAGCATAAAATAGCTGCAGGTACATTGCTAATCACCTGGCTAAGTCCAATAGATACTCCCACTTCATTTACCTTAACAAGCTGGCTAAGTGCATCGCTAAGCTCTGGGATTCGCTTGATGTTTCCTATAAATATAAATAAAAAGATAAATGTAAATAATAGTGAGTAGTCTGGCTTCTTAAGTACTCTTCTGTCAAAAATAAAAGTAAGGGCCACAACCACCAATAGTCCAATTCTGTAATCAAGTACTCTTGCCACAACTAAAATAGAAACCAAAAACGTAAATACGTACATTCCTATCATCTTCTTGTCGCGACTTTTGCGCTCATATACACTTTTCTCCTGAAGTACTACTGGGGCCTTTTTCACCTTTATAATAGTAGCTGCTGCAAGCATGACAAATGCCACCACACTATATGGAAGCATTAATTTTACAAATGCCCCAAGGCTCATTTCTGCAATAGAATATAGGTAGAGATTCTGTGGATTGCCAAGTGGAGTCAGCATACTGCCGAGATTTGCAGCAATAGTCTCCAGTACAATTACAATAATGTAGAGATCCTTTCTCCCAGAAATGGAAAGGGTAACAATGGAAAATGGCACAAATGTAAGCAGCGCCACATCATTTGTAATAAACATGGCCGAGAAAAAACAAAGGGCAATCAAAATAAGGGCCACCCCTCTAATTGAGCTCATTTTTGAAACAAGTAGCTCTCCTATCTGTCTAAACACATGAAGCCTCTGGAGCCCTGCCATTGTAATCATAAGAGCCAGCAAAATGCTCAGTGTTCTATAATCAATGTAAGCAAAATAGCTTTTGTCAGGGTGAATCACAAGTGCTGATATCACCGCCAAAACAAAAGCTACACAAAGTACTATTTCATTTCTAATAAATCTTTTTACTGCATCCATAACCTATATTCATTCATCCTCTTTTTGCTGAATTCATTATAGTCAGATGCATAACACTTTTCAATAAATTGTTGAAAATCCTACTCTAGCCCAGAAATAAAATTCATAACAATGTTTGCACACTCTTTGGGTTTTTCAAAGTAAATAGAATGATTACCATATAAAGGAACAATTTCGCAATTGCCCATTTTCTCAGCATATGGTATCCAATAATCTTTTTCAAAACTCTGGTCATTTGCCACCTGATAGCTGGCATCGATAAAAACCTTTGGCACATCATTAGGCTCTAGACTATTCCATACTGTCTGAGCATTATCGTAAATTAGATTGACCTCTGATATAGTTGCATGACTCCCTGTAGTCTTTGAAAACAAATACAAATGAAAGTCTGCCTCTCTATCTGATACATTATCAAGAAGATTATTATAGTAGAATTTTTTCATTACAAAGGGTTCAAGTCCAACTTTTTCAGCTATAGAAAGAAATCTATACTGTTTTCCAATCGCTGTTTTTTCCTCTTCATCAACCAAATTGCAAAGGGTTCCATCCATGATTATCAGCCCTTCCACTTCCTCTGGATACTTGCTCTGCCAGTAAGATGTGTACATTCCTCCAATAGAGTGCCCCATCAAAATATAAGGACCTTCCTCACCTAGATTTTTGAGAACAGTTCGATAATCCTCTACTATCTGATCTACGGTTCTATCTTCCTTGGTGTCCTCACTAAGGCCATAGCCAGCACGGTCAATAAATAATAGCTTATTATCCTTCTCAATATATTTAGTCATTTTCCTCCAGGAAAAATTCATGGTGCCATCATTTAGACCAGCGCAACACACGATTGTATGCTTTCCATTTTTATTGCCAACTACACTAACATTTAAATCATAATCACCTGCGGAAACTAAACATCTACATGGCTCCAAAGTGTTCATTATCTTATGAAGTTTTACTCTATAAAAAATCGATGTAAATATCAAAAGAACAACTAGCAAGCTAAGGGCAACCATAAAAAATCTGCGGGTGTATTTTAAAAATTTTTTCATACTCTATTCTGCCTCCGCGATTTCCTTGAATTTGTCACCTCTAATAAGGTAAAGACCAATAACAACTGACACCACCGAAATAAGAATTGACTTGAGGATTATTCCTGAGCCAAGCCACTCTCCAATGAGTACACCAAGATCACTTCTATTTTCATAAATCATAGGCTTAATCATAAGGCTAATATCGAAAAGATAATGAAGTACCATATTCCCCCAGAGATTTCCTGTTCTTAAATAAAGAGCTGCAAGGAAAAATCCGATGCCAATAGCATAAATTATCTGTGCATAAATAGGTGTTGGATCAATAGTGCCATTCAGATTTGAAATATGAAGAGCTCCAAAAGCAATTGATGATAATGACATAGCAACTATATATGAAGCCTTGCTATTACCAAAGGCTTTTCTAAAAAATGTCAGCCACACTCCCCTAGTAAGTAACTCCTCTCTGATACCAGCGCCAAGGAATGTTCCAACTAAAAACAGCACTATAGTCTTACCGTCCATAAGTGGTGTGCCATACTCATTAATTGACTTATAGATACCTGTCACAAAATAAAATACTGTAATAGCGGTCATGACACCACCAATTACAAATGTATCTTTGAAACTTTTAAGTGAAAAGGCAAATACCTTTTTCTCCCCAAATATAACTATTGTAGCCGTAAGAATAACTATAATTGCTAACAAATATACACATTGAATTATATAAGGATTACTATAATTTAAATGTTGCACAATCTGAGAAGGTATTATCGTCATTAATATAAATGATATAACTATCGCTCCTAAATATTTAATTAATCTCAAACTTGTTTTCATATTTTTTCTCCTTTACTCTCATCTTTATTTTTCCAACAATCTTACTTATAGCTTCGACAGTCACATACCCAATTAATGCACTAATAATTCCTGTAGCCATTCCACCTAAAATATCTGTTGGCCAGTGAACAAACAAGTATAATCGGCTGAATGCAACAAGAGATGCTATTCCAAGACATGGGATTCCGATTTTCTTATTGCGTAAAAATACAGCTGTAGCCATAGCAAAAAAGCCATTTGTATGTCCTGATGGGAAAGAATAACTACTAGGAGCATCCACCAACAATTTTATGCTTGGTTCAAGCCAACATGGTCTGCACCTTGTTATAAATGGTTTCAATCCAACATTTACTATTAATAAAGAAACAATTGTTGCTAATAACAAGGTCCCGCCTAATTTTCTGGTCCTGGGAAAAATTGCTAGAATCAAAAAACCTATAAGTAGTATCAGTGCATTTTCTCCCAGATTTGTTGCAGTAACCATTAACTTATCTAGTATTGGAGTATGGATACCTTGCAACATATGTAGAAAATCTAGTTCCCAATTAAAATAAAATATATCGCCCAATTCATTTATCATTTAAAATTTTCCTCCCGATCGCTAAACTTCTATATTTTAATATTATTGATATTGCTAATTATTCTTGAAGCAATGGCTTGAGTTTCTTTTCTCTCATTAAGAAAAGTCCTATTGCAATGGTTATAATTGAATAAACTAATGCATACATTGATTCACCCAATACATCACCTTTTATTCCCATGACTTCCTCTATATTTACATGCGCGAAATCAAAGAAAAAGTGTACTGCCATATTGACCCACAGATTTTTTGATCTAAAATATACTGCTGCAAAGAATATTCCAATGGCAGTTGCATATCCCACTTGGCATAAAGTTGAAAGCAAATCCTGCCCAAAGAAATAATTGCTAAAATGTATTATTCCAAAAAGAAGTGCTGAAATAACTGAAGCCTTAATAACCATTTGACGACTAGACTCGCCTGTAGCTTTAATAAAATTAAACGCAACTCCTCTAAATAATAATTCCTCACGCATTCCTGCTGTAAGCAAAAGAATTAACGCGGAAAGAACGGAATTTGTATAAAAATCAGGACCTCCATTTCCTAATAACCAATCCACAAGATGATAGATAAAAAATGGAACCGCAGTGACAAGCACATAAAAATTTAATTTAATACCCTCTATGCAACTACCTAAAGTAAAACCTAATTCTCTCTTTTGACCAAATGCAATTATTATTCCAATCAGACCAGCAACATCAATAGCTTCCAGTATCACTTGAGCAATCATATTCTCTGAGAAAAATATATATGCTGACATGGATACTCCAAATGAAAAAATCATTGCTAAAATTATTCCTATCACACATTTTTTCTTACTCATTTTCCTATTCCTTTCATTTCCAATTTTCATGACATAATACCAAATAAATTCTTAAAGAATCTTTAAAGATATACATCTGTAGGCTGCTTTTTCTTCTGTATCGCATATACGATAAGTGCACAATCTATTACTAACAGCATGATGCATACAAACACTGTTCCTTCCACACCAAAGTCTACATTGTATGCAAAGCTATTTGTTGCCGATGCCATGTCATACTTTAATAATGAGAAAGCTGATGCATTTCCACTATTTGGTAGACCAAAGATAATGCTTTGAGAATAATTCCAGCCAAGGTGTGCAGCTATTGCCATCCAAATACTGTCAAAGCAATACATCAAAAGTCCAAGCCAAAGTCCAGCAAGAATTACATTAATAATTGCAAGTGGTGATACTCCCGGATTTAATAAATGTAGAAATCCAAAAAGTGTTGAGGCAATAAACATAGCAACGGCTGGTCTTTTAAATATCTTGTTAAATCGATGATATAAGAAGCATCTGCAGAGAATCTCTTCATTGCCAGCCTGGAAAAGTACAGCTATGAAAAACAGAATAAATAAAAGCAGGCTGCCTCCAGCAAAATGCAGCTTCACATCCTTATGTAAGGCTGCCGCCAAAATTGCAGAACCATTCATAACCAAACCAACAACAAGACCTATAAATGCCATCTTTATATTGTTGCCGGAGATACTAGTTCCCATTGTCTTAAGCATTGGACGGTGAGGCTTTACAACCCACATATAAATCAGCTGAGCTATAACAGTTCCAGCTGTTGAAAAATAGGCAGCTAAAAAGCTAATAGAATCAATATTTTGCTCATTTGCAAATGGTCTAAATAAATTAGAAACACCTCTGCCTAGAAAATTACCTATTATTCCAATAATGGCAATCTCAATAAGTGGTACTAGTGGAAAATCTAATATCTTCTGCCATATTGGCTTTTTTACTTTTCCACTATTGCACTTAGTTACTGTTGTATCCATACTATTTCCTCCATTAATTTACTATGCCTATCATACTATTAGTGTCGTACTACGTCTGCCGTAGTACTCCATCTGTCAAAGTACTATACTACGACAGCTGAAGTATGTCAACACCCATTTTCAAATTTTTTACTGCCTATATTTCATTTTCCATTTCAGGCAGTAGCCTTTTTGGGATTTGCTACTGCTTATTTCCATTTTTTTCATCTAGGCAGTAGGCTGGACGAAAAAAAGCCTGCAAAACAAAAAAATCTCCCCATATGGGATAAGTTTCCTTTCCCATATGGAGAGATCAAATTATTTATCAATATTTCAGCCTATCAAACCGCCAAGACCGCAAAGCCTACAAATCCTACAACTCTCTAGACTTCTCGACACACACTCTCTCTGCTTCAATAACTGCATTTCTAAATCCGAGAGCCTCAAGTGTAGCTACGGCCTCGATTGTAGTGCCACCTGGTGAGCAGACAGCATCCTTAAGCACACCAGGGTGCTCCCCTGTCTCGAGAACCATCTTAGCTGAGCCAAGCACTGCCTGGGCTGCGAACTTGTAAGCCTGTGCACGTGGCATGCCCTCTGCAACTGCTCCATCAGCAAGAGCCTCAATAAACATATATACATAAGCTGGAGATGAACCGCTGATACCAACTACAGCATCCTGTAATTTCTCAGGAACGATCTCGGCCTTACCAAATGATTCAAATAAATGAAGAACGATAGCTGCCTCATCCTCAGAAACAAGCTCGTTAGGGCTAAGTGCGCTCATAGCCTCACCAACAAGTGCTGGTGTGTTAGGCATAACACGGATGAGCTTAAGCTCCTTGCCAAAAAGCTCTGTAAGCTTCTCAATTGACTGACCTGCTGCAATGCTGACAACAATCTTATTTGAAAAATCCATATCCTTGATACCATCAATAGCGCCTGCAAGGTACTGAGGCTTAACAGCCAAGAATACAATATCTGCAAAATCAACAACATCACGATTATTAGTGCTTGTTGCAATATTTAACTCGTCGCTAATCCTATCAAGTGCAGCCTGAAAAATATCGCTAGCCATAACATTAGAAGCATCCACGATTCCTGACGAAACCATTCCGCCCATCATTGCACTACCCATATTTCCAGTTCCGATAAAACCGATTTTCATTTCATTTCCTCCACATAAAAACTAGCCTAAAAAACAACATAATTAGTGTACCATTTTAAGACTTCTTTGTGAACCTAGAGGACGGGGTTAGTGGTCCAAAAATGAACTATTATCTGTTATCAATTAATTTGATAGTTAGCTATAGGATTTCTGTGGAACTAGACATATTGTGAAATATGGTGGTTTTTGTTATTATCCTACTAACCTACTGGTTTAGTAGTCAATATTAATTCGGGGAGGTGGTTTATGTTGCAGATAAATAAAGAAGCATTCTTTAAGTTGACATCCATATCCGAGGCCGAATATCCCAAGGAGGCCTGCGGCGTATTGCTTGGCAACAGTGACTTAAATCAAGTGTATGAAGTATGTAACCTGCCAAATTTGCTAGGAGAAACTGACAGTTTTAGGATCGACTCATTGGATTTTCTCATGATAGAAAAATGGGCCCAGCATCACCATCTGGACGTTATTGGATTCTTCCACTCTCATCCTGATGCAGCTGCCATTTTATCTGAGGAGGATGAAATATACATGATTCCCAAGCTTAACTACTGTATCGCCTCCGTAGATAGGAAAGGCACCAACCAGGTAAAGGTATTTTTCAGACAAAATGTCTGGGAGGGCATAGAGGAACTTGAATTAGACGTGAAATAAGGAGTGGAGAAATGAACGTATATATATCAGCAACCTTAAGGGGGTTCTTTGGAAAAAATCATAAATTTGATATTCCAGCAGAAAATATCCGGGGAATTCTAGACTGGCTTACAGATGAATATCCTGATTCAAAAGAGATTCTTTTTGATGAGGATAAGCATCTGCGCAGCTTTATTCAAATATATGTAGGGGACATAAATAAATCAGAGGAGTCTACATGGAGCGATGCTTTAATCCCTGGCCGGGATGTTTATTTGCTTCCAGCCATTGCCGGCGGAAGCCCTAAAAATAGCATCATTTCCGATGAGCGTGCCAAAGCAGTTTCGTTTGACGATTCTGAGGTAGAGCGTTTCGGCAAGCACCTGATGCTTAGAGATATCGGTGTTAAGGGACAAAAGAGAATCAAGGCTGCAAAGGTTGTGGTTATCGGTGCAGGAGCTTTAGGCTCTCCTGTTATTCAGTACCTTGCTGCCGCAGGTGTAGGCACTATCAAGGTAGTGGATTTCGATGTGGTTGCTCTAGACAATCTACAGAATCAGGTACTCCACTCTTCTAGAGATTTGAAGCGACCAAAGGTGGCATCTGCCAGAGATAAGGTTAAAAACATTAATAAAACAATTGTCTTCGAGCCAGAAAATGTAAAGCTTGATGCGGACAATGTAGTAGAAATAATTGACGGTTACGACCTTGTAATCGATTGTACTGATAATTACAAGGCTAGATATTTGATAAATGATGCCTGCGCACTTATTGGCATTCCACTGGTATTCGGCGCTATTTACCAGTACGAGGGCCAGATTGGCATATTCAATTTAAATGGTGGACCATGCTACAGATGTGTTTTTCCAGCTCCACCACCAGCAGGACTTGTTCCTACATGCTCTGAGGGCGGCGCCATTAGCCCACTTCCAGGAATCGTAGGAAGCATCCAGGCCAATGAAGCACTTAAGCTAATTATCGGCATCGGTGAGAACCTATCAGGCAAGCTTTTAACAGTGGATAGCCTTTACTTGCGCTCCAACATTCTCACTGTTAACAAGAATCACAAGTGCCCTATTTGCGGGGAGAATCCATCAATTATCAAGGTGGAAAATTTTGACTATGACGATTTCTGCGGCTTAAAAGAAGCTGAGGAAGAGATTCCTGTAGAAGGTTTCACCGCAGAAGAATTTGCGGAGAAAATAGAAAACGCCGAGCCTCTTACCATCGTAGATGTAAGAGAGCCTCATGAGCGAGCAATACTTCGATTCCCAAATGCGGTGGTTATTCCAATCGGACAGCTTGCTCGCAGAAAGGGTGAGCTTAACCCTGAAATTCCAACTGTCTTCTTATGCAAGGAAGGCAAACGCAGTATTTTGGCCATTAACACACTACGAGAGGCAGGCTACGACGGGCCAATGTACAACCTAAAAGGCGGCATTGATTCACTTAAAGATATCATGTTCTCTCACGAAGGCGCATGGCTGTAGAAATGGCATATAGTCAATAGACTTTATATATGCAGAATAATCAAAGGAGGATAACAAAATGTCAAAGGAAAATGTTGAGACAAAGGAAGGCATTAATGCACTTGGCGCACAGGCTGCATATAACCTTGCCAATGTCACCAAAACAAAGCCACAGTACGGTGCACTCACACCAAAGTGGCTCACAAAGCTTCTTGAGTTCAAGGGACTTGAGACTGGTATCTTTAGAGTAAACAAGGTCGTAGAGGGCGAGACTCCTCTCGATGTACTCTGCAGCCAGACTAAGAAGTCTGACATCATCCCTGATGGATATGTAGAGTATGAGACTGAGCCAAGAGAGTACAGACTCAACTCAATTTCTACAATCATCAATGTCAACACTGCAATCGAGGATGTTTACAGCGCTCCTTACGATCAGGTTCAGGAACAGCTTGGACTTGCAATCGAGTCACTTCGTGAGAGACAGGAAAGCCAGCTCATCAACAACGATGACTATGGTCTTCTCAAGAACGTCCCTGATTCACAGAGAATCCAGACAAGAAATGGCGCACCTACACCAGACGATTTAGATGAACTCATCACAAAGGTTTGGAAAGAGCCTTCATTCTTCTTAGCTCACCCTCGTGCAATCGCTGCATTCGAGAGAGAGTGTACAAAGAGAGGCGTTCCACCTGTTACTGTTAACATTGCAGGGGGCACTTTCTTAGCTTGGAGAGGAATCCCTATCATTCCTACAGACAAGTTGCTTGTAGACGGATTAAAGAATCCACAGTCTGAAGGTGGAAAGACAAATATCTTGCTTCTTAGAACTGGCGAGGCAAAGCGCGGTGTAATCGGCCTCTTCCAGGCTGGTTTAAAGAACGAGCACTCAAGAGGTCTTTCTGTAAGATTTAGAGGAATTGATGATAAAGGAGTTGCTTCTTATCTTCTCTCTCTATACTGCTCTGCTGCAATTTTAGCTGATGATGCTATTGCTGTTTTAGAGGATGTAGAGGTAGGTGAGTACTATGACTACGATTGAGAATTTGGCTGGAATTCCCAGCGCTAAGGAGCTTACCCTTTTAGCTAATGAGCTATTTCCAGACTTAGTTGGAGACACAACTGCAGCAACTGCAGCTGTTCCTGCTGTACCATCAACACTTGATACTCCAGATGCTATAACAAATGCAGCCTCTGGCAGTGAAGTTGTAAGCAGCATTCCACAGGGTGACAATATTAACTACGGTTCTACAGAGTTTGACTGGGAGCATCCTTTTGCTTACGGTGGAGCCTCTTCTGAGCCTTGGCTAAACTCTGTTCAAATTGCGGAAAATCCATACTCTGAATTTTTACCTGATGAAAAGGATTTGCCAAATGAGCAGCCAGCATCAGTTTCATACTCTCCTGTAGTTTTGTCTAAGACACAGGCTCAGGAAAATGAGAGAAAAATCGATGCACCTACATCACTTGGCGGGGATAGAGTCACAAGCCAGAGCAATATTGAGTTGCCTTACTCATCTAGAGATGAGTCTATTCGAATTGGCTCAAAAACACTTGCACAGATTAGAAGCGATTTCCCTATTCTTTCTGAAAAGGTTAATGGAAATCCTCTAGTTTGGCTTGATAACGGTGCAACAACACAGCGACCAAAGGCAGTAATTGACAGACTGTCTTATTACTATGAGCATGAGAATTCTAATGTTCATAGAGGCGCCCACACTTTGGCTGCACGCTCTACTGACGCTTATGAAAATGCCAGAAATATCGTTCGCGATTTCATTGGCGCATCAAGCTCCGAAGAGATTGTATTTGTAAGAGGTACAACAGAGGCTATCAACTTAGTTGCCAATGCCTATGTTAAGCCTACCTTAGAGCCTGGTGATGAGATTATCGTCTCTATCCTAGAGCATCATGCTAACATCGTTCCTTGGCAGCTTATTGCCCAGGAAACAGGTGCTGTAATCAAGGTAATTCCTTGTGATGAAACAGGCCAGCTGATTTTGCATGAATATGAAAAACTGTTTACTAAGAGAACAAAATTCGTATCAGTTACCCACGTTTCTAACGTACTTGGAACTGTTACTCCTGTTGAGGAACTTGTAGCTATCGCTCACCGTCACGGTGTTAGAATCCTTGTGGACGGCGCTCAGTCTATAGCTCACATTCCTGTAAATGTTACAGCCTTAGATACTGACTTTTTTGTATTCTCAGGCCACAAGATTTTTGCTCCAACAGGAATCGGCGTAGTATATGGTAAAAAAGAACTCCTTGAAAGTGCAAGACCTTATCACGGCGGCGGAAATATGATTGCTGACGTTACTTTTGAACGTACTATATACAATGCTATTCCAAACAAATTTGAAGCGGGAACAGGAAGTATCGCGGATGCTGTTGGCTTAGGCGCAGCTCTTCAATACCTTTCAGAAATCGGCATGCCATGCGTATTTAGATGGGAGCATGAATTACTTCAGTATGCCCTCAAAGAAATGAAGTCTGTAAAAGGCATTACCCTAGTTGGTACAGCTTTAAACAAGGCTTCTGCCCTAGCTTTCAAGCTGGATGGATATTCAGATGAGGAAGTTGGAAAACGCCTTGACGCTTACGGCATCGCTGTTAGAACTGGACACCACTGTGCTCAGCCAGTTTTGAGACACTTTGGTTATGAAAGTGTAGTCAGACCTACTCTTGCGATTTATAATTCGCCAGACGATATTGATGCACTGGTTAAAGCACTTAAAACATTTGCATAACAAGTGAGGTTAACATGAACGGGATTATAGTAGAAGCTGAAATCGAAAATATTGTTGATACAGTCATTTCAGACTTTAATGGAGATAAAACTATCGACGCAGTTAATATCTTCAACAAGCCTGACAAGGCCGAGGTCACGATTTTGGTAGAAAATTTGTTGAGGATTATATATCCAGGATACTTTAGAGACCGCACTTACAAGATATACAATCCCAATAATAGTTTTGCAATTACAATTGAGGATATCTTTTATCACCTTAATAAGCAGGTTACACTTGCTCTTGATTTCTGTAAAAAACGAGGCACTCTTACTGAGGAAAGTCGTGCTGAGGAAAGCTATCGAATCTGTAAGGAATTCTTCAGTCAGGTTCCTAAAATCAGAGAATATATTGAGACTGATGTCTTAGCTGCTTTCGACGGAGATCCTGCTGCAGGCTGTTTTGAGGAAATCATCCTGGCCTATCCAGGTCTATTTGCGACTACAGTCTACAGAATTGCCCATGAGCTATACAAGCTTCAGGTTCCCGTTCTACCTCGTTTGATGACAGAATATGCCCATTCCCAGACAGGTATAGATATTCATCCAGGAGCTACCATCGACAAGTTCTTTTTCATTGACCATGGAACAGGAATCGTTATCGGTGAGACTGCTGTGATTGGTAAAAATGTCAAGGTATATCAGGGCGTCACAATCGGTGCCCTCTCCACAAGAGGTGGCCAGAAGCTTTCGGGCAAAAAGAGACACCCTACCATCTGCGACAACGTAACAATCTACGCAGGTGCTTCTATTCTAGGCGGAGATACTATTATCGGTGAAAACACCGTAATAGGCGGCAACACATTTATTACTAGATCAATTGGGGCAAACACTGTTGTCAGCATGAAGAACCTAGAAATGGAATACCGTACCAACAACAATGAGCTAAAAACAGAAGAAGTTGTTCAAAGCGATGAATGGTACTACATAATCTAGCAAAAATGGTCCTAGGGGACGGGGTTAGTGGTCCAAAATATATTGCAAATAAAAGAGCTACGTCAAAAGACGTAGCTCTTACTTTTTATATGCTTTTTTAGATATGTTAAACTTTAGTGCTTAGTTAAGGACAGAATACGCTCCTCCATCCTCAGCTATCAAATGATATGTTACATCAGCTGCAAAATCATTCTCTTCGTTATATGCTCCAATTGTAAAATTGATAGTCTTATCATCGTTGATTACAATGTCATAAACAAGTGTATACTCAGCATCAGTACCATCATTTTCACCGTACTCTGCATAGTAGTCATATCCACCGCCCTGGAACATATCGCCTGTCTCATAGAATACTTCAGTTGCAGAAGTTGTGCTTTCTATGTTTCCTCTTAAGGCACCATTGATGAAATCAGTATATAAGAAGTTTACATACTGCTTATTCTGGTCGAGCTCAGGTCCCTGAGTAATAGACTCATCAAAAGAAAGCCCCTCATATCTAGCATCCTTTAATCTATCACCTACACACTGGAAAGCACCAAACTCACCGCCCATGTGAACCGCGCTGATATCTTCGTTTCCATCAGAAGAATAAATCAATTCCATATCTTCAGGATTTTTGATTCTAGTATCATAATATGTGTCACCATCAGCTAATTCCTTGGCATCAATCTTTTCTGTCTCGATTATATCTTTTTCCTGGTATAAGTTAATACCACCAGTCTTGGTCTCAACTAGCAATAAGAATTGCTGATCATCCACATTAGTAACTTCTTCAAATGCTGTATATCCCTTGAGTTTTTCCAAAATCGAAGCGGTTGTCTCATCTGAAGATGCATCTGTCTGCTCATCAACATTCTGCTCAACAGTTGTATTATGACGATGATGGCAATGTCTATGACCTCTGGCCTCTACTGTTGTATGAGATGTAAGTAATAATCCCGCAGAAAATGCCATTGTAAGCGACAATGCAATAACTTTTCTTCTATTCATGTAAAAATCCTCTCTTTCTTATTGTTTGTCATAAGAACCATATTATACACACTTTTGTCGCGACGTGGTTATTGTCCCATACTACGCATCTTTTTGCAATATAGTTAAGACTTTATTAATAGTTTATTAAAATATTTTTACATAAATATTTTTAACAATATTGCTTTCAAACAAACAAATAAAGAGCCACGACAGCTGTCATGGCTCTTTATAATATGCTCACCCCTAAGGTGCATTTTTAATAATATTTTAATTAATTGTCCTGCTAGCAGATTATCATCCTATTCTGACTTAGCGTGAATAAGCTTCTCAAGATATGCAATACGTGCACATACTGTAAATACCTCAGCTGCCTGCTCAAGCTCTTCGATTGGTGGAAGAGATGGAGCAAAACGGATAACTGAATCGTTAGGGTCCATGTGATATGGGAATGGAGCGCCTGCTGGTGTAAGCTTAACACCTGCCTCTGCTGCCAAATCTACGATACGTGTAGCTGTGCCTCTTGGAGCATCAAATGTGATGAAGTAACCACCCTTTGGTGAAATCCATGAACCACATCCTGCCTCTGCAAGGTCTCTCTCCATTGTCTTGATAACAAGCTCAAACTTAGGACGTAAGATTTTAGCATGCTTTTCCATGTGCTTTGAAACTGACTCAACATCTGCAAAATATCTAGCATGACGAAGCATGTTGATTTTGTCGAAGCCGATTGTCTGAACTGTAAGTGTCTTCTTAATCTCCTCACGATTCTTGTGGTTACATGCGATTGCAGCAATACCGCCACCTGCGAATGTAATCTTTGATGTAGAAGCAAACTCAAATACAAGATTTGGATTGTCTGCTTCCTCACACTCGTGGAGAATGTTTAAGATCTTGCTCTTTTCCTTGTATAAATGATGTACCGCATATGCGTTATCCCAGAATACTCTAAAGTCCTTAGCTGCTGGCTTAAGGTTAGCAATTCTGCGAACAACCTCATCAGAATATACAATACCCTGTGGGTTAGAGTACTTAGGCACACACCACATACCCTTGATTGTATCATCTGCTGCAACAAGTCCCTCTACAACGTCCATGTCTGGACCATCCTCATTCATAGGGATGTTAATCATTTCAAAACCAAAATGCTGTGTAATAGCAAAATGTCTGTCATAACCAGGAACTGGGCAAAGCCACTTCACACGGTCAAGCTTGCACCATGGTGTGCAACCATCGAAACCAAACATGTAGCCACGTGATACTGCATCAAACATCATGTTAAGTGAAGAGTTGCCGCCTACGATAACCTGCTCTGGCTGGCAATCCATAATCTCTGCAAAAAGATGCTGAGCCTCTACGATACCCTCTAACTGTCCGTAGTTTCTAGTCTCCACTCCGTTCATGCACTTCATAAGTGACTTACCATCGAGAATATCGAAAAGTGGCATAGAAAGATCAAGCTGCTCAACTGATGGCTTACCGCGGCTCATATCAAGCTTAAGGCCTTTTGACTGCCATGTTTTGTACTGGGCAGTGAGCTGCTCCTTCTCTGAATTTAGTTCCTCTAGTGACATTTCACTGTACTTTTTCATTTTGGGGTTTCCTTCCTTATTGCTTATTTATCTGAGCGTATCTTATTAAGATACTCATTGATAACTTTTTCATATCCCAATTCTCCTGGTCGATAGAAATCTCCTCTCTCCAGCCCATCAGGTAAGTATCTCTGATGAGAAAAATGATTTGGGAAATCGTGGGCATATTCGTAACCTATGCCATGGCCCAACTTACTTGCTGATTTATAGTGGGCATCCTGCAGGTGTGTTGGAATCTGTCGCGTGGTATTATTTCGTACCTCCTGCATGGCCAAATCGATAGCTCCGTAGGCTGAATTTGACTTTGGCGCACATGCTACATAAGTAGCTGCATGAGATAAAATAATTCTAGATTCAGGCATTCCAATTCGCTCAACAGCTAAAAATGCTGAAGTAGCAACAACTAAAGCCTGTGGATCAGCATTGCCCACATCCTCTGATGCGCAGATGCAAATACGTCTTGCAATGAACTTAGGGTCCTCGCCTGCATATAACATCCTAGCCAGGTAATAAACTGCCGCATCTGGGTCAGAACCTCTCATACTCTTAATAAAAGCAGAAATGGTGTCATAATGATTATCGCCATCCTTGTCGTATTTAATAACACGGCGCTGGATGCATTCGCTGGCAACATCTATTGTAATATGGATTTTGCCATCTGATTCATCCCTGTCTGTGGTCAACACACCAAGCTCTATTGCTGTAAGTGCTGCTCTGGCATCACCATTGGCAATGTCTGCCAAAAACTCTAGAGCGTCATCATCGATAACAGCTCCATAGCTGCCCAAGCCCTTCTCCTCATCTGTGAGAGCCCTGTTAATAAGAGTCTTAATGTCCTCTGTATCAAGTGGCTTCAGTTCAAAGATGATTGAGCGAGAAAGAAGCGCTCCGTTGACCTCGAAATAAGGATTCTCTGTGGTGGCTCCTATTAAAATAATGGTGCCATCCTCCACAAATGGAAGTAGATAATCCTGCTGTCCCTTATTGAATCTATGAATCTCGTCTATAAATAGGATTGTTTTTTTACCATAAGCACCAAGTGTCTGCTTAGCCCCCTCAACAACTGCCTCCATGTCCTTCTTACCAGAAGTGGTGGCATTAATAGAGGTAAACTCTGCTGAAGTAGTATGGGCTATAACCTGGGCAAGAGTGGTCTTGCCGGTACCTGGTGGACCATAAAATATAATGGAAGAAAGCTTGTCGGCCTTGATGGCTCTGTAGAGGAGCTTGTCCTTGCCAATGATGTGCTGCTGTCCTACTACCTCATCCAAAGTGGTAGGTCTAAGGCGAGCTGCAAGTGGTGACTCCTTTTTCTTAGCTTCCTGCCTCATGTAATCGAATAAATCCATTTATATCCTTCCTTTTGAATACTCATTTTTTCGCAATTTAATTATATCATAACGTAAAAAAAAGTATCAAAGGCTTGTACTTTAACTTACTAAAGCATTTACCTTTGATACTATACACTAATTATATGCTAAAAACAACAATTATTTTGCCTACAGCGGACATTTGTCCGTCTGAGAAAGTTTTTTATTGTGTACAATCTGGCTTTTTTGCCCTTATTTAGCCAAAAGCTGGGTTCCATCAGAGTCGATTGTTATGACAGTGCCCTCGCTAATATCCCCTGCGAGAATGATTTTAGCAGCCATTGTCTCCACATTTTTCTGGATATATCTTCTAAGAGGTCTAGCACCATAAACTGGGTCATAGCCCTGATCGATAACAAACTGCTTAGCTGCATCTGTAAGATGAATGCGAAGCTGTCTGTCTGCAAGTCTGCCATTAAGCTCTTCTATAATAAGGTCCACGATTCCGCCAATATTATCCTTTGTAAGTGGCTTGAACATGATAATCTCATCAAGACGATTTAAGAATTCTGGTCTAAATGAGTTTCTAAGGTCATTCATAACAAGGTCATTTGTTTCCTTAGTAATCTCACCTGTCACACCATCGATTCCCTCGAGAAGATACTGGGAACCAATATTACTTGTAAGGATAATAATTGTATTCTTGAAATCTACTGTTCTACCCTGAGAATCAGTAATTCGTCCATCATCAAGAACCTGAAGCAGTACGTTAAATACATCAGGATGTGCCTTTTCAACCTCGTCGAAAAGCACTACCGAATATGGCTTGCGACGAACTGCCTCTGTAAGCTGACCTCCCTCGTCGTATCCTACATATCCTGGAGGCGCTCCAATAAGACGGCTCACGCTGAACTTCTCCATGTACTCGGACATATCAAGTCTTACCATTGCATTCTCATCATCGAAAAGTGCCTGTGCAAGAGTCTTTGCGAGCTCAGTCTTACCTACACCAGTAGGTCCTAAGAATAGGAATGAACCAATTGGCTTGCTAGGATCCTTGATGCCTGCCTTTGAACGGATAATAGCCTCTGAAACAAGCTTTACTGCATCATCCTGACCCATTACTCTCTTGTGAAGCTCCTCATCAAGATGAAGTGTCTTGCTTCGCTCAGTTTCATTTAATTTGGCTACTGGAATACCTGTCCAACGAGAAATGATTCTAGCAATTTCCTCTTCAGAAACATTCTCATGAACAAGGCTTTCATTTCTGCTTTTAAGCTTCTCCTCAGCTTCTGCCAGCTGTGCCTGAAGCTCTGGAAGTCTACCGTACTGAAGCTTGGCAGCCTCCTCTAAGTCGTACTTCTGCTGAGCAATCTTTATCTGGCCCTGAACATCGTCAAGCTCTTCCTTGGCTTTAGCCACATCCTCAACCAGCTTTTTCTCATTGTCCCAAGCAGCCTTTTTGGTGTTGTACTCATCTCTAAGCTCTGAGAGCTCCTTTTGAATATCTGCCAGTCTGTCCTGAGAAAGCTTGTCCTTTTCCTTTTTAAGAGCTGCCTCCTCAATCTCAAGCTGCATAACTCGACGATTCATCTCATCAAGCTCTGCTGGCATAGAGTCAAGCTCTGTCTTAATAAGCGCGCAGGCCTCATCCACCAGGTCGATTGCCTTATCAGGTAAAAATCTATCTGAAATATATCTATTAGAAAGTGTTGCTGCAGAAACCAGCGCACCATCTGTGATTTTTACACCGTGGAATACCTCGTATCTTTCCTTAAGTCCACGGAGAATGGAAATAGTATCCTCAACTGTAGGCTCGTCAACCATTACTGGCTGGAAACGTCTCTCAAGTGCTGCATCCTTTTCAATGTACTCTCTGTACTCATCAAGTGTGGTAGCACCGATACAATGAAGCTCACCGCGGGCAAGCATTGGCTTTAACATATTGCCTGCATCAAGTCCGCCGCTTCCATTTTTACCTGCGCCGATGATGGTGTGAAGCTCATCTATAAATAGGATAATTTCCCCGTCAGAATTTTTGATTTCATCAAGGACTGCCTTCAGTCTCTCTTCGAACTCACCCTGATATTTTGCACCGGCAATCATAGAGCCGATTTCAAGGGAGAATACCTTTTTATTTTTAAGGCCATCTGGCACATCTCCTCTGACGATTCGCTGAGCCAATCCCTCTACTACTGCTGTCTTACCAACACCAGGCTCACCTATAAGTACTGGGTTGTTTTTCGTCTTTCTGCTTAGAATTCTGATTACATTTCTAATCTCTTCGTCACGGCCGATTACAGGATCAAGCTTATTTTCTCTCGCTCTCTCTACCAGGTCATAACCATATTTTTCGAGAGTATCATATGTAGCTTCTGGATTATCCGTATTTACGGTTTGATTTCCTCTGACTGTTGCAAGGACAGCAAGAAATGTATCCCTATTAATTCCAAACTGCTTGAATATATTTTTCACTGGAGTGCTTGGCTTTTTAATCATGGCAAGCATAAGATGCTCTACTGATACGTAGCTATCGCGCATTGCCTTTGCCTCGTCCTCAGCGTAAGTGAGTGTGTAATTAAGGTGCTGTCCTACTCTCAGGTCTCCACCCTGGACCTTCACTCTAGCCTGAAGAGCTGCATCAACAGCGCTTTCAAACTGGCCCACATCTATATTCATCTTGCTAATCAATGAAGGAATCAGTCCATTCTCCTGACGCAACAGTGCCATCAAAAGATGCTCCTGCTCCAGCTCCTGATTTCCATAATCCATTGCTATCTTTTCACAGGCATTGATTGCCTCAATTGATTTCTGCGTAAATTTCTGGATGTTCATATTCTCACCTCCTAAACCCTTGGTGTTCTCCCTGTAAATTACTATCACAAATTTTCTAATTATGTTTTAACATAAAAATTAGCACTCATCAAGAGAGAGTGCTAATAATTTATAAATATTTAAGAATTTCCCAGTAGAAATCTATATAAACTGAAAAATATTCATCTGATTATCCACCCAGCTGCGCTGCTCAGCCTCGGTCACGATGTCATCTGGCCCTATGTTTCCTATTAAAAGAGGAGAATTCACATCGTGGAGTCCTCTGTTGATTCTGACTTGATTTATATCATTATTGGCGTAGCAATATTTGCAGAAGTGGGCGCAGGTGTCATAGGCACCTATGTCTGCAGTGATGTAGCAGGAGCAATTTTCTCTAGCTGGCTTGTTCTTTGATTTTGGAACTACAAGTCTTTTTCCAATTGCCCTTTCATAGTCAGCAATAGTCATGCAACCATCGCAGTCTGCTCCGTATTTTGCCAGGAAATCTCCTTCTGCACATGGCTTTACCACCATGCCATGGGCTGCTGCAATCTCCACCATTTTCTGGCCCAGGTATACCTTTTCCTCTGCAGTCACGCCCTTGGCTTCTGGGAAATTACGCTTTACCTTTTCATATATATCTATGAAGCTGATAACCACTCGATTGGTGTAGCCCTCTAGATTGGCCGCCATCTCCTGAAATCTCTTAAGGTGAAAATCCACCGTGTATTTGTCATCTACAAATATTGGGTCGTAGCGCCATCCCACAGAATCAATCCCAACTTTCTTTGAAAGCCACTTGAAATCCTCCATGACTTTTCCCTTGTCAGGCACCCCCGGCTCTATGTCCTTGCCATAGCCTGTGATGGTCACATACCAAAACTGTCCATAGCCATCTAGCAAATCCATGTATTTAAAAAATGGTGCAGGATTCTTACTGCAAAATCCAATGGCATCCACCACTTCTCTATCCAATCTGTAGCGACTTACCTGCAGGGGATTGTATGGATTTCTCACCATGACAAATCCCTCCCGCAATCTGTTGGCCAGCCAATCTGGATAAAATGCAGGAATATCAGTCCTCTGTCCTGTATTTATTATCATTAATTCTTCTCCGCCAAAAGAAGGGCAAGCACATGGGATACCTGTGGGAAATCTCCCGCCTGAATCAATGCGTCAATCTCTTCCTTTGTATATAGATCCACATTTAAAAACTCTGTATCATCTAAGTTCTGACCGCTTACCTTGTGGCAATTTTTTGCCAGGAAAATATTGGCATAGTTGTCTGCAATTGTAGGATTAGATGGAATGGATAATAGGAATTTCCAATCGTCTGACTCATATCCAGTCTCTTCCATTAGCTCTCTTTTGGCCGCCTCAAGAGCCGACTCAGCCTTTCCATCCTCTCCACGGTCGCCGTACTCTTTGCCGTCTTCACGCTCCAGTCCTCCAGCGCAAAACTCAACAGTCACTCGCTTGATTCCATGGCGATACTGCTTAACGCAGATATATTTACCATCCTCATCAATTGCCACGATAACCACATAATCCCTGCGGCTGTAGCTGTAATATGGGCCGAAAACTGTGCCATCAGGAAGCAGGTAATCGCTTCTGCGAAAATCTATATATTCGTCCTGAACGATATGCTCACATTTAACTTCTTTCCACTCTAGGTTCTTATCTTCTATCATTTCATTATCCTCTTTACTGTTTAATCTACTGCCCTCAGACAGCCTTTATAAGAAAATTCTATCAAAAATTATTTTGACATTTTCCAATAGTTTTTTAAAGCCTATTTTGCATTAAGGGCCAATAATATTATATAATCCCTACAGTAACGGCAAGTTACAATTATTATAAGAAGTGAATTCACGAGGTTACCATGAACGAGCAGGATCAAATCCTTTACAATAGAATAATCGAGCTTTCAAACAGAGCTTACAAAAATAACATTTACGTGTTCTCTGACTTTTTAAGTCTCAGCCAGCAGGACCTGTTTTTCCAGGCCGCTAGAGACAAATCATTTGCTCCAATCGCCTATGATTTATTTGGCGGCTATGAAAATTGCGAGAGAAAAATGGTGCGCTTTGGCAGCGAAAACGACTTTGGCTATGAAGTGGATTTTCCTATTAAATGTATCAAGATTGAGCCACTTGCCAAGAAATTCGCCAAGGCCTACACTCACCGAGACTACCTGGGCAGCCTTATGAGTCTTGGCATAGACAGGAAAAAGTTCGGCGACATTTTCGTAGATGGAATGGATGCCTACATGTATGCAGACGAGTCTACCGCAGATTATCTACTGGAGAACTTTGTCTCTGTAGGACGCAACTCTGTAAAGTGCTCATTTTCTGAGCTTCCAGAATCCTACAAGCAGGCCAATCTAAAGGAGGCTACTATCCAGGTGGCATCTCCAAGAGCTGACGCCATCATCGCTAGAGTCTACAACCTAAGCCGCAAGGATACACTGCCATATTTCACCGAGAAAAAGGTATCGGTAAATGGTCATATTGTGGAAAATAATGACAAGATTCTCTCTGCCGGGGACTCGGTTTCGGTTCGAGGATTCGGTAAATTCAACATTGTTTCCGAAGGTGGACTTTCCAAAAAAGGCAAGCTGAACCTTACTGTAGAGATATTTGGAGCCAAATAATCGGCAAATCGTTATATCATATCACTAATTCCTCATCTTGGAATTTAGTATATTTACACAAAGTTTTTCCTACATATAGTGCCACTCTACCCTCTCAGCACAAAATATGGTATCATGATAAAAAGTGGGAGGGTGTCATATGGTTATGAATGACATATTATTCAGGACGCAACTGAATTATCAAATCGAAACGAATAATGACAAAGAACAAGATGTCCCGTTATCTATGGATGACCTTCGGGACATTGATTTACACAGATGTCGCTTCACTGAATTCCAAAAAGCCATTTCTTACATTCGAGACAACAACAACGACCTGCTCTTTAGCGACTCTAGTATCGATGCCATTAAACCTGCAGATTTTTCCGACGACAAAATATACAACTTTATAGAGCTCATTGAATTTGCCCGCCATACTGCTATCACTATTGGAAACATGGGTCTTTTTAGCGAGCTTCAAAAGATTTCCACTGCTGCAGATAAATTTACCTATCAGTCCAGGCAGACTGTGGCTAAAAAAACAGAGCCAGTTTTGTCCTTCCAGGATTACGATAATTATGAGATAAAGGATGCTAACTATGCCCTTACCTCAGAGGAGATCGGCAGCTATGTTATCAGCGGAGGAATGGATGAGGCAATCCGTGTAACAGCTTATTTCCACGACAGCTCTACACCTGTTTGCCCGATTATATTGGTCCGCTTCTTCTCTCTTAGCACTAGCACTTATCTGCCAAATGAAGATATCATTAATCTGGATACCATATTTAAGCCAAATGCTTCTATCATAGAGACATTCGCTTATCTAAGTTATCAGGACTACATGAAAAATACCTTCAACCAAACTTTTGACAAGTTGATGTTCGGTGGTGCTATTGATGTAAATACCCTAGATGATATGTATTCAAAGCACTACGACTTAACTTTATATGACCACCTAAACTAATTAGGATGTGTTCCCCTTTATCCCCTTTGGCCTAGCCAAGGGGGATTTTTCTTTTGGCTCTTGCCTTATCTGAACTCAAGCCCATTCTGATTCTAAGCTTACTATCTGGTTTCTTCATTTGTTTCGCCAGTTCCATTGTCTGACAATTTATAAAATAATTCTTAAATAATTATAAATTATTAGCACTCTCTATTGACGAGTGCTAATTTAGGGTGTATAACGTAAGTACAACAAGGGAACAAATAAAAACAAAATGTTCCTGAACCAACTTGACTGACCCATCAGTCACCAAACGGGATTATTACAATATCACATATATAAGGAGGTAATTATTATGTTAATGCCTAGTATTTTTTCAAATGATTTTATGGATGATTTCTTCTCAGTACCACGTGTAACAGGTTTTGGTCACTCTTATGACAATAACTTCTCACGTATGATGACAACTGATGTAAAAGAAAATGAAAATGGATACCAAGTTGACATGAACCTTCCTGGATTTGCAAAAGAAGACATTAAGGCAGAGCTTAAGGATGGCTATCTTACAATCAAGGCTGAGACCAATCAGAACAATGATGAAAAAGATGACGATGGCAAATATATCCGCCGCGAGCGTTACACAGGCTCTTGCAGCCGTAGCTTCTACGTAGGCGATGCTGTTACTCAGGAAGATATTCACGCAGCCTTTAAGGACGGTGTACTTAGCTTGAATATCCCTAAGAAAGAAGCAATCCCTCAGAAAGATGAGACAAAATATATAGCCATTGAAGGCTAACCATTTTCCCCTTTTTTATACAGGATTATTCCTACAAATCAAATCCCCAGCAAGTAAAATTGCTGGGGATACTTTCTGTCCATTTTATTTTATCTTTAAAGTTCGTAAATACGTTTTTTGCTCTGGAGTGATACGATAGCTTTCCACTGCCTTTTGAATGGTCTTATTGTGGGTCCATTTTTCAAGCTTATTTTCCGTAATAAATGGCAAAATGCTATCATACTGCTTTGCCAGTGCCGTAGCAAAATACCAGGCAATCATCATATTTACGTAGTACTCTTCTGACCGGACCTGTGCCACCATCTCAGGAAATTTAACATCATAATCCTCGTCCAAAAAATGCTCCATAAGCATCTTAATTGCAAATCGAATGGTATAGGTCTCATCTGATTTTATCCAGACATTTACCTGCTCTAGCAGCTCCTTTTTGTGCTTCTTAAAAATCTTTGGAGACATCTGGTCGCATGTAGCCCAGTTATTTACATAAGGTAAAAACTCATTAAGTCTCTCCATGCATTTTTCGTAATCCTTCATATCGGAAAGGATAAATGCATGAAGCTGATTTTCGTCAAATAGCTGATGTGGCAACTGGTCTAAAAACTCAGCCACATCCTGTCTCTTCCCAAGCTCCTTGGCATATTTTCTAAGCTCAGGTGTCCTGACTCCCACAAAATAATCATTGCTTACATTTGGAATCAAATTTGACTGAAAATCTCTATACTCCACGTCCTGGCGAGCCAATAATCCCGCCTTGATTTCTTCTGTAATCATAGCTCCCCCTATAACTCCGTCTCGTAGCAAAACATAGGCTGATCGTAAAGTTCACATTCTCCCACCTTGTTAAAACCAAAGGCTGCATAACTCTTCATCGCCTTTAAGTTGTGACGATTCACAAGAAAATGCAGACTCTTGAAATCTCTTTCCTTCAGGGTTTTCATCCCATAGGTAATCATTTCCTTGGCTATGCCCTGGCTCTGATACTCAGGGTCCACAGCAAGTCTAGAAAGCTCTCCACCTGGCTGCAGTTCATCAGTCCAATGTGGCAAATCATTTACCAACTCATCATCATCAATAGAGATAGCTGCAATTATCTTCTCGCCATCTCGCATAATAAAAAGTGAGTCACGGTCTAGATCAAAATCAATCTCCCCCATGGTAGGATATTCCTCCGTCCATGGGCAGAACTCTCGCCCTAGCTGAGTCCTATAGAGAGCTAGAATCTCTTCTGCGTCAGCTCTAGTTGCATGCTCTATTTTTCTCATTTTATTCTCCATGTAGCTACTTAAAAATTCTATAAAACCCCTAAGCCATTCTATACATCTTAGGGGGCCTATCAGGCTGTTTATTTACAAATAATATCGTAGGAAGTCTTGAATACTTCCCCTGCCTCAAGGGTATTTCCGTATTCTCTCTCCTCAAGCTTTTGATTAAATCCAACTCTGTCGCAGCGACCATACCATGGCTCGATGCATACAAATGGCGCATGCTTGCCAACAGGTGACCACACGCCAAAAAGTGGCGCATCAAATTTCACTGATAACTCATCCACATCATCTGGATTGACAAGAGTTACCTGGTCTGACTGACGATCCTCGATAATAAGAGCATCCCTGCTGAAAAGCTCATCTGACATATGAAGGATACCATTATCAAGGGCAAGTTTTTCCTTTTCATCTCCTAGGCAACCACTTCCATCTGAGGAAATGATAAATGCTGTAACTGTATCATTTACCTTTCCTGCTTTTTCAAATCTAAGAGTCCATGTATCTAAATCGCAGTTAAATGCTGGGTGTCCTCCAATAGAAAAATACATTGTAGAATCCTTAGGATTTTCCACCTTCCAGCCTACCTTTACAGTACCATCTGTAATCTTATAGCTAAGTGTAAGGATAAAAGAAAATGGATATTTTTCTTTAGTCTCCTCATTATCTTTTAATGTAAAAACAAGCTCATCTTTCGTCTGAGATGCAAGAGTAAAGTCCATATCTCTTGCAAATCCGTGCTGTCCCATCTCATATGTCTTGCCAGCGTACACTGATTTCTTTCCGTAGTAATTGCCTACAAGTGGGAAAAGTACTGGTGAAGTACGAGCCCAAAATGTGCCATCTGCCTGCCACATAAGCTCTCTTCCGTCTGACTTTCTAATAAGTGACTTAATCTCTGCTCCGTGGTCAGCAACTGTTAATTTTATCTTTTCATTTTCAATAGTGTATAACACAAGAAAACCTCCCTATCCTCTAGTTTCATAGATTAACTATACTAGAATCAAGGGAGGTTGAAAACTATAAATTATAGGTCACCTGTTCTTTCCGGAAGTTCCAGAAAATAAATCACTGGTCTTTATGATGGTCTTCTTTTTCAATGTACATTAGAGAATCAAGGATATCTGCAAACTGCTCTCTAGTCATATTGCTGCTTGAAACATAAATAGAATATCCGCAGCTTACGTCCACATTTTTATTCCAGCCACGCTTGTCCCTAATGTGGGCAAGCTTTTCTCTCACCTCAGCGATAATTTTATCCAAATCATCTTTAGATATATTATCCGTAATTACGAAGAATTCGTCGCCGCCAAATCGACCAATAGCTGTGTCCTTGTCAAATGAATTGGTCAAAATATCAGCCATATATTTTATAGCTCTATCCCCTTCTTCATGGCCCAATGTGTCATTGATGGTTTTGAAATTATCTAAGTCCATCATAATGGCGCCAAAATTTTTCCCAGAGGACTGACTATTTTTTATCATATCATCTAGCTTGATATCGATACCACGTCGATTCAACACACCGGAGAGATAATCAATGTTGACGTCATTGCTCTGGAAGAAGAAAAACAGCACCAGACATCCCAGTGAAATGCCAGCATAAGTGGTATCCATGTTATAAAAGAATACTTGGCCTATGGCGCCCAACAGTGCAAAAAATGGCAGCACCAAAATCATATTCTTGTATTCACTCAGGAAATCTTTTCTGAACACCACTGTGTAAACCAAAAGCAATATGATGAACAACATCACAAGCAACGCTCTTACTATGAAGAAACTGCCTCTATAATATATTCCATTCTCGAAATAGAAAAACCATCTAAGCCCTAAAAGAGAAGATAGTGTAACAAGTACTCCATTTGCTATAGCAAAGGCTCTGAAGGCCTCCTTGAACATACGTCGGGGCTTACTATTTCCCTCATCCATCCAGCAGTCCACATAGTTAACGGCAAATAAAATATCAACTGGGTCCAAAATAAAAATCAAAAAATACCCAATTCTAGCCAGGAATAAAAGATTGTCAGGATTATTCTCTCCAACTCGCCCTATTGATTCTGAAATTAGTAAAATAAGCGTGCAAGTAAGAATTGCAGAATATTTACGGCCTTTCTGCAACCTGGAAGTTTTGTTCTGAAACATCAAAAGAAGAATCAGAAGGAATGATGTGAAAAAGTTTAGTACCACCCAACTAGGTATTTCAACCATCGTCTGCCTCGCTAAAATAAAAACAATTGTCCATTGTTATCTTTCGATTTTACCATCATATATTTATAAAATTGTGTCTTGTAGATATATTTCTCTAAAATTATTGCAATTGCTGCATCTACTGCAACAAAACTCACTTTTAGATTAATCATTCATCCATGAATTAACCAGTGCAATCTCCTCAATATATCCCTGATCATCATTAGGAGTCTCCAGGATAAATGGAAGATTCTGAAGTGCAGGATGAAGGGCAATCCTCTTCATTGCCTCCATTCCAATGCAGCCCTGGCCCAGCTTCTCATGGCGGTCCTTTGCTGCACCACATTCATTTTTACTGTCATTAAAATGAATGGCCTTCAATCGCTCAAGGCCTATAATCTTGTCAAACTTTGTAAGTACCCCGTCCAAATCATTTACAATATCATATCCACCATCCCAAATATGGCATGTATCTAAGCACACACCAAGCTTTTCATTTAGGGTAGTTCTATCGATAATCTCTCTAAGCTCCTCAAATGTTTTTCCAACTTCAGAGCCCTTGCCTGCCATAGTCTCCAGCAGCACAGTGGTCTTCATTTCTGGCCATAGTGACTCATTTAGCCCATCTGCAATCTGCTTAATTCCAACCTCAGCTCCCTGTCCGGTGTGTGAACCTGGATGGAAATTATAAAGCTGATTTGGAACCTGCTCCATGCGCTGCAAATCCTGCTTAAGCATATCAAGTCCATTAGCTCTGGTCTCTTCCTTAGCTGAGCATAGATTCATTGTATAGCTAGCATGAGCCACCAGTTTGCCAAACTTCTCCTCCTGGAGAATGGCCTGAAGCTTTTTAACATCCGCCTCATCTATATCCTTGGCCTTACCACCTCTTGGATTCCTAGTAAACCAAGCAAATGTATTGCCTCCAAATTCAGTCATCTGCCGTCCCATTGCCTCGTAGCCATTAGTCACCGATAAGTGGCATCCTATGTATATCATGCTTATGTCTCCGTCCTTTTGTCTTATATTATCTCTTATGTATTATAGTATAATTCATCTTCCAGGGGACTACAGCATTATTTTTACGCAAAAAAAAATGGAGAACAAACCTAGCACAGCTCAATCGCCATGCTAAGCTTCTCCTATACCTATTTTAAAAACCAAACTTTTCATAAAGCTCCCGCATGTCATATAACTAGTAAAAATCTGGAAAGTAGTGACGACATGTCACAAAAAAGTGATAAAAAATAGATATATTTCATAACTCGGTGATAAATATAACGCCTTGATATATATTTGTCAACGGGATTTTGCCTATTACACAAATTGTTCATTGTTCCACAAAATCCCCTTATTTGTCATATAAAATAGCTTAAGACTCATCTCCACCAATTTCATAGATAGAGCCATCTTCAATCATTTTAAGCATAATATCAGCAAACTTCGGGTCAAATTGATTGCCCTTGCCCTTTTCTATTTCCCCTTGAACTATTTCTATTGGCAGAGCTCCTCTGTAGCTTCTATTGCTGGTCATGGCATCATAAGCATCAGCCACAGCAATGATTCTAGCTTCCTCTGGGATTTCCTCCCCAGCGATCCCCTCTGGGTATCCCTTTCCATCGTACCTCTCATGGTGCCATTTAGCTCCTGCTGCAAGCTCAGGCATTTCCTTTATATTGCCTAGAATCTTGCCTCCAATTCCCGGATGCTTTTTTATGGCTGCAAACTCCTCATCTGTAAGCCTTCCCGGCTTGTTAATCACTTCATCTGGAACGCCGATTTTGCCAACATCATGAAGAAGTCCCATCATGAAAATCTTCTCCTGGCTCTTCTCTTCGTAGCCGTATCTTTTTGCTATCTCCTTTGAATATGCTGCCACTCTTCCGGAATGGCCCTTAGTGTAGTTATCCTTGGCATCAATGGCATCTGCAAGGCTCTCCACAACGTGAAGGAAAAGATTCTCATTTTCCCTGGTCTTCTCGTCTACTACACTTTCAAGATTCTTCTGAAGTCTTATAAGCTCCACCGCATGCTTAACTCTAAGGACAAGCACACTGGCTACAAATGGCTTTCTAATAAAATCCATAGCGCCAAGAGATAGTCCCTTTGTCTCCGTATCCTCGTCCTCACTTCCTGTAAGAAAAATCACAGGGGTATCTCGCCAGCCAGCCTCACTTTTTTTCAGGGCTCTTACCGTCTCGAATCCATCCATTTCAGGCATACTAATATCCATCAAAATAAGATCTGGAGCCATATGTTCACTAATGTACTCCAAAAGTGCTTTTCCTGATTTCAGGGCTACTACCTTAAGTCCCGCACTTGTAAGGGTGTTCCAGGCACTTTTTAAAATTATAGGGTCATCATCAATAACTACAATCTGCGGAATCATTTCTACCTCCAAGTGATACTCCCTCATGTAATGAAATCCTGAATGGTTTATACCCTAAATTAATAGTGGTATACTCAAAACATGGAGGGGCTTTTATGAACATTAATATTCCTGGTATCGATATAGCAAACGCTATAAAAAACTCTGGCTCTGAGGAACTCTTTACAGAGCTTCTTGGGGATGTATATAAACTCATGGATGACAAAATTAATCGGGTTGAATCCTACCTGGCACAAGGGGACATCCAAAACTATACTGTTGAGGTCCACGCCCTTAAGACCACCTGCCGCATGATTGGCGCCATGGACCTAGGAGAGGATTTCTTCACCCTTGAAAAACTTGGCAAGGAAGGCAATGTTGCTGAAATGAAAAGGCTTACTCCAGAGATTCTAGAATCTTTTAGAGCACTAAAACCTTTCCTTGAGCCATTTGCTGCAAATACCAATGCAGGTAAAAGCAACTTTGACAAATATGCCATCTCAAATATCTTAAACGCCCTCATCAAGGCAGTGGATGACTTTGATCTTGCTGCCGCCGAGGAGGCTACGAAACAGCTCTTATCATATGACTGCAATGAAGAGCTATCTGCAAATATTACAGCTTTGGACAAGCTTGTCTCTAACCTTGATTACGACCAGGCAAAAGAGCACGCCTTGGAAATCCTAAATAGTCTCTAGCCAGATTAATCAGTAGGTATCGAGCCATAGTTTGCCACTGCTTCATCCACAGTCATTTCTCCATTTACAACAGCATAGGCGGCAGCCCTAAACTGCTTCACTGCAGTATCCAGGATTTCTGTGTCCCTAAAGTTTACAGTTCTCTCCTCAGGGAAATCTGCAAGAGAAGCATACACTTCATCAAGAGAATAGTCCTTGGTAGGCGTTATAAGTCTCTTCTCCTGGGCCATCAGTCCAAGCTCCTCTTCACTGGTAAGGAACCTGATAAATTCATTGGTCATATCAAGGCTGGCACTATTCTTATTGACGCAGAATAATATGGAAATGGAATCCATAAAATATCCCCCATCATCTCCAGAAGGTGCCACGTAAAAATCGTATCTAAAAGGATTAGCTGAAAATGCTTCCGACTTGCTCTCACGCTTTTTTGTTCCCGAAACAACATCCCCAGAGCAAAGCATCATAGGAACATCCCCTTCAAAAAATCTCATAATAACTGCGTTGTAATCATCTTCAATTTCAGCTGTACATTTTTCGACATCTATGCAACCTATCTCCACTAGCTCATTTAATCTAGTAAGCGCAGCTCTCATGGCTTCTCCTGCCGATGGCACCAAATTGTTAAGGTCATCCTCGATGGTTCTGTCATCTTTTACAGTTTTAGCAAACATAGGGTATGAAAATGCATAACCAATACCTGGAGTCGTCGAGGTATTTGCCCCCATAACAGGAGACTCATAACCTGCGGCCCTTAGCTTTTCACATACTGATTTTAGTTCATCAAATGTCTGCGGAACCTGAAGTCCTTCCTTTTCAAAAATATCCATGTTAACAAGGATTCCGTAGGATGTGGCAAATACTGGAAGGGCAACTATTTCCCCATTATCCATTTCCCATTTAACACTGGAACGTATGCAATCTAAATTGATTCCAAGCTCCGGTGCAGAGAGAACCTCCGCATCATCAAACAGTGGCTGGAACAGGGGATTTCCATACATCCATGGCTGCACCACATAAATATCTGGTGGCTCCGTGCCTGCCAGTGCAGGGCCTATAGTATTTCTATAATCATCCAAAAATGTGTAGCTAATCTCCCCATTTGGATAATATTCATAGAACCTATCAATGGCGCTCTCTAGGGATTCAAAATTCGAATATGTTCCTGCCACAGAAAGCTTATACTCCATGTCAGTTGCGTATTTTGGAGAAAATCCCTCGGTGACTTCCTCTTGACCTACACTTTCCTCTACCGTTTGGTCTTGGTCCTGATTTTGACTAGAATCCTGACCACAGGCCACCATGTTAAACATCATCAGTGTCACAAATGTCATAGATAATGTATTCTTAATTCCTCTTTTCATGCCCTCTCCTTTCCCCGTCTTAGACCTAAGCGAAATAATCATTTACCTGAGAAATCACCTGATCTACATTTATTTCTTTGAAATGGTCTCTGATGATTTTTCCATCATAGGACTCCGCCAATTCTGGCATCTCATAATCCATAAGTATTAAATCTGCTTCATGGGTCTTTAAATATGTCTGAGCCTGCTCAATGGATTTAGCTACTGCAACCTCATAAAGGTCTGATAGCCCTGCCATAACACCTCGCAAAAAGGCGATATCCTCATGCACTACAAGAATGCATTTTTTCTCTTCATCCACCTGCTTTACCAAGTCAGCAGACAAATATGTAAGCAGCATTCCCTCTAGCTTTTTTGTATCAATTGGTTTTGTAAGATAGTCATCAAAACCAGCATTTATATACATTTCCCGCATGCCTGATACCGCATTTGCGGTAAGACAAATAATAGGTGTTTTATTGTTTGGCGTGTCTGTACAGGCTTTCATTTCCTTAATGGTCTCTATGCCATCCTTGTTAGGCATCATGTGATCCAGGAAAATAACATCGTAAAAATTTCGCTTAAATAATGTTATGGAAGCATCTCCACTTTCCGCAGTATCTATTTGCATCCTGGTCTCTTTAAGAAGGTTAACAAACACCTTCAGGTTAATCTCGTTGTCATCAACCACAAGTATTCTGGCATCAGGAGCCACAAATGAAACCTTGTATTTCTCCCTCTCCTTGAGAAAGCTTTTGAAGGCGGCATCAAATTCACCTAGTGGCTCCCACTTCACCACCCTTTGCCTCAGATCAAATGAGAATACAGAACCCACACCATACTGGCTTTCCACCTGAATTTTGCTGCCCATCATATTAAGAAAGCTCTGGGCAATTGCCATTCCAAGGCCAGTACCTTCTATGTTTCGATTCTTCTTTTCCTCGATTCTCTCAAAGGCTTCAAACAGCTTATCAAGGTCCTCCTCCTTTATTCCTATTCCGGTGTCAGCCACGCTGACATGGAGGTTTACATAATCAGGACTATCATCACATTTAGTGCTATTTATTGAAAACGTAACACTGCCTTCTTTTGTATATTTCACTGCGTTTGAAAGAATATTGGTGATAACCTGCTTGATTCTTATTTCATCACCCCGGAGGCATCTAGGTATATTTTTGTCCACATCCAGCTTGAAGGTAAGCTGCTTTTCATCTGCCTTCCGCTGCACCATGTTTACAATGTCATTTAACAGGGATGCAAAATTGTAGTCCACTTCAATGATTTCCATTTTCCCTGCTTCTATCTTGGAAAAATCGAGAATGTCATTGATGATGCCAAGGAGAGTATTTCCCGCTGCTCTAATATTTTCCGAATACATTAGTACATTATCATCCTTGCCATCCCTTAAAATCATTTCGTTCATGCCAATTATGGCATTCATTGGGGTCCTAATATCATGGGACATGGTAGACAAAAAATAGGATTTTGCTTCATTTGCCTGATTTGCTGCCTCTGCTGCAACAGCCAGCTTACGATTGAATTTCAGGAGAATCATCAGGTTGAAATGAAGAAGAATTATAAGTCCAAATGCAACGATTCCTAAGAGCATCCAGTCAATCGACCTGCTTGTAGTAAGCTCATAGGCTGGAATATAGGCCACTAGGAACCATGAATCCAAATTGCTCAAAGGGGCATAGGCAATCACACTGTCCTCGTTTTTAGAGTTTTTGATATGCATGGAACCGATATCCGTGCGGATTGTATCCACCGCCTTTTCGTATTCTTGGGCTGACATTGGATTATATGATTTGAAATATTCAAAGAAATTGCTATTTTTAAGGGACTTACCATGAATCATGTAATCACCATCCCAATCAATAAGGGATATTTCTACATTCTCATACTCACCCTTCAGAAAAACCAGCTTCTGCTCCAGACGACTTACCGGCACCACGCGAATAATAAGTGCATCGTGCATATTACCTGTTTCCCCATCTACCACCTTTATGTTATTCAAAAAACCAATAGACTGAACGCCATTTAAAGGATTGGTATAGGCCCTTGTCAAATTCACCACGCCATTTACGTTGCTGATTTCAAGATTTTCAAAAATATTAATATGGGAATATTTTACAGAAAAGTTGGACGGGTCGGTAGAACTAGCTGTTGTGGAAGTGCCAGTCATAGAGCCGTCATCAATATAAATAAGATGACCTGAGATTTCAGGAGAAATTTTTGCTTTTCTAATATATGAAATGGCCTCATCAACAGTCATAGGAGTACCTGCCTCCGCTGACCTGTTGATGTAATTAGCCCAAATATCACAAAGATGCTGCTCGTCTTCCAAATAGTTGGCTACAATCTGCTCAGTTGTAGCAGTCATTTTCTCAAAAGACGCAATTGAAGCTAGGTTTGATTCCACCGCCCTATCATTGGCGTACTTTACAATAATGAAAAGAATCAAACCTACCATCAAAATATTAATGATAATAATGTATCTTTTCTTCAATCTGCATCCTCTGTAAAAATACACACTTTACATTTATGATACAGATTAATTATAACATCTAACACATAGCGAGTTTGTTAAAAAACTTTTAATTCGCTATGGAGCCGGTTCTAAAACGCTGTCCGGTCTGCTGTCAACTTTCTAAAACCTCGGTGACGTGTAACCTCTCTTTAACAGTTCAATTAATTTGTCCGAAGGCTCATCCATGTCATTATCAACCCACTTAATCAACATGCAAAACATTCCGCCCACACTATAGGCCAAAAGGTAAGGTACCGCCTTTTCCATGCTCTGTGTCTTTTCCTTAGTATGAACATACTCCATAACCTGAAGCGAATTTTGATACATATGATCAAAGAAAGAGTTTAAGATATTTTGTTGTTTTAAAAGAAAAAGCAGTGATTTGCGTTCTTCACAAAACTCAAAATAGCATTTAACCACATCCCAATAATGATGAATGTCTCTTTCCTTTACCTGTAAAAAAAATTCCTGAAACCATGATTCAAACAGAAAAACAAGGAGTTCTTCCTTGTTTGAGAAAAGCCTGTAAAAGGTTCGCCGAGACAACTTTGCCTCCTGGGCTATCTGCGTTACAGTAATTTCTCCAAAATCATATAGATTCAGACACTTAAGCAGTGCCTTCCCCATTTCTTCTTTTGATTTCTCTGCGATTTTTCCGTTAGTTCTGTTCATAAATCTCACTCCCAATAGTATATTTGTATAAAGCGTTACACTATTGCAAAATGTGTGACACATTAGCAATTCCCGTTGACTTCTAATTATTTTATAATATAGTATAGTCATATTTGACACAAGTGTGACACATTAGAAGGGGTGAAAACATGTTAGAAATAAACATTCAGATGATTGTAGGATTCATTACGATATGCTGGATTATTACAAGATTAGCAGTCTTCCTTTTGAAAAAAGAATTTAATATCTTAAGAGAGTTACAGCTCATCCTTGTCTATATCTGTATTGTAGTTATTTCAAGAATGGTACTGCTCCCTTTACATCTTGTAAATGGACACCTAGGAACTATAGTTTTTGATGCTTCAAGGATTTTGCCCTTCTGGATGAACCTTAAGCCTTTTACATTTGTAAATGATTTTTATGATGGTTGGAAGACAAACGTAATCGGAAATATCGCCATGTTTATTCCTGTCGGTATCGTGTGGCCAGTTTGCTTTAAAAAGCTTAATACCTTAGGAAAATCAATTCTGGCAGGCGGATGCTTTTCGCTTCTTATCGAAATATTTCAACTGCTCTTCTATGACCACTGCAGCGATGTGGATGACTTAATCTTAAACACAACCGGCGTAGCAATCGGAAGCCTCATATATTTCGGAATTAAAAAAGCTATAGGGAAAAAGAAATAACAAAAGTATTATACTGTCTACTAATATTAGGTACTTTGAAGTTTATAATAAAAAAGCTGTAGCATCAAAACTACAGCAAAAATTCTTTAATTTTTTTCTCAACAAGCTTCACATCAATTGGCGCCTCCGCCGACTCCATAGTAATAATCAAATCTCTACCTAACAGGTAACCATTTTTCTCATAGCCTTGTATCTTCTTGAAATTCTTTGTTGCATACTCTATATCAGCAACTATGCCTAGGTGCTCCCAATAAATAGTCTTTCGCGTCCTTATATTAAGAGTCACAAAATCAGGATAAATTGTGTTATATCCAAGCTCTAACATAGGCTCGTATTGATAGGGCACATTGTACTTTTCCAATGCATCCGCAATAATCTTCTCTGATTTGGAACGTACCATCTCACCGTTATTTGTCTGATATAAACCTTCTTCGGGGTATGAGTTTTGATTTCCTGGATAAGCAAGCAACCATTTTTCGATATAAATATCCTCTGGTTCTATTATTGGATTTACAATATGTTTTCTAGCTACTGGCAAATTTTCATATAAAGCTGACACCTCACTAATATCGTATTTTGCTATGAAACGCTCAAGTCTCTTCCTTAAATCCGCAAGCTTCTTATCTACAGCTAATGCATAGTCTCTTTGGATAACTCCCTGAATAAGTTTACGTTTCTCCTTTCCAGCATATATACGCTTGCCTGACTTTTTATCTACCAAATAGTATTGATCACAGCCACGAACTGTTGAAGCCTTTACGCCATCATCTGGTAACTTCTTAAGTTTGGAAAGATTTTTATTATTTAATCTAATCAAAGTATCGATTTCTTTTAACTGCTCTTCTAATTCTCTTTTGTAATTCCTCAAATTGTCCTCCATTTTCTTTATTAATGCATCCCAAATAGCCATTTAAATATTTTAGGATGCATTAACATTAATCCATTTATGCAGCTATGCATCCCTTAGATACCTTTTGCTATTATGGGATGCATTTTTATCAATATTCTTCCTTCTTTTTCATGAACTTCTCATTACTATCATCACTTCATGCATCCCATTAGCAACTATTTCAAGTATGGGATGCATTCCTTCAATTACTTATGCATCCCAAAATATTGATTATCTTCTACAGGATGCATCGCCCCAAAAAATATGCAGCCCTAAAATATAATTATCAATTTTAGGATGCATGACGCAGCATCAGCCTCAAATTAATCAAAAAAATTCACTCTGGGATAAGCGGCGAAATGAAATAATACGCCTAGATTGTGATAGAAACAAACAAATAATTAAATAGTGATCAGTAATATAACTTTTTATTGATAAAATGTCAACACCAAGATATGTCATAATGTCATTTTATTGTCAAAAAATAAAAAAGCCCTAGGAACATTGAACACTCAATGTTCCTAGGGTCTAAAAACCTATTCAAGCTCCACTGTTCCAGGTGGCTTAGATGTAAGGTCATACATTACGCGGTTAACGCCCTTGACCTCGTTGATGATGCGGCTCATAACGCGCTGAAGTACCTCGAATGGAATCTCTGATGCCTCGGCTGTCATGAAGTCGATTGTCTCTACAGCACGGAGAACTACGGCGTAGTCGTATGTACGCTCGTCGCCCATAACACCAACTGAGCGCATGTTAGAAAGTGCTGCGAAATACTGATCTGGAAGCTTCTTAAGGCCTGCCTCAGCAAGCTCTGTTCTATAAATGTAGTCAGCATCCTGTACGATGCGAACCTTTTCCTCTGTAACTTCACCGATGATACGAATACCAAGACCTGGGCCTGGGAATGGCTGACGGAATACAAGATATTCTGGAAGGCCAAGCTCAAGACCTACCTGACGAACCTCGTCCTTGAAAAGGTTGCGAAGTGGCTCGATGATCTCCTTGAAATCAACATAGTCTGGAAGACCGCCTACATTGTGGTGAGACTTGATAACTACTGACTCACCGCCAAGTCCAGACTCAACAACGTCTGGGTAGATAGTGCCCTGTGCCAAGAAATCAACTGTGCCGATTTTCTTAGCCTCTTCCTCAAATACACGGATGAACTCCTCACCGATAATCTTACGCTTGCGCTCTGGCTCCTCAACGCCAGCAAGCTTAGCATAATAGCGAGAAGCTGCATTAACTCGTACAAAATTAATATCGAAGGAACCCTCTGGACCAAATACGCCCTCTACCTCGTCGCCCTCGTTCTTGCGAAGGAGACCGTGATCTACGAATACACATGTGAGCTGCTTACCAATAGCTCTAGCAAGAAGGGCTGCAAGTACAGATGAATCAACACCACCTGAAAGTGCAAGTAATACCTTGCCTGAGCCTACGCGCTCTCTAATCTCTCCGATTGTCTGCTCAACAAATGAATCCATTCTCCAGCTTCCGGCTGTGTTACAGATATTGCGAACAAAGTTAAATAAGATTTCCTTACCCTGAACTGTGTGAAGTACCTCAGGGTGGAACTGTATAGCATAAAGCTTCTTAGCCTCGCAAGCTGCTGCTGCAACTGGGCAATCAGCAGTGTGGGCAATAATGTCAAAACCAGGTGCCACCTTGCTAATATAATCAAAATGGCTCATCCAAACGATTGTAGACTTCTCAACTCCTGCAAAAAGTGAATCTGTACTACCATCAACATAAGTCTCAGTCTTACCGTACTCACGAACTGGCGCCTTCTCTACCTTGCCTCCAAGTAAATGCATCATAAGCTGTGCACCATAGCAAAGGCCAAGTACTGGGATACCAAGTTCAAAAAGCTCCTTAGTATATGTAGGGGCTCCATCCTCGTAACATGAGTTAGGACCACCTGTAAGGATAATTCCCTTTGGATTCATTTCTTTAATCTGCTCGATTGGGGTGCGATAAGAATAAATTTCGCAATAGACGTTACATTCTCTGACACGACGGGCAACTAACTGATTATATTGACCGCCAAAGTCGATAACAATGACTTTTTCCTGGTTCATCTGACACTCCTTCTTATTAATATGAAATTAAATTTCCTATAGTATAGGAGAATTTGCCTCATTCTTCAACCATCAAAGTAAATAAAAATTAAGAACATCCGATATAAGAACTAGGAGGATTTTAGTATGAGTATGAACGTTTCCAACTCACTTAGCTTAAGAATATACTACAACACCTATTCTAAGGTTGTAACTGGAGCTACCAGACAGAGCACTCCTACTGGTACCTTGTCATTTGCAGACACATCTGCTCTTAAAAATGCTATTCGAAAGCTACAGGACTACAACTTTGAGGAATCATCTGATGAACAGACTCAGGAGAAAATTAGAGCCTTTGCAGACACTCTAAATAACACTCTCCAGTCAGCAGAAAAATATGCACCTAACAGCTCATCAGTAAAACATGCTCTTTCAAATATTAAAAACCTCAACAGCCAGTATGCTTCTGACCTTAAAAAAATAGGAATTACTGTTGAAAAGGATGGCAGTGTTTCCGTATATGAATCAGCTGCTAAAAACTACAAGAAATCAAAGTTTGATGACTTTTTCGATAAAGATTCTGAATACCTAAATGCCCTTTATAAAGAGGCTAAAAAGATTAATCGAAGGGTAGATGTCAGAATTTAACTTGCACTTTTGCCTCTTTTAGACTACATTATGATATGGATGATTATGTAATTAAGAATTATCCCAATTTTTCAGTTATTTTGGAGGCAATTAAATGGCTTTTAAGAACTCCTCAAAAAGAGGACTTAAAATAATTATCGTAGGATGCGGTAAAGTTGGTCGTACACTAGTTGATCGTCTTTCAAAAGAGGGTCATGACATTGTGGTCATCGATGAGAACCAGGACCGTATCGATAATCTCACAAATCTCTACGACATAATGGGAATTCAAGGCAATGGCGCCAGCTACAGCACCCAAGTTGAAGCGGGTATCAACGACGCTGATCTCATTATTGCCGTTACTAACTCTGACGAGCTTAACCTCCTTTGCTGTACAATTGCAAAGCAAATGGGTGATTGCGCTTCTATCGCCAGAGTACGAAATCCAGACTACTCAAAGGAAATTTCATACTTACAGGAGAAGCTTGGTCTTGTTATGATCATCAACCCTGAGTTTGAGGCTGCTAGAGAGATTTCTTCTATCCTCTCTCTTCCATCAACACTTGAGGTTTCATCATTTGCCCATGGCCAGGCCGAGATGGTTGAGTTTAAAATTGCTGAAGGCAATGTACTTGATGGACTTGCTATCAAGGACTTACATAGAACTATTTCAAGTAAGGTACTTATCACAGCTGTTAAGCGTGGTTCTGAAGTCATAATCCCTACTGGTGATTTTGTTCTCCAGACTAATGATATCGTTTGTGCCGTAGGTGCTAGACGTTTCGCTCGTACCTTCCTTAATGAAATCGGATTCAAGACACGTCAGGTTAAAAACTGTCTTATCGTAGGTGGTGGTAAGGCTTCTTATTATCTTGCTAAGCTTCTACTTCAGGCCCGCATCGACGTGAGCATCATCGAGAGAAGCAAGGAGCGCTGCGAGGAGCTTTCTATCGCACTTCCTAAGGCTACTATTATAAATGGCGACGGTGGCGACGAATCCCTTCTTAGAGAAGAAGGCATCGAATATATTGAGAGCTTCGTTCCTCTCACAGGAATTGACGAGGAGAATATTATCCTCACTCTCTATGCTAACCAGGTCAGCAATGCCAAGGTTGTTACCAAGGTTAACCGTATTAACTTTGACAATGTACTTTCACAGCTTAATCTTGGCTCTGTTGTATATCCTCGTCACATTACAGCCGAGTCAATCATCGCATATGTACGTGCTAAGAGTGCTTCCGGCGATGGCAATGATATTCTCACACTTTACCATCTCTTCGACCAGAAAGTAGAGGCTATCGAGTTCAATATCAGCGAGAAATCACCTGCTGTTGGCGTGCCATTCTCTGTGCTTAAATTTAAGGACAATGTACTTATCGCTTTTATCAACCGCAACGGTACAATCATTATCCCTAGCGGTTCTGACACAATAGAAGTTGGTGACACCGTCATGGTTGTAACCACTCATACCGGATTCGGTAATATTAAGGATACTTTGAGGTAATCGGACATGAATAATTCCGTGATTCGCTTCATATTAGGATATGTTGTAGGCTTCATGGGCCTGTTTCTAATGCTTCCTATTATTGTTGCTTTTATCTATCATGAAGATGTTTGGCTTGAATATGCTATCGTAGCTTTCCCTTGCCTGGTGCTTGGTGTTATCAACAGCTACTTCAGACCTAAGAAATTCTTCTTTTTCTTAAAAGAAGGATTCTTCTGTACAGGTGCTTCCTGGGTAGTTCTATCAGTTATTGGTGCTATTCCGCTTTGGCTTACTGGAGAGATTCCAAGCTATGTAGATGCTTTATTCGAGGCAGTTTCAGGTTTTACTACAACTGGTGCTTCCATTTTGCCAAACGTTGAGGCTCTTTCTCATGCTTCACTTTTCTGGCGAAGCTTCACTCACTTAGTAGGTGGTATGGGAGTTTTAGTTTTCCTCCTTACAGTTATTCCACTTGCCGGTGGTGACGGTTCCCAGTTCAACCTGATGAAAGCTGAGTCACCTGGCCCATCTGTTGGTAAGCTTGTTCCAAAACTTAAAAACACAGCTCAGATGCTTTACTTGATTTACCTTGGTCTTTGTGCCCTTGAGATTATTCTTCTTCTCATTGCAGGCATGACTCCATTCGAGGCAATCAACACAAGTATCGCTACTGCTGGTACTGGTGGTTTTGGTATCTACTCAAGCAGTATCGGTGGGTTCAATGTTGCCTGCCAGTGGATTGTTGCCGTATTCATGTTCATTTTCGGTATCAACTTTAACTTTTACTACTACATACTCTTCCGTCATGCTCGTGCAGCATTCCGTATGGAAGAGGTGAGAATGTATTCATTCCTTACAGTTGCATCTATCGTTATCATCACTTTCAATACTCTTAGCTGCAGCTCAGGACTTTTTGATGCATTGACAAAAGCAGCCTTCCAGGTTACTTCAATTCAGTCATCAACAGGATTCTCAACAGCTGACTTTGCTGTATGGCCACAGACTAGCCGATGCGTACTTGTACTTCTCATGTTCATCGGTGCCTGCGCCGGTTCTACTGGTGGTGGTATCAAAGTTTCCCGTTTCGTACTTATGGGCAAGGCAGTACACAAGGAGCTCATCAGCTACATCCATCCACGTTGCGTCCGCAAGACAATCATGGATGGCAAGCCAGTTAACCACGAGACAATCCGCTCTAACAACGTATTCTTCGGCACATTTATGCTGGTATTCTTTGTGAGCGTTATTTTGTTATCATTTGAGAACCTTGATTTTTCAACTATATTTACATCTGTAATTGCCACAATGAGCAATATTGGACCTGGTATGAGTCTGGTAGGACCTACTGGAAACTTTGCGTTCTTCTCAAACTTCTCAAAGATTGTACTTATCTTTGATATGTTGGCTGGACGACTTGAGCTGTTCCCAATACTTATGCTCTTCCACCCAACAATTTGGAAGGACTTATTCACAACATACCATGCCAAAGAGCCTAAAAATGCTGGTAAGGTAATGAAGGAATAATGAAAACAGTTATTATAAAAATGACTGATGCATACGACTATCAGTCATTCTATGAGACAATTGAAAATTGTACTATGATTGATTGCAGAGATTTAGAGGGCACACGCTGCTATCTAGATGACTATGCCAAATCAATTCTTGTAGATCGATTAAATGAATACTCTGCAGAGGGTATTCATTTTATTGATTCTGGAAACTATCACTATCTCAGCCTTCTATGGCTTCAGAAAATCACTACGCCTTTTAATCTAGTTTTATTTGACCATCACCCAGACAATCAGCCTCCTAGCTTTGGAGAGATTACTTCCTGTGGCGGATGGGTACTTGAAGCAACAGAAACACTTCCTAATCTAAAAAATGTATTTACCTATGGCGTAGGGGAAGAAATTCCTGTAAATGATATCCCAACTGATTTGCCTATTTTTATCTCAATCGACAAGGACGCTCTTTCAACTGAATTTGCCATCACTGATTGGGATCAGGGTGACATGACCTTGGATGAGCTTTTAGAGGACCTTGAGATTCTTTTTTCAAGCCATGAAATAATCGGTGTAGACATCTGTGGGGATTCAGGAGAAAATGCCGAAAATGCTTGGAAAGTCAATAATCAGACAAATTATACTCTTTTTGACTTTTTGTCGAAAAAATTTTAAACTATAGGTAAGAAAAATGTATTGGAGGGAACCACTATGTATCCTGTAATTACCATTAGTAGAGAATTTGGCAGCGGTGGTCATAGCATAGGCGAAGCTGTGGCAAAACAGTTGAACGTCCCATTTTACGACGGAGAAATTGTTAACCGCGTGGCCATCGAAAGCGGTTATGCAAAAGAGTTAATAGAGACACAAGGTGAGTATACCAGCTCAACCGCCATGTGGTTTGATATTTCAGCTGCAGGCACAATGTATTTCCAGAGTCCACAGGACGAGATTTTCATCGCACAGAAGAAAGTCATTCTCGAGTGCGCGAAAAAGGGTCCTTGCGTAATCGTTGGTCGCTGCGCTGACTACATTCTCCGCAAAGAGGGCATCCGCTGCATGAATGTTATGATTCACGCAGATATGGAGCATCGTAAAAAGAGAGTTCTCGAGCGCTATGAGAACATCGAAAATGTCAGCATTGAAAAGAGACTTGCGAAAAAGGATAAACAGCGTAAGACCTACTACAAGTATTACACTGATAAAAATTGGGGAGATTTCCGTGAATACGATGTCATCCTCGATAGTGGAACACTTGGGGAGGGTATGTGCGTTAAGACAATCTGTGAACTTGCAGAGAATTACCCAGAATAAAGTTATATCGTTTTGGAATAGTTACGTTAATCATTAATAGCATGGGGGGCTTTTTATGTTAAAAGAGTACACTAAGATTCCAGCACCACTTAATTCTGAAGTAGCACTTAAAATTATTCCTGGTCATTTTGCCACCAACCACTCTCACATCACTAATTACATGGAGATTGGCACAATGAAAACGCGATGCAACGAGGCCCAGGGTGTGGCTCAACTTCTTGCAATGCACTACTCAGTTCAGACACCTGTTGATACCATCGTTTGCGCAGATGATATGGAAGTTGTTGGTACATTTTTAGCTCTTGAGCTTACAAAAGCTGGCGTTGCCAACTACAACCAGCACAAGACAATTTATGTTACATCACCAGAGATTACCTCTAGCGGACAGAGCATTTTCCGAGACAATATGCAACTTACTGTTAGAGATAAAAATGTATTACTATTGTTTGGCTCACTTTCTACTGGACGTACTGTTGAAAGCCTAGCAGAATGTGTTAAATACTATGGAGCAAAAATAAGTGGCGCATGCGCTATCTTCTCAGCTGTTAGAGAAGTGGGCGGCATTCCTATTACCGCAGTTTTCCACGAAGAGGATATTCCAAACTATCAGTCATATCCACTTCATGATTGTCCACTTTGTAAACAGGGAGTTCCTATCGATGCTATAGTAAATTCATTTGGATATTCTGAATTACGATAAATTACAATAAAAAACTCGAGCTACCTTTTGGTAACTCGAGTTTTATTTTTTCTAATTATTTAATCAATCCATTAAATATGCTAAGAACAAATTGTGCTACGCATCCGAGTAAAAACAGAATCATACCTACATTCAAACATACTGTAGCAACTCTGCCCTCTTTAGGAAGCTCTAGTCTCTCTTGACTATAGCTTCTATTTTTAAATCCAACGATAAAACATACAAGACCAGCTATTGCTAATCCAAAGATTATAAGCGCATATAGCAAAATTCCAACCATAGCAAACAATGCCTCTGGATAGGATATCAAAGCCGCCATATCCATATGGCTCAAATCAAAACTGTTAAGCTTATTAATGAGATAAACCGAAACAACGCTACCTCCTAAATTAACTAACATATGCATGATAATTGTATATATTACTTTGCCTGTTTTGTAGTAAACATAGCCCCATACAAGTCCCATTAAAAATGTGTAGAATACCTGAGAAAAATTACCATGGAATAATGCAAACATAGCCGCACTAGTCACAACTGCCACTTTACCACCATAAACATGTAAACGGTCAATTAAAAACTTTCTATACAGGAATTCCTCAATAATTGGTGCAAGAATCACCAGTACAATCGGTGCAAGCACACTATTGGTTGAAGTCAGGGATTCCATAGTCGCATTTGTGTTAACGTTGACTCTTTCAAATATTTTTCCAACAGATGATGCCACTATAGAACCTGCTACCATTGCAAATTCTGTCAGTACAAAGAATTTAAGCCATCCACCGAAACTCAAAGTCCTTGTCTCAACAAATGGCTCTGTAGGAACGCGCTTAATCATTATGATAAAAATCGGAAAAGCGATACAATACATTGGAACAACGCTTGAAATCCACATTGCCCATGATGGTGGATTATGAAGATCTACCATTGAATAAATTACCATAGCAAAAATAATCTGCATTACAAATGATACAGCGATATAGGTAAAAAAAGCTAACCCCACAGCTGAAAATGTTTGTTTTGCTGTTCTTTCCATAACAATCTCCTCTTTTATGCCAGTTTACGTTACGTTGCCCTCACACGTATATCGCTATAAAATAGCGTTAGCTATATCGTGTCTCATGTACTTATTCTCAAACTGAATCCACTCTGTAGCCTCGTAAGCCTTGGCACGAGCCTCTTTTAAATCCTTACCAAGAGCTGTGATACCGAGAACACGTCCACCATTGGTAACTATCTCGCCCTTGTCATTTTTAGCTGTTCCAGCGTGGAAACAATAGTAATCCTTGTTATTAAACTTCTCAAAGCCTGTAATTGGGAATCCCTTCTCATAAGAAACTGGATAACCATCAGATGCTAAAACAACACATACACAAGCCTCATCAGAGAACTTCAAATCAATCTTATCAAGTGTGCCATCGATACAAGCGTTAAATACGTCGATGATATCATTCTCAAGACGTGGAAGTACAACCTGTGCCTCTGGATCACCAAATCTTGCATTGTACTCAAGAACCTTTGGACCATCCTCTGTAAGCATAAGACCAAAGAAAATAACACCCTTGAAATCTCTGCCCTCTGCCTTCATGGCATCAACAGTTGCCTGGAAAATGTTCTTCTGACAGTACTCCTCAATCTCCTTTGTAAAGAATGGAGAAGGTGAGAAATTACCCATTCCACCTGTGTTGAGTCCTGTATCACCATCACCTGCACGCTTGTGATCCTGAGCAGATGACATGATTTTAACTGTGTTACCATCAACAAATGAAAGAACAGATACCTCACGGCCTGTCATAAACTCTTCGATAACCATTGTGTTACCTGCATCACCGAACTTCTTGTCAGTCATGATCTCAGCAACACCAGCTACAGCCTGCTCATGATTCTCACAGATAAGTACACCCTTACCAAGTGCAAGACCATCAGCCTTAAGAACGATTGGATACTTAGCTGTCTCAAGATACTTAAGAGCAGCCTCAGGGTCTGTGAAATTCTCATAACCTGCTGTTGGAATATTATATTTCTTCATTAAATCCTTAGAGAATGCCTTTGAGCCCTCGATGATGGCTGCATTCTTTCTAGGACCGAAGCAGCGAAGACCTGCCTCCTCAAACTTGTCTACTACGCCGCCAACAAGTGGATCATCCATACCGATTACAGTAAGGTCAATCTCCTTCTCCTTGGCAAAAGCTACAAGCTTATCAAACTCCATAGCCTTAATATCTACGCACTCTGCAAGCTCTGCAATACCAGCGTTGCCTGGTGCACAGTAAATCTTATCAACCTGTGGGCTTCTCGAAACCGCAAGAGCAATCGCATGCTCGCGGCCGCCGCTACCAACTATCAAAACCTTCATAAAATTATCCTCCTCTATTCTGAAATACGAACCTTGCCGTCCACCACGCTTACGCAACCGCGAGCGATGAGGTCTATAGCGCGAGGCATGATTATCCACTCGGCCTGCTCCATGACACGGCGCTGCAAAGTCTCTGGTGTGTCGTCTTCTTGGACTTCAACTGCCTTCTGTAAAATGATAGGGCCTGTATCTGTGCCTTCATCCACAAAGTGGCATGTTGCACCAGTAACTTTTACACCGCGTGAAAGTACGCCCTCGTGTACCTTAAGCCCATAGTAGCCTGTACCGCAGAAGCTAGGGATAAGTGATGGATGGATATTGATGATTCTGTTTCTGTAACTGCGAATCATCTCAGGTGGAATAACCACTAAGAATCCTGCCAACACAACCAAATCTACATTGTAAGAATCAAGCTTCTCAAGGAAAGCCTTATTGAATGCCTCACGGTTAGCAAAATCCTTTGGTGAGATGCACACGCCCTCGATGCCAGCCTTTGCAGCTCGCTCCAATGCGTAAGCATTTTTGTTATTTGCAATTACTACTGCAATCTCAGTGTTATGGATTTCACCTGAATTAATCTTATCAATAATCGCCTGGAGATTAGTGCCACCTCCAGAAACACACACTGCAATTTTCATTTATTCTCCTAATAACACAACTTCTTACGCTAACAATCCTTAGATACTCTTTGTCGGACTAAATGTCCTTACAAAGAGCACTAAGAGATTGTTAGCTAGAAGCTCATTTAATAATTAAACTAAGTCAACGCCCTTTTCGCCGTCGATGATCTTACCAACTACGTAAGGTGTATCTCCAGCTGAACGCATAGCTTCCATTGTCTTATCAACATCAGCAGGGTCAACTGCAACAATCATACCAAGACCCATGTTGTATGTGTTGTACATCATTTGCTCAGAAACATTCCCCTTCTTAGCCATGAGCTTGAAGATTGCTGGAATCTCATAAGAATCCTTCTCAACTACAGCACGCTTGCCCTCTGGAAGCATACGTGGAATATTCTCATAGAAACCACCACCTGTGATATGTGAGCAAGCCTTTACGCGAACGCCTGCATCCTTAACTGCCTTAAGAGCCTTTACGTAGATACGTGTTGGAGCGATAAGAGCCTCTCCAAGTGTAGTACCAAGCTCATCATAATATGTATCAAGACTTTCCTTTGTCATCTCGAAAATCTTACGAACAAGAGAGAAACCATTTGAGTGAACACCAGTTGAAGCCATACCAATAAGCACGTCACCGTCTTTAAGCTCCTGACCTGTAATGATATCTTTTTTATCTACGATACCAACTGCAAATCCAGCAAGATCGTACTCCTCCTCAGGCATAAGACCTGGGTGCTCAGCTGTCTCGCCACCTACAAGGGCACATCCTGACTGCTTACATCCCTCAGCAACACCGCTTACGATTGTTGCAATCTTCTCAGGGATATTCTTGCCGCAAGCAATATAATCGAGGAAGAATAAAGGCTCTCCACCTGCACAAGCTACATCGTTAACGCACATAGCAACAGCATCAATACCGATAGTGTCATGCTTGTCCATTAAGAATGCTAACTTAACCTTTGTTCCGCATCCATCTGTACCAGATAAGAGTACTGGCTCGTCCATGTTCTTAATTGCGCTAAGGTCAAATGCACCTGAAAAACCACCAAGGCCGCCGAGGACCTCTGGACGCATTGTGCCCTTAACAAATTTCTTCATGAGCTCTACTGACTCATATCCTGCTTCGATATCTACTCCTGAACTCTTGTAATCCATGTTTCTCTCCTTTTAACAATAACTTTTAGCCGCTGGTAAATTTAGGTTTTCATGCTCCCGCAGGGCACCCCTCGTACTCGTGCAAGGGAACCTCCCCGCCGGCGTGGGTCCCGCCCCTTGCACGGCACGATACATTCTTCGTTCCACTACGGTCGGTGCTTAACAAAGGTCCACCGGACCTTTAGCACCCCTGCTCGCGCTCGCCAAGGTAGCTATACCAGCTCATTTAAATAATCTATACAAAAAGAAACCCTTGGTAACAAGAGTTTCTTTACGTATCTACGATAAGAAGGCTTTGTAGCCCTCGCTTTGAAGTTTTGCATCCTTAGACTCCACCTGTTCCTTCTGGTCTACGATGAAATCATGGAGCTTTGACGCTAATGCAGCATCAGCCATAGCAAGCATCTTCACTGCGAGAATACCTGCATTTGCGCCACCATTAATAGCCACAGTTGCAACTGGTACACCTGTAGGCATCTGAACGATTGAGTATAATGAATCCACACCACCAAGGTCACTAGTCTTCATAGGGATGCCAATAACTGGACCCTCAAAAATAGCAGCACACATACCAGGTAAATGAGCCGCCTTACCAGCGCCTGCAATAATTACCTGCACGCCTCTATCCTTAGCAGTTTTAGCATAGTCTACGAAAATATCTGGCTCACGATGAGCAGAGATAATTCTAATCTCGTAGTCTACTCCAAACTTTTCAAGAATCTCCACAGCCTTTGCCATTACAGGCATGTCGCTGTCGCTTCCCATAACAATTGAAACCTTAGCCATTTCATTATCCTCCATTTATTCTCTCGCTTGTAGCTAGCCTACAATTACTGGCTCGTAAGTTACTATAACTACTTCTCGCTTGTTACCCACACTGCATTGATAGCTACAAGCTATTTATAACTGTTTGATTATCAATACCTACGTCTTATGTGGCGTCAGCTTAGCCAAGGTAGGCGTCTAGTACTTCGTTGAGCACCTCTGTGCCAGGTACTACGAAGCGGCCCTCCTTGATAACAGGAAGCTCCTGTCCATCGGCGGTGATGACTGTGATGTCACCAAGCTCATAGTAAGGTATTGTAATATCTGTATGGCAATTAAAATATGCCTTAGAAAAATCGGTTTTACGAAGTAGTGAACATGAATTGTCGCGGGCGATGACTTCCTTGCCGTCTGGATTGTACATTGGCACATCCTCAGCATGAGAATAGCAGGTATCACCTACTGCAAAATGAGGACCGGTCTTTTCTGCGATGAGAATTGGAAGCTTGTCAGCGATGCCGTATTTCTGGCCCATAACAAATGCTCTAGTATTAGTTCCAATGGCAAACTCGCCAATAGGTAATGTCTCATGCTTGAAAAGCACATTGTCAAAAATGTATTTTTTATTTTCTTCTTCAGTATCAAAATTGCTGCATGTGTATGAAACAATCTTGCCTTCTTCAAATTTCATCTCAAGATTGCGATAGCCAAGCTCACCTAGATAAACCTGAGTAACATGAAGCACTCCATTTGTGCCCTCAAGCTCAGGAGAAGTAAATACCTCACCAACAGGGATATTTACATCAGCTACGCAGTTCTCGAAATTAGTCTGCTTAGAAGGGTCATCAAGATGATGAAGCTTCACAGTGATATCTGTGTGATTATCACCGCGGCCTGTCACATGAACTCTGTCGCCCTGATCTAACACATCGATGATGTGCTGCTGAATATTCTTGTAAAGCTCATAATCCATAGTGTTGACAGCAACTGTCTCATTGAAAATCTCCTTGAAATCCTTGCCGATTTCAGGAATAGGATAAGCGATAATAGTAAAACTTCGCTCCTCCCCCTTAACGTACTGATTAGTAATCTGTCCACTCTGGCTTGCAAAATAAACATTTAACTCATCCTGCTTTTCTGAGTACTTTGAATTAGCATCAAAGTTAGCAGGCTCAAAAGGAACCTCGCCGAATGTCTCAATAACAGCTGGGCCGCCATATACAGCAGCCAAATCCTTGTGTTTCTCAAATGTATTTTTAAGGACCTCAAGCATCCTGTCTGCAAGGCCCTTGTCCCAAATGTAGGCCTTGTCATTTTTATGGTCATACTCACACTGCTTGTTAGGAACAGTAGAGTAAATATTTCTGCCTGTAGTACCACCATAGCGAGCTGTAGCAGCAAGACCTGCCTCGTTGAATAGGCGAATAGCCTCGCGAGTCATAAGTTCGAAACCAACTGGAGCATATACCTCCACAGTTTCCTTTTTAGAAATGTCCTTGCTTGTTACCTCAAATCCCTTGATGTATCCCTCGACATAGGTGCGAGCCATTGCAACCACATCCTCATGTGGAAGGCTGCGCAAATGAGCCGCAATACCGCGCTCATTAGGACCAACATACATTCCGTAGCGGTACATATATCTGTCATCTGACAAATCCGCATTTACGATAATATCTGTATAGAAATCATATTCTGGATCTATCATAGAGATAGTGTTCTCAGAAATGAATATCTGGCAATAGTCATGCTGGAATGAATAGATTGCGCTCTCCACTCCCTCTCTGCGATACTTATCCTCAGATTCCATCTGGCACTCGCCATATACCTGAAGGAAAAGCTCCATGTAAATAGTAAATAAATCAAGTCTACCGGCAAAAGCCACACGAATAAGACTAGTAAGCTTGTAGAAAACGTGAGAAAGAATACCGCCAAGCTCCTGTCCAAGATTCTCAACAGCGTATGTAGGACAAAGGAAGCTATTAGAGTAGCGCTCAGCAGAATAAATAGCAAAAATAGCCTCTGCATCCTGCTCACATTCCTCTATAGTTCTATTAGCAAGCTCGCCTGCAATAGCCTTGTTCATAACAGGTACAACAGTCAAAATAAAATCTGTCACCTGATTGAAAAAGCTCTGAAGATTGTCAGGCAAATCCTTATCTTCTTTTATTGTAGAGATGCGCTCGCAAGCAAGCTCGTAGCGCTCGATGATATCATCTGTCTCTTTATAAAATGTATTGCTCATCCACCAAATTCCTCTTAATTAATCATCCCTAAGACAATAGTAACTGTCCATACAATCATGGCCAATGTACTGATGCCAAGGCAGATAATTCTGTATTTAATCTCTGTCTTGGTCTTCATCTGTCCGATGTTGTAAATGAATGCTCCAAGAGCTACACAAAAGCATAATGTAGCAGAGCCTCCTAACCACTTAGGAGTCTCTCCTGACATGTAAACTGAGCCAGCAATAATGGCTGCATATAAAATTAATGAAAAAACAGAAACGCCTGCGGCATACATAGCCTCGATAGGCAAAGCCTTAAGCTGATTGCCTGATTGATTGCGTCTGTGTTTATAAATTTTAGTCATTAATTAACTCCGTACTGCTTGTAATACTCGTCAATACGTGCCTTCATAGCATCGTCGATAACTACTTTACCCTGGCACTCTCTGTTCCAAAGATGCTCAACAACCTCGTCCATTGAAACGATAGCTCCTGTAGCAAAACCATAAGTCTCTGCAACTTCATCAAGAGCTGTCTTAGACTTATCACCAGAAAGTCCAACTTCCTGACGGTTAAGTGAAACCATAAGTCCCACGATAGTTACATCTCCCTGAGCTCTAACGATAGGAACTGTCTCCTCCATGCTCTTACCAGAAGTAGTAACATCCTCAATCATAACCACTCTGTCACCATCCTGAATCTTGTATCCAAGAAGTGAGCCCATGTCTGCGCCGTGGTCCTTTTCCTCTTTACGATTGCTGCAATACTTAATCTCCTTGCCATATAGCTTATAAAAAGCCTCAGCAGTAATAACAGCAAGAGGAATTCCCTTGTATGCAGGTCCGAATAAAACATCAAAATCATCGCCATACTTATCATGGATAGCCTTAGCGTAATATTCGCCAAGACGCATGAGCTGGCTACCTGTAACATATGCTCCTGCATTCATAAAAAAAGGAGACTTCCGCCCGCTCTTCAATGTAAAATCACCGAATTTGAGGACATCAGACTCCACCATAAACTCTATAAATTCTGACTTGTAGTTCTCCATAAAAATTCTCCTATAGAACAACCAAATTTGATTACCAAAACCTCTCCGATTGTACCATACAACCAGTAGCATTTCAATCAAAACACCCAAGCCAAAATGTTAGAAATTAAACTTAATTTTACTATTTATTGTTGCACTTTTTACAGTGAGCCAAGAAACATGGCAAACCAACAAACACCATTCCGCCCAGAATATTTCCGATAGTGACAGGAATCTGGTTGGTTATAAAGCCAGCAATATCAAGCTGTGCCAACTGGTCAGCTGTAATGCCATAAGCCTCAGCAGCCTTAGCAACGTATGCATCATTGTGAGCTGCAAAAATACCCATTGGAATGTAGAACATGTTTGCAACGCAGTGTTCAAATCCGCCTACAACAAATGCCATGATTGGGAAGAAAATAGCCCAAACCTTGCCACCGATGTCCTTTGCAGCTGCGCCCATTAAAATAGCTGCGCAAACTAAAATATTACAAAGAATACCTGAAGTAACGCCCTTGATAGGTGAAATAGTAGCCTTGCCAAGTGCTACCTTGATAGAGTATGCACCAAGCAAGCCGCCTGAATAATCAAGATTACCTGAAAAATATGTAAGGGCCACAATAATAAGTGCACCGATTAAATTAGAAACCCAGATAATAGCCAAGTCTCTCGCCACCTTGCCCCATGAAAATCTGTGGTCCATAGCACCCATAGCTGTAAGGCAGTTACCTGTGAAAAGCTCGCCGCCAATAAATGTAATAAGCATAAGTCCAACAGGGAAAATAGCACCTGCTACAAAACGAGATACGCCCACATTAGTAATGGCATGGGCTGCTGTTGAGCTAGTAGCTCCACCGAGAGCAATAAATGCTCCAGCCATAATGCCAAGTAAAATCATCTTAGAAAGTGGCAAATTAACTTTTTTCTCTCCGCCACAAATATTCCCTTCAATCACCTCTGCTGGTGAGTTAAATAAGTTATCCATTTTTTGCTCCTTGTTAAAAAATTCACTAACTATTATAGCAAACTCTTTTCTAGTTGAACACCCTGTTTACACAGATGGTTTGCAAGTCTTTTTCCCAAGTTATCAGTAAATTATCATATTGCAAAAACACCAAAAACACTCTATCCTATTTCTTAATTAATAAAGAAAATCTTTTTAATCACAGGTGATAAAATGCGAAAAAAAGAACTAGCTTTAATAGTAATAGATCGACTAAAAAAGGAATACCCATACAGCGACTGCACTCTTGACTACGACCAGGCATGGAAGCTACTGGTATCAGTACGTCTCGCCGCTCAGTGCACAGATGAGCGCGTCAATCAAATAGTGCCTTCCCTTTATGAGAAATTCCCTAGTATAGATGCACTTGCTGATGCTGAAGTCAGCGATGTGGAGGCTATCGTCCGCCCTTGCGGCCTTGGCAAATCAAAAGCCAAAGACATCGTAGCCTGCATGAAAATGCTCCGTGACGTATTCCACAGCCAGGTTCCAGACACCATGGAAGAACTCTTATCCCTTCCAGGAGTTGGCCGCAAATCAGCCAACCTCATCCTAGGAGACGTCTTCGGCAAGCCTGCCATCGTAACAGATACTCACGCCATCCGCCTTTCCAACCGCATCGGACTTGTGGACAATATAAAAGAGCCAACCAAAGTAGAGATGGCTCTTAGAAAAATCGTCCCTGCAGAAGAAGGCAACGAACTCTGCCACAGACTAGTAGACCATGGCCGCGCAGTCTGCACTGCCCGCACCACACCTCACTGCGACCAATGCTGCCTTGAGGACATCTGCAAGAAGAATTTTTAATTATCACCAAATATGTGGAATCAGTCTGCTTCTCACCTTTCTCATATATTCTCTATAGCCAGGCAGGCCCTCTGCCAGAACTTTCTCTTCGTTTTTGATTCTTAAGACTATTATTGGAATGTATATTAATGTGATGGCAAGGGATATAACAGAACCTAAAACTACTGGCATGGCCAAGAACATCACTAGGGTTACCATGTACATTGGGTGTCTGACCACCCCGTAGAGTCCTGTATCAACTACCTTCTGATTCCCCTGAATTTCAATGGTTCTAGACAAATATTCATTCTCACGAAGGACTTCTCCATATAGAGCGTAGGCGATTAAAAAGATAATGGCTGCTGCAATACAAATCCAATCTGAAAGCACCATCCAGTTGAATCTAAAGTTTAGTCCAGCCACAACAAAAGCTGCAATAAACATAATACCGCTAAGAGCCACTACCAGCTTTTGCTCCTTCTGCTCCTCCTTCACATTAAGCCTTTTCTCAAGAAGCTCAGGCGATTTATCCATCATCACAAATCCGGCTACAATCATTGGCACAAATAAAATCCCAAGTAGCAACCATCCCTGCCAATAAGCGCAGGTACCTGCCGGTATAAATATCAACGCCGCCATTATCACTATCCCAGCCAACACTCTAGTTAGTGCTTTCACAAGTAATTTCTTGTCCATTCTCCCTCCATTTACAATTCCACAATTAACTATCTCCTACTTCATTTCCATTTTACCATTTCTGCTACTGCCTATTTCCATTTTTTCTATCCAGGCAGTAGCCAACTAAAAAGCACCAAGCTCAGGGTGGATTTTCCGCCTCTCTCTAATATCCAAATGCTAACAGCCGATAATTATTGTATCAAGGATGTGATTGCTGAACTATGGATGGTTCATTTTTGTTGGGTAAATGGATTCTGAGGAATAATTATGGTAGTTCAGCATAATATCTCGGCTAGCAACGCAAGCCGCATGTTAAACATCACAAATTCTTCAATAAGCAAGACTCAAGAAGAGCTCTCAAGTGGTTATAAAATTAACCGCTCTGCTGATGATGCCGCAGGTCTATCCATTTCCGAAAAAATGCGCAAACAAATCAATGGTCTCGGTAGAGCATCTACAAATATCGAAGATGGTATTTCCCTAGTACAAATTGCTGATGGCGCTTTAACTGAAACTCATGATATGCTCCAGAGAATGAATGAGCTATGCGTTCAAGCTGCAAATGGAACAAATACCGATTCCGACAGAATGGATATTCAGTACGAAATCAATCAGTTGAGAGATGAAATCGATAGAATCGCAAAAACCACATCATTTAACAACAAGATTTTTCCTCTGAATGCAGATACTTACATAAAAGAAATAGGCAGTACTGCTATACAAAAGGTCCCTGCACAAGTAGGTCTTTGTGATTTTAAGCTTATAAATGACTTTGGTGGAGAAATTACTATAAACGGAGTGAATTACGGTACAAACGATGTAACCATAGAAGATGCCATTTATGATAAATATTACAACATAGGTACAGGTAGTATATTTCCTGAGAGAGTATATTTTTCTGGAACCTACACTTTAAAGGATGGTACTGTTGTTGATGCTGGCTGGGGACAATTGATTCATGGAACAAGTGGTTCAGTTTCTAACATCTTACTCGCTGCCTATCCCCACCTAAATATGAATGATGTAGCTTCAATTAATTTTTATACACCAGTGGCAAAAAATCTTCATACAAATGATGAAGACTATTTATATTTTGGTAATTATCTGCATGATGAAAATTCAGATAGTGAATTAGTCAAACTGTTTTTAACATCCAAAGGCCACCTTTATCCACATTTTATTGACGGATACCAGAATTCAACCCCATGGACAGATGGTAATAAATACACCAAATACACATTCAATGCTATTGAAGAAAAATTTAATTTAGAATTTCTGAAATACAAACCTGACGAGGAAAAAAATATTACCTTTGGCCATATAGATGGAGTAGGCAATGACAGATTATTCCTCCAGTCAACTAACGAGGCTAATGAGGGCATCACTGTTCAGGGTGTCAATGCCACAGCAAAAGCCCTGGGCGTAGAGAAACTAGATATCACAACTGAAGATACTGCAACAGCAGCCATCGATACTGTTGGAACAGCTATAAAAAGAGTCTCAGAAATGAGAAGCTACTTTGGTGCCATCCAAAACAGACTTGAGCATTCTGTAAAAAATGTGGACAACATCGTAGAAAACACAACAGCTGCAGAATCTCGTATCAGAGACACAGACATGGCATCATCAATGGTAGACTTTTCTAAAAACAACATACTACAGCAGGCTGGCCAGTCTATGCTTGCCCAGGCAAATACTGATTCCCAATCAGTATTGTCTCTGCTTCAGTAGTATGGAATTATAAACTACACAAATTCCCCAATAAAAAAGTGAAGGTCATCCCTTCACTTTTTTGCCATCTATAATCAATTATTACATGACACAGCTGGTACCGCGACCTTCCATGTCCTCGCCCTTAACATATCTGGCGTTGAACTCCATGTTGATCTCGCGAAGCTCCTTCTTGCCGTCGATGTAGTCCTCGTACATCTCTGCAAGTCCGGCCATGCAGCCGTCGCAGTTGGCCTCGATATTGCCAAGAGATTCCTTGACGATTTGCTCGCGCTCTTCGCGGGTAGTGTCTTTGATTAAATATGACATAATAACAATTGCTCCTTCTTACTTAAATAATCCCCCGGCAATATTCTTGATATCGTTAAGATCTAACTTGCCATCAGATATTGCAGCCTTTACTGCCTTTGCGTCAGACTCATCAACTTTGAGGCCTGCCTTGTCCAAAAGTCCCTTAACCTGCTTTGGATCAGCTTTCTTGATCTGGTCTACTAAATCCTTGTTGCCTGAAACCTTTGAAATAATTTCTTTTACGTCCATAGTAATACCTCCCTTTATGTAAAATTAATTGTTCTCCTCACTAGACTCCTCAGATGTGAGCCCCCTCTCCAGCCATGGAAGAAGAAAATCTGAGTAGAGCATTTCCAAAATAGCAACAGCTGGGATGCAAAGCAAAATACCAATTATGCCAAACATCTTGCCGCCTACGATTACACCTATAAGCACCCAAAGTCCTGAGACTCCAACAGAGTCGCCTACAAGCTTTGGCTTTAAAATGTAGCCGTCCACCATCTGCAAAATCAATGTGAAAATGATGAAGACTGCAGCATACCATGGCTTAACAAGTAAAAGCAAAAATGCACCAATTGCTCCGCCAATTACAGGGCCAAATGTAGGGATAAGATTCATAACCGCTACCACCATAGACACAAGTCCTATGTATGGTAATCCTACTATGGCCATATATATCGCATTTACGATACCCACTACAATAGCATCTAAAATATTAAAAACGATGTATCTGCTTAAAATAAAATCGCTCTTTTTTATTACGTATTTTACATCATCGTATTTGTCCTTGCAAAGAGCCTTTAAAAATCTCTTGCAAGCCCTAACTAGCTTGTCCTTTTCTGCAAGGAAATACATTGATAGTAAAAAGGCAATGAAAATGGTGCCCAAAGTCTTACCTATGCTTGCTGTAGCTGAAAGCACTGTGGAAATGTTTTCAGATAAAAGCTTGGTGATGGTGGCAATCAAATCTGATGATGAGGTAACAAACTCATTTAAATCTATAATATTGCTTGAAACTCCAAAAGCCACAAGTGTCTTCTGAAGCCCTGCTGCATAGCCATCCAAATTGCTGGCAAATAATTTAATACTCTCAATCAGCTGTGGCACAACAGTCAGTCCAAATATAACCAGGAAAATGATTACTGTGACAAATGCTAGAAAATTGCCAAGTGCCGCCTTCACTCCCTCGTTTTTCAGCTTTCCAAAAAGCTTCCTGCGATAAAGCATTCCAAGAGGATTAATTATATATGCAATAACCGCGCCTAGAAATACAGTGGAAAAGAATCCCACAAAAGTTCCTATGCCATCTAATATATCTCCAATTCTAATAAGTGCCACAAATAAAATCACACCTATGCAAATGGAAACTGCCAGTGAATACCAAGGTCTGTCTCGAAATTTTTTCATACTGTCCTCCGCCTGTCCGTATGCCTAAAGAAAATTAATATATCTATATAATAATATAGCCACTATGTAGCTATCAAGCTCTTGGTGTTGCTTAGCCAGATATTTTAATCTAGCGGTGCAACATCCAAGGCTTGAGAGTGTAACATAGTGGCACCAATTAAATTCTATTTGTAATTAATCTTCTTTAGGCATTACGATTGCGATGTGTACATCGTCAAGCTGCTTCTGATCAACTGTTGCAGGAGCATCCATCATAATATCCTGTGCGTTCTTATTCATTGGGAATGGAATAATCTCACGGATTGATTCCTCACCAGCAATAAGCATAATCATACGATCAACACCAGGAGCGATACCTCCGTGTGGTGGTGCACCGTAAGTAAATGCATTGTACATAGCTGGGAACTTAGCCTTAACATCATCCTCGCCAAGTCCAACAAGCTTAAATGCTTCAATCATGATCTCTGGGTCATGGTTTCTGATAGCACCTGATGAAAGCTCAACACCATTACATACTAAGTCGTACTGGTAAGCTAAGATATCAAGTGGCTTTTGATTCTTAAGAGCATCCATGCCGCCCTGTGGCATTGAGAATGGGTTGTGACAGAACTCAAGCTCGCCTGACTCCTCTCCGATTTCGTACATTGGGAAATCAACAATCCAGCAGAACTCGTATGTGTCCTTTCTCATGTGACCCTCAGCTGCTGCGCCAAGAAGCTTTCTGAATACACCAGCTGTCTTCTGAGCAACAAGAAGTGGACCTGCTGCAAGACCAACGAAATCACCAGGCTTAAGGCCAAGTGCATCGATAACTGCCTGCTTGCGCTCCTGAAGGAACTTAGCGATACCACCAACGATCTCGCCGTTCTCATCAAGCTTGAACCAATATGTCTTCTGAGCTGTAGCAACCTCTACCTCAGCAATCATAGCATCAATCTGCTTACGTGTAGCTGTAAGACCATCAACAACGATTGCCTTAACAACATTGCCCTCAAATGGACCGAATCCGCAGTCTGCCATAACTTCTGTAGCATCCTGAAGAACAAGGTCGATACGAAGGTCTGGCTTATCAGAACCGTATTTGTCCATTGCCTCAAGGTATGGAATGCGTACAAATGGAGCTGTAGAAGCGCTCTTATATACGCCGTATTTTGCAAAAATTGGAGGAAGCACATCCTCAACTACTGCGAAAACATCTTCCTGTGATGCAAATGCCATCTCCATATCAAGCTGATAGAACTCTCCTGGAGAACGGTCAGCTCTGGCATCCTCATCTCTGAAACATGGTGCTATCTGGAAATATCTATCGAAACCAGATGCCATGAGAATCTGCTTAAACTGCTGTGGTGCCTGTGGAAGTGCATAGAACTTACCAGGGTGATTACGTGCTGGAACAAGGTAATCACGAGCTCCCTCAGGTGATGAGCATGTAAGGATTGGAGTAGTAATCTCCATGAAATCGTGAGCAATCATTGCGCTACGTAACTCTGCAACGATTTTGCTACGAAGGATAATCTTGCTCTTAACGTCTGGATTACGAAGATCAAGATAACGATATTTAAGACGTGTATTCTCGTCAGCTTCCTTAGAACGATTAATCTCGAATGGAAGCTCATTGTGAGTACACTTTCCAAGAATCTCAATTGATGTAGGAACTACCTCAATCTCACCAGTAGGAAGCTCAGAGTTCTTAGATGAACGCTCACGAACCTCGCCAGTAACTGAAATAGTAGACTCCTTATTGACAGAATCGATAACAGCCATCATCTCTTCTGTCTCAATAACTATCTGTGTAGTGCCATAAAAATCACGAAGAATAACGAAACCGAGATTCTTAGACACCTTTCTAATGTTTTCGAACCAACCAACTAATGTAACCTGCTTGCCAGCGTCTGAAAGGCGAAGCTCATTACAGTTGTGTGTACGTGACTGAGTCATGTTTCTCTCCTCTTTTCTAATAACAACATAGGCTGTTTAGCTAACGCTAAACAGCCCTTTAATAATACATCAGATAACGTATTTATTCAATATATATAAATATTACGCTAGTTACGCTTACAAGCCTGAGATGTTACTTCGAGTTACTAACATGTAACTCTAAAGCAACACTCAGAGCTTGTCAGCTACTAGCTTAGTTTATCTACATCGCCAACCTAACTATTTTCTTAGCGTCCTTGACGCGGCCTGTGGCATGTAAGCCAGCCTCCAGCAATTCCTTAAGCTGAGTTCTGTTGAGTACTAGCTTAGTGTCGTCGTCAAGAGTAACCACTACATTGGTCTCGCAAGCTGCGCAAGAGCCGCCAGGGCAATCTGTGTCGCAGTCCTCGTCAATACAGTGCTGCTCGCAGACTGAACAGTCTACCTGATACATGTTCTTGCGATTGAGCACCCCAATCTCCTCGAGTGTGTTTACCATACGATAAACAGTGGCACTACCAATATTCTTATCTACCTTAATAGCCTCGCGGTAGATTTCCTTAACGCAAGATGGGTCTCCATTTAAAATAATATCAAGAACAACAAGTCGCTGCTTAGTAATACGACAACCAGCCTCTCTAAGCTGCTGAACTATTAAATCTCTTTGTTCTACATTATTAACTGCAATATCCATAACTTCACCTTCATATTATAAAAATCCAGCCCTGTTACTGGGCTGGGATAATTAATCTATTTAAGGATCTTGTCCTTAGCATAATCTCTAACAGCTTTGAAACTCTCCTTGCTGATGACATGCTCTATTCTACAAGCATCCTCGGCTGCAATCTCCTCATCAACTCCAAGCTTAACCAAAATCTCAGTAATGAGCTCATGCCTCTCATAAATCATCTCAGCAATTTCCTTGCCAGCGTCTGTAAGATAAATATATCCAGCATCAGTAACTGTAATGTGATTCTTCTCACGAAGATTCTTCATAGCAATACTAACTGATGATTTCTTAAAATTCAATTCATTGGCAATATCAACAGAACGAACAACTGGAAGCTTCTTACTAAGTAGAAGTATTGTCTCAAGATAATTCTCTGCTGACTCATTAACATAAGTTCTCACAATCTCTTCCTCCTAAACCAAAGGTTAAATATAATCGAAGAAACCCTCTATTTCTAATGATTATAACCTATATACAATATACTTTGAAATATCAATTGCACACAACTCATTAACCTGAATGTTATCACATTTCTTACTTCAGTGCAACTTGTTAAACTATAGTTAGTTTAACCTAACTCTTATATTTTATCAAGTATTATTAATCATTTCTTAAACGTTTATTAAATATCCCTCGAAACTGTTGACTCTACCATTCGCAAAGTTTAATCTGCAGATATGAACTTCGGCAAGGAGGAATGCCATGAACAATTTTAGATATAGAATGGCTCAATTTTTTGCAGGTCGTACTGGTGTAGATGCACTTGGTAGATTTTTTACTTTTCTATCATTAATATTTTTGCTTCTCACCATGATCACCCATTCTAATATCATTTACCTTATTGCAGTGGCATGCCTTGTATATAGTTTTTGGAGAATGTTTTCCAAAAACTATCAGAAGCGATACAGTGAGAACCAATGGTTTCTAACTAAGACAGCTAAGATTAGATATTTGGTCAACCCACGCGACATAAAAAATAAAATCGAGAGGGCAAAATACAACGCTTCACAGCGAAAGATATACGCTATTTTTAAATGCCCTAATTGTAAGCAAAAGCTCCGCGCTCCTAGAGGCCGCGGTAAAATACAGGTAACATGCAGCAAATGTCATACGCAGTTTATTAAGAAGGTATAACGAGTTGTTTGGATATATTAATGCAGATTTAAGACAACTTTCTGAGGTCGACAGAAAAACATACCAAAGTTTCTATTGTGGACTCTGCCGTCAACTAGGCAAGGCAGCCAGTTTTAAGGGGCAGCTTCTACTGAACTATGACCTTTGTTTTCTAAGTATTTTGCTACAGAGCCTATACGAGCCAGATATTGATACTCATAATTTTCATTGCCTGATTCATCCACTTAAAACAAAGCATGGATTTTCAAGCAAGGCAATTGAATACGCAGCAGATATGGACATCATTCTCTCCTATCACAGTCTGATGGACAATTACAAGGATGATAATTCCAGACTCTCAGGTATGGCTGCTAATCTTTTGAAAAAGGATTACGACAGGATAAAAGTTAAATACCCTAGACAGACTGCTGCAATTGAAAGCTACATTGAAAAGCTTTCCCTGGCGGAGGCCAAAAAGGAGACCAATATTGATGTGGTTTCCAGCTACACCGGTGAAGTGCTTGGTGAGCTATTTAACTGGCAGGATGACGCTTGGTCCAAGACCCTACATTGTATGGGTTACTACATGGGCAAGTTCATATATATAATTGATGCTTATGATGATTTGAAAAAGGATGAGAAATCCGGTAGCTACAATCCGCTTCTTGCTATGAAGCGTGAATCTCCTAAGGAGTTTGAGACATTTGTGCGGATTAACCTCACTTCTCTCATGGCCGAATGTGCCAAGTCATTTGAGCGACTTCCTATTGTTGAGAATGCAGAGATTCTCAGAAATATTATCTATTCAGGTGTTTGGACTAGATACGAATACCTACAGCTTAAGGAAAATAAAAAAGATAATACTCCTAAGGAGAACAAATAGTAATGATAGATCCTTATAGGGTTTTGGGAGTAAGTCAGAGTGCCTCAGAAGAGGATATCAAAAAAGCTTACCGCACCCTCAGTAGAAAGTACCATCCTGATGCCAATGTTAACAATCCAAACAGGGATCAGGCTGAGGAAAAGTTCAAAGAAATACAAGCAGCTTACAATCAGATAATGGACGAGCGCCAAAATGGTGGTTCCTCTTTCGGAGGTAGCTCCTATGGCTACTCAGGAAGCAGCTACAATAGTTATTCCTACAGCTATTCACAGGCATCTATGGAGATGCAGGCTGCAGCCAATTACATTAATGCAAGACAGTTTGCCGCTGCGCTAAATGTACTTTCATCTATTCCAGATGAGCAGCGCAATGGTCAATGGTATTTCTTCGCATCAGTTGCTTCCCAGGGAATGGGCAATCTCAACGATGCTAGAGAGTTTATCAGACGTGCCATCGCCTTAGAGCCTGGCAACTTTAGATATAGACAGTTTCAACAGAGTATAGATTGGAGCAGAAGCTGGTATGAGACCAGAGGCGCAAGCTACGGCTACGCCAGACCATATGCTGGATTTGCACGTTGGTGCATCAGCATGGCCTTCCTCAATCTATTATGCAATCTTTGTTGTTTCCTTTAATTAGTTTATTACTAGGTCATTCGGACCATTCATATATTTTCTCCCTACTTTGCATATTCATTCCGGGGATATGCAAAACCGTAAAGAACCTCGGGCTTCAGCCACCCGAGGTTCTTTTCCTGTAAAAATATATTATTTTCTAAACCATTTCTTGCTGGCGGCCATAATAGGCTGCTCCACATAGTTGTAAAGCATCAGCGCCACAGCTACACTCAGCACTCCTACCACAAGAAGTCTGCTGTAAACAGAAAGCTCTGCGAAAAATCCTATCAAGAAGAAATGAATTAAATACATGCTAAATGATGCGTTGCCAAGAGCTGTAAATACTCTGTTGCCAAGGAACTTGTTAACTAAGCTGTACTTTGGCAACAAGAGAAGTATCACTAAAACAGTTGCCGCTAAATAAGCACATAAAATCTGATGCTCCCATCCCACGTGAAATCCAGCGTATTTGCCATCGATTCCAGAGAGAATCTCCTCAGATGTGACAATGGTAAGAATGAGACAAGCCACCACAAACATGGAGCCCACAACTGAAAATAGTGAGGCTATAGATTTGGATGCCTTAATGTCCACTTTAAGTACCTTGTACAAATATGCAAATGACATACCAATAAGGAAAAGCCAAAGCATTGGCACTGTAGCTGCCCCATTGCCCTTAAGCAAAATACCTGTAAGTGGCAAATATCTATAAGATAAGAAAACGCATACTGTCAGCAATATGAAAATCACAAGATTCAGCGCGCCTCTTTTTATCACAACCGAAAGAATCTTTTTCACAAGCCCAATTATAAGAATCATAAATGGAGCCAATATGTAAAAGAAAACCTCCTGCTGCAAGAACCACAGATGTCCCTTGCTATTAATGAAAAGCATGTTTAAAAGCAAACTATTTTCAGTGGTGAAATCTCTAAAATCGAGATAGCGAAGTCCCCAGGCTGCAAATGCCATCACAAGCCATGCCACAGGCATGATTCTAAGGATTCGCTTGATATAATACTTAAAAAAACTAGCTGGGCTAAAATAGCTGTACTCGTAGTCACCATCGGCAAATGGCTGGCATGCGAAAAAGCCACTCATTGCAAAAAATATGCAGTTGCCCAGTCCTCCCTGGGATAAAAATCCGCAGTGGGATGCAATTATTAATCCTATCGCCCAAAATCGCAATCCTTGAATGGAATTACTTTTTGATTGATTCATCTATTATTCTCCTAAATACTCAAGTCTCTAATCCGCAATAACTTCCTTGAGGATTACTTCATTTCCAGTAACAAGATAGGTGTTCTCACTGCCGCAATGTGGACATGTCTTGCCGTGGGCTACAGTCTCATACTCCTGATGGCAATCCTCGCAAAATGACACTGCCTTGATAGTCTCGCAAGTGAGCTTGCTTCCTTCTATAAGAGGAAATTTCTTAGCATTCCATCCCCAGCAATCGATAAGATAATCTGGAATAACTGTGGAAACCTCTCCAATTGAAAGCACAACCTCATCAATATGCTTAGCCTTATTCTCAGCAGCAATAGCCTCTACCTGCTTAGCCACGTGAAATACAATACCTAATTCATGCATTTTAAATTACCCTTTCTAAAATGAATACTCCCTTTGTATTATTTTATCCTTTTTATTTTATCAATCAAATATGTAAAAATTGACACAATCAAATTGTCTATTAAGTAAGCGGCCACAAATGAAAGTAAAAGTGTGACAACCACCGAAATGACAGCGCCCATTCCTCTGTACATTACAGAGCCAATGCCGCAGATTTTTCTTAAAACATTTCCTATAATCCAGTAGTGAATCAACATTATGGAAAATCCGTATTTGCTTACAAGTCTAATGAACCAGAAATCTCTAAGCTTATTTTTCACACTGAAGAAAATGGCAAATAAGCCAAGTCCTGTCAGCACTCTATATGGTGAAAGATTCCATAGAGTATTGCTGTAGAAAATGTCGTATGTAAATACAAGCCCCATGCCAACACTAGCAAATATGCCAAATAGTATCAGCCACTTGTCGTACTTTCTACTCTCCTCTTTTGCGCACCAGTAGCCTGCGATAGCTACGCCGCACCATCCTAAATAACTGACGTCAAATCCAGTCTTAAGCGGTAAATAAGTGGCATAGGTCAGGATAATGATGGTCACAACCACAAGTCCTGTAAGATGCTCATAGGAAACATTTTTAAGCATCATTCTCAAAAATGGAACCACAATGTAAATTGCGATAATCACATATAAAAGCCAGAAATGATAGGCTCCCACGCTTTTGATATCTGCGGTAAGAATTCCAAGAACTATATCAAGTGGTGAATCTAGCGTGCCCTCAGTTCTCTGTCCGAAAAATGAGTAGTACCACATGTAATAAACCACCAGCGGTATCACGATTTTAGTAAGTCTCTTACCATAAAATGATAAAACCGGCTCCTCCTTGTATGGAAGCAAAAGTGCGCCAGAAAGCATTACAAAAAGTACGTTGCAATTCAGTGCCCACCATCTAGCAAAATCAAGGCCTGCAAAAATAGGTGTGCCTGCCATATCAACTGCTATGTCTAAATCCACGCCAATTACATGGACCACAATTACTAAAATAACAGCCAAAAATCGTATATAATCGTACACCGGCTTGCGACCAGCACTGGTATTTAGAGCAAAACTATCTCTGATGAAACCATCCTTTTTATATGACTTAACTATTGAAACTATGAAGCCAACTGCAGCAAGAACTGCCACCACAGTATTAATAGAACCTGTGGAATACTGTAGGGTAAAAATCCCAGCAGCCAGAACCACAGCCCAGAACAAAACAATATGTAATTTAATATTTTTTATTGATGCCATAATCTCTCCAGTTATTTTTAAAATTAAGAGGCACTTACGGTGCCTCTTATAAATTATCATATTCTATTATAGTTCTGCATGCAATTTCTTAGTCATGTATGTGATAAGCATATCAAGACCTGCTGCATTCTCGCCACCGCGAGGACTGATGATGTCAGCATATTTTTTCGATGGCTCTACGAATTCCTCATGCATAGGCTTAACAGTCTGAGAATACTGGTCGATGATTGACTCGATGCTACGGCCTCTCTCAATCATATCACGCTTGATTCGACGCATAAGGCGCTCATCTGCATCCGTATCTACGAATATCTTAATATCCATAAGGTCTCTAAGTTCCTTATTCTCTAAGATAAGAATACCCTCCATGACGATTACTGTCTTAGGCTCGATGCGAACTGTCTCCTCAGAGCGATTGTGAACCACATAGTCGTAAACTGGCATGTCGATGGCGTAGCCCTTAATGAGCTTTCTAACGTCCTCTGCCATTCTGTCTGATTCAAATGAATCTGGGTGGTCGTAATTCAGATGACTTCTCTCCTCAAGAGTCATATCTGGATGAGCCTTGTAGTAAGCATCATGGCTGATTACTGCAATGTCCTCTCCAAAATAATCCTGTAATTTGTTGATGATTGTAGTCTTGCCTGAAGCAGATCCACCTGCTACGCCAAGAACGCATATCTTCTCTGACATATAATAACCTCGTCTAAATCTTTCTATCCTTTAAATCGTTTGAACCCCTCGCCATACACTGCCTTTGATTCCATTATAACAATAAATGCGTCAACATCTATCTTTTTTGCAACACGATTTACCTGGTACATCTGCTTGTCGGAGCAAGCGCACATAAGCACCTGTCTCTCATCGCCCTTGTAACCGCCCTTTGCAGTAAAAATGGTGGTTCCTCGCTCCACTGCCTTGTCGATTGCATCGGCAATAGCCTCTGCCTTGTTGGTAACAATCATGCACATCATACCAGAATCTGCAGAAATCATCACCTTATCAACTACGATTGAACCGATGTAGCTGATGACAAAACCGTAGCAAAGCGCCTCAAATGAATGGGCATAAGCGATGGTATCTATAACGATTATAACCACATCCACAATGAAAAATATTCTACCAAGAGTCATGTGTGGATGCTTGGCCTTAATCAACATCATGATAAAATCCGCACCACCAGTAGATGAATTGCGCATGTAAACAAGGGCATAGCCCAGCCCTGTAAACACACCTACAATCATGGCATTTAAAAGTGGATTGCCTATGGTCACCTTTGGAATATATGGTGCCACAAAATCCATGAAAACTGTGCCGATAGCCATAGTCTTAAGGCTCTTAAACAAAAACTTTTTGCCAAGTATCTTGTAGCAAATAAAAATCAGCGGTATGTTCATGACCAAAGTAAGCATACCAATATTCCATCTGAAATACTGGTAGAAAATCATGGCGATACCGGTAAAACCAGTAAGTGGAAACTTTGCATCAGCGGCAAAATTATATAGAGCAATACCAATGCACAAGCCTGACAAAGCATCCATTAATATATCAATACAAAGCTCTTTTCTCTTCTCTGAAGACATTATACTACCCCTATTAATTATCCTTATACTTTGAGATAAAGCTCTTACGCTAACAAGCATTAGTAATTGTTCCGATGACTACATGTCATCTTCACAATTCTAATAGCTTGTTATCTACAGCTTTATCATATAGTTTATCAACTAAATATGTGTCATATAATTTTGCCACATTAGTTGGCGAATTGGCGGACAATGCCGTGAAGCACCTTCACTACAGTGTCCATGCCCTCTGCTGTAATGTGCTCCATAGGGCCATGGAAATTGTAGCCACCTGTGCCAAGATTTGGACATGGAAGTCCCATAAATGAAAGTCTCGCGCCGTCAGTACCGCCACGAATAGCAACAGCCTTTGGATTCTCCCCAGCATCCTCAAGCGCCTTAAATGCATAGTCGATAAGGAACATGTGTGGCTTGATTTTCTCAAGCATGTTCTGATACTGATCCTTTATTTCAAGGACGCATGTGCCCTCACCATATTTCTGATTGATGATATTGGCTGCATGCTCCATCACCTGCTTTTTATCAGCAAATTTCTTCTCGTCATGGTCACGAATAATATAAGAAAGCTTAGCAGAAGAAACCTCACCTGACATATCTGTCAAATGGAAGAATCCCTGGTAGCCGCTAGTCTTGCTAGGCACCTCTGTTGGTGGAAGCATAGCGTTAAATTCCATAGCAACAAGGGCTGCATTAACCATGATATCCTTAGCATCGCCAGGGTGAATATTTACACCAGTGAATTTAACAGTAGCTCCTGCTGCATTGAAATTCTCGTATTCAACTGCATTCTCCTCGCCACCATCTACCGTATATGCGAAGTCAGCGCCAAATGTCTTCACATCAAAATGATCTGCGCCTGCGCCAATCTCCTCGTCTGGAGTAAATCCAATGCAAATCTTGCCGTGTGGCTCATTGCTGTTAATAATCTCCTCCACAAATGTCATAATCTCGGCGATACCTGATTTGTCATCAGCCCCAAGAAGTGTAGTGCCATCTGTGTGAATCAAAGTACGGCCCTTAAGTGACTTAAGATGTGGGAAATCAGCAACAGAAATCACTCTGCCTGATGTGCCAAGTACCACATCCTCGCCGTCGTAGTTCTCCTCCACGATAGGATTAACATTCTCACCTGTAAAATCAGGTGCAGTATCCATGTGGGCGATGAAGCCTATAGATTTCTTGTCCTCGTAGCCTGCTGTGGCAGGGATAGTGCCGTAAACATAGCACTTGTCATCTACTCTGGCATCTGCTACACCAAGTGACTTCAATTCCTCAACGAGAATCTTAGCCAAATCAAACTGACGGGCTGTAGAAGGCACAGTTGTGCTCTCCTCGTCACTTGTAGTGTATATCTTTACATAGTTCAACAATCTTTCGTATGCTCGCATACTTTTATACTCTCCTCATATCTAAAACTATCAATTTAAAATGCAGCCGATAAAAGCTGCATTTAAATGATTTATTAAATCTTATATTAACCCAAGAGTTCTAAGAATGTAAAGCCATAGGGTCAAAGTAAATGCCGACAAAATGGTGGTAAGCATGACAGTTCCCGCTGACACCGTGCCATCATATCCCATGGACTTGGCCATTACAAATGAGCTAACAGTTGTAGGTGAGCCAGTCATAATAAGAACTGCCACCAATTTGTCATGACTGTAGCCAAGAGCTATGGCAACTGGAATCCATATTCCGCAGAAGATGATCAGCTTAAATAATGTAGCAAGCAGTGTAGGCGCCACCTTTTTAATAGCCTCATCAAATCTAAAGCTTGCTCCAAGGGCCATAAGTCCCAGTGGTGTAGCCAAGTCAGCCACATAATTAAGTGTCTTAGGAAGTATGATTGAAACAGGAATCAACGAGCGAAGTAATCCCAGTGTAATACCGATAATAATAGGATTTGTAATAACTCCTATTAATGTCTTCTTAATAAGTGCTGGGGTGATTTTGCCCTCATTAGTGCCTGTTGTCAAAAGTATTACCGCAGCCACATTGTAAAGTGGCACGGCGCCAATAATCATAAGTGGTGTCATACCTGCGCTGCCGTATAGATTAGTGGCTATACCAACACCTAAAAGTGCTGCGCTGCTTCGGTATGTACCCTGAATGAATTCTGTCCTAACTAGCTTATCCTTAAATATAAATGCCACTGCCCATCCAATTAGGATAGATGCAAATGTGGCCACAAAACAAAAGATGATGAATCCACCATCCCACAGTGCTTCCACCTCTGAAGTGGCAAGCTCCTTATAAACAAGAACCGGTAGTGCAATTTTAAAGACGAAAGCATTAATACCTTTTGTCAAACCCTCATTAAAAATCTTAAAAACCTTAAATAAATATCCAAGTACCATCAAAAGAAAGATTGGTAAGGTGGCGTTCAAGCAAAAAATCAAATTGTCTAGCATGTCTATACTCCTCAGTCAAAAAAATCTTGCACATTAGTAAGGGGTCCTTAGTAGTAACCCACCAAGAACCCCATTGTTTTAAATATTTATTACTGGCTAATCATGAACTCTAAGAGCTTCTTTGAATCCTCTGGCTCGTAAGCGATAAGCTCAAGCTCAGGAATGATTGTGTCATCAGCCTTGAAAATGCTTGCAAGTGATACGAACTGTGAAAGCTTAGACTTAAGATTTAATCTGTCGCCCTCGCCTGTAACTAATTCTACTTTGCCTTCGCAGCTATCAATAACTTTAAAAAATGCTTCTGTGTCTTTAATGTTAGTAATCTTCATAATTTCCTCCTTTTGAGTCTCAAACTATATTCTTTAGTTATCCTAATAATATTACAACTATCAAAGGATGTCTATATATTATACGTTGAATCTAAATGTGATTACATCGCCATCGGCAACAACGTATTCCTTACCTTCCATACGAACAAGACCCTTTTCCTTGGCAGCTGTCATAGAACCATTTGCCATAAGGTCATCGTAGCTTACAACCTCAGCCTTGATGAAGCCACGCTCGAAGTCTGTGTGAATCTTACCAGCAGCCTGTGGAGCCTTAGTTCCCTTCTTAATTGTCCAAGCACGTGTCTCATCCTCACCAGATGTAAGATAAGAAATAAGACCGAGAAGTCTGTATGAAGCAGTGATAAGCTTATCAAGACCTGACTCCTCAAGTCCCATAGCCTCTAAGAACTCCTGCTTCTCTTCCTCAGACTCAAGCTCTGAAATCTCCTGCTCAATCTGAGCTGAGATAACGAATACCTCTGAGCCTTCCTTAGCAGCGTACTCGCGAACTGCCTGTACATTTTTATTGTTAGCACCGTCGTCTGCAAGATCCTCGTCCTCTACATTAGCAGCGTAGATAACTGGCTTAGCTGTAAGAAGATTGTACTCCTTGAAGTAGCTCTCCTCGTCCTCATCGTTAAGCTCAAATGTCTTAGCCATGTTGCCAGCTTCCATGTGATCTAAAAGACGCTTCTGCATAGCAGCTTCCTTCTGAAGAGTCTTATCCATACGAGCAGAACGCTCTGTCTTAGAATAGCGACGCTCCATAACCTCCATATCAGAGAAAAGAAGCTCTAAGTTGATTGTCTCAATATCTCTAAGAGAATCAATGCTACCATCAACGTGAACTACATTAGCATCCTCGAAGCAACGTACCACGTGAACGATTGCATCTACCTCACGGATATTAGCAAGGAACTGGTTACCAAGACCCTCGCCCTTTGATGCGCCCTTAACAAGACCTGCGATATCAACGAACTCGATTGTAGCAGGTACTGTCTTCTTAGAGTTGTACATCTTAGTAAGCTCATCAAGACGCTTATCTGGAACTGAAACCACGCCCACATTAGGGTCGATTGTAGCAAATGGATAGTTGGCAGCAAGTGCGCCAGCCTTTGTAAGTGAATTAAAAAGTGTTGACTTTCCAACGTTAGGAAGCCCGACAATGCCTAATTTCATAATATATTCATCTCCTTCATTTTTCCTTTATTTTACTGGCTTTCCGCGATTCATGGTTTTGACCGAGTACCACATCGAGTACCACGGAGATGAATTTCGCATCAAGTTTTATACCACTTTTAAAGCGTCAGCCACTAAGTCAATTT
>JAFYYR010000018.1 GCA_017557435.1 Pseudobutyrivibrio sp. | reverse complement strand
TGTATGTGACGCTTTCGGTTCATCACACAGAGCACACGCTTCTGTAGCTGGTGTTACAAAGTTCATCACAGCTAAGGGTGGTTCTAACGTAGTTGGATACCTTATGCAGAAGGAAATCGACTTCCTTGGCAACGCTGTTGAAAATCCAGTTCGTCCATTCGTAGCTATCCTTGGTGGTGCTAAGGTAGCTGACAAGCTTAACGTAATCAACAACCTTCTTGAGAAGTGCGATACACTTATTATCGGTGGTGGTATGGCTTACACATTCCAGAAGGCACTTGGTCATGAGATTGGTAAGTCACTTTGTGATGATACAAAGCTTGATTACTGCAAGGAGATGCTTGAGAAGGCACAGAAGATGGGTAAGGAAATCCTTCTTCCACTTGATTCAGTAACAATCGCTGAGTTCCCAGATCCAATCGATGCTCCAATTGAGACAGAGACATACGATACAGAGAACATGCCAGCAGACAGAGAGGGTTGCGATATCGGACCTAAGACTATTGAGCTCTTCTCTAACAAGGTTAAGACAGCTAAGACAGTTCTTTGGAACGGACCAATGGGTCTTTTCGAGAACCCAGCACTTGCTGTAGGTACAAAGGCAGTTGCTCAGGCACTTGCTGATACAGATGCTACAACAATCATCGGCGGTGGTGATTCAGCAGCAGCTGTTAACCAGATGGGATTCGCTGACAAGATGAGTCACATCTCTACAGGTGGTGGAGCTTCTCTTGAGTTCCTTGAGGGTAAGGAGCTTCCTGGTGTTTACGCAGCAGACGACAAGTAAAATTTTCCATATTAGTTTGATTTCTGCGTTAGTAGATGCTTGCAGTAGGTTTACTACAGCTTCGCATCTACTGCCTTGAAATAAAGCAAATATGAAAAATTTGGAATATCTATTGCCTTGTATTTTTAGAAAAACACTAGAATTTTAGCTTCGTAGAGGCAATATATTTTTATTATTAGAATAATTTTAAATAGCCATAAATCAGAAATATAGCAAATACTCTCATTAGACCTTGATGAGCCGTCCCTACTTAGATGGTGCGTAAGCAGCATCTTATGTAGGGTAACGAGCGAATAAGAGCGCAAGCGTGTCGTTGAGAGTGTTTGATATATTGATGATGCAATGGCGAGAGGAGAACTATTATGGCAAGAAGAAGAATTATTGCCGGCAACTGGAAGATGAACATGACACCTTCTGAGGCTGTAAAGCTTGTTGCTGAGCTTAAGGATTTAGTTGTAAATGATAATGTAGACGTAGTTTACTGCGTTCCTGCAATCGATATCGTTCCTGTAGTAGAGGCTGTTAAGGGTACAAACGTAAATGTTGGTGCTGAGAACTTCTACATCGAGGACAAGGGTGCTTTCACTGGTGAGATTTCAGCTCCTATGCTTGTTGATGCTGGTGTTAAGTATGTAATCATGGGTCACTCTGAGAGACGTGACATCTTTGGTGAGGATGATATCCTTATCAATGCTAAGGTTAAGAAGGCATTCGCTGCTGGTCTTACACCAATCCTTTGCTGTGGTGAGTCACTTGCACTTCGCAAGGCTGGCACATACAAGGAGTGGATCGAGCGCCAGATTACATGGGATCTTTCAGGCGTTACAGCTGATCAGGTTAAGAATCTTGTTATCGCTTACGAGCCAATCTGGGCTATCGGTACAGGCGAGACAGCTACAGCTGATCAGGCTGAGGAAGTTTGCGCATTCATCCGTGAGCTTATTGCTAAGCTTTATGATGGTGCTACAGCTGAGGCAGTTCGTATTCAGTACGGCGGTTCTATGAACGCTTCAAACGCTGCTGAGCTTCTTTCTAAGCCAAACATCGATGGTGGTCTTATCGGTGGTGCTTCACTTAAGCCAGACTTTGGTAAGATCGTTAATGCTTAAAATTTATATGGGTTTTGTTAATGACTTTGTTAAAAATGTCAATTATAAGTAAGAAAAACTCCTAAAGTTTTACATGCGCACCAGTTCTCTGGTGCGCTATTTTTGTTTAAATATCCCCTTATTTATGATATAATTTGCGCTGATGGACGTTTTTTGTTCATTTGAGACTGGAGGCTTTATGAAACGAAATATTCGTTTATTTTTAATAGTTGGTTTATCGGCAGCCATGTTTTTAGGATGTGGTAAGTCCGATGAAGAAGAGACAGTAGAGCAGGTCCCTACAGAGCAGATTGCTATAGAGGGTACTGAAGTTGAGGATTATTCAGCACTATCATACAGTGGACTTGAGGTACTTGCTTATGAGGGAGATTCTCAGGCCCAGATTATGCTAGGTCGTAAGCTAGAGTACGGGGATGAGGAGACAGCCCAGAATTTTACAGAGGCATTGTCTTGGTATCAGATGGCATCTGACTCTGGAGATTATGAGGGTACTTGTGCACTTGGTTATTTCTATTTGACAGGTACAGGTGTTGACCAGAACCTAGACAAGGCTGAGGAGCTTTTCAATGCAGCTATTGAGGGTGGAGTTGACAATGCAAAAGTAGGTCTTGCAAGAGTATTACTTACTAGAGGTGAGTATCTATCTAATTTAGACGAGCAGGGCGTTGAAGATACTGAATCAGATGATTCTAAAGAGGATTCAAAAGAAGAATCAAAAGAGGAATCTAAAGAAGATTCTTCAGAGCAGGAGTCTACTGATTTAGAAAAGGTCGTTGAGCTTCTCACTGAGGCTTCTAAGGCAGAGGATTTAGATGGTGAGTACTATCTAGGCTTCATATATGAACACGGTATTGGTGTTGCCTTAGACTACAGCAAAGCATTTGATTATTATAGTAGAGTTACACGTTCTGAGAGCATGGCTCTTCAGGATCAGGACTCAATTAACAATTCTAATATTGCCCTTGGTCTTATGTATATTATGGGCCGAGGAGTAGAGGTTGACGAGGATACCGCATTAGAACATTTAGAGACAGCATCAGACAATGGTTCAGCAAAGGCTAGCTATTACATAGGCCAGATGTATGAGAACGGTGTTGGAGTCGACAAGGATTATGAGAAAGCTATGGAGTATTATCTCCTTGCTGCCGATAAGGATTACGCGCCAGCGCTTAATCAAATCGGATATTTATATTACAATGGATATGGTGTTGATGTGGATTTCGCATCAGCGGTATATTATCAGAAGCTTGCGGCATTACAGGGGTATGCCATTGCGCAAGTTAATTTAGGTTTTCTTTATGAAAACGGTTACGGGGTTGAGAGGAATTTGGAAACAGCTTTATCGTACTATGAGATGGCTGCCGATTCTGGTTATGAAGGGGCTACGGAGGCTGTTGTCCGAGTAAAGGCACAGATTAATGAAGAATTGTAACTTTAGGGCAGTTGCGATTATTGTTGCTATCTCGTTACTTACAGGATGCGGTGCACACACAGGGGTAGAAGACAACAATTTAGGGGAAAAAGAACCTGAGCTTATCGAAATCGAGGATTTATCAGATGCTTGGGGCACTATTTTGAATAGCGCTACAAAGGAATTCATCGGTGGACATCCTATTGATGAATCTTTTCTGATGATGATTACCTCGGAATATGGCGAGGAGACTATTAAGGAAATCGCTAGTTACGCTAATTTTACCACGCCAGAGATATGGTATAAGCTTACAGGCAAAAGCGTACATGTACTTTGGTATGAGTATTGTAAGCAGACAGGCATAGAAGCCTATGACAATAGAAAGACATATTTACTTCCTAATGAGGATGGTGGAGATATAGTAATTGATTTCACAGGTGATGTGTCTTTGGCTGATAGTATTGCCACCACTAATTATATGGATCAGCAAGAAGAGGGAATATTGGATTGTTTCTCAGGAGATTTATTATTTGAGATGCAGTCTGCAGACATCTTGATGATTAATAACGAGTTTGCTTATACCTCAAGAGGGCAGGCCCTTCAGGGTAAGGCATATACCTTTAGAGCTAATCCAAGTAGAGTTGGATTGCTTAAGGAACTTGGAGTAGATTGTGTATCCGTGGCTAATAATCATGTATATGATTATGACACCACAGGATTTCTAGATACATTGGATACCTTGCGTAATGCAGCCATGCCTTATGTGGGGGCAGGGGTCGATTTGAAAGAAGCGGCCGAGCCACTTTACTTTGTTGTTGGTGGCAGGAAAATAGCTATAATTGCTACTACACAGATAGAGCGCACTCTTAACTATACTAAGGAGGCGACACCAGATTCACCAGGTGTTTTAAAATGCCTTCATCCGGAGTTGGTTTGCCAGATTATTAAAAAGGCTAAGACTAATGCGGATTATGTTATAGTGGTACCTCATTGGGGTACAGAGGGTAATGCCTACTACGGCAGTGATCAGGTATCACTTGCTCGTTCATTTGTGGAGGCAGGAGCAGATGTGATTGTAGGCGGTCACACCCATTGCCTGCAGACAGTAGAATATATGGATGATGTTCCAATTTTTTATAGTCTAGGTAATTTTTGGTTTTCTACTACAGCGCTTATGCCATCTGATTATAGTACAGGCATAGCACAGATTAGAATCACACCGGATGGTGAGATAGAGACATATTTTATACCATGTCATTTTAGTAATGGAGTTACCACTATGCTTTCCTCAGAAGATGAAAAATATAGTGATATAATAAATAGCCTTAATGGCTTATCTAGTTCTGCTGTTATTGATGAGCAGGGACATATTAAGGAGGATTTTTAATGAGTAAGAAACCAGTAGTACTTATGGTTCTCGACGGATATGGTCTCAATGACAATCCAAAGGGAAATGCAATTGCAATGGCTAAGACACCTGTTATGGACAAGCTTATGGCTGAGTGCCCATTTGTTCAGGGTCAGGCTTCAGGAATGTTTGTTGGTCTTCCAGACGGACAGATGGGAAATTCAGAGGTTGGTCACATGAATATCGGTGCCGGCCGCATCATTTATCAGGATTTAACTAGAATTACTAAGGCTATTAGTGATGGTGAGTTCTTTGAGAACAAGGTCCTCTTAGAGGCAATTGATAATTGCAAGAAGACAGGTGGCGATATGCACCTTTGGGGTCTTCTTTCTGACGGTGGTGTACACAGCCACATCGAACACCTTTATGGAATGCTTGAGATGTGCAAGAAGAACGGTCTTTCAAATGTTTATGTACATGCATTCCTTGATGGTAGAGATACTCCACCAGCTTCTGGTAAGGATTTCCTTGAGACGCTTCAGAAGAAGATTGATGAAATCGGTGTTGGAGCAATTGCTTCTATCTCTGGTCGTTACTATGCAATGGATAGAGATAACAACTGGGATCGTGTAGAGAAGGCTTACAACTCTTTAGTTAAGGGTGAGGGCGTTCTTGCTACATCTGTTTCAGACGCTATGCAGGCTTCTTATGATGAGGGAGTTACTGATGAGTTCGTACTTCCTACAGTTATTACAGATGCTGCTGGCAAGCCACTTTCAGTTGTTAAGAATGGCGATTCAGTTGTATTCTTTAACTTCCGTCCAGATAGAGCTCGTGAGATTACTAGAGCATTCTGCGATGACAAGTTCACAGGATTCGATAGAGAATTCCTTACATTATACTATGCTTGCTTCAAGGATTACGATGAGACAATCCCTAACAAGCACATTGCTTTCGAGAAGGAGAGCATAACAAATACATTCGGCGAGTTCCTTGCTAACAATGGTTTAAAGCAGCTTAGACTTGCTGAGACAGAAAAATACGCACACGTTACATTCTTCTTTAACGGTGGTGTTGAGGAGCCTAATAAGGACGAGGAGAGAATCCTTGTTAACTCACCAAAGGATGTAGCTACATATGACCTTAAGCCTGAGATGTCAGCACCAGAGGTTGGAGCAAAGCTTGTAGACGCTATTAAGTCTAATAAGTACGATGTTATCGTTATCAACTTTGCTAACCCAGATATGGTTGGTCATACTGGCGTTATAGAGGCAGCTGTTGCAGCTGTAGAGCGTGTAGACTCACTTGTAGGAGAGGCAGTCGAGGCAGTTAAGGAGATGGATGGAGCATTATTCATCTGCGC
>JAFYYR010000003.1 GCA_017557435.1 Pseudobutyrivibrio sp. | reverse complement strand
CATTCGACATCGTGTCTCAGCGTGACCACTGCTGCCGCCGTCCTAGCGGCAGCTGCAAATATATTACAAAACCTGCTTTATATTTTTCTAAGTTCATTCCAAAATCGCCCCAAACACCCTCAGAACCATTTCTTAAACTGCCATCTAATAGTACAGTGTGTCCACACAGAAGCTACTTTTTTGAAAACTGTGGAGGCTTGAAAAAGACACATGCCTATAAGAGATGTGAACTTTGCATATATGAAAAACATAATATTCTTGCAAGGTTTACTCATCCCGGTGGCGGGCCCGGGCAGGGCGGGGGCGTGGCATATAAAAACAAAGGCGCTGTGGATGAAGGGTTATGGGCAAATAAAAACTCCCAGGTGGATGCCTGGGAGTTATGTGGCTAGTTGTCTGAATCTGAGCTGTCCTCATCTTCTTCGTCTTCTTCGGTGACGGTGTCCTCTGCTACGAAGCTTGGGTCCACCACAACGTATTTGTTGGATTCTCTAAATACGGTGTCGGAGCTACCCATCTGGCAAACGGTGATTATGTCGCCGTTTGAAACGTCTGAGGCCTTGATTGAAAGGACCTGGCCTGATTCGTATTTGGTAGGTACTTGCTCGCCGTTGACGAATACCTTGGACCATTTGGTGAATTGCTCACCGTATATGTGGTAGCGGCCGTTGAAGAAGTAGGCCTTATCAATAGTGACATCAAGTACACCCATTTCTATTTCGGTAGGCTTGTATTTGGTGCCGTACTTGTAAGTGTAGCGGTTGCCATACATGATGTCGTATTGGAGTAATCGCAAATCATTCATGTAATCGCCAGTGCCGTATTTCTTGCCGTCGGCCATAACACGCTGGTGATATGCGTTGATGTTGCCGTTGTGAATACCAAGTCTGTTGAGATATTCAGAAACAAGCTGGTATGTTGTAAGGTCCTTGTCCTCCTTTGGCATACCAAAGTTGTTCCATGTGAAGTATTTAGTCTTGTAAAGGTCACCTGTTGAAATTTCATCCTCAGTAAGTCCCATAGTAGGAAGGTGATCACCGAACATGATAACAAGTGTATCCTCGCCTCTAGCATCGAGAGCCTCAATATAGAGCTTTAGGAAATCGTCTACGTTGTAAATACGGTTAACATAGTATTCCCAAGCGTAATTCTCGCCCTCTGTTTTGCCGTTGGCTTTTACCTTGATGGCTGGATCAGTCTCTACTGGGTAAGTAGGATATGAACCGTGACCCTCTACAGTGATTGTGTAAACAAAGTCACTGCCTGGTGTTGAATCCATGGCATCCATTGTGCCTCCGATTAGTATATCATCAGTAGGCCAGTTGCCAAGTGGAGTGTATTCTGTAATATCAAGCATTTCCTTTGATGTGAATGTATCAAATCCCATCATTGAAAAGGCGTTAGCTCTAGAATAGAAGTTACCACCATTGTTGTGGACGATGTGTGTAGCGTAGCCATCGTCGTGAAGTACATCGGCGTAGCTTTCTACATCTGTCTCCTTGAGGATTGTCTTCTGTGGGTACTCACCTGGGCCAAAGAAGCCGCAGCTAAGACCAGTAAGAACCTCAAACTCTGAGTTACATGTACCAGCACCTACAACAGGAACAATACAGTGACCTGTTGAGAAGTTGTCCTCAAGATAGTGAACAAATGGAATAGGATCCTCACTTGTCTCAAGGAATTCGCACTCTGATACATCGTAGAATGACTCTAGTAGCATAACTACGATATTTGGCTGATTGTCACCAGTGTCGATCTCTGTGACTGTAAGATTGCCATCTGACTGGCCATCCTCGCCTGCTATATCGTAGTTTGTAGTCTGGATTGAATCTACGTAAGCCTGATTAGACTCAATAATAGATTCAATTTTAGACTCTGAGTATCCGAAAGGTCTGTTCATACCTCTATCAAGTACTGAGGTAGAGAAACCATATAAGTAACCGTAATCAAGATAACCCTGTGAAAGGTTGCCAAAGTATGAAGTAAGTACACCAGAGCTTCTAAGGAAGATGGTTGTAGGATAGAGAGAAACGAAAAGCGCTATTACAAGCACAAGTCTCTTCCAAAATGGCTGTACGTCCTTTTTCTTTGGACCAAATTTCGCATAAAATATTAAGACGATAATGTATATGATAAGAGCCACGATGGAAATAATCGCCTGTGTGGCTGAGAAATAATTGCTGTCCTGCATTGTAAGCAGGTCGCTTATCATATATAAATCGGTGTAACCAAAAGGTGATACTCGGTTAAGAAGGATGATACAGTTAATAATACCTAGTATTATAAATATCATACTGATGAAAAGTCGCCACCAGCCTCTGCGTCTGCTTAAGAACACAATGCTCAGTGCAACAAATATACAGTAGGAGTTAAATAAGAAAGGACCGGTGTGATCTATCACAAATCCACAGGCCTGACCAAAAGAGTGTCTTGATAACCACTCCATAACAAAAACTAGTATCATAGAAAGTGGAATTTGCATCCAAAATGCGTAGTCAGTCCACAACTTTATCCAACCTTTATGAAATTTTGAATCGAAGTACCATTTGACTGCCTTTGAATTAGCAAGGGCAACAAACGGCTTTTTTATTATCTGACGTCCTAGCTTAAAAAACGCGCCAATTTTGCCAAAAATCTTTTTCATGAGCCCTCCGATTATGTTAAACTTATCTTTGAAACATAATCCAACGGATTATAACACTTTATTATTTTTTAGGCAAGAAAGTGAGACTCGTTTTAAATGAAGCTTCAATTTCACAAGAAAGGTATACCAACAAATATTCTCAAGCGAATGTCAGTGTTATTTGTGGTATTTATCGTTTCTGTAGTATTTTTTGAAATCATAACAAATATATCTGAAAACGTTAAGGTTAGTAAGCAATCAGATGCAACACTTCCTATTGTATGTATAAACTTTTTAGGTGATGCTTCTACAGAGCTCCATGGATATGTTAATGAGATGGACCCTGCTTACATGAGAGATGCAATTATTCCTCTTGATAACGAGAGAAATGTTGATATTTCTATCCAGTGCAAGGACTTTGACGTGGACTCCCTTGAGTATGCAATTTTATCACTTGATACTCAGAGAAATATTTCTAAGAATAAGCTGAACTTCAATAAGAAGGGAGACATTATTACCGCTAAATTTCAGGCGGAGAATCTTATCGAGAAGAATGAAGAGTACCTTCTTGTTTTAACTATTAAAAATGAAGAACGCAAAGTATATTACTACACTAGAATCATGCAGCCAGATGGATGTAATGAAAAGGAGATTTTGGACTTTGCCCAGTTTTTCCATAATACAGCACTTTCAGATGATGCCAGTGACTTGGCTACATATATAGAGCCTGATGCTTATACCAATAGCCAGGATTTAAGCCATGTTACAATTAATTCCTCATTGTCACAGGTTGCTTATGGAACTTTCAATGGTAAGCAGGTTGGCAATGTAAGGGTATCTCTTACTGATATAAGCACAAATTACATTACCTTGACATTTAACTATGAGCTCATCAGCAAAAATGGTGAGAAGAGTGAGTATTACACCTGTACAGAGGATTTTAGAATCAGATATACAGCGGATAGATTATATTTGCTTGCCTATGACAGAACAATGGAGCAATTGCTGAATGCGGATTCTGTTGTCATAAAAGATAATCTTTTAAATATAGGTATCACCAATCCAGATGTGCAGTACCTATCTAATGAGACAGGTACAATCGTATCCTTTGTACAAAACGGTAGTCTTTACGAATATGATCAGACAGACCGAAAGATGAAGGAGATTTTTACATTTGTAGACGACCCTACAGACCCTAGACTTACCTATGACCAGCATCAGGTTCTTCTATTAAATATAGATGAATCCGGCACAATGGATTACGTAGTATATGGTTATATGAATTCTGGTAATCATGAGGGCCAATGCGGAATCAACCTATTCCATTATGATGCTATAAGTGATGTGTCTACCGAGCAGGTATTTATTACCACATCTAGCTCATATCAGATTTTGAATGCTAATTTCTCTGAGTTACTGTATGAGACAGCGGATAATGATTTTTACATAATGGTAAATGGCACATTGCTATATATGTCACTGAATGAACTGACAACCAAAGAGCTTATGACAGGACTTGATGATGCCCAGTATGCAGTGTCAGGCTCAAGAAGATATCTAGCTTGGATGGATGAGGCTACAGTGGCAGAAGTAATCCACATTATGGATTTGGAGACAGGCTCTAGTTTCGATATTAAGGCAAATGAAGGTGAAGTTCTTAAGCCTCTTGCATTTATGGAAGATGACTTTATATATGGAGCTGTTAAGAAAAATGATATTACAGTGGATGGTGCAGGCTCTACTATCTATCCAATGTACAAGCTAACTATCTCAGGTATATCTACAGGCAAGGCCTATGAGCAAAAGACATATCAAAAGAGTGGTTACTATATTAATAATATTGATTTGCAGTCATATACAATCTATCTAGATAGAATCCAGATAGACCCTGATGGAACTATTCTTCCTGCAGAGGAAGACACTATTAAAAATAGTGTAGGCGAGCAGAACAAGGCTGTTCCTATTACTACAGCCAAGGATGATGTAAAACAGCAGGTTGTGTTATTTAATATGATTCCACTGGCAGAGGACGAGAAGCTTGGCAAGGTAGATTTTGAATCTACAGGTCTTGTTCTTGCAGATGACAGCAGAAATGTGTCTGTGGCATCAGCAACAAGCTCAACACAGTACTTTGTATATGTGGGAAGTAAGGTAACACTTGCTACAGATGATTTAATATCAGCTATAGCAGAAGCAGATGCCAATATGGGTATCGTGCTTGATAATGAGCCTAAATACGTATGGAAACGTGGTCGTAAATCATACCAGAATGCTATTACAGGTATTGCAGTAGGTTCTAGTGATTCGGAGGCCAGTGGCATGGCAAGAGCGCTGTCCGCAATGCTAGTTCATGAAGGAGAAAATGTACAGGTGCATAACCTTATTGAATCAGGTGAGACACCTATATCAATTCTTTCAAGAACACTAAAGGGATATGACATACTAGACCTTACAGGTGCTTCATTGACCCAGGTTCTCTATTATGTAAACATAGGCAATCCAGTTTATGCATACACTGGAGATGACACAGCAGTCCTCATTGTAGGCTATGATGCAGCCAATATTATTTACTTTGACCCTATGACCAATACCAATTCAAAGATGGGAATAAGTGATGCGGCAGAATACTTTGAAACATACGGAAATGTATTTGTAAGTTACATAAATGAATAAACTAAATTTAAAAGGCCTGGTTCGTAAGAACCAGGCCTTGATTTTAATATTCGCCAGCTTTGTACTTGTTGATAAGCTTTTCGATACGTCCATAAGGATTGAGAAGCTCTGAGATAGAGCAATCATGATTAAGAGTATCGATGATATATGCGATGTATTTAGACATGTCACACTTGATAAAGTAGTCTCTGTCCTGAATCTCCTGTGGGAGATATGTAAGGTTAGTAGTAACCACCTTGTAGATGATTCCATCAGCAACTGCCTGATCGAACTTGTCCATTCCGTTTGTGAAAAGACCGAATGTTGCAACTACGAAGATGCGGTTAGCATTACGCTTTTTAAGCTCTGTAGCTACATCAATCATAGACTCGCCTGAAGAAATCATATCATCTACGATGATAACGTCCTTACCTGCTACATCGTTACCTAAGAACTCATGAGCAACGATAGGATTACGTCCGTCAACAATACGGCTGTAATCACGACGCTTGTAAAACATACCAACATTAACACCAAGTACTGATGCCATGTATACAGCTCTCTTAGTACCGCCTTCATCTGGTGAGATAATCATAAGGTGATCATTATCAAGAGTTAAATCCTTGCAGTTCTTAAGGATGCCCTTAAGGAACTGATATGTAGGAGATACAGTCTCGAAGCTGTATAAAGGAATAGCATTCTGAACACGTGGGTCGTGAGCATCAAATGTGATGATGTTATCAACACCCATGTGGATAAGCTCCTGAAGAGCCATAGCACAGTCAAGAGACTCGCGGCCGCTACGACGATGCTGTCTTCCCTCATAGAGGAAAGGAATAATAACAGTGATACGCTTAGCCTTGCCCATTGCAGCAGCAATGATACGCTTTAAGTCACAGTAGATATCGTCTGGACTCATGTGGTTCTCATGACCACATACAGTGTAAGTAAGACTATAATTGGTAACGTCAACAAGAATGTATAAATCAAGTCCACGAACTGATTGATTTATAACACCCTTACCCTCGCCTGAACCAAAGCGAGGACACTCAGCGTCTACGATATAAGAGTCGCTGCGATAACCAGCAAGTGTAATAATAGACTGGTCGCTCTTGCGCTCCTGTCTCCACTGGAGTAGATAGTCGTTAACCTTCTCAGCAATCTTTGAACAGCTCTTGTGAGGAATTAATCCTAACTCAGCCATTGGGGGTGTGTTTTCCAACACGATTTCATTGTTTGGCATGTTTTGCTCCTTGAATAATATTTAATTGTTAATTACTTTCTTTATGCGAATATCCTCACCTATTAGTTTGAGAACATCATAGTTAGAGAATACTCTAGAAGTAATGCGCTCACTGTAAGTGTCTCTCATCTCTTCAAATGAGAGATTAGTAGAAATGATAGTTGACTTGTTCCGAAGGAGTCTCTCATTGAGACACTGGAAAAGTCTAGCTGTAGTGAATGAATTCTGGAACTCAGTTCCTAAATCATCAATTATCAATAAATCACAATCAAAAATCTGGTCGTGAATGTCTGCTACATCAGCGTTTTTCTTGAAGGTCTGCTCCTCGAAAACGCGGAAAAGCTCGAAGGCAGTAAAGTAAATTACAGACACGCCTTCGTCTAAAAGTGCCTTAGCAATACAGTTGGAAAGGAAAGTCTTTCCACAACCTGTCTGCCCAAGCAACAAGAGATTACCACCTTTTTCTTTAAAATTCTGCACAAAGTTTTTAGCTCTTTCTAGGGCTATTTGTGCAGTGGCACGGGCGCTAACCTCAGAATTACCCTCAAAATAATTTTCGTCGTATACATCCAGGTCATAAAAATCGAAATTTTCCTTTGAAAGGATGTTGCTGATATTAGACTGCTTGTAAATGATATTAATGGCTGCCTGCTTGAAGCAATGACAGCGCTTGCCATTAATAAAGCCAGTGTCCTTGCAATCAGGACAATCGTAAGGTGGCTCTAAATAATCAACAGGGAATCCATGTGATAATAAAAGTGATTCTCTGCGTTCTTTGAGTTCTTCAAGGCGGCGCTTAGATTCTGCTGCTGCCTCTGATACATCTTTTCCATCTAGTATTGCTGTAATAGAAGTAACTGAAACGGAAGAAGCCTCTGCGTCAATATCTGCAAGGGCTGGGATGGCCTCGTACACTTCATCTGTACGATAAGAAACAATTTGGTTGTTACGTGACTGCTTATGATTGTACTGGCGCATAAGCGCATCATATTGTTCGTTTGATAATGCCATTTTTCTTCTCCCCCTTTATGAAATCTAGTACCCCAATAACTTCTTCTCCAGAGCCTCGTAATTGTAATCGCGCTCTGTAAAATTCTTGAATTTGTTGTTAGTAGTAGGCTTAGCCTTAGCTGTAGTGGCAGAAGCCTGACGAGTCTTAGCAAAAGAATCCTTAGCGCTATTCTTAGCCTGGAAATCCTCATCCAGCTTAGCGATGTCATCTAAGGTCTTCACAGATGCCTTGTACCACTTAGTAAGAATAGAATCTGCATACTTAAATGATGGTTTGTTAGTCTGTGAGATTGTTCTAGTGCAAGCCTCGCAAATAATATCTAGACTAAGACTATATGTGTTAGTCCATTTATCAATATAGTTGAGCTCTAACTCAACCAAATCTCTACCTGAGATGCCCATGGCCTTTTTGATGCCGTAGACGATGTTATTTCTATCAGCGCTGGTCTTTCTGGCAGCCTCAACTGTGGTGATGCCGTCCTCAGCCCAGTTTCTGGCAACTGTATCCATGTAATGGAAGCTAGTGTGACCTCCGTCGATACAGGTCTCAATAAGATACTGAATCAAATCTGGAGTCATGTGCAAGCTGTCGTACCAGAAAAGTAAAGTGGTTGTATCGCTGGTAGAAAGTGGACGTCCAAGGTAAGTCTGAGTGACTAAGAATAAATCTCTTACGTCTGCCTCTTCCTTGAAAGCCTTTAGATCATCAGGGCTATAATTTGGACGAACAATTTCTAGTTTATTTGATTTCTTAGTAGGTAACGGATTATGTTCTGGTGCGCTAGCAACAAATGGGCTAGCACAGCCAGCATAATCAGCTTGTGGATTTGAATCGAAGGTATTCGCATCCACTAAACAGATTCCTGAAAGTTCATTATCTGAAGAATATTCAAGATGAAGCAAGCCCACTTTCTCCCAATAAGTGAATGCTCGCATTACGTCTTTTTCTGTGTGGTCTAAGCAGTCCGCCAACTGCTCGATGGAAAACTCGTATCCATCTTTGTTTAGACAACGAAGTAGATAAAGGTAAGTCTTGACGTATTCCCCATTGGCATCTTTCATGAAATCATCGATAAAAGTATTAGAAACACAAGTAAAACCCGAGTTATTACTAGTGTGCAACATGATGTCAGCCATAAAATTATCCTCTCCTCATAACTTGAGGCAAATTATATCAAAGGATGAGGAAAAAGAAAAGGGCATGACCCCCGCAAACCCTTGTAAATAAAGGGTTTGTGAGAATTGTGGACAATGTGGATAACCCGTATATTTACCATAAAAAAGGCAAAAAAAATCCACATTTTAGTCAAGGAAAAAACCCCTCAAAAAATGTGGATAATGTGGATAACTATTTGTTAAGTAAGTTTTCGCCTACTAAATACACGTCTCCGGCACCCATAGTTATCAACAGGTCATTGTTAATAAGATTTTTTTCTAAAAATTTTTCACAAGCATCGAAAGAACCTAAATAATGTACCTCTGTACCAAGCTTTTTAACTCTATCTGCAATGTCTTTTGCACTGACTCCGTAAATGTCAGGCTCACGAGCAGGATAGATATCTGCAAGAACAACCATGTCTGCAGCTGAAAGAGCCTCAGCAAAATCATCAAGGAAGCTTAAGGTTCTAGTGTAAGTGTGAGACTGGAAGCAAACTATCAATCTGCCGTGAGGATAGTTTTTGGCAGCTGCAAGGCTTGCTTTAATCTCTGTTGGGTGATGAGCGTAGTCATCAATAACAGTGGCACCATTAAATGTACCCTTATATTCGAAACGACGATGAGCACCTCCGAATTTAGCAAGACCAGCGATAATGTGCTTGTAGTCGATACCCATCTCAAGGCAAAGTGCTATAGCTGAAAGTGCGTTACTTATATTATGGTCACCTGGTACATTAAGAGAAACTCTCTCAAGTGGAGTGCCATTAAATACAGGAGTAAAGCTTGCGTATCCCTTTTCATTATATGAAATATCAGAAGGTACCATATTGGCATCTCCCTTAAGTGCGTAGGTGATTACCTTACATTTAACATCCTGAGTGAAGTAGTTAACATCCTCAATTTCATTATTAATGATAAGTACACCATCAGCAGAAGTGTTTTCTGCAAATTTCTTAAATGAAGCACGGACATTTTCAAGATTTTTAAAGAAATCAAGATGATCTGCCTCTACATTTAAGATGATATTGTACTTAGGGAAAAATGAGTGATAGCTGTTAGTATACTCACATGCCTCTGTAATAAAAATGTCGCTATCGCCCACATGAACGTTGCTGTGGATGGCATCTAAAATACCGCCAACAGAAATAGTTGGGTCATTTGCAGTCTCAAGGAGAATCTGGCTGACCATTGAAGTAGTAGTGGTCTTGCCGTGGGTTCCTGCTACTGTAATTGAGCGACTGTAGTTTTCCATAATCTCTCCAAGAAGCTCAGCTCTAGTGAGCATTGGCTTGCCAGAGGCCTTAGCTGCCTTGAACTCTGGATTATCCTCATGGATTGCAGCAGTATAAACGATAAGGTCGATATCATCTGTAATGTTAGCCGCAGCCTGTGGATAATTAATATTAGCTCCAAGAGCACTTAAATGCTCTGTAAGCTCTGATGATGCACGGTCAGATCCGGAAATAGTAAAGCCAGCACCAAGTAAAATCTCAGCCAAGCCACTCATGCTGATGCCACCAATTCCTATAAAATGAACGTGAATCTTGTCATTAAAATTAATTTTGTACATTCCAATTCTTCTTCCTAAATAATTTTAATAAGTAGTAAAAAAATCCAACATATCAACATTACCCCCAATTGGATTTAGTTTCAAGAGTTTTATTGTGCTATTTTAGCAAAACATTTAGTGAAGTTTACTTGAAATTGTCTAACTATTAACAATCATTTTGTAAAAATTATGAATATTATTGCGTGCAATTAAACACTTTGTTATACTAAATGCATAAGATTGTGAATTTCTTTAGGGATTTGCGTGATTAGGGGGAGTTCTTAGGGGTTTTTATATGGGGACATCCCTCATTGACAGCATGAGAAAGGCAGATGATAGGGATGATTAGAAAAGAAATGATCGCAATGCTTCTAGCTGGTGGGCAGGGGAGCCGCCTGGGCGTGTTGACGTCGGACGTGGCAAAGCCAGCTGTCTCTTTCGGAGGAAAATATAGGATTATCGATTTTCCTCTTTCAAATTGTATCAATTCGGGAATTGATACCGTTGGTGTTCTAACTCAGTATCAGCCACTTGTCTTAAATTCCCACATTGGAATCGGTATTCCATGGGATTTGGACAGAAATAATGGTGGTGTAACAGTACTTCCACCTTATGAAAAGAGCGATACAAGTGAGTGGTATTCCGGAACAGCCAATGCTATTTTCCAAAACATTAAATACATGGAGAATTATAATCCAGAGTATGTGCTTATCCTTTCAGGTGACCACATTTACAAGATGGATTATGAGGCCATGCTTGATTTTCATAAAGCAAAAGGTGCAGATGTAACTATTGCTGTTATTCCTGTGCCAATTGAAGAAGCTTCACGATTTGGTGTTGTAATTACCGATGATGAAAAGCGCATCAGTGAATTTGAGGAGAAGCCTCCTCAGCCACGAAGCAATCTTGCTTCCATGGGTATTTACATTTTCAGTTGGAAGGCACTTAAGGAATCTCTTTTAGCACTTAAGGACCAGAGCAATTGTGATTTTGGTAAGCACGTGCTTCCATATCTTCATGAGAAGGGCTCACCAATGTATGCGTACGAGTTCAACAGCTACTGGAAGGATGTTGGAACGCTGGGCTCATATTGGGAAGCAAATATGGAGCTTATCGATTTGATTCCAGAGTTTAACTTATACGAAGAGTTCTGGAAGATTTACACCAATCAAAATATTATCGAGCCACAGTTTGTTGCAGGTTCAGCGGTGGTTGAAAAGGCAATCATAGGAGCTGGTGCTCAGATATATGGAGAGGTTTATAACTCAGTACTTGGTGCTGGTGTTGTAATAGAAGAAGGAACAGTTATTCGCGATTCAATTATTATGGAAGGAGTTACCATTGGAAAGAATTGCGTGATTGACAAATCGATTATCGCCGAGAATACAGTAGTAGGCGAAGGCACAGGAATAGGTCAAGGAGAAGAGGCGCCTAGCAAGTTGAATTCAAGTATATATGGATTTGGTCTTGCGGTTATCGGTGAGAATTCAACTATTCCAGCCCATGTAACTATTGGTAAGAATACAGCTATCAAAGGCGAGACTAGCGATGCGGATTATCCTGACGGACAGCTGGCTAGTGGCGGCTACATTATCAAGGCAGGTGATCGATTATGAAAGCATTAGGAATTATACTAGCAGGCGGAAATTCAAGCAGAATGCAGCAGCTCACCGACAAGAGAGCCATTGCTGCTATGCCAATAGGAGGCAGCTACAGATGTATCGATTTTGTTCTGTCAAACATGACAAATTCTCACATACAGACAGTTGCCGTACTTTCACAGTACAATGCAAGATCTCTTAATGAGCATCTTAATTCATCAAAATGGTGGAACTTTGGTAGAAAGCAGGGAGGTCTCTTCCTATTTACTCCAACAGTTACTACTAATAATAGTTGGTGGTACAGAGGAACCGCAGATGCCATTTGGCAAAATATTGATTTCTTAAAGAAAAGACATGAACCTTATGTTATTATAGCAAGTGGTGATTGTGTTTATAAATTAGATTTCAACAAGGTTCTTGATTATCACATTGCTAAGCAAGCCGACATTACAGTTGTCTGCGCTAAGTTGCCAGAGGGTGACGACATTAACCGCTACGGTGTAGTGGAGATGGACAGAGATGGCAGAATATTGGAATTCGAGGAGAAGCCAATGGTTGCCAAATCAGACATTGTTTCAGCAGGTGTATATGTAATCAGGCGAAGAGCTCTCATTGATTTGCTGGAGGAGTGCAACAGAGAGGGCAGATATAATTTTGTTACAGACATTCTCATAAGATACAAGAGCATGAAGAGAATCTACGGATACAGAATGGAAGGCTATTGGGCTAACATTGCTGATGTAGATAGCTACTTCAAAGCAAACATGGATTTCTTACGCAAGGATGTTAGAGATAGTTTCTTCCATACAGAGCCAGGAGTTTTTTCAAAGACTCACGACCTGCCACCTGCAAAATACAATTCAGGTTCCAGGGTTTCAAATTCTCTGATAGCAGGAGGATGTATTATCAATAGCACAGTAGAGAATTCTGTACTGTTTAAGAAAGCGTTTGTTGGCAACAATTCAGTTGTTAAGAATTGTGTCATCCTGAACGGAGCATACATAGGGGACAACGTGCACGTAGAAAATTGCATTGTTGAAAGCCATGAGACATTGCTCAGCGGATCCACATATATTGGGGAAAATGGAATCCGCATAGTAACCGGAAACAAGAATCGATACGACATGCCAGTTGGGGAGGTATAACACAATGCAAATTACAGACATTAGAATTCGCAAAATCGAGAAGGAAGGTAAAATGAAAGCGGTTGTTTCTGTAACAATCGACGAGGAATTTGTAATTCACGACATCAAGATTATTGAAGGAGATAAGGGACTCTTTATCGCCATGCCATCAAGACGTGGTTCTGAGGGCGGCTATAAAGACATTGCGCATCCTATTCGCTCAACCACAAGAGAGCAGATGCAGACAATGATCCTTAATAAATATAAGGAAGAGTTCCCAGAGTAAGATTTATGTTTTTAATTGTTGGTCTAGGCAACCCAGAGAGAAAGTACGAAGGAACCAGACATAATGTAGGCTTTGAAGCTATAGATGTCATTTCTAAAAAATATGGAATAGAAGTCAACCAAAAGGAGCAAAAAGGCCTGGTTGGTAAGGGCATGATAAATGGCTACAAAGTTATTCTGGTAAAGCCTCAGACTTATATGAATCTCAGCGGAGAATGCGTAGCACCTCTAGCAGATTATTACGATGTGGATCCTGAGACAGAACTAGTAGTGATATCTGATGATGTGTCACTTTCTACTGGCAATATTAGAGTCAGAAAAAAGGGAAGTGCCGGCGGTCATAATGGTCTTAAAAATATCATTGCTCTACTGGGCTCTAATGTTTTCCCGCGTATTAGAGTAGGCGTTGGAGAGTGTACAGATGGGGACATGGTTAGCCATGTTCTTGGTCGCTATGACTCTGAGGATAGAGAGCGCGTTGACGCGTCAATGGAGAAGGTTTTGGGCGCCGTAGAATTATTTTTAGCAGGGGAATTAGATGCTGCTATGAATAAGTACAACGTAAAAGAAAAGCTTGATTAGATGATAAAGGGCGTATCTTATATGGATACCGCCCTTTTTGTGTGTTTTTTATTATTTACAAGATGATATAAAAAAATTATACTTTTGAATGTAATGAAATTAATAACATTATTATCTTAAATGAGAGGGAGAAAAGAAGTTGGAAAAAAGTATTAAAATTAAAGCTAGAATGCTAGGCAACGTTGAAATTTCATATCTAGGAAAGCCGTTTACAATTGAGCGTAATAACACTACAAAGGTAAATCAGCTTTTTCAGATGTTACTATATTTTCCAAACGGACTAACAAGGGATCAGATTATGTATAACCTTTTCCACAATGAGGAAATAGCTGATCCATCTAATAGCCTTAGAGCCTTAGTATTTCGTCTTAGAAGAGCTCTTCCAAAGGTAGGCCTTCCAGAGGAAGACTATGTATATGTAAAAAGAGGCGTTTACAGAATCAATCCATCTATTGTTGTAGACTGTGACGCTATGGAATTTGAGGAGGCAGCTAAAAAGGCTTTGGCTTGCGAAGACGCTAAGGAGCAGCTTCTTTTATTACAGGCAGCTTGTGAGATGTATACAGGAGATTTCCTTCCTGGACTTAGCGGTTCTGATTGGGTAATCACTGTTCAGGTTCGCCTTAAAAAGCTTTTTGACAGATGTATTAAGCAAATCTGCGAGCTCAGCATAGTTTCTAAGGATTATAAGACTGTTTATGAGGCCTCTCACAAGGCAAATAATTTCTATCCTTATGATGGATGGCAGACTTATGAGATGCAGGCTTTGATTGAGCTTGGAAAGTCAAAGGAAGCACTTAAGCTGTACGAAGATACAGAGAATCTTATGTTTGAGGAGTTAGGTGTTTCTATTTCTCCACAGATGACTAAGCAGCTTGAGATTCTTGGTAGTCAGATTAAAAATAGCACTGACATGATTAGCGAGGTTAAGAAGAACCTTGATAATTCAAAGGAAGATATCGAAGGTGCTTTCTACTGTACTTATCCAGTTTTCGTGGAGAGTTACAGATACATTAAGAGAGTAATCAAGCGCTCTGGCCAGGCTGCATGGCTTATGCTTTGCACTATTACTGATGGCAAGGGATTTGCACTTGAGAATTCAGATAGACTTACAAAACTAGCCGACGAGCTTTCAGAGGCAATCAGAGTATCTGCCCGCGGCGGAGATATGTATGCCAGATATTCTAACAACCAATTTGTAGTGCTCTTACTTGATATCACACAGGAGGACTGTGTATTAGTTCAGGCTCGAATCAATGAAAATCTGAGCAAGGAATCTAGAAAGAGATACATTAAGTATCATGTTGCGCCAGTTAATTTACAGAGTGCTGGTACAGACGAGGATACAAGAGAGCTTAATGACATGATTCAAGGAGAAAATTAATGGCCATTTCAGCTAGGATGGGAAGAGCTGCCAACTGCATAGGTGTTGTTATTGACAAGAAAGTTGATGGCTTTTCTGGAAAAGTTACACATAGATTTCAAAAAGATCCGGTGGAGTTCACAGATTTACCAGAGCTTTTTTGTAGAATAATAGAAGTTCTTGATGGTTTGAATTACCCTGCTCGTAAAATCAACAAGAGACAGTTTAAAGGCTGCAAGGTTCCAGCCAAGAAAATAAAGCTAAAGCAGGGGCTTAAGCCTTCAATTGCTGTAAAGGATTTATTAGGCGGCGAAGAGGGATTTATTATCATGGTTGTAGGCCGTGATAATAGTACCATGCAAGGATCTGTCTATGATTCTGCTCTCGATAAAGAATTTAAATTCAACGGGGACGTTGAGCTTTATCGAATACTCTACAAAAAATAAATATTAGGGGACATTGGAGGAAGCAAATGAGAAAGGTTAGCAATTTGCTTTCACTGATTGTTCTATGCATTAGCTTAGCAGCCTGCGGAACCATGGGAGGCCCAGCCACTGAAGACCAATCAGGTTCATCATCAGGTGGAGCACAGGCTAAGGAGTCAAAACAAGGAACTCGAGACAACACCATAAGAGTCCTTACTCCTGAAGCCAGTGGAACGGAAGTCTACGAAAATGATGATGCTTCTATTGATGCAAGCAATGCCAGCGATGGCTACGTTATGGTTGCATACAAAGGCTCGGCTGCTAAGGTAAGAATGCTAATAGAAACACCAGCAGGTAACACGTACAATTACCTAATGGATTTGGACGGCACCTATGATGTCTTTCCACTTTCAGAGGGAAATGGTACATACAAAATCGGTGTTTACGAGAATCTGCATGATAATCAATATGCAATGGCATTTTCGCAATCGGTGAACGTAACCCTTAAAGATGAATATAGTACGTATCTGTATCCAAATGCATACGTGCATTTTACAGCTAATTCTGCTGCGGTAAAAAAAGGCCAGGAATTGGCGGCCGGCACGGACACAGATTTAGATGTGGTGGAGAATGTATATCATTACGTTACCAAGAACATCAAATACGATTATGACAAGGCAGAGACTGTTGAATCTGGTTATGTGCCAGATGTAGATGATACTCTTGCAACAGGCACAGGTATTTGCTTTGATTATGCGTCTTTAATGGGTGCGATGCTCAGGTCACAGGGAATACCTACAAGACTTGAGATTGGTTACGCCGGTACGGAATATCACGCATGGATTTCTGTATATACAAAAGAAACAGGATGGATAGACAAGGTGATTCAGTTTGATGGTAGCAAATGGACTCTTATGGATCCAACACTTGGTTCCTATGCTAATTCAAGCACTATCAAGGATCACTTAGCAGATGATACGTATTACCAGTTAAAGTATAAATACTAATAAGGTGGGGCTATGAGCGATAAGAATAGAAAAAAATTAACTTCTGAAGAACTGTATGCTTTCTCCGACGAGATGGGAATGATGATTTCCAGCGGAGTTTCTGCAATTCAAGGACTTACAATGATGCTAGATGAGTCTACGGGAGGCGAGGAAAAAGAGCTTCTCACAGAGATGGAGCAGGTTGTAGGTGAAACAGGTTCACTTTCTAAAGCAATTGATGATTCAAATGTATTTCCAGACTATTTTGTAGAAATGGCAAAGATGGGTGAGACTACCGGTAAGATGGATTCGGTGCTCACTAATTTGGCTGCCCATTATTCAAGAGAGATGGCTATCAGCAATGCCATCAGAAGTGCGGTAACATATCCACTTATGATGGTTGCTATGATGCTGATTATCATCATTGTGCTTGTAACTGAGATTATGCCTGTATTTGACAGGGTATTTAAGCAGCTTGGTGGCACAATGGATGGTTTATCGGGAGGTTTCCTTGCCTTTGGTAGCTTCCTTAAGGAACACGGCATTATCTTCCTTATACTTTTAGTTGCCATTATTGTGTACCTCATAGTTTTAAACAAGTCAAAATGGGGTAAGAATCATAGAAATGGCATTCTATACAAGAGCCGTCATTTCAAATCAATTCACTCTAAGATTGCAACTAGTAGATTTGCATCTGCTATGGCTATGACACTTTCAAGTGGTATGGATGTAATGACAGCACTTGATGTCAGCAGTCGTATAGTTGAGGCACCTGATTTTGAGAAAAAGGTGGAAAAGTGCAAGGACGCTTTTGCTGAGAGCATGGATATCGGAAGAGCCTTTTCTGCATCAGGTATTTTTGGCGGATTATATGGTCGTATGGCAATTCTCGGCGCCAAGACAGGTAATATGGAGACCGTTCTTGAAAAGGTTGCCACCACTTATCAGGAGGAGGCAGATGAGGAGATTAATGATTTAATCGCTGTTGTAGAGCCTACTCTTGTAATTGTTTTATCTGTAATTGTTGGAATTATTCTTTTATCAGTAATGTTGCCACTATTAAATATTATGTCAGGAATGATTTAGTATGAGTAAAACACGATTTGGAAGCCTAGATGGCATTCACCAAATTAAAAAGAAGAATTTTGCTAGTTCAGCCTTGATATCGGCTTTGCTTTTTGTGCTTATTTTTATCGGCTTTCTATTTGCAGTATCTAAGGCTACAGAGGGCTCAGTTAATGAGCAAAGACAGAGTCTTTCAGATGCCATTGATAGGGCTATTATCCAGTGCTATGTAACAGAGGGCAGATATCCTGAGAGCTTTGAGTATCTTAAGGAGAACTACGGAATCATCTACGATGATGAGATGTTTAGAGTAGATTATGTAATCTATGGCTCTAATATGAAGCCAGATGTGACAATAATCAATCTTCAGTAAGTTGGAGGAACAGCTTTGAGTAAAGCAAAGAGTCGAAAACATAATATTGATATCATGTTCCTCATGATTTTATTTTTGATATTCACTTTTTCTGCAGTGAGTGTTCTTTTGATGGCTGTAAATTCCTACAGAAGTGTTGTATCGGCCAATGAGACCAATGCCAATGCCAGAACTGCCATAGCCTATATCAGAGAGGCAGTAAGACAGCACGATAGCGGTGGAGCCGTTGATATATCTCAGATTGACGGAACTGATTGCATCAGAATGGCAGAGGGTGAAGGCTTCTACTTGTATGTGTACGAGTATGATGGATACCTTATGGAGCTTGAGGCAAAGGAGGGCTCTGGGGTTACAGCTGATTTTGGAGATAAGATTTTAAAGATTAGTAGTATGGATTTTGAGAAGGACTCAGATTCCAATACTATCTATGTAAATATAGAAGATGAAAATGGCAAAAAAGAGCAGGTTAGCATAGGCGTTAAGTCTAGCGATAATAAGCCGGCCCCTGAGCCAGAGGCTTCAGAAGAGGAGGGTGACCATGAAGAATAGAAATAATGGCTCCCGAATTTTCCTTACGGAGCTTATGTTTTCAATCTTTTTCTTTATCATAGTAGCAGCTATCTGCGTCCAGGCATTTGCTGGAAGCTTTGCCAAGAGCAAGGAAGCAGGTACACTTACTCAGGCAGTGAATGTGGCTACTAATGCAGCTGAGGAATATTTATCTCAGGATGATTTTAGCTGCTTTACCCAGTACTATGATGAAAATTGGCAGAAAATCGATGATGGAAACAGTGCTAGCTACAAGGCAACTGGCATTGTGACAGAGCCTGAATCAAGTGGCAAATGTCAGTCAATACATTTGGTTGTGTCCACAATAGAGGACGAGGAGATTTATTCGATTGTGGTTGAAAAGGCCCTTAAGGAGTAAATATGGAGCACGCAAAAAAGGAACACAGATCAATAATTAATATAGGAACAAGCCTGATGGTTGTTATTCTCATTGGTCTTGCATTTGCAGTTATTGCGGCTCTTACTATTTCTTCAAGCCACAACAATTACAATCTAAGCAAGAAGCTGGCAGACCACACTGATGAATACTATGGAGCCAGCAATGAGGCCTATGAGAAAATAGCTGAAAGTAACTGGGCAGACCAGGAATTTCAGGTAGATATTAATGACAATCAGGTTCTCTCTGTTCAGGTGTCTGGTGGAGAGATTACAAAATGGCAGGTTGAAAATACAGGCAGCTGGGATGCTGACAGCACTCAGCCAGTTTTAACAATATTGGATTAATCAGGAGGGACTATGGCAATAGACATCGTAAGCTATTTAACAGACGCGGTACAAAAATATAAGGCATCAGACGTGTTTATTATCACAGGTCGTGAGGTTTCTTTTAGAGTAAATGATCTTGTTATGACACGATCTGAACTAGAGAATCAGTACTCTGAAAAATCAGAGCCTGATGAGGGCCCAGTTATGCCTGCAAAAGCTGAGGAATTAGTTGAGCAGATTTATAAGCTGGCAGGCCGTGATATCGAAAGATATAAGGAGCATGGTGATGATGATTTCTCATTTGCCATTAAAAATGTATCACGTTTCAGAGTAAATGCCTTCAAACAAAGAGGTACTTATGCAGCAGTAGTTCGTGTGATTACATTTACATTGCCTGATTACAAGGAGCTTATGATTCCTGAGTCAGTAATCAATCTCGCCAATGAGTCCAAGGGTCTTGTGCTTGTAACTGGTCCTGCAGGAAGTGGTAAGTCCACAACTCTTTCTTGTATTGTGGATAGAATTAACAACAATTACAACAAGCATATAATCACTCTTGAGGATCCGGTTGAGTATCTTCACAGACATAGCAAGTCAATCGTATCTCAGAGAGAGATTCATCTTGATACAGAAAATTACGTAACAGCTCTTCGTGCCTCACTTCGTCAGAGTCCTGATGTTATCTTACTAGGTGAGATGCGTGATGCTGAGACTATTTCTGTTGCAATGACTGCAGCAGAGACAGGTCATTTGATTTTATCTACTTTACATACAATTGGTGCGGCAAATACAATAGACCGTATTATCGATGTATTCCCATCAGAGCAGCAGCACCAGATTGCTCTGCAGCTTTCTATGGTTATCAAGGCGGTGGTGTCTCAGCAGCTGGTTCCAGCTATTGATGGTACACTTGTGCCTGCCTTTGAAGTAATGACAGTTACTCCTGCAATTCGTAACATGATTCGCGAAAATAAAGTGCCTCAAATCGAGGGTGTTATCTACTCTAGTGACACCGATGAGATGGTTTCTATGGATTCGAGCTTGTATAAATTGGTTCGAGAGGGTAAAATCACTAAGGATACGGCCATGGAATATGCCGTTAATGCAGAAATGTTAGGAAGAAGATTAGGAGTTTAGAGAGAAAATGGATAGTTTCAAACCAATGCTGTTCTCTTGCATGAAGAAGTATAGCAAGGAACAGTTTGCAAAAGACGTAGTATCTGGAATCATTGTGGCAATCATCGCATTGCCACTTTCTATTGCACTTGCACTTGCATCAGGGGTAGGTCCTGAGCCAGGTCTTTATACTGCAATAGTGGCTGGCTTTTTGATTTCATTCTTTGGTGGTAGTACAGTTCAGATTGCTGGACCTACAGCTGCCTTTGCTACAATCGTTGCCGGAATCATTGCCACAGATGGAATGGATGGACTTATCATCGCCACCATCATGGCAGGTATTATTTTGATTGTGCTGGGTGTAATTAGAGCCGGCGCATTAATTAAGTTCATTCCTTATACAATTACAACAGGTTTTACTGCTGGTATCGCAGTTACAATCTTGATTGGCCAGTTTAAGGATTTCTTCGGAGTTGATTTCAGGGGCGAGAAGCCAATTGAGACAATCGACAAGCTTAAGGTATTTTTCAGCAATATCGATACAATCAACTATCAGGCTATGCTTGTTGGTATCGTATGTCTTGCAGTGCTTATCATCTGGCCAAAGTTTTTCCAGAAGATACCTGCATCAATTATCGCAGTATTCGTAGGAATTGCTATGGTTAAGGGTCTTAACCTTAAGGTCAACACAATCGGCGTTCTTTACCCAGATTTGAAGGCTGGCCTTCCAACTGTTTCAGTTCCACATTTTTCATTTGCACTTATTAAAAATGAGATGCCAAATGCATTTACAATCGCTATTCTTGCTGCTATTGAGTCACTTCTTTCAGCAGTTGTTGCTGATGGTATGGTAAATAGCAAGCACAGAAGTAATCAGGAGCTTATAGGACAGGGTATTGGAAATATCGGTTCTGTACTTTTCGGTGGTATCCCTGCAACAGGTGCTATTGCTCGTACAGCGGCCAATATTAAAAATGGTGGTCGTACACCAATCGCAGGTATCGTACATTCAATTACACTTTTAGTTATCCTTGTAGTACTTATGCCTTATGCTAAGTTCATCCCAATGCCATGTATCGCAGCTATTCTTTTCCAGGTAGCTTACAATATGTGCCAGTGGAGACCATTTACAAGACTTGTAAAATATGCTCCAAAGTCAGATATTATCGTACTTGTATTAACATTCGTACTTACTGTAGTATTTGACCTTGTAGTAGCTATTGAGTGGGGCATGATTGTTGCCTGCATCCTCTTTATCAAGAGAATGAGTGAAGAGACTCACGTAAGTGGATGGACATATCAGAAGGACGACGAGGAATTCGTAGATGACCTTCGCCCAGTTGCTAAGGAAATCCGTGTATTTGAGATTACAGGACCACTTTTCTTTGGTGTTTCAGATATGCTTGCAGAGAGCATCAATGTTAAGGACTTTACAAAGGTATTAGTTATCAGAATGCGTTCTGTTCCTGCAATCGATGTAACAGCTCTTCGTGCTCTTAGAGATCTTGTAGATGAAGCAGAGAAAAAGGGAGTTACAGTAGTATTCTCACATGTTAATGAGCAGCCACGTCATATGATGGAAAAGGCTGACTTTATAAATCGAGTTGGGGCAGATAACTTCCAGCCTAACATCGATGCAGCTCTTGATAGAGCTGAGAAATTAGTAAATAATTAGTTTTTTAAATCATGGTTAAATTATGAAGACATTTCTTGAACCATTTAAATCACTTACAGCAGTAGAGTCTCTTAGAGAGGCTCTACTTAAATATGGGAAAGTTTACGATTTAACTGGGTGTGCTGATAAAGCACACCTTATTTTTGGTATTGGAGTAGATGCAAAATACAAGCTCATCATCACCTCAGACGAACTTAAGGCTAGAGAATTATATGATGAGTACCGTTTCTACGATTCAAATGTTGTATATTTTCCAGCAAAGGATTTCCTGTTCTATCAGTCTGATATAAGAGGAAATGCTTTGACTAGAGAGCGTATGCAGGCTATTGAGGCAGTTATTTCAGAAAATAGCTGTACAGTAGTTACTACAATCGATGCTCTTATGAATAAGCTTCCAGCTCTTTCTTATTTCGAGGATGGAGTGGTTGCCATTTCTGATACCGATACAGTGGAGCTTGAGGCACTACGTCGCAAGCTTGTTGCTATGGGATATGAAAATGTAGGTACCTGCGAGCATCCAGGAGAGTTTGCCGTCCGCGGTGGTATTATTGATGTATTTCCTCTGACTAATGATTTGCCAGTTCGTATAGAACTGTGGGGTGATGAGGTAGATAGCATTCGCTCCTATGACCCATCAAATCAGAAGTCTATTGAAAATATAAATTCTGTTTTAATATTTCCTGCGGTAGAGCTAATACTAAGCGCTGACGAGGTGGAGGCTGGTCTTAAAAAGATTGAGGCTGAGCGAGATGAGCGCTATGAAGCATATCGCAAGGAGATGAAGACAGAAGAGGCATATCATCTTAAGACTTATGCAGATAGAGTTGTGGAAGAGACTAGAGAGTGGGGCTTAAGCCAGGAGCTTGAGACAAATCTTACCTACTTCTGTGACAAGCTCGGTTCATTTATTGATTTCATGCCAAAGGGTACTTATGTATTTGTAGATGAGATTCAAAAAGTCATAAGCAAGGGCGAAGTAACTGAGACAGAGTTTTCTGATGCAATGACTAGACGAGTAGAGTCTGGCTATATGTTAAAGGGTCAGATGGATATGCTCTACGGTGTGTCTGAGATTATTGGTAAAATAGAGAAATTTCCTACCACACTTATGTCTGTTTTGGATGCAAAGAATAAATACATTAAGTCTGCTGACCATTTCAGCATAGCAGTACAGGGAGTTAATGCCTATAACGGCAGCTTTGAGCTTTTGACCAAGGAGCTTCTCCAGTATAAAAAACGCAAGTATAGAGTTCTTCTTGTGACTAGCTCTGCAACTAAGGGACAGCGTCTAGCGGAGGACCTTTTACAGGAGGGTCTCAATGCATATTTCACCATGGATTTGGATCATGAGATTAATCCAGGTGAGACAATGCTTTGTGTTGGTAATATTAAAAGAGGATTTGATTATCCTGATTCTGCCTTTGTAATGCTGTCTGACGGAGATATCTTTGGTCACGTAAGAAAGAAAAGGCGTCGTGTTAAGAAGTATGAGGGCGAGTCAATTTCCTCATTCTCAGATTTGCATGTGGGGGATTTTGTAGTCCATGAGAATTACGGTCTTGGTATCTATAAGGGTACTGAGCAGATGGAACTTGATAAGGTAATCAGGGACTATATTAAGATTGAATATGCTAAGGGTAGCAATCTATATGTGCTTACATCTCAGCTTGATCAGATTCAAAAGTATTCTGGTCCTGACGGTAAAAAGCCAAAGCTTAATTCTCTTGGTGCAGGTACTCAGGAATGGAATAGAACTAAGCAAAAGGTTCAGTCTGCTGTTGGCGTAGTTGCAAAGGAACTTGTGGACCTCTATGCTCTTCGCCAGAATACAGATGGATTTGTTTATGGCCCAGATACAGTGTGGCAGCGTGAATTTGAGGAAAGCTTCCCTTATGAGGAGACAGATGGCCAGCTTGAGGCTGTTGCAGCTATCAAAAAGGATATGCAGTCTAAGAAAATCATGGATAGACTTATCTGTGGTGATGTAGGATTTGGCAAGACTGAGGTAGCAATGCGAGCTGCCTTTAAGGCAGTGCAGGAGGGCAAGCAGGTGGCATATCTGGTGCCAACTACCATTTTAGCCCAGCAGCACTACAACAATTTCATCCAGAGAATGGGTGGGTATCCTGTTAATATGGGACTGCTTTGCAGATTTAGAACTCCGGCTGAGCAGAAAAAGACAATCGAGGGACTCAAAAATGGCATGGTGGATATTGTCATTGGTACCCACAGATTGCTTTCAAAAGATATAGAATTCAAGGATTTGGGACTTCTGATAATAGATGAGGAGCAGCGCTTTGGTGTTAATCACAAGGAGCGCATTAAGCAGATGAAAAAGACGGTAGATGTGCTTTCTCTATCTGCAACTCCTATTCCTCGTACCTTACATATGTCACTTGTTGGAATAAGAGACATGAGTGTTTTGGATGAGCCACCTATGGAGCGTACTCCAATACAGACATTTGTATTTGAATACAATGAGGAGATGGTCCGAGAGGCTATCGTAAGAGAGATGGCTAGAGATGGTCAGGTTTACTATGTCTTTAACAGGGTAAGGGGTATCCAGGATATGGCTGCTGAAATAGAGCGTCTTGTCCCTGAGGCAACTGTTGGCTACATCCATGGCCAGATGACAGAGGCCAAAGTTGAAGACGTAATGATGCAGTTTATCAACCATGAGATAGATGTACTTGTAGCTACCACTATCATTGAAATCGGCTTAGATATTTCTAACGTAAATACGATAATTATCCATGACTCAGACAACATGGGATTGTCTCAGCTTTACCAGCTTAGAGGTCGAGTAGGTCGAAGCAATAGAACTGCCTACGCATTTTTAATGTACAAAAGGGATAAGCTTCTTAAGGAGGTGGCAGAGAAGAGACTTGCCGCCATCAAGGAGTTTACTGACCTGGGTTCCGGCTTTAAGATTGCCATGCGAGATCTTGAAATTAGAGGCGCTGGAAATCTTCTTGGTGTAGAGCAGCATGGAAATATGACAGCTGTAGGATATGATTTGTACTGCAAGATGCTTAATGAGGCAGTTAAAATCGAAAAGGGCGAGGTTACAGAAGACCAGTTTAACACCACTGTGGATGTTAATATCGAGGCATACCTTCCAGATACCTATGTATCCAATGAGGAGCAGAGAATCGACATTTATAAGAGAATTGCAGCCATCGATTCTGAGGAAGCTAGAGACGAGATGCTTGATGAGCTTGTGGATAGATTCGGTGAGCCAAAGAGATGTGTTCAGAATCTTCTCTGGGTGGATATGCTTCGTGTAAAAGCTCACAGCGCCTATATTACTGCCATTGAGCAAAAACAGGACATCATAAAAATCGTTATGTATGAGAAGGCAAAAATTGATGTGACTCAGATTCCAGCCCTTTTAGAGCGAAACAATCCGCACATTACATTTGCTGCTGACCCAAAGGCTCCTGCTTTCATTTTCAATACAAAGGCAAATACAAGAATTAAACAAAATGAAATATATGAGTATCTTCAGGACTTCATTTTAGATTTAAAGAGAATTTGTATTGATAAAAACGCCTAAATAGTATGATTTTTTGATATTAGTATTGTGTTTGTACCCATATAGTATTAATATTATAAATCATGAAGGCGGAGAATTTAAAGATATTAAAACTAAATAATATTAATGTTCCCGATTTTATCGCGATTGCCAAGCGCGATAATTTTGATATGTCATTTAGTAATGGCCAGTTTTTTGCTGTTAGATCTTCATGTCACTATGAGGATTCTGCAAATCTGTCCTATGCCGGAATGTTTGAGACATTCTTAAATATTCCTCGAGCAGAGGTGAAAAAGGCAGTGGATGCAGTGTTTGATAGTTATATCAAAGCGGCAAAATACGGGGACGAAGAGACAGATATAGATAATGACACCGTAATAGTCCAGGAAATGATAACTGAACCAGATTATTCCGGTGTCATTTTTACGTCCAATCCACTTGGATTACTTAATGAGACGGTAATAATTGTTGGTAAGGGTATAGGTGAAGATGTAGTTAGTGAAAAGACGGATGTAACTACATACTACTACAACACAGCGGATGAGAAGTTTTGTTACAACAGGAATAATGATTCACCGCTGCTTTCTGAAGAAATATTAGAGAGACTCATTTCAGAAGCGTCAAAGATACGAGACATATTTGGCTTTGAATGTGATATTGAATTTTGCGTAAAAAATGAAAAGATATACATTCTTCAGAGCCGAAAGATAACAACAATCGATGAATCTCAAAAGAAGATAATACTTGATAATTCGAACATAGTAGAAAGCTATCCGGGTGTTGTTTTGCCATTATCTCAGGACTTTGTTAAATCCGTATATACGGACATAATGAATCGTCTTTTAAAGAGAATAACCCATAGCGATAAGCTAGTAGAAAGCTTTGGTGCCAATATGGTTGATTTCGTTGATGGCAAGGCATACTACGACATTACCACATGGTATACAATGCTTAGCCTCATGCCATTTTCAAAGAAAATAATTCCTATATGGCAGGAGATGCTTGGAGTAGAGAACAAGTACGTTTCAAAAAATAAATTAAAGGTTACAGCTTTTAGAAAAATAGTTCTTTCTCTTAATCTTCTCTATTATTTCATAGCTAATCCATTTTACATGAAGGCTGTGAATTCTAGATTTGAAAAGAGCATTGAAGGATACAGAAAAGACATTAAAGAGACTAATGATGTAACAGAACTTGTGGAGCTTTACCGTAGGATTCAACGTGAAGTGATGGAATACTGGGATTTAACCCTAGTTAATGATTTGTACGCATTTGTTTTTACCCATTTAGCCAAAAAGCATTCCAATAAAATTAAGCAAATAGGCAGACTTGCAAGCATGGAGCCGGTATTACTTCAAAGTAAGCTTAAGGAGGCCTACACACTTTATGGATTGAAAAGTAGCCAATACGAGAAAGTAAAAGCAGAGTATATTGATAAATTTGGTGATAGATGTCTCGGGGAATTAAAGCTTGAGACTAAAACATACCGCACTAATCCAGAGCTTTTGGATGAATTTGTTGCAGGTGGACATATAACATCTGACCTAATGTATGTTGATGAAAGCAGACATTTTGAACCTAAAATGTCAGTCCGCCATGCGAAAATTGGTATTTTAAATCGTGAATCCTCTAGATTAAATCGTACTAGAGTTTATGGATTTGCCAGAGCAATATTCCTTAAGATTGGAGAAATATTAGCAGCTCAGGGTAGGTTAGATGACCCAAGAGATGTTTTCTATATCCATATTGATGAGCTTTCATCTGATGAGGATATGAAAGAAATTGTGGAGTCGCGAAAGAGAGTGTACGAGCAGTATGCCACTATTCCTACATTCTCAAGATATGTTTTCCTGAAAGAAATCTTTAGTAAAACCCTTACAAATAACATGAATGAGGTGAATGTTAAATCTAGAGATAAGTTTATGGGCGAGGTTGTATCAAAGCCTTATCGCAAGGTGAAGGGAGAGGTGCTTGTTATGAAAACACCAGACCCAACAATTCCTCATAAGGATAAAATCATCGTAACTGAAATGACAGACCCTGGCTGGGTTATGATTTTACAGGATGCCAAGGGAATAATTGCTGAAAAGGGATCATTCTTAAGTCATACAGCAATAATATCAAGGGAGCTTAAAAAGCCATCTATTGTAAATGTAAAGGGCGCCATGTCCATGATAAAGACTGGCGACATAGTTGAAATAGATCTAGATGAAGGAGTTATAAGAAGAAATGCCTAGCAAGGAACAATATAAAACAAAAAATATTTTTTGCAGCGGAAAAACAGCCTTTGGAGGTTTCCTAAAGGCTAGCAAAACCGAGAAAAATCTCAGGGCAGAGATGGCTATTGCAACAATATTTTTAGTGTTGAATTTAGTCTGCAAGGTAAGTGCGGTTGCATGGATTGCTTATGTTATTGCAACCTTTGGCACTTTTGCTGCGGAGCTATTTAATACAGCATTGGAGTACATGTGTAACTACATTAACACAGAATATAGTGAGCAAATTAGGGATATAAAAGATATTGCATCTACTCCGGTTTTACTTTGGGGTGTAGTTTTCTTCACCGTGGAAATTTACTTCTTAAGTGAAAGGCTAATGGTGATGTTTTAATGGTTTTAAGAATGTATATTACAATGCTTCAGACCATTCTTGGAGGAGCATTAAATGTTCTTTTTTGTAAGCTTTATAAAGGAGAAAAATACCCCATTGATAATGGCCGTCTGTACAAGGATGGAAAAAGAATTCTTGGGGATAATAAGACCTACGTAGGTATGATATCGATGGTGATTATCACCATGTTCATCCAGTTAATAATTGGTCTTATTTTACGTGCTACTGACACAGAGCTGTACTGTGATCTTTACAATAATTATCCAAATATAATTCCTTACAATCTTTTGGCTGGAGCTTTATTTGGAATAGCATATATGCTTTGCGAACTGCCAAATAGTTTTTTAAAGAGGCGATATGATATCGAAAGCGGCGGTACCACAAAAGTCTCAGGCAGGAAAAAATATGCATTTTTCCTTTTGGATCAATTTGATTCCATAATCGGCGTGATTTTAGTGCTTAAGATTTTGTCAGGAATCACTTGGGGACAATATTTGATTTACGTATTAGTAGGTGGATTTACTCACGTTGCAGTTAATTTAATTTTAATAGTATTACATATAAGGGAGACGTTATGATTCAGGCATTAAAGAGACTTAATATTTATTTTAAAGAAATGTATCCATTGGTTCCAAGACTGATACTTGGATTCTTGGTATTTTCAGAGATATATTTCATTGTACTTTTAAATCATGGTGTAACAGAAATTAGGTATGGTTATCAGGAAGTGATAGGTGGATTTACTGTATTTTCATTCTTATGCTGGCTTAGAATTGCCGATGATTTCAAAGACTACGAATTAGACTGTAGACTTTTTGCCCATAGACCTCTTCCGTCTGGACGAGTTACCAAAAAGGATTTAGCAGTTTTTATTTCCATTCTCATCGCCATTACACTTATCGTAAATGCGATATTCATGAATAACTTTTTATTCTGTTTATTCCTCTACACATATGGAAGTTTAATGGCTGTTTGGTTTTTCCAGAAGCATAAAATTCAAAAGTCACTTCCAATGGCTTTATTAACACACAACCCTGTACAGATAATTATGAATATCTACATTATTTCATTCGTAATTATCAAGTATGGCCTCAACGTACTGAACGTATACAATTTCCTTGCAGTGCTTACTCTGTATTTCCCTGCATTAATCTGGGAGGTATCAAGAAAGATTCGTGCGCCAAAGGATGAGACTGAATATGTAACTTACTCAAAACTATTTGGATATAAAAAGTCCACAAACTTTGTATTCATTATCACATGGGTAGACATTATCACAAACTTTGCCCTTGTATGGAATTTAAGCAAATTATCTGTAGTGGCACTTCTTTTGGATGTCCTTTGGATGTCATATATTTTCATTGACTTCAAGAAGGATCCAACTAGATATAAACTGGTAGATAAAGTAGAAAGATATACATACATTCAGGAAACAATCATGATAATTACAGTAGCTGTATATCTGATATATGGAAAAATATAAAATGAATGAGATAAAAATAATAGCCTTTAAAAATGAGGAAAATTATATAAAGGATTTTATTAATTTTTCCAAGAAGCTGTACCCAAATAAATATTATATAGACAGCCCATCTGAGATTAGAGAAATCCTTACCGGTGAGCATATATTTTCAAAATATTTTAAGGTCTACCCTGTTCTTGCATACGAAAATGAAAAGGTGGTTGCCAGATGTCTTCTTACAAGATATGAAAACGATGACGCCTTGTATATTGGCTTTTTCGAATGCGTTGATGATTCAAATGTAGCAAAAAGCCTGTTTGATTATTGCGAAATCAAGGCTAAGGAATGGGGATATAAAAAATTAATCGGGCCGGTTGATGGTTCATTTTGGATTAGATATCGAATGAAGCTTGATCATTTTCAAGAGCAGCCTTATGTGGGAGAGCCATATAACAAGGATTATTACCGAAGACTGTTTGAGGAAAATGGCCTTCAGTTAAAAGAAATATATACATCTACCATGTATGACAGAATTCCAGATAACTATCATGATAGATTGCTAGATGGTTTGCATAAAAGATGCATGGAAAAGGGCTATGAGATAAAGAGTATAAAGAAATCGGATTATGACAGATGTATAGCTGAAATCTGTGATTTGATGACAGAGCTTTATAAGGGATTTCCGCTTTTTTCAACTATAGACCGTGAAGATTTCATAACTTACTTTGACAGATACAGACATATCTTGGATTACAGATTTGTAAAAATGGCGTATTTTAACGGAAAAGCAATTGGATTTTTCGTAGGAATACCAGATTATCACAACCATCTGTACAACATTACTTTTGGAAATCTTTTAAGAGCAATAAAAGATAGAATCTCAAAGAAGCGTTATGCCCTCACATATTTGGGCTGCCTAAATGATTACAAAGGTTTAGGCTTTGCTATCACAAAAGATATGATTGATGAGCTTCATGAAACTGGTTCATACAGTATAGGTGCATTTTCCCATAATGGAAGAGTAGGAAAGGCTTTCGCCAAAGATTTAATTTTGGACACCTACACCTACGGATTATTTGAGAAAACAATAAGCCTGGAATAAGTGTATAGCCCAAGTAGATTGTTGATAAAAAAGATAATATTAACTATAATGAAAAGGCTTGAAAATATATTGGGTGGAATACACTCAGGAGGAAGTTAGTATAATGAAAAAGGCAGTATTAAAAACAACATGTGTGGCAGCTTTAGCAGGTACAGTTCTTCTTACAGGTTGTGGTAATAAGATCAAGGACAGCGCTACATTAATTACTATAAAAGGGGAGAACACAAAAGAGACAATCACTCTTGGCTATGGTAATTTCGTTGCTCGTTATCAGCAGTCGCTATATGAGCAGTTTTATCCAATGATGGGCTATGATGTTTCTACTATGTGGTCTCAGGATATGATGGGTGGTCTTGGTTATTCAATGGAGGACCAGACTAAAAGCGGTATCATTACAGATATCGAGCAGATGTATGTTGTAAAGCAGCATGCAGCTGATTACAATATTACTCTTTCAGATGAGCAGAATAAGGCTATTGCAGATGCTACTGCAAAGTTTATGTCAGATAACTCTAAGGATACACTTGAGGAGCTTGGAGCGACAGAGGAGTATGTTAAGAGATATCTTGAGGAGAAGACAATCTACAAGCTTGTTGAGACAGCTGTAGAGGATGCCGAGGAAGCTAATATTTCAGAGGATGACTGCTGGATGCGTACATTCTCTTATGTACAGATAGATACTACTGGAACAGACCCAACTACAGGTACAGTTACAGAGTACACAGATGAGGAATTGGCAGCATTTAAGGATCAGGCTGACAGCATTGCTGCAGCATCAGATTTTGATGCCGAGGTAGAGAATCAGGAGCTTACAAGCAGCACATATTCTTACCTTAAGGGTGAGGAGGCCGATGACACCATGGATATGGCGGTTATCTCAGCTGCAGAGGCCCTTAAAGAGGGTGAGACTTCCGATGTAATCGATGTTGAGGGTGTTTATTATGTAATTCACCTTACTGCAGATCATGATGAGGATGCATCTAATGACAAGAAATCAACTCTTAAGACAGACGCATTCAATTCACTTGTAGATACATGGATGTCTGCTTATGAGTTTACTGTTGATGATGATCAGTGGGCTAAGGTTACATTTACTGATCACTTCAAGGCAAAGCCAGTTGAGCAGCCAGCAGAGCCAGCTGAGGAATCAGAGGCACCTGCAGAGGATACAGAAGCTACAGATGAGTCAACTGAAGCTACAGAGGAAGTAGAGGATACTGATTCAGCTGAAGAGGTTGAGACTACTGAAACAACAGAAGACACAGCAGCAGATTCTGAGGAGACACCAGAGGAATCAACTGAAGAGACAGCTGAATAATCTGATGTAGATAAATATGAGATTTATTCTTAACTATGTTAAAAAATATAAAATAAGAGCAATACTTGCCCCACTTTTCAAAATGCTAGAGGCGATATTTGAGCTTTTGGTACCACTTGTTATGGCATCTATCATTAACAAGGGTATCGCAAGCTCTGATACCCACTACATTATTAAGATGAGTGGGGTTTTAATTTTGCTGGCGGTTGTGGGACTTATGTTTTCTATTACTGCCCAGTATTTTAGCGCCTACGTTGCAGTATATTCTGCAGCTGAAATCCGCAGGGATGTATTTGAAAAGATTCTTGGACTTTCTCAGGGCACAAAGGAAAAGGTTGGGGAGGAAGTTTTAATCACTAGAATAACAGCAGATGTTAACCAGATTCAAAATGGAATAAATATGGTGTTACGTCTGTTTTTACGCTCGCCATTTATAGTTGCAGGCGCTACAATTATGGCGTTTGTAGTTGATGTTAAATCTGCACTTACTTTTATAGTTGTAGTTATTGCCCTTTCAATTTTTGTATATTTCATTATGAAATACACTCTTCCAAGATATAAATCTATAGCTGCTAAATTGGAAAAGGTATTGCATGCAGTTTCTGAAAATCTATCAGGGGCCAGAGTTCTCAGAGCTTTTTGCCAGGTAGATGAAGAAGCGACAGATTTTCAAAATAAAACAGGCAGCCTTGCCCAGATGCAGATTCATACAGGCAAGATATCTGCATTACTAAACCCAGTTACTTATGTGATTGTTAATATTGGAATAGTGGGACTTATCTATGTATCTGCAAGGAGAGTAGATTCTGGATTTATCCTAAGAGGCGATGTGGTGGCTCTTGTTAATTACATGGGTCAAATTTTGGTGGAGCTAATTAAGCTTGCTAATTTAATAGTGCTTCTTATGAAGGCATTTCCATCTGTAGACAGAGTCTGTGAAATTATGGAGATGAAATCTGATGAGAGAATTCGTGAGGTAGAATCAGATTCCAAGAAGGTTTCTAAGATTAGAGGAGCTATTTCCCTTAAGAATGTGTCCTTTAGCTACAATAATTCCAATGACATGGATTTAGAGAACATATCTCTTGATATAGAAGCTGGCTCCACTGTGGGTATAATCGGTGGAACAGGTTCAGGAAAGAGTACCTTGCTTAAGCTTTTGACTCATACCTATGATGTAAGCGCCGGTGCCATAGAAATAGATGGAAGGGATGTTAAGTCCCTTAGTGATAGTACCATAGCAAATACATTTGGCATTGTGCCACAAAAGGCTTCCCTTTTTACTGGTACAATCCGTTCTAATATGACAATGTTTAAAAGAGAAGCCTCTGATAATGAAATTAATTCAGCATTAAATATTGCTCAAGCTGCCGATTTTATCGGGGCGAAAGAGGGACTTGATACTATAGTTTCAGCCAGAGGTAATAATTTCTCGGGAGGTCAGAGACAGCGACTTACAATTGCAAGAGCACTTATAGGTCAGCCTGAGATTTTGCTTTTAGATGACTCAGCCAGCGCTCTTGATTTAAGCACAGAGGCAAGACTTCGCAAGGCATTATCTGAGCTTAGCTGGAATCCTACTATTATTATCGTCTCTCAAAGGGCTTCATCTGTTAAGGATGCAGATCAGATTCTAGTGCTTGAGGATGGAAAGGCGGTAGGTCTTGGCACCCATTCTCAGCTTCTTGAATCCTGCGAAGAATACGAGGAGATTTATTACTGTCAGTATCCTAGAGAGGAGGCGTCCAATGAATAAACAGCCTCAATCTAAGATATTTAACCGAATATTATCAGAACTAAAAGCATACGCTGGTAGCATAGCACTTTCTGTGATTTGTGCTCTAGCTACTGTGTATTTTACATTACTGATTCCTATACTTACAGGACGGGCAATAGACTGCATTATAGCTAGTGGCAGCGTTGATTTTGATAGGCTTTTAAGAGTTCTTCAGATGATGGTTGTAACTGTTGTGGCTACATTTTTTACCCAGTGGATAATGAACAGGGTGAACAATCGCATTACCTACAACATTACCAAGAATCTGCGAGATAGGGCATTTGCAAAATTGCAGCATGCTAAGCTTTCCGATATTGATTCACATCCTCATGGGGATTTTGTAAGTAGAATAGTTTCTGATGCAGATACATTTGCAGATGGACTTCTAATGGGATTTACTCAGGTATTTACTGGGGTGCTTACTATACTTGGCACCATCTACTTTATGATAACAATCTCTCTTAGGATTGCTTTGATTGTCATAATTGCCACTCCAGTATCTCTTCTCATTGCAAAGTTTATTTCAGAGAAGACCTACAAGTTCTTTGGTGCCCAGGCTAAGCTAAGGGGCCAGGAGACATCATATATTGAGGAGATTATCATCAATAAAAACATCGTCCGCAATATGGACTATGAAGACGATGCATTAGTTGAGTTTGAGACGGTAAATAAGGATTTGGCAGATGCTTCTATGAAGGCCACTTTTTACTCTTCAATCGTCAATCCGAGCACTCGTCTGGTGAATAATCTAATATACGCTGCAGTAGGTGTATTTGGAGCTATTATGGCCACTACAGGAGGAATTACTGTGGGAGGACTTGCCAGCTTCCTATCTTATGCAAGCACCTATGCTAAGCCATTTAACGAGATTTCAGGAGTCATTACTGAGTTTCAAAATGCTTTGGCCTGCGCAGCCCGCTTGTTTGAAATTATTGATTCTGAAGAGGAAATCGATGAGGGAGAAATCAAGCTTCAGGAGCCAAAGGGAAGCATCGAATTTAAAAATGTATGTTTTTCTTATGACAAGAGCAAGAAGTTAATTGAGAATCTTAATATAAAAGTAGAGCCTGGTCAGAAGGTGGCTATAGTAGGTCCTACCGGCGCAGGAAAAAGTACCATTATTAATCTTCTTATGAGATTTTACGATATTGATTCCGGCCAGATTCTTATTGATGGAAGAGATATAAGAGATATTAATCTTGATAATCTTCGCAGTAATTTTGGTATGGTACTACAGGAGACTTGGCTTAAGAATGCATCAATCAGGGATAACCTGAAAATGGCTAATCCTAATGCTTCCGATGAGGAAATAATCGAGGCTGCCAAGGCCTGCCATGCCCATAGCTTTATAAAGAAGATGCCTTATGGATATGACACTGTAATTAACACAGGTGAGGGTATGTTGTCCCAGGGACAATTGCAGCTTTTGTGTATTACAAGGGTAATGTTAAATATTCCGAGTATGTTGATACTAGACGAGGCTACAAGCTCGATAGATACACGTACAGAGCAGAAAATACAATCCGCATTTAACAAAATGATGAAAGGCCGTACTACATTTGTTGTAGCCCACAGATTGTCTACAATAAAGGGCGCAGACATGATTTTGTTTGTAAAAGATGGAACAATTGTGGAACAGGGTAATCATTCTCAATTGTTGCAGAAAAATGGCTTTTATGCTAAATTATATCGGAGTGATTTTGAAATTAATTAGGAGATAAAATGGAACAGTATGTAATTAAGGGCGGCACTGCTCTCTCAGGAGAGGTTGAGATCAGTGGTGCTAAAAATGCAGCCTTGGGAATTTTGGCTGGCGCCATTATGACAGACGAAACCGTTACAATTGAAAATTTACCAAATGTTAAAGATATAAATGTACTTATCGGTGCGATTGAGGATATTGGAGCAACTATTAACCGCGTTGATGATCACACAGTTGAGATCAACGGAGCTAGTATTAACAGACTTTCTGTAGATTACGAGTATATTAAAAAGATTCGTGCTTCTTATTATTTAATGGGAGCTCTTCTTGGTAAGTACAAGAATGCAGAGGTTGCTCTCCCAGGTGGATGCCTCATTGGTTCACGTCCTATTGACCTTCATGTGAAGGGACTTAAGGCTCTTGGAGCTAATGTAGATGTATCTTATGGCCTCTGGTCTGCTCGCGCTGACAAGCTTGTAGGAAACCACATTTTCCTTGATAAGGTATCTGTTGGAGCTACTATTAATATTATGCTTGCTGCAGTACTTGCAGAGGGCAAGACTACTATTGAAAATGCTGCTAAGGAGCCTCACGTAGTTGACGTTGCTTCATTCCTTAACAGTATGGGTGCTAATATCAGAGGTGCTGGTACAGATGTTATCCGCATCGTTGGTGTAAATGCACTTCACGGTACTACTTACGCAGTTATTCCAGATCAGATTGAAGCTGGTACATATATGTGTGCGGCTGCTGCTACACACGGTGATGTTTTAATCAAAAATGTTATCCCTAAGCATTTGGAGGCTACTTCAGCTAAGCTTATGGAGGCAGGTTGTATTGTTGAGGAGTATGACGATGCAGTTCGTGTAATTGCTAGGGATCGCAAGCTTATGCATACCCATGTCACCACACTTCCTTACCCAGGATTTCCTACAGATATGCAGCCAGAGATTACTGCAGTACTTGGAATTGCCAGCGGTACTAGTACAGTCACAGAGTCTATTTTTGAGAATCGTTTCAAATATGTAGATGAGTTGGCTCGCATGGGTGCCAATATTAAGGTAGAGAGCACTGTTGCAATCATAACAGGTGTTGAGAGATACACAGGTGCACAGGTTAGCGCACCAGACCTTAGAGCAGGAGCTGCACTTATTATTGCAGGTCTTGCTGCTGATGGATTTACCGTCATTGATGATATAAAATACATTCAGCGTGGTTACGAGGATATCGTAGGCAAGTTCACTAAGCTTGGTGCCACATTTGCTGAGGTTGATTCAGAGCACGAGCTTCAGAAGTTCAAGCTTAAGGTTTCATAATTTTTAAAATTTACGGGTTGCCGAAAGGCAGCCCTTTTTTATTAATAGATTTATGCAAAAATCTGGGAAAAGTGTATAATGGAGACAGTGACTAAATGCAAGGAGAAGATATGGAGCATTATAAGTTTTTCCAAAATAGGGAATGTGAATATTTTCCATGTCATAAGACTGATAATCCGGAGGATTTTAATTGTCTTTTTTGCTATTGTCCGCTGTATCATCTAGGGGATAAGTGTGGAGGCAATTTTAAGTATACGGATAAGGGTGTGAAATCCTGCGTTAATTGCTTGAGGCCTCATATTAGAGAGAATTATGATGAGATAAATGAGGCACTACGTAAATTAGAGAAAGAATAGAGGATTGTTTTCATGGACATCACAGAAGAAATTGAATTACATGACTGTCCGATTTGTGCAGGAGCAGGCTTGATTGAGGAAGAGGACCACGGATATTATGTGGCATGCCTTGATTGTGGAAGCTATACTGGCACAGTTGGATACAAGGACGAGGATGGAAGAAAGCAGGCAGCAGAGCGAGCAGCCATGCTTTGGAATACAGGAAAAGTTATTAATAGTGCACCTGGTGAGTAGATGCGGAAAGAGGGGGCGTTATGCGACAGACTCAAGATAAAGCAAGAAACTTAACAATGATGATGGATGAGTACGAGCTTACAATGGCTAATGCGTACTTCAATGATCCTACAATTGACAATAACACAAAGGTAAGCTTTGATGTGTTTTATAGAGTCAATCCAGACGGAGGCGGTTTTGCTATTTTTGCTGGATTACAGCAGATAAAGGACTACCTTCTCAATATGCACTTCGATGATGAGGATATAGAGTATTTAAGAAGTGTGGGTCATTTCACTGAGGACTTCTTAGAATATCTGAGGGATTTCAAGTTTACAGGTGATGTGGATGCATTCCCAGAGGGAACAATTATGTATCCTAATGAGCCAATAATTACAGTTACAGCACCTATTATTCAGGCTCAGCTTGTGGAGACAGAGATTTTAGCTCAGGTTAATCATCAGTCTCTTATTGCCACAAAGGCAAGCCGTATTGTTAGAGCGGCAGCAGGTCGTGCGGTATCTGATTTTGGTGCTAGACGTGCTCATAATAATGACGCAGCAATTTACGGAGCAAGAGCTGCTTACATAGGTGGAGCCAGTGGTACAGCCACTGTTTCTGCAGGTCAGTATTTTGACATTCCAATCGGTGGTACTATGGCTCATAGCTACGTAATGTACTTCACATCTGAGGATAATGACTACAGAAAATCAGAGTTAGAGGCCTTTAGAAGCTTTGCAAAGAGCTATCCTAACAACTGTATTTTGCTTGTAGATACCTATAATGTGCTGAAATCTGGCGTTCCTAATGCAATTAAGGTATTCCAGGAGATGAAAAATGCAGGAATTCTTTCAAAAAGCTATGGTATACGCATAGATTCTGGCGATTTAGCGTATTTGACAAAAAAGTCTAGACAATTATTAGATAAAGCGGGATTTGTAGATGCAAAAATAATTGTTAGCAATTCACTTGATGAATATACAATCACATCTATCCTTCAGCAGGGTGGACAGGTCAATTCTTTTGGAGTAGGTGAGCGACTTATCACTGCAAAATCTGAGCCAGTATTTGGAGCTGTATATAAATTATGTGCAGTTACAGATGCTAAGACTGGCGAAGTGATTCCAAAGATTAAAATCTCTGAAACAGTAGAGAAAATCACTAATCCGGGCCTTAAGGATGTTTATCGTATTAAGGACGAAACAGGCCGTGCTGTGGCAGATTTAATAGCAATTAAGGGTGAAAGGGTTGACATTAGCGCCAAAGGAGGGTATAAATTTGTAGACCCTGAGCAGCCATGGAAGAGCACTCATATATTTGAGGGCTGCACAGCGGAGCTTTTACAGCAACCACTTATTAGGGGAGGTAGCGCGGTATCTGACGACGAGCCAATCCAGACTATCCGTGATAGAGTACAACAGCAGCTTGCTACAAGTGTATGGCCAGAGGAGCAGCGTTTTGAGAATCCTCATCGTCATTATCTTGATATGACACCTGCTTATTACAATATGAAAATGGATCTTCTTAGAAAAGAAGACAGGTAACTTTTGTGGCGAAATTAAAGGGAGATTTAATAATGCCTTTGTATCTTTTTGTTTGCGAAAATTGCAAGAAAAAAGTCTATCTGAACATGGAAGACTATAAGAAATTCATTGATACTGGAAGACAGCGTCTTTGTCCTGAGTGTAAGAGGGTTAAGGCAGCTGCAGCAGGTCAGCAGATTATAACTCACAGTGTAGGGTAAAAAGGAGGCGGTTATAAACCGCCTCTTAATTTTTGTATATTATTCATCCTCAGAGTAATCCATCACAAATTGCTCCTCGTCCTCGAAATCCTTCGTTTTAGAAGAAGGTGGGACAGTGATGAAGCGGCTAGTTTTATCCATGAGGATATTTGCCTCAGCCGATAGTTCTTCAAATACCATGCGCATCTGCTCGATGTCGCTGGTTTCATTTATTCCCATAGCAAAACTCTGTAGATTAATAGCAGAGAATTGGATATCAGAAATAATATCGTTAAAAGTCTCTTTTATTGAATTAAGGGCGATAGATACTTCCTTTAAATCGCCTGGTAATTCTGGAATATCATCAACAGTGAGATTTCCCTTTTCCATTTCCATAATCATTTTCTTTTGCTGAGCAATCATTGTAGACAGCTGTTTTATCATCTCCGAAAGATTATCCTGCAATTCTCCTAGTTCATCCTCTTTGTTAGAAATATTAAGGCTGGTAGAAAAATCACCCTGAAGAATTCTGGCTATAGCTGGATTAATTTTATCGATAGGGCGAAGAATTCGTGCTATAGAAGTTGTCATATAGGCAGCTGCAAAGAACATGCAAACAGCTGCAATGAAAAGACTAATCCTAATACCCCTATCAATTGACTTATAAAGTTGTGCCTGTGAATAAACCACACCGATTTTCCAGTCGTTGTTGTCAAGCTTTGAAACGGAATAGATAACCGGGTCATTATTATAGTCTTTTCCATTTACAAGGCCTTCACCATCCTTAGAATTTAGAATCTCTTCTAACTCTGGCATAACATCGGTGGCGTATTTAACCTCATTGATTGTAGGCTGAAACTCAGGATTTTTATGGGCAACAACACGATTTTCAGAGTCCAAAAGGAATCCGTATGAATGGTTGCCAAAATCCATAGAATTAATGTATTCGTTAATTAAGGATACATCAGCATCTACGCCAACAACGCCGGCAATTTTTCCATCGATATAAATAGGTGTTGCAGCTGTGGAAAGCATAATATCTGGGCGGGTGGCACTAATATAAGGATCAATAAAAACAGTTTTGCCTGTTTCTTTTGCCTGCTTATACCATACTCTATCGCAAGGATTAACTCCTCTTGCAAAATGGACACCACGAGCCATGTACATCTTGCCGTCTTCTGTTGCTAAGTAGACGAAAATCAAATCAGACTGTGTCTCTGCGATTTGATTCAACACAGCCTTCACATCTGATTCTTTCAGCTCGCCCCTTGCCTCAAAAGTATCTGCAATATCTATTGTGATACCTCTAAGCTGATTAGCCCAAGTGTCCACCTTACTGGCGCAAAGGTCGGTAGTGATGGATAGTTCGTTGCTTTGTCCTTGGGTAATACGACGGCTCATATATATTAAATTGATGACAGTCACAATTATAGTAGATATCAGTAAGGTTAAAACAACGTGTCTTGCAACCCTTGCACGCACTGTTGTCCTATATTCTTTTTTCATTGGTACCCTCCGTTACTATATGTGATGGGAATATATCCCGCATTATCTTGTAATGTCATTTTATGACATAAATAAGGGTATTTCGTGAAAAAACTATTGAAATTTATAAAAATTTAAGTACGAGAAAATACAAAACAATCGTAGCGGATTGCTTTGCCTTCAAGAGAATAGCTTGGCTTTTTGCCAGCAAGAAATGGTCCCTTAAGAGGACGCTTTATAATAATGCGCTTTGGCCGGGCAGCGATTGCAGCATCAAGAAGCTCCTCTTCTATTGAGCAAGGGCTTTCGATTTTTTGTAAAAGCTGAAATTTCTTTTTTATCATGGCGCTTTTGCTTCTACTTGGAAACATAGGGTCAAGAAGTATGCTATCTGGCAAATAATCAAGGCTATGCATAGCCTGAATGCTATCGGAGTGATGAAAATGCATCCTAGATACAATAGGAGCAAGCTCTGGAATATCCTTAGCTCGATTAAGGCCGTCCTCTAGAAGGAGAGCTATAATATCATCGAATTCGTAAAGGTCCACATCAAATCCTGCAGCAGCTAAAATAAGGGAATCCTCGCCGAAACCAGCAGTGGCATCGATTATCTTTTGAGGCATAGGCTGACCCTTAATTCGCGCAGCCTTAACCTGCATCTCATTTTGTAGATTGCTCTGCTTTAAGCGAGGAAGCATATCCCTAAAATCCACCATAATGGAAAGCTTCCCATCTGTAAGTGTCAGACCATCTTCTGTATATAAAAGCTTAAGACCCGCTTTTTTTAGTTTTTCATTTTGCAATGTAAGATTTGTGTTATCCATAAATATCCTCTGTTAAGAACCTTTTTTGAAATCTCAAAAATAATAATAACATAAATTGATTATAGGTTTTTGTGGGGATTTTACAAAATTGCGCGCAACCGATTGCAAATAGAAGAATTTTGTGTTAGTTTTCTTAATTGCAAGGGTTCCAAATGCAAAAGGATGCGCAAAGGGGTTGGAGAAAATGGGACATACATTAGACTCAATAGCAAAAGAGCTTGGAATGAGCAAAACAACAGTCAGTCGAGCAATTTCTGGAAAAGGACGTATTTCCGAGGAAACTAGACGAAAGGTAAATGAATATATTAAAGAAATCAACTACAGTCCTAGCGCTGTGGCTCGTTCTTTGGCTGCAAACCGCACATTTAATGTGGGGCTTGTATTCCCTGCAGACTCGGCATTGGGGGAGATGCCATATTTCCAAACCCTTATGACTGGTGTATGTGATAGGGCTATAGATTTCGAGTACGACGTACTTATAATATTAGCCGATAATGATGGAATTCTACCTCTTAAACATGCAGTTCAAAATAAAAAAATTGATGCTGTAATTGTCAGCCGTTGCGAGAAAGATTCAAAGGTTATTAATTTCTTAAAGCAATGTGATATTCCATATATTGTAGTTGGAAACCCAATGGATCCAGAGGTTCCTTATGTTGATCATGACAATGAGGGGGCTACATCTAGAATGATAGAAACCCTCATAGATGCCGGCATTAAAAAGATGGCTCTTATTGGTGGTGGAGAAAATATAAATGTTACTCTTAGCCGATTACAGGGCTTTAAAAATGGTTTCAAGAATAAGGGGTTACCAGTAGATGAATCTCTTATTTTCTTAAATATGCATAAAAGTGTGCGCTTAGACTCTGTTTTAAAAGAGGCGTTAGCTGAAGGAGCGGAGTGTATTGTTTGTATGGACGATATGCTGTGCAACTCGGTGTTAAATTGCCTCCACAACGATGGGATATCGGTGCCAGAGGATGTAAAGTTGTGCTCTTTTTATGATTCTAATTTGCTTTCAACATCAAAACCATCAGTGACAAGTCTTTATTTTGACGCCAAAAAACTTGGCGCTCTTGGACTTGAGCTTTTGATGCGCAATCTAGATGGTGAAAGTATCGCAAATCAAACCCTAAAAGACTTTAATATCCAAATGAGAGACAGTACAACTTAGTGTATTTTCACAAAATAATCACATAAAAGTGGTGAAAAATGCTTAGTTGACGAACAACAAAGCTAAGGATAGTATAATATTCAAAGGACAACCGGTTGCTCAAATGCGCAACTAGAGGGATAAACAATTAGAGAAAATGGAGGATGGTTAGATGAAGAAGAAATTAGTTTCAGCGCTTCTAATTTCAACAATGGCACTTACAGCTTTTGTAGGTTGCGGAGAGAAAAAGGAAGAGAAACCAGCTGAAGGTGGCAGTGGAACAGAGAGTCAAGGGGAAGTGTCTTCAGAGGATGCAATTGCAAATCTTATTGCGTCAACAGAGGGAACAGTTGATATTGAGCTTTGGTGCTCAGAGACCGAGGCATATCAGAAAGTTATGAAGGAACGCTGCGACGCTTTTGAAGCACAGTATCCTGATGTTGATTTCAATATTACAATTGGCTCAGTTTCAGAAGCTGATATGAAGGACAAGATTTTAGAGGACCCAGAGAAGGCCGCTGATGTTTTTGTATTCCCGGATGATCAGCTTGAGGCACTTGTAAAGGCTGGAGCTATTAATGAGATTCAGGCTCAGTACACATACAAGATTGATGAAGTAGATACAGAGACAACAATTGAGCCAGGGAGTTATGATGGTAAGCAGTATGGTTACCCATTCACAGCTTCTAACGGATATTTCTTATATTATGATTCATCAGCACTTTCAGAGGAGGATGTAGCTTCTTGGGAAGCACTTACAGCTAAGGCTGATGAGCTTGGCAAGCAGGTAGGATTCGAAGTAGCCAATGGTTGGTATTTATATGGTTGGTTTGCAGGCGCAGGCTGCAGCCTTACAGAAAATGCTGATATGTCAAACAACTGTGACTGGAATTCTGAGGCTGGACTTGCGGCAGCAGAGTCTCTTGCAAAGGTTACATCAGCAAAATCATTCAAGAGCTATGGCAATGATGATTTGCTTGCAAATTTAAATGATGGCAAGGTAGTAGCTTATGTTTCAGGAACATGGAATGTAAATGCATTTGCTGATGCTTATGGCGATGGATACGCTGCAGCGAAGCTTCCAACATTTGATGTAAATGGTGAGGCAAAACAGATGGGTTCATACTGTGGATACAAATACGTAGGTGTAAACTCATTCGCAGCAAATAAGGGATGGTCAATGCTTTTGGCTGAGTTCCTTTCAAATGAAGAGTCACAGGTAGCAGTATATAAGGCAACAGGTGAGGGCCCTTCTAACAAGGCTGCACTTGCTGAGGCATCTTCACCAGCGCTTGATGCACTTGCAGAGCAGTCATACTATGCAACACTGCAGCGTGTAGGCGGAAATTATTGGACACCAGCAGAATCACTTGGAAAGAATATTCTTGAAGGCAATGTATCACAGCAGCTTCTTGATGATGCAGTAGCAGGAATTGAGCAGCCAGTTGATGCGGCACAATAATAGTTCAATGAAATAAAAAATGACCATGTTAAGCAAACAGGCTTTGATTAGAGGTCAAAGCTTGTTGCTACATGGTTTTTTGCTTAATAGAAAATTATTGCTGGAGTTCTGCAAAGCAAAACTCTATTAATTATTGAAATGATGTCTTAAGAATAGGGATAATTTATGAAAAACTTTTTTAGGAAAAGGGCTGTCAGTCTAAAGGAATGTGGCAGTGCTGTGAAAAATGGTGATATCTGGGTAAAGCTCTCATTGTTAATCATGGGAATGGGATACTTCGGACGAAAACAAATTCTTAAAGGAATTCTCATGATATTACTTGAGGTGGGAGTAATTGCGTCATTGGTTTCGGTATTTCTACCATATATGTCAAAACTCTCGACACTTGGTACAGTGCAAAGAGAAATGATATTTGACCCACTTACAATGTCAGAGACGGTCAATGACTATGATAATTCGCTTTTGATATTGTTGTATGGAATCATTGGGATCTTGATTATTATTGCGTTTATCGCTTTATATATTGGAAATATTAAGGCTGTTTATAGGCTTCAGGAAATGAAGAAGAATGGTGGGCATATAAATAGCTTTAAAGAAGATTTAATGAGTTTTAAGAATGACAAATTCCATATTACTCTACTTACAATTCCTGCTATTGGAGTAATTATTATCAATGTCATTCCAATTCTGTTTATGATTTGTATCGCATTTACGAATTATGACGAAACTCATCAGCCACCAGCTTATTTATTTACCTGGGTCGGTATTAAAAATTTTGTACGACTATTTACAAACAGCCAGACATTAACTTTTGGATACACATTTGTAAGAGTTCTTGCCTGGACACTTATATGGGCTGTTCTTGCAACAGCCACTACATTTATAGGTGGTATTCTTTTAGCACAATTCATCAATCATGAGCACACAATGGCAAAGGGGCTATGGAGAACACTGTTTGTAATTACAATAGGTATTCCTCAGTTTGTGACACTTCTTCTTGTGGGTAAGATGTTTGGTGATTACGGTATCGTAAATACCATATGTGAGAATGTTGGAATATTAGATTTCTTTAAACATATAGGACTGTTAAAACAAAGCGCAGGATACATACCATTTTTGTCGCAGCCTGGCTGGGCCCACGTGACAATTATCCTGGTAAATATATGGGTAGGTGTTCCATATCAGATGCTTGTTGCTACAGGAATTTTGATGAACATTCCATCAGATCAGATTGAATCTGCAAAAATAGATGGTGCAACAAAATTCCAGACATTTTGGAAGATAACAATGCCATATGTACTATTTATAACAGGACCTTCATTGATACAGTCAGTAATACAAAATATCAATAACTTCAATGTAATTTATTTGCTGACACATACATATAAGACTACAAATATGGCACTTGCTAACTCAAATGCCAATGAAGTAGATCTTCTTATAACATGGTTATTTAGACTGACAAACGAATACAGTAACTTTAAGATGGCATCAGTTATTGGAATTATTACATTCTTAATTAGTGCGGCACTTTCACTTTTGACATTCTCTAGAATGATTGGTGGAGATAAAGAGGAGGTGTATAGATAATGAAAAAGACAAGTAAAATCGTAGCAAGACATATTTTTCTAGCACTTCTAGCATTTATATGGTTAATACCAATTATCTGGCTTGTAGTTACTACATTTAGTGCGCAAAAGGGAATTAATACTAATCATTTCTTCCCTGAACATTGGACCCTGGCAAATTATCACCAACTGTTTTTTGAACCTGATAGCGCTGCCAATTTTCCAGCATGGTTTAAAAACTCGATGATAATAGGTGTATGTTGCTGCATTATTTCGTCCCTTTTTGTAATAATGACAGCCTACGCATTTTCATTTCTCAGATTTAAGGGAAGAAAGCAGCTGATGAGTTTTTCATTGATTCTTGGAATGTTTCCAGGAGTACTATCGATGATAGCGATTTATTTTGTATTAAAACTCATCGGACTTACTGATAGTTTATTAGGTCTTATTGTTGTATATTCAGGTGCATCTGGTTTAGGCTATCTGATTTTAAAGGGCTTTTTTGATACTATTCCAGTGTCCTTGCATGAGGCTGCAAAACTGGAAGGGGCATCAGAGGCAACTATTTTTAGTCGAATAGTTGTGCCATTGTCTAAGCCTATGATCGTATATACGGTAATTAATTCCTTCTTGAATCCATGGATGGATTTTGTAATGGCTCGTCTTATGATTAAGTCAAAAGATCCATCTCAGTGGACCATGGCTATCGGATTATTCAACTTGCTTCAGAGAGCGCTCATCAACCAGTACTTTGCATATTTCTGCTGCGGTGGATTGATGGTTGCTTTGCCTATAGCAATTCTGTTTATAGTTATGCAGAAATTCTATGTAGAAGGTGTAACAGGTGGCGCTGTAAAAGGATAAGGATAACTGCAAGTTATCCTTATCCTACGACGCAACCTTTGCGAAGCAAATAACAAATGGTTGCGTCTTCCCGTAGATAGTAGAGGAAGTAAAGGCTAGCCGCCTTATCCTACGACGCAACCATACAGACGGAGGATAATTAATTGAATTTACCAGCAATAAGTCATGTCCCATTTGGAAAAGATGCGTACATGATAAAAGAAGATACATTAGTTGTAGTCCTCAAGGCAGCAAAGGGAGACTTGAAAAAAGTCTCCCTCTTTTTTGGGGATAGAGTAGATATTCATAAAGAGATTCAGGTAAATGAAGTACCTATGGAGCTCACTGGGTCAGATGAATTATATGATTATTTTGAGTGTATAGTATCAAGTCCGTTGACTAGGATTTGCTATTATTTTCAAATAGAAGATTTCTTTAGTGTGAGTCTGTTTTATAGCGAATATGGATTTACAGAGCAGATGAATAGACAGCGAATTGAATATTTCCAATATCCGTATTTACGTAGAGAAGATATGATTGAAATGCCTGAATGGACAAAGGACATGGTGATGTATCAGATTTTTCCTGACAGCTTTGCCAGCGAAAAAGGAGGCATTTCAGGACAATCCAAGAGAATAAAAGAGAGAATAGGGGCTGATGAGACAGATGAATTGGTAGAGTATAGGTCTAATCTCGGTGGAAATATAAAAGGAATTGTGGAAAACCTCGATTATATTGAGGACCTTGGTGCAAACTGCATCTATATCAATCCGATTTTCAAGGCTAACAGCTATCATAAATATGACACTGTAGACTACATGGATATAGACCCATGCTTTGGAACAATTGATGATTTTAAAACCTTAGTAAAGACTGCTCATAAACGGGGAATTAAAATTATTTTAGATGGTGTATTTAATCACTGTGGCCCAGATTTTTTTGCATTTAAGGATGTACTTAAAAAGGGAAAAGAATCAAAGTATGTAGACTGGTTTTATAAGCTTAGATTCCCAATTGAGACCAAGCCATATCCTAATTATGAGGCTTTTGCATATGTGGCAAGCATGCCAAAACTTAACACAGGTAATCCAGAGGTTTTAGAGTATTGTTGTAATGTTGGAAGATTTTGGATTCGTGAATGCGGTATTGATGGATGGCGTATGGATGTTGCCAATGAAATAAATCATGAATTCTTTAGAGAATTTAAAAAGGCAATTAGAGCAGAGAATCCAGACAGCTTTTTAATTGGTGAGATATGGGAAAATTCGGAAAACTGGCTGTTGGGGGATCAGTTTGACTCTACTATGAATTACACATTTATTAGTGTATGCAAGGAGTTTTTCGCTGAGGAGTCAATAAATGTACAGCAGTTTGATGAAAAGATTCAAAAGATGATTCATAGATATCCATATCCTGTAAGTCTGGCTCAGATGAATTTTCTTGATACCCACGATGTAGGCAGATTCTTAAGCTTTTGCCATGGAGATGAGAGGAAACTAGAGCTTGCCTTAGCATTTATGATGTGCGCCCCTGGCATTCCATCTATTTTCTACGGAGATGAAAAAGCCATGGAAGGATTAGAAGAATGGGAATACAGACGACCTATGGAATGGGATAGAAAAACATCAGTATTTGATTTCTACAAGAAATGGACGCATATACGAAAAGGCAGCAAAGCCCTTAGCCGAGGCAATTATCGCACGGAATATATTGATAATGAAAACAGAGTATATGCATTTTCTCGTCAGTATGAAGAAGAGAAGAAAACTGTGATTTTCAATGCTTCAGAGAAGCAAGTGTGTCTAAATCTTGGGAAAAATGTGAATTGCGCCCCATGGTCTGTAGCGATTCTAGAATAGTTCATATTTTTTGCTTAAACTCATCACAAATATATTGTACAATAGTGCCTGCGATGGGGGGGAATTTATTACCTTAAGGAGGACACCTGTAATGGATAATGAATTCAAAGAGTACATTACGTTTGTAGTTAATACTAAAGACGGCGCAGAAGTTGAAATGGCAGTTATCGACCAATTCGAATTTGAGAATAAAGGATATGTTGCAGCAGCATTAGTTGACGGAGATACTGTCAGCGACGAGGGTTGCTTCATCTACCGAGTAAAGGTTGGGGAAGACGATTTCAAGGTAGAGAAGATTACAAACCAGATTGATTACAATCGCATTGCTGAAGCATACATGGACATGATCTAGCAGTTATTTAGTAGAAATGATGGCTCCGGAGTTTTCCGGAGTCTTTTTTATGTGGGGGAGAAATGTGCACAAGTAAAACAGATGGTAGGTAATTCTAAGAGAAATAATATAAAGATTTAATGAGGATGCTGCACTAGTTAATAAGTAGTTTAAGTGAAAAGAGAATGATATAATGAAATCTAATCAACCTTCAAATGGAATAAAAGATATTATGTGCAAATGAGTTGTTGTGGGACAGTCTATGAGCTCAATCCAGAAATAGGAAGACGTATTGCAGCTGGGGAGGATTTACAAATTAGGTCTGAGGATATTACAAAAGTTAATCAGGGAAGAAACTATGGACTAAAGCATTGTTATAATTGCGGGTATGAGACTACAGAGGATTTTGAATTTTGTCCAAAATGCGGTATGCATTTTTAAAATAAACTAGAAAAGGGAGAGAGTTTATGAAAGTAAAAAGATTCGTATATACGATAATTATGATAGCATCACTTATTTATTCGGTTATAGTATTCATGGTGGGAAGTGGCACATTTTCATATGCCATATGGCTAGCAGCGGCATTGTTTTTTGGCTTTCTATTATTTATGGATAATAAGGATAGATGGAAAAAGCTACCGAAAGGAATAAGAGGTATATTTAATGGTATAGTGGCAGCGGCTTTAGTGGTGTTTATTATTTGTCAGGGCTGTATTCTTAGCCAGTTCTTTTCAAAGGGCGAGGCAGATGCAGACTATCTAATAGTCCTTGGTGCACAGATGAGAGATAATGGTCCTAGTATTGTGTTTAGATATAGACTTGATGCGGCAGCTGATTACCTGAAGAAAAATCCTAATGCAAAAGTAGTAGTCACAGGCGGCCAGGGAGCCAATGAATCCATCAGTGAGGGGGAAGGCGGAAAAGCCTACTTGATGGAGCAGGGCATATCAGAAGAAAGAATTATAACTGAAACTGAGTCTGTTAATACAGAGGAGAATATCGTAAATGCGATATCCCTCATTAAGGCAGATACAGCAAAAAGTGAAGCAGATATGAAAATAGCTGTGGTGACTAATAATTTCCATCTATTTAGAGGAACACTTTTAGCAAAAAGGCATACTGATGCAACAGTCATCGGAATTGCAGCCCATACAGAATATCTGTATATTCCTAATAATATGGTACGAGAATCTTTTGGGATACTAAAAGATTTAGTATAAATCTGAAATATTACTTTTGGAGGTGGAGTATGATAAAAGTATATGGAAGCAGACATTGCCCAGATTGTATTAATTTTGAGCATAATCTTACAAAAAATGGATTGGAGTTTGAGTTTGTAGATATCAATGAGAACATGCCAAATCTTAAGGAATTTCTTAGGATGAGAGATACTAATCCAGCTTTTGACAAGACAAAGCAGTATGGATACGTAGGCATCCCTGCTATTGTCTATGAGGATGGCAGTATTGACTTGCATTGGAAGAACTATTTAGAGGATAAGGGGATTACAATCGAGTATGTAGATGGCGAAAAGAAAGCATGCTCAATTGATGGAAAAGGTTGCTAACATGAAATCAGACTTGATGAAGAATAAACTAGTTGTATGTTTACTTGCAGTGCTTTGCTGTCTACTATGGGGCAGCGCTTTTCCAAGCATTAAAATAGGTTATAAGTTATTTGAAATAGGGCAGGATAGCAGCATGTCCCAGGTGTTATTTGCAGGTACCAGATTTTTTCTGGCTGGAATTCTTGCAATAGTATTTGGCAGTATCCTGCAGAAAAAGTTTTTATTTCCCAAAAAGGAATCCTGGAAAATGGTATGTACCCTCAGCTTTTTCCAGACAGTGCTTCAGTACTTTTTCTTTTATATGGGCCTTGCCCATGCATCAGGAGTGAAGTCTTCCATAATAAATGGAATGAGTACATTTTTTGCAATCCTACTTGCTTGTCTAGTGAGAAAGCAGGAGAAGCTTACAGGCAACAAAATTGCTGGTTGTATTTTAGGTGTAATCGGCGTGATAATTGTAAGCTTAGCAGGGGGTGGCCTTGGAGGCGGATTTGCCATAAATGGAGAGGGATTTATCCTGGTTTCATCCATTTCATATGCTATTTCATCGGTGCTTATTAAGGAATACTCTCTTAGAGAAAATCCTGTTACATTAAGCGGATATCAGTTTGCTATCGGCGGACTTTTCATGATGATTGTAGGATTCTTGGCAGGCGGTAGCCTTCATATGACATCTGCAGCAGGGATTCCACTTATCATTTACATGGCACTGATTTCATCAGTATCCTACTCAATTTGGGGCATACTTTTGAAATACAATCCTGTGTCATCGGTTACAATTTATGGATTCACTAATCCAATATTTGGCGCAATCCTTTCAGCGGTATTTTTGGCTGAGTGGAACACAATCACCATCAGATATCTGGTGGCACTTGGCTTAGTAAGCCTTGGAATATACATAGTTAACAGAAAGTAAATTACTAGGAACAGGCTGTCAATTTGGTCAGTCTGTTTTTTTCTGCCTAAATTTGATAAATTTAATAGCTATTTGATATAAACGGTTATAAAATTTGAGTAAGATGCATGATGTTAAGATATGGAGGAAATAAATGAGCAACAAACTATTTGATGTAGAAAAATTTGCAGCAGTGGCAAGACGTGCTGTGGCAGAAGGAATAGTATTACTCAAAAATGATGATGACGTGCTTCCACTTAAGAAGGGTGCGAAAATTGCACTGTTTGGTAGAAGTCAGTTTAACTACTATAAAAGCGGTACTGGCTCAGGCGGTATGGTAAATACTGCCTATGTGACAGGTGTCCGTGAAGCACTTGAGTCTGACGATAGATTTACCCTTAATGCAAAGCTTAAGGATACTTACGATGAGTGGATTAAGAATCATCCTTATGAGGCTGGAGAGGGATGGGCTTCAGAGCCTTGGTTCCAGCAGGAGATGCCAATATCTGCAGATTTTGCCAAGGAAATTGCAGGACAATCAGATGTGGCAATTGTGCTCATTGGACGTACAGCTGGAGAGGACCAGGACAATAGCAATAAGCAGGGCAGCTATCTTCTTACTGATGATGAGAGAGAGATTCTTAAAAATGTAACTGCCGCATTTAAGCAGACAGTAGTTCTTTTAAATGTAGGCAATATTATAGATATGAAGTGGGTTGAGGAGTACAATCCAAGCGCTGTTGCATATATTTGGCAGGGCGGTCAGGAAGGTGGAAATGGTGCACTTGATGTGCTTTCAGGTGATGTGAATCCATCTGGTAGACTGACAGACACAATCGCAAGAGATATTTCAGATTACCCATCAGACGCTAATTTCGGTGGAGATAAGTGCAATATTCAGCAGGAAGATATCTATGTAGGTTATAGATATTTTGAGACATTTGCCAAGGATAAAGTTCTTTATCCATTTGGATTTGGCTTGTCATACACAACATTTTCTATAGAAGCAAAGAAATTCGAAGGTGAAGATGACAAGGGTTATTTCACAGCTACAGTTACAAACACTGGTAAGAGAAAGGGACAGCAGGTTGTTCAGGTCTATGTTTCAAAGCCACAGGGAGTTCTTGGAAATCCTGTAAGAGAACTTGTGGCATATGGAAAAACTAAGGAGCTTGAGCCTGGCCAGTCACAGGATCTTACTTTTGAGTTTAATTCATATCAATTATCTAGCTTCGATGACAGTGGAGTTACAGGACATAAAAATGCCTATGTATTACAGGCTGGAGAATATACATTTTATGTGGGTGACAATGTTCGCTGTGAAGAGATTGCAGGAGTTTATAGCGCAGCTGAGACAAGGGTGGCAAAGCAGCTTTCAGAGGCCCTTGCACCAGTTGTTGATTTCACAAGAATGAAGCCAGCTCCACAAGGGGATGGCACATTTAAGGTATCATACGAGCCAGTTCCAAAGGCTACAGTTGATGGAGATGATATTAGAGCCAAAGAAATGCCAAAGGAGATGGCATCAGATAAGAGCGGACTTAAGCTCATAGATGTTTTTGAAAAGAAATGCACTATGGAAGAGTTCATTTCTCAGCTTTCTAATGAAGAGCTCTTTTGCATAGTTCGTGGTGAGGGAATGAGCTCTCCAAAGGTAACACCTGGTTGTGGTGGAGCATTTGGTGGCGTGACAGATTCTCTCCTTGAAAAGGGAATCCCAGTTGCATGCTGTACAGATGGTCCTTCTGGAATCAGAATGGACTGCGGTAAAAAGGCATTTGCAATGCCAAATGGAGCATGCCTTGCCAGCGGCTGGAATCTGGAGCTTTCAGAGGAACTTTACAATTGGGAAGGTCTAGAGGTTAGAAAAAATAAAGTAGATGTGCTCCTTGGACCTGGCATGAATATCCATAGACATCCACTTAATGGACGTAACTTTGAGTATTTCTCAGAGGACCCTTATGTGACAGGAAAAAATGCTATTGCCCAGCTTAAGGGTATGCACAAATATGGTGTAACAGGCACAATCAAGCATTTTGCTCTTAACACTCAGGAGACAGGTCGACACACAGTTGAGCACGTAGCATCAGCTAGAGCCATTAGAGAAATCTATCTAAAGGGATTTGAAATGGCGGTTAAAGAAGGTGGCGCTCACGCAGTGATGACCACCTATGGTTCTGTAAATGGTTACTACACATCATCAAGCTATGATTTAGTCACTAGAATTCTCAGAGAAGAATGGGGATTTGATGGAATCGTAATGACTGACTGGTGGGCAAAAGGCGGAATATCTTACCATGGTGACAATTCAAATATGGCGGCTATTGTCAGAGCCCAGAATGATTTGTACATGGTTACAGCAAACGCTTTGCTTAACACAAATAAAGACAATCTTGAAGAGGCAATAAAGACAGGTGATATCACACGAGAAGAGCTTCAAAGATGCGCTGCAAATATTTGCAAGTTCATTATGAATAAGCCTGTATTTGCCCGCTACATTGATAGAGACAATGACATAGATAAAAAGCTTGCTGAAGAAGCTGACGATGAGGAGCTTGCATACGACAAGATGGTGCTTTGCGATGTTGATGAAACAGGAATTGCAACTCTCAATCCTGCTGATATTAACACAGGAAGAAATGGCACTACTATGTTTACAGTTTCATTTAAGGAGCGTGGAGATTACATGCTGAAAATGACTGTAAGGGCAAATGCTACAAGTGAGCTTGCTCAGATACCACTTAGCATTTTCAGAGATAAATTACTTGTGAAAATGATTACTCTCACTGGAGAGGATAGAGATTGGCAGACTATAGAAGTTCCATTCGATGCATGTGCAATGACATTTTTCATGAAGTTCTATTTCGCTCAGGACGGAATGGAAATCAAGGATATTAAGTTTGAATTAGTGAAATCCAGAGAGGAAGAATTCAGGCTTATGTTTGCTAGAATGGGAGAAGACTAAAAGCAAGGGGATTGGTATGCTTAATAACAGTACAAAGGGAAAAATCGTATTTACGGATAATAAGGGTTCATTCAAGATAGGAAAGCCAGAGGATACAAGCTATCTGTATTTTCCAATTGCATCAGAGCAGGGACTTAAATCAAGCGTCACACCAAATCTAGGTGGTGACTCAATGGTGGACCAGGAGACATTTATCCTAGAGCCTACTAGCGTGGAAAATCTCCACAACAATAAAAATACCAGAAACTTTTGGCTTTATATGGAAGACGGAAAAGTGTGGTCTGCCACAGGCTCATCAGCTGAGCAGGAGAGCCAGAAGTTTACAATGGACCAGGATGATAGCGTGGTGGAGGCTGGATTTATGTGGCACAAGGCTAGTCGAATTAGCAATTGCTACGGTGTCAGTGCCGAGATTTTATCCTTTGTACCTGTAAATGAAAATGTAGAAATCATGTCTGTGACTATTAAAAATATAGGTGATGAACCAAAGCTGATTACACCTATTGCAGCAGTGCCAATCTATGGTCGCTCAGCTGATAATTTAAGGGATCACAGAAATGTTACTTCCATGCTCCATCGCATCACCACAAGGGAAGATGGAGTGCTGGTGAAGCCTACCATGTCTTTTGATGAAAAGGGTCATCGCCCAAATGAAAATACATATTTTGTAGTGGGCCATAGAGAAGATGGTGGAACTCCAGAATCATTTTTCCCTACTGTGGAATCATTTGTGGGAGAGGGCGGAAGCTTTTTTAAGCCACGGTCTGTATATAGACAGGAAGAAGGCCTTAAGGCTGGAGAAAAACTGGCTGGTCTAGAGGCTGTAGGTGGACTTAAATTTCCAAAGGTGAAGCTTGCCCCTGAAAAAAGTGTTACTTTCAACATCCTAATTGGAGTTACAAATAAAGAAAAAGAGATAGAAGCACTGTCTAAGAAATACGCTTTGATGTCAGCTGTGGAAAAGGAATTTCAGTCCACAAAAGACTACTGGCAGAAGAAGGTGAATGTAAGCTTCTACACAGGTAATAAGAATTTTGATGAATTCATGGCTTGGGTGGCATTTCAGCCATTTCTTCGTAGAGTTTACGGATGTTCATTTTTGCCATACCACGACTATGGTAGAGGTGGCAGAGGCTGGAGAGACTTGTGGCAAGATTGCCTTTCTCTTTTATTTATGGAGCCAGACAATGTACGTCAGATGATAGTTGCCAATTTTGGTGGTGTCCGCATGGATGGAACCAATGCCACAATCATCGGCGAGGGACTTGGCAATTTTATTGCAGATAGAAATGGCATAGCAAGAGTGTGGATGGACCATGCATTCTGGCCATTTAGAACACTGCTTTTATACATAAATCAAACAGGTGATTACGGCATTTTAAAGGAAAAAGTTCCATACTTTAAGGATTCAATTGTCCGCCGTGGCACAGTGGTTGATAAAAAATTTGAGGTTGTGGATAACAAGCAGCACACAGAGGATGAAAGTGTATATCTTGGCTCCATAATTGAGCATCTGCTTGTTGAAAATCTATGTGCCTTTTATGAAGTCGGGGAGCATAATGTACTTAAGTTACGAGGAGCAGATTGGAATGACGCTCTAGATATGGCATCAAAAAATGGTGAATCCAGTGCATTCTCCTACGCCTATGCTGGCAATCTTTCAGAGTTGGCAGATTTGATTTTGAAAATGTCAAAGGAAGATGGCATAGACGAAATACACATTGCATCGGAGCTAAAGCGTCTACTAGATATAGATAGTTATGACTCGATAGAGGACAAAACTAATGGACTTGCAGAATACTGTAAGTCATGTGAGGGAAGTATTAAAGGAACTCAAGCTTCTATCCCTGTAAATGTGCTTGTGGCAAAGCTTAAAAGCATGGCTCAGTGGATGACAAATCATCTTAACAACCAGGAGTGGCTTGAGGGAAATAAAGGCGAAGGCTGGTTCAATAGTTACTATGATGACATCTGTCGCATGGTAGAGCGCTTTAGCAATTCTGATGAAGAAACACGCATGATGCTGACTGGTCAGGTCTTTGCCATTATGGGAAATGTGGCAACTGACGAGCAGATTCATAAGATAGTCAAAGCAGCTGATCACTATCTGTATAAGGAGGCCATTGGTGGCTATCGACTTAATACAGATTTTGGAGAAGTGAAATATGACCTAGGCAGAATGTTTGGATTCGCCTACGGGGAGAAGGAAAATGGCGCGGTATTTTCACATATGTCTGTTATGTACGCAAATGCGTTATATGGCAGAGGTTTCGCAAAAGAAGGTTTCAAATCACTCAATGCCCTTTTTGCAACAGCTATGAATTTTAATGTCAGCCATATGTACCCTGGAATTCCAGAGTATTTCGACAGCAAAGGTAGAGGAAAGTATCCATACCTGACAGGCGCAGCATCATGGTATCTGCTGACAATGATTACCGAGGTATTCGGTGTAAAAGGAGAGGCTGGAAATCTTGTGATTAAACCTGCTCTATTAAAGGAGCAGTTTGATGAAGAAGGCAAGGCAAGTATTAATCTTACCTTTGCAGAAAAGCGATTTGATATCGTATATACGAACCCATCAAAGCTTCAATTTGGAGAATACAAAATAAAAGAAGCAAGCTTAAATGGAGTTAAGCTTGCTGTAGAAAACAATAAAATATTAATCCCTCAAAAAAACGTTGAGAACCATGAGAACAACGAAATCCTGGTGGTGTTAGGGTAACCTATAGGCTTTCCTATGAGCTGGTAGGTAACAAGCTCTTAGGTCTATGAACGAGGCGTGTTAGCCGAGAGAATAGACTCTAAGGCTTGTGACCGTAACTAGCGGACTAGGATATGCTGGCTAGCCTTCAGTTTTCATTATGTCACGAGGGGTTCCCTTCCAGTGAGTACCGTAGAATTTTTCACGGTACTTTTTTGGTGTTAGGCCAGTTTCTTTTTGGAAAAGCTGGCTGAAGTGACTTTGGGATGTAAATGAAAAATAATTTGCAATGTCAGCCAGTGAGTACTCGCTGTAGCGAAGCAGATTTTTAGATGCTTCTATTTTGGCCTGGCGAATGTAGTCACTGGTGGATGTGCCAAGCTCCTCCTTGAAAAGTCTTGATATATAGCTGGCAGAATTGCTGGTGTATTCAGCTAAGTCCTTAACTGTGATTCTCTCCTTTAGGTGAGAGTAAATGTAATTCAAACACTCTGTCATAGGTCGTGACAGATTAGCACTTCTATTGATGATAATCATCTTATTTGTATAGTCTAAGACCATCTTGTCATGGAGCTTTTCCAAATCCTCAAGATTAGAAATATCGTCAAGCTTTTGGATATAAAAATCGCTGAGGCGATAGGCTCTTTCCATTTCCATTCCGTTGTCCACACAAAGTCTTGTGATAAGGGCAATGGATACTACGAAATGATATTTAAAATTCTGAACTATATCTCTAGATAATTTTCCTATTCCGTTGGGATTTAAAAACTCGTGGTTTTCAATATTCTTATGGATTTCCTCTAAATTACCTTCTGCTACATAGCGGTAAAATAGCAATTCTCTGTTTTGATGATTGTGAGTTTGAATATCATTTTCATCATCATATTCATTTGCAAACCAATTGTTGGAACCTGTCATGATTGCCTCCACGAAATATAAAGACGCTTTAATAAGCGGTGAATTCATTAAACAAAAAAACAATAGCATGGATTTTGTATTTTATCAATGAATTTGATATAGAAAAAAATCATGGAAACTTAAGATAGTAAAGGTCTAAGAGATACTTGATTTATCAATCAAAGGAGGAAAACGTAATGAAAAAAAGAGTAGTTAGTCTTGCGCTTGCACTTTCAATGGTAGCAGGACTCACAGCTTGCGGGGGCAATCCAGAGGGTGGAAATGCTGGTGCCAATGGCGGCTATGTGGCTGAAGGCGAAGAAGGAAAAGTAATTAATATTTACTGCTGGAACGATGAGTTCAGAACAAGAGTAGAGGCAGTATATGACAAGGTAGATCACACATCTGAGGATGGTACAATCACATACCTTACAGATGGTGCAGAGATTCACTGGACAATCAATCCTAACCAGGATGGTGTGTACCAGAAGAAATTAGATGAGGCACTTCTCAATCAGGGCTCAGCAGCAGCTGATGACAAGATTGATATGTTCCTTTCAGAGACAGATTATGTTGTAAAGTACACAGATGCTGAGGCAGATATTGCTATTCCTCTTACAGAGCTTGGCATTGACCCAGAGAAGGATTTAGCAGATCAGTATGATTTCACAAAGACAGTAGCTTCTGATGCTAATGGCGTTCAGAGAGGTTCTACATGGCAGGCTTGCCCATGTCTTTTCGTATACAGACGTGACATCGCACTTGATACATTTGGAACAGATGATCCAGATGAGATTCATGCACTTTGCTCAGACTGGGATAAGATGAAGTCTGCAGGCGAGGAGCTTAAGGCAAAGGGTTACTACACATTTGCAACATATGCAGATACATTCCGTGCTTATGGCAATAGCATTTCTGCTCCATGGGTAGAGGAAGGTAGCACAGAGATTAACGTAGATCCACAGATTATCAACTGGATTAACGATTCAAAAGAATGGCTTGATGCTGGTCTTATCGACAGCAACATCAAGGGTCAGTGGACAGATGATTGGAACAAGTCAATGAGTTCTGAGTCAAAGGTATTTGGTTTCTTACTTCCAGCATGGGGTATTGATTTCGTTCTTAATCCAAACTGGGATGGAGAAGCAGGTGCTTGGGCTGTAACTGACGGACCACAGGCATTTAACTGGGGTGGTTCATTCGTACACGGTTGTGTAGGTACAGATAATGCTGAGCATGTTAAGGAAATCATGCTTGCTGTAACAGCTGACAAGGAAAACCTTATGCAGATTACAAAGGATTACCTTGATTTCACAAATACACAGTCAGGTATGGAAGAAATCGCAAATGATGAGAGCTTTGGAGCAGAGTTCCTTGGTGGCGAGAACCCATTCAAGTACTTCCAGCCAGCAGCTTCATCAATCCAGATGACAACACTTTCACCATATGATCAGGGTTGCGTAGAGCTTATCCAGAGTTCATTCGGTGACTATTTCCAGGGTCAGGTAGACTTCGATACAGCAAAGGCTAACTTCGAGCGCGCTATTAAAGAGCGCTATCCAGAGATAACAGCTGTGAACTGGCCTGAATAGGAATTTTTAGATTTTTAAGTGAGCTGGTAGGCATCAAGCTCTGAGGTCTCCCGAGGGAAGCTTTTTATGCTGACTCTGGGAGGCTCTCAGGCTTGTAGCCGTGACCAGCAGATTTCTTTAGGAGATAAATGCTATGAAAAAAACTAAAAGTATAAGCCGTGCAAAGTGGGGCTACATCTGTATCCTGCCTTTCTTTGTGACTTATTTCATTTTTTCATTTCTGCCACTTGTAGACACGATTAGGTATAGTTTCTATGAATATTACCGCTCAGGAATCCGTACTATCGGACCAAATTTCGTGGGATTTGATAACTATATCAGTGTTATGGGACCTGATTTCTTTACTTACCTTAAAAACACTTTTATTTTATGGATAATCGGATTTGTTCCACAGATTGTAATCGCCCTCTTGCTTGCATCATGGTTTGTTGACGCAAGACTTAAGATTCGCGGTGAGCAGTTTTTTAAGGTGGTGATATATTTACCAAATCTTATCATGGCATCTGCATTCGCTATGTTATTTTTTACATTGTTCTCAACATCAGGACCAGTAAACTCTATTCTTACCAACCTAGGGCTGGTAAATGGTCCGATTGATTTTATGGGAACCCCTACAGGTACACGACTTCTGGTGGCACTTATGAATTTCCTTATGTGGTTTGGTAACACAACAATCATGTTGATGGCCGCAATCATGGGAATTAGCCAGGATGTCTTTGAAGCAGCGTCGATAGATGGTTGCAATCCTCGACAAACATTCTTCCACATAACTTTACCGCTGATAAGACCTATCCTGACTTACACACTTATCACTTCGTTGATTGGTGGATTACAGATGTTTGATGTACCACAGATTCTCACTAACGGCCAAGGTAATCCGAACCGTACAAGCTACACTCTAATTATGTGGCTTAACAATCTGCTTCGTGCCCCAGATTACGGTCGCGCAGGTGCCCTTTCCGTATACTTGTTTGTCGTTAGTGGAATCCTTTGTATCTTTGTTTACAAGATGGTAAATAGAGATGATGAGAAAAAGCCTAGCAGAAGGCTAAAGAGAAATTGAGGTGAGGCAGATGGTAAGAAAAAATAATAGCAATGTACTAAGAAGTTTTACGGCACATTTTACACTTATTCTTCTTTCATTTTTGTGCCTGTTCTTCTTCTATATTTTGATAGTTAATGCAACTTGCTCCCATGCTGAGCTTCAAAAAGGATTTTCGGCATTGCCAAAATCAAATGCCTTGGTCAATTTTAAAAATGTTGCAAATGATGGCACCTTCCCTATGCTCAAGGGTATTGTAAACAGTATTATCGTTTCCAGCCTTTGCGCAGCCATCTGCACATATTTCTCAGCGCTTACTGCATTTGGACTTTATGTCTATGATTTTAAGCTGAAAAAAGTGGCATTTACATTTATCATGGTTATTCTTGTAATGCCAACACAGGTTACTGCGCTTGGTTTCCTTAGATTGATTAGAAATATGGGATTCTATGACACATTGATTCCACTTATTTTACCTTCAATCGCAAGCCCTGCTGTATTCTATTTCATGTATAGCTACTTGAAATCTAATCTTCAGCTTTCACTAGTTGAGGCGGCAAGAATTGATGGCTGCGGGGAAATAAAGATTTTCAATCAGATAGTATTTCCTATTATGAAGCCAGCCATTGCAGTACAGGCAATATTTACCTTCGTAGGTTCATGGAACAATTACTTTGTTCCAGCCCTTGTACTTGAATCAAAGGACAAGGCAACAGTGCCAATTTTAATTGCTACTCTTCGTGGCGCTGACTATATGAACTTCGATATGGGTAAAATATATATGATGATTACAGTGGCAATTGTGCCTATCATCATCGCATATCTATTCCTTTCAAAATTCATCATCGCAGGCGTAGCTTTAGGTGGTGTTAAGGAATAAAAAGTCTTTTTGTAGGGATAATTATTAATGGGTAAAAAAGGGTACCTGTCGTTTTGGCAGGTACCCCCTTTTTTAATAGTTATTTAAGCTTTTTGCTTTCATACATTTTTTTATCAGCGGCATCAAGAGTTAGTTTAATGTCGTTGTATTCTGAGAAAATAGCGTATCCCTTAGATACTGTGATTTTAATATTAATGTTGTCGATTTGCTTTATCTGAGCCATGTTAATGTCGATTTCTTGCATAATGCTATCCAATTCAGATTCATTCATAAACTGGTGAAGAATAATGAATTCATCTCCACCGTATCTGACAACAATACTACTGCTGCCGGCAATTCTTTTTAGCTTTGAGCTGACTATCTTTAAAACACTGTCCCCAAAATTATGACCGTAAATATCGTTGTACTGCTTGAATTTATTTACATCAATAACAAGAGCAGCAAAATCAATACCGTCCTTTTCGTATTCCTGGATATATTTAGGAATAATCTCGTCAAAGCCACGTCTATTGAGAAGGCCTGTAAGTGAATCGGTAGAGGCCAGCTTTTCCATTTCACCATTTTTCTGAAGGTGATCTGTAACATCCATAAAATAGCCTACAAGACCAATTATTCTACCATCCACAATATAAGGCTGCTTGCTGGCAATGATATTACGAACCTGACCCTGAACTATACATTCTCCAGGAACATCATGGATTGATATACCTTCATGTATAACTTTAAGTTCGTCCTGTTTGAATGGTTCTGGATTAATGTGCCAGCCCATGTCCTCATCGGTTTTGCCTATGATGGAGTTAACTGATGGCAAATCATAGTAATCTAAAAATAGCTGGTTGGCACCCAGAAACTTGCGGTTCATATCCTTCCAGAATACACCAATTGGAAGGTGGCTAAGTATATTTCTAAATGAAAATTCATCAACGGATGTAGCAGCTTTTTGCTCATTATTTTCCTCTATATTAGCTGCCTGAATAAGTCTAGAAATTACATACTGGCTCACTGGGAGAACGCAGGAAAGCATCATTTTTTGGTTCATTACATAGACAACTCTAAGGGTAATTGCCTTCAGCACATAGTTATCATAGATGTCCTTGATGTAGAAGAAACCTTCTAGAGTGTTTGTGTCGTTTTGGAAAAGTCTATCTTCGATGCTTTTCACATCCATAAAATTCCTAAATGATAGTCTATCCTCCTCGTGAACTCGGTTCATAGCTATATCATTTATAACTTCGCTGGCAGTTTTATTTAAATTATTAATGTGAACCTTGCTGTTATAAAGGTAAATGTTGTCAAAGAAATCAGTTTCAATGCCAAATAAATCTACACATTCGAAAAGTGAAAACATATATTTACCAACAGTGTTGGTTACCTCTTCGTAGCTTTCGTTCACATAATGAGTAAGCATTCTAAGAGAGAGAATATATGCATCGAAATCTAAAGCTCTATCTGTGGTAATGTGCTTGATTCGCAAATTAACAATCATGCCATTTTCCACAAATTCAATGCTTTCCGGCTGACCACTTAACTTAGTCTGGGTGCAAAGCTCCCAGAACATAGACTTCTCACCGATGCCTACCTTATATGTATTAATCATATCTGCAACAGCATCAAGAGAACCCTTGGCGTTAGGATTAGCATCTATTATTTCTTGATATGCATCATTGGCATATAGGAAAGACCATTTACCATTTTTAACAATACCAATGGCAAGTGGAAGAGCGTCTGATTTGTTGTTATCAAGAGATCTAAGTGGATTCTGTTTTAATATGTCGATGAGACCAAGCTTATTATAAAAATGTCTCTCGCTAAATTTCTCATAATCGCGGCCGTCAAGGTGCATCTGCTCACAGCCCTCCTCCAGAGGAACTGGGCGACCGATGTAGTATCCCTGTATAAGCTCGCAGCCTAAGCCACGTAGGAAATCATATTGTTCCTTTGTCTCAACACCTTCTGCAAGGGTGTGGAATCCAAGATTCTTAAGCATGGAAATAGCGTGCTTGAGGATGATTTTACCATTGTCATTAACATCAAAGCCCCTAAGGAATTCCATGTCGATTTTAACAAGGTCAAATTCATAATTTTTAAGGACATTAAGAGATGAGTAGCCGCTTCCAAAGTCATCCATCCAAACTTTAATACCGCATTTACGGATTCGAGAAATTTGTTCACGAATGAAATCAGGATTTTTAGTAAGGGCGGACTCAGTTATCTCAAGGTGAAATAGTTCTTTTCTTACATTGTATTTATCAAGAAGTTCCTGCATGTAGCTTGCGATATCTATAATCTCAAAATCAATTCTTGATAAATTTATAGAAACTGGAACAGCTTCCTTCATCCCTGCTTGCTCCATTTTGGCAAAGGTGGAGATAACCTCCTCCATAACATAGCAATCAAGCTTGTGAATCAGATGGTATTCCTCCAAAACAGAGATGAATTCATTTGGATATACGGTGCCTCTATTTGGATCAATCCAACGCACCAAGGCTTCCCAGCCACAGACCTGTCCAGTAAGAGAGCGGACGATTGGCTGATAGTATATCTGGATATATTTATTGGCAAGTGCCTCCACTAGGTTATCGATAATGAATTGCTTTCTTGCTAAATGACCGCCTAATTCGGCGTCGTAGAATTTATAATCAATGTCATATTTTTTCTTAATAGATGCGCAGGCAATACGAGCTCTATCTGTGCATCTAATCACATCAGTTACTTCTCCATCATAGATATATACTCCGGCTTTTAATTCCAGATTAATATCCTTCTGCAGGGACTTTACCTGCTTTTTCACCTCTAGAATTGCAGGAACAACCTGGGTGATTTCTGAGCACACAACAAAATGGTCTCCAGAAAATCTAGAAACCAACTGACTTTCAAATACTGACTTAAGGATGGAGGCGATATTTTTTAATAAATCATCACCCTTTTCAAATCCATAGTTAGCATTGAACTGTTTGAAATTTTCCATATTAAGGAAAATAAAGGCATAATTGCAGTCCTCATCGGCCTCGTCGATGAGTTCTTGGCCCCACTCATAAAAAGCCGGCTTATCTAAAAGGCCGGTGAGCTCGTCTCTATTGTCCTTGAACATGTTGTTTTCGCCCATAATTTAACCCCAGTTATCTATATTAAGTTCTGCTATTTTACCACCTAAATGTGAAGATTTTTTATATAAATTGTTTTTAATCATAGGAATGATAATTGTTAGTGGACTTTAAATTGATAGTGTCTTTTATGTATCAGTAAGCCCAAAAAGCTGCTGATTTATTTTGAACGTTTTAACCAAAAAGGAAGTGACAGAAATGGTTATTTTAACAAAATTTGATTGATTATGATTATTTATGAGCGTTTATGATTGCTAAGTAAAAATTATCGTGCTATATTTTGATTGTGTTAATCACAAAAAATCATAATATTGCAGGGGTGGGATATATGTTAACTGAAGAAAGACGTACAAGAATTATTGAAATTGTGAACGAGAAAAAAGCGGTTTCAGTTAATGAGCTGGTCGAATTACTTGATACATCCGCAGCGACAATTCGACGAGATATTAATGCTCTTAATGCATCAAAACAATTAATCAAAGTTTTTGGCGGTGCTACATCAATGAGTTCCTTAGATGTAAACACCAAAGAAGACGCCGTAAAAATAAAAGCACAAAAAAACATCCACGAAAAAGATTCAATAAGCAAATACGCAGCCAGTCTTATTCAGGACAATGATTTTGTTTACATAGATGCCGGAACAACAACCCTTGCAATGATTGATTACATTGACAACTATAGAGCAAAGTTTATTACCAATGGTATTGTTCACGCCAAGAAGCTTATAGACAAGGGTCTAGAGACAATTATGATTGGCGGAAGATTAAAGAAAGCAACAGAGGCAGTTGTTGGACCTGATTGTGTTGAGATAATCAAAAAATATCACTTCACAAAAGCATTTATGGGAACCAATGGTATTTCCATAAGAGCTGGCTTTACAACTCCAGATGTAGACGAGGCTATGATTAAAACCGAGGCAATTAGACATGCATACATGGCTTACGTTCTCGCTGACCATACAAAGTTCGATCAAATCAATTCGGTGACATTTGCAGAGATTAATGATTGCTGCATAATCACAGATTCGCTTTCTGCAAAGGAATATTCAAATCACACGGTTGTTAAGGTTTGTGAAGAATAAATGGAGGAAAAAGAATGATTTATACTGTTACATTTAACCCTGCGCTTGATTATGTGGTTCGAATGGATGGTGATTTACTCCCAGGAATGACAAACCGCTCATCTAGCGAAGAGTACTACTTCGGTGGCAAGGGTATTAATGTTTCCATGGTTCTTGCGGAACTTGGGATGAAATCAACAGCCCTTGGATTCGTGGCAGGCTTCACAGGAAGAGCAATTGACGAAGGGGTTCGAGCAGCTGGAATCGATACAGATTTCATAATGCTTAAGGAAGGAATTTCCCGAATCAATGTAAAGCTCAAGGCAACAGAGGAAACTGAGATCAATGCTCAGGGACCAAAGATTGACGAGGAGTCACAGATGCAGCTCTTCAACAAGCTTTCAAGACTTGTTCCAGGAGATATGCTTATCCTAGCAGGCTCTATTCCAAATTCACTTCCAGATGATGTATATGAAAGAATTCTTTCTATGCTTGATGGCAAGGGTATTGAGTTTGTAGTAGATGCAACAAAAGATTTGCTCACAAATGTACTTAAGTATCATCCATTCTTGATTAAGCCAAACAATTTCGAGCTTGGTGAAATCGTTGGAAGGACACTTGAGAATGATGATGAGATATATGAAGGAGCACTTAAGCTTCAGGAGATGGGAGCAAGAAATGTTCTTATTTCCATGGCAGGTGATGGAGCAATGCTTGTTGATGAAAACAAGAAGCGTTATCGCATAGGTGTTCCAAAGGGGAAGGTTAGAAATTCGGTAGGAGCTGGTGATTCGATGGTGGCTGGATTCGTAGCAGGCTACTTAAAGTCAAAGGATTATGAAACCGCTCTTAAAATGGGTACAGCAGCTGGAAGCGCAACGGCTTTCTCAGATGGCCTAGCTAAAGCTGTTGATATAAATAATTTATATAAAGGGTTAAATTAGGAGGGAATATGAAAATTTCAGAATTCATTGATCCTAGAGGAATCCAGCTTGGTGTTTCTCTTGCAGATCAAAACGAAGCAATCGACAAGCTTATTGCTCTTCATGAGGCAGTAGGCAACTTGAATGATGCGGCAGCATTCAAGACAGCTATTTTAGAGCGCGAGGCAAAGGGCTCTACAGCAATAGGAAATGGTATCGCTGTTCCACACGGAAAGTCAGCAGCTGTTGCTAAGGCTGGTCTTGTTGGTATTACATGTCCAGATGGTGTTGATTACAAGGCGCTTGATGGCAAGAATAGTGATTTACTTTTCATGATTGCAGCTCCAGAGGGCGGCGCAGACACACATCTTGAAGTACTTTCAAAGCTCATGACAATGCTTATGGATGCTTCATTCTGCAAGAAGCTTGTAGCTGCAAAGACAGTTGATGAGTTCTTAGGATTTATTGATGAGAAGGAAGCAGAAAAGGATGCTAGCCAGTCTACAGTTGCAGCATCTACTTCAAAGAAGCTTGTTGCAGTAACAGCATGTCCTACAGGTATTGCGCATACATTTATGGCAGCTGAGGCTCTTGAGCTTAAGGCTAAGGAGTTAGGTTATGGAATCAAGGTTGAAAAAGATGGTTCCGGCGGAGCAAAGGATGTGCTTACATCTAAGGAAATCGAGGAAGCTGATGCAGTTATTATCGCATGTGACAAGAACATCGATATGCAGAGATTCCACGGTAAGAAGGTTGTTATGGCATCTACAAAGGAAGCTATTCACAGCCCTGAGACACTTATCGAGAAGGCTGACAAAGCATCTGTATATCAGCATGCTAGCGGCGGTGTTAAAGTTGCAGATTCTTCAAATGAGTCAGTAGGACGTAAAATTTACAAGCACTTAATGAATGGTGTATCTCATATGCTTCCATTCGTTATCGGTGGTGGTGTTCTTATTGCTATCGCATTCTTGCTTGATGATTATTCAATTGATCCAAGTAACTTTGGTTCAAATACACCAGTTGCAGCTTGGTTCAAGACAATTGGTGGTGGCGCTTTTGGTTTCATGCTTCCAATACTTGCAGGTTTCATTGCAATGTCAATTGCTGACAGACCAGGTCTAGCAGTTGGTTTCGTAGGTGGTTACCTTGCTTCTACTGGTGCAACATTTGCAGCACCAGGTGGCGATATTCCATCGGCTTTCCTTGGTGCATTAGTTGCAGGTTTTGCAGCAGGATATATTGTTCTTGGTTTAAGAAGAGTTTGTGAGGTATTACCTGCTTCACTTGAAGGTATCAAGCCTGTATTCATTTATCCATTATTTGGTACACTTTTGATATCAGTTGTTATGTGTGCTATCAACCCTATCATGGGCGCATTAAACTCAGGTCTTACATCATTACTTGAAGGCATGGGAACAAGCTCAATGATTGCACTTGGTATACTTCTTGGTGCAATGATGGCTACTGATATGGGTGGTCCTTTCAACAAGGCAGCTTATGTATTTGGTACAGCTTCTCTTGCAGCAGCAAATGAGACAGGTTGGATGATTATGGCAGCTGTTATGGTTGGTGGTATGGTTCCTCCAATCGCAATCGCTCTTGCTACAATCTTCTTCCCAAAGAAGTTTACAGAGAACGAAAGAAAGTCTGGCCCAGTTAACTTTATTATGGGATTCTGCTTTATCACAGAAGGTGCTATCCCATTTGCAGCAGCAGATCCACTTCGTGTAATTCCTTCACTTATGGTTGGTTCTGGTCTTGCAGGTGCTCTTTCAATGGCATTTAAGTGTACACTTATGGCTCCACACGGTGGAATCTTCGTATTCCCAGTTGTTGGTAACGTAGCACTTTATCTTGTGGCACTTTTAGTTGGTTCAGCAGCTAGCTGCTTATTACTTGGCATTTTAAAGAAGAATGTAGCCCAGTAAATTTCGGTTATTCCGTTTATAAAAACATCTCATTTTAATTCCGAGGGGCGACCCTCGGAATTATTGTTTGTAAAAATTGTTTGATTTTTTCTAATTTTTTATGTATATTTTAGAAGAACAATTATAGACAAATCAATTGTTTTTCTATAAAGTATATAAGTACATTTTTACGCTTATAAGGTATTATAAGATACAGGGATGAAACGAAAGGAGTTTTATTATTATGGTTTCAAAAGTAGTTAAGGTAACAAATGAGCAGGGTCTTCACATGAGACCAGCTACAGTTTTCAGCGCAGCTGTTACACCATTTGATTCAGATGTTAAGATCTTATTCAATGGTAATCAGTATGATGGCAAGAGCGTTATGATGCTTATGGCAGCTTGCATCAAGTGTGGTGCTGAGATCGAGATTCAGGCAGATGGTCCAGATGAGGAAGCAGCACTTGCTAAGGCTGTAGAGCTTGTTGAGAGCGGTCTCGGAGATTAATTCTAAGGAGGAACCTATGTACAAAGGCATAGAAGCGTCTAGGGGAATTGGTATTGGTAGCATTTGTCTCATTACTGAGCACGATTTATCGTTTGATTCCAAGCCAGTAGCAGACAAAGAAGCTGAAAAGGCAAGATTTAATGATGCCATCGAGAAATTCAAGGCTGAGACAGCTGAGATGGCAGAGAATATCAGAAAGAATATTGGTCCTAAGGAAGCTGAGATCATGGAGGGTCACTTAGCTATGATCGCTGACCCTACAATGGCAGGCGAGATGACTAAGATGATTGAGGCTGGACAGTGCGCAGAGGCTGCTGTTACTGCAGTATGCGATATGTTCATCGGCATGTTCTCTAAGATGGAGGACGACATGATGCGTCAGCGTGCATCAGATATTTCTGATATCAAGATTAGCTTGCTTAAGATATTACTTGGGGTAGAAGACGTAGATATCAGCAAGGTTGCACCTGGTACTGTTTTGGTTGCACATGACTTGACTCCATCTATGACTTCACAGATCGTAAAAGAAAATGTAGTTGGAATTATTACAGAGGTTGGTGGTAAGACATCGCATTCAGCTATTCTTGCAAGAGCCTTAGAGATTCCTGCAGTACTTTCAATTCCTAATATTTGTGAGATTGTTAAGGATAAGGACACTGCTATTGTTGATGGTACAGAGGGTGATGTATATATCAATCCAGACGGGGATGTTATTTCTCAGTACGTAATCAAGCGTGAGGAGTTCATCCGTGCACAGGCAGAGCTTAAGAACTTCGTTGGTAAGGCTACACTTACAGCTGATGGCAAGGAAGTAGAGCTTTTCTGTAACATCGGTACCCCTAAGGATGCTAAGAAGGCAATCGAGTGCGACGGCGAAGGCATCGGTCTTTTCCGTTCAGAGTTCTTATTCATGGATAAGCCACATCTTCCAACAGAGGATGAGCAGTTCGAGGCGTACAAAGAGGCTGTTGAGACTATGTCTGGTAAGACAGTTATCATCCGTACACTTGACATCGGTGGCGATAAGGAGATCCCTTACATGAACCTTGAGAAGGAAGAGAATCCTTTCCTTGGTTACAGAGCAGTTCGTTATTGCCTCGCTAACACAGACATTTACAAGACACAGCTTAGAGGAATCTTAAGAGCCAGTGCATTTGGCACAGTTAAGATTATGGTTCCTTTAGTAACATGTGTTGATGAGATTAGAGCCGTTAAGGCACTTGTTGAGGAATGCAAGATGGAGCTTACTAACGAGGGTATCAGCTTCGATCCTAGCATTCAGGTTGGTTGCATGATCGAGACAGCAGCAGCTTCACTTATTGCAGATATGCTTGCTAAGGAAGCAGACTTCTTCTCAATCGGAACTAACGACTTAACACAGTATACAATGAGTGTTGACCGTGGAAATGCTAAGGTAGCTTACCTTTATTCAGCATTCCAGCCAGCAGTTCTTCGTTCAATCAAGAACATCATCGCAGCAGGTAATGCAGCAGGTATCCCTGTTGGTATGTGCGGTGAGGCAGCAGCTGATCCACTCATGATTCCACTTTTGATTTCATTCGGTCTTGATGAGTACTCTGTTAACCCAGTACTTGTACTCACAGCTCGTGCAATCATTTCTAAGTGGTCTAAGGCTGATGCAGACGCTTTAGCAGAGAAGGTTCTTAGCCTTTCTACTGAAAAGGAAATCGTTGAATTACTTAAAGCTTCAGCTAAATAATTAGATTGTTTTATATCCCTATACCAGTCATTGGTATAGGGATTTTTTTACTTTAGAGGATGGTCGCGATGGCTAAAATTGCTTCAAGAATACTTGATAGTTTACAGTAATATTGACATAACAATAACCTATGAATATACTACGTCTAAAGACGAAGGAGTCAGTTCCTTCGTCTTTTTTGTTTAGTAAACATCAGGGAGGACGACGGTATGTGGATAGGGTTATCATTTGCGGCATGTTTCATTTCGGCTGTAGCAGCGGTGTATAGGAAATCGGGAATAGAAGGTCAGAATCCGTTTTGGTACGGTGCAATTTCATTATCCATTACTACCGTAACGATTTTTATTATTGGATATGTGATAGGTGATAACAGAAATTTAGCAAATATGCCAGACAGGACCATGTGTATTACACTTGCTTCTGGTGTAATACAGGGATTGTCCTGGCTCACATATATGCTTGCAATTTATTATATAGATGTCAGTATTGTAGCGGCCCTAGATAAATTCAACATAGTTGCAACCATGTTGTTTGCCTACACTATGATTGGTGAAAAGATTACATTAACAATGCTTTTGGGAACATTTTTCTTAATCACTGGAACACTTTTGGTAGTGGGCAAGAAAGATTATTCATTCCAATCAAAAGATAATTCAAGAATACGTAAAGGAATAATCTGGGGCGTCGTATCTCCTGTGCTGATGGCATTATCCAATGTTGTTGCAAAAGCTGATAGTGGTTCTGTTAGTCCTATTGAAACAACCACATTAAGAATATTTATAGTTACCATTGTTCTTTGGTGTGTCTTTTTTGCCATGAAGAAAAAAGACAGTATACAGATTAAAGAGCTAAAAATGTCATCTAAAAATATTAAGGATAATGTGATAAGTGGTGTGCTTACTGGAGTATTTAACATACTTATGTACATCGCTATAGAAATAGGTATTGTTTCGGTGGTCACAGCCATAGTAAAAAGTAGCGTGGTTTTTACAGTATTGCTTGCCTATATTTTCCTAAATGAAAGACTGACAAGAAAAGGAAGAGCAGGAATTCTATTAATAATAGGTGGATTAGTTATCGTAGTTTTGTAGCTGCAACAAAATAGTTGCAGGGGTACAAAATAAAGGTGCTTTACTTTAGTACAGTGCATTGCTAAAATCTCACCAAGAACTAAGATAACAAAGGCGTTATTGATTTCCAAAAGGAAATTGATAGCGCCTATTTTTTATTTAAAGGAGGATGATATTATGAGTTACCCTAAAATTGATTTCTTGTATTTAAGTGAACCAGATATGGTAAAGGCAGGAGTAAATGACCCGGTAAAGTGTACAGATTGTATGGAAGATCTTCTTAAGATTTTATACGAGGGCGACTATAGAATGGGCGGAGAAAATGGTAACTCCCATGGTTGCATGGTTACATTCCCCGTAGAGCCAGAATTTCCAAACATGCCTAAGGATGGGCCTGATCGAAGATTCATGGCGATGCCAGCATATCTTGGTGGAAAATTCGATATCGCAGGTATGAAATGGTACGGCTCAAATGTAGGAAACAGAGATAAGAAGATTCCAAGATCCATCCTTACAGTAATGCTTAACGATAAGGAGACAGGACAGCCAAAGGCGTTGATGTCAGCAAACCTTATCAGTGCATACAGAACAGCAGCTATTCCAGCCGTAGGTGTTAGGTATCTTGCAAGAGAGGATTCAAAGGTTCTTGGTATTGTTGGACCTGGAATGATTAATGCTATTACAGCTGAAACATTCTGCAGCATCAGACCAATTGAAACAATTAAGATTAAAGGTCGAGGAAAGGCATCAATTGAAAGATTTATTGATTATGTTAGCGAGAAATGCCCACAGGTAAAGGAATTCATTGTTTGCGATACACTTGAAGAGTGTGTTAGAGATTCAGATATCCTTTCATTTGCAACATCTACACCAACAGGGGGTCAGGCAAATTATCCTACAATCAAAGATGAATGGGTTAAGAAAGGTTGCTTGATTTGTGGACCAGGAGCTGTAAATGTTTCTGATGAGTTAATTGCAAAATCTAAGCTGGTAGTTGATAACTCAAAGCTTTACGAAGCTTGGGCAGAGGAGTATCCATATCCAACATTTGATACAATGTTCCTTCTTGGTTGTAAGTACTTAGATATGGTACATGAGGGCAAGCTTGATAAATCAAGAATTGAAGATTTGGGTGGTATCGTAAGTGGTGATATCCCTGGAAGAAAAGATGATGATGAGATAGTACTTTATTCAATCGGTGGTATGCCAGTTGAAGATGTTGCTTGGGGCAAGACAGTTTACGACAACGCAGTTAAGCTTGGAATCGGAACTCCACTTAACCTTTGGGATACACCATATTTCTATTAATATATTGTTTTCAAAACGACAAAGACGTCTGACAGAATTCTTTGTCGTTTTTTTTAAGGAGATGATGTGATATATGAATACTAAAAAATTGAGTCTGTTTAGCAGCGTTGCCATATGTGTTGGACTTATTGTTGCCACAAGCTGCTTATCCTCTCTCGGTAGTGGAATTGGATCACTTGGAAGAGCATTTATAGTACCAATGTTTTTTGTAATGATTTTGAATATGTTTGTTGGCATCTCCTTTGGAGAGCTTAACAGGCTAATGCCAAATGCAAGCGGAGGAACAAGCCAATATTTGATGGTAGGCTTTGGCTCTTTCGTTTCAATTACGGCAAACCTGGCAGCTTACGTAGTGACAATGGCACTGACCATGACAGCTGAGTTGGCAATGTGCGGAATAGTTTTAAGAAACTTATTTTTTCCAAGTGTAGATGCGAGAATTATTTCTATGATTATTCTGCTAGCGTTGTTCTTCGTAAACTGGAAAGGATTGGATTTGTTCTCAAAGGTTCAGGATATAGTAGTTATTTTGTTGATTGGTTCAATGTTTTTGCTTGGTGTTATAGGTACCTTAAAGCTTGGCACAGGAGGGGTTATAACACATCAATCCACACCTGCTTTTTCAGGAATTAGCGGAGGATTTCAATTAGCATCTGTAGCCTTTTGGTTGTTCATTGGAGTTGAATTCGTAATTCCGGTAGCCAAGGATATGAAGAATCCAAAAAGAGATGTAATCCTTTCAATAGCCATAGGCTTAGCGCTACTTTTCTCAGTTCAATCTTTATTAGGAAATGCTATGGCAAATTATGTAGATTATGCAATTCTGGCGGATGATCCAACCGGTACACCTCATATGACTTTTGCCACAAACATGCTAGGTGGTTTAGGAAAGGCTTGGATGGGAATTATCACAATGCTTGCGGCGGTTTCCACAGTAAATAGTATGTTTGCTGCACCACCAAGAATCATGCAAGGTATGGCTGAAGATGGAAACTTACCTACGATTTTCTATAAGGAAAATAAGAATCATGTAGCCTTTGCGGGACTGACATTAATGGCCGTAGTAACTGCAGGATTTATTATTTCAAACCTGGCTGTTTCCAATGGAATTAGCTTTGTAGTATTAGCAGCATCTTGTTTGTGGCTGATTGATTATATTTTAATCCATGGTGCTGTATTGGTTCTGAGAAAGAGATATCCAAACGCTGAAAGGAATAAGTTCTTAATATTAGGAGGAATACCTCAGATTATTGGAATCATTGGAAACATATACATGGTATATGCAATCGATGTTGGTGAATCAAGAATTTTAATATATAAAATTTCGGTGGCAATTTTAGCAGTCATTATCGCATATGCGATAATCTGGTGCAAATTCGTGGTGAAGAAACCACTGTTTAAACCGATGAAGCTGGAAAATATTGATGTTGAAGAAGAAACAGAGAAAGCTACTAGGGAGGATGTTGTATGGGACACGTTATAACATTAAGCAGACAGTTCGGTACACTTGGAAGACCACTTGCCAAGGAATTGGCTGATAGATTGGGATTCAAATTTTTGGATCCAGAAATCATTGAAAGAGCAGCCGAAAAAATGGGGATGGATGTAGAGGAACTACGTGCATACGATAATCAGATGGTAATCAAAAATCATCTGGATGGATCAAAATACATTGCAATGGCTTCACCGCTGGGGTTTGGAGATACTGCTAAGCAGGCAAAGCTATACAAGGTAGAGACAGAAATTATTATGGAAGAAGCTGAAAAAAATGATTGCGTAATCGTTGGAAGAGCAGCTGATTATCTGTTTAGCAAAATGGGCAAGGAAGATATCTTCCGCGTACATGTAACTGCTCCATATGAGCATAGATACGAGCAGTGTATTACAGCTCTTAACCTTACCAGAGTAGAGGCAGCAGAGCACATCAAAATCATTGATAAGGCTAGAGCAAAGTTTTATAAAAGCATCACTGGCGAAGATTTCAACTCTCCAAAATATAGAGATCTAATCCTCAATATGGAATATATCGATTTTGAAGATGCCGTTGATGTGGTTGAGATTTTAGCTCAAAAGAGATTTTCATTGAGCTGAAATCCACTCCAGTAGCTCTTGCTTAAAGGTGAGAGCTTCAGGACAAAGAATAGCATGCGAGTTATTTACCAGATACATTGTCTTCGTAAGATTTGGCTCAAATGGCAGAGCAACAACCTTATCAGAATCAGCTTTTTGAGCAACATAATCTAACACCATTGCAACGGCATAGTTTCTGTAAACAAGTTCAAAAGCATATTGGCAGTCGGACAGTTCAACCATAATATTTGGATTCCAATTTTCTTTCTTAAAGCTATCAAGTTGCACGATATCAAGAGGTGTACGGCTGCCTTTGAAAATGATTTTGTAATCATTTAAATCGATAAATGGAATACGGTCTTTGGTGGATAGAGGGTTATCCTTTGAGATTAAAACTTTAAAATCAGAAACAGCTATTTGATGTGTTTCATATTTGTAGTAGTCCAAAGGTCCAGGAAGTAGTGCCAGCTCGACCTTGTGCTTATCAAGATTTTCAACAATTGAAAGATCTGGCATTTCTTCTATATGAAGCAAAATATCTTTGTATTTGTCGGAAAAATAGCTGAAGAATTCAGGAGGAATAATATTCAGCGAATCATATGAACACAGTATTTTAAGGGGCTTCCGGTTCTGCTCAAACATAAATGCTTTGTTCTCAACAAGAGAAAATTCCTGAAGAATGTTTAGTGTATGAGGATACAAATTTACAGCATCTTTTGTAGGAACCATCTGATTCTTTTTTCTTACGAATAATTGAAAGCCAAATTCTTCTTCCAAAGCTAGAACGGCTTTACTGATGACCTGGTGAGACACATACAATTTTTTTGCAGCAGCTGAGATGCTATGGGTTTCATATACCTTAGCAAAATAAAATAATTGTTTTTGATTCATATTACCCTCCATAAAAATAAAAAAAGAGACAATGGGAGAAAGATGACTCCATTGTCTCGATAGATACACGGTATTTAGCAGAAGTTTAACATCAAAAGACCGAAAAATCAATAAAAAAGGGAAGGAGTTTTGTTATGGCTAGTCGAATTGCAGAACATCCAATTCTTGGAGTACAGGAAAAAGGAAAATTAGTGTTATTTAAATTTGATGGAAAGGAAATAGAAGGTTTTGAGGGGGAGCCCATTGCGGTGTCTTTAAAGGCTCAGGGCCTTATGGTTCATAGATATACAAAGAAAGAGCACAAGCCAAGAGGCGTCTTTTGTGCAATTGGTAGATGCACTGATTGTGTAATGATAGTGGATGGGGTTCCGAATGTAAGAACCTGCATCACTCCTTTAAGAGAAGGAATGGATGTCAGAACACAGTATGGTGTTAGTGATAAGCCATTTGAATAAGAATTAAGGAGGAAGCTGAAGATGAAAAGATATGATTTAGTAATTGTAGGAGCTGGTCCTTCTGGTTTAAGTGCAGCGATTGAGGCTGCAAAACGAGGAATGGAAGTCATTATTTTTGATGAAAATGAAAAGCCTGGTGGACAGCTTTTTAAGCAGATTCATAAGTTTTTTGGTTCCAAGGAACATCATGCAAAAATAAGGGGATTTAAGATAGGTCAGGAGTTGCTAAAAGAGGCCAATGAGCTAGGTGTAGAGGTTGTTTTAAATGCTACAGTAATTGGTCTTTATGATGATAAGGAGATTACAGTAAAGATTGGAGATGGTATCAATCACTACAAGGGCGATGCTGTTATCGTAGCAACAGGTGCAGCAGAAAACATGGTTACCTTCCCAGGCTGGACATTACCTGGAGTTATCGGAGCAGGAGCTGCTCAAACTATGATGAATCTTCATGGAATTAAACCGGGAAATAAAGTGCTTATGCTTGGTTCAGGTAATGTTGGTCTTGTTGTATCATTTCAGCTTATGCAGGCAGGCTGTGAGGTGGTAGCGCTGGTAGATGCAGCACCTAGAGTTGGTGGATACGGAGTTCACGCAGCTAAGGTTGCCAGATGTGGTGTTCCATTTTATTTATCCCACACCATCAAAGAAGTGGAGGGCGATGAGTTCGTTACAGGTGTTACCATCAATCAGGTGGATAGTAGCTTTATACCTATCCCAGATACAGAAAAGCATTTTGATGTAGACACAGTTTGTATGGCAGTAGGTTTATCCCCAATGTCTCAGCTGTTAAAGATGGCAGGCTGCGAAATGGAAGATAATCCAAAAAGAGGCGGACAGGTGCCTATCATAGATGATTACGGCAGGACAAGCGTACCTGGAATTATTGCAGCAGGTGATGTTTCAGGAATCGAAGAAGCCAGCTCGGCAATGATAGAAGGTAGGATGGCAGGTATATGTGCTGCAGAGTATTTAGGCTACTGTACAAAGGAAGAATTAGAGGAAAATCTGAAGATTTTAGAGGATGATTTGGAGAGCCTTCGTCAGGGCATGTTCGCTCCCAAAAATCGAGGCAAGTTAATCGAAAAGACAGAAGAAGGTATTGATATATCTACAAACCTATTGGAAAAGGGCTATATAAGTGAGAAGGAGATTGAAAGATATCCAGGAGTAACTCATAAAGTCGGAATTCATCCAGTAATTGAGTGTACCCAGAACATTCCTTGTAATCCTTGTCAGGATGCATGTAAAAAGGGATGTATTTCAATCGGTGCCAATATCACAAATCTTCCAATTGTAAAGACGGAAGGGAATTGTATTAATTGTGGAATGTGCGTTGCGAGCTGCTCAGGACAGGCAATATTCTTGGTTGATGAAGATACAGGAGATGGCAGTAGCACAGTAACAATGCCATATGAGTTCATTCCTCTTCCAGAGGTTGGTGATAAGGGGTTTGGACTTAATAGAAAGGGCGAGAAAATCTGCGAAGCAGAGGTTGTTTCAGTGAGAGCAGTTAAGGCCTTTGATCATACAAATCTCCTAACTATAAAAGTTCCTAAGGAATATGCTATGAAAGCCAGATTTTTCAAGGCTTTAGCATAATGATTCTTTTATATAAATTACGAGAAAGGACTTGATAATATGGGTAAGGTTATTGATAGAAATATAGATATTGGTCCATTTGTTCCAGCACCTGATGATGACATGTTGATATGTCGATGTGAAGAAGTGACAAAGGGTGAAATTCGTAAGGCAGTTCACGATGGTATGTGGACAATGACAGAAATCAGAAGATATCTCAGAAGTGGCATGGGATTATGTCAGGGACAGACCTGTTCCAGACTTGTAAAGGGAATCGTGGCAAGGGAGCTTGGTGTTTCTCCTGCTGATTTGGAACCAGCCACAGCAAGGTCGCCAATGAGACCAATAGAGATGAAAATCTTCGGTTGCGAGGAGGTGGATGCCTAATGAGTAACAAAGCAGATGTTGTGATTGTAGGCGGAGGTGTTATTGGATGTGCTACAGCCTACTACCTTTCGAAAAAGGGAAAGAGCGTAATTGTTCTTGAAGGAAGTGAAAACATAGGAAATGGAGGTTCCTCAAGAAATGGTGGCGGTGTTCGCCAGTCAGGAAGAGATCCAAGAGAACTTCCACTAGCAATGTATGGAATTGAAAAGCTATGGCCACACTTATCAGAGGAATTGGGTGTGGATTGTGAATATCATAAAGAGGGAAATCTTCGATTGGGGAAAACCAAGAAGCATCTTGATATTCTTCAGGGGCTTACAGACAGAGCTGTTGCCTGCGGACTTGATGTAAGAATGGTAGATGCCAAAGAGGTAAAGGAAATCAATCCTTTTCTTTCAGATGAGGTTATTGGAGCCAGCTGGTGTCCTACGGATGGTCATGCAAATCCAATGGTAACAACCTTAGCATACTATCGCAAAGCCAGAATGCAGGGCGTTAGATTTTTGACTGGTGAGAAGGTAATCAGTCTGAAAAAAGTAAAGGGCAGAGTAAAAAAAGTAATTACAGAGAACAATGTTTATGAGGGTGATTATGTTTTAGTTGCAGCAGGCTATGAATCCAGAGAAATCCTTGCAACAGTTGGTGTAGATGTGCCTATGCATCAGGAACTTTTGGAATGCCTTGTCACAGAGGCTGAGCCTCATATGTTTAACCAGATGCTTGGAACTGCAGAGGCAGATTTCTATGGACATCAAACAGAACACGGTTCATTTGTATTTGGTGGTTCATCAGGATTAGAGCTTAACAATAAGGATATAGGCGTTAAAAACTCACCATCCAATACATCAATCACAGCCCCATGTATTTGCCGAGGCATCATGAAATATTTCCCATCACTGGAGGATGCAAAAATCGTAAGAACATGGGCTGGATATGTGGATACCAGCCAGGACGGAGTGCCAGTGCTTGGTGAGGTTGATGAGGTTCCGGGTTTGATAATTGCCTGCGCTTTCACAGGTCATGGATTTGGCATCGCTCCGGCGGTAGGTGAGCAGCTTGCTATGCTGATTACTGATGGAACTACAGCAATCGACTTAAGCCCATTGAGATACGACAGATTTAAAGCAAAAATCTAAATTAAGGAGGAAATTATTATGGATATGACAAGAACAAACTATAGCTCAGGTGCACCTCTTGAAGAAAAAGTGGGATATTCCCGAATGGTGAAGGTGGGACCTTTTGTTAAAATTGGAGGCACCACATCTGTTCAGCCAGACGGTACAGTATACGGGCAGAACGCCTTTGAGCAGACAAAATATGTTCTAGAGAAGCAGGTCGCACTTTTGGAAAAAGCAGGTGCATCTGCTGCTGACGTGGTTTCTGTAAAAGTATATGCTACCGATATGGGAGAGTGTGGAAACATCTGTCAGGCATACTCAGAAATATTCCACGACATCAGACCGCTTTGCACAGTTGTTGGAACATCAGCTTTAAATCGACCTACACAGTTTGTAGAAATCGAAATGGAAGCAATAATGTCATAGATTTTATCTAGAGAGAACTTAACCAAATCAAAACTAGCCTCATCAGACGTAAGTTTGATGGGGCTTTTTAATGCGATGAATCATTTGTGAAAATTCTGCTAATTCATACAAATTTCAGACTATTATTGATATACTGTTAGTTACTAGCAGTGTGTTTAGCGTTATTCATTTTTAATTGCATACATAGTGTGGAGGAAAAAATATGAGTGAAGCCCAAGGAAAGATGGAAATCGAGAAAAGACAGATGTCCGAAAGAAATAAGCTTGCTAGATACTGTGGCACGATAGCGGCCATAGCTATTGCATTTTTTGCAATTCGAGCATTGGCTTTTAATGGGGTAAATCCTCTTGATACAGTAAGACTTGTTGTGGCGATTGTAGATATTATCCTATTACAAGTAGGGGCTATTATTTACGGGGAAAAATATATATACAAATATTGCGTCACACTATCAATGGTGGTGCTATTTGTTCTTAATATATTCAAACCAAGTGATCCACATATGTATATTTTCATGTATACCATAATTCTGATTGTTATGATTTATGGTGAGGCAAACACTGTAAGAATAGGATGTATAATTGCAAATGTATGCCTTTTGGCTTCAGGATTCATGCAGGTAAGAGAGGGCTCTATCACTGGTAAAAATCTCACCACTCAGTTTATATTTAGTATTATCGCTTGTACAATGGCAGTTATAGTTTGCAGACAGCAGCGTCGTCAGACTACAGAGACACTTGATACTATTAAGGACAAGGCAATAAATATCAAAGAGACATCCGAGGCTATTGTTGATTTAGCAGAGCAGCTTAATAATAAATTCGTAGAAGCTAATGAAGTATCCAACAATCTTAATGACCACATGAATGTGGTCCATGACTCAGTATCTGAGATTGTTGAGGGTACCAAAAATACAGCAGAAGCAATTGAGAATCAAACTAATAAGACAGCTGTTATCCAGGAAAGTATTCAGGCTGTTGGTGAGGAAGCAAATACAATCGATGAGGTATCAAGCCAGGTAGAAAGTACAGTAAATGACGGTGTATCTCTTATTAATCAACTTAAGAGTCAGGCAGAGGAAGTTGCAAATATAAACATAGAAACATCTACCACTACTCAAGCCCTCAATGATAGTATTCAGGATGTGCAGGCTATAACAGAGACAATTCTTGGTATTTCAAGCCAGACTAATTTGCTTGCCCTTAATGCATCGATTGAGGCTGCAAGAGCCGGTGAAGCTGGTAAGGGATTTGCTGTTGTTGCTGATGAAATCAGAGCTCTTTCTGAGAGCACAAGAGAGGCTACAGAGGAGATTTCAAGAATTATAGAGCGCCTTACATCAGATGCTAAATCTGCAGCAGCTGCTATGTCAAAATCTGCTGAGTACGCTGCAAAGCAAAATGAACTTATCACAGAGACAGGCACAAAGCTTGATGCAATTAAAACTGGTACAGATGACCTTCGCTCAGGAGTAGTTCAGGTAAAGGCATCAGTTGACGATGTAATCAATGCCAACACTCAGATTATGGACAACATCACAAATCTCTCTGCCACATCAGAAGAAGTGGCAGCAGCTACAGACACTGTAGGTTCTGTCAGTGATGATGCTATGGAGGCTCTTCGCAACATGAATGAAACCTTGGAGGTAATCAACAAGATAGCCAAGGAAATGGAAGAGATGGCTTTAAAATAATCAAATATGAAATTCTAAGAGGCCCTAAAGTTGGGCCTCTAATTTTTTGCCATTTTTTAATAAAAGTGTAAAATAAAGTTATTAGAGTCATTTTGTATGAAACGGGAGGAAAAAGATGGCTGACAGACCTATTTCGAGAAAGAAAAACGTAACTGGAAGTGGAAGCGTTCATCGTCGTCCAATGGGAAGCAGTGGCGGTTCAGGTGGTAACCGCGGTATCAATGGAGGCGGCGGTGGCGGCCTTGGAAAGTTGATTATTATTGCACTTGTGTTGTTGCTAGGTGGTGGCGGTGGCCTTGGTGCCTTTCTTGGCGGAGGCGGCTCAGGAGGAAGCACCGGTGGTAGCTCAGGTGGTAATACAGGAAGTACCATATCTACACTTGCTTCTACACTTTTGGGTGGAGGCTTTACTAGCATGTCTCAAAGCGGTAACTCCACATGGAGTATGAAGTCCAATACAGGAGTTTTAGATGAGACAGTGGCAAGCTCAGCCCGTGAGAAGTACACACAGGTAAAGGGCAATGGAACTGATTCCATGACCATTATGGTGTATATGTGCGGAACAGATCTAGAGTCTAGAGCAGCCATGGCATCAAAGGATATTCAGGAGATGCTAAATGCCACAGTGTCTGGAAATATCAATCTTCTTGTGTACACAGGTGGATGTACTAACTGGAAGAATTCTGTTGTAAGTAATAGAACTAATCAGATTTACCAGATTAAAAATGGCAAGATGGCATTGTTGAAGGATAATATCGGTGATCTTCCAATGACCGACCCAAATACATTGTCTAGCTTTATTAAGTGGGGTGGACAGAATTTCCCTGCTAATAGATATGCCCTTATTTTCTGGGATCACGGCGGTGGTTCAGTAACAGGCTATGGCTATGATGAAAAGCATAAGAACGCTGGCGCCATGGATTTAGCTGAGGTTAATAAGGCACTTACAGATGGCGGTTTGAAGTATGATTTTGTAGGCTTTGATGCATGCCTTATGGCTACTGTTGAGACAGGACTTATGCTTGATTCTCACAGTGACTACATGATTGCATCTGAAGAGACAGAGCCAGGTATCGGTTGGTACTATACTAATTGGCTTACAAATCTAAGTGCAAATCCTTCTCAGTCTACTCTTGAGATTGGAAAGACTATCGTGGATGATTTTGTGGCTCAGTGCGGTCAGCAGTGCCCTGGGCAAAAGACTACTCTTTCACTTATAGATTTGGCGGAACTTGCAGCAACTGTTCCGGAGGATTTAAAGGGATTTGCAAATTCAACCACTTCTCTCATCGAGAAAAAGGAATACAAGGTAGTTTCTGATGCAAGAGCAAGCACAAGAGAGTTTGCAAGCTCATCTAGAATTGACCAGATTGACCTTATAGATTTTGCTGTAAAGCTTGATAATAGTGAGGGTAAGGAGCTTGCTCAGTCATTGCTTGGAGCAGTTAAATATAACAAGACTTCTTCAAACATGACAAATGCCTACGGTCTTTCGATTTATTTCCCATACCGTCAGACCAGCAAGGTAGACAATATGGTATCTACTTATGATGAGATTGGTATGGACGACAGCTATAGTGAGTGTATTCAGAAGTTTGCTTCCATGGAATACTATGGTCAGCAGGCTACCAATAATAACCAGTTCCCAAGTAGTATATTTGGCAGTTCAAGCAGCAGTTCGGGAATCGATTTAACTAGCCCTGAGGCTATTGGTCAAATTCTTGGAATGCTCACATCATCAAGCGGAAATAAGTTCCTAGAAAATGGTGTGGATAGAGAACTTGCAGCTGAGTATATTGCTGAAAATAATTTAGATTTATCTGACCTTCAGTGGACTGAAAATGAAGCTGGAGATACTGTAATTGCCCTTGAGGAAAACCAGTGGGAGAATATCCAGGATATTGAGCTTGCCACTCTGGTTAAGGATGGGGATGGCTATATCGATTTAGGTCTTGATAATACATTTGAATGGGACGAGAATGGAAATCTTATCGCAAATACGGATAGAAGTTGGCTTGCTATAGATGGCCAGATTGTAGCTTACTATCACATAGATACAACAGGTACAGCGGATAACTACACTATCACAGGTAGAGTTCCTGTTATGTTAAATGGTCAGAGAGCAGATTTGATTTTAGTATTTGATTCAGCTCACGAGGATGGCTATGTGGCAGGTGCTGTGTTTGGATATGATGAGAATACAGAGGTTATTGCTAAGAATCTTACAGAGCTTCAGCCTGGAGATACCCTTGATTTTATCTGCAAGTATTACACTATGGCTGGTGATAATGTAAAGATTGAAGAAGAGTACTATCTGGGCCAGCAGATGACTATCCAAAAGAATATGTCTGAGATGCAAATTACAAACCTTGTTATCGAAGATGGTGAACTTTTAGTCTCATACGTATTTACGGATATTTATGGAAATGAATATTATACTGATTCATTAAAACAATAATAGATTTAGCCAATTGTTCACATAAAAAGCACACTTTTCAAATCCTGTTGCGCTAATATAAAAATAGCGAAATTTACTTTTGCAAAGCGCGTTGTTTACACAAGTAAAAGGAGAAAATTACAAACAAGGAGGCGACGGCGATTATGGGAAAAGCAAAGGCTAAACGGGGAGCGAAAAACGGTATTGCTTGGAGCAAAAGTATAAAAACTAAATTGATTGTAGCTATGCTTTTGGTGGCTATTGTTCCGCTTGTTATTGCAGTGGGAATCAGCTACTACACATCTACGGAAAAAGCAAAAGCAGATGCAATTGATTCCCTGGAATGGCAGACCTGGTATGTAGAAGCTGCTATAGCACAGGTTATTACTACTAATCAGTCAGCTATTACATCATTTGCTGATTCACCTACAGTTATCGCTTTCATGAAGGGCGAAGAGGTAGATATGAATGATCTGAAGGATCAGATGAAATCTATCGATGAATTCTTAGGTGATGGAAATGTAGTAGTATTAACAAATTCCGAAGGCATGATGGTACTTCGAGATGACGATGGCAAGCTGGTTGATATTCATGAGCGTGAGTATTGGCAGCAGGCTATGGCCGGGGAATTTGCAGTATCAAATGTAATTACAAGCCAGTCGACAGGTGTACGTAGTATCAGTATGGCAGCACCAATTAAGGACCCTGAAACAGGAAAAATCCTTGGTACTGTCCATAGAAATTATAATGTAAATGATTTCCATACAATTCTAGATGCAGAGTGTGACGAAGGATTTGTAATTGATCGAAATGGTGATCTGGTCGCACATTCTCAGTATGAGATTACATCAGAAGACCAAGTGTTGAATTTTAGCAACTCTCCATATATGACAACTGATGCGATTGAGGGAACATTTAGATCTACAGCAGTAGGCTATCCTACATACGTATCTTTTGCAAAGGATACATTGACTGGATTTACTGTTTGTGTTGCTGTAAAAGAAAGCGCTATTATGGCGACAATCAGGAAATCAGCAATCACTGTTATTGGAATAGGTGTATTTTTATTAATCATTGTTGCAATCATTTCCGTAATATTGGCAAATGGATTTACAAAACCAATAAATGCTGTTAATGAATCACTATCAGAGCTTGCAGATGGTAAGTTCAAACGTATATCTGGTTTTTCTAAGAGACAGGATGAGTTTGGCAAGATTGTAAACAGCTCAAATACAGTAATAGAAAAGCTTGATGAGATAGTGGGACATATTAAGGAATCAGCATCTACAGTTGGCAACTCATCGGAAGAATTATCCGATATGGCTAATCAGATTTCTGCCACAACAGAAGGCGTTTCAACAGCAGTTCAGGAGATTGCAACAGGCGCTGTTCAGCAGGCAGAGGAAATCCAGCAGGCAGCAGAAAATGTTGGAAAGATTACCGATGCTGTAGGTGGCGTTCAGAGTTCTACAGATGATATGGAAAATCTTGCAGCGAGAATGAAGGATGCATCAGAGGCTTCTAGTAAGTCACTTATAAATCTTCAGGATTCAAGTAGCGAGATGACTCTTAAGATTGAAGAGATTGCAAAGACAATCGGTGCTACACAAAAGGCCGTTGGAGATATTAATGAGAGAGTAGAGGGAATTTCTGGAATAGCTTCCCAGACCAATTTGCTTTCACTTAATGCATCAATCGAGGCCGCAAGAGCAGGTGAGGCTGGTAAAGGATTTGCAGTTGTAGCAGAGGAAATCAGAAAGCTTGCTGATGATTCTGAGAACATGGCTCAGGAAATTCGTCAGGTTATGGATGTACTTTTATCAGAGGCAGAGCGAGCTGTTGCAGCAGCAGAGCAGGTTCGCCAGGGCAATATCGAGCAGCAGGAAGCACTTGGTGAGACACTTAGCTCTGTAAATGGAATGCTTGCTGATATTGAGGAGACAGTAGAAGGCGTTAAGAGTATTGCAGATGGGGCAAGTACTTGCGTGGCATCTAACGATGTAGTATCAGATGCAATGTCATCACTTTCAGCAATTTCTCAGCAGAATGCAGCTTCTTCAGAGACAACAGGTGCATCAGTAGAGGAACTTTCAGCTACAGTAGCTAACCTTGCTGATTCAGCAACAGGACTTAGAGATATTGCAGAGCAGCTTAATAATGAGATGTCATTCTTCAAATAATAATACATAGAGACATTAGGGCTGGCACATAGGTGCCAGCTCTTTTTTTATTTCTTGGCAATAGTCTGCGCCGATAATTAATTTGTGGTATATTATACGTGAATAATCCATAAGGGAGAATTATCATGGCAAGAAGAAATGACAGAAGAAGCCGCAGAAGACGCAAAATGATACAGAGAAGACTTGTTATAGCAGGTATGTTTCTGGTCATTCTTTTGGTGGCAGTTGGTGGCGCCTATTTATTAATAAACATAGTTACAAAGGCTACTGAAGATGAACCAGTTCAGGAGAAGGTTGAAGCAGTTAAAACAGATGAAGATGTAGAGGTTCCTGAGGAGCCTGAAGAAATAGTAGTTACAGAAGAGGATGCAACTGACCCTCAGATTACAGTGACAGTGGAAACAGGTCAGTCTATTGAGGTATCAGATTTAGTAAGTGCCAATGTGGCAGGAGAGAATGCATCTATCACCTATGGTATAGATGTTTCCAAATTCCAGGGGACTATTGACTGGGCACAGGTAGCAGGCTCAGGAATTGATTTTGCAATGGTACGTGTGGGATATAGAGATTCCACTACAGGGGAAATAAAAGCCGACAGCAATGCAAAATATAATATGCAAGAAGCTGAGAAAAATGGAATAAAAGTTGGAGCATATTTTTTCTCCACAGCTGTCACAACTGATGAGGCAGTTGAGGAGGCAGACTGGGTAGCAAGCTACATTTCAAAATATGCAATTACTTATCCTGTTGGATACAATTGCGAGGGATTTGAAAATAGCTCAAGCCGTCAGTATGGACTTTCAATAGATCAGCGAAGCAATATTGCCATGGCATTTTTAAAGGAGATTGGAGCTAAGGGATATACACCAATGTTCTACGCTTCAAAAAATGAGCTGGCAGCTGACGCAAAATGGAAGACAAGCACAATTGAAAAGAGCTATAAGATATGGATGGCCTGGTACAATCAGGATACAAGCAACATTGCCAATGGTCCTGCCTATGATGGACAGTGCGCAATGTGGCAATACACCAATCAGGGCTCAGTACCTGGAATCAAGCAAAAGGTAGATGTTGACGTGGCATATTTTGGCTATGATGCTACAGCCTCTGCTCAAGATACATCTGGTCGCGAGGAGGCATCTGCAGATGTGGAAGCCCTTATGAAATTTGATGAGGTTAACGAGACAGTTACTGCTAAGAGCCAGACCAATTTAAGAAATATCCCAAGCCAGGGAGCAGACAGTACAGTAATGGTGACTCTTACTAATGGTCAGACAGCAACACGTACCGGTGTTAGCTCAAGCGGCTGGTCCAGAGTAGTCTACAATGGAGTTACATACTATGCTGTATCAAGTTATTTGACTACAGATTTAAGCGCTCCAGCTCAGACTACACAGCAGGCAGCACAAGAACAGCCAGCGGCAGATCAGTCAACATCAACTGACACTGGATTTAGAACAAAATTTACTGATGTTAATGAAGTGGTAACACCAAAGGAAGTTATCAACTTGCGCTCTAAGCCAAGTGTTACTGATACAGATTCTGTTGTAATTGCTACAGTTTATGCAGGAACCACATTTACAAGAACAGGAATCAACAATGAATACGGCTGGTCTAGAGTAGAGTACAATGGTCAGGTGCTCTACTGCGTAAGTAGCTATTTAAAGGCAGCAGAGTAGAATTAAAGATAAGAGCAGAATATGGCGATATAGCTGGTGTAAAAGAAATAGTTGTAGGATTCTAAAAATCATGTTAGAATTCAGATGCTGTTAAAAATTTAACGCTTGCTATGTTTTTTAGCAGGAGGAGACCCGTGGAGGCTTCTACCAAAAGGAGGAACAAAATGCAAAGCAAAAATTCTAAGACCTATGAGCTCGTGCTCACAGCGTTATTCGTAGCCATTATTATTGCAATGGCTCTCACACCACTCGGATATATTCCACTTGTAGTTATTAATGCAACAACACTTCATATTCCAGTTATCATTGGTTCTATTTTCTTAGGACCTAAGAAAGGTGCATTCCTTGGCGGAGTATTTGGAGTAACAAGCTTGATTAAGAGTTCTGTTCAGGCTACTTCATTATCTTCATTTGTATTCTCGCCAATTGCAGCTTTACACATGCTTCCACACGATTCAGTTGGAGCAGCAATCATTATCGTTCTCAAGAGCGTGTTTATTCCAGTATTCCCTAGAGTAATGATTGGTGTTATTCCATTTTTTGTATTCGTAGGAATTAAGAAAGTGATGAGCTCTAAGCTTAAGACAGTATATGGTACTATCTTAAATGCGGCTGTATCATTTGTCCTTGGATATGGTGTATATGCACTCTTCAACGGTCTTGTTACAAAGGGCAAAATCGGTGAGGGACTTTTCTTTAAGTTCATCAACGAAGGTGATGCCATCACAGAGGGTATTGCTACAAGCTTTGTACAGGATGAGGTTACATATTGGATTAATATATATAATTCCGGTGTATTATTCCCTAAGGTAGCTGGTGCAGTATTTGGAATACTTGTGCTTATAGCTATCGAGGTATTATTCATGAAGAAAGATGCCAAGACACTTGCCTTTACAACTGCAGGCGTTGCCGGAGCACTTACAAATACACTTCTTGTTATGGGAAGCATTTTCGTATTATATAATGCTCAGTATGCAGCAGCTGTTGGTGTTGAGCCATCAAAGCTCATGGCATTCATCGGAACAGTTATCAGCTTCAATGGAGTAATTGAGGCAGTAGTATCTGCAATCATCGTTTACCTTGTTGGAATCGTACTTGATAAGATTCATCCAGCAGGAATAGTTGCAGGTAAGAACTAGATTAAATATTTAGATATAAATAGCAGATGGCTCATGAATTTGAGCCATCGTAGCAAGTGATATAGACAGCAATACAAACTTAACTTCTTTGGAGGTAAGGATTTATGTTAAAAGGAAAATGCGTTGTTCTTGGAGTTACAGGCTCTATTGCAGCATATAAAATTGCAAATTTGGCATCAGCCCTTGTGAAGCTTGGAGCAGATGTCAATGTTATCATGACTAAAAATGCTACTAATTTTATAAATCCTATTACTTTCGAAACACTTACATCAAACAAATGTCTCGTTGATACATTTGATAGGAATTTCCAGTTTAATGTGGAGCATGTAGCCTTGGCTAAGCGTGCCGATATTTTTATGGTGGCACCAGCTAGTGCCAATGTTATAGCCAAGATGGCTCACGGCATTGCCGATGATATGCTTACCACTACAATTCTAGCGGCTAAGTGCAAAAAGCTGGTTAGCCCAGCTATGAATACGAATATGTTTGAGAATCAGATTGTGCAGGACAATCTTAAGATTCTTGAGAACTACGGCTTTGAGATTATTAATCCAGCCAGTGGATATTTGGCATGTGGAGATACAGGGGCAGGCAAGATGCCAGAGCCAGATGTACTACTTGCCTATATTTTAAGAGAAATTGGTCACGAACATGATTTGGCAGGAAAAAGGGTGTTAATCACTGCTGGTCCTACCGAGGAAGCAATTGACCCTGTACGTTACATTACTAACCACAGCACAGGCAAGATGGGATATGCTATTGCCAAGGTTGCAATGGAGCGTGGGGCACAGGTTACTTTGGTATCAGGTCCGGTAGCTATAGAGCCACCAATGTTTGTGGATGTAGTTAATATTAAAAGCGCAGCCCAGATGGCTGAGGCTGTTAAATCAAGAGCGGCAGACAGCGATATTATTATTAAATCGGCAGCTGTTGCAGACTATAGACCTAAAAATGTAGCAACAGAGAAAATCAAGAAAAAAGATGGTGAGGATTCAAGCATCGCGCTAGAGAGAACCGAGGATATTCTTTCTTATCTCGGGGAGCATAGGAGAGATGACCAGTTTATTTGCGGCTTCTCAATGGAGACCGAGAACATGCTTGAGAACTCTAAGAAAAAGCTTGAAAAGAAAAAGGTAGACATGATCGTCGCTAATAATCTTCGTACACAGGGGGCTGGATTCGGAACAGATACTAATGTAGTTACTTTGATTACAAAGGACGAGGCAAGAGAGCTACCTATTATGTCAAAGGAAGATGTGGCACAGGCCATCTTTGATAAAATATTAGGAAAATAAAGATACATGGGCATTGCGATTTGCAATGCCTTTTTTTGTCCAACTAATATCATTTACATAGATGCAATACAGCACAGAAAAGGATATAATAAACTTAATTATTTTTGTAGGAGGATATGTTATGGGAGCTTTAGCAATTATTGTATTGTTGGTAGTAGTGCTTTTGTGCATGGGAATTCGAATTGTCCCTCAGGGATATGTATTCGTAGTTGAGAATTTAGGAAAGTATCATGCCACACTTCAGGCTGGTTTTCATGTTATTATTCCATTTATTCAAAGAGTAGCTAAGAGAGTTTCTCTTAAGGAACAGGTGGCAGATTTCCCACCACAGGGAGTTATTACAAAAGATAACGTTATCATGCAGATTGATACTGTAGTTTATTTCAAGGTTCAGGATCCTAAGCTCTATGCTTATGGTGCAGAGCGTCCAATCCTTGCTCTCGAGAACCTTACAGCTACAACACTTCGAAATCTTGTTGGTGAGTTGGAGCTTGATCAGACACTTACATCTCGTGATAACATCAATTCAAAGATGCGTGTTATTCTTGATGAGGCCACAGACCCATGGGGTATTAAGGTAGGCCGAGTTGAGCTTAAGAATATCATTCCACCAGAAGAGATTCAGCGCTCAATGGAGAAGCAGATGAAGGCTGAGCGTGACCGTCGTGAGACACTTCTTGAGGCAGAGGGTCACAAGCAGGCATCTATCACTAGAGCAGAAGGTGATAAGCAGGCACTTGTACTTAAGGCTGAGGCAGAGAGAGACGCAGCTATCGCTCGTGCAACAGGTCAGGCTGAGTCTATCCGCCTTGTATATGAGGCAGAGGCAAAAGGTATCGAGATGCTCAAGGCAGCCAACATGGATGAGCGAGTTCTTCTTATTAAGAAGCTTGAGGCTCTTGAGAAGATGGGTGATGGCAGAGCTACCAAAATCGTGGTACCTACAGATCTTGCCACAGCAGCAGCTGATCTTACATTTAAGACAGAGATGCTTGGCTTTGGCAACAACACACCTATAGACACTAAGGCAGTTAAGCCTGCCAAAGCTAAGGCAGAAGACCCATGCTGCACCGACGATGACAAGGGAGCTACAACCCAGCACTTTGCCAAGGGTGAGCATGTAGATTTTCAGGCATAAAAATATAAGTTAAGCATTTAAGTATCGGCCCCAGAGATTCTGGGGCCTTATTTTTACCCTAAGCATTAAAAAATAAAGAAATTTTAAAATTTAGCTATAAACTTTTGTAATTATCGTCCGATACAGGAATTAGAAGACTATACAAATATAGTTTTGTAGATTGTAATCCGAGCACAACAGCTGAGTGTTCGGAGGACATAATTTCCCATATTTACACGGATGTAAGCTGTCCAAAAGGATTAGGGAGTGGGACTTTAATCCAATGGACTCGAGGAGGAAAGAAAAAATGAAAATAGGCGAAGTAAGTAGTTCAGTGAGCAACTACCAGGGACAGGGAAGTTCAGCAAAGACGGCGCCAGTACAGCAGGTTGCAGAGAGCAAGCCAGTTGATTTTACAACTGCAGCGAAAGAAATACGTGCCAGCGAGGCTGAATATAAAAACCCTAATTTAGAACAGAATGAAGATGAAAACGGTGCAGCACAGGCAACTTCTTCATTAAAAGAAGCTATTAGCAAAATTAATTCTGCACAGGGTAATGCCGAAGCAGTATTCGGTATTCACGAAGGAACAAATCGTGTAATGATTAAGATGGTTGATAAAGAGACCAGAAAAGTCATTAAGGAATTTCCAGCAGAGGAGACTCTTGACCTTATTGCAAAGGCATGGGAGCTCGCCGGAATCATGGTTGATGAGAAGAGATAGATAGGAGGCCTTATATGCCTATTAGATTATCAGGTTTAGCATCGGGATTAGATACCGAGGCCCTTGTAGGCGCTTTAGTATCGGCCTATAGCTATAAAAAGGAAAAGTATACTAAGGCTCAGACTAAGCTATCTTGGAAACAGGATGCTTGGAAGACCCTTAATAGTAAGGTGTATAGCCTTTATACCGAAGTAGGTAACATGCGCTATTCATCTAATTATGCTATCAAGAAAGCTACTGTTAGTGATGCTACCAAGGCTACAGCTACAGCCAGTGGTAATGCCATCAACGGCACACAGTCACTTGAGGTTAAAAAGCTTTCTACATCAGCTTATGTAACTGGTGGTAAGTTAGCGGATAGTATCAAGTTGGATTCTAACCTTTCAGACCTTGGAATTGTATCTGGTACAACAGACAAGGGAGCTATTACTGTTCGTACAGGAACAAAGGTTACCAAGATTGAGCTTGATATGACAATGACAGTTAACCAGCTGGTTGGTAAATTCAAAGAAGCTGGATTAGATGCCAATTACGATGAGAAGAATAATAGATTCTTCATAAGTGCACAAAAATCAGGCAAAGATGGCGATTTTTCAATCTCCGCAGATAATACTAAGGGTCTTAGCGACCTTATGAAGCTTGGGCTTTTATCTGATTCTGAGATTAAATCTATCAAGAGTACAGTATCTGCCGAGGGCTTGGTTAAAAGAAAATACGGCAATGTAGTAAGCGATGCCGAAGGTTTTGCAAGTTTAATTAGATCTGTAAAGGGCTACAAAGCTACAATCAATGATCCTGATGCTTCTGACGAGGCAAAGCAGGCAGCCAGAGAAGCAATTGATGCAGAACCAGCTTATAAAACAGTGGAAGACTATCTTGATGGCAAGAATGTGGATTGGTCTACTCTTACAGAAAGCGACATTGTAGCTTACGGCAAGGAAATCTATAATGCAGGCAAATATGATGACGATGCTGCAGCGGCAACTGAAAGGGAAATGACAGCATCTCTTAACGCTATTCGTGATGAGTATGTAAAACTTTCAGCTGCCAAGGCTATGCCAGAAACTACAGATGCAGAAAAGGCTGCTAAGAATGCTGCAATCGCAAAGGCTAAGGCGGACGTAGATGCAGTATTAGAAGACCCAGTAAATGCAAAATGGGCTTCATATATTGAGAAAAACTTTGGAGCTGCAAATGATGGCTCATTTGAAGATGATAAGTACAGATATAGTGATTTCTGGACCCAGTCTGATAACTTAGAGCTTTCTAATAGCGTTTCCTATAGAATGAAGCTTGCCTACACACTTAGTGCAGATGATGCAGCTTTAAATAATGCTAATGCAGCAGTAAAAATTGATGGTTCTGATTCAGAGATTATTTTAAATGGTGTTACATACAAAGGTAGCACAAACTCAATTACTGTAAATGGCCTTACTATTGAGGCAAAGGCTCTTACAGCAGAAAATAGTCCGATCAGTATCACAGTTTCAACAGATACAGATAGCTTATATGACAAGGTAAAGGATTTCCTTACATCATATAATACTCTCATGAATGAAATGCAGAAGCTCTACAATGCAGATTCTGCAAAGGATTATGAGCCACTTACAGATGATGAGAAGAATGAAATGTCTGAGACTGAAATCGAAAAGTGGGAGCAGAAGATTAAAGATTCATTACTTAGACGAGATAATAGTCTTAGCGGTCTGATTTCCACAATGACTATGTCAATGATGAAGTCATATACCATTAATGGTGAGTCTGTTTCATGGTCTACATTTGGCATCCATACACTTGGAACATTGAATTCTGCAAAAAATGAGAACTATGCTTATCATATCGATGGTGATACAGAGGATTCAAAGACATCTGGTAACCCTGAGAAGCTCCGTGCAGCTCTTGCAGAGGACCCAGAAAAAGTTATCGAATTTCTCAAGCAGATGACTAAAGGTCTTTACGAAGACTTAGATAAGAAGATGAAGTCTACATCTGTTAAATCTATGTACACAGTTTACAATGATAAGGAAATGGCATCAGAGTACTCTAACTACAACAACCTTATCAAGACATGGACTGATAGAGTTACAGAAATGGAAGACTCATATTATAAGAAGTTTGCTCAGATGGAAAAAGCACTTTCACAGTTGCAGAGCAATTCATCTTCTATCACATCATTACTTGGAGGCTAAGCTTTGCCGGGGCAAGTAATAAAAGGCAATATTAGAAATTCAGGGAGGCGATCTTTATGACACCAATGAACGGTTACGACGCTTACGCAAAAAACAGAATTTTAACAGCTTCTCCCGCAGAGCTGACTCTTATGCTCTATGAAGGTGCAATCAAGTTTTGCAATATAGCCATAGTAGCATGCGAAAACAATGATATTGAAAAGGCTCACAATAATATCAGAAAGACTGATAGAATTATTGAAGAGTTTGAGATTACATTGGATGAAAAATATCCTGTAGCTAAGGACTTCCAGGCTGTATATACATATCTTAGAAGTTGCCTTAGACATGCAATGATAGACAAGGATCCAGAGACATTGCAGGAGGTATTAAAGCACCTTCGTACAATGCGAGATACTTGGAAGGACGTTATGAAGCTTACTGCAAATGGCAAGAAACTTGATGGCGCAAATGATATCGCTGGATAATGATTCTTATGACCCCTCTAAAAAGAGGGGTCGTTTTTTTGTTTATAAACATTTATTATATTAATAGAAGAAATGATAATCAGATTCTAGACATAGATATTTAAGAAGAGGGGTAAATCATGGATAATATGGATTACGTAGTAATGCTTAGAGAATCACTTGAGAAAAAGGCGGACATTTTGCGTGTGCTTTTAATTAGAAATCAAGAACAGGCAGCTATACTCCAGGACCCAAACACTACGCCAGATGATTTAGAGAAGAATATGAATATGAAGTCTGAGCTCATTGAGAGAATCATTATGCTTGATGAGGGATTTGAGCAGCTTTTTGGAAGAGTGAAGACTATTATAGAAGCAGACAGAGAGACTTATGCTGATGAAATTCGCATTATGCAGGATTTAATTAGAAAGGTCACAGACTTGACTGCAGACGTAGAGGCAACAGAATACAAAAATAAAGAATACGCCAAGACTCGATTTGCCAATATTAAAAAAGAGGTAAGGGAGATTAAAAAGTCTAACGATGTGGTTACCTCATATTATAAAAATATGATGGCTCATAATAAAGCAGATGACCCATCTTTCTTAGATAAAAAGAAATAAATTAGCTGTAAGGATTTGTGTATAGACCTTTCCTAGTGTTGAGATTGTCCGTGTAAAGATGATAGAGGCTGTAACTGCATAGGCGACAGACAAAATTAATTTATAGAAGGCGATTTTTGTCTGCGAATGAAGAATGTTGCTTATTTATACGTTGGGCGCGGACAAAAAATAGTGAAAAACAGTAGTTTTGTGTCCGAGGGCAACGAGAAATTAAGATTTGTTTGAAGACCACGGACAAAAATGCCGATATTGGGAGGATTATTTTCCGAACGCAACGAAAAACTAATGATTCTCGAGAAGCTGCGGACAATTACAAAAAGTGATAGAGTATGTAGATATCCCAGAAAGCATAAATATAAAGAAGGTAAAGAGAATTAACATTAGTTGAGGAATAAATATATAGGTTAGAAGGAATTATAGAAGGTCAGGTGAGCTTTTAATAGATAAATAATTGAAAATAAATGGAATAGGGACGCAAAAAGAGAAGAATAAGATTATAAATATATGAGATATATAGAAACTAATAATAAGATTAATATATAGATATAATTAGAGGAATTATATAAAAAGTAATGGTAAAGGAAGCCCTGAAAACAGGGGATTTTAGTAAAATTTAGATTAAATTAACAAATTATTTGAGCTATTTTCAGATAAATTTTCAGCTCGCAGAAACCTAGCAAAATCAAGGGTTCTGCGAGTTTTTTATATTGCACATAAAATGAGAAAATTGATACAAAATGAAAAATTTTTTTAAAAAGGGGTAAAGTTTTTGGACATGGAAACGATAAATAAGGTGTAAGGAACAATTACCCTTGCAAAATCGAATTCGAATCTTTAGAAAAAATCAAATTTAATAACCAGGCCAGACACGGATGTTGGGCTATCAAGAAAACGGATTTAAAAGCTAAATGGACTTAGCTGAATCTCATGGAGGAATTTATTATGGTAGTACAACACAACATGCAGGCAGCGAACTCATCAAGAACGCTCAACATTACAACAGACGCACAGTCAAAGAGTACAGAGAAGCTTTCTTCAGGATACAAGATTAACAGAGCAGCTGATGATGCAGCAGGACTTTCAATTTCTGAGAAGATGAGAAAGCAGATTCGTGGTTTAGGCCAGGCTTCTACAAACGCTTCAGATGGTGTTTCTTCAGTACAGACAGCTGAAGGTGCCCTCACAGAAGTTCATGACATGCTTCAGAGAATGAACGAATTAGCAGTTCAGGCAGCTAATGGTACAAACTCAGAATCAGATCGTAGTGATATCCAGAACGAAATTGATCAGCTTACACAGGAAATCGATCGTATCGCTTCTACAACAAAGTTCAACGAGACATTCCTTCTTAAAGGTGATGTAGGACTTAGAAGAATGTATATCAACGCACATGATGCAGGTTTGGATGGAACATTAATCCAGAATACTACTAGAGCAACATTCACCATGGAATCACTTGAGGCAGGCGAAAGATATACAATCGGTGGTACACAGTACACAATCGGTGCTTCTACAAACCAGGAAGTAGCTGAGGCTCTTCACTTAACACAGTACTATACAGCAGGTGCTACACCTACAGCAGCAGGTACATGGAAGCTTACAGCAGGCGATACAATTTCAATCGATGGCAAGACATACACAATCAATGCTGATGAAATCGGTACAGATATCGCAAATGCAAAGGTTACTAATGGATACCTTTCAAAGCTTATTACAAAGGGATCTACAGTAAAATATAATGGTAATGAAGTAACAAGATTCTCTACTTCATACAATTCTTCAACAGGTATTGATGATGCTAATGTAACACTTATCAAGGCTACAGCAGCTTACAAGATGGTAGCAATCGAGCTTAAGGCAGCTTCATCAATCGGCGCAACAGATGGCCCAGCAGCAATGGATGTAGCAAAGGCTACTTCTGCAGACGGAAAAGTTAAAGCTGGCGATTACATTTGGGAAAAGCACAACATTAAGAAGACTGTTGATGGTAAGGAAATAACATCTACAACATACAGCTTCTCAATTACAAAGGGCTTCGTAAATATCCAGAACGCACTTACACTTAACCTTCACGTAGGTGCTGACGCAGCCATGACAAACAAGATCAACGTTACTCTTGAAGCTATGAACGCTAAGTCAATCGGTATTGCAGGTATCAACGTATCAGATGCAACAGGTAAGAACGCGACATACGCAATCGATGCAATCACAGATGCTATCCAGAGAGTATCAGCACAGAGAGCAGAACTTGGTGCCGTACAGAACAGACTTGAGCACTCTATCAAGAACCTCGACAACGTAGTTGAGAACACAGAGGCAGCTGAATCAAGAATCCGTGATACAGATATGGCTGACACAATGGTTGAGTACTCAAAGAACAACATCTTACAGCAGGCTGGACAGTCAATGCTCGCTCAGGCTAACCAGGCTACACAGGGTGTACTTCAGCTCCTTCAGTAAGATTTATAAAAGTGCTTAATCTACCGGAATTATGTAACTAAAATAATTAATCCCCACCTCTTCAAAGGGGTGGGGATATTTAACAAAGAAAACTAACTATTCAGGCAGAAAGCGATGCCTAATAGTTTCCTAATAGATAGTGAGGTAAGGCGTATGGCATATTTTACACGTAACAAAATGGAAATGATGGTTTTGGAGCTTTACGCAGCAAATGCTAGATTCGCAAATGGTGGAACAGATGACTACCAGGGCGATTTAAGAGCTTTAATCGAATGCCAGCAGAAAGCCTTAGTGCTTGGAGAATATCTTGAATCCATGGGAATGGACTACTCAGATATCGTTGAAAAATTTGAAAAATATTGCAACTTGATTTACGATATAAGTGAGAACTTAAATGACAGAGAATTAGTCATTGATCACAAGCTCGATATCGAACCTATCTTATCAAGCATTCTTAAGGATATCGAGGAGAGAATTATCGAAATAAGAAGTATAGATGTATACGACTTCAGAGGATTGGTTGACGCACCAGGGGAAAAGGCAATCGTCAGCAAGGAAATCAATCGATTGATTGATAGTTGCCTTGGCAATGTACCTGGACTCACAGAAGGAGAGGAAATGTACAGACCACTTGTAGTTGGAACATACTAAATAAAATTTAAAGGCTCGTCAGATGACGGGCCTTTTCGACTTTATTAAAAGGAGAAACGATGAATACAAAAGAGAAAACAAAACTTCTTACAATCAGTCTTTTATGCTGTGGCAGACCGGATACAACCGAGCGCTGCCTTAAGTCATTAATGCCGATTCGAGAGGCAATTGACTCAGAAATTCAAGTGGTAGATACTGGTTGTTCTCCCGAGACAAGGGCTATCATCGAAAAATATGCTGATGAGGTATTTGAATTTACATGGTGCAATGACTTTGCAAAAGCAAGAAACTTCCAGCTCGATCAGGCCAATGGAAAGATGTTTTTGTTTATCGATGATGATGAGTGGTTTTTGGACACAAAATATATTATCGATTTCTTTAAACAGCCTAACTGTACAGACTACAATATAGGTGGCTATTATCAGCGTAATTATCTGGATTTTGAAGCTATAGAATACTCTGATATTGAAGTGGTGCGTATGTGTTCTGTGACTCCACAGACTAGATTTATTGGAAAGGTACATGAGTACATTGAACCTGCGTATGGCAATGCCATGTTTATGGATGCCCAGGCGGGACATTTTGGCTACGTATACGTATCTGAGGAGGATAATATCAAGCATTCCATGAGAAACATTCCTCTTCTAAAGGAAATGATGGAGGAGCAGCCAGATAACTTGCGCTGGCCTTATCAGTTAGCTCAAGAGTATAGGGCATGCAAATATCATGAAGAACTTTTAAGTTTATGTAAGAAAGCTCTAGAAGACGCTAGGGTTAATAAAGAGGAAGAGGCTATCCGTTACCGAGGTCCATTTGCCTGTGGTGTAGCAATAGCACTTGATGAGCTTGATAGATATGATGAGCTTATTGCGTTTTATTATGATGAGCTTAAACGCAATGAGATCATGGATTTAGCTGTTGCAAAGCTAAGCACCTATGCTGCTAAGGCCTTCTATGTAACCATCAAAACAAAGGAATGTGTGGAGACTTGTAATCGCTATCTAGAGATAATGAAGAGGCTTGAGCATAACAAGGGTGAGATGTTCATTCAGGGAGGTATCTTTGTCTTTGATGCCTTTGATGAGCTTCACAAGAATACAACATACTGTTATTTGATGGCCTGCGGACTTATGAATGATGACTTTGGTCCTCTCGTACATTATTACCGCAAAATATCATGGAATTCTCCTGTTGTAAGACTCAACCGTGGATTTATCAAAATGCTTGTTATAAAGGCTTGTGAGTATGGATATAAAAAAGAGCTTAGGGATGTTTTAAATAAGTTCTTCACAAGACCAGGATTTAGAGATGTTCTTCAGCATGAGATAGACGAGAATCTTGAAAAAATAGATGAGCCAATGTGGAAGAATTTAAAATCCGCATTTAAGACCACAGACCGTGAAAAGGAAATGAATCTTTTCTGCGATATTAGACTTATGGAGCGTCGCCTCTTAGAGGGTGATTTCTTCACATTTAGCGAGCTTTTAGATAAGCTGTTGCAGTATGCCGCCATGACGGATGAGTGGCATGAGCTTCACACAGCTTGGATGGAAGAAAAGGCAGATAAAAATGAGGTTATGCCAGAGGTAACCTTGGGCAGATTTTTCGTTGAATTTGCAGAGAAAAAAGACGGGGATCCAACAGAAGCCTTAAAGATTTTAAAGGATGCCATTGGCGTGAGAAAGATAATGGATTCTACAGTCCAGAGATTTTCAAAGCTATATGGCACGTACCAGATGATCAAAGAAGAAAAAGAAAAGGATCCAGAGAAATTTGCTGAGATGTACAATCTGGAGGAAGCTATCTTAAAGCAAATAGCAGATTTGGATGCAGCAGGCAAATCCGACGAAGCCATCGCCACCTACCAGCAATTAACTGGAATTATTCGCGGTACATATGGTGTGGACACCTTACATTTCTAATGTGGTGGTAGAGAATGAAGAAGATTTTGATGTATAGGTGGAAAGCCTACAATTATAAAGACATAAAGTTTACATTTGAGAAAATGGGATTTGAAGTTAAGGAGGTCTATCAGGACCTTCTTAATTATGATGTGGATGAAAAATTTGCAGCTGAATTAAAGGATATGATAAAGACCGACACCTACGACTTTTTCTTCACTGTAAATTACTTTCCACTGATTTCAAATGTGTGCCAGGAATGCGGGCTTTTGTATGTGTGCTGGAGTTGCGATAATCCTCTTATTTCCATGTATCACAAGTCGGTTTTCAACGATGTAAATCGCATCTTTTTATTTGATTTAACCAATGTAGAAGAGTTCAAAGGAATGGGCGTGGAGCATGTTTATCATCTGCCACTGGCCGTGGATTGTGACAGGATAGACTATCTATTTAAGAACTCTGGTGATTTGGATAAATACATTAATGACATTAGCTTTGTAGGCTCATTATATGAGAAGAATTCCTACGACAAAATGGAGTACACTTTGCCTGATTATCTGCGAGGATATTTTGAGGCTACAATGGAGGCCCAAAAGGATTTGCAGGGGATAAATATTATCGATAGAATGCTTACTCCAGAGATTTTGATGGAGCTTCAAAACTATTTTGAGTTAGAAAAATCAGAGGACTCTCTATCTGATTTGAATCTTATTTTTTCTGTTACAACACTTGGATTTAAAATTGCGGAAAAGCAGAGAAGAAGCATACTTATAGAGCTTTCAAAGCACCATGATGTAAGCATTTACACAAACTCAAATACAGCTGATTTAATACGTGTTAACTACAAGGGTGCAGTGGATTATTGGGAGGAAATGCCAAAGGTATTTAGAGGTTCCAAAATCAATTTAAACATGACAATACCAAACATAAAAAGTGGTGTTCCACTTCGTATATACGATATACTAGGCGCCGGTGGATTTTGCCTCACAAACTTTCAGGCAGAGCTTCCTATGCAGTTTGAGAATGAAAAGCACCTTGTCTGGTACTATGACCGCAGAGATATGCTGGAAAAAGTGGACTACTACATGAAGCATGACGCAGAGCGTGAAGCCATTGTAGCAGCAGGAAGAAAACTCGTTGAAGAGACCTGCTCATACGAGCAGAGACTTAATGAAATGATTAAAATAATAGAGGATTCATTGTAAATACACTTTTGAAAAACAATCTATATTTATAGATATTTCGACCGAAGTGTAGTCAAAAATTCTACATTTATAAATTCTTGTACATTGTATCTATTTTTGCCCGGACCTACCATAAGGGCAAGAAGCGTAATGTTTTTTACGGTTTTAGGGAGGGTTAAAATGGGTACAAATAATCTTGCGCATGCAGCTCAGCGAAAAATATTTTCAGCTGAAATCAAAGAATTCATAAACAATCTAAATAATAATCCAGAATCACGTTCAAATTCATATTTAAAACTAGCTAATGCAGGTGAGAAGTTTTGGGGCACCTCAGGAGCTAATAAGGAAAAGCTTGAGAGGGCTAAAAGAGCATTGGCCGACCCTGATAATAGATGGGTGAAATATATTAATAGGGTTATCGATGAGACCAATCCAAACTATCTGCATAAGATGGCTCTAAACCTTGGTTACGAGGCCTTCTTTCGCGGAACGAGAATGATTCGCGCGAATAGAAAAAAATACGGTTGCAACATCCCTTGGTTGATTCTTTTTGACCCTACAATGGCTTGTAATATGCACTGTATTGGCTGCTGGTCTGGCACATATGGACACAAGGCAAATCTTACATTTGAAGACATGGATAAAATTGTCACCGAGGGTAAAGAGCTTGGCGTGTATCTGTACATGATGACAGGCGGCGAGCCAATGGTCAGAAAGGCTGATATTATAAAGCTTTGCGAGAAGCATAATGACTGTTTCTTTGCAGCCTACTCTAACTCTACTTTGATTGATGAGGAGCTTTGTAAGAAAGTTGTAGAGCTTGGAAATCTTACGTTCATGCTTTCTATCGAGGGAACGCCTGAGACAAATGATGCAAGAAGAGGCGACGGCCACTACGAAGCTGTAATGAAGGCTATGGACCTTTTAAAGAAGTATGGAATCATTTATGGAACTTCGATTTGTTATACAAGAGATAATATTGAAGCAGTAACTAGCGATGAGTTCTTAAGATTTATTTCTGAGAAGGGTGCTAGATTTGGTTTCTATTTCCACTATATGCCGGTTGGAAACAATGCTGTTCCTGAGCTTATGCCAACTGTTGAGCAGCGTAAAAAGATGATTGAGCGTATCCGCTTTGTCAGATCAAATGAATCAGATATAGAATTTTTCCCAATGGACTTTCAGAATGATGGTGAGTATGTTGGTGGTTGTATAGCGGGTGGTCGTAATTACTTCCACATTAACTCAAACGGCGATGCGGAACCATGCGTGTTTATACATTTTTCAGATTCGAACATTCATGAGAAATCAATTTTGGAGATTCTACAGAGTCCACTTTTCATGGCATATCACGATGGACAGCCATTTAACAAGAATCACTTAAGACCATGTCCAATGCTTGAAAATCCTGAGAAACTCAGAGGCATTGTTGCTGCCACAGGTGCAAAGCAAACCAACATGGAATCACCAGAATCCGTAGACCACCTTTGCTCAAAGGCCGACACCTACGCCCGCGACTGGGGTAAAGCAGCCGATGAAATCTGGGAAAGCCAGCATAGTGTACAAACCCACAAGCACAGCGTTAAAGCACCTTCGCGACATATAAAATATATATCCTAAAATGTTATGTAGTAGGAAGGCCCATATTACGCACAATATTATCCCTGTATTTCTTAGGGCTCATACCGTATTCCTTCACGAAGGCTCGGTAGAATACGGAGTAATCAGAGAAGCCGTAAGTCTCGGCTACAAGGGATATATCTTGACCGCTTAAAATGGCGTCTCGACACATTTCGAGGCGCTTTTTTGTTATGTATTTATGGATTGAAAGCCCATTAGTCTCGGTAAAAATATGGGATATGTGGAACTTGCTAACATGGAAATAATCCGAGAGTAATTCTAGTGATAAATCCTCGTCTATATGGGTCTCGATGTACTGAATAATGCCTTCATAAAGGGAATCAGAATCCGTATTTACGATATTTGGATTTTGAGACTCGTAGACACTTCGATTGATAGAGAGAATGAAATCACTGACGTAAAGCATGATTTTAGCATCCTTTCCAAATCGATTAGAGTTGATTTCATCGATGAGGGAGAATACCTTTCCCTGGATGGTGTTGAACTCTATTTCTGTGAATTTATTTATGAAAAATGTGCCAGAATTTTTAGTCTTATTTGTAAGATATAAAAAGTCATGTGACTGCTTGCCTAGGTTATCAATGAAATCCTCTGTGACCCAAAATACAAATCTGCGATAAGGCACATCGCTATCTACCAGACGGGCATAGTGAGGCAGATTTGGAGGAATAACAACCATGGTACCAGGTGTAGGGACAAACTTTTTCCCATCAATGTACATGATAATATTACCCTCGATAAAGAGGTAAAACTCGTAGTAATCATGGGTATGAGCCTCTACAGTAGGCACAATTCTATCGCTGTAATAATAGATCTCAAAGTCCTGAGACAGCATATATTGTCTTGTGGAAAATTCTGTTTTTAAATTCTTTTTCATAATCAAATCACCCTGAAATTGCAATCTTTTTTTTGTCACAATAATCCGTTACTTCTTATTAAAATACCATTTTATAAATAACATAAAACAACAAGTTTTGCAATATAGCTAACAATTTCAACAATGGGATAAATCTTTTTTCGAAGTTATTATGTGAACATAAACTAGTTACCCTGAGGGAAAACCGGATAGATAAAGGAGATTGGTCATGTACGAGGATTTAAAGAAAAGATTTGAGGAAATTGGTATTATCCCAGTTGTTGTACTTGAAGACGCTAAGGATGCTCACGCACTTGGTGAGGCATTAATGAAGGGTGGTCTTCCAGCTGCTGAGGTTACTTTTAGAACAGAAGCTGCAGAGGAGGTTATCAGAATCTTATCAAAAGATTTCCCAGATATGCTTGTAGGCGCTGGCACAGTTTTAACATGTGAGCAGGCAGACAGAGCAGTTGCAGCAGGTGCGAAATTCATCGTAGCACCAGGATTTAATCCAACAGTTGTTAAGCATTGCTTAGACAAGGGCTATCCTGTAACTCCAGGTGTTCAGACACCAGGCGAGATGGAGCAGGCTATGGAGCTTGGACTTGATTTTGTAAAGTTCTTCCCAGCTGAGCCAGCAGGTGGACTTCCAATGATTAAGGCAGTTGCAGCACCTTATTCAAAGCTTAGATTCATGCCAACAGGCGGAATTAACAAGGAAAACGTAAAGGAATATTTAGCATATAAGAAGATTGTAGCCTGCGGTGGCACATGGATGGTAAAAGGCGATTTAATTGCTTCTGGCGATTTCGCAAAGATTGAAGAGCTCACACATGAGGCAGCAGAAATTGTTAAGGAGGCAAGAGCATAATGGAAATGACACTTAGATGGTACGGTAAGGATTTTGATACCGTTACTTTAGAGCAGATTAGACAGATTCCTGGTGTTAAGGGAGTTATCACAACACTTTATGACACAAAGCCAGGCGAGGTTTGGTCTCGTGAGAGAATAAAAGCTATGAAGGCTGAGGTTGAGGCAGCAGGACTTCATGTAGCTGGAATTGAGAGCGTAAATATCCACGAGGATATCAAGCTTGGAAAGCCAAGCAGAGAGCAGCTTATCGACAACTACATCGAGACACTTACAAATCTCGGTGAAGAAGATATTCACATGGTTTGCTACAACTTCATGCCAGTATTTGACTGGACAAGAACTGAGCTTGCAAGAAAGCGTCCAGATGGTTCAACAGTTCTTGCTTACAATCAGGCAGCTGTAGATGCACTTGTTCCTGAGAAGATGTTTGACTCAATCGCAGGCGATACAAATGGTTCATTGATGCCAGGTTGGGAGCCAGACAGACTTGCTCATGTAAAGGAGCTTTTCGAGGAATACAAGGACATCACAGACGAAGACTTATTTGAGAATCTTAAGTATTTCCTTGAGAGAATCATGCCAGTTTGTGACAAGTACGACATCAACATGGCTATTCATCCAGATGATCCAGCTTGGCCAGTATTTGGTCTTCCAAGAATCATCATCAACAAGGAGAATATCCAGAGAATGATGAAGATGGTAGATAACCCACACAACGGTGTGACATTCTGCTCAGGTTCTTACGGAACAAATCTTGAGAATGATTTACCAGATATGATTAGAAGCTTAAAGGGCAGAATTCATTTTGCTCATGTTAGAAATCTTAAGTTCAACTCTAAGGATGATTTCGAAGAGGCAGCACATCTTTCAAGCGATGGAAGCTTCGACATGTACGAGATTGTAAAGGCTCTTTATGACATAGGATTTACAGGACCAATCAGACCAGATCACGGTCGTATGATTTGGGGCGAAAAGGCAATGCCAGGATATGGTCTTTACGATAGAGCTCTTGGAGCAGCCTACATTAATGGTTTGTGGGAAGCTATAGAGAAGAATGCGAAAAGGGGATAATGTGATGCAATTAACAAACGAAGGTATTAAGAATAAAGCGGATTGGGAGGCAAAAGGCTACAAGCTTCCTAGTTACGATAGAGAAAAAGTAACTGCAAATACAAAGGCAAATCCAACATGGATTCACTTTGGGGCAGGTAATATTTTCAGAGCTTTCCAGGCAAATGCAGTTGAAAAGCTTCTTGAAGATGGCACTTTAGATACAGGCCTTATTGTCGCTGAGGGTTATGATTACGAGATTATCGAAAAGTACAACAGACCATGCGATAACTTAAGCATTTTAGCAACACTTAAGGCTGACGGAACAGTAGAAAAGACAGTTATCGGTTCTATTGTTGAGGCTTGCATTTTAGATGAGGAAAATCAGGCTGAAATCGAGAGATTAAGAGAGATTTTCAGAGCTCCTTCCCTTCAGATGGTCAGCTTTACAATCACTGAAAAGGGCTACAAGACAAGAGCCTACATGAACAAGGTGGTAGGTCTTATCTTAGAAAGATTCAAGGCAGGTAGCCTTCCTATTTCCATCGTCAGCATGGATAACTGCTCACACAACGGAGATAAGTTAAAGGAAGCAGTTGTTGAAATCGCAAATGAGTGGGTATCAGAAGGCAAATGCGAAAAGGGATTTGTAGACTATGTTGAAAATCCTAAGGTAGTGGCATTCCCACTTTCTATGATTGATAAAATCACACCACGTCCAGATGACACAGTTAAGAAAATGCTTGAGTCAGACGGCGTAGAAGGCACAGAGCCAATTGTTACTTCAAAGAATACTTATGTATCTAACTTCGTAAATGCGGAGGAGACAGAGTATCTTGTTATTGAGGATTTATTCCCAAATGGAAGACCTTCTCTTGAGAAGGCAGGCATCATCTTCACAGACAGAGAGACAGTAGATAAGACAGAGAAGATGAAGGTGTGTACATGCTTAAATCCTCTTCATACAGCACTTGCTATTTTTGGATGCCTCCTTGGTTACAAGACAATCCACGATGAGATGGATGATGAGACTCTTAAAAAGCTTGTTACAACACTTGGTAAGGAAGAGGGCATGAAGGTTGTTGTAGACCCTAAGGTTCTCTCACCACAGGATTTCTTAGATGCTGTTCTTACAAAGCGTCTTCCAAACCCATTTATGCCAGACACTCCACAGAGAATTGCTTGTGATACATCGCAGAAGCTTCCAATCAGATTTGGTGAGACAATCAAGGCATATCGCGCAAGCCACACTCTTAGCACAGATAGCTTACGAGTGATTCCTGTAGTACTTGCTGGATATTTAAGATACTTAGAGGGCATTGATGACCAGGGCAAGCCATTTGAGCAGAGCCCAGATCCATTGCTTGATGAGTTGAGAGCACTTTCTCCAAAGGATGTGTTAAAACGTAAAGACGTATTTGGCGTAGATCTTTACGAGGATTCACTTGCAAAGAGAGTGCTTGAGATACATTCAGAAATGGTTGGAAAAGGCAATGTAAGAAGGGAATTAGAAAAACTATGAAAAAATTTATGGATGAAACATTCTTACTGAATAATCAAACAGCAATTGATTTGTTTGAGGCAGTAAAAAATGATCCTATTATTGATTATCACAATCACTTGAATCCTCAGGAGATTTATGAGGATAAATGTTTTGACAATATGACTGAAGTTTGGCTTGGAGGCGATCATTACAAGTGGCGTGCCATGAGAGCCAACGGCATTTCAGAAGTGCTTATCACTGGAGACGGGGCTCCTTTTGATAAATTTGTTGCATGGGCAGATACTGTGCAGAACCTAATTGGAAACCCTCTATATCACTGGACTCATATGGAATTGCAGAGATACTTCGGTATCGATACTCCCCTAAACCCTGCAACTGCAAAAGAAATATGGGACCAGTGTAACCAAAAACTCAAAACAAAGGAATTCTCTGTGAGAAACCTCCTAAGAAAACAAAATGTATCTGCCCTTTGTACAACAGATGACCCTGCTGATAGCTTAGAGTGGCACAAGAAAATCCGCGAGGATGGATTTGAGATAAAAGTTCTCCCATCATTTAGACCAGAAAAGGCTATTGGAATCGATAAGCTTGATTATCTTGAGTATCTCAATCGTCTTTCAAATGCTTCTGGTGTGGAGATTAAGGATGTTGATTCACTTCTTGAGGCTCTTAAGAAGAGATTAGACTTCTTCATCGAAAATGGATGTAGAGTGTCTGACCACAGTTTGGAAGCTACATTCTATGTAAAGACTAACAAGGTGGAAATCGACGAATTATTTAAAGAAAGATTAGAAGGAAAAACTCTTACAGAGGAAGAGCAAGGTAAATTTAAGGGCTACGTATTAACAAAGCTTGGCCAGATGTATGCTAAGAAAAATATCGTAATGCAGCTTCACATTGGAGCTATTAGAAATAATTCTATGAGATTTTTCAACTACATCGGACCAGACACAGGCTTTGATGCACTTAATGATTTCAACTATGCACCACAGCTTGCTGCATTGCTTTCAGATATGGATTTAACAGACCAGTTGCCAAAGACAATTCTCTATTGCTTAAATCCAAAGGATACTGAGATGCTTGCTGCTATGGCAGGTACATTCTGCAGCAATGAGCACGGCATCAAAGGCAAGGTGCAGCTGGGCGCAGCTTGGTGGTTCTGTGATCACAAAAATGGAATCGAGCGACAGATTGAGGCAATGTCAGATTCAGGACTTATTTCAACATCAATTGGAATGCTCACTGATTCACGCAGCTTCTTATCATTCCCTCGCCACGAGCTCTACCGCAGAATTCTCTGCAACAAGATTGGCTCATGGGTAGAAAATGGAGAGTATCCAGCAGATATGGATTACCTTCGTGGCATGGTAGCTGACATTTGCGGCGGCAACGCAGTACAGTACTTTAATTTATAATGTGCCTGACACTGCGCAAGCGTGTCTGTGGTAAAGCATAGATAATTACAATTATTGTAAACAAAATTTATAGATGAGCAACTGAATTGAACTAGCAGAGCGTCTTCGAAAAGACCTTTGAGGGCGGTCGTTACTTAGAAGGCACGCAGTGGCTTCTTATGTAACGCAACCAGCCCGACAAGAGCGCAAGCGTGTCTTGAGAAGATGCTACGCTAGTGACAAAAAGGTTGCGGACTAGGAGAGAAAAGAAATGAATTTAGAATTAAGAGACAAGAAGGATTGTAAGTATGATGCGGTTTCTCTTGGTGAGGTAATGCTTCGCCTTGATCCAGGTGAGGGCAGAATCCGCACAGCAAGACAGTTTAGAGCATGGGAAGGCGGCGGAGAGTACAATGTAATCCGTGGACTTCGCAGATGCTTTGGCATGGATACAGCTGTTATCACAGCATTTGCTGATAATGAGGTAGGACACCTTGTAGAGGATTTCATCCTTCAGGGTGGCGTAGATACAAAGCTTATCAACTGGAAGAAGACTGATGGTATCGGTCGTGAGTGCAGAAATGGTCTTAACTTCGTAGAGAGAGGTTTTGGAATCAGAGGTGCTCTTTCTTGTTCAGATAGAGCTAACACAGCTATTTCTCAGGCTACAGATAAGGATTTCGATTTTGATTATATCTTTGGTGAGCTTGGTGTAAGATGGTTCCATACAGGCGGAATTTATGCAGCACTTTCAGAGCAGTCAGCAGAGACAGTTGTTAAGGCTATCAAGACTGCTAAGAAGTACGGCACAATCGTTTCTTATGACTTAAACTATAGAGCTTCTATGTGGTCAGCAATCGGTGGCCAGGCAAAGGCTCAGGAAGTTAACAAGGAAATTGCTAAGTACGTAGATGTAATGATTGGTAACGAGGAAGACTTTACAGCTTGCCTTGGTTTTGAAATCGAGGGCAATGATGCAAACCTTAAGGAGCTTAACATCGATGGATACAAGAAGATGATTGACGAGGCTTCAAAGGTATATCCTAACTTCAAGGTTGTTGCTACAACTCTTCGTACAGTAAAGACAGCTACTGTAAATGATTGGTCTGCACTTTGCTGGGCAGATGGCCAGATTCATAAGGCAAAGGACTACAAGGGTCTTGAGATTATGGACCGTGTAGGCGGTGGTGATTCATTTGCTTCAGGTCTTATCTATGGTCTTATGACAACAGCTGATGCTGCAAAGGCTGTAGAGTACGGTACAGCTCATGGAGCACTTGCGATGACAACACCTGGTGATACAACAATGGCTACATGTGCTGAGGTTGAGGCTATCATGGGTGGCGCAGGCGCTCGTGTAAAGAGATAATTAATTAAAAAACTTAAAACCTAATAAAACTCCATATAAAAACGTTCAATGAAATAAAAGAAAAATGCACAATTTTGCGCTAGCGAAATTGTGCATTTTTTATACAAAAAAAGCTTCTTTGTATAAGGGTTTTTCTAGCACAATAGGATATTTTTAAACATGTTTAAATAATGCTAGGAATGTTTAGAATGTCCGATTTATTGAGAAAAAATAGTCACTTATAATGTCATTGTCAGACATGACAGGTAATTATAAATCTTTTTTGGGAGGTAAAAATATGAAGAAAAAGATTCTTTCTACAATTCTTACAGCAGCATTAGTTTTCTCAATGACTGCTTGTGGAGTATCAGCTCCAGAGACATCAGCAGTAACTGATCCTCAGACACCAGCAGCCGCAGCGGACGGCGAGGTAATCACACTTGTAATGGCAGAGGTTAATCCTCTTGATTCAGTTGCAGGTATGACAGATCAGAAATTCAAGGAGGAAGTTGAAGCAAGATCTAATGGTACTATCAAGATCGACCTTCAGGCAGGCGCTGTTTTAGGACCTGAGGATCAGGTATTAGACCAGATGCTTGGTGGTGGCGGTAACATCGATATCGCACGTATTTCTCCATTCAGTCTTACACCTTATGGCGCAGACAAGACAAAGTTAATGTCACTTCCTTACACATTCGTAAGCCGTGATCACTATTGGAAATTTGCTACATCTGATTTAGCTCAGGAATTCTTACTTGAGCCACATGAGAATGGTAGCGGTGTAAGAGGTCTCTTCTACGCAGAGGAAGGCTTCCGTCATTTCTTCTCAAATGAGGACATCTCAACAATCGATGCATTCAAGGGTATGAAGGTTCGAGTTTCTGATGACCCTGTAATGAACGGTTTGGTTAAGGGCCTTGGCGCTAACCCAACAGTAGTAAGCTTTAACGAGTTATATTCAGCTCTTCAGACAGGCGTTGTTGACGCAGCTGAGCAGCCAATCTCTAACTACAAGACAAACGCATTCCCAGAAGTAGCTAACAATATGGTACTTGATGGTCACACAATTGGTGCCCTTGAAGTAATCATCGCTGATTCAACATGGGATAAGCTCACAGAGGAGCAGCAGCAGATTCTTGTTGAGGCAGGAAAGGCAACACAGGAGTACAATAAGCAGATTTCAGAGGAGCAGGAGAACGTAGTTCTTCAGCAGCTCAAGGATGATGGCGTTAATATCATCGAGGTTGAGGATATTACTCCATGGCAGGAAGCTGTAAAGCCTGTAGTTGATGAAAACATTAAGGGTCAGGAAGACTTATATCAGCAGATCGTTGATATGCAGTAGAAAAGAGGATTTATGGAAGGCATTTTTAAACGAGTAGATAAAATAAAGCCACTGTATGATGTTACATACAAGGTCATGCTGTTTATCTGCAAGGTTTTATTGGTAGCAGATATTTTGATTACGGTATACAGCATTACAGGTAGATACGTAAGCTTTATTCCTGATTCTGCATGGACAGAGCAGATGGTACTTACACTTATGTCATATATGGCAGTTCTATCTGCAGCACTTGCTATTAGGAATAAATCACACATTCGTATGACAGCATTTGACGAGCGTCTTCCAAAGGGATTGGTTAAGACCTTGGATATTTTAAATGATGTATTAGTAATGGTTCTTGCAGTAGTAATGGTGGTTATTGGATGGCAGTATGCAATTTCAATCGGTTCAGTGGGAACATATACAAGTATGCCATGGCTGTCTAGATTTTGGATGTATTTTCCAATTCCAGTTGCAGGAGTAGCAATGTTTGTATTTGAATTAGAGTTACTTTACAACCATGTAAAGGGTATTTGTTTAAAGGAGGGCGATAAGTAATGGCAGTTAATACTGGAGCAATAGCAGTGTTGCTTATAAGCTTTCTGGTGATGATAGTACTCAGATTCCAAATTGCTTATGCTGTAGCACTTTCATCTATTTTTTGCTTGTTGTATCAAGGTCTTCCTTTGTCACTTGTATGTCAGCAAATGGTAAAAGGTATTAGTTCATACAGTTTAATGGCTGTACCTTTCTTCATAACAATGGGCTGCTTAATGGGCGGCGGTGGAATTTCTGAAAGGCTGATTGCACTAGCTAATGCCTGCGTAGGATGGATGACCGGCGGTATGTCAATGGTTAATATCGTGGCATCATATTTCTTCGGTGGTATTTCTGGTTCGGCAGCAGCAGATACTGCATCCCTTGGAAGTATCCTTATTCCTATGATGGTTGAGGAGGGTTATGATGATGACTTCTCAACAGCAGTTACAATTACATCATCATGTGAAGGACTTTTAGTTCCACCTAGCCACAACATGGTTATTTACGCCATGAGTGCTGGAGGAATTTCAGTTGGTGCTCTTTTCTTAGCAGGATATATACCAGGAGCGTTATTAGCCATTTCTCTTATGATAGGTTCATTTATCATTTCTAAGAAAAGAAATTACCCTAAGGGTGAAAAGTTTAGCTTTGTAAAATTTATAAAGCAGCTTGGAACTTCATTCTGGGCATTGGCAGCTATCATCATAGTTGTAGTCGGCGTTGTCGGCGGTGTATTTACAGCTACTGAGTCAGCAGCCGTTGCAGTAATCTACAGTCTTCTTGTCAGCGTATTTGTTTACAAGGGACTTACATGGAAGGGCGTATGGAAGACATTCGACCAGTGTATTGGAACACTTTCAATCGTTCTTATCCTTATTGCAACATCAAGCATTTTTGGTTATTGCCTCACAATGCTTCATGTACCAGATTTAGCTGCTAGCGCGATTGTAGGTTTGACACGTAATCCAATAGCTATAGCACTTCTTATTAACTTAATTTTACTTGTGCTTGGCTGTATCATGGATATGGCACCTATCATCCTTATTGCAACACCAATCCTTCTTCCAATCGCTGAATCAATTGGAATCACTCCAATCCAGTTTGGTATCATGCTTATTCTTAACTGTGGTATCGGACTTTTAACCCCACCTGTTGGAGGCGTTCTCTTCATTGGATCAGCAGTTGGTAAAGTAAAAATGGAGAGAGTTGTAAAAGCTACACTTCCATTTTACCTATGCATGATTGCAGTACTTATTTTAATTACATTTATACCTGAAATAAGCATGTTCCTTCCAAATATGTTAGGTAGTTAAAATCTAGAATAGAAAAATTCGCAAGACAGCATTATACTTACTATAGTAACTATACATGCTGTCTTGTTTTGGAGAATATGAAAAAATTAAACTCATTTTGGATTAAAGCTACAATTAAAAACAAAATATCATTATTCATAGGAACAGTTTTGCTTACTATCGTGGTGGCAATTGTTTTCGATTTGTTTTTAATACGACTATTTGTAATTGATATTAATGAGATAATGGAGGACAACTCTAACGGAGGCCAGATTATTATCTCTCTTGACGAGGAAAAGTCTAGTTTTAATAAGTACATCGATAATAAATCAGAGGATAACTATAATGAGCTGCTGAAGGCTTTGGATAACACCGCCAAGTCTATCGATAAGGTGCCACTAGATTACAATTATCTAGGGGAAGACCGCTATGCCCAGCTTTTTTCTTTGAAGACAACCTACGGAGTTTACCGCCAGTATATGGATGAGCTCTTAGATGGAAAGCTTTTCAAGGACGAATATGTCTCAAAACTATATTCTATCTACAATATGCAGGACTATATGGTTAGCTATAGTAGACGATTCGTTGATTTTACCTTGAAGGAAGGCAATGTAAAATATAAGGAACTGATTCCAAAGGTGCTTGCAATTCCTGTGCTAGCCCTTGCTATTAGTGCCTTTTTCTTTGTAGTTGTTGTTGAAATTTCTAGAAGAATGAATAAGGACATAACAGAGCCAGTGCTCACATTGGCTGATGCTTCTAGAAGAATAGCCATCAATGATTTTTATATTGATGATGTTGTTGTGAAAAATGAAGACGAAATTGGTGAGCTGGTTCACGCATTTAACAAGATGAAATACGCAACCGGAGAGTATATAGACGCTCTTGAAAAGAGAAGAGAAGCCCTTGATAGGCTTCATGCAAAGGAAGTGGAGACTTTAGAGGTTGAAAAGCAGCTTGATGCTATGAATCTTGAGCTTTTAAAGAATCAAATTAATCCACATTTCTTATTTAACACCCTAAATGTAATTGGTGGTATGGCAAACCTTGAAGGTGCTGACACCACAGAGGAAATGATAAAGGCCCTTAGCTCTTTATTTAGATACAATCTCAAGACTCAGGGCAAGGAAGTGCTCTTATCTAAGGAGCTTCAGGTTTCAGAGAATTACATGTATCTCCAGAAGATGAGATTTGGAGAAAGGGTTAAGTATATAGTGAAGTGTACAGTGGACGCAGATGATGTATTTGTCCCAACATTTACACTTCAGCCACTTATTGAAAATTGTATTATTCACGGAATCGCCCCTAAGATGGAAGGCGGTTGTGTTTTAGTTGAAATTAATAAAAAAGAAGAAAATTTATTTATTTCCGTAGTTGATACAGGTGTTGGAATGAATCAGGAGACACTTGATAAGCTTGTCCGTTCTCTTGAGGACAAGGACAGTACTTCCATGGGTATCGGCATGGGAAATATTTATAGACGAATTAAGGCGATGTATAAGACAGCCAGCATGGTAGTAGAGAGTCAAGAAGGTGTGGGGACCTCTGTGAAAATAGAATTGCCTTATATAAATAGCGATACATATTATAAGGAGAACAGTAATGTACAGGGTATTGATAGCAGATGACGAGCCTATCGAGCGTCAGGTTATATCCAAGAAAATAAATGGGTTTTTCCCAGACCAAGTTGAGATATTTTTAGCGGAAAATGGAGTGGAGGCAGTTGATAAGTTTAAGAGTAACAATTGCCAGATTGCACTTCTTGATATAGAGATGCCAGGTAAAAGTGGTCTTGAGGCTGCAGAAGAAATTAGGAATTTTGACAAAGAATGTAGTATTATTTTTCTAACTGCTTTTGATGAATTCAATTATGCGAAAAAAGCCATTACAGTTAAGGCGCTAGACTATTTGCTTAAGCCTGGTTCTGATGAAGACATAATCGGTGCATTTGAGGAGTCCTTCAGCATTGCCGATAAGGCAGGCTCTAGTCGTGATACTGAGGTTGAAAAAAGAAATGTGCAGATGCCTCTTAGAGATGAGGAGGATTTCAGTTTCAGCAAGGCTAAGGCTGTAGCTAAGGAAGTAATGAATTACATCCATGAGCATTACAAGGAGGACATTTCCCTCCAGGATGTTGCTGAGGTAATTGGATATTCAGAAGTTTATTTCTGCAAGCTATTTAAGCAGAACTTTGGCAAGAGTTTTATTGTATACTTAAATGAGTATAGGATAGAAAAGGCCAAAAAGCTTTTGGAGAATCCTTTAATAAATATTAAGGATATTTGCTTTGAGTCCGGATATCGGGACGCTAACTACTTTACTAGAGTATTTAAGCGCCAGACGGGAATGACTCCTAGCGAGTACAGAAATGGTGTGATGCAAGTATGAAAAAGAGATGGATTGGATTAGTCCTAGTATTTTTAATAATTATTGGTTGTTCTACTCTCTTATTGCTGAAAAAGGATAAGAAGGCAGAGGCTGTCCCTGAGTACGTTTTTTACTATGCGGACAATCAGACCGAGGACTATCCTACCACTCAAGGCGATAAAAAGTTTGCAGAATTGGTTTATGAGAGAACCAATGGCCGTATCAAAATTGAGGTCATGTGCGATGCCAAAATGGGCAGCGAAAGAGAAGTAATAAACCAGATGAAATACGGCGGAATTGCCTTTGCCCGTGTTTCTACATCTCAGCTTGCAGAAGTTATTCCTGATATGAATGTACTTTTATTGCCATATCTATACAATGACTCGGACCATATGTGGAGAGTTCTTGAGGGAGATATTGGTGATGAATTTTTGGGCAAGGTAGATGACTACGACCTGGTAGGCCTTTCATGGTACGATGCAGGTGCTCGTAATTTCTACAGCACAGATAAGCCTATTACATCTGTAGAGGACTGTGCTGGCATGAAAATAAGAGTACAGGAGTCGGCTATGATGTCTGATATGGTGTCAGCTCTTGGGGCCACACCAGTTGAGGTAACATATTCAGAAGTTTATTCGGCTCTTGAAAAGGGCACTGTAGATGGCGCTGAGAACAACTGGCCATCATACCAGGCGATGAATCATAACAAGCTAGCTAAGTACTACACAGTAGACGAGCATATCCGAGTTCCAGAGATGCAGATTTGCTCAAAAGTAGTATGGGAAATGCTTGATAGCGCAGATCAAAAAATAATCGAGGAATGCGCCAAGGAATCCGCTGTCTACGAGCGCAAGCTTTGGACAGAGCGAGAGAATCTCTCTAAGAAAATAGCCATAGAAAATGGCACACAAGTAATCTACCTAGACATGGAAGAAAAGCAAAAGTTCCGCGATGCCATGAGTGAAGTCTACAAGAAATATTGTAGCGACGACATGGATTTGGTGGAGAAGATAATAAACTATTAAATATGGCATAAAAAAATTCCTAATCATTTGATTAGGAATTTTTTATAATCCGTAATTACACATCATTCCTGAGTAAGCGCTGGTAGCGTATGGTGCTGTCAGTGTCTTGCCAGGATTCTTGTATTCTACAATGGCTTTGTCCACGTATTGCATCGGGTTGATAGATGCTTTGGTGGCGGCGCTTCTGATAACTGCTTTTAGCTCGTTAAGTGTAGCGAAAGCCTCTTCGCGATTGCCATTATTAATGGCCTCAGTAAGTGTAGAGCTATCAAGTGATAGGTGGCCAAGAGAATCGGCGTCTATTCCTATTACAGCAAGTCTTCCTGCCATGTTGCGGCCAATAGAAGAAATCTCGTTGAATAGGGTGCGATTCTGATGTCCGCTAGTATATCTAAGTCCTACATCAATCATGCCATTGTAGCTAAATAGAAGCTGGTTAACACCTGTTGAAAGGGCTTCTGTGTCATTCATAAGTCCTATATTAACAGGGCCTTGACTAGGCTTCTTCATGGTCAGCTCGTAGGTCTTGTTAACTGTAAATGTATTGGAAACTGATTGGTGAGCCACTCCATTTAACTTAAAGTCAGAATTGGATGGCTTCTGAAGTATGTTGTCGATTCCAAGTGTATTGAGCTCTCGCCATGAGATATTAGAGGAAATATCAAATAGTAATTCCTTGTCTTCGTTAAGTCCTGTGGCCTTAGATGAAATCTCTATAGCGTTAGCATTCTGGCTATTGGTAATCAGACTGGCCTTAAGGCCTACATCTGATGTATTTAACAATCTGACAATCTTATCCTGGACTGATAAATTGGTCTCGCCACGATTAACATTGAACTGGAACTCGTAAGAATGATTGCGAATATCCAAATCAAATGAATACTGGCCTTCCTCGAAGCTGTGTCCATCAGGTGGTAAGTAATTGCCACGGTTAATCTGTGGCTGTGCTAGCTTATCAACCTGGATTTCAAAATCCTCTGCATCTTCAGAAGAATCTCCAACATAAACAACATCAACTGACTCTGGCTGAGAAGAATTAGCGATTCTCTTGTCAAGAACAGATGATATATCCTCGCCATTGGCAGTCAAATTAGAGATTGATAATGCAATGGAATTAGCATGCTCCTTGATATCAATCGCAAACTGGCCTATATCCTCGGTGTCTTTAATCTTGTACAGAGGGGATTCTTTGTTGGCTTTCACTATTTTGTTGTAGGTATCGCGTAATTCACTCTTCTTATGGGATTCGTACCTTGAACCTATGTTGTCGCCATAGGTGGTCATAAAGTAATTATACGCAGTATCTATGCGTGACATAAGACGCCCCTCCTTTCTTCCATGAATTTTAAAGCGTTCGACAATCCTTTGTCTATTCCGGGACATAGATAGCTTAAGTTATACTTATAGTTAATATCATAATACCACAAGTCAAGGTGTTTGAAAACCCACTAGATTTAGTTTTATTTTCTGATAATTGCACAATAAGTTGCGGAAAAATGGAAAGAGCACAAAAAAGCCAGTTCCTGAAGAACTGGCTGAAAATTATGATTTAAGGCTTTGATATATGCCGTAAAGCTGGTCACAGTAAGAGGTGCTGTTATCAAAAACGTGAGCCTGTTTGATAGCGCCGTCTGATTTTGATGCATAAATTGATGCATCCATAAGAAGCTCTGAAATGGAATCTACATAAGATTCATTATCCTTGCAAATGTAACCGCAGGAATCATTTACTATATCAGTAAGTCCACCTACTCCTGAGCACACAACAGGCTTGCCAAGGGTCATAGCCTCTAGGGCTACAAGGCCGAATCCTTCGAAAATGGATGGCATGAGAAGTACCTTTGTTTTATCCATGTATTTGTAAACATTTTCCTGATAGCCCTCAAAGATAACCTGCTGTGATAATCCGTGGGATGCTACGTATTCCTTACATTCATCAAGCAGCTCTCCGTTTCCTACCATTCTAAGAGTCAGGGACTTGTTGTCAGGTAGGCTTTCAAATATTTTGATAGCACCAAGTGGATTCTTAGCCTGATTAAAACGACCAACATATAATAAGTCGGAGCTTATATCCTCACCAGATGCTTCCTCAGCTGCACTTAATACGGCCTCAGTGGAAAATGGATTTCCCATTGTGGTAATAGGGCATCTAAGTCTATTAGCGTAGCAGTATTCCTGGGGAATAGAATCAGATACTGTAATAATGTGGGCATACCATTTATTTGCTAAATAATATGAAAATGACTTTGGGTGTAATGGGCTTTTAAGCCATAGTGGGTTACAGTGTAAATGAGAAATAACAGGAACTCTGCCCTTCAGTGCTATGCCGCACAGAACACTGGCTGTAAAGTCGTGAGCGTGGACAACATCTGGGTGCAACTCTTCTACGGCCTTTTTAATTTCATAAACAGAAAGCTTATCAATGCCACGATAACAATTGATAAGCCCTATAGATCTAAGCTTGTCTTCGATAGGCCCGTGGGGAGCCATGTATACAAACTCCTCACGACCTGAAAGACCCCTTATAATCTGGCACACAACATTTTCGGCACCAGAGTAAATATTTGATTTGATAACATGTAAAATCATGTCTATTCCTCTTTGGTTTCTTCTGAATGACGGTTGGTATTGCTGCCGTATTCGTATGTACTAAGAAATTCTGTTAATTCGCTGAAGGACTTAGGGAATTCAAGTCCATATTTCTCAGCAATATCTCCATTGTAAAGCTTTACATCATCATCAGAATCTCCGTTGGAAATCTTGATGGTTGAAATATCATCTCCGTCAAATACTCTGACAGCCTTTTTACCTGCCTGATATCCAAGCGCATATGGATCAGTGAAAAGTGTAACCAAGGCGTTGTCAGCAATAGTGGTATCACCTGCTACAACAACAACCTCTGACTCTGTAGTGATGGAGCCGATAACATCCATCTGGTCAGTGAGAATGCTTCCGAAAGGAATGTAGATTACAGAACACTCATCACAAGCCTCCTGAATGCGGCTTTCAAGTGTAGGCTCCTCCTCTGATTCGTCTTCCTTAGATTTCTCTGGCGCCTCTTCCTCCTGGCTCTCAGCAATCTCAGCCTCGTCTGCTAAAGTACGGCCGGCAACTGTCTTGCCACCTGTCCAGAATTCTGAAACCTCTGCAACTCGTGTTGAAGAAGGTGAATTAAGACCTAATATAGAGTCATCTCCAAGGGCTACTACTGTATCATCAACGCCTGTCTTAGCAGAATAAGCAGTGTATTTGCTAGGTGTAAGTGCTGTAGAATTCTGATCCTCAGATTCTCCGATTGCACTGTCGCTGGCAGGAATTAGATACTCTTTCCAAGGAATACCTGCCTGATCTAGATAGGACTCAAAAATCTCATTTTGATAGATGGCATCTGTGTCTTCAGGTGAAAATAAAATACCAACAGTCTGTAAATCCTCAGTTGATTCAATCATAAGAGACACCTGGTCTACGATTGAAGGCTTGCTGCTGACACCAGTTACATTACGTCCTGTAGTCTTGTCCCATGACTTGCCATCAAGACTTGTGATTCTAAGTGTGCCCTTAAAATCTACAATACCTGTAGCCACAATAGGAACAGTCTCTGTAGCAGTAGTAGCAGAAGTGAGAGTAGCCTTGCCGGCTGTAAAAATCATATCTGGATTCTTGGCTAAAGCCTTTTTAACAACCTCGTCGCTAGCCATATCCTCTGATGTAGTGTAAACAGTAACATTGATATGGTCCGCACCAACATAATCACCAATGCAGTCTTCAAAACCTTTTAAAAGATTTCTATTGTAGTCATTGTCTTCTGAAAGACATGCTGCTATATTATATACGAAGTCTTCCTCGGAAGACTCTTCGTTATTTACATTCTCAGGTTCTTTTTTAGAGTTTTTTTGGCAGGCGATTAGTCCAACGGCAAGTAGACCCACCAAAAGAACACTTACTATTCTTTTTTTCATAATATTCCTTTTAATTTTCCTTCTTTATTTAGAAATCAATTTTATTAATAAACCATTAATAAGTCAAATAAGGAGTATAAATGACTAGGCTTTTAAAGATAATTATAAACTCAGTAGTAGGGTTATTGTACCCAAAACAATGTATGTCCTGCGGTAAAGTTTTATTGAAAATAGAAAAAGAATTAGGCTTTTGCGGCAGCTGTTTAAAAGGCGTGAAGCTTGTAGGTGATAATTGCTGCTTAAAATGTGGAAAGCCAATAGATGATTCCATCATGGAATTATGTGATCAGTGCCAGCAGAAGAATCATTATTTTACCCAAAATAAAGGTGTGTTTGTATACGAGGGACCAGTGAAAAAGAGTATGTACCTATTTAAATATTCCAATAAAAGGTCCAGTGGAAAATTCTTTGCCAGCTACGCTGTGAAGAAGTATGGTAAATGGATAAAAAATAATAAAATAGAAGCAATTGTTCCGGTGCCTATGTACAAAAGCAAAATGAAAAGACGTGGATACAATCAGGCGGAGGTATTTGCAAATCAGCTTAGCAAGCTGACAAATATACCAGTTGTAACGGATGTTATTACTCGAAATAGAGACACTGTTGCTATGAAGCAGCTTAGGGGCGCAAAAAGAAAGAAAAATCTGTTAAATGCTTTCAAAGTGCCGGAAAATATTGTACAATTTAGAAAAGTATTAGTAGTTGATGATATATATACAACTGGTACAACAATCGATGAAGTATCAAAGGCTTTAAAAGGTGGAGGAATAACCGAAGTATACGGTCTTTGCATTTGCATTGGAAAAATGTGATTGATTAACAGGAGGTATCACCTATGGAAGTTCGTAACTGTAGAAATTGCGGAAGACTTTTTAATTACCTTGGGGGTCCAAATGTCTGCCCAGCATGTAGAGAAGAGGTAGAGAAAAAGTTCCAGGAAGTAAAGGAGTACATTCGTGAGAATCCTCGCGCAACTATTCCAGAAATTTCTGAAGCCAATAATGTTACTACATCTCAGATTAAGCAGTGGATTCGTGAGGAGAGATTGCAGTTTGCAGATGATTCTCCTGTAGGAATAGAATGTGAGATTTGCGGAGCCACAATCAAGACTGGTAAATACTGCGAGAGCTGCAAGAATAATACAGCTGCAGCCTTAGCAAAATCTATAGAAAAGCCAAAGGCTCCAGAGCCTCCAAAGGAAAAGCCAAAGCGTGAAAATAGAATGAGATTCTTGGAAAAATAAAGATAATTTTGAATACCTGTCGGTACTTGCTGACAGGTATTTTATTTTGTGTTGATTTTATGCTATACTCAGTCTGATTAACTATGTTTCTATTCACGACAGTAATAGACAAAAGGGAATAATAATTATGATAAATGAAGAAAGAGTTAGGCATATGACTGCTATGGCTATTTTCGAAAAGGAAATGGGGCCAGAGTATCAGCCGATGCTTAAGTACACCAAAAAGGAATACATAGCACTTCACGGCTGGGGCGGTTTCCTGGCAGGCACATTGATATATGCTATTGTATTTGCACTGATTGCTATTTATCTGGTCAGTGACAAAATCGAAAATTTAAATACTATGTATATGCTGACCATAGCGTTAGTTGGACTTCTTGGTTATGCAGCATACATTATTCTACATGTTCACAATGTTCGTAGGAGAGCGGAGCGAAACTACCGACGTGGACGACGCCTCATCAAGGAGCTCGGAGCTAAATACAACAAGCTTAAAAATATGTACGAGGACGAGGCACAACAGACTAAACCGTTACTTGCAAGAGATTACGAAGAATAGATTAAGGAAGAATATATGAACGCTTTTATTAGAATACGTGATGATATTAGAAGATTTGTACTTTCACGAGAATTACTTTTCGTTAAAATTTGGAATGCACTTGTAGCTTTTGTTGGACTTTTATGTATCAGCAGTAATTTCGGGCACTATAAGCCTATTAGCCAGTTATGGGTTTCAATCATAATTTCAATTGTATGTGCTTTCTTTCCAATTCAGGGAGTTGCTTTTGTTCTTTCAGCAGTTCTTTTTGTTGATCTAGCATCTTTGGATATAGGCATTGCACTTGTTGCACTAGGCCTTGTTGTGATTGGATATCTCGTTTGTGCATATTTTAGAAGCAAAAATACCTACAATATGGTTGTAGTCCCAATCTGTTATTCATTTGGCGCACCTTATGTGATTTCACTTGGAGCGGGACTCATGTCAAATATTACAGAGGTTACATCAGTTGTTTGCGGCTCAGTAGTGGCATTTTATTTGCATGTAATCAAGTCAAATGTGACAGCGATTATAGATGAGACTGTAGAGGTTGATTCTATTTCACTTATAAAGGAGCAGATGATTCAAAACAAGATGTTTTGGTTCTTCTTGGCAGCTATGACAGCCATGTTTTTGGTTGTCTATTTATTGCGTCAGTCTAGCATTAACATGTCATGGATTATTGCAAATGTTACTGGCGTTGCTGTTGAGTTTGTCATTATGCTTGCAGGATATCTTCTCACAAGTCAAAAGGGAGAGATTCCAGGATTGATTTTAGGAAATATTTTAGTGCTTTTAGTTGGAGTGATTTTAAATTACTTTGTACTTGATTTGGATTATTCAAGAATTGAAAAAGTTCAGTTCGAGGATGATGACTACTATTATTATGTTACAGCGGTTCCTAAAATCAGAATCGTTGAGGAAGATAAAGAAATCAAAAAAATATAACAATGACCCGCTAGGGTAGTGAGGAAGTGAATAAGTGGTCGAATTTGTAAATGCTGTTGATGCCTTCATCGATGATTATTTCAATGTAAAGCTTCCAGATGTTTCCATCACAGACATAATTGAGATTGTTATAATTTCATATTTCATGTACCACCTGCTTGTTTGGATAAAAAATAGTAGAGTGTGGATGCTGGTTAGGGGTGTTATTTTCATCCTTATCTTTTTTGTGTTCGCCGCTATTTTCCAGATGAACACCATCCTATGGCTTGGTGAGAAACTGGTTTCAGTAGCAGTCACAGTGTTGATAGTTGTATTCCAGCCAGAGCTGAGACGAGCGTTAGAGCAGATAGGACGAAGGAAAATCAAGTCCATATTCACGTGGAATTTACTTAAAACTGGTGCGAAAAAATTTGACGACACCACAATCGTCAGCATGGTTACCGCCTGCTACGAGATGGGTGCAGTTAAAACAGGCGCACTTATCGTTGTTGAAAATGACATGCAGCTGACTGAGTTTGAGCGTACAGGTATTAGCATTGACGCTCTTGTAACCAGACAGCTTCTGATTAATATATTCGAGAAAAATACACCTCTTCACGACGGTGCTGTAATTGTTCGAGGAGATAGAGTGGTATCAGCTACATGCTACTTGCCACTTTCTGACAACATGGGCCTGTCAAAGGATTTGGGAACTCGCCACAGAGCGGCTGTGGGTATCAGTGAGGTTTCTGATTCCCTTACAATCGTTGTTTCTGAGGAGACAGGTACTGTTTCCTATGCCCGTGAGGGACGCATCGTTCGCGATGTGAAGGAAGATGAGCTTATTGCTGAGCTTAAGCGCATCCAGAATCCTGATGAAGAAGACGTATTAGAGCCAGAAAAGAGGGAGGGATAGTTATGAAGCAGAAAATAATAAAAGCCCTCACCAAGGATGTAGGATTAAAAATATTAGCCTTTGTCTTTGCCTTTTTACTATGGCTCGTTGTTGTAAATATCGACGACCCTACTCAGACAAGGACATTTACTTCAGTAGTTACAGTTACAAATGCTGACGTTCTTAAAAACGCCGGCAAGCTATATGAGATAAAGGACAGCGTTAACACAGTTAGCTTTAGAGTTACAGCAAAGCGTTCTATTATTGAGAAGCTTTCGCCATCAGATTTTAACGCAGTAGCAGACATGAAGGATTTGGAGAATGAGGAGAGAATCCCTGTTACCATTTCCGCTAAATCATACGCCAACAGCATCTCCATCTCTAGCAAGCAGAACTACCTGTATGTAGAGCTTGAGGACGAGATAACAGAGAGATTTGTAATCAGCGCTGAGACCACAGGTAAGACTGAGACAGACCTTGAGGTTGAATCAGTAACATGCAGCCCTACAGTGCTAACTGTAACTGGCCCAGAGGAAATCGTTAACAGCATCGAGAAGGTAGTTGCCACTGCCAATATTTCTGGTGTTACAGGCGACTTCACAGAGAGTGTTATTCCTAAATTCTACGATAAGTCTGACAAGCTTGTAGATGCCAAGGAGCTTACTCTTTCAGTTTCGACTGTAGGAGTTAGTGTTCACTTCGTAAATACGAAGGCAGTTGATGTGGTTGTCAAAACAAGTGGAACCCTTTCACCTGATTTGACCCTTGATTCTATCAAGACTGACCCATCCTCTGTGATGGTAATTGGTGAGGCTAGCGCTCTTAACAACGTGGCCAATATCACAATTCCAGATACAGTTATTAACCTATCAAATATTACTGGGTCATTTATGACTACAGTTGATATAAGCTCATATTTACCAGAGGGTGTTGAACTTACAGAGGGCACATCTTCAAAGGTAACCATATATGTATTGATGAAAGAAGAAGTTGCTAGCACAGCCCATGTTGTTGCTGACAATATTGAGCTTAGAAATGTACCAGAAGGACTGACTGCCAAACTTACAGTTGATAAGGTTACGGTAAATGTCTTTGGTGCACAGACAGCCATTGATTCATTGAATGCATCAGACATTAAGGGATATGTTGATTGCTCTGGATTGACAGCAGGAGCAGGACAAAATGTCGTCTTACAGTTTGAGAATCCTGAGGGCATAACAATACAGAATACTTCTGTAACTGTGGACGTGGCCGAGGACAAAACAGACAAGACAGAGGAAAAGACAGACAAGACTGATGACAATTCACAGTCAGAGGCTGAAAACTAAACAGAAGAGGATTATTTAGAAATGGGAAGATTATTTGGAACAGATGGAGTCAGAGGAGTAGCTGGCTCAGAACTTACAATAGACCTTGCTAGACAGCTTGGACAGGCTGGCGCATACGTACTTACAAAAGAGGCTAGCCACCAGCCAACAATCATCGTTGGTTGCGATACACGTATTTCAGGAACAATGCTTGCATCTGCACTTATGAGCGGTATCTGCTCAGTTGGTGCCAATGCAGTTTACGTTGGAGTACTTCCAACACCAGCTATTGCTTACTTAACTAGAAAGCACAAGGTAGACGCAGGAGTAGTTATTTCTGCTAGCCACAACCCAATGGAGTTCAACGGAATCAAGTTCTTCAATGGAGATGGATTCAAGCTTTCAGATGAGCTTGAGGATGAGATTCAGGCCCTTATCGAGAACAATATGAGTGGCGTTAATCTCCCAACAGGCGCTGAAATCGGCAAAATTGATTTCAGATTTGACCTTGGCAGAGAGTATGTAGACTTCCTTAAGAATACAGTTCCTATGGATTTATCAGGAATGAAAATCGTCATCGACTGTGCTGAGGGTGCTTCATACAGGACATCAGTAGCATGTCTTTCAGAGATGGGTGCTGACCTTATTACAATTCACAACAACCCAGACGGAACTAACATCAACAGCAACTGCGGAAGTACACACATGGATGAGCTTAAGGCTCGTGTAGTTGCAGAGAATGCTAAGCTAGGTCTCGCTTTTGATGGCGATGCAGATAGAATGCTTGCTGTAGATGAAAAGGGGCGTCTTGTAGATGGCGATCAGATTATGGCAATCTGCGCTAAGCACATGAAGGACAAGGGAATCCTTAAGAAAAATACATGCGTAGTTACAGTAATGACTAATCTTGGCTTTACTCTTATGGCTAAGGAGCAGGGAATCAACGTAGAGTCTACAAAAGTTGGCGATAGATATGTTCTCGAGAACATGCTTGCAAATGGTTACAATATCGGTGGCGAGCAGAGTGGTCACGTTATTTTCTTAGATGACAATACAACAGGTGATGGTCTTTTATCAGCACTTCACCTTCTTAGAGTTTTAGTTGAGACAGGTAAGTCTCTTTCAGAGCTTGCTTCTATTATGGAGGTGCTTCCACAGGCACTTGTTAATGCCAAGGTACCTAACCACAAGAAGGAAAGCTACATGGAGTATCCTGAAATTGCAGCTGCAATCGAAAAGCTTGAGGCTAAGTTTGCCGGAGAGGGTCGTGTTCTTATCCGTCCTTCAGGTACAGAGCCACTAGTTCGAGTTATGATTGAGGGCAAAAATCAAGAGGAAATCGAGGGCGATGCTAAGGCACTTGCAGAGCTCATTACTAATACAATGCTCTAAAATTTGAGAGCAAATCTTTACGAAAAAGTAATAGATTTGGAGATATATTATGGTTACAAAAAAAGTTCAGATAGTAAACGCCACAGGTCTTCACCTGCGCCCAGCAGGATTACTCTGTGAGATTGCTATGAAATATACAAGCAAAATTACTTTCAAAACAGACAACAATTACGAAGCAAATGCCAAGTCAGTATTAAGCGTACTTGGCGCATGCGTAAAAAGTGGCGAAGAGATTGAAATCATCTGTGATGGAATAGATGAAGAAGAGGCCCTTGAGGATATGGTTAATTCTATATCTGCAGGCCTCGGCGAATAATCGCGTCCAAAATTAACTAAAAATCGTGTAATGAGACATTGCATGATTTTTAAATAGACAAAAAATAGCTTCTTAATATACTTTACGACAGCCTTGTAGCTATCAAGCTCTAAGTGTTACGTAGGTTCTTAGCACAAGCATTCGCTTGTGTACATACTAAAAGTCTTCCTTGCAGTCGACTTTTGGTATGATTTTCACATGTAGTGAACCGGAGTAATATCTTAGGCTTGTTAGCGTAACAAGGCGGATGAAAGAAAAATTAAGAAGCGAGATTAGCTAGGAGGAAGAACAATGTTGAATTACAAGCGTTACAAGGCAAACCCAGTGTTAAAGTTTCCAGAGCGTACTTGGCCTGACAAGCAGATCACCAAAGCTCCAATTTGGTGTTCAGTAGACCTACGTGATGGTAACCAGGCTCTCGTTGAACCAATGTCGGTTGACGAGAAAATGGAACTATTTGACCTCCTACTAAAGCTAGGTTTCAAGGAAATCGAAATTGGTTTCCCAGCAGCCAGCCAGATTGAATTTGATTTTTTAAGACAGTTAGTTAAGGAAAATAAAATCCCTTCAGATGTTAAGGTACAGGTTCTTTCACAGTGCCGTGAGGAATTAATCGATCGTACATTTGAGGCTATTCAGGGAATTCCAAATGTTATTTTCCACATTTACAATTCCACATCTACTCTTCAAAGAGATGTAGTTTTCAACGCAGACAAGGAAGAGATTATTGAGATTGCTAAGAAGGGAACTCAGATGGTAAAGGACCGTCTTGATAGATACGATGGTAACTTACAGCTTGAGTATTCTCCAGAGTCATTTACAGGAACTGAGGTAGAGTTCTCACTTGAGATTTGTACAGCAGTTCAGGATACATGGGATCATGCAACAGATGCTCCAATTATTTTCAACTTACCAGCAACTGTTGAGATGAACACACCTAACGTATATGCGGATCAGATCGAGTGGATGAGCACACACTTCAAGGATAGAGACAACATCATCCTTTCAATTCATCCACATAATGATAGAGGTACAGGCATAGCTATTACAGAGCTTGGCCTTTTAGCTGGCGCAGACCGTGTAGAGGGAACACTTCTTGGAAACGGTGAGCGTACAGGTAATGTTGATATTCTTACTATTGCTTACAATATGTTCTCTCAGGGTGTTAACCCAGAGCTTGACCTTGATGACATTAAGGAAATTGTTGAGGTTTGCGAGAGAGTTACAAAGATGCCTACAGATGCAAGACATCCTTATGCTGGTGAGCTTGTATTTACAGCCTTTTCTGGTTCTCACCAGGATGCTATCAACAAGGGTGTAAAGGCAATGAGAGAGCGCCAGAATATGTACTGGGAGGTTCCATATCTTCCAATCGATCCTGCTGATATCGGTCGTAAGTACGAGCCAGTTGTTCGTATCAACAGCCAGTCAGGTAAGGGCGGCGTAGCATTTGTTATGGATACAGTTTATGGCTACAAGCTTCCTAAGAAGATGCAGAGAGAGTTTGCTGATGTTGTTCAGTACATCTCTGAGAAGCAGGGTGGCGAGGTTACACCACAGCGAATCATGGAGGCATTCAAGTCTCAGTACTTGGAGAACAAAGAGCCACTTACACTTGAGTACGTTGTCATCAAAGATGACAAGGATACAGACGATACAGTTGCAGTTCTTGACTTTAGCTACAATGGAGAAAAGTTCCATTCAGAGGCTGAAGGTAACGGACCTATCGATGCTGTTAAGCTTGCAATCAAGCAGTGTGTACCAGAGCTTGATTTCACACTCATCGATTACACAGAGCATACACTTGCTCAGGCTCAGGGTTCTGGAGCTAAGGCTGCAGCATACATTGAGATGCGTGATGAGCGCCACGGCAACACAACATTCGGAGTTGGCGTAAGCTCAAACATCACACGTGCGTCTATCCGCGGTATGTTCAGTGCATACAACAGACTCATCAAAAAGTCTAAGGACTATGTATAGAATTAGGCAGCCAAAAGATTTAGGCTGTGAGTCAATCCAGCTTATATAATCATCCAATGACACGCTTGCGCTCTTATTCGCTCGTCACGTTACTAAGATGTTGCTGCGCACCATCAAGTAACGACGGCTCATCAAGGTCATATGGATTGATTATATAACCTGTATTTCCAGCTATAGGTTTTCTATTTGGCTGACAATATAAATAAACCGGGGGACACTTTTTGTGAACCACGGTAAAGAGGTAAATATGAGAAAGATATTAGTTACGGGTTGCAATGGACAGCTTGGTCGTGCAATTCAGAATGAGTATGGCGATGAAGTAGAATTTATTCTTACTGATGTTGTAGAGGGAGCAAACATTTCGCCACTTAATATTATGGATTTGGATGAGGTGCTTAGCTTCGTAGAGGCTAAAAAGCCAGATGTTATCATCAACTGCGCAGCAGCTACTAATGTAGATGGTTGCGAGAAGGATTGGGATTTTGCTTACAAGCTTAATGCACTTGGTCCTAGAAATTTGGCTATAGCAGCTACAAAAGTAGGAGCAAAGCTTATACATGTCAGCACAGATTATGTATTCCCAGGCAATGCATCAAAGCCTATTACAGAGTTTGATGAGCCAGGCCCAATCAGTGCCTACGGCAAGACAAAGTACGAGGGCGAGAAATTTGTTCAGCAGTTTGCAGACAAGTGGTTTATCGTTCGTACTGCATGGCTTTATGGCGATGGCAAGAATTTCGTCAAGACAATGCTTAGCCTAGCTGAGAATCATGATGAGCTTTCAGTTGTATGTGACCAGCTTGGTTCACCTACATCAGCTGTTGAGCTTGCTCGTATGATTCACCACTTAGAGCCTACAGACAACTATGGTATTTTCCATGGCACATGCGAAGGCGATACCAACTGGGCTGATTTCGCAGCCGAGATTTTCAAACTTAAGGGAATCGACGTTAAAGTCAACCATGTAACTAGCGAAGAGTACAAGAAGATGAATCCAGCTAGCGCAGACAGACCTCACTACAGTATTCTTGATAACTACATGCTTCGCCTTACATCAGGCTACAAGATGGCAGATTGGAAGGATGCTTTAAAAGAGTACCTCTGCAATTAAAACCGTTAATAGACGATGGAGCCACGCTCCTATCGTTTATATAAATATGAGTGTCATATATTTTTATATACTCAGAACAAGGCAATCTGTAAAAAGTGGATAAATTGTATGCTTCTCATATTTCATCACAAGGGTACTTAAGAGCCCGTCGGCACTTATCGAGACAAAGTCGAGATTAGTACCGCTACGAGGCTCTAGTAGCGAGAGCGTGCCCGCTGATGATGTGTGAGAAGCATATAATTGAGAAAACTCGGGAGATTGCCGTATAAGAAGGAGATTAAAATGAGAACATATTTAGTAACAGGTGGAGCTGGTTTCATCGGCTCAAATTACATTCATTACATGTTTAAGAAATATGATAATGAAATCAGAATTATCAACGTAGATAAGCTTACATACGCTGGTAACCTTGAGAACCTCAAGGATGTAGAGAACAGAGACAACTATACATTTGTAAAGGCTGACATCTGTGACAAGGAAGCTATCCGCAAGGTATTTGCAGAGAACGACATCGATAGAGTTGTTCATTTTGCAGCTGAGTCACACGTTGACCGTTCTATCAAGAACCCAGAGGTTTTCGTTCAGACAAATGTACTTGGTACAGCTGTAATGCTTAACTGTGCTAAGGAAGCATGGGAGCTTCCAGATGGTACATTCAAGGAGGGCAAGAAGTTCCTTCACGTTTCTACAGACGAAGTTTATGGATCACTTCCAGATGATGACAATGCATTCTTCTATGAGACATCACCTTATGATCCACATTCACCATATTCAGCTTCAAAGGCTTCATCAGATATGCTTGTAAAGGCTTACATGGATACATATAAGTTCCCAGCAAACATTACTAACTGCTCAAACAATTATGGCCCTTACCAGTTCCCTGAGAAGCTTATTCCACTTATCATCAACAATGCACTTCAGGGCAAGGACCTTCCAGTATATGGCGATGGTAAGAACGTTCGTGACTGGTTATATGTTGAAGACCATGCTAAGGGAATCGATATGGTTCAGGAGCAGGGTAAGCTTTTCGAGACATACAACATTGGTGGTCACAATGAGAAGCAGAACATCCAGATTATTCACATCATTCTTGATACACTTCAGGAGATGCTTCCAGAGGGAGATCCTCGTAAGGAGCTTGTATCTGAAAAGCTTATCAAGTATGTAACAGATAGAAAGGGTCACGATAGAAGATACGCTATCGCACCTGATAAGATTAAGGCAGATATCGGCTGGTACCCAGAGACATGTTTCGAAGAGGGTATCAAGAAGACAATCGCTTGGTTCTTCGAAAACGAAGAGTGGATGAAGAACGTAACATCTGGCGATTACCAGAAGTACTACACAGATATGTACTCTAATAAATAATATACGTTGATTACAAATTGTTATGCTCACAAGCCTTAGATTCTCTTACAGTGACTAAATGTCATTTCCAGAGAACAAAGAGCTTGTTAGCTACAATTTGATTTAAAGATGTCTACGTAACAGCCGGGAGAATAACTTGATGAAAAAGTATGATTATTTAGTAGTTGGCGCGGGCTTGTTTGGAGCTACATTTGCTTATGAGGCTATGAAGCGTGGCAAGTCAGTTCTTGTGATTGATAAGCGAAATCACATTGCCGGCAACATTTACACAAAAGAAGAAGATGGAATTAATGTACACGTTTACGGTGCCCACATTTTCCACACTAGCGACAAGAAGATTTGGGAGTACATGAACCAGTTTGCTGAGTTCAATAACTACATCAATTCTCCAGTAGCTATTTATAAGGATGAGCTTTACAATCTTCCTTTTAACATGAATACATTTTCAAAGATGTGGGGAATCAAAACTCCTGCAGAAGCTAAGGCGAAAATCGCTGAGCAGATCAAGGAGCTTGGCATTACAGAGCCAAAGAACCTTGAGGAGCAGGCACTTTCTTTAGTTGGAACAGATGTATATGAGAAGTTAATTAAGGGCTACACACAGAAGCAGTGGGGTCGCCCATGTACAGAGCTTCCATCGTTTATCATCAAGAGATTGCCACTTAGATTTACATACGACAACAACTATTTCAATGATAGATTCCAGGGCATCCCAATGGGTGGTTACACTCAGATTGTAGAAAAGATGCTTAAGGGTGCAGACATTGTTTTAGAGCAGGATTATTTCAAGCTTGCAAAAGAAGGAAAGTTAAATGATGGCACAGAGGTAAGCTGGGACAAGCTACTTTTCACTGGCCAGATTGATGAGTACTATGACAGCTGCTTCGGACCACTTGAGTACCGCTCAGTTCGTTTCGAGACAGAGAAGATTGATTGCGACAACTATCAGGGTAATGCAGTTGTAAACTACACTGAGGCAGAGGTGCCATACACTCGTATCATCGAGCACAAGCACTTTGAGTTTGGCACACAGCCTACAACTATCATCTCAAGAGAATATTCATCTGAGTGGAAGCCTGGCGTTGAGCCATACTATCCTGTTAACAATGACAAGAACAATGCAGTATATCAGCAGTACGCCGATAAGGCAGCTTCCGACAAGGATGTAATCTTTGGAGGACGCCTTGGCCAGTATAAATACTACGACATGGACAAGGTTGTAGCCGCAGCACTTGAGTGCGTGTCCCAGGAATTTAACTAACGTATATATTGTGGTATAAATCTGTGGCTGAAGCAGCCATGGAGAATATGGTATTAAGAAGTTTGATATAGAGTAAGCAAATGTAGTAGACAAGCTATTATTTTTCTGAAAGTGACATGTTAGTCACTGGAAGAAAATATAATGCTTGTATGCGTAACATTTGCGAGGTATGGAGGAAAAAATGAAGGGTATTATTTTAGCAGGTGGATCAGGCACAAGATTGTATCCACTTACAAAGGCTATTTCAAAGCAGATCATGCCAATTTACGATAAGCCAATGATTTATTATCCACTTTCAACTCTCATGCTTGCAGGCATCAGAGAAGTGCTTATCATTTCAACACCTAGAGACCTTCCAGTATTTGAGGAGCTTTTAGGTGATGGCAAGCAGCTTGGCATGGATATTCAGTATGCAGTTCAGGAAGCTCCTAACGGACTTGCTGAGGCATTTATCATTGGTGCAGACTTCATCGGAAATGATGCTGTAGCACTTGTACTTGGCGACAATATTTTCTATGGTCAGTCATTCTCAAAGGTGCTTCTTTCAGCAGCAAATAGAACTGAGTCTGAGCCAGGCGCTACAATCTTTGGTTACTATGTACGTGACCCAAGAGAGTACGGCGTTGTAGAGTTTGATGAAAATGGTGTGGCAATTTCTATCGAAGAAAAGCCAGCTGAGCCAAAGAGTAACTACGCTGTTCCAGGTCTTTACTTCTACGACAACTCAGTAGTAGAAATAGCTAAGACAATCAAGCCATCAGCTCGTGGTGAGCTTGAGATTACAGCAGTTAATAACGAGTACTTAAACCGTGGCAACTTACATGTAGAGACACTTGGTCGTGGATTTGCATGGCTTGATACAGGTAACCATGACATGCTTCTTCAGGCAGCTGAGTTTGTCAGCACGTTCCAGAAGCGCCAGGGTATGTACATTTCCTGCATAGAAGAAATCGCATTCAAGCGTGGCTTCATAAACAAGGACCAGCTCCTTAAGCTTGCTGAGCCCCTTATGAAAACAGCCTACGGCCAGTATCTCGTAGACGTAGCCAACGGATTATAATCGCGGCACGAAATTAAATCGTATAGCCCGAATAATACTGGGCAATTATAAAGAATAACGAGCAAAAGCGTGTCGTTAAATACGACGATATTTAAATAGGTTTTGCAATAAACTAAAGAACAAAACACGAAATCAGATAGCACTGTTAAATCAACTGACCTTGATGAGCCATCCCTACTTAGATGGCACGAAGTGGCATCTTATGTAGGGTAATGAGCGAATAAGAGCGAAAGCGTGTCAGTGATTTAATGGTGATGGCTGATTGAAGTGTTTTGGAAAAATAGAGGTTATAAAATGGCAATTACAGTTGAGAAAAATGTTAATGGTATTGAGGGCCTGTGTGTTATCACTCCAAAGGTATTTGGTGACGACAGAGGCTACTTCATGGAGACCTACAATGAGAATGATATGAAGGCTGAAGGCTTTGATTATGTATTTGTACAGGATAATCAGTCAGCAAGTAAAAAGGGTGTTTTACGTGGCCTTCATTTTCAGAAGAATTTCCCACAGGATAAGCTTGTTAGAGTTATCTCTGGCGAGGTTTATGATGTGGCAGTTGATTTGAGAGAGGGCTCACCTACATTTGGTAAGCACTACGGTATTCTCCTTTCAGCTGAGAATAAAAAGCAGTTTATGATTCCAAAGGGATTTGCCCATGGATTTTTAGTAGTAAGTGAGTATGCAGAGTTCTGCTACAAGGTAACTGATTTTTATCATCCAAATGATGAGGGCGGACTTGCATTTGATGATCCAGATATAGGTGTACAGTGGCCAATTCCAGAAGGAATGACAAAGGATGATTTGATTTTATCTGATAAGGATAAGGTAAATGCTTCTTATAAGGAATATTGCAAGGAGCATGGTATTAATTAGTCTATAACTTGTTTTATACGAGTTTTTATAAAGAGTTAAAGGGTTCTACAAATGGATTTTTAAGAAATCCATAAATAATATTTTTATTGGGAGAATAGTCGAATGTCTAGATTATTTAAGAATATTGCGTTTCTTGTAAGCAGAAATCGTGCAATAAGTTTGGGACTTGCTAGTGTATTAGGTGTTTCTGCAGTTGGCGGCGGTGCTTATGCAGCCTACAACAAGTTTTTCAAGGAACCGGGGGAGGAACCTGAGTTAGAAACAGTTGAGGTGGAGCAGCAGGCAGCGGCATCAGCAGCCGATGTTTATATACCTGAGTTTAAAAAGGTATTTCTTACTAGCTCATCTATTGAAAAGGATTTAACTATCTATATTTCTGATACAGAAGAAGGAGAAAATTGTGTTACTGGAGTTCCATTCCAGGTAAAGCTTGTTGCACCTGATGCAATGGAGACACTTCAGCCTTATGTGTCAGCTATTCAGGATATAGATAACCAGATTAGTGAGTACACAGCTTCCTATGAGGATTCAGTAGATATCTCAACAATTCTTGAGGAAAGAAATGTTCCAGTGACAGTAACTGACGAGAATAATGAGGTTGTAGAGACTGTTAATGGAGATATCGAGTCTGACCCACTTTATCTTTTATACTTAGACAAAGAGACAGCAGTTCAGGCATACACCGTAGCACTTAACGAGGCTGAGGGTGTTGTTTATACAGATGAGGATATGGATGGCGTAATCAATGAGACAGAAGTTGAGCCAGGTGATTACGTTGCATGTATCGTGAATTCTCTCGATAATGGTGTTTCTTATAATACAGATAACTACGAGACTGAGGTCAATGTTAAGGACAAGGTCGAGTACAAAGTAGAAAAAGAGATTATCAAGCAGGTTAAAAAGGATGACGCCAAAGAAGACGGACAGCCAGTAGAGGCAGCTCCAGTTGAGGCGACTCTTACAAATACAGTTGAGTATGTTGATTCTAAAAAGGAAGAGACAGGCGGCGCTTACAAGGAGACAACTGATGTAGTAGCACCAAAGTCAGATGTAAGTAAGAGCAAAGCTACAAAAAAGGATGGCAAGACATCGGTTACTCATGATGTGGTAGTTGCACCAAGCCAGTACACAATCACAATCAACTACAAGCTTTTGGATGCAAATGGCAAGGAAGTTACAACTGTAAAGAAGACAGATTTAACTGTAAATGCTAATGCAGCACCTTCATTTACAGCAGATCAGACTTATGGATACAACAATGTAACATACAAGCTTCAGTCTGGTCCTAACCCAGCATTTGCAGCAGCTACAGCTAATGCTGCTTATACATACACATATAAGGCAGAGCCAGAGGCTCCAAAGACATATTCAGTTTCAATCACATGTGTTGATGAAAATGGTAAGACTATTCACACTGCCACAATCAACGATGTAAAGGATGGAGATTCAATCAATCCTCCTTCAGTTGAGAATTACACATGTAGTGATTCTGCTGTAAAGGCAAGCGCAAACAATAAGAATGTGACATTCCACTACAAGAAAAAGCAGCAGGAACAGAAGCCTGAGCAGCCACAGCAGCAGGAACAACAGCAGGATAATAATCAAAACAACAATAATCAAGACAATAACAATAGTCAGGATAATCAGCAGCAGGAGCAGAAGCCTGAACAGAACGATAATCAGGAACAGACAGACAATAATGCTGGTGATGGACAGACTGATAATGGAGTTTCCGAGACAACAACTGAGGCAAGAAGAACTATTGCTAGAAATAACGTAAATAGAACTCGTGCTCAGTCTAATACAAAAAAAGAGACAGCAACTCTTGATATGTCATATTCAAAGGGTGTATTTACAATTTCTGCTTCAGGAAATGTAAGCTCTGTAACTGTTAATGGCGCAGCTATTACTCTTTCAAATGGTAAGGGCACATACACAGCTACAGCAAATGGTGATTACAAGCTTGCTGGTGTGGCAACATTCTCAGATGGTGTTACAGACAATTCTCTTGCAGTAACTTATACAGTTTCAGGTATGGCAGGTGGCTCAAATGAGAAGCTTAAGGATTCAAAGGGCAACCAGCTCTATCTTGATGCGGAGGGTAAGAAAGAGGCTACTGCAGCAGATTACCAGAAGGGTAAAACATATTATTACAAGGAAGCTAGCTACAAGTATTATGGCTGGCAGACAATAGATGGTAAGACAAAGTTCTTCAACGCCAACGGTGACTATGTAACTGGTGAGCAGGTAATCCAGGGAGTTAAGTACAACTTCGGTAGCGACGGAGCGCTTGTTGTAAATGGTGTTGGTATCGACGTTTCAAAGCATCAGGGTACAATCGACTGGAAACAGGCAGGACCTGCAGTTTCATTTGCAATCATCAGATGCGGTTACAGAGGAATGTATGATGGTCAGCTTCATGAGGACCCATTCTTCTACAAGAACATGAGTGGAGCTAAGGCAAACGGAGTAAACACAGGTATCTACATTTACTCAACAGCATTAAATGAGGCCGAGGCAGTAGCTGAGGCATCTATGGCAGTTGCCATGGCAAAGAAAGCTGGCGGATGTTCTCTTCCAATCTACATCGATATGGAGGATAGTGTAAGAGGCCAGAAGAATCTTACTAACGATCAGAGAAATGCAATTATTAATGCTTTCTGCAACACAGTTCAGTCAGCAGGATACAAGTCAGGTGTTTATGCTAACAAGACTTGGATGACAAAATACATTAACGCTTCAAGCCTTCCTGGTTCATGCCATATTTGGGTTGCACAGTACAACACAGCATGCTCATATTCAGGCAGATATTCAATGTGGCAGTACTCAAGCAAGGGCTCAATCCCAGGAATCAAGGGAAATGTAGACGTTAATAAATCATTTTTCTAGACAATGACAAAATGTTACGCTCACAAGCATTAGTCTCTCTTTCGATGACAGCACGTCATTCTCCAGAGAGCTAATAGCTTGTTAGCTACATTTTGAATATAGGTTGATAATATTTATGAATAGTAATACGAACGTAGAGACAAAAAAGAAGGTATTTAGATTTATTAGTAGCGTAGTTCTAGTAGTTACACTAGCTACGCTCTTTGGCGTTATGTGGTATTTACGCCTACAGAATTTGATGAACGCCAACCGTTTTGAGGGAAAAGGAAACTATGTAATGATTGCTCTTTACATGGTGCTTTCATTGCTTGTTATTAATACATTTAATGGATTTGAGTTCGGTAGTGCCAGAATATCAATTCTCACCATGTCCCAGGCTATCGCAGTGGGAGTTGTAAACGCAATGGAATATGTAATCGTTATTTTGATGATTCGAATTCTCAAGCACTTATGGCGCACACTTGGTTATTTTGCAGCCCTGACATTGGCAGAGGCTGTGGCCGTGCTGGTGATCACATATATAAGTACCAAGCTGTACCGAAGATTATTTCCACCATTTTCTATTCTCAATATCTACGGCGACTATGAAAACGACCTTGTTACAAAGATGAATCGTCGTGATGACAAATATTCAATCGATGGTGAGATTAGCTGCAGGGAGCCTCATGAGAAAATTGTTGAGGAGCTTGAAAAATATGATGCAGTTCTTATTAACGATGTTCCATCGGAGATTAGAAACGACATTGTAAAGGCATGCTTCGCTGCAGATAAGCGAGTTTATTTCACTCCAAAGATTGCGGACATTTTAATAAAGGGCTCAGAGGAGGTAAACCTTTTCGATACACCTCTTTACCTTTGCAAAAATGTTGGAATGGATGGGGTTTCAGCAGCCATTAAGAGAATGGGAGATATTTTAATTTCTTCTATTGGAATTATTATCACAAGCCCAATTATGCTGGTGACAGCAATACTTATCCACATGTATGACGGCGGCCCAGCACTTTATAAACAAGTGCGCTGCACAATAGGTGGAAAAGAATACAAGATTATGAAGTTCCGCTCTATGATTACCGATGCGGAAAAAGATGGAAAGGCGCGACTTGCCAGCGAGAATGACGATAGAATTACACCTATCGGACATTTTATTCGTGCTACTCGTATTGATGAACTTCCACAGTTCTTCAATATTTTAAAGGGCGACATGTCAATTGTAGGACCACGTCCTGAGCGCCCTGAAATCATTGCAGAATATATAAAAGAGGTGCCTGAATTTGCTTTCCGTACCCACGTAAAAGCTGGTCTTACAGGCTACGCACAGGTTTACGGCAAGTACAACACCACCTCATACGACAAGCTTAAGCTTGATATGATTTATTGCGAGAAGTGCTCTGTACTTCTTGATATTCAGCTGATACTTATGACTCTTCGCGTCATCTTTACTAAGGACGCCACCGAAGGTGTTGCCGAGGGCGAAACCACCGCTAAAGTTCACAAATAGACAATTGTGGCATGACCAGGAGAAAAGGTTTCATATGTGTATAGATAGCGTAACAAGCGAGCGAAAAGTTTTTAGATGTTTATAAATAGCCTATAGTTAACAAGCTAATTTCTCTCTGGAAGGAACATGTAGTGACTGAAAGAGAGCGAATTGCTTGTTAACGTAATAGGCGAGGTAGAAAATTATGAAAAAAGCTTTGATGCATGGTCACACTGCTTATATGGTGACCCAGTTTAATTTGGATAATATTAGGATTTTACAAGATTTAGGCTACACAGTAGATGTGGCCTGTTGCTGGCATGATGATGACAGCGCCCTCAGTCCAGAGGCTTTGAAGGATCGTAGGAAAAAGCTAGATGAGATGGGTTGTAGAGTTATTGAGACAGCCAGCCTTAGAAAGATTTTTAATATTGCAGAGTTGAGAAGGGCCTACAAGCAACTTAAGTCTGAGGTGGAGGAGAATAAGTACGAAATTGTCCACACTCAGTCTCCTATAGGTGGTGTGATTTGCCGTCTTGCTTGCCGCAAGGCTAGAAAGCTCTACGGAACCAAGGTTATCTATGCAGCCCACGGTTTCCATTTCTTTGATGGTGCGCCACTTAAGAACTGGCTTGTGTATTACAATGTGGAAAAACACTGCAGTAGATTCACCGACTTGTTGATAACTATCAATAAGGAGGATTATAAGAATGCTCAGAAGTTCCATGCCAAGCAGGTTGCCTATGTTCCAGGTGCAGGTGTAGACACTCATAAATTTGTGGCCAGCGACGGAGCACGCGGAAAAATAAGAGCTGAGCTTGGTATAGATGAGGATACCTGCGTACTACTTTCTGTTGGTGAGCTGATTACTAGAAAGAATCATATTCAGGTTCTTAAGGCTCTTAAGATTATGAAGGACCAGGGAATGCTTGTTGGACCAGATAGCGATGAGCGTGTGGAGCCTAAATACAAGCTTAAGTATCTGATTGCTGGACGAGGTAAAATTGAAGCAGAGCTTCAGGAGGCCATCAAGGATCTAGGAATTTCAGATTATGTTCAGATGCTTGGATTTAGAAGAGATGTGGCAGATGTTTTTGCTGCCAGTGACATTTATGTTTTCCCTTCTCATCAGGAGGGACTTCCAGTGGCTTTGATGGAGGCTATGTCAGTAGGACTTCCTATCGTATGTAGCAAGATTCGTGGTAATACAGACTTGATTACAGATGGAGTAGGTGGATATCTTTTCGATTCAAAGGACCCACAGTCTCTAGTACTTGCCCTTAAGAAATCTCTGGCTGATTTACCAGAAGTACGACAGAGCATGGGGGAAGTAAATATCGAAACCATGAAAGCCTTCGACAAGCAAACCGTAAATGCGGTAATGCGAGAATTATATACAAACATCGTAGGTGCGGTTAGCAATACTTAATAATTAGATGGTTTTTCACTTTGAGAAACATTTGGATAAGTTGATATATTATAGTTTTATATGAGCAATTGTAATTAACAAGCATACAAATTTATCTATCAAGTAGGTAACAAGCTAAGTTGAGCAATCAGTAGGTAACAAGCTAATTCCTCTCTGGAAGGAACATATAGTGACTGGAAGAGAGTGGATTGCTTGTTAGCGTAACAGATTGCGTAAAGAACTGTTAGTGTAACAGATTACGGATACGCTTGTGAAAGTAACAATTGCGGACTAGGAGAAATTATGATTATATTGCATGTTTCAAAGTCTGGTAAGTATAGTGGTATGGAGAACGTAGCAATCAATACAATTGCTGCCATGCCAGAGGATTATAGGTGCGTTTATCTTACAGCAACAGGTCCTGTTGAGACCAAGCTATTAGATAATGACATCGAGTACATTGGAGTGGAAAAGGTGGACGAAAAGGCCATCAAAGAAGCCATCGATGAGGTAAAGCCTGATATTATTCATGCCTATGAGTATGACTGTAGCCTCATGTGTACTAAGGTAACGGACACTATTCCAATCATTAGCCATCTTTATTCTATTCCAAGATGGGTGCAAAAGATTGGACCTAAGTCTGTTATTTACGGCGGAGCATGTAAGAATTTCTCCAAGATAATTATCCCTGACAAACTGGTAGAGGAAAAGGCCTGGTTCAAGGACAAGATGGAGGGCAAGACTGTTGTGCTTGGCACTCCTTTTAATGCGGTAGCTATATTTGAAAAGGGCTATTTAGCAGGAACAGAAATGACCAAAGAAAAGCTAGAGTCTTATAAATCAGATTTGCTTTTTGTAGGTTATCTTACAGATAATAAAAATCCTTACGAGTTTATTCAAATCGTTAAGGAAGTTTCTAAAACACATCCTAAGATAAAGGCTGTCATGGTAGGCGGCGGAGACTTGGGAAGCGAGAGTTTGAAATTAATTGGAAAGCTGGGACTTGCTGACAATGTAAAAATGGTTGGCTTCCAGCACAATCCATACATATATATGAACCAGACTAAGATTCTGGTGGCCCCATCCAAATTTGAAGGTTTTGGAATGGCGGCAGTGGAGGCTATGGCTTTTGGAAAGCCTGTGCTTACCAGTAAAGTTGGCGGATTCAAAATCACTGTCAATGATGACTGCGGCAAGATTTGTGGAAATGACAAAAAGCCGCTAGATAGAGAAGCATTTGTAGCCAACATCAACGAGCTACTTGATAATAGTGAGATTTATAGAATGAAGTCTGAGGGGGCTAGAAAACGTGCCAAGGATTTAAACAACTTTGACACATACATGGAAGAAGTAATTAAGATATATGAAGATGCTTACAAAACTGTTCAACAAAATTAAAAGTGCAGATTTTATATTGGTAACACTTTCCACTGTGGTTTGTTCGGCGCTTTCATTTGTGCTTAGCGTTTACTCAAAGCATGAAGTGGATTCGAAACCTATGGGTATCTATAGCGCCTGCTTAATTGTACTTGCCTATATGAACTACGCCCAGCTTGGTGTGTTAAATGCTTACAATAGGGATTACCCACAGGCCCTTGGACGCAAGGATTTTGATGATGCCAACAAGCAGAGAAATATAACAGTCACATTCATGCTTATGATTTATGCACTGATTTTTGTAGTGTTTGAAGCGTGGGTATTTTTCAAATATAATGGCCAGATTGGCGTCAGCCAAAAGGGAACTTTATATGCATTTGGTTATGGTCTTTGCCCTATCATGATTCTCCTTAAGAGTTTTGATGACATGGCCAATTCTACTGTTAGAATGCAGGGCAAATATAATAAGTCAGCACTAATTGGTTTTATCAGAACAGTACTGGCTTTTGGTATTGGTATAGCTTTTATAAAAATATTTGGTTACTATGGCCTCTATGCTATGACAATTTCTTCGGCATTTCTTGGAATTGTTTTCTTTTACAAGGATGCCTTTAAGGGCACAAAACTTGATTTTGATTTTAAATACATGAAGCTGATGATTGTGGGAGGACTTCCACTTCTTATCAACAGCTTGATTTGGACCATCGTCCAGAATGTTGATAAGCATGTTATTCAGCTATTTTTTGCTGATCCAGAAGATGCCCTTGGAATTTACACAGTACCTACAATGGGATTTACCACAATGGTGCTTGTTCCACAGACCATTTCTCAGGTCTTTTATATTAAGATTTCCCACTTATATGGTGCAAATAAGGATGAGCAGGAGCTTCTTGATAAGGCGGGACATTTCACTTGCCTTACATCACTTATTTCAGGTGCAGCTTGTACCTTTGTATTTTACATAATGCCAATATTTGTTGGGGTATTTATGCCTAAGTATACAAATGGTAATGTGGCAACGCAGATTCTTATTATCGGTGTTGCGATTTATTCAACAACCATGTTATTTGGCAATATTTTCAGCGTTGTAAAGCTGAACAAATCACTTATTGCAAACTCAGTGGCCCTTTGTATTTTCAATATGATTTTCTCAAGTGCCCTGGTTTTATTTATAGAGAGAAGCGTCAATATGGTGGCAATCGGTACAGGACTTTCTTATGCCCTTTACTCGCTGCTTTTGATGATAAAGCTTTCTAAGAAGTTTAATTATTCATTTGCAAAATTGTTTTCAAGAAGCTGGCTTCCTGTTTTAGGTATTATTATTCCAAGTGTGCTGTTCTACATTTTCATTGAGAACATCTACATTGCCGCAGGATTGGCTTTATTTACTATACTTTTAGTTTGTGGTATCATTAGTAGACTATTTTTTAAGAAATAGTTTATTTATTGCGCTGTTTTAAACTTATATAGATGGTGCATTTTCCCGATTTTGCGGGAGAGGAGACAACATGTACAATATTTGTTTTATGGCCCGTCGTGCATTCAATGACGTAGCCATAGCATCTTTTAAAGAGATACAAAAAGAATACGATAAGGACGCCTTTGGTGTATTTATCACCTGCGACAAGCAGGAGGCTGACTATGTTTACAGCAAGTTTGAGGACCGTTCTCAGATAGCAGTTTGCGATTTCGCTTCATATATCAATGAGCACTGGGACGAGTTTACATTAGATAAATTAGTTGAGTTCGAGAAGAAATACGACGCTTCTCCAATGTGGAAATACATCTACACTGATAGATTTTTGATTTATCGTGACTATGATTATTGTGTTCACACAGCAGCAGGATTGTTTTCATTCTGGGAGCATGTGTTTACCACTTACAATGTGGATTTCTACTGGGACGAGGTAGTAGGTACTCTTCTTACATACTCAGCCTATCTGGTAGGTAAGAAAACAGGGGCCAAATATTTCTCAATGCTTCTGATGCGTTCAGTTGGCATGGATTTGACACATCACTACATATTAAATGACCCATTTGAGATGATTTATAACTTCCCAGAGAACTATAAGGATATCCAGTTTTCTGAGGAGCAGCTGAAAAAGGCAGATGAGTTTTTAACAGGTTTTGAAGAGAAGCATTCAAAGCCTGCTTTTATGCGTTTTTCAGGCAAAAAGCCAAAGTGGAAGGCTAGATTTTTTATCCTGCCACTTTTCTGGGTGAGACAGAGATTCTTCAATCCATACACTCGTGATAAGGGCTCTTACATTTATTACAGAGCTTACGAGCGCACAATGGAGTCTATCAAGTTCTACTTTAGATATAAGAAGAGTAGGAAATACTATAAAAAGGCTGACATGACCAAGAAGTTCGTATACTTCCCACTTCATTTGCAGCCAGAGGCATCTACTATTGTATGTGCCCAGAAATACGAGAAGCAGCTGTATTTCCTTGATAACTTGGCTAAGTCAGTGCCAGCTGATACGGTGATTTATGCTAAGGAGCATTATTCATTCCTTGGTAGTCGTGACAACAGCTTCTATGAGGCACTTAAGCAGTATCCAAATATTGAGTTGATAGACCCATGGGAGGATTCATTTGCCCTCATTGAAAAATGTCAGTGCGTGGCGACTCTTACAGGTACTGCAGGTCAGGAGGCTATGATGCTCCGCCGACCAGTTATCATGGGTGGCGATATTCTCTACGAAAATGCACCAGGCATCATGAGAATAGAGGACATCTTTGAGAACTACGTGGAGGCTATTGAAAATTGGAAGCAGCCTAGCCGCGATGAAATTGTTCAATACTTGGCAGCGTATATGTCGTGCGCTCGCCCAGGCAATACATATTTACTTTCCGACGATCGCTTCAAGCCGGAGAATATTTCGCTATTAGCGAAATCTATGGTGGATTACTTTGGTGAATATAAGGCAGCTAAGTAGTCTTGGTAAGCGCGAGCAGGGGAGTGCCATGCAAGCTAGGAGGGCGCCGCGAAGCGGAAAGTTGCCTAGCGCAGTATGGAGGGTGCCCTGCGGGAGCATGTAATATTAGATGCTGCCGGAGATTTAGAGTGGAGGAAACAAATAGATGAGTAAAGTTTTAGTTACAGGTTCAGATGGATTTATTGGCTCTCATTTGGTTGAGGAGCTTGTAAAAAAAGGATATGAGGTAAAGGCATTTGTGTACTACAATTCCTTCAATAACTGGGGATGGTTAGACACACTTCCAAAGGATATTATGGATCATGTAGAGGTCTTTGCAGGTGATGTAAGAGACCCTAATGGTGTCCGTGAGGCTATGAAGGGATGTGACGCTGTGTTCCATTTGGCAGCACTTATCGCTATTCCATTTTCATACCACAGCCCAGATGCATATGTAGATACTAATATCAAGGGAACTCTTAATATCCTTCAGGCAGCAAGAGACCTTGGTACAGCAAGAGTTCTTGTTACATCTACATCAGAAGTTTACGGTACAGCACAGTACGTGCCTATCGATGAGAAGCACCCATACCAGGGACAGTCTCCATATTCAGCTACAAAAATCGGTGCCGATAGACTTGCAGAGTCATTCTATCGTTCATTTGATTTGCCTGTTACAATCGTGCGTCCATTTAATACATTTGGACCACGTCAGTCAGCTCGTGCGGTTATTCCAACAATCATCACACAGCTTCTTGCAGGCAAGGAAGAGATTAAGCTTGGTAGCCTTACACCAACACGTGATTTCAACTATGTAAAAGATACTGCCGCAGGTTTCATCGCAATGTATGAAAGCGATAAGACAATCGGTCAGGAAATCAATATTGCAACACAGAAGGAGATTTCTATCGGACAGCTTGCTGAAGAGCTTATCCGTCAGATTAATCCAAATGCACGTATCATCTGTGACGAAGACAGACTTCGCCCAGAGAAGTCAGAGGTTAACCGTCTCCTTGGCTCTAACCAGAAGATTTTAGAGCTTACAGACTGGAAGCCACGCTACACATTCGAGCAGGGTCTTGCCGAGACCATCGAATTCCTCCGTGGTAACTTAGATAAGTATAAGGTGGATATCTACAACATCTAATACGTTAAAAAAGTAAAATAAATTTTTGAGAAACCTAAAATTAATAGATTTAGGATATTTAAATGAGCCAATATACACTAATATAACTATCCGGCGACCTTGATGAGCCGTCGTTACTTAGATGGTTCCGTAGGAAGCATCTTATGTAACGTAACGAGCGAATAAGAGCGCAAGCGTGTCAAGGATAGTTATAGCAGGGGATATTGGCGGAGTAGAGGTGTATTAAAATGGCAGATGAATTTATTGCACTTTCCGTGCCAAATTTAAAGGGAAATGAACTTAAGTATGTTACTGACGCTGTAGAGACAGAGTGGGTTTCCACTGCAGGTCCTTATGTTAGTGATTTTGAGAAGAAGTTGGCAGAGTATGTACATGTGCCAGCGGCTGTCAGCACCCAAAATGGTACTTCAGCGCTTCATATCAGTTTGCTACTTTGTGGTGTGACTAGAGAGGATGCTGTAATTGTTCCAACTCTTACTTTTATTGCAGCAGTTAATCCTACAAAGTATATTGGCGCAGAGCCAGTGTTCATGGACTGTGACGATAGCCTTTGCATGGACCCAGTTAAGCTTAAGAAGTTCTGTGAAGAGGAGTGCGATTTCACAGATGGCAAGCTTATAGATAGAGCAACAGGTCGTCATATCAAGGCCATGGTAGTTGTTCATGTATTTGGAAATATGGCAGATATGGAAGCTATTCTTCCTATCGCTGAGAAATATAATATTAGAGTTGTTGAGGATGCTACTGAGGCTCTTGGTACTTACTATACAGAGGGTAAGTTTGCTGGTAGATTCGCTGGTACATTTGGTGATTTCGGTTGTTACTCATTCAATGGTAATAAAATTATCACCACTGGTGGTGGCGGTATGATAGTTGCTAAGAATCCTGAGGAGCTTGCTCATGCTAAGCACCTTACAACACAGGCTAAGGCGGATCAGGCTAATTTCATCCATGATGAGATTGGATTTAACTATAGAATGACTAATCTTCAGGCAGCACTTGGACTTGCTCAGCTTGAACAGCTTGAGGATTTCATTAAGACAAAAACAGATAATTACAATAGATACAAGGAAGCTATCGATAAAATCGATGGACTTCATGTTCAGGATTTCAGACCTGGAATCCGTAGCAATTACTGGTTCTACTCAGTTGTATTTGAAAATGATGAGGAGGGTCGCGACCGCCTTATCGAGGAGCTTAAGGAGAACCACATTCAGTCACGTCCTATTTGGGGACTTATCTCTGACCAGCTTCCATATGAGGGAGCTCGTACTTACGACCTTGTAAAGGCTCCATGGTACTGGAAACGCGTGGTAAATGTTCCTTGCTCTACCAACCTTTCACCAGAAGGCGTCGACCGCGTAATAGACGTAATCCGCTCCTTCATGTCCTAACCCAATGTGGTAGACGAGTGGTATTAAAATTTTAAACTCGTATTTATAAAACCTAGATGAGCATATCTAGAATGAGTATCCATAATAGTATAAGCTGACCTTAAAGCACACTCGTTACTTAGATGGTTCCGTAGGAAGCATCTTATGTAACGTAAGTAGTGCGACAAGAGCGAAAGCGTGTCAGCGTTACTCTTATGGATGCGAATTCGCGGGATATGCGGAGTATATTATTTATGGAAAATGTTTTTATTAAAGAAGATGATTCAATTTTAGATGCCATGAGGACTTTTGATGCAAGCGGCCGCAAGACGGCCTTCATCGTTGATGAAGACAAGAAGTTGCTTGCAGCAGTCTCAGAGGGTGATGTCCGCCGTTTTATTTTGTCAGGCGGAGATCTTAATGACCCTGTGAAGAATATCGCTAATTATAAGCCTCGTAGCCTGAAAGAGGACGAGAGAGATGATGCCTATGATTTCCTTCGTAGACATAATATTCAGGGTCTTCCTATTGTGGATGAGAATGGCATAGTTATTGATACTGTTTTCTGGAGTGAAAATCATTATAAAAAGCAAAGCGAGTTAAGCTGCCCAGTTGTTATGATGGCAGGTGGCAAAGGAACTCGTCTTTATCCGTATACACGTATTTTACCAAAGCCTCTTATTCCAGTTGGAGAGAAGCCAATTGCTGAGCTTATCATGGATAGCTTTTCTGAGTATGGAATCGATAGGATGATTTTGGTTGTTAACCATAAGAAAAATATGATTAAGTCATATTTTGGTGAGGTTGATAAGCCTTATACTATCGAGTATGTAGATGAGGATACTCCACTTGGTACAGGCGGTGGTCTTTCACTTCTTAGAGGCAAGGTTGATGAGACATTTATTCTCACAAATTGCGATATTTTAATCGAAGAGGATTATTCTAAAATATATGCTCACCATAAGGCTGAGGGTAATGTGATTACTATGGTTTGCTCTCTTCGTAATTTCCAGGTGGCTTACGGCGTTGTTGAGTTTGGCGAGCATGGAAATATTACTGATATGAAAGAAAAGCCTGAGTTTAGTTTCTTTACAAACACAGGTATCTATATAGTTGAGCCTGAGGTAATTGATTATATCAAGGATGGCGAGTTTATCGGATTCCCAGATATTATCAATCGTCTCAAGGATGATGGCAAAAAGGTTGGAGTGTATCCAATCAATGAAAACACTTGGATGGACATGGGCCAGCTTGATGAGCTTGGCAAGATGGAAAACCGTCTAAGAGGAATTAGCAAATAACAGATAGAGAGGACTTGTTTTGGAAAAAATCAAAAGCTTTTTTTGTCCAATGACAAAGGATAAGGCATTTAGACTTGGTGCGGTTCTTTTGGCTGCAGTAGGCACAATTTTTGCTACAGTATTCTTTATTTTAAATTGTTTTAACACATCAAAATCTAAATTTTATAATGGATATTTTCTCGTTATCTTATTGATAATGATTGCGACAACTGTTTATTTGCTTAGATTTTTGGTGCTAGACAAGCAGTGGAGCTATCCGAGAGTATTTGTGATATTAGCCCTGGGTTGGAGTATAAGCATGCAGCTTGTCATGCCTCCTATTTCTGGCGTAGATGAGGTATCTCATTATTATGGTGCATATCACTGCTCTAATATTTTGCTTGGTATGAAAGACCACGACTTCGAGACTGAGCGTCAGGAAGAGTGGGGTAGATGGATTCAGGGTACCACATATTTTGAGATGAGGGCGGAGGATTATATCTTACTTCCAACAGTAGATATTACATTTCCTTATCAGTATCAGGTGCTTGCAGATGGTAATTGGTTCCATTGCTCAGATGAAGCAAAGCAATTGGTGAAATGTTATGAGTATCCAGCTAGAGCTAGGCGATATCTGGTTTCTGGTGCAGGTATGGCCATTGCCAGACTCCTTGGATTTGGATTTGCAGGAACCATTTTCATGGGACGAATGATGAATTCTCTCTTACTGATTTTTATTGGATGGTTCTGTCTAAAAATTATTCCAGTTGGTAAGTTGCAGATTGTATCATTTGCGCTGTTCCCTACCATACTTCAGCTTTGCTCATCATATTCCTATGACAACATGAGTATTTTATTCTCGCTGTTGCTTCTTACTATGTGTCTCTACTATAGTCAGGACCATGTGAAGCTACATGCATGGGATATTATAATAATTGCTATCTGTATGGCTATGCTCATTCCAAATAAGACAGTTTATGCTCTGTTTGGAGTTTGGTTCTTCATGATTCCAATTAAGAAATGGTGGAAGGATGTAGGACTCAGTAAAAAATGGTATGAGTACGGTATTCTTGCTGTGATATTAGCGGGAATAATCGTAGTAGGTAAGAAGCTTATTGCAAAGTACTACTGGGCAATATATAGTCAGATTTTCTGGAAATGGGATGGTTCAATCGAGCAGGATGGCGAGATGCAGTCCTACACTTGGTACTATTTCAAGGACCATGTTCCAGAGACACTTAAGTTTGCATGGAATGGTATTAAGGTAGATTTCTGGTACAACATCAAGCATGTTATCGGTGCAGAAATCGGACATGTAAGACTTAATGCAACAGTTCCAGTTGCTTGCACAGTATTACTTCTTATTTGTTTGATTGTTGGAATAGTAATTAACAAGGGCAAGAGAATCAAGCCATGGCAGTACGTGGTTCTAGGACTTGGATTATTGCTTTGCCTTGTGGCTGTATTTATTGGATGTCTCGTTCGATTTACACCTGTTGAGGGTAGCGAGAGAATCCAGATTTCATACAGATATTTGATTCCAATTTACATGTGTTTATCTGTTGCACTTGGTACAGACGCAAAAGAAAATAAAAAGGCTTTGGCCCTTATATATATTCAAAACATAGTTCTTATATTTGCTATGTGCGGCACACTTTATTTCCTATTACATCTTAGAGATGGTCAGCCAGTGCCAGAGATTTTAAAACTTATAGGCATTTCATAAGCAATTTTTAACGGAGGAATACAATGACTAGAGAAGAAGTATTTGAGACATTAACTGAGATTTTTCAGGATGTTTTCGATGATGATGAAATAGAACTTACAGATGCTACAACAGCTGATGACATCGAGGATTGGGACTCACTTGAGCAGATCAATCTTGTAGTAGCTTGTGAGAAGAAATTCAATGTAAAGTTTGATATGAAGGAAATCCAGGCACTCAAAAACGTTGGCGAGATGGTAGACACTATATTGGCGAAATTGTAATCAAGTAGAGATAATCAGTAGCATAACAATCTCTATGTGTTGCTCGAAGAAACGTGTAAGTGTATGAGAGCAATATCATAGGATTGTTTGCGTAACTGATGAGAGAAAGATATGAATACATACAAATTTGAAGAATTAAGTGTGGGGATGAGCGAAAGCTTTAATGTGACCATCACAGAGGAAATGCTCTTAAAGTTTAGAGACATTACAGGTGATGTGAATCCCCTTCATAATGACACAGAATTTGCAGTATCAAAAGGCCATCCAGGTAGGGTGGCATTTGGTATGCTTACAGCTAGTTTTTTGTCGACTCTTGCTGGGGTGTATATTCCAGGTGAGCGCAGTCTCATCCAGCAGGTGGAGACAAAATTTGCCAATCCAGTGTATATTGGTGATGAGCTTACAATAAAAGGTGAGATTACTGAGCTGATAGACAGCGTTCAGAGACTTGAACTCAAGGTGACGATTACCAACCAAAATGGTAAAAAGGTACTTAGAGGAAAAATGCAGATATTGGTGGTATAGAGTTAAGAGGTCCTATAGACCTCTTATAACTGACTTTTAGGAGAATATATTCATGAGAGAAAACAAGATACTTTTTGTAACAGGTGCATCTTCTGAGGTGGGATGTGGGCTCATAAATCAGGTTGCAGAGAACTATGATGTGATTGTGGCTCACTACAGAAGCAGTGTAGATAGACTTTTGCCTTTAGAGGAAAAACTTGGTGATAAGCTTGTTATGGTTCAGGCTGATTTTTCTGATGCAATGTCTGTTAGAAAGATGCTTGATTTTATGGAGCAGCGTGAATTAACACCAGATCATATTGTTCATTTGGCAGCTCTTCCAATGGAGAATAAGCACTTCAAGAAGCAGGATTGGTGCAATTTCGCGGAGAATATTGAGACAGACCTTAGACCAATCGTGGATATTTTAAAGGACTTCCTTCCTGCTATGAGCAAGCAGAAATATGGCAAGATTGTATTTATGCTTACAAGCTGTACAGTAGGAATGCCACCTAAATATACAAGCGTATACACCACTGCAAAATATGCTTGCCTTGGTCTCATGAAGTCACTTGCAGCAGAGTATGCAGACAAGGGCATCACAGTTAATGGCGTAAGCCCAGAGATGATTGATACCAGATTTTTACAGGATCTTCCTGATTTAATAAAAGAAATGAATGCAAGTTCAATGCCACAGGGCAAGAATCTTACGGTAGACCAGGTGGTTCCAACACTTGAGTTCTTATTATCTGATGGCGCTGATATGATAAATGGTCAGAATATTGCAATTAATGATGGTAAAGCGTAATAAGGAGCGCAAAGTAAAGTATGAACATAGGTAATATAAACAAAGGAAAAATATCAAAAGCAGAAACAACTGTACTAGAATTTGCGCATAAAAACATAACATATATATTTCTAGGATTCATAATTCTTTTAAGTATTTTAATTAGATATTCCTTTAGAGATAGTATGAATACTGATTTGAACGATTATTTAGCGTGGTATGATGGAATAAAGGCAAATGGCGGTATCTTTGGAGGTTTATCTGGGGATATATATAATAGCAGAGGTGAGCTGTGTAATTATCCATTTCCATTTTTGTTTATCGTTTCGATAATGACCAGTTTACCAATTAATCCATTACATGCTTTTAAAATCACAAGCTGTCTTGTTGATTATTTAAATGCTATAACTATATCAATACTAGTTATGCATTTCTATAAAGAAAAAGAAAATGGTTTTGATAAGAAGACAATACAATTAATGGTATTGGCTTTTTGTATTGTAGTCATGCATCCAATCGTTTTTCTTAACAGTGCAATGTGGGGACAATGTGATGGTTTATATGTTCTTTGGGTTTTGTTATCATTGGTTTTATTAATAAAAGAAAAATATTTTTGGACATTTGTATTCTTTGGAGTGGGACTATCATTTAAATTGCAGGCAATATTAGTATTACCGTTCTTGCTATTTTATTATTTTTATAAAAAGAGATTTTCCATATTTTATTTTGCGTTTACACCAGTAACAATTCTTATAATGAATATACCAGCATTTCTTCAGGGAAGAACAATAAAAGAAGTTCTTGGTGTATATGTATCTAATGTAGGATTGTTTGACACTATATCAATGAGATATCCAAGTTTTTGGCTTGTTATATGTGGTGTTCTAACAGGTGAAGATTATATCTTAGTAAAAAATGCAACTATATTAATAACAATATGTGTTCTAGCATTTACTATGTATCTATGGATAATTAGAAATGTTGAATTTAATGTAGCGTCGATTACATTTATGGCATTTCTTTTGATATATGCAGCAGTCTTATTTTTGCCAGAGATGCACGATCGGTATGGTTATATATATGAAATGCTAGCTATTGCAGTATTGTTGATGGATAAAAAGACGATAATACCTTTCTTCTTCTTAAGCTTCATTTCTTTTAGAACATATGGAAGATACTTATTCGGTCTTGAATTAGATTATTTTTGGTTATCAATGATAAATGTCTTAACTTTTATTAGTTACTATATTATTTTAAATAAAAATATAATGAATATTAGTTTAAAAAAAGAGATTGAAGAATAGAAAAGAAGATATAAACATAGAGGTTTATTAGATGAGAAATCTTGTTATTGTAGGTACCGGTGGTGCTGGAAAAGAGACAAAATGGTTGGCTGAGCGAATTAATGCTCTGACTCCAACTTGGAATATACTTGGATTTATTGATGTGGAGCCAGGTGAGGGAGTAGTAGGTGATGACAGTTATATCACTGATACAACCGAGGATTTGGATGTGGTAATTGCCATGGGCTCCATGGAAAGACGCAAGTTTTTATATGAGCTTTACAAGAAAAATCCTAAGGTACATTTCCCTAATCTCATTGATCCAACTGCTATTATTTCTGATAAGGTACAGATGGGTGAGGGCAATGTAATCTGTGCCAATGCAATTTTGACAGTGGATGTTAAAATTGGCAATCAGAATCTGATTAATTTCAATTGTACAATAGCTCATGATTCAGTCTTAGGAGATTACAATACACTTAATCCTAATGCTAATGTATCAGGCTCATGTACACTTGGTAACCTCATCGAAGTAGGCACAGGCTCGCAGATTGTACAAGGCAAAAAAATTGGCGATGAGACTCACATTTGGGCTGGCTCTTGTGTTATCAAGAACACAAAGGGACGCTGCGAAGTCGTAGGCGTTCCAGCCAAAACCGTATTACGCTTTTAATTATTCAATTTTTTTATGAATTTAGAAATAGCTGGCTTGTAGTAATTACAATGCTTGTAAATATCAAGCTCTAAGTGTTGCTGTAGGAGACATGTTAGTCGACGAAAGCAATATCTTAGGCTTGAGATTGTAACAAGCATCAAAAGGTATAGGGGGCCAGCGGGAGACTATCTTGAAAAAGAAACATATTTTAATAATTTGCCAGCACTTCTACCCTGAGAATTTTAGGATTAATGACATGGCCTTCGAGTGGGTAAAAAGAGGCTACAAGGTCACTGCAGTGACCGGCACTCCTAATTATCCAACAGGGAAGTTTTTCCCAGGCTACAGCTGGTTCAAACATACAAAAGATAATATTAATGGCGTGGAGATATTTAGAATTCCACTTATTGCCCCAGGTCATAATAAGCTTGGATTGATTATGAATTATTTCAGCTTTCCATTCTTTGGCTTTTGGTGGCAGCTGTTTTCAAAAATAAAGGCTGATGAGGTTTTTATGTTTGAGACTTCACCAATGAACCAGTGTATGGTTGGTGTGAGATTTGCTAAGAGACATAAGATTCCATGCTATTTATATGTTCAGGATTTGTGGCCTGAAAATGTTGAGATGATTACAGGTATTCATTCTCCAATAGTGATTAAGCCAATTGAGAGAATGGTTAGAAAGATATACAAGGGTTGCACTCATATCTGGGGAACAAGCCCTAGTTTTGTGGATTCGATTCGTAAATACGTAGATAAGAGTGAGCATGATAAGGTAAGCTTTTGGCCACAGTATGCCGAGGAGTTTTACCAGCCACTTCCTAAAAAGGAACACCAGGGCTTCAATGTGATTTTCACAGGAAATATTGGTCAGGCTCAGGGCCTAGAGATTCTTCCTGTAGCTGCTAAAATCCTTAAGGAGCAGGGCAAGAAAGATATCTGCTTTACAATCGTAGGGGATGGAAGAGCGAGAAAGAGCTTTGAGGCAGCTATCACAGAAAATGGTGTATGGCACATGTTTGAATTTGTAGGCAGAGTAAGCCCAGAGGAGGTACCTGCTCAGCTTGCAAAGGGCGATGCAGCATTTATATCATTTGCAGATGATGAGCTTTTTGCGAAGACAATTCCTGCTAAGCTTCAGTCATACATGGCTTGCGCAATGCCTATTATTGCATCTGCCAAGGGCGAGACAGCCAGAATTATCAGTGAAGCAGATTGCGGCATGTGCTCAGATATTGGCGATGCCAAGGAGCTTGCAGAGAATATTTGCAAGATGGCAGCTTTATCAAAAGAGCGCTTGATGGAAATGAGCGAGAATGCAAAAATATATAATGAAAAACATTTCAATAAAAAGCAGCTTATGGACCAGATGGATTCTTATTTGAGATAATTTGTCTAATAAGTGCATTGACTTTTAAAGTACAAAAATATATTTTTTGTACATATACTAAGTTTATTTATTACCCGAAGGAGGTATGACATGAATAATATTTTAGTTATTGGAGCGCATTTTGATGATGCGGAGCTTGGTGCAGGCGGTACTATGGCAAAATATGTTGCTAGGGGACATAATGTATACAAGATCACATTAACTGATACTGAAGTTAAGTCGGATTTGATGAACCTTGATATTAAAACAGAGACAGGTCGTGAGAACAGCGCTAATGCATGCGCAGCAATTGGTGCTAAGGAAATCGATTTCCCAGCAGCCAAATATGGTAACTTAACTTATACACAGGAGACTATGCAGGCTCTTGAAAAAGTGATTTCTGATTATGACATTGATACATGTATCTTCCACTTCAAGGAGGATTACAACACAGATCATTTGGCAGCTAACCAGATTTGCTACACAGCTGCTAGACACTGTGATAACCTTCTTATGTTCCAGTCTAATCCATATATCATTGGCGAATCATTCTATCCAAATGTTTTCGTGGATGTGACAGATTATGTAGATAAGAAGCGTGCAGCACTTCAATGCTATGAGGCAGCTCACAACAGACAGGGTAACTTGTTTGAGACAAATATCGAGCGTAATAAGATTTGGGGCTATGGTAACCACTGTGGATATGCAGAGGGATTTGTAGCTGTAAAATTAAAATTAGAAGAGCACTAAAATAGGGTATAATAATTTAAAATTGATATTTAAGAAGGCGAGCAAGGCTCGTCTTCTGTTGTAAAGGGAAAAATATGAAAGTAGCATTTGGAACAGTTATTTACAAGCAAGCTCGAGAATATTTTGATGATTTGATGTACTGCGTTTTTCATCAGACTGACTCGGACTTTGATGTGCTGATTGTAAATGACAATTATTCAAAGGATGAATTGAAGAATCTAAACATGGATGCGGATGTGTTTGTGGACCTTGAGCCAAGGCATGTATCCATTGCCCAGACACGTATTGAGATGATTCGTGCAGCCAAGCATGCAGGCTACGATTTGCTTATAGTTTCAGATGCTGATGATACATTTGCACTCAATAGAGTTGAAGAGTACAAAAAGGCGTACCAATTAGACAAATCATACGCTTTCTACTATAATGAATTAGTTACGGAAGACGGAAAAGTAGTGCTTGAGAATTTGCCTGACAGGGTGGATTCTGCCAGAGCTATTTCCCAGTCTAATTTCATCGGCATGTCTATTGCTGCCATCAATCTAAACATGATTGACGATGCCTTTATAGATAGCCTGTCAGAGGGTGATTGCTCTGTATTTGACTGGTATTTTTATACCAGACTTTTGATGGATATTGGACCAGGAAAGCTTGTGAAGAACGCAGCTACTATTTACCGTATTCACGAGAATAATCAGGTGGGTACCACACATAATGTGGACCAGGAGCTTCAAGTTAAGCTGACCCACTACAGTAACTTAGCTAAACGCTATCTATACTTTAAGCATCTTTATGATGATTTGAAGGCATTGGATATTAATAAAATAGATACATCAGTCAGTAATAATGGCTACTGGTGGAGCAATATAATTATGGAGGATTCCTATGAGATTTAATTATCAGGATATGGTAGCAGGTGGCAAGAAGCCATATGTTATCGCAGAGCTTGGAGCTAATCACAATGGTGATATGGAGCTTGCCAAGACAATGATTAAGACTGCAAAAGAGTGCGGTGCAGACTGCATCAAGCTTCAGTCATTTACAAAGAGCAATGTATTTTCAAAGAAGAACTACGAGGACAATTACTTCCTTGGAGACGACTATAGAAATCGTACAGACTACACACTTGAGTCAATCGTAGAGGCTTATGCACTTACACGTGAGCAGCATTTCGAGCTCAAGGCATACTGTGATGAGCTTGATATCGATTTCACATCTACACCATTTGATAAGGCTGGTGTTGACCTTCTTGTAGATGAGCTTCATGTTCCATTTATCAAGGTAGCTTCTATGGATGTTGAGAATGTTCCATTCCTTAAGTACATCGGAAGTAAGGGCGTTCCAGTTGTTATTTCTACAGGTCTTACAGGTATGGATGATGTGGTTAATGCTATCGCAGCTATCGAAGCAGGCGGATGTAAGGAGATTTGCGTACTTCACTGCGTATCAATCTATCCACCAGCAGACGAGCAGGTTAATCTTAACAACATCGACATGTACCGTATGGCATTTGGATATCCTACAGGATACTCTGATCATACATTTGGTGTGGTTGCACCAATCATGTCTATTGCTAAAAATGTTTGCATCATCGAGAAGCATTTCACAATGGACAAAAATATGAAGGGCTGGGATCACAAGATTTCAGCTAACCCTGAAGAGATGAAGATCATCTGCGATGCAGCAGAGCAGGGATATAAGATGATGGGCTCTTACCGCAAGGTAGTTAACGAGAGCGAGCATCAGAGAGGCGAGTACAAGCGCTCTATCGTGGCAGCTCACGACATGAAGGCAGGCCACATCCTTACAGAGGAGGATCTTGACTATAAGCGTCCAGGTACAGCCATCTCACCTAAGTTCTACGAGATGCTTATTGGCAAAGAACTTAAGCGCGACATAACAGCCGACGAGTTATTCCAGTGGGGTGATTTTTAAATGATAGCATTTATTCCTGCTAGAGGCGGAAGCAAGGGAGTTCCAGGAAAAAATATAAAAGAAATTTGCGGCAAGCCGCTTATTGCTTGGACAATCGAGGCCGCAAAAAAGGCTAAGGGCATCGACAGAGTCATCGTTACTACAGATGACGAGACAATTGCCAAGGTGGCAAAAGAGTACGGCGCAGAGGTTCCATTTATGAGACCTGCGGAGCTCTCAAGCGATACAGCTTCAGCTATCGATGTTTATCTTCATGCTACAGAGTTTGTTATGAACGAGACCGGTGAGCAGATTGAGAAGTTTATGGTTCTTCTTCCAACAGTGCCTCTTAGAAATGAGACTCATATTGAGAAGGCATTGGCTCAGTTTGAGGCAGATGGTGCCACTACTCTTATTTCATTTGCAGAGGCAGAGGTACCAGCCAGCTGGTATCACAAGCTAGATGAAAATGGTCGAGTTCATAATGCGGGATTTGGTCAGGGCATCACAATGACTAATCGTCAGAATAACGAGACATATATTGTGCCTAATGGTGCTATTTATATCTTAGATTATGACTTGCTTAAGACTAAGAGAACTTACTACTGTGACAACACAGTTGCTTACATTATGAAACGCGAGGATTCAATCGACATCGATTATCCAATTGATTTTGAATTCGCAAAGTGCTTAATGCAAAAGAGATTTGAGAACAAATAGTTTGAACCAAATCGATGATGAAAGAGAACTAGATGATAATAATTAGAGCAATAGCCTTTTTGCTACATTTCACAATTATACCTGTAGCTCTTGGCCGACTAATTACATACAAACAGACAGATAACAAAGATTCAGCCATAGCAACCTATATAATTGGGTTGTTTGGCTCTTTTGCTATATTTTATGTGCTGTGTTCTATTCTTGAGTGGCATCAGTATTGGAACACCTTTACTGAGCCATTTACTGGTTGCTTTACTGCTCTATGCATTGCCTATTCTGTATTGATTGCGGTGTTGCTCATTGTTTGGATGATAAAAGACAAGTCTGCAATTAAGGCATCAGTAGGAAACGCGAAAAAATGGTTTTTAGAGAAAATAAACCAGGTAAAGGATAATAAATTACTTGGAATCTACATGATAGCTTTTGTCGTGCTTCTTGTGATTCAGCTATATTTTGCTTTTGCATACGAGATTAATGAGTGGTCCTATGATGACTACGACTATGTGGTAAATAGTCAGGATACCATCTCTACAGATACTATAGCTTATGTTAATTATGTTAATGGAGAGATGCCATATACTGCTGAGAAGAGAGCGGTTACAGCATGGCCTACTTATATAGCATATTTGGCAAGAGTGTCTGGATTCGAGGTGACTACTATCAGTCATACAATTCTTCCTGTGATTTTGCTATTAGTGGCTTACTTAGTTTATTACTATATTTCGAGATTTATTTTTAGAGATGTTGAGAATAGATTTGTATTTCTATTCCTTTTTTCAGTGGCTAACATATTTGGGTTGTATTCTCACTATTCAGCCACTTTTAGATTGCTGGGAGCCATATGGCAAGGGAAGGCTGTGCTTACGACTATAGCGATTCCGTTTATTACAATATATCTAATCGAGATATATAAAGAAAAGTTTGATAAGTATAAAATAAAGCCGCTTATTATGGTTTCTTTGGGAGCCGCTTCTCTCACAACCATGGCAGCTCTTTTACTTACACTGGATGTTGTTTTGGTATGGATTGTAATGGGAGTATATCTGAGAAAGATTGCTGATGTGAGATATTTACTCGCTAGTTTATTTGGGGTTATTTATCTTGTGATTTTTTATGTGCTTATGTCAACACTTATTAGTGATATGCAATCCTATGAGAAGTCATTTTTCAAACGAGGACGCAGTATCAATTGGTGGTATAAATGGTTTGGTTAAAAGAGATTCTTAGTATCACTAGAGAATATTGGGGCGGAATAGGATTTTTGGCCTTATTTACCCTTTCTCTAATAGGGATACTAGTATTTGAAAAAGAAAAGATTAAAAGATATGCTTTCCTTTGGTATTCATGTCTAGTGCTGATTTTTATATATAATCCTGTGTCGTTTTATGTGTGTAAGCGATTTTTGGAGGCAAGCACATTTGACCAGTACTATAAGAGATTTTTTTCTTTGATACCGGTTGCTATTATAGTAGCTTTTGGAATTACTCTTTTAGTCACAAGGCTTACAGGTGCTAAAAAGTTGGCTGCAGTAGTTACATCAGCGCTTATTATTGTGTTAGCTGGTAAGTGTATATATTCTGAGGATTGGTACACAAAAGCTGAGAATAGAAATAAAGTCCCTCAGGACGTAGTTACAATTTGCGATATTTTTGCTGACTATAAAGGCGATAAGATAGATATTATGGCACCTCAGGATATATCTGTTTATTTGCGACAGATGGATTCTAGATTTTCTATGCCATATTCTAGATATTTGCCAGATGAGGCATATGAACTTACTAATGAGAATCCAGATACACAGCTGATTTCAGATTACTGTGTTAGCAAGAAACTAGATTTTCTAGTGGTATCAGCGGCGGAGAATGTTTTAAAGACATATACGGATGCAGGATTTGAAGTATACGGCAGGACGCCATATTATGCGGTGCTTACACCACCAGACTCAGCATGGATTCTTATGAACTATGCGGACGAATCAGGCGACCAGGGCCTTTGCTATTTTATGTACAATCAAAAGGATGGTACATTAATCGTGGTTGATGGCGGTCATGCTGAGGATGAGAGCTTACTTCGATATGTGATTAATCAGTACGGCGGACATGTGGATGCATGGATTCTCACTCACTATCACAAGGACCACATTGATGGATTTAATACAATCTATGAGGACCCACAGGGTATTACAATAGACAATATTTACGTAACTCCTTTAGATTCAGAACTTTTCCATTCGGTAGCTCAGGAATGGGATGATGTGGATAGCTATGATAAGTTCATGGAGCTTACTAAGGACGCTGACAATATTAATTATGTTCAGCGTGATGATGTTTTGAAATTTAGCGATAATCTTAAGATTACATTTTTCAATGCCTGTGATGATGTGGTTATAGACTCGGCTGAGGATATTCCAAATGATGCATCACTAGTATTTAAGATGGAGACTGAGAATAGAAGCATCTTGATTTGCGGTGATTGTCACACTGAGTACATGGGCAATTATCTTGTGGAGACCTATGGAGATAAGCTTCAGGCTGACATTTTACAGTGCGGACATCATGGCAATAACAGTATTCCATTTGATACAGGATTCTATGAAACTGTGGATCCGCAGATTGCTATTTTTGATACACCAGAATGGATAATGACCAGTGCTAACTACACAGCGGGAGCATTGGCTGGACAATTCCAGGAAATGGGAGTGGAAATACGATATTTTAAAACTTCGCCAAATGGATTTAGATTCTAGGAGATAATGTTATATGTTTCTTGAAAAAAATAAGAAATGGATTTCCATATGCTTGATAAGTTTATTACTCTTTGCCAGATTTGACTTGGGAATTGTATATAACAAGATATTTATGCTTATCAATGTTGCGATTAATGGAATTACTATTTTGTATTGCGGATATCTAGGTCTTAAAGACAAGAATACAATTAAAAAATCATTAATTAATCCTGCAGTGTTATGGGTACTTTTGTTTTCAATTTTAGTGTTTATCTATGGTCATTATAAAATTGGAACTTATACAGATATGTATAGCAGACAGTATGCATTGCTTACAGTTGTGCCAGCTGTTCTTATCATGATTATCCTCTATTACAATATGGATGATATGCTTGAGATTTTATCTGTGGCAGGTTCATTTACGATTGTCACAACTCTTATTACTAGTTTGAAATATGACTATGTGTGGGGCGAGTGGGTTGATGGAACAATTTCTGAATCAAGAGTTGGAGCTACACCAGCAGGAACATGTGTTGATACTGCGAATTTTATAATCATACTTTTGATTCCAATCATTTATAATATCTATGTAAATAAAACATGGAAAAAATTTGCTCTGCCAGCAGCTCTTGGAATATTTTTGATATTTGCTTCAGGAGCAAAGGCAGCGATTATTCCCCTTGCATTTGTATTTATTATTTTGATTATTGGAACTTCTAAGGACAAGAAAGTTCTTAGAAGAAATATGGTGGTGCTAGGAATAGCTGCTGTTATAGGCGTGATTCTTATTATGTCAGTGCCACTTTTATACAGAATTATTGGTGCTAGATTTGTTGAACTGTTTACTAGTCTTAACGATAAAGAGTACGACTTACATACTAGTACAGGGCAGCGAATGGCCGTTACTGCAGAGTTTAGAAAACACTTCGGTGAACATCCAATATTTGGACATGGATTCTATGCCTTCAAGGAAATGCCTTATTCTCAGCTTGAAGAGTACAAGGTAGATGGCGTGGTTAATTATAGACATATTCATATTCACAACAATTTCATGGAGATTCTTTTTGGATTTGGAATTGTAGGATTTATATTATATTATTGGTTGCCTGTATATGTGCTCATCAAATCATTTATGTCAAAGAACAAGCAGGTAATTATATTAGTTCTTTCGATAATGGTGTCTTTCCTTTTTATAGATTTAGGATTAGACATGTTTTATAATTACATGACTCCATATTTCGCTTATCTAGTTGCATATTGCATACTAAAAAAGGGCGAGAATGAATCATTTTCTTAGGAGGAAAATAAAATGAAATATGCAATTATCGGTTGTGGACGTATTTCTCCAAACCATGTAGTAGCATCACAGAAGACAGGTCTTGATTTGGTAGCACTTTGTGATTTGGACCTTAAGAACACAGAAGATAAGATTAAAAAATTTGATTTAGATGCAAATTACGTTAAGCAGTATACAGATTATAAAAAGATGCTTGAGGAAATGAAACCTGAGCTTGTAGCCATTGCAACAGAGTCAGGTAAACATGCTCAGATTGCCCTTGATTGTATCGAGGCTGGTTGCAATGTAATCATTGAAAAGCCAATCGCACTTTCTTTAAAGGATGCAGATGCAATCATCGAGGCAGGACATAAGAAGGGTGTCAAGGTATGTGCTTGCCACCAGAACAGATTTAATAAGTCAATCCAGATGATTAGAGAGGCTCTTGAGAAGGGTAGATTTGGTCGTCTTTTATATGGTACAGCTCATATCAGATGGGCTAGAGATCACGAGTATTATGATCGTGCTTCATGGCGTGGTACATGGGAGCAGGATGGTGGTGCTCTTATGAATCAGTGTATTCACGATATTGACCTTCTTCGCTGGATGATGGGTGATGATGTAGTTCGTGTTGTAGGTATGACTGACAGATTAAAGCATGACTATATCCAGGCTGAGGATTTAGGTATCGCCCTTGTTCAGTTTGCTAACGGAAGTTACGGTATCATCGAGGGTACAACAAATGTATTCCCTAAGAATCTTGAAGAGACACTTTATATCTTCGGTGATAAGGGTACAGTTAAGGCCGGTGGAGACGCTGTAAATCTTCTCGAGGAGTGGAACTTCTCAGATTATATTGATGAGCCAGAGCAGGTTAAAAAGGAATGCTCAGAGCTTCCTCCAAATGTATACGGATTTGGTCACTCTAAGCTCTATAGAGATGTAATCGATGCTATTGAAAATGATAGAGAGCCATATGTTAATGGTGAGGCTGGTCGTCGCGCTCTTGAGATGGTTCTTGCAATATATAGGTCAGCTGCAACAGGTGAGCCAGTAGAGTTCCCAATGAAAGATTGCAGCACAATGGATTTTGTTGGACGTTTTGATAAGTAATTATCGCGTCAAAAGAGGTGTAAATGAAACAGTACGGTGGATGTCTTCCTCTGGAATTACAAAAAATAAATACTGATTTCTTTCCGGGATTTAATTATGTAGCCCTCAACTCTGGTCGTAGTGCTATTGCATATGCAGCATTGGCTGGTGGATTTAAGCAGGTCTACATACCTTATTACACCTGCAAGACTGTTGAGGCAGGTCTTTTGGATGCTGGTGTAGAGGTTCTCTATTACAATATTGATAAGGATTTTATGCCTATTACACCAGAAGGTGGATTTGATGATAGAGCCTTATTCGTATATACGAATTATTTTGGCATCATGACTCATGCTAAGCAGATGGATATTATAGCTGAGCATAGTCATGTATTGTTTGATAATACACAGGGCTTTTTTACTAAGCCTTTGCGTGGCACTTATTCTGCATATAGTTGCCGCAAGTTTTTCGGTGTTCCTGACGGGGCATATATAGTTGCAGATTCTCTTCCAGTGATTGATTTAAAGCAGGGGGAGAGTGCTGATTCAGCAAGCTTTCTTCTTAAGTCTATCGAAACAGGTCCTAATGATGCTTACAGTCTATCAAAAGACAATGAGGAGCATATTAATGGCGAGGGCATGCGACTTATGTCGAAACTCACAACAGCTATTATGGAGTCCATTGACCTACAGTCGGTAAATGATAGAAGAACTGATAATTTCAATACTATCCATAATTTATTGGGTAAGTATAATGAACTAGATATAAAGCTAGAAAATGGTGCGCCTATGGTATATCCGCTGCTTGTGAATGTGGATGGAGTTCGTGAATATCTTGTAGAAAATAAGATATTTGTTCCACGCTGGTGGCGTTGGATAGAAGAATCAAAGGATACAAATGAATTTGAAAAGCATCTTTCTAAGCATTTGGTACCAATTCCTGTCACTCAGATTTATGATTCAAAAGACATGGAATATATAGCAGATTTGATAGTGGAGAAAATAGAACAGTAATTTTTAGGGATAAGAAAATTGAAAAATAAGAATACTATAAGAAAAATAGAAAGCATATTAGAGCTTGCAATTATGGCAATTGCATATTATCTAGTGTGGAAATATATGATTTTTGATAGAGAGTATTTCTTTCCATTTCTAGGACGTGGTAAATATGTGCTGATGGGCATATATTTTATTCTTATGCTTGTGGTTATCCATTTATTTGAGGGATTTAAATATGGAATCCTCAAGATAGCAGACGTCCTGTTCTCCCAATGGATTGGAATTATAATAGTGAATATGGTGACATATTTGCAGTTATGTCTTATGGCAAATTCAATGATTTCTGTAAAACCACTTCTCTTACTTACTTTAGGAGACTTTGCGATTTCAGGAATATGTGTATATATTTTCTTTGCTATATACGAGCGCCACTCTAAGGCCAGCAAGCTTTTGATGGTCTATGGTAACAAAGAATCAGTTGGTCTTAAGCTTAAGATGGACACTCGTGCAGACAGCTACAATATTAAAAAGATTGTCAGCATTGATGAGGGTGAAGATACTATCTTTAAGATGCTTGATGATTTTGATGGACTTGTAATTTCAGATGTTAGTGCGGAGCAGAGAAATGATTTATTAAAGCATTGTTATATGCACAACATCGAGACATATATCACACCAAAGATTTCTGATGTAATTATCGCAGGTGGTGAGGGTATACATCAGTTTGATACTCCGCTTGTGATGATTAATACAACTGGTCTTACTCCAGAGCAGGCTTTTGTTAAGAGATTCTTTGATATTGTGTTGAGCCTTATCGCTATAGTGTTAGCAGCAATTCCAATGCTTATTATTGCTATAGCAATCAAGCTAGAGGATCACGGTCCAGTTCTTTACAAGCAAGCCCGCGTTACTAAGGACGGCAAAGTATTTGACATTCTTAAGTTCAGAAGTATGGTTGTAGATGCCGAGCAGCGTCCAACAACAGATGATGATGACCGTATCACAAAGGTAGGACATGCAATCCGCGGAATTCGTTTTGACGAGCTGCCACAGCTTTTCAATATCTTAAAGGGAGAGATGTCAATTGTAGGTCCTCGTCCTGAGCGTACTGAGCATGTGGAGAAGTACACAGCGGCCATCCCTGAGTTTGAATTCAGAAGCAAGGTTAAGGGCGGCCTTACAGGCTTCGCTCAAATCTACGGCAAGTACAACACATCAGCTTACGACAAAATTAAGCTTGATTTGATGTATATAGAAAATTATAGTTTCTTACTTGATTTGAAGCTCATCCTTATGACAGTTCGTGTCTTGTTCAAGCGCGAAAGTACCGAGGGCTTCGACAAAATCATAACAGCGGAAGAAATTCTCGCTGACCTTGAGAAAAATAAAGAATAGAGGTAATTTATGCCAATTTATGTTCCTAAGATAAAGAGAGAATATCAGCGCTGTACACAGTGTGTCATGGACACTACAGATTCGATGATTGAATTTGATGAGAATGGTGTCTGCGACCACTGTCGTAACTTTGAGAAAAATATAAAGCCATATTGGAATCCTAATAAGGAGAATCGTGAGGAGCTTGAGAAAGTAGCAGCTCAGATTCGCAAGGATGGAGAGGGCAAGGATTACGATTGTATCCTTGGTATGTCAGGTGGAGCAGATAGCTCATATCTTGCATATATTGCCAAGGAGATTATGCACCTTCGTCCTCTTATTTACGTTGTAGATACTGGCTGGAATCTTAATGTAGCAGTTGAGAACATCGAGAAGATTGTTAAGGGGCTTGACCTTGATATGTACACAGATGTTATCAACTGGAAGGAGATGAGCGACTTCCAGCTTGCTATGTTTAAGTCAGGCATCAGTAGCTGTGATGCTCCACAGGATCAGGCTATATTTGCCTCTCTTTACAATTATGCAGTTAAGCATAAAATCAAATGGGTTCTCACAGGCTCTAATAACAGTACAGAGTTTGTTCGTCCACCAGTAGAGTGGATTTATATGAACGACAAAAGAATGAATAATGACATCCACAAGAAGTTTGGTAAGCGTCCATTCAAGACCTACCCACAGTGTGGAATTTTAAAATATAGACTGCTTTACAAATATGTGTATGGAATGAAGAGATTCTATCCTCTTGACTATGTAGTCTATGATAAGGCTAAGGCAGAGGATTTCCTTCACGAGAAATACGGCTGGATGAAATACGAGAACAAGCACTACGAGAATGTATTCACCAGATTCTTCGAGGGATATTACCTTCCATATAAATTTGGTTTTGATACTAGAAAAAATGTATTCTCAACTCAGATTCTCGCTGGCACAATGACTCGCGAGGAGGCTCTTGAGAAGCTCAAGACTAATCCATACGACACAGACCAGATGGAGCAGGACAAGGAATATATTGCCAAGAAGCTTGGCATCACAACAGAGGAATTTGACGAGATTATCAATTCCCCAGCCCACACCCCAGATGACTACAAAAACTCTATGTGGATAATCAAATTGGGCTTGAAGATTTGTAAGTTGTTAGGTATAGAAAAACGTAACATGAGGTTCTAAATGATTGCAATTATAAACTACGGTCTAGGTAACCTAGGCTCCATTGCCAACATGCTTAAAGTTATAGGCGAGAAGAGTGTTATTACTGCAGACCCAGAGAAAATAAAATCAGCAGACAAAATCATCCTGCCAGGCGTAGGTGCATTTGATGCAGGTATGGGTAAGCTGAACGAGACAGGCCTTGTGGACCTTATTAAGGAAGAGGCAAGAAATGGCAAGCCAATGCTTGGTATCTGCCTTGGCATGCAGCTCCTTGGCAACGGTTCAGAGGAGGGACAGCTTCCAGGTCTTGGACTAATTGATTTTGAGTGTAAGAAATTTAACATTCCAGCAGAGCTTAATCTAAAAGTTCCTCATATGGGATGGGATATTGTAGAGTTCAAAAAGGACGTACCTCTTCTTGATGGAATTGAGGGACGCCAGAGATATTACTTCGTACATACGTATCATGCAGTATGTGCTAATCCAGAAGATGTGATGATGACTTGTGATTATGGCTATGAATTTGCATGTGCTGTAAATAAAGGCAATGTATACGGAGTGCAGTTCCACCCAGAAAAGAGCCATGATTTTGGAATGAGATTATTAGAGAATTTCGTTAAGAAATGCTAAAAAATATTAAGAGGTTGCTATGTTTAATAGACCAAGAATTATCCCAGTTCTTCTAATTGATGACAGGGACTTAATTAAGACAATAAATTTCAAAAAGCCAACATACCTAGGAGACCCAGTTAATGCCCTCAAGATTTTCAATCGTAAGGGTATTGATGAGATGGCGGTGCTTGATATTTCAGCAAGCAAGAGAGGTGTTGAGCCAGATTTTGAGCTCCTTACAGATATGGCATCTGAGGCATTTATGCCACTTTCTTATGGTGGAGGAATCAAGACACTTGATCAGGTTAGAAAGCTTCTTGCTATCGGCTATGAGAAAGTAGTTTTAAATACAAGCCTGGTAGAGGATGAGCAGCTTGTGAAGGATGCAGTAGCACTTGCTGGTTCACAGTCTGTTGTGGCATCAATCGATGCTAAGCTCGTAAAGGGCAAGTATAAATGCGTAATTTGCGATGGCACCAGAGTTATAGATATGACTCCAGTAGAGCTTGCGAAGCATGCTGAGGAGCTAGGTGTAGGTGAGATTTTCCTTAACAGCATTGATAGAGATGGAATGATGACAGGCTATGATACCAAGCTTATCAATGAGGTGGTAGAGGCAGTTAGCATTCCGGTTACAGCTTGTGGTGGTGCAGGTGGTATTTCTGACTTGAAGGATGCACTTGAAAATGGTCATGCCCATGCAGCAGCAGGCGGTAGTATGTTTGTATTCTATGGCCGTTTAAAAGCGGTACTTATTACTGCTCCAACAGAACAGGAACTTACAGACGCTGGCATATATACAGAATAATTTTTCAATAATATATAAGAATTATCAGTATTTGTGACTGATGAGGTGCTATGAAAATATTATTAATTGATGTTAATTGCAAATACAGCTCCACAGGTAAGATTGTTTATGACCTGTATTCTCGTCTCAACGCAGATGGTCATGAGGCTAGGATTGCTTATGGTCGTGGAGATGTTATAGATGAACCCGGCATTTATAAATTTGGCATAGATTCAGAGACTAAGGTCCATGCATTACTTGCCAGAATTACTGGTAAAAATGGATGCTATTCTCCAAAATCAACAGCCAGACTTATTGAATATATAAAAGAATTTAAGCCAGACTTGATTCATATTCATGAGCTACATGCTTATTTTGTAAATCATGGTCAGCTTTTAGAATTTTTAAAAGAGCAGCAGATTCCAGTAGTGTGGACTTTCCACTGTGAGTATATGTACACTGGAAAATGTGGTTTTGCTTATGAATGCAGTCAGTATAAAAGTGGATGTGGCAATTGCCCATATATCCATGAGTATGTTAGCTCATTTGGAATCGATAGGACTGCCAAGCTCTTAGCTGAGAAGAAAAAGAGTATGGAGGGTCTTAATCTTAAGGCTATAGTTACTCCTTCAAAGTGGCTTGCAGATAGAACAAAAGAGACTTACCTTTATAAAAATAATATTCAGGTTATCCATAATGGTATAGACACAGATGGTATCTTTTATCCTAGACTTGCCGACGCTGAACTTAGAATTGCATACGGGATAAAGCCTGAGGATAGACTGATTCTTGCAGTTGCTCCAAACATAATGGATGTGAGAAAGGGCGGCCAGACAGTTCTTGATTTGGCTGAGACTATGCCGGATACCCAGTTTGTTCTGGTGGGAGCAGATGAGACCAAGAGACACTCTGATAATGTGCAGCTCATAGCTCGTACCAAAAATCAGGATGAGTTGGCTCGTTGGTACTCTGAGGCAGATTTGTTTATAATCTGTTCAAAGGCGGAAAATTTCCCAACTACATGTATTGAGGCACTATGCTGTGGTACACCAGTTGTAGGACTTGATGAGTGCGGTACAAAAGAGACTGCGCCAGAGCCATATGGCACATTCGTAAACGTTGATATAGCCGGAGATACAGATGTAAAATATGCTGCAACTCTAGAATCTCTTAAGGAGGCTGTGAATACCCAGTTAGAAAAGGGTCTATCATCAGAGGAGATAAGGGGATTTGCGGTTAGCGCATACGACAATAAGGTAATGTATAATAATTACTTAGACATATACAACATTTGTAGCTAACAATTTTTAAGAACAGTTGGCTTAACAAATGCAAGGAGATTTTGATGAAAATATTACATATTGCTCTACCTTCTCATTTTACAGAGGGTATGCTTTATCAGGAGAATGTCCTGATTGATATGAATAGAAAAGATGGTCATGACACTACAATTATCACTGATGTTTATCATTATGAGGGCAGTGAGCTTGTAGAAGGACCAGAAGAAGATCGCATAATGGACAATGGTGCTCGCATCATTCGTCTTAAATACGATAGAGTATTATTCAGTGATTTATGGACTGAGAAGATTCAAAAATGTCGCAGACTTAAGAAGTATTTAGAAGAGATAAAGCCTGATACTATTTTATATCATGGAGTATGTGGCTATGAGATGATGGATGTTGCCAAGTATTGTAAGGAACATCCAGAGTGTCTTTTCTACATGGATAGCCATGAGGATTACACTAACTCAGCTATGACATTTGCCAGCAAGACATTTTATAAATTTATCCATGGGCATTTTGTTCACAAGGCACTTCCTCAGGTGGATAAGATATTATATCTAGGTGTGCAGATGAGGGACTGGCTCAAGGATATCTACAATATTCCTAATGATAAGATGGAGTTTATGGCTATAGGAGGAATTATTTATACTCCTGAGCAGCAGAGCGAGGCAAGACAGGATATTATCAATAGATATGCATTGCCAAAGGATGCAATTATTCTTGCTCATTCAGGAAAGCTTTCTGCTGGAAAGCGTACAGCAGAACTTCTAAAGGCATTTGCTCAGGTAAAAGATCCTAGACTTGCACTTTTTGTATTTGGTTCCATTCCTTCCGAGATGGATGAGATCCTTAGACCACTTCTTGAGTCAGACAGTCGTATTCATTTTATGGGCTGGAAGGTCAATAAGGAGATAGAGCAGTTCTTGGCAGGTGTAGATCTCTATTGTCAGCCAGGTGGTCAGTCTTCTACATTTGAGACAGCTATGTGCTGTGGTTGTGCTAATATGACCTATCCACATGAGACATACAAGGATGAGACCTACAGTGATTGCAATGGAGAGAATTATTTCTTCGTTGATGGAACTGAGGATATGGTTAATGTATTTAAGCAGATTACAGATAATCCGATGATTTTGGAACAGACTAAGGCAAAATCATTTGCATTTGCAAAGCTTCAGTTTGATTATGAAGTTATTGCTAGAAGAATATATACCTAGTTTTTGCAATGAGAACTAGTTGATGAGGTAATTTAGTTTATGACTAACAAAGAGTTATTTAACAAATTTTGCGAAGATAATTATGTGTGCATATATTCAAAGCCATGGTGGCTTGATGCTATCGTAGGACCAGAGAACTGGGATGTTTGGATATATGAAAAGGGTGGACGTATTTGGGCTGCTATGCCTTATTATCTTGAGGAGAAAAATGGCATTAAGCGTATCACTAAGCCACCGCTTACTCAGACCAATGGTCTTATTGTTAGTTATCCAAAGGACCCACAGTCTCTAGCTAAGAGAGCAAGCTATGAGGAAGAGATATGTGATGCTGCTATAGAGTTTATAGAGAGCATGGGGCTTGATATATATGAGCAGCAGTTCCAGTATAGATACACCAATTTCTTGCCATTTTTCTGGCACAGATACAGCGTGATTCCTCGTTATACTTATGTTATCGAGGATACTTCTGATATGGAAAAAGTAGATGCTGGTATCAGCAGCAAATACAAAAACATGATTCGTAAAGGTGAGAAGAATGTACACCATTTCGGAACAATAGATGCAGATACTTTCTACACAGAGCATGAGAAAATATTTGCTAGACAGGATTTACCTGTTCCATTCACAAGGGAACAGTGGTTACGTATATACGAAGCGGCTTATGCTAACAATGCTGGTGAAGTATATGCAGCACTTGGAGAGAATGATGAGGTGCTTTCTCTTAGTTTTTTAGTATGGGATGAGGAGAGCCTTTATTTAGATGCAGGTGGTCCAATCCCAGAACATGCACGCCTTCAGACTTATGATGCATTGGTACACAAGTCAATTGAAAAGGCCCATGAGAAGGGACTCAAATTCGACTTTGAGGGAAGCGTAGTTAAGCAGATTAATCACAGCTTTAGAGAATATGGCGGACGCCCAGTTGAGTACTATCGCTTCCGTAAGGTATTTAACCCAGAGATAATCAGAAAAGAAGCAGAGGAAGCTATTGCAAGACTATAATTAGCTATCTGATGAGGTAATGATGGATTTAAAAGATAAAAACATATTAATTATCATGCCCGAGTTTTACTCTTTCCAGACTAATCTTAAAGATGAGCTGGAATCACGTGGAGCTTATGTAAAATTCTATGATGAGGAACCTAAAAAGACAAAGTTTTTAATCCTTAAAAATATGGAGAGCATTTTCCATAAAAAGGATGTTTTTGGAAAGTTTAACAGGCAGCTGACAAATCAAATAATTGCAGAAAAGCCAGCAGAGGGCTATGACTATTTTCTTGTAATTAGAGGTAATGTCCTTTCTGATGAGACTATTATCACCATCAAGGAAAGAGCTCTTAAAAATGGTGCTAAGACGATTTACTATACATGGGATCCTGTGGAGTATGTAAGACACAAGGGTAAGCTAGGCCTCTTATTTGATAAGAGATATGATTTTGACTCGGTAGATGTTAGAAATACAGATATGGGATATGAACTGCTTCCACTTTTCTATACAGATGAGTTTGATGCAGCAGATTGGCAGAAGCCTGATGAATACCTATATGATTACGTAAGCGTATCTGCTTTCTTCCCATATAGATATAGATATTTAAAAGCATTCAAGAAAGCTAATCCAGACAAGAAATTATTGTTCAAATTGTACCTAAGTCCGGTGGTATACTGGGGAAAGAAAATCAAGGATCCAAAGCTTGTTAAGAATTTGGATATGGATATTATCACTTTCAAGCCATATACCCATGATGAGATGCGTCAGCAGTGCAAGGAGACTAGAGCAATCCTTGATTTAACACAGGAGCATCAGCAGGGACTTACAATGCGTACTCTTGAGACTGTAGGCGCCAAGCTTAAGCTTGTAACCAATAATGCATATATTAATGAATATGACTTTTATAACGAGGATGATTACGTAATCATGTCTGATTTATCAGCAAAGGCTGATGAGGCTGAGCGGACAGGAGATTACAGCGCCTTTACTCTTCCTGGTGATGAGTGGCTTGAAAAGCCATATCAGGAGAATGAAGAGATTCGCAAGAGTTATTCTATTCATGCTTTTATCGAGAAAGTTTTTAACTAAGCCGTAACCGGCGGATTGGAGATTGGAGAATTTATGAAACCAGTACTTTATATAGTTATTCCATGTTATAACGAGGAAGAGGTTCTTCCTATTACTGCTCCAGAGTTTTTGGCTAAGATTAAGGAGCTTGTTAGCCTTGATAAGATTGATGACAAGAGCCGAGTTATGTTTGTAAATGATGGATCCAAGGATAAGACATGGGAGATAATCAAGGATCTTGCTAAGCAGGATGAGCATTATATTGGTATTACTCAGAGCCGCAACCGTGGTCATCAGAATGCAGTGCTTGCTGGCCTTATGGAGGCCAAGGAGCTCTGTGATATTACTATTTCAATTGACTGCGACGGTCAGGATGATATCAATGCCATGAATGAGATGGTTGATGCATATTTGGATGGCTGTGAGATAGTATATGGCGTGCGTAATAGCCGTCAGACAGATACATTCTTTAAGAGATTTACAGCAGAGAGCTTCTATAAGCTTCTGAATAAAATGGGTGCAGAGGTTGTATTTAACCATGCAGACTATAGACTTGTTTCTAGCAGAGTGCTTCAGGAGTTTGCTAATTATAAAGAGGTTAATCTCTTCCTTAGAGGAATGTTCCCTCTTGTAGGATTCAAGAGCACAAGCGTATATTATGCGAGAAATGAGCGCATCGCTGGCGAGAGTCATTATCCACTTTCAAAGATGCTTTCTCTTGCTTTTGATGGTATTACATCTCTTAGCGTTAAGCCTATCCGTATGATTACTGGATTTGGTATCTTTGTAGCATTTATAAGCTTGGTTCTTTTAGTATATTCAATAGTTCAGCATTTCCTTGGAAATACTGAGACAGGTTGGTCTAGTATGATGGTTGCCATCTGTTTCCTTGGTGGTATCCAGCTTATTTCGCTTGGTGTAATCGGCGAGTATGTTGGTAAGACATACATGGAGACTAAGCAGAGACCTCGATATATTATTTCTGAGAGAACTTATAAAGAGGACGAAAAGAAGGAATCCTAGTATTATGATGGAACCTACAATTGAGAACTTTCTCGCGTTTGAGAGAAAGTACCAGTGCAACAAAATAGAAATAGAAGGTCTACATGTCTGGGCACTCTACCGTTATGAGATACACAATGCAATCAAGAAGGCAATCTATAAAACAGAGGGGCCTGGTGGAGAGGAATCCTACACTAAAAAAGAACTTTTTACCATGGCTCTTAATGCACTTAAGCCATTTAGATATCGCAATGTTGATGTGCTTTTTATTGGAAATGGAAGGCGAACTAAAAATGTAGACACAGGATATTTCGAAGACATCTATTGTGATGAGGTGGCAAAAAAATACAATAGTGTCATTCTAGAGCATCCTGAGAATCATGGACATTGCCAGCCAAACGGAATGGACAATGTCTATTTTACTGACAGGGTGGCGTTCAAGACCAATATAGCTGTTAAGCTTTCTAGAAAGTTTAATACGAAAAAAAGACAGAGAAGAACGCAGCTTGTTACAGAACTAATTGGGCCATTGCTTGATAAGGCTGCGGAAGAATTTGGTCCAGATTTAAAAGAAAAGCTTATTCCTGAAATAGTAGATAGAATCTACTATGTAGATATTACAAAAAAATACTGTGGCAAGATATTAGATAAGGCTAAGCCAAAACTCATTATTGAGATTTGTTACTATACAATGGAAAGCTATGCTATGAGTTTATTAGGACATGAGAGAGGTATCCCAACAGCCGAGTACAGTCATGGATTTGCTTTCCCAACTCATACTCCAATGCAATATAATCCAGAGGATAGCTTGCCAGAATTACCAGATTATGAGTTGATATACAGCAAGACACAGCTTCCGATTGTTCATCTTCCAGAGTCAGTTAAGATGATAACTGTGGGATTTCCATTTTTCGAAAGACAGCGTGAGCACTACAAGAAGCTTTACCCTAGACAGGATAAGACAATATGCTTTATCTCTACTCTTCATGAGGGCGAGGATATTAGTAAAGTGGCAGCTCAGGTGGCTGATGAAATTGGCGATGAATATAGAGTAATCTACAAGCTTCATCCATTTGAATTTGCTACATATAAAAAGCGATACCCATGGACAGCTACAGACAAGCTAGAGGTGATTGCTAATAATGGTGAGCATATATTTAGATATTTAGCTGAAAGTTCTATTGTTGTCAGTGCCCGTACAGCCTCAGTCTGGGAGGGAATTGGATTTGGATGTAAGACAATTCTCTTAAATTTTGGTGACACAGCTGTTAATATGGAGTATTTTATAAAAGAAAAAAATGTTCCGCTTGTAGATAATGCTGAGCAGGTAGTTGATTTAATCAAAAGAGATGCAGCAGGTGTTGTAGAGCCAGATGGCATGTTCGAACCGAACGCCATGACAAATATTTGCAATTTTATAGATGGTATTTTGTCTTCCCAATAACCGTAGAGTCAAAATATTATTTATTCATAAACTATAAATAGCCAGTAGTTCACAAGCTAGTATTTATTCATAGTGTATAAATAGCTAGTAGGCGTCAAGCTCTTAGTGCTCTTTGTAAGCACGTGATAGTGCGACAAAGAGTATCTAAGGCTTGTTGCCGTAACTAGCGAGAAAATAACCTAGGAGATGAAATAAAATGAAGACAGTAGCTTTTGTTCCTATTAAGTTGAATAATGAGAGACTTCCAGGCAAAAATATCAAGGAATTTGGAGACGGTACTCCACTTATTAATGTAGTTCTTAAGAAGCTTGTTCAGCTTAAGGAAGACAAGACAGTAGATGAGATTTACGTATATTGCTCAGATGAGGCTATTATTCCTTATCTTCCTGAGGGTGTTCAGTTCCTTCAGCGTCCAAAGTTCTTAGATGAGAAGACAACAAAGGGACGTCTTATTTATGAGGAGTTTGTAAAGACAATCGAGGCTGATGTATATCTCCTTGAGCATGTTACTACACCTCTTGTAACAGTCGAGCATATCAAGGACTGTGTAGACCATGTTAAGAGTGGCGAGTATGAGTCAGCATTCACAGCTAAGAAGATGCAGACTTTCTTCTGGAAAAATGGTAAGCCACTTAACTTTGATTTGTATAATCCTCCTAGAACTCAGGATATGGAGCCATTTTATATTGAGACTACTTCTACATTTGTATTTAGTAGAGAGTCATTCCTTAGAAATCATTCTCGTACTTCAGAGAATCCTTACATGTGCGAAGTAGAGGAAATCGAGGCAGTAGATATCGATTACGCTGAGGACTTCGAGATTGCAAATGCTATATATATGAATCAGTTAAAGAAAGGTAATTAAAATGAATAACCAATACCGTTTATTAGATTGTACACTTCGTGATGGCGGCCACATTACTGGTGGTAATTATGGGGAAAAGACAATCACAGGTACAATCGAAAAATTAGTTGAGGCGAAGGTAGATATTATTGAAGTAGGTTTTATGTGGGATAAGCCACTTTCAACTGACTATACTAGATTCTATTCAATGGAGGATGTTAAGAGAATTCTTCCAAAGGATTTGGGACAGTCAACTATTGCAGTAATGGTTGAAAAGCCAGACTTGCTTGGACATATTGAAGATTGTGATGGCACAATTAAGTATGTGAGAGTTATCTTTAAGAGACATCTTTTAGACTGGGCTTGTGAGACAGCAACAGAACTTTTAAAGAAGGGTTATCAGGTATCTATGAATCCTGTTAACTGTACAGTATATACAGACGAAGAATATATCAATGTAATCAAGAGAGTAAATGAGGTTCATCCTACAGTTTTCTCTATGGTTGATACATTTGGAAATATGAGATTAGAGGATTTCGAGAAGAGATTTATCCTAGTTAATGAGCATCTTGATAAGGATATTCAGATGGGTATTCATCTTCATGAGAATCTTGGACTTGCTTTTGCAATGGCTCAGCGTGCTATTGAAAAGAGATATCCAGACCGTAAATACGTTATTGATGGTTCTCTTATCGGAATGGGTAGAGATCCAGGAAATCTTAAGATTGAGCAGATTGCAGAGTATATGAACTATAAGTTTGATCAGGGGTATAATATCCCAGCAATATATGATGCGATTAGCGAGTATATTCAGCCACTTCATGAGAAATATGGATGGGGATTCAAGCTTCCATATGCCATGAGTGCATACTATGATTTACATCGTACATATCCTGAGTTCCTTATGAACAAGGGAGATCTTACTATGAGAGATATTGATGTAATCCTCTCTAGAGTAGAGCGCAGCGAGGCTGAATACTATAATGAGGAATATATAGAGAATCTATATCAGGAATACAAAAAGAATAAATAGACTTATTATTTACAGATATTTCATTTTAAAAAGGAAAGATATAAGTAGATGGAAAGAATTGATGTTATCAAAGAAGCAAAAAGAGTATTTGATATAGAGATAGCAGCCCTTGAAAAAACAAGGGATGCCCTTGATGGCGAGTTTGAGGAGATTCTTAAGGCTGTAATCAGCTGCACCGGTAAGGTAATAATCACAGGAATGGGTAAGCCAGGTCACATCGGTGAGAAGCTGGCTGCAACATTCTCAAGCCTTGGTACACCTTCATTCTTCTTACATCCAGCAGAGGCTATGCATGGAGATTTAGGAATGGTTGCTAAGGATGATGTGGTAATCGCTATCTCATTTAGTGGAGAAAGTGATGAGATAGTAAAAATCCTTCCTACCATTAAGTTAATTGGTGCAAAGCTTATTGGTATTACAGGCAATGCTAATTCTACACTTGCTGAAGCATCTGATATTTTACAGATTCTTCCTGATTTTGAGGAGGCATGTTATCTTGGTCTTGCTCCTACATCTAGCACTACAGTAGCGCTTTGCTATGGCGATGCCCTTGCAGTAGTTGCCAGCGGTGTATATGGATTTAAGGATGCAGACTTTGGTAAGTTCCATCCAGCTGGAGCTTTAGGCAAGAAGCTTATCTATAGAGTGAACGACCTTATGGATTCTGGTGATAGCAATGCAGTTATTTCAGTGGATGTATCTCTTAAAGAGGCTATTATTGAGCTGAGTGATAAGGGACTTGGCCTTGTATCCTTAGTTGATGAGAAGGGAGATCTTAAGGGTGTAATTACAGAAGGCGACCTTAGAAGAATGCTTAAAAATGAGGCTAACGTATATGAGATGTCTGCAAAAGAGGCTATGACAGCTAATCCAAAGACAATTGAAAGTGGTAAGCTTGCATACGAGGCCCTTTCAATTATGAAAGAGAAAAATATTGCATGTCTTCCTGTTATGGAAGAAGGCAAGGTAGTTGGAACTATCAGAATGCAGGCAATTCTTGGAGCAGGTATAGTGTAGTTCACGTATTTTTCAGAAATACTACTTGATTTAATTAATTTTATGGACTAGACTCATAATAGAGGATAATACTCAGAAACAAAAATAGAGGTATTAGTAAGATTAAATAATTGAGAGGTGGAAATATGAAGAAGTTTAAATTCACAAAAATAGTTTCCCTTGCACTTGCTATGTTTATGGCATTTTCAGTATTCACTGTTAGTGTATCAGCAGCAAACAGAGGAGATGCTTACAAGAGACAGCTTACAGCAGATGAGATTGCTACAATCAAGACTGTATTTGATGCTAAATACTATGGCACAGTATACATGGATGTAGTTTATTTCTATGGATATGACTACTATACACCAGCAATTGATGATATCTTGTTTGCTCACTTTATCAACTGCGGTATTTGGGAAGAGAGACAGCCTAGTGCAGCATTTAACGTAGATGTATATGCATCTAGAAATACAGATCTTCAGCCACAGTTTGGTGATGATATCATTGCTTACTACATGTACTATGCTACACACCTTAAGGAGCAGTCATGGAGAGTAGTTCCTACTTTAAATGATGCTTGGGCTAAGCAGGCTACAATCTACAGCGTATATGATTTCCAGGTAGGTCAGGTAGGACCAAAGCCAGGAGCAGTTGCAGTTCAGACACCTGATTCACCAGCTTTTAAGCTTGATGATAAATAATTAAAAAAGAACATTAAAATGGCTTTACTTCATATGAAGTAAAGCCATTTTTTATGCTCTATTCAATGGAATTATCCATCTGTATATCCCATAATGTAAATACATCAGGCTCATAATCATTAAATAAATAATTTTCATAATCAACAACTGAGATATAAACCTGGCAGGATAATTGTTCAAGATGATCATATGGAATATCCGAGTGAACGACGCCACACCAGCCAACACGGTTAGCCTCTATATCCATATCAAAATCATATTTTTTATCATTGTCAGCAGAATCAGTTACTGATAATTTAAGGCTCTTGACGTCTGCCATATTAAGAGTATCAGCGTCTTGTAATCTAAAACGAATAGTTCCATCTTCATTAGCAACTTCCATGTAGGATACTTCTTGAGCTTTCTCCAAATCCGCATCTGTAAAAGAATCATTGGCTAGTGACATAACTAATTTAGACGGCTTACTGAATTCCTCATTACATTTCTCTTTTCCATACTGCTCAATTAAGGTGCTATCGGAGTTATATAGATTAGTACCACATCCTAGACGATTAGAAGACATTTCTACTCCAAGAGCTGCAAGAGTCGTAGGGAATAAATCCATGGTAGCATATTCTCTATACTTGTCATTCTCAGGGGACATCGCTGAATTAATGATACATGTATAAGTCTTACGCTGGAAATCATCATCAACATTGTTGCAAAAATCAGAATCCATAGTAGTGTGATCACCAGTAATGACTATAGTAGTATTGTCGTAGAAATCCTGCTTTTGTATCCATTTAATAAAAGCAGAAACCTGTCTGTCGGAACAAGCCATTACATTAGCATATTGATTGTCTCCAAATTCATGCCCACATAGTCTACATACATAACCGTCCTCGAAATGGGTATCTATTGTAAACATTGTATAATTAAATGGCTTGTCAGATTTAGCAAGCTCTAATAGATCTGTTTTTGCGAAAGCAAATAGTTTCTCGTCCTCGTATCCCCAGTTTACATAATAGTCTGAAGGGATTAATCCACTTTCGTATGCCCAATTTAAATCGTGAATAGCGTAGTCACCGTGGTCTTTAAAAAATGATGCTAATGCTCCGAAGTTAGCGGAGGACCCCATTTGAACAACATTTTGATAACCTTCATTTTCAAGAATATCACCTATAGCTGTCATCTTTGGGAAAAAACCATCACTTTTATCAGATTTGGATTCGTCAACACCCATCTGCATAGGCAGGCCGCTAGATTGAGCAAATAAGGCTGCTGTAGTCCACTGCATGCCAGGTAGAATTATTCCACCATTAAGTATGTTGTTATCACCGGAAAAATTTTCATTACTCTCACTTAGTTTTGTGAGATTTGGAATACAATTCTCATCAAATCCACCGCCATTTTCTTTGTCAGCGTAAGTCATTTCCATGGATTCTAAATAAATATAAATAAGATTTCTCTTTTTTTCGGGGAAGGTATATGACACAGTTGCTGGGTCTACATAATTATTTCCAACAAAATCTGGACCATTTAATCCTTTTTTTGAATTAATAAAATCTGTAATAACATGAGTTCTATTATTAAATCTAATAAGATTAAAAACATTTGCCACTAATAATACTAAGAGCATAGCAAGTGCAACAATCGTTTTTAGAGAAGGTTTCTTTTTCTTAACAAAATGAAGGATGAGCACTAGTGCAATAAATAACAAAAGCATAGGAAGGCCATAGTGTACTAATCCTGAAATAACCATATCCGGGTTAGTTCCTTCAATTGATGTCTTTAAGTGGAATAAAATTTCTTGATATGTAAGTTCTTTCCAAGTGTTTGCTAAATAAGATACCGTACCAAATAAAACTAGTAGAAAAACTAGGAAGATATAAAACAATACATTCAGTATTGTTTTAAAAATTAATCCTTTCTTCATTGTCCATAACTCCTCAATTTAAAGCGAAAAAAGTCGATTATCAGAATCAGTATAATTATTTTTTTTTATAATATCAATTTAATTTTGCACTATATTTAAGCGGTGAAATACCTATATAAAGGCATAATTACTAGCTAAAGGGAATATAATAGTATAAAATATTATGGAATGTATATTTTTACACAGGAGAGTATTTATGCTAGAAGCTATTGATAATAAAAATAATATTTTCAAATTTATAATCGGCATTTTCGCATTGGTATGGTCTTTTAATGTATTGAATGTGGGATTCTATGTAGATGAGAACGGACTTCTTACTATATATAAGGGATTCTATCAGGGTCAGAGACTCTTTGTAGATAGTTGGGAGGCACTGCAAACTGGTGGGATTCTTGCTTATCCGCTTATGGCACTCTATTATCAGGTGCTTTCTCCATTGTTTGCTAGTGCAGGTATAAATATAGGTTTAGTGTTGTATATGCGAATCGCATATACGATATGTAGACTTTTGGTGGCTGTATATCTTTATCTTACTATCAAAAGGACTGCTTATGACAGAGGCGCCTATGTAGCTAGCCTTTTTTATTATATGTTTGTAATGGGATGGAAAAATTTCTCTTACAAGTCATATTGTGACATGGCGATTATGCTACTTGTATGTTTCTTGATTAGATACTATCAGGAAAAAAAGGTGAGATATTTCGTATATGCAGCAATAGCTACATGTGTAGCAATACTTGCCTATCCTACTATGATACTTTTGGCAGTATTTATATTTGCTTTTGCTCTTTTGGGGATTTATCGAAATGAAGTGAGTCCTAAAGCGATTATTGCTTATGTTGTTACCTGCCTAGTTATTGGCGGAGCATTTTTGGTATTTTTACAGTTTGGTTCTGGTATCGTAAATGCGATACATCAGTTAAAAAATTTTGGAGATCAGGATTATGATTATGGTCTCTTACATAGATTAGGAATGCTATTAGTTAGCTATATAGGCTTTGCGGTGATAGCATATTTGCCTATTATATTCTTAGTTATTTTTAAGAGATTTAGATATGTATCATATATAGCTGAGAAGGTAGTTTTTAGTGCTTATTGGATTATCTTTTTTGTGATAGTTTGCGCCGTTAGAATTGAAAGCATATCAAATTCTAGATTTATTTACGCATTATTGCTTTTATTCTTCTGGTTGCCATATTTTATAAAGCAGGAAGAAAAAAGCGAATATACTGTAATCGGGTCTTATAATAGTCAGATTTCTGATGAGCAGGGAATTCTCTGGTTGATGTTTAGCATATCAATCGCAGCTCAGTTTATTTGGGCACTATCAACCAATCAGGACATTACGGTGCCAGGACATATGGCTATATATGCAGTCATTGCATTTATCCTTATAGCAAGCAATGAGGATAATGATTATATTGGACTCACTTGCGCCATAATAATAGTTGATTTCTTCTTTATGGGATTCTGGGTAGCCGAGTGGAATGGTGGCTACTCTGATGTATTAGAGACCCGCTATATGGTTACAAATGGTGAGTTGAAAGGAATTATCCTGAACACAGAGGACTATGATAAGAATATGTCCAGCTATAGATTAGTTACTGAGTATCTATCTAGTGAGGATAAGTTGCTGGTAGCTTTCGGAAGTAACAGCACAGGATATATTAATAGTGATGCATTGCAGGGGACATATTCAGTATATGCTCGTACCCAAAAGAACACTATGATATTGGATTATTGGAAAGAATTTCCTGACAATCAAGCAGATTATGTCATTATAGATGAGAGTAATGATAAGTATGAATCATTTGTAGATGGTGAAGCGGGCAAATATATTATAGAGACATATAGAAATGTAGTTGCCAAGGATGGAAGTTTGGTTTTATATAGTAAATAGTCAATGGTGATGATATGACAAAGCAATTAAAAAATATATTTTTTTCAATAATAGCAGTTGCTATTCTAGTGGCAGGTTTATGGGAAATCTGCCCTATTATTTTCCAAAATAACGATGATAAATTCTTATTATATTTGACAGCAGGATACACTACAGGTGCAAATGAATTAAGTTCTATATTTGGTGGATTTATATGGTCAGGAATAATAGGACTTTTTTATAAGATATCAGCAAACATAGCATGGTATACAGTGATTTCACTGGCGATGATTATATTGTCGTTAATTTCTATTTGCTATTGTTTTATATCTTCTAGGAAAGTTAATTGGTTAATAATTGGATTAATAGGATTTGTTTTAATCTTTGGTTTTTCATTTTTATATTTCACTGCAGCAATACAATATACAGTGACTGCAGCTATAATCGGTTCTGCTTCAGTTTGCTTGCTTGCTGCAAGCTCTAGAGTAGATAGTATTAAAGAGCAAAAAGTTCTGCTTGTTTTATCATGTGTAATGCTTGTGTTGTCCTATAGTGTTAGAAAACAGATGGGATTGGTTGCATTTAGTGGAATTCTAGTATTATTATTCTTTGATTTTTTCAGCGAGAATAAAAAGAGTGTGATTAAAACATCTATAATACTTGTTATAGTATTTGTTGTTACTTGTGGAACTAATATGATTCACGAGAAGGTAACAGGAGTATCGGAATTTAATGAGTATTATGCAGATATGCAAAAGTGGATTGATTATCCCCATTTGACCATAGATGAAGATTCGGATGGTGTATACGCATCTGTAGGTTGGGATCAGGATTTGTATGATGTTGCTAATAAATGGTTTTTCATGGATGAGCGAGTGAATCATGAAAATATTAAGGTAATCAACGGGGCCTACACACAACAGCAATACACTCTTGCTGAGAGATTAGATAGAGCAAAAGGTGCTCTAATGACTTCCCCATATGTGGGATTTCAGTTCCTATTGATGTTTGTTATTTTGCTTTTAACGGATGTCTACGCAATTATTAGAAAGAAATTTAACGTGACCTTATTATCGGCTAATGCATTGATAGGGGTATGTTTGGTGGCTTCTGCATATTTTTGTGTTTATAAGCTTAGGTTTCCACTTAGAGTGTATCAAAGTCTTGTCTTAGTGTACTGCATTCCTGCAATACTCCTTCTAAAGAATAAGATAGAGGAAGATGGGAGCAGAATACTTGGAATATCGGCATTACTTATTGGATTTGTAGCATTTATAGTAACCTACAGTTCATATCCTCAGTATAATACTCTGCAGCAGGCTAAAGCTGCTACACATGATACAGATAGAAACATAGAGATTTCAAAAATAAATGCCGTAGAGTCCTATGCAATTGAGCATAGGGACAATATATATATTTATGATTACGAGCTTTCACTTCCAGCCTCGCCTTTTATAAATTATAAGGGTAATGGACCGGTGAATGTGCTGTTTTGGGGTGGTTGGACATATGGTTCGCCAATGTACAAAAAGCAGCTTGAAGCTAATGGAAGGAATAGCATTTATTCTAAGGATTTTATAGATAGCAATATTTATATAGCTGGAAAATATGTAGATGAAGATATATACAGATACATGACAGATTTATATGACAATGTAGATGTAGAAATAGTGGATGCTATAGATGATGGCAATGTGATTATTTATAGATATGTAAGCAAATAGAAAATCGCCTCGGAATGATGGTAAGTCAATTCTGAGGCGATTTTTTGTTATTTCTTTAAGGAGTTTCTCCTGATTTGAGTGATAATAAGAGCTATAAATACTATCCAAGAAAAGATACTTAAGTATAGGCTTGCGTTAAATCCTGGGGTGACGTAAGTGAAAACAATACTATTTTCACCTGATGGAACCTTTATAAGCGTCATGCCTCCGGAGTTAATTATAGGAGCGCTTTGGTCATTTATTGTAGCTGTGAAACCTTCATCATAAGGTACGCTAAAGTATATAAATGTATCCTCTTTGAAATTGGTATTGCAGCTAAAACCATTTCCATCTTTTATGAAATTACTAATTGAATCAAGCTCGTGTGCATTTATTAAATCTGAGAAACTGCCATCTAATTCCAATTCATTTATAGAAATATGATTTAGTCCGCTCAAAAGTGAAGATGGGCAATTATCATCAACAACAGCTGCTTCCATTAGAGCGATAGCTCTTTGTTCAACTGGGATAGAAGCTAGTTCGGATTTAGTAATGTAATTATTAACAGTGAATCCTATAGGTAGAGCATCTGTTTCCATTAAATAATAAGTCTTATCAGCGGAATCAAATGTAGTGACGATATTATCACCGTTCGGTTCTTCCGCAATATAGTATTTTCCACCCAAAAGAGCAGCAAGGCCCTCATACGTATTTTTATTTAAACCATTTACAGTGTCGTAATAATCAAATAAGCCTTCAAATTCATCTATACTGTTAGCATTGGTTGACGTAAAGGTAGAAAAGCCTGAATTATGACTAACCATACTAAACATATTGCTAGCATTATTTAAGCGATACGCAGAATCTGGAAGAGTAATCTGACGGGCTACATCATACTGTTGCTTATATGCATCTACAGGCTTGCCGGTACTTCTGTATACGTACAATGTAATAAGAGTTGTTATAAAGGCAAAAGCAGAGATTGATAAAATCAAATATTTATATGCTAGCCTAGTGCCCTTAAAGTAAATATAAGTAGCACATAGACCTAATAAAGCAATTCCTAGATATACAATAAAATGTTTTTTTGAATATATGAGATTGGATCCGTCTTCATTTCTTAACACATAAACCAGGGCAGTGAAAAGAATAATTAAAATCAGGTTAATGAATAATCCTACATTCGAAGCTTTCGTATATTCGGATTTATCAGTCTCCAATATTTTGCAGCATGCAAGTGCCATCATAAGGGCGAACATATTCCACCAACGCATTTGCGAATCAGTATAGAGATAGAATAGTTTTCCAAATAATGGTAAGAATGAACCGATAAAGCAAAATATAAGGATACTAGAAAGCCAATCTCTATTTTTTATTATGTACGCAATGGCAAGAGCTATTCCAAACATTGGGATATAGACACCGGTGGAATAGAACTTTGAAGCATATACAGAACTAATCTGAGTCATAGCTTCTGCAGGTAAGAGTAGGCCTTTTAGGTTGAATAGAATATCTTTAATATTAGTGTAAAAGCAATCAGAAAAACCAAAGCTCATGCCGCTTCTAGGGTTCTGTGAAATATACAGTACACTTGGAATGAAAATAAATGCAGCCATACTGACGCCTAGGATTCCACAGAAAATAGTTTTAAAAGTGGTCTTAAAAAAGGCGGATACAGAATCAAATCTAAATCTTAAGAGATAATAGATAATAAGAAAGATTGCTTCGCCTATAAAAAAGAAATAATTAAGTGTTGCATTTATAAAAATAGAAAAAATAAAAAGTCGATAATCTTTTTTTTCTACAAGAAGCTCTAACCCAATGAGCAATAATGGAAAGAAAACAATTACATCATGAAAATGATAGTACATTAGATTAATACTGGAGAATCCAGAAAAAGCATAGAGAATACCACCAATAGTAGCGAACTTCTCATTTGACAGAAATCTTTTTAAATATAGATGAGCAAAAAGGGCTGCTAAAATATATTTAAGAATATAAATAAAACCAACTATATATGGGAATAATTGTGCAGAAAAAAGCATAGTAATCCAAAAGAAAGGACTACCTAATTCATAAAAGCTAAAGGCCTGTAATGTGGATGTTCCTAAATCTACATCCCATGACCAGCCTGAGATTCCACCATCTAATAGAGCTTGATGAAGTCCAACAGTAAATGGGATTTGCTGCTCATTGAAATCTTCACATATAGTAAAGAAACCATGCCCCTGTAGAATAAAATATCCGAAGGATAGAATTCCTATAATAGCCGTTATTATGCAAGTAAAAAATGCTTGTTTTTTTGAAATTCGAGTTTTTAAATTCATTAATTATCAAATCCTTTAAATTATTGTTGAGATAATTTTACCAAACCAAATGCTTAATAGCTAGAAAATTGATGATATAGCTGTGTTGTGATATAATTCTTAAGATTATGAGATAAAATAGATTAACTGTGCAAAGAGGAGAATTCAGTTGGATATTTTAAAGAAGAATAAAGGAAAGATTTTAGAATTCATAGGTTATTTTGTTGTCATGTTACCTATGTTTTTTTGCATATATTATTCAGTACCAGCCAGTGATGATTTCGCTGCTGCTATTAGAGTAAATGGAGGTAATGTATTTGCTCAGTCTGTGCACAGAGGATTTTCTATGTGGGCTGATTGGGGCGGCAGATGGCTTAGCCAGATAGTTCAGATGCTTATTAATCCATTGAATTCCCATGAGCATCTCGGGCATAAGTATGGAATCTACATGATAGTGGTTTTTATAATCACTACTATTTTGACAATATACGGGCTCAAGGCAATTGTTGGCAGAGTATTAGGTAGAACAAGTAAATATATTAATGCCGTTACTTTTTTAATAATGGCATTATTGTATTCAACATACTATTATAGCGAATGCTTTAATTGGTACATTGGAGCTATGGTATATCCAATACCAGTCGCATTGGCATTTGTGACTATAGGGGCCATGATTTATTACAATGAGTGTCCAGATAAAAAGAAAAGATATTACATTCTGATGATAGTTGCTGGTATTTTCCCAGCTACAATAGAAACTTGTGATGTACTTTTGGGAATCACTTATCTTTACTATATTTACTATTTAAATTGGAACGAGAGAAAGAGTGAATGCATCAAGCAAAAAATTAAGCATACCCTACCGTTGCTTTTATATATTGCTTTAGGTGTATCATGTGTGTTTTCACCAGGTAATTTTGCCCGCAGAGAATACTATCATTTACAGCCTAATTTTGTTAGATCTTTGATTCAGACAGTTATAGATATAGTGGTTAGATTACAGGATTTGCTAGTTGACCATCCTTTGGCTGTTGTTATCCTAATGATTCTAGTAGTGCTTGGAATTATTTCTAATAAGGATATGGAAAAGCCCAAAGCTGTAATAGAGACAGCAGTATTATTTGTAATCATTACATTTGGTGCTATGCTTCCATATATTTATGGAAGAGATTTTAGAAATACATATTTAGATATTAGAATGGAATATATTCTAGATTATTGTATTGAGATTGGATTGGCACTAATGTGCATCTATTTAGGACAGTGGCTTTCATTTAAATTTTCGATAAATCTTTCTGGTAAGGAAAGAGTCGGCGTAGTAGCTGCTATTCTGATGTTTACATATGTATCATTGATACAGAATTATGCTTATCTAAATATTGTGCAAATAGATATTCTTAGAAATAGAGCCTTAATCCAAGAAAGTTATAATTTCTGGGATGGAGTAATGCTTGAGATAGAAAACTCAGAGGAAGAGGATGTTGTTATTCATAGGGAAAAGCAGCTGAATTGGACCAGATATTTCTTCGAAATGGGATTAACAGATGGTGAGAGATTTGCTGTAGATCCAAGCATTGTTTATGACAAAGAATTTATAATGCCTAATGTTTATTATGGCAAGAATTCAATTACATTGATTTATGATAAGTAATGCTAGATGTTGCTTAATTATTTTTTAAATATGGAGTTATTAAGTGGTTTATGAAGGATTTAATAAAAAACAAAAAGTATAGTGAAATGCCATTTTCTATTTGCCTTTCGCTAATTACTTTTTTACAAGGTTTGATTATATATAAGAATGCTAATCTTTGGGACTATGGTCAGCACACAAACGTGGCAAAATATTTACTAGTCCATGAGATTGAGTGGGATTCATTTAAAAATGCTAAGCATGCTATTGTATATCCTATGTATCATATACTTATTAAATTGATACATTTGGCAGGAAAGATTGACTATAAGTTTTCAATAGCTGCTCTTATGATTGTATGTAATATAGCATCAATCATTATCATTAGAAATCTAATAAAGTTGTATACAAAAGACAATTCATATTTAATGGATTTCTTAAGTATATTTACTATTGTTTTTATAGCAGCAAGAGGGCCACTTACTCATTGGAGATATTATATTTTTATAACAGGTCCTAATCCTATTCATAACCCAACTTTTATCCTAGTAAGACCTCTTGGTCTGCTTTGCTTTTACTATTTCTGTAAGTTCTTTACAGAATATAGAAGTGACAAAAAAGTTGGTAATAAAAATCTTATAGGCTTTGGAATTTTTGCGTTGCTGTCAGTTGCGGCAAAGCCAAGTTTTGCAGTGGTGTATCTTCCAGCAATGGGACTGTATACACTTGTTACAATGATTAAGAACAAGGATATATTTATTGGGATTCGTACATTCCTAGCTGTGTTGCCTACATTAGTTACACTTATTTGGCAGCAGAGATATATGTCATCCAATTCTACAATGCTTGGAGTTGAGTTCCACTTTGGATCCTTCAGTGACTTGAGCGTTGCAGACGTGCTTATGGCTACTATAGCATTTATGCCATCGGCGCTTATTCTTATTAATTTTGAAAAATTAAAAAGCAATGTTTATTATTTGGTTGCTTGGATGGCCACAATCATTGGATGGTTGCAATTCTATTTTTTAGATAATGGCAATAGTGGAGATTTTAGCTGGGGTTATGCCTTTAGCTTGGAAGTTATTGCGTTTATTAGTTTGGCTCAAGCTCAAGCAGATTTCAAAGAATATAAATATGGCAAAACAAGATTAGTTATTGCATGGATTGCATTTTTTTACCAGTGCGTAATGGGATTGCTATATTTATATAAAATCTATAAATTCGGAGAATATTGGATTTAATATACTGAGACTTGATATTATTAATACCATTGGAGGTAGAGTTTAGATGGACAATCCAGTAAAGGGGAAGTTCAATTTTAGGAATATTATTGCATTATTGTTTGTTTTAGGTGCGATTATACAATTTATGCTTACCTTCTACTTTAATGTTTTTGAGGCAAAGGAACATCTAGATATAGATGCATCTGTTGAATATCTTAAAACTATTGTTATAGGCGATAGAGGTGGTTTCTTTCCACAGGAATTTTTCCATGAGACCTCACAACCCCAGATTGAAAAAGTTTTTTTGATAGCAGCACCAATATATAGGATTACAGGTAATGTGTGGCTATCTTATGGTCTTTCTACAGAAATAATCTCAATTCTGATTATTTTAGTTTTATGGTTTATTGCGTTAAATATTGGACTGGGATTTTTGGAACGTATTATTATAGTCAATCTGTTCCTGTGCCCATATCTTGCTAATGGGTTTAACTTGGATAACAATTTAAGTTATTATTTCTGTACGAACGGATGGGCTGCTTATTATGATGTTGTTGCATTAGTATTTTTGATGGCAATATACATACTTACCCTTGATGAATTAGGATTTAAAAATAAAATCATTGCGGGCATTTCAGTAGCGGCTATGGTATACCTTTGTGTGAGCAAGGGCCTGGGCATGTTAATATGGTGTGGCATACCTATGCTTTTGTATGTATTAGTAAAGTCCCTGCTAAAGAATGACTATAAAGAGCTTATATCATGGAAATCAATATATATCTATTCAATAGTCACATCGATGCTTTTAGGTAGATTGATTGGTGGACTATCGGGATTTACGTATTTTGACTCTAGTAAAACCTGGGTTAGAGCAGGCGATTTTTGGGGTAATTTAGGCAATATCTATGTTGGGTTCAAGTTGCTTGTAGGAGCAATTCCTGGAGCTGATATTCACAGGAATCCGGCTTCCCTAATGGGAATCGTCTATGTGTTTGGAGAAGTGATTTTTTATGTGTTGTTGATTGCTGTGATTTATGCTTTCATAAATGTAATTAACGATATTAGAAATAAATCATTTACTACAGATACCGATAAAAGAATGCTTCTGTTAATGATTATTATCGGCAATGTATTTGAGTATTCTCTGATAGATACAAAGGGGAATGAGGGCGTATTTGAGACAAGGTATTTGTTACTTGCGCTACTTGCTGCGTTTGTACTAGCTGGAGACTTTATTAAATCTATATCTGATTCATTAATATTCAAACAACTGGGAATAGTGGCCTTGTTAGTTTCAATAGGATTTATGGATTTGTTTTCTAATTATGTATTAGCTATTTCAGATAACAGTTCTTACAAAGTAGATGAATGTCTTGCAGTTATTGAACAAACGGATGCTAAGCTTGTTTATTTCTGGGCTACTGAAGAAGAGTTCACTAGGACCGACAGAGTTATAAGAGTTGTCGATACTAGCAGAGTATATAAGGGTATTTCAAAGGGTCATTATTTACAGGTGTTTGGTGACTATACTTATTACGATGATAGTAAGCAGTATGAGGGACCTACGGTAGTTGTTATATCATCTGATGAGACTAATTTACCGCAGGATATACTTGAGCAGTACGAACTGTTAGCAGAATTTGACAATATTTCGATTTTATATTGCAAATGGAATCCTATAGATTTGGAAAAGTTAACTGAGTGGGGATAAAATTTATATGAGTTTAGCGAGATAGGGGAGATACTAGATTGACTTATACATCATTTTCTTTTTATGTTTTTTTGCCTATTGCGGTAATTATATATTATGTCATACCTAAGACGTACAAATGGCTAGCTTTATTGGTAGCCAATTTTTGCTTCCTTTATTGTGCAACAAAAAGTGTAAGCAAAATCGGATTGTTTGTGGCTACTATTATTATTAGTTATGGATTTTCAATGTTACTTCAAAATACCAAAAGTAAAATTCTTTTGTGGGCAGCTATTATAATTTCAGCTAGTCCACTAATTGTAAATCGTATTGTCGGATTTTGCGGAAAGATGGAGTATTACTCGGTATTTGAACATTTGATAGTACCATTAGGATTATCATTTTATACTATGCAGATGATTGCATATTTAGTTGATATATATACTGATAAGATTGAGCCACAAAAGAATATATTAAAATATGCGCTGTTTATTTCTTTTTTTCCGCAGATAATTCAGGGACCAATTCCTAGATATGAGCAGTTAGGCAATCAATTATTCGAAGGGCATTCTTTTGATGATAGAAAGCTGATGAGAGGAATCCAACTAATAATATGGGGATTCTTTCTTAAGTTCATGATTGCTGATAAAGCAGGAATAGTCGTTGATACAGTGTTCGATGGTTTTGAAGGATATCGTGGATTATTCGTTCTTATTGCAGGTGTTCTTTATAGTTTGCAGCTTTATACAGATTTCTTAGCATGCGTTACTCTTTCTCAGGGCATGGCAATGTTATTTGGAATAGAGTTGATTGATAATTTTAATCATCCATATTTTGCTGACTCTATAAAGGATTTTTGGCGAAGATGGCATATTTCACTTAGTTCATGGCTTAGGGATTATATTTATATTCCTTTAGGTGGAAATAGAAAGGGCGCGCTTAGAAAAAACATTAATTTGCTCGCCACATTTGTGGTTAGTGGTATATGGCATGGTGGAGGATTCAAATACCTTTTCTGGGGAATGATGCATGGTATATATCAGGTAGTTGAAAGCTTGGTTCCTTATTTTTCTAGAAAATTTACAGGACCTGCAAAAGCATTTAGAGTGTTGATTAATTTTTTCCTTGTAATGATTGCGTGGATCATATTTAGAGCAGACACGCTTCGAATTGGTCTTAGAATGATATATAGAATGGTATCAAAATTTAATCCATGGATATTATTTGATGGTTCTCTTTATAATTTAGGATTACATGAGAAAGAATGGAAGGTATTATTTGTTTCTTTACTTGTGTTGCTCTACGTTAGTAGAAAGCAAGAGAAGGGCGTTGTCTTAAGAGATGTGTTCGAGACATATAACATGGCTTTTAGATGGGTTATTTATATAGGTGCCATTGTTACAATTTGGGTATTTGGTACTTATGGTCTAGGCTATAATGCAAACGATTTTATCTATGGAGGATTTTAGCGGTGAAAAAAATATTGACTAAAATCACAAAATCGATTGTATTTATAGCGCTCTTGGCGGTAGTTCTATATGAAGTAAATGAAATACTTGTACCAAAGAATAATCATCTCACTACAATTTGGTCTTCAACTGATAGATATAATCAGTTTTACAATATGGAAAAGAATACAGTGGATGTAATTTTCTTAGGCTCTAGTGTAGTCGCTAATGCCATGTCTCCACAGGAGATTTACGATGACTACGGTATCAGAAGTTACAATCTAGCTAGTAGTGGGCAGAGTATATTCTTTAATTATTATTGGTTAAAAGAGGCTCTTAAATATCAAAGTCCAAAGGTGGTTGTACTGGATTCAAAGTTCATTTTTTCTGTATATCCAGATAGTGCAGTAAACACTACTGAGGGTACATATAGAGAATGTGCTAACAGTATGAAGTGGTCACCTAATAAGGTTGAGATGATTAATGAACTTTGCAAAAATGATCCTTCGCAAGACAAGCTTAGCTACTATCTAACAAACCTCAGATATCATACTAGATGGGCAGAGATTCAGGATATTGATATGAATGCTGAGCTTACAAGTCAGGATGAACTCAAGGGGCAATCAATTATTACAAATCTAGGTGACGCAGGTTATGATGTATTTGTTTCATCTGATACTAGTATAAAAGCTGATCCAGTTCCATTGATGGAAGAATATCTTACCAAGATTGTTGATCTGTGCAAAGAGAATAATATCCAATTAGTATTAGTAACTTATCCAGATATTACTATGACTGACGCAGTTAACAATAGAATGGTTTATTATTCTGAAGCTTATGGAGTACCATATTACAATTTTTGTTCAGTTGAACACTATTATGAAATCGGTGCTCAGCTTCCAAAAGAGAATGTTATTGAGCATGAAAATATATGGGGAGCTATAAAAATGTCCCAATATATGGGAGGTATTCTTCAAAAAAACTTTGGGGTTCAACCGGTACAGGATGAGCAATGGAGTAGTACTAGTTATTATTATCATCACATGATTGGCTCGGCAGATTTATCATATATAAATAATATTGATGAATATTTGAAAACTTTGGCTGGAGACCCTCAATATATCACTTTTATTTCAGTGAAAGATGATGCTGTTAGATTTATCACAGATGAAGATATAGCATTACTTAATGAATTGGGATTAAAAGCACCTTTTAAAGATATGTTTAGGTACAGTTATTGTGCTGTTATAGATAATAATGAGGGGGCTTTTGAGGAGAAAAGCGCAGATGAGCAGATTACCATAAATGGTAGCTTAGATGAAGGAAAGCTAATATACGAGGTTACAAGTGGTGGTACTAATGCCGGTATAGCTTGCTCTATTGTAATAAATGGAGAAAACTATGAAGCTAACGGGGTAGGATTTAATTTTGTAGTGTATGACAGAGTTACTCAAACAGTTGTAGATAGTGTATGTTTCTACAGGAATGAAGATGGTGAATATTGTAAACGATGACTACTAAGAAAAAACGAATTGTATATTTCATCGAAATAATCATAGGAGTTGTACTTTGCGTTCTTATGATTTATAAGTCATTTCATTTAAGCCAGGTTGATATTGACCTGGCTAGGTTTGCATCTGACTATATTGGTTACAATGATGGTAAGTGGAGTGTTTCGTCCGGTGCGATTGAATCAGAGGACAATATTGTCTTACTCTATGGACCATACGAGACTATAAAGCCGGGCTCATATTCAGTTACACTGGATTACTACTCTGATAGCAAGATGACCTGTAGACTTTTCTCTGCTGAGAGAGGGGAGTTTATACATGCATCGGATTTCTATCTGAGCCCTAATAATAATCAGGTGACTTATAATTTTTACGTCACACAGAGTATTTATGATTTAGAGATTAGGATAGTAGATTATTCAGGGGATGAGGCATTTACATTAAGCGGAGCAAGCCTTAGTAGTACTGCAAGAGATATGAGAGTTCTTTTGTTTACTTGGATAGCTATTTCTCTACTTGTTAATTATTTCGCTTTTAGTAAATGTTATAAGAATAATAGAAAAGCAGTATTATGCCTCCTTGGGATTGCATTTATAGGTACACTTTCCTATATGTTCCCAGGGATTGCACCAGGCCATGATTTCCCTTATCACATTTTAAGAATAGAGGGAATAGCCGATGGCTTGAAATCGGGACAGTTCCCAGTGCGAATGCACTCTGTTTTTATGGATGGATTCGGATATCCTAATGGGATTTTTTACGGAGATTTATTCCTATATGTTCCCGCAGTTTTACGTATAATCGGATTTTCTATTAATACAAGCTATAAGCTATATGTATTTTTAGTTTCTCTTTTGACCGCTTATACCACTTATTATATGGGTAGGCGGATTTTCAAAAATGATACAACTGCACTTGTGGTTGCCCTATCATATGTGACGGCAAGCTATAGAATAGTTGATGTATTTGTTCGCAGCGCTGTAGGAGAGTACACAGCACTTGCTTTTTATCCTATAGTAGCGGTGGCTATATGGCAGCTATACACTGGCAAGGATTCTGAACGTAATTACAATAGTATCAGTCTTACACTTGCAATGGGCATGCTGGGACTTTTATATACTCATGTACTGTCCACGGAGATGGTATGTATAGTTCTTGTGGCAGTAGCAATCAGCCAGTACAAAAAGACCTTTACAAAAAATGTATTAATGACCTATGCTAAGGCAGTTGGTATATTTATTGCTATTGGATTAGCATTTATCGTGCCATTTTTAGACTACTATATGAGAGTAGCTACTGAGATAAAAGCTACTAATGGTTCGGTGAAGTTGATTCAGTCTAGAGGAGCATACATAGCTGATTTATTCGCTGTATTCCGAGATTTCTACGGTGAGGGAGAAGACTATGTAGTGTACAGAATGCAGATTACACCAGGCCTTGTATTTATGGCGGTGCTTTTGGTTGCGGTATACTTGCTCATAGCGAAAAAGGCCACAAAGGAAATAAAGTATCTTACTATTTTTACATTGATACTTTTATTTATATCTACTAACCTATTCCCATGGAACAAGCTGGCATTTGCCTCAAAGATCTTTAATATTTTTGCACAGATTCAGTATCCATGGAGATATATAGGAATAGCTATAGTATTTCTAGCTATATTATTAGGTCTTATTCTAGAGTACTTTGTCGAAAATGAATTTTATTCAGAAAAGATTTATGCGGTTATCATAGCAATGGCACTTGTAAGCACGGCTTTATTTATTGGCTCGGCCGAGGATAATGCGACTGGTGTTACAAAATATTATGATACAGCACAGCTAGATAGAGGAGCTGGAGCTATAGGATATGGTGAGTACCTGATAGAGGGCACTGATACTAGTGATTTGATTGCTATCAATTTATATAAGGGGGATCTCTCGGCAATAGATATTCCTAAATACAACTATCCATACTACAAAGCATATGATGAGAATGGCAATGAACTTGCTATTTCAAATGGGATTAATAATCGTATATGCGTATCTGTAGAGAGCAGTTATAATGGCGATGTAACAGTCAAATTTGTTGAGCCTATATTGTGGAGAGTAGCTGAGATAATATCATTACTAAGCGCTATTAGCCTACTTATTATTTACAAAAGAAAAGGCATTGGAAGGAAATAAAAAGTGAAACTTATTAATTCTGTTAAGAATTTAATATTTGACAAGGTGTATCTTGCTATAGTGACAATTACTGCGCTAGCAGGATATGGCTATGAGCTTACACACTGCTCTTATGGAGTGGATGATGTTATCTACGACTGGTATATAGATTCTGGCCGTCTTGTTTCTATGGGCAGATTTACACCATGGCTTATTAACAAGTTCTTTAAGATTAATGAATTCACACCTTTTATTATAGATTTTATAGGAGTAATCTTTATACTACTTGCTGGCACTGTATTATGCGTCGTATTTGCAGAGATTCTAGGTGAGGATAGAATACCTAGCTGGATATATGCAGTGTTTACATCTCTGATGCTTGTATATCCTATGAATGGAGAGGTATTTATTTATTATATGCATAATGGTATGGGCGTTGCATTTTTGCTATCGGCTATTGCTATTTACCTTATGTATAGTGTAAAGGGAGAAGGACTTAAAGCTCAGTTGCCAAGGGATGTTTTTGCACTTGTTCTCATGGTACTGGCAATTTGCTGCTATGAATCATTTTCTATTGTGATTATTACAATTGGAGTAATACTTGTACTGCTTAAAGCATTTTCAGGAGAGAAGATACAGGTTAAATCAGAAGGTATATGGGTTGTCACTATTGTTTTGGTGACAGCTATCGCAATGGTGCTGAGAAGCATCATTACTAAGATTCTCTGTGCTATTATGGGTCTTGATGTATATCAGACCAGTGGTGGTATGATTGGTTGGCAGTTTAGTGACAGGGCTGGTGAGATAGGTGCCACTCTTAAGAACCAGCTAATGAGTAATTTCCTGTTTTATGGTGCAGGATATTTTCCTATTACTTTGTTCTTATTTGCAGTAGTTGCATTAATTGTTATTTGTGGAATCATCTCTTGGAAGAACAGGGATTTTTGGCCAATAGTACTTGGATTATTAGTTGTGATAGGTCAGTTTTCTATTAGCTTTCTTCTGGGGGTTATGCAGCTATACAGAATGAGTCAGTCTATTGTTGTGCTGGTGGCATTTTCTGTGTTTATCTTACTCGTGTTGATTTCAAAATGGAAAATAGGCAGAGTTGTGGCTGTGATTTTAGCTGGAATTATATTATATGGTTCTGCCAGAGAGATTAGCCAGCTATTTGTATTTGAATACAATATGTGTGATAGATGTGCAGATAAGGTCAATGAGATTGGAAATTATCTTCAGAACAATTATGACCTTAGCGAAAAAAAGAGTGTATTTGTAGGGGAATTTAGCCGCTCAATGGACGAGCAGGACTACCTACACATTCGTAAGGGAGAGGCAGGATATAGATTTCTCAATTGGTGCGATGTGAATGTCTATGGATATGATCCTGCTGTTGTTGAGGCAGGCAGGTTCTATAAAAAAGAGACTGTAACAGATGGTGATGTGCTCACCTGGTCTGTTAACGCATACAATACTCATAACTGGGCTACACAAAAGCTGTTTGCTCATTATGGATATGATATTAATATCACTGATACTAATGAAGAGTACGATAGAGTTGTAGATTATTACAATAATGATTGTGCTGACAATCAGGATGATTTTATAGAATATGATGATTATGTTATAGTTGTTTTGAGATAAAATGTAGATAGTAATAATCCGGAGGATTGATTTGAGTATATTTACAGATATTGAAAAGGCATTTAAGAAAATAAAAGAGAGATTTAGCCCACTTCAGCAGTGGGCTTTTGTTGCTGTTATGGTTATCGGACTGATAGCCCATGGCTATATCATTTTCAACAGGATATCCTACCATGACAATACAGCATGTCTTTTCTCGTTAGGTGCTACCTACGAGCTAGGCAGATGGGGACTTGGCATTATCTATGATTTGCAGATATTTACCACTAGGACATTTGCGGTGCCAGTGTTCAATGGCATTTTATCTATGATTTTTATAGCACTTTCTGCTAGCACTGTGGTGCGAATTTTTGATATTAAATCAAAAGTAAGTGCAGTAATTATCGGGGCAATCATGATTGTATATCCGGTAGTACCTAGTATCTTTTCATTTATGTTTACATCATGGCCTTACTTCTTAGGTCTATTATTATCTATTAAGGCTGCAGAGATAATAGTGTCGGAGACAGCTTTTGACAAATATGAGGGAGCTGCTAGATTAGTTCTTAGAGTGCTGGTTTCTGCTATAGTACTTGCATTATCACTCAGCATGTATCAGGCATTTTTTGCTGTAACAATTTCTATTGTATTGATTAAGTTACTTCAGGATGTTTTAACTGATAGGATAGATGCAGTAGGAGATTATGCAAAAAATGGATTTACATACTTAGCTACACTTGGTGTGGGACTTGGTATTTGGGCAGCGCTAGCTGCTATCTTCAAGAAGCTTAAGGGAATAGACACCATGGATTACAAGGGCATGGGTAAGGGCTATGACCTTTCTCTGTTCCCAGCCAGATTAGCTCAGTGTATCAGAGAGTTTTTCGTAGGAAGCTACGCTGGAGTTAATGGACTTAAGTATCTTAGGTTATTAACACTTTGTGTGATTTTAGCTACGGTTATTCACATTTTTGTATTGATTGTTAAGAAAAATGTGGGAATTGGAGTGAAGCTTTCGGCTATTGTAGGAGCTGCACTTCTTCCAGTTGGCATGAATGTGATGTATATACTATCTACAAGTGATGACTATTTTGTAGATAGCCTTATGGTTTATGGCACAGCCTTTGTGCTTATACTTCCAGTAATTTTAATTGAGTCAATTGATTTTGATGATTTCAAGCAGTCTGTTCTATCAAAGGGAACTAGACTCATAGCATGGCTACAGCTCATTGCAATATTCGTAATTACGGTTTCATATATCTATTTAGACAATGCAGCATATCTCAAGGCTGATATCGCAGAGCGACAGGCTACATCCTACTTCACACAGCTTGCTGCTAATATTAAGTCCTGCCAGGGATTTGATGATGATATGGAAATCGTATTTGTGGATTTCGATAAAAATACAGATGGCACATTTGTTGTGGTAGATGACAATGAGGAGCTTGATGCAATTAAAATTGAGAAATTCCCAGTTTATTCTGATTTAGTTACCTATGGAAGCGCTATTAGATTTATGCAGGAGCACTGCGGATTCGGCAATGAAAAAGTAGTGGTAGATGATGGGACTCTTGCAGAGGATGAATCAGTTCAGGCTATGCCAACATACCCAGATTATGGTAGTATAGCAGTGGTTGATGGCAAGTTGATTGTCAAATTTGGTGAGTAATATTAGTTATTGATTAAATAAAGGTAGGTACATATTAAAGTGAAAAAACTATCTATTGTTGTTCCTTGCTACAATGAGCAGGAGGCAGCACCTATTTTTTATGATACAGTTCATGGTATGGAGGACAAGCTTTCATCTGTAGAGCTTGAGTTTATCTTTGTAGATGACGGTTCTAAGGATGGCACACTTGATGTGCTTAGAGGACTTCATGCTAGGGATGAGAGAGTGCACTATGTATCATTCTCAAGGAACTTTGGCAAGGAGGCGGGTATATATGCAGGCCTCGAGAAGTCCACAGGAGATTATGTAGTAATCATGGATGTTGATTTACAGGATCCACCTGCTATGCTTCCAGAGATGCTTTCATATATTGAGTCTGGTGAGTACGAGCGTGTGGCTACACGTCGTGTAGATAGAAAGGGCGAGCCACCTATTCGTTCTTGGTTCGCTAGAAAGTTCTACAAGCTTATGAATAAAATCTCTAGTGCAGATATCGTAGATGGAGCCCGCGATTATCAGATGATGACTAGAAAGGTTGTAGATGCCATACTTGCTATGGGCGAGTACAACAGATTCAGCAAGGGTATCTTTGGCTGGGTAGGATTTAAGAGCAAGTGGCTTGAATTTGAAAATGTAGAGCGTGTGGCTGGAGAGACTAAGTGGTCTTTCTGGAAGCTTTTCATCTATGCAATTGATGGTATAGTAGCTTTCTCTACTGCACCACTTATTATGGCATCAGTTTTCGGTGTAATCATGTGCCTTGTGGCATTTATATTTATTCTTGTAATTATCGTAAAGACGTTAATTTTAGGTGACCCTACTAGCGGTTGGCCATCTATGGTTTGTATTATTCTTTTAGTTTCAGGTATCCAGCTTCTTTGCGTAGGAGTTTTGGGACAGTATTTGGCCAAGACTTATCTTGAGACTAAAAAGAGACCTATTTATCTTGTTCAGGAAGAAGAGTAACAATGACAGTTGGACAGAAGATGTACGATTTTGCAGCAGAGCTTTTTCCTATTAATCGAAGCATTACAGGTGAGGGCGTTCGCCAGACACTTAAGATGTGTAGCGATAGGATAGCTGAGGCTGATGGAGTCGGATTTGAAATAAAAAATGTAGCTAGCGGTACAGAAGTTTTCGACTGGACTGTGCCAAAGGAATGGGCTATTAGAGAGGCCTACATCGAGGATGAGGCAGGCAATCGTATCGTGGATATGGCTGTGAGCAATCTTCATGTGATGGGCTATTCTACACCTGTTGATGAGTGGGTGGACTTGGATGAGCTTAAGGAGCATGTGTTTACACTGCCAGACCAGCCAGATATTGTGCCTTATGTTACTAGCTACTATAAGGAGCGATTTGGATTTTGTATGAGCCAGAAGCAGCTAGATAGTCTAGCACCTGGCAGGTACCACATGTACATAGATTCAGAGCTTTTTGATGGCAATCTTACCTACGGTGAGCTAGTGCTTCCAGGTGAGAGCGATGAGGAGATTTTCTTCTCCACATACGACTGCCATCCATCTATGGCAAATAACGAGGTCTCAGGACCTGTACTTATGTGTGAGCTGATTAAGTACGTGAAGTCACTTAAGAAGCGCCACTACACATATAGATTTATCATCATTCCAGAGACAATCGGTGCTATTACATATCTTGCTACAGGAGACCATTTGCAGCATATGAAGGAGCACATTGTGGCTGGATTTAATATCTCATGTGTAGGTGATGACAGAGACTATTCTATTGTACATAGCAAGTACGCAGACACACTTGCCGATAGAGTACTTTCAAATGTATTAAAGAGCCACACCGATGGCAAATACAGCGACTATAGCTTCTTAAAGAGAGGCTCTGATGAGAGACAGTACAACTCAGCAGGAGTGGACCTTCCTGTGGTATGCTTCTGCCGTAGCAAGTTTGGCGAGTATCCAGAGTACCACACTAGTGCTGATGATATGACACTTGTTAGCCCAGAGGGGTTCCAGGGTGGCTATGATGTGATGACTCAGGTGGTAGATGCCCTTGAGTACAATCGTATATACGTTATGACTCAGCCATGTGAGCCACAGCTTGGCAAGCGAGGCCTATTCCCTACAGTTAGTAAAAAGGGAAGCTATGATGCTGTTATGGCTATGATGTATTTTATGACCTATGCAGATGGTCGCAATGATTTGATTGGCATCTCAGAGATTACAGGAGTTCCGGTAAAGGAGCTTACTGAGATAGTGGACAAGCTCTATGCCAATGGACTGATAAAGATATTGTAATTAGTCGAGGATATAATGACAGATAAAGAACTTCTTAATGATATAAAGGTAAAACTTAATGAAATAGGCGTGGCTTCAGGTGACACAGTATATGTGGCATCTGATATCACGGGTCTTTTGTATCTAGCTAAGACAGAGTGTGATGTTAAGATAAAGCAGCGTGATGAGTTTTTAAATAAATTCGTAAATACGTTACAAGAGATGGTTGGCCCAGAGGGTACTCTGTTATTCCCTGTTTTCTCATGGGACTTTTGCAGAGGCAATGGATTTGATATCCGCAGTACTAAGGGCGAGGTAGGAGCACTTAATAACTGGATTCTAAAGAATAGAGAGGATTTCATCCGTACAAAGCATCCTATGTATTCGTTTTTAGTCTGGGGTAAATATGCCCATAGGCTTGCGGCTATGAACAATCAGGATGCCTGGGGTGATGCAGGTCCATTTACTTTCCTTAGAGACAATGATGGCAAGCAGCTATTCTTTGATATTCAGGCACATCAGGGCATCACATTTGGACACTATGTTGAGCAGTGTGCGGATGTTCCATATCGCCATCCAAAGTATTTCTTTGGTAGCTACACTGATAAGAATGGTGTGACAGAGACTCGTTGCTACAGCATGTATGTCCGGGACTTAAATGTGATGCAGGAGATCAGCATTACTAACGAGTGGCTTATTGAAAATGGGGTTGCAGCAGGGGCTGAGAGTCATGGATTGACCCTCACATACTGTGATTTGGCAAAAGCATATCCCCTATTGTATAATGACATGAAAAATAATAACGGAGCCAATACTCTATCTTTTGAAAACTATGAGCTGGATTGGAGTAAGGAAAAGACCATTCCGTTTGAACTGGGAGGACTTGCTTAGTCATTATAAATGGCTGTGTCTTCCCGCATTAAGGAGATAAAATGACTAGAGAAGAAGTATTAGTAAAGATAAACGAGATTTTTAGAGACGCGTTTGATGATGAGAGTATCGAGGTAAGTGATGCAACTACTGCAAATGATATTGCTGATTGGGATTCGCTGATGCAGATGAACCTTATCGAGATGGTAGAGGATGAGTTTGGATTCCAGTTTAGTATGGATGAGGCTGCAGGTCTTAAAAATGTAGGCAGCATGGTAGATGTAGTCTTAGCACACTGCTAATTTTTTAAATAAAGGGTGTAGATTATGGATTGTTTTAATTATCCGATAGACGTAAAAACACTGAGAAGGAAGAAGGCCTCTATAAGGCGTACCCTTTTAGAGCAGCCTAATCTTATAGAAAAGAAGATAGCAGTTCTGGGTGGTTCCACCACAAACGAGGTGGTTGACCAGCTGGAACTGTTTTTGTTGTCTTATGGAATAAAGGCAGATTTCTATCAGTCAGAGTATGGAAAATACTGGGAGGATGCCATGTTTGGCTCTCCAGAGCTAGATGGATTTGAGCCTGATATTATATTTATCCACACCAATTGGAGAAATATAATTGATTTTCCACAGATGAACATGGATAAAACACAAGTTGATGATATGCTTGAGGCCGAGTATCAGCGATTTGAAGGAATGTGGCAGAGGCTATCAGAGAAATTCAACTGTCCTATTATCCAGAACAATTTCGAGCGACCAAACTATAGGCTCATGGGTAATCGAGATGTGTGGGACTATAGAGGCAGGGCTAATTACGTTTCACGATTGAATCAGAAGTTTTATCAGTATGCCGATGGGCACACAGGATTCTATATCAATGATATAGATTATCTAGCAGCTGATTTTGGTATTTCTCAGTGGAACGATGCCAAATACTGGAACATGTACAAGTGCATAAATATGGATGCCATTCCATATATTGCTCAGTCGGTAGCCTTCATTATCAAGTCTATCTACGGACGCAATAAGAAGGTGCTAGCCCTTGATCTTGATAATACTCTCTGGGGCGGCATCGTAGGTGATGATGGCGTAGAGGGAATCAAAATCGGACCAGAGGTTCCACAGGGACAGGTATATGCTGAGTTTCAGCAGTACTGCAAGAATCTTAAGGATATAGGTGCGGTGCTTGCAGTAGATTCTAAAAATGAAGAGGCAAATGCTCTGGCAGGTCTTAATCATCCAGATGGGGTTCTTCGCCCAGATGATTTTGTAGATATTAAGGCAAACTGGGAGCCAAAGGATAGAAATCTGGAGCAAATGGCATCTGAACTGACACTTGGCGTCGATAGCTTCGTACTTGCGGACGATAATCCTGCAGAGCGAGAGATTGTATCAGCTCAGCTTCCTGGAGTAGCAGTTCCTGCTATGGATGGAGCAGAAAACTATATTAAGCTGCTAGACCACAGCGGATATTTTGAGGTTACTAATCTATCAGCTGAGGATATGAAAAAGACAGATATGTATCATGCTAAGGCTGAGGCTTCAAAGGCCAAGGCTGCATTTGCAGATTACAGCGAGTATCTTAAGAGCCTTGAGATGAAGGCTACCATCACAGGATTTGAGCCAATTATCGTGCAGCGAGTGTCACAGTTGACAAATAAATCAAATCAGTTTAATCTTACAACCCTCAGATGTAGTGAGGACGATATCAGAGCTATGGAAGAGTCAGATGACTATATATGCATGGCTGGTCGTCTTGTGGACAAGTTTGCAGACAATGGAATTGTCACTGTAGTGGCAGGTGAGATTCAAGACGAGGCTGAGAAAGTTTTAGACATTAAGTTATGGCTCATGAGTTGTCGAGTACTTAAGCGCGGCATGGAAGACCTGATGATGAATGAGCTGGTATTAAAAGCAAAAGCAAGGGGCGTTTGCAAAATAGTAGGGCATTATTATCCAACTCCAAAGAATGGCATGGTAAAGGAATTCTACGGAGATTATGGATTCAAACTGACTGGCGAAGATGAGGCTGGAAATAGAATATGGGAGTTAAATGTTGGGGATTATAGTGAGAAAGTGAGTTATATAGAAAATGAAATCCTTAGCAGAGAAGTTCAGTAGTTTTAAGAAGTATATTTGGGTAGCAATTTTCGTTGGAATGTTAGCCTATGCTAGCTACCAGTATTTATTTGGAAAGATTATTTATTCAGCAGCAGAGTGCCAGACAGAGTTTGAATTGGCAAAAGATACTGTAACTGTAGATGAGGAGGGTGCAGCAGGTTCAATAATATACGGACATGCGGTATATCTCTCAAAAGGCGAATATAATATCGTAATTTATGGTTCCAACAAATCAGAGGAGAATACCTATGATTTCTTCTCAGCCAATTATGATAAGGTATATGGCCAGGGTGTATTTGAGCCGGGTAAGAAAATAAAAATTACTTTAGATGAGCCAATAAAGGATTTTGAGGTAAGAGTATTCTACCAGGGTGAGGGTAAGGCGTCAGTATCTAGAGTAGCTATTACAAAAGTAAATGCTTTTGTAGACTATTTAAAAGTATTTGTAGGCATTGCTGTGGCTACAGCTATTGCATTTGCTTTATATATTTGGCGTGAGAAAAAGGCAGCAAAAGTCATTTGCAAAATACTTGAAGCTGTAGCAGTTGTTGGATTTATTATATTTCAGTATCTATTTGTTGAGGCTCTTTATAATGGCAATACGCTATTTGATGCAGAAGTCTTCTCATTCCTTGCAAAGGAAAGAGCAGGCTACTATGTACTTGCTAATTTAGTTGGCCTTGCATTACTAAATATAATCGTGTTAATGGCTGTTAAGCTTTATTCTATATATATTCCACTTGGAGTACTTTTAACAGGTGTGTTCTCTCTGGTTGGATATAACTACTACGAAATGCGTGGGGAGGCATTTACATTCTCTCAGCTACAGATGGCTGGAGAGGCTGCAAAGGTCGTTGGTGGATATAATATTGTGATTCCAAAATTGTTTTGGATATCATTGGTGGTTTCTATTCTTTTAGCATTATTACTATGGAAAAAGTCGGTGACATCAAATCTATATATCAGACTTGCAGTCCTTGGAGCTTCCATGTTGTCATTTGGATTATATTTGAATAATCTAGATGATTTTATTGTAAAAAAAGAGGGCGAAACAGTAGTACTTAATCTTCAGGAATACTACACTAGCAATGGCTATTTTGTAGGAACTATGAAGGCACTTCCTAGGGAGGTGCAGGCTCCTGATGGATATTCTGAGGATTATGTTCAGACATTTATTGCTGATAATGGTATAGGCGCATCAGCTTTTGATGGTGAGAAGCCTGATATTATCTATATCCAGTGCGAATCTCTTTACGATATGTCTAAGATATATGATTGCAAGTGGAATGCAGATCCTCTCAACTATCTCCACGAGCTAGATGAGGACTTTTATGTAGGAGATTTAGTCAGCCCTCAGGCTGGTGGTGGCACATTAAATGTAGAGTATGAGATGCTCACAGGCTATCGTCACTCTAACACAGGTGGATTCCCACTTAACAACCAGATTTCAGCAGGTGAGACATCTCTAGTGAGCATTATGAATGACATAGGATATGAGACGGTTGGTCTGCATACTAATACAGGCGAGTTCTACGATAGAAGAACGGCCTATGGTAATTTGGGATTTGACAGGATGATTTTCTCAGAAGAGCTTGGAGAGACACCTGAGGAATATATGACAGGTCAGTGGGCTAATGATTTGTATGCATATATCTCGTTGATTAATGATTATAATAATCGAGATATATCAAAGCCATACTTTGCCCATGTAGTCACAACTCAGAATCATGGCGCTTATAGCTACTCATTCCATGGTGGTGTTGAGATAGATATGAATACCGATATTCCTGAGAACAGGGAATTAAAGAACTATTTGAACCTAGAGGCTGCCTCTATGGAAGAACTTAGAGCACTTCTTGAGTACTTCTCGGCAGTTGATAACCATGTGATTATCGTATTCTGGGGAGATCATTGCCCAGCTCTTAGATATTTTGGAGTAAATCCAACATCCACTGAGGAGATAATCCAGGAGTACCAGACACCTATTTTAGTTTGGAACAATTATGGTGCAGAATTTGAATTTGGTGCAGATGTGCCAGCATATAGATTTACACCTATGTTCCTTCAGCAGCTAGGCATGGCAACAGACCCATATATGAACTATGTAGCTACAGCTGATGTACCTACTATGGTATCCGGCAACATCTGCATAAACCCAGAGACAGATGAGATGATAGAACTCACTGACGAGCAAAAGCAGGTGCTTTCTAGTATGTGGATGCTACAGTACGATAGGATGTACGGGGATAAGTATTCGTTGAAATAAATATTTAAATTTATATTTGGACTGACCAGAGGGTCAGTCCTTTTTATTAGATAGAGAGTCAGATAACAAAAAGGATTATTAGAAAAAAATATAGAAGGATAATTTATATTTGTTATACTGTATCTAAGATAAGAGTATAACAATCAAGGAGGTATGATTATGGGAACAATGGACACAAAGGCAATGTTTAAGTTATCTTATGGATTGTTTGTATGTACAGCAGTTCAGGGGTCTAAGATTAACGGCTGTATTATTAACACGGCTATTCAGGCTGCATCTGAGCCTAATACCATCACAGTGGCTATTAACAAGGTTAATTACACTCATGATATGGTAAAGGCCACTGGTGTGTGTAATGTTTCAGTAATCAGCGAAGAGGCAAGCTTTGATTTGTTTAAGTATTTTGGATTCCAGTCAGGTAGAGATGTAGATAAGTTCGCAGATTATCCTGCAGCTAATTACAAGACAGCTGAGAATGGGGTGCCTTACATTACAGCTGGGACAAACGCTTATTTTTCATTGAAAGTAAAAGATACAGTTGATTTAGGTTCTCATTCATTATTCATCTGTGAGCCTACAGCAATGGAAGTCCTTACATCAGTTCCTTCATGTACATATAGCTATTATCAGGATAATATCAAGCCAAAGCCAGAGGCAGTAGGTACCACTCCTAAGGGCGAGACTATTTGGCGCTGCCGTATATGCGGATATGAGTGGGTAGGAGAAGAGCTGCCAGATGATTTCATCTGTCCTATATGCAAGCATCCAAAGGCTGATTTTGAAAAGATTGTAAGATAAAGGAGATTTAATGAACAAATCATTAAGAGAAAGATTTCACACAGAATTAATAAAGCTTCCAGGACGACTGGAGAAGATAGTGGCAGCCATCCTATTTATAGGCGTAGCCTATGGCTGCGTGCAATTATTTTTACACGTAATTGCATTTGCAGATATGCCACTGGGCGACTACATGGATGACATACTTATTGTTGCATTTAATGTGGTCATCGTAGTTGAGTTTGTCCGCATGCTTATAAAGCACTCTATGAACACTATTGTAGAGGTGCTTATATTTGCTATAGCAAGAGGGCTTGTGGTAGGCCATGAGAAGCCAGTGTATGCACTGATTAGTATTATTTCAATAGCTATATTACTGGCTAGTAGAAAGTTTTTGTTCTGTGAACATGATTTCGAAGAGGAAGAGTAATAATACTACTGTTTGATTGCGTGCAACTCAACTTGCAACTATTATTATAATTACATATAATTACCTACAGCTAGTGACTGTTTACACAGGTTAAAAATTATAGCGATATGCTCTCATATACCTGTTAGGCACTAGTTGTTTTTTTGTTGAGGAGAAATGGGTGTGGAGAATGCTTGATTAATCATATTTGAAATGATAGAGGCATTCAGTTACAATAATACGTTGGAGCCTAGAAACGGTGGAAAGAAGGTAGAATATTGAAAGTAGTAATTTTAGCAGGTGGATTCGGAACTCGAATCTCAGAAGAATCACAGTATAAGCCTAAGCCAATGATTGAGATTGGTGGTAAGCCTATTTTATGGCACATCATGAAAGAGTATTCATACTACGGATACAATGAATTTGTTATTTGTGCTGGCTATATGCAGCATGTCATTAAGGAATGGTTTGCAGACTATTTCCTTCATAATAGTGATATTACATTTGATTATACAAATGGTGAGAGAAATATTATTGTTCACGATCAGTACCTTGATAAATGGAAGGTAACTGTAGTTGATACAGGACTTAAGACTATGACTGGAGGTCGTATTAAGCGCATCCAGAAATACATTGGAGATGAGCCATTTTTAATGACTTACGGTGATGGCGTTTGCGATGTTAATATTAATGAGCTTGTAGAGTTTCATAAGTCCCATGGCAAAATTGCGACTCTTACAGCAGTTCGTCAGGACCAGTCTAAGGGTGTTCTTGATATTGGCGGTGATAATGCTGTTAAGAGATTTAGAGAGAAGAGAGCCTCCGATGGAGTGCCTATTAATGCAGGTTATATGGTGCTTCAACCTGAGATATTTGATTATATTGATGGTGATGAGACTGTATTTGAGAGGGAGCCTCTTGAGAAGCTTGCTGCTCAGGGAGAGCTTATGAGCTACACTTATGACGGTTTCTGGCAGTGCATGGATACCAAGCACGAGATGGAAAAGTTGGATGAGATGTTAGCAAATGGCAAAGCTCCATGGAAGAAATGGTAAAAATGCCAACAAGAATGGTGGTATAATCATAAAATAGATTTATAAATTTGAAATGAGGAATATTTATGTCAAATTGGAAGAATGAAGAGGAAGCTAGAGAGCAGATTAAGACTCTTGTAGCAGATTTTTATCATGATTTTAAGGCTCCAAAGGAGTCAAAAGAAAACTTTAAGCCAGGCGATAGAATTAGCTATGCAAGCCGTGTATACGACGAGAAGGAGATGCAGTCTCTCACAGATGCTATGCTTGATTTCTGGCTTACAACAGGTCGTTTTTCAGATCAGTTTGAGAAGGAGTTCGCACAGTGGATTGGTGTAAAGTTTGCACACCTTGTGAACTCAGGTTCATCTGCAAACCTTATTGCATTTATGACACTTACAGCTCCAGAGCTTGGAGATAGACAGATTAAGCGCGGTGATGAGGTCATCACTGTTGCAGCAGGATTCCCTACTACAGTTACACCTATGATTCAGTATGGTGCAGTTCCTGTATTTGTAGATGTTACAGTACCTCAGTACAATATTGACGTTACTAAGCTTGAGGCAGCACTTAGCCCAAAGACTAAGGCTGTTATGATTGCACATACACTTGGTAATCCTTTCGATTTAAAGGCAGTAAAGGCATTCTGTGACAAGCACAATTTATGGCTTGTAGAGGATAACTGCGATGCTCTTGGAACTAAGTACACAATCGATGGCGAGACTAGATTCTCTGGTACATGGGGAGATATTGGTACATCATCATTCTACCCACCACACCACATGACAATGGGTGAGGGAGGTTGCGTTTATACTAACAACCCTCAGCTTCATAGACTTATCCTTTCATATCGTGACTGGGGACGTGATTGCATCTGCCCATCTGGTCAGGATAATTTCTGCGGTCACAGATATGATGGTCAGTATGGTCAGCTTCCACAGGGATATGATCACAAGTATGTATACAGTCATTTTGGATACAACCTTAAGGTTACAGATTTACAGGCAGCAGTAGGCGTAGAGCAGCTTAAGAAGTTCCCAAGCTTCATTGAGAGACGTCGTCATAATTGGGCTAGACTTCATGATGCTCTTGCTAAGAGCTCAGCAGCTGACAAGCTCATCCTTCCAACTCCAGCAGAGAATTCTGAGCCTAGCTGGTTTGGTTTCCTTATTTCTGTTAAGCCAGAGTCTGGTGTAAAGAGAAATGATGTTACAAAGTATATCGAGGATCACAATGTTCAGACTAGACTCCTATTCTCTGGAAATCTTATCAAGCACCCATGCTTTGACCAGATTCGTGATACAGATGCTTACCGTGTTGTTGGCGAGCTTGAGAATACAGAGTACATCATGAACAATACTTTCTGGGTTGGTGTATATCCAGGAATGACAGATGAGATGATTGATTACATGGCACAGGTTATTACAGAGGCTGTTAATCAGTAGTTAGGAGTTTTTAAAATGCGAAATATAAAGTTACTTGATTGTACACTTAGAGATGGTGGATATGTTAATGATTGGGAGTTTGGACATGACAATATTTGCGCGATTTTTGAGCGAGTAGCTGATGCAGGGGTTGATATCATCGAAGTGGGATTTATCGATGAGAGAAGACCATTTGATATCAATAGAAGTATTTTCCCAGACACAGCGTCTATCGAGAAAATCTATGGTGGCATCAAGAAACGCCCACCAATGGTCATCGGTATGATTGACTATGGTACATGCGGATTAGATAATATTCAGCCATGCGAAGAGAGCATTCTTGATGGTATACGAGTTATCTTTAAGAAGCATATTATGCACGAGGCTATGGCTTTTTGTGCAGAGCTTAAAAAGCTTGGATACAAGGTATGTTCACAGCTTGTATCTATCACAAGTTACAATGACGAGGAGCTCATGGAGCTTATCGGTCTTGTAAATGAGATTAAGCCATTTGCAGTAGGTATTGTAGATACATACGGACTTCTCGATCCAGAGAAGCTCACTCACTACTATGAGATGCTTGATTCACATGTTGATGAGTCTGTGGCTATCGGATTCCATGCTCACAACAATTTCCAGCTTGCGTATGCTAATAGTCGTACATTCCTTGATAGAGAGTCTAATAGAGATATCCTCGTTGATGGTACTCTCTTTGGTATGGGTAAGAGTGCTGGTAATGCACCTATCGAGCTTGTGGGAATGTACATGAATCAGAAGTATGGTAAGTCATACAATATCAATGCAATGCTCGAGGGTATTGATGAGTGTGTACTTGATTTCTATAAGAAGACTCCTTGGGGCTACAAGATGTACTTCTATCTTTCAGCATACAATAGAGTGCATCCTAACTATGTTCAGCAGATGCAGGATAAGCCAAGTCTTTCTATCTCAGCGATTAATGATTTGCTCGCAAAGATTGAGCCTGAAGATACAAAGCTTTTATACGACAAGGCTGTTGCTGAAGAGCTTTATAAAGAATATGAAAGCACAGTACTTGATGATTCAAAAGATTACGAAAAGCTTGCAGCTACTTTAAAGGGTAAGAATGTACTTTTAGTTGGTCCTGGCAAAAATATCCAACTTCAGTCAAAGCAGGTTGATAAATATATTGAAGAGAAAAAGCCAGTTATTATTTCTATCAATTATATTCCAGGAGCCTATGCACCTGATTATGTATTTGTATCTAAGTCAAATAGATATAAGGATATGTCAGATGATTTGCTGGAGATAAAGAATAAAGATACTAAGATTATTGGTACTAGCAATGTCACAGCAAGAGGCGGTGAATTTGAGTTTACATTCACAAGAGAAAAGTTATTAGAAAAGTACGAGCATATCGTTGATAATTCTTTCCTTATGTTGCTCAAGGTACTCAATACTTGTGGCGTTAAGGATGTAGCATGTGCCGGATTAGACGGTTATTCTGATAAGGAAGATAACTATTTCAATCCAAAGATGGAATACTCTTTTGTAAAGGCAGAGGCTAGACAGCTTAACAAACATATTAGAGAAGTTATCACGGAGACATATTCAGATATGAATATTGATTTCGTTACATATTCACATTATATGGATGTGGAAGATAGCCACGACGCGGCATTTTAATTAGATAGGAGCAGTTTGGACAGATGAGAGTAGTAGATTATATTGCAGATTTTCTCGTAGAAAAGGGTGTTACTCATAATTTCATGGTTACCGGTGGCGGTGCTATGCAGCTTGATGATGCTCTTGGACACAAGGCAGAGATTAAGAATATCTTTAATCACAACGAGCAGGGGTGCTCGGTTGCAGCTGAGGCATACACTAGAGTAACAGGTAAGATAGCTAGTGTATGTGTTACTAGTGGTCCTGGTGGAACCAATGCTATAACAGGTGTTATGGGTGGATGGTTAGATTCTATCCCTATGTTTGTTCTTTCAGGTCAGGTTAAGAGAGAGACTACACTATGGTCTGTCCCAGAATTAAATCTTAGACAGCTTGGTGATCAGGAGTTTGATATTATCAACTCTGTATCAAACATGACAAAGTATGCTGTTATGATTACAGAGCCTGCAGAGATAGCATATCATCTCGAAAAGGCATGGTACTTAGCTAATAATGGCAGAAAGGGTCCAGTTTGGCTTGATATACCTCTTGATGTACAGGGCGCGAAAATTGACGGTCTTGAGCTTAAGCATTTTGATGCTGAAGCAGAGGGACTTGAGGTTAAAATTTCTGATGTTTCAGATGAGCAGCTTAAGGACATCTTAGACAAAATCTCAAAGGCTAAGGCTCCTCTTATTTTTGCAGGATATGGTGTGAGACTTTCTGATTCTGATCAGCTTTTACTCGATTTTGCTAAGAAGCTTCAGATTCCAGTTGCTGTTGCATGGAACTCAGGTGATTTAGTTGCATATGATAATCCGCTTTATGCTGGTTCTCCTAGTAGAGAGGGTACTAGAGGTAGCAGTTTCATAGTACAGAATTGTGATCTATTGCTTGTACTTGGAAGCAGAATGAGCATTAGAACAATTACATATAATAAGCACGACTTTGCGAAGAATGCTTATAAGATTATGGTTGATATAGATGATCAGGAGCTTAAGAAGCCTACATTCATTCCTGATATGCCTATTTGTACAGATGTTAATCTATTCCTTAGACGCATGATGGAGATGGATTACACACCAAATGCAGAGCATGAGGATTGGATAAAGTGGTGCCGTATGATGGTAGAAAAGTATCCAGCTTGCTTACCAGAGTATCACCATAACTCAAAGGATGAGCTTCTAAATCCATACGTATTTGTTGATACATTGTTTGATTGTATGGATGAGAAGGATGTGCTTACACTTGGTAATGGTAGTGCATGTGTAATGTGCTTCTCTGGTGCTAAAATCAAGCAGGGCCAGAGAATGTTTACTAATGCTGGTTGCGCAGCCATGGGTTATGGAATGCCAGCAGCTCTTGGTGCAGCTATTGCTAGAGAGGACAATAATGGAAGAGTAGTATGTGTAGATGGTGATGGCAGCCTTATGATGAATGTTCAGGAGCTTGCTACTATTGCACACAACAATCTTAATGTAAAATTATTTGTTCTTAATAATAATGGATATCATTCAATTAGACAGACTCAAAGAAACTTATTTAAGCCACCTCTTATTGGACTTGATCCAGAGACAGGTGTTAGCTTCCCTGAGTTTGATAAATTAGCTGAGGCGTTTAGATTCAAGTATTTCGAGGTTAACAACGAGCCTGATGTAAGAAATACAATCGAAGAAGCTTTGGCTGCAGAGGGACCAGTTCTTATCAATGTAGTAGTAGACCCAGATCAGAACTTTGTTCCTAAGCTTTCTAGTAAGGTAATGCCAGATGGAAGTATTGTATCTCCATCTATGGACGACATGTTCCCATTCCTTCCTAGAGATGAATACGAATCTAATAGGTATATAAAATAATGAATAAAGTAGCAATATTTGATTTTGATGGAACCATAGTAGACACAATAACTGATGTGGCCTTATCTTTTAATAGGGCACTAAAGGAGAATGGATTTCCAGAACATCCAATAAAAGCTTACGATGGATTTGTAGGAGGCAATCTCGAGACAGTCGTTTCGAGGATGCTTCCTCAAAACTGTATTTCGGAAGAAAATATAGATAAGGTAAAAACAACCTATCGTAGCATATATAGTACTAGTGAAAAGGAAAACACTAAGCCATACCCAGGAGTAATGGATATGCTATATACCCTTAAGAATCAGGGGTGGAAGCTAGCTATCAACACGAACAAGGGACAGGTGCTAGTTGATCAATTAAATGAAAAAATATTCCCTGTGGATATGTTTGACTCCGTAGTAGGATATTTGGAAACTAGACCATCTAAGCCAGATGCTTATGGTGTAAATATGATTTGTGATGAGTGCGGCGAGGATGTATCTCAAGCTATCTATGTAGGTGATGGCATGAGTGATGTGAATACAGCAAAGAATGCTCAGATACCATGCATATTTGTGACATGGGGCCAGGGCTCACTGGAAGATGGTGAATATAGTGATGTAGTATCAGTAGATACTGTTTCAGAACTACAGGATAGATTAATTAATTGGGATTTTAAATAAATATGAGAGTAATAGTTACTGGAGCTGCTGGATTTGCAGGATATAGTTTAACAAGAGAGTTATTAAAACAGGGGCATGAAGTATATGCAATTCTTCGTCCTGGTTCTTCGCACAATGATAGATTTTATGATGTGCAGGGTGACTTGCATCTTGTAGAGCTAGATTGTGCTGATTTCGATAAGATAGCTGATAGGATTTTATGTCAGTGTGATGTGTTCTATCACTTGGCATGGTTTGGCGGTAGAGATGATTTCGAGGGTCAGAACGCTAACATAGACTACACTATAAAAGCAGTTGAGGCAGCAGCCAATGCAGGATGTAAGAGATTTGTAGGTATAGGCTCGCAGGCAGAATATGGCGTATGTGATGGCCTTATTACAGAGGATTTAATGCCTAGACCTATTAATGCGTATGGTGCCGCAAAAGTGGCAGCGCTTTATCTTACAAAACGCAGAGCTGAGCAGCTAGGACTTCAGTGGATATGGGGACGTATCTTTAGTTTATATGGTGATTATGAGCCAGCTGGTAGGATGCTTCCTGATGTACTTACAAAGATGAAAGCAGATGAGCCTGTGAGTCTTAGTAGCTGTGAGCAAAATTGGGATTACTTACATGTAGTAGATGCAGCTAAAGCTATAGCGGCTTTAGGAGCGAAGGGGCATGATGGAGAGATTTATAACATAGCTCACGGTCAATATGCACCATTAAGCCAGTTTATAGATAGAGCAAAAAAGGAGCTTAGTTCCCATTCAGAGGTAAAATTTGGAGATAGAGTAAATCCATTTATTTCTTTGCAGCCAGATGTGAGCAAGATTAAAAGTCACACAGGTTGGGCGCCAGAGATTAGCTTTGAAGATGGCATAGAGGCTTTTGTTAACAATAGATATTTTTATGAGGATTAACATGAAAAAGATAAGTATAATGATTCCTTGTTTTAACGAGGAAGAGAATATTGTTCAGATAGGTGAAGCTTGTGAGAATATAATCAAGGAGCAGCTTTCTAACTATGATTATGAGATTTGCTATGTGGACAATGCTTCTACAGATAGAACTAGAGAGCTGATAGAACAGGTTTGTGCAAATAATAAAAAGCACAAGGCTATTTTTAACGTAACAAACTTTGGACAGTTCAATTCACCATTCCATGGCATATGCGAGCTGGATGGAGATTGCGTTATCCCTGTATGTGCTGACTTCCAGGATCCTGTAGAGATGATTCCTGTGTTTGTACATGAGTGGGAGCAGGGCCATAAAATCGTCAGTGGTGTGAAGGCTACAAGTAAGGAAAATGGATTTGTATATTTCCTTCGCACCGTGTATTATAAAACTATTAAGAAGATGTCTTCAGTGCGCATGATAGAGCATTTTACAGGATTTGGATTATATGACAAATCATTTGTTATGCTTCTTAGAGAGTTAAAGGATCCGCTTCCATTTATCAGAGGTATTGTGGCAGAGTATGGAGAGGGATTTAATCTCAAGGTGGTAGAGTATGAGCAGCCTCAGCGTAGAGCAGGAGTTACACATAATAACTTCTACACATTATACGATGCAGCAATGCTTAGCTTTACAAGCTATACAAAAGTAGGACTTAGAATGATGACATGGATTGGTTTTATTGTAGGGATAATCGATGTTATTGTTGCGATAGTTTATCTTGTGCTTAAGCTTACACATTGGAATGATTTTGCAGCCGGTAACGCGCCTATGGTAATAGGTATGTTTTTACTTGGGGCAATACAGCTTACCTTTATGGGACTTATGGGTGAGTATATCCTTAATATTAATACTAGAACTATAAATAGACCTATAGTGGTAGAAGAGAAGCGGATTAATTTTGATTAATGAGATGGGGCATGGAGTTTTTGAAGAGACTACGTAAAAAAGAATACGCGATTAAAATAAAAGACTTTGATAGTTCGTTTGGTGATAAAATTTTTAATCTATTATCTAATGGAAAAAAGATGCTTCATACACCAAAGGGGCTATCTTTGTTTTTTAATATTTGTGTTTATTTAGTATTGAATTTAATTGCATATGGAAGATATGAGTATAATACAGATGTAGTGATGCAAGCATTGTTATGCAATGTTACGGATACATCACCTACATCTCATGTGGCGTTTTCCAATATGTTTTTAATGAGAATAATAAAAGGCTTGATAAAACTGGTGCCAAGTGTAGCATGGTATACTTGGTTTGTGGTTTTATTGGCCTTTATTTCTATAAGTGCGCTTAATTATTTGATATTGTTTGATAATCATGGGAGAATAAAGCAGATAACAACAGTTGTATTCAATATTTTTGTAGGCTACGAGTGCTATATGTATCCTTCCTATATGAAAAGTGCAATTATATGTGCTTTTGCCATGACAGTAGCAGCACTACATATATATAGAAGAGAGAAGGATATTTTATATTATTTAATACCTAGTATAGGGCTATTTATAGCTGGCTTACTTTCTATTAAAAGTATGATAATAGGTCTAATATGTGGAATAGTTATATCCGCTCTTCAGCTACTTATAAATAAGAAGTGTAGCAAGGAATTATTAGCCCCTACAATTGGAATAGTTGCTAGTTTATTAGTGGTACTCGTGTTTTACGGGGCAGACAGATATGTATATACTAAAGATGGAGAAGAAGGAGAATTAATTTTAGAGTATAGAGGGGATATAGAAAAGCTTACAGTATTTGGGTATCCAAAGTATTCAGAAAAATTTGATGAAGAACTAGGTATTAATGCTAATCAGTACAAATATATGTATTCTGGAGACGAATACTTAGTAAAAAATAGATCAAAAGAAAGCCTTTCCTTTTTAAAAGTATTAGCGGATGAGAAAATTAGTTTTAACGGAGAGCATTTGCTGGAGTTTTTTAGGACGGTTCCAATTCGAACAATCAAAGTGGGCTATTTATATCTATTTATTATAGCTATATATACCTTTAATATCAGTAAGGATAAAAAGCAAAAAGAAATCATAATAATTCTTTCGATTATTTATATTTTAATAAGTTATGGAATATTATATTTTAACTATGCTTGGGATAATCGAGTAGCTCAGATGATAGCTTTTTTACCTGTAATATATTGGATATTATCCAATTCGGATGATAGTATAGATATATCTCCAAAAGAATTTGTAGTATATCTTATGGTATTAGGGGTGGTGTTATACAACAATTTTAGTAATCATATTGTTACTACTAATCCTAGCAGTACTATTCAGGAATGGATTGAATCTACTGTTAGAGAGGATAAAACAGAAGTATTAAATATTAATTCCATGCTAAAAAGCTATAGTATTTATACACCATATGACGCGAAAGTGAGCGCGGATGATAGGATAATTACTATGAATGGCAATTGTTGTATATTTCCTCAATATAATCTGGTCCAGTATTTTGACTGTGTTCCTGGTACAGTATTGTATTTAGGAGATGGAGAATTGAATCTAGACAATTACAAGATTATTGAATAATACATTGGGAAAAGGGAAAATATATGAATATCAATTTTAATGTGCCTCCATATGTGGGAAAAGAGCAAGACTATATTATGGACGCAATAAAAAAGCACAAGATTTGTGGTGATGGAGAATACACAAAAAAATGTAGCAAATGGCTTGAAGAGAAGACTGGAACAGAGAAGGCTCTTCTTACTACATCATGTACACATGCTACAGAGATGGCGGCTCTTCTTGCAGAGATACAGCCAGGAGATGAGGTTATTATGCCATCATATACTTTTGTGTCTACAGCAGATGCATTCGTTCTTCGTGGTGCAAAAGTAGTATTTGTAGATATTCGTCGTAAGACTATGAATATAAATGAGAAATTGATAGAAGATGCTATCACTCCTAAAACAAAAGCGATTGTCCCAGTCCACTATGCAGGTGTAGCTTGTAACATGGATGAGATAATGGATATAGCCAGGAGAAATAATTTATATGTTATTGAGGATGCAGCACAGGGAATCATGAGCACATACAAGGGCAAGGCATTAGGTACAATAGGTGATTATGGCTGCTTTAGTTTCCATGAGACTAAAAATTTCTCTATGGGTGAAGGTGGAGCTCTACTTATTAAGGATGATGGCAATGTACTTAGAGCAGAGATTATTCGCGAAAAGGGTACTAACCGTAGCCAGTTTTTTAGAGGTGAGGTTGATAAGTATTCATGGCAGGCTGCAGGCTCATCATATTTACCAAGTGAGTTAAATGCAGCGTATTTATGGGCACAACTTGAGATGGCAGAGGAAATAACTGCAGATAGAATGAGATCTTGGGAATCCTATTATGAGCAGTTAGAATCACTACAACGTGAGGAGAAGATATTCCTACCATATATTCCTGAAGACTGTACTCATAATGCCCATATGTTTTATATAAAGGCTAAGGATTTAGATGAGAGAACAGAACTAATCAACTTCCTGAAGTCTAATGGAATAGGTGCTGTATTCCATTATGTACCACTTCATTCTTCTGTTGCAGGCAAAAAGCTAGGCAGATTTAATGGCGAGGATAGACGTACTACTACAGAAAGTGAACGTATAGTAAGACTTCCTATGTATTATGGATTAAAGCAAGATGAAGTAGATTATGTTTGTGAGAAGGTGAAAGAGTTTTATAATAAGAAGTAGCATGAGTAATAGTGATAACCAACGTAATAATTTTATAGATTTAATAAAGTTTTTTGCTTGTATTTTTATTACAAATAGTCATTGTATGTACTTGAATCCATTGTTCAAATTAGGTGGTGGATGGGGAAATGCTATTTTTTTCGCAGTATCTGGATTTTTGTTGGGAGGAGTAACTTCAAATATTAGATCGTGGCTTCTTAGAAGGTGGAATAGATTACTGCCCCTGACTATATTGATGACTATAATATCTCTTATTACATATGGTATATATCAATATTCAGCATATTATCATATTACAAGATTTTGGTTTGTTATAGCCATACTCATCTATTATGTTCCGTTTTATTATGTAGATAGATGCAATAACGGTTATGTAATAGGAATTTTATTACATATATTGTTTTATATTTGTATATATATGATGTCAGATAAGGATACTTTTTTTGTTGAACTTGGTGGGTTATCCTTCTTTAAAGTGTATTTTTATTTTATTATCATGCTTATGGGGGGATTGGTGAAGAGAACTATCGACAAGATAAAATATCCTAATCCTGCGTGGTGCGTTTTAACAGGTGGATTTGGGTTTATTATATGGTTCTTCGAATACTATAATATAAAAGTACTGAATAGATATTTTGAGTGGCAGTTTTTAATTCATTTTGGAATGACAATATTTGGAATTAGTGTTCTTGTTTGGGCACTTTCTATAAATGAAAAATATTCTGATTGGACTATTCCAAAAATTATAAATTTAATAGCATCTAGCACTCTTGAGATATATTTAGTACAAATTACAGTGATACCAGTTTTAAATAAATTGAAATATCCTTTAGCTATAATTGTATTTTGGGTGGTAGCTTTGTTCGGCGGTGTTTTGCTTCACTATTTGTATGACAAGATTTTATATAAAGTAGGGAAAAGAAGAAAATGAATGTATTAGTAACGGGTTCAAATGGATTTATTGGATATCATGTATGTGATTATTTAAAAGAAAAGGATTTTTTTATAATTGGTCTAGGACGGAGTGAACAGAGCAAGGCACATACTGATAAATATTATAGTTGTGACATGTGTACGCCAGAAGTAGAAGAGGTATTTGCAAATGAGAGTATAGATGCAGTAGTTCATCTAGCTGCTGACATGCGTAGAGAACCATATACAACTGAAGTGATAATGCATAATTGTGTTGGTACGGAGAGGATATTAAAGTTCTGCACCAAATACAATGTGAAAGTATTTACGGAATTATCTAGCCTACCAGTTATAGGTGCGCCTATTGAGCATCCAATTACTGAAAATCATCCTTTGAGGCCATATACAGTTTACCATGTAACAAAAGTTATGGAAGAAATGTTGGCGGAATATGCAACAGACATGTTTGGTCTTAGAACATCAAGTTTTAGAATTTCTGCACCTGTTGGAATAGGTATGAATTCCAAGACAATCTTCTCCGTTTTTGTTGAGAACGCTGTAAATAACAAACCTATTGTCTTAGCTGGCAAAGGTGGCAGGAAACAGACATATATTCATGTAAAGGATATAGCTCAAGCGCTCTATTTGGCTATTACTAATGAAAATGCTCAGGGAGTTTATAATCTCTCAAGTCATAATATATTATCTAATAAGGATTTAGCTGAAGAGATTATACAAGTAACAGGTTCAAAGTCAGAGATTCAATTTAATGGTAAAGAAGATAAAGAGGAAAATAGAGTCTGGGATGTATCATTAGAAAAGATAAAAAAAGAAATAGGTTATGAACCAAAAGTAAATATCGATGAAGCTATAAAAGAGTTGGCTGATTATTTTAGAGAAAAATAAAAATAGGGAATATATATGAAAAGAGAAATGATTTCTGTAGTCATTCCTTGTTATCGTAGTGAAGAGACAATAGCTGGAGTGGTTGATAGAGTTGAAAAGACAATAATAGATGATGGAAGATATGATTATGAAATAATATGTGTTAATGATTATTCTCCGGATAATACATTAGAAAAATTAAGAGAAGTTGCTTCTAATAATAGAAAAGTAAAAGTAATATCGCTTTCTCGTAATTTTGGACAGCATGGAGCCTTAATGGCAGGATTTCATTATATACAGGGGGATATAGTTGTTTGCCTAGATGATGATGGAGAAACACCGCCAGAAGAGATGTTTAAACTTATTGATGAAATGATGGATGGGGGGTATGATCTTGTTTCCGCTAGATACGAGGAGGACAAGAGAGGAATTATTAGAGCTATTGGATCTAAAATAAGTTTTGCAATGTCTCGCATACTTGTAGGCAGACCAAAGGATATCCAGTTAAATAGTTTCTATACATTTAGAAGCTTTATTATAAAAGAAGTTGTGAAATATGATAACCCATATCCATTTGTTCATGGATTGATTCTTAGAGTGACAAAGAATATGGCAAATGTTGATATTGAAAGAGGTAGACGTATAACAGGTGATAGCGGTTATACATTAAGGAAGCTAATAGGGCTTTGGATGAATGGCTTTACTGCTTTTTCAGAAAAGCCTCTTAGACTCGCAACATATCTTGGAATGATATCATCATTCGCAGGATTTTTAACTGCAGTGGTAATTATAGTTAAAAAGATAGCTAATCCGGATATGCCAATGGGATATGCATCCATGATGACTGTAATGATGTTTATGTTTGGAATCATCATGCTAGTGCTTGGATTACTCGGTGAATACATTGGTAGAATGTACATTAGTATTAATAATGCACCACAGTTTGTAGTAAAGGAAGAGATAAATATCAATGAAGAAGATTCTGATTCTTAATGGTAGTTTTTGCGAGCAACCTATTATAGAAAAAGCTAAAGAAATGGGGCTATATGTAGTTACTACGGGTAATGCTCCAGAACTAATTGGACACAAATATGCTGATGAATATATTCCGTGTGATTATTCAGACAAAGAAGCAGTATTGCAACTTGTAAGAGATAATGGAATAGAGGGTATAGTATCCTGCGCAAATGATTTTGGTGTAATTACAGCTGCTTATGTTGCAGAGCAGATGGGATGGAAAGGTCATGATACATACGAAAATGCAATGCTTATCCACCACAAGGCTAGCTTTAAAGAGTACTGTGAAAAGCATAATATTCCATCGCCAAAGACTATTTCATTTTTTGACAAAGAAAAAGCCTATGATTATGTGGAAGGCTGTGAATATCCAATTATCGTAAAAGCGAATGATTTGACTGGCGGAAAAGGAATCCACAAGGCATTTAATGCTAATGAGGCAGAGAAAGCGATAGATATAGCTTTTGAAAAATCAAGAGATAAGCATATAGTTATTGAACCATATATTGAAGGAAAGCAGCAGTCGATTGATACATACATTATTGATGGTAAAGTAGTAAGTGTAAATTCTTGCGACTGCTATTCTTATGTCAATCCATATTTGATTCAAGCTGAAACCTTACCAGCAGAAGGTATAGAGAATTACCAAGATCAACTGGTTTCAATAATAGAAAATATGGCTGCTGATTTAAACCTTGAGGATGGTATATTTTGCCTACAGTATATTGTAAAAGATAATCAGCCGTATATCATCGAAGGTATGCGTAGAATATTTGGAAATCAGTTTACATGTCTTCTTGAAAAGATTACAGGATTTCCATGGAATGAAGCATATATTAGAACAGCATTGGACATGGGTTACGATGGAATGAAGATTGGCGAACCATCAGATAAAGGCTATGGTCATTATGGAATAATGGCTGAGCAGAATGGTACGTTATTAGATTATTCGGTTAATGAAGAATTAAGTACTCATGTTTATAAAGAAATTGAGATGCTTAAAGTTGGAGATGAGATTGAGGATTATCTTAATCAAAGAGTTAAGTATTTGTTTTATGAGTTTGACGTTGTTAGAGAGATGAGGGAGCTGATTAGGAATAAAGATAGTTTAGCAAAAATGATTGTTAAAACTGGTGAGAATAGCAATAGGAATTAATTATATGGACAAAAAAGAATTTCCAATAAATACAAATAAAGAAAGATATTTAGCTGTTTTGAGTTCTCCTAAAACGCTGTATGATTTTTTATGGATATATTTAGCGTATGGCTCTGAATTTGAATGGGATTTATTAGCTCTTCCAGCTGGAAAGAACAGCGAAAATGGTAATTGGACTGTAAAAATAGAGGAATGTGCAAAAAGTTCAGGAATATTTAAGGATGTTTATATTTACCAAGATGCTTTGATAGATAGTAGTTTATTTAAGAAGATTAAAGAATTCTTAAGTTTTTTTGCATATTTTTTAATAAGAAAACAAACCTTGTTATCAAAGAAGAAAATCAAGGAAGTAATTAATATTGACCAATACAATAATATCGTTACAGTTTATCAAGGAACAATTTTTAATGGAATGATAGTTTCATTATCTGGGGAAAAAAATATTTCTTTAATTGAAGATGGTGCTAGATCGTATGTGGAACATAGAAGATATCCTAGGATGGATGCGATTCGTCGAGAAGGATTAGAGCTTGAATTGGCTGGTTTTATTTTATCTAGGATGGGTTATGCTGATGTGACAATAGAATATGATTTTAAACCACTGTATAATTGCATTAACTATTCAGCTCGGCCGGATGATTTGCGGTATAGAAAATACCGTGAAATTCGAAAAATGCACGATATGAATTTAGTAGATAAAAAAGTATTTGCGAATTTAATAAAGAAAACCTTTGGTATTGAAAATATGAAAGAGGAGTATGATGCGATATTGTTTACCTCACCAATTGTGTTCGAATATAAAGTAAAAAATGATATATCCAAAAACATATGTGATTATATTTCTAAAAAACATTTGAATGGAGAAATATGTTTAAAAAAGCATCATAGGGATAATGAAAACTATACATTTTCGAACAAGATTAAGTGTGTGAAAATTGCATCAAACATTCCAGCTGAGATATTTATAAGTAGTATTAAAACGAAAATGATATATTTTATGTGGCCTTCAACACTGATTTCGTCATTGCCGAGCGAAATTAATTATAAAGTTTTATTTGATAGTTCTTTATCGAATGACCATTATTCACAAGAGCATATTGAGTTCGCAATGAAAGTAATAGGTTTAAATAGTAATAATATAATTGATATAGGTAAGAATGATTAAACGAATAAATTGGGCATATTATAAGGAAAACAAATGGGTGTTTTCTATATTGGTTAATTTAATAACAATAAGTGGATTTTTGATTATATATTCGCCACAAATGTACGTGGATGACATGGTCCAGTGGTATACATTTAATGGTATATATTCAGGGGAAATAGAAAACCATTTAATGTGGATGGGAGATATAATTACAATTGTATTAAAACTGTTAATGGCAATTAGTTCAAATATTCAATGGTTATATGTACTTGAAATTACCATGTCTTTTGTTTCACTTGTGATAATGACCTATATAATTCAAGAATATAACTGGGGGAATATTGGGAATGTTATTACTGGGGGATTATTATTTTTGTATGGATATGAGTGTTATATATCTGTATCCTTTACAAAGGTAGCGGGGATAGTAGGAGTCCTTTCTGTTTTTGGAATAATATCTATACACACTAAGTGGCTTGCCAAAACAATTAGCGTAGTATTGTTTATATTGTCAATGAGCATGAGACAACAATATTTAATTATGATTGTGAGTGTAGCTATTATATTCTGGATAATTGATAGTATTTTATTATATGTTTCATCCAATAGAAGACAGATAAATCTCAAACCTATATTTTTAATAATATCATCCTATGTTATATTTCGATTTTTTACGCTTCTGACATCTCATTATTATGGTATAGATAGTTCGTGGGAAACAGTTTATAAAAATGATAAGTTTAGGGCGCAAGTATATGATAATGAGTTGTTATATGGAGATTATGATATAAATTCAAATGAATATGAAAAATTAGGAATCACGAAATCAGAAATTGAATATTGGAATACAAATAATAATGATCCCATGTTTCCTAATCAGACAGTTAGAGAGAAGGCTGTTGGTATTTCTATAGATAGTTTAAAAGGGAATCGAGGGAAGCAATATCTTAAATTGTTTCAGATATCATTAATAAAAGATTTTTTTAAGATTTTTCCGTTGAGTTTTTTTTCTATTGATGTTTTTTTTCTATTATATATAATGCTATTTTTGGTTTTACTTGCGACCAAAAGGACAAGAGTAGTGATATGTGCAATTAGTTCGTTTTTGATTTTGCTGTTATTAAACTATTATATGTTTTGGCAGGGAAGATATCTTAGACATAGAGTAGATGTGGCGTTGTGTCTTATAGCAATTGCTGGATTTTTGTTTTTATTAGAAAATGAAGGTAATATTTTTAAGGATATTTCGCTTAATAAGCTATGGCTTCCCGTCTTTATTGTTTTAATTGGAATTTCTCATGAATATTATAGCGACGATTGTTTCTTTTACAAGAAGGAAACGACAAGAATGATAGAGAACAACAGGCGGTTTTATAATGAAACAGCAAAAGATGATGAACATATATATATACAATTGACGTCATCGGGAAAAAATGGTGGTTATGGAACGTACGAAATGTGTGTTTCAGATGATGCAATAGCATTTGTTGAAAGAGGATATTTAAAAAATATATTTCTAACAACATATTTAACCCCTACTAAACAAAAGTTGCTGGAAGAAAGAGGTATTTCTGATATATACCTTGATTCCATAAATAATGAAAATGTTTATTTGATATGTCCGACAGATGACATGTTAGCATTAGCTTTGGATTATTATAAGGACAGAAGTGGAAAAAATGTTTGTTTCACTTTGGTTAAGACATATGAAGGGAAAAAAATATATAAAATACATACAGATGAATATGATGTTTTTCAAGGAAATAACAATAAGTACCTATGGAATGGAATAAAAGATAAATTAGATTTAAAACTTGAAAATTCCAATATTTTATTGAGTGGAACAATAATCAATTATGATAGTAATATATTTACACAAGATGTCTATTTAGATATTGTAGATGAACAAACTGGAGAGCATTTTGCCTACTATGTATTGCAAGATTATGAAAAAATGCCTAGCGGACAACTTAAAGCAAACTTGTCTTTTTGTGATGAATTACCTGCGTTTTACGACGAGAAAGATAGAGCTTATATAGTAATTAAAAACGGGAATAAAGTGTATTCAAAGGAATTATTATAGTAAGAATATAGGAGATTTATATAATGAAAAAAATAGAAAAGGATAAAGAGGTAGTATATACTGATATAGACGCATATGAAATTCAGAAATTTCAACAAAATCGATATCCATTACTTTTTATCGATTATGTAGATGAGGCAATTGCTGGAAAAAGTGCAAAAGGATATAAGAATTTTTCATACAATGAATGGTTCTTTCCTGCACATTTTGAAGATGAACCAAATGTCCCTGGATTTGTTCAGATGGAAGCCCTGACTCAAATGTTTTTGATGTCGTTTCTTACAATTCCGGGAAATGAGGGCATGAAGACTGCATTTATTAAAACAACTACAGAATTTAGAGAGAAAATTATTCCGGGAGATAGACTTGATATAGTGGCAGAGCTAGACTCTTATAAGAGAGGTTTAGCAAAAGGTAAATCAATAGGTTATTTAAATGGTAAAGTTGCATGCAAAGCAGAGCTTACAATAGCCATTCCTGATGTGATGCGTTCATTTAGGCCTAAGAATAATTAAGTAGGTAAACATGGAAAGAGTAGCGGATTATATAATTAGAAAAGTAAATGAGGCTGGTGCAGCGCATATATTTCTTATAACGGGAAGAGGTATATTGTATCTTACAGATGCTGTGGCTAAAAATAGCAATATTGAAGCAGTATCGACATATCATGAACAAGGGGCTTCATACGCTGCAATGGCATATGCTAGTGTTAATGAAGGCGTATCAGCTTGTCTTGTATCAACTGGATGTGCAGCAACAAATGCTGTTACGGCTTGTTTATGTGCATATCAAGATAACCTTCCAGTTGTTTTCATATCAGGAAATAATCCAAGAAATGAGAATACAAGATATACTGGCGTTAATATTAGAACATATGGCTCTCAAGAGGCAGATATAATAAGCGTCGTCAAGTCGGTAACAAAATATGCAGTAATGTTGAAAGATGCAGAGTCGGCAGTATATGAAGTTGAAAAGGCCATATACATGGCACGCGAAGGTAGACCAGGTCCAATCTGGATAGATGTGCCTTTAGATGTTCAGAATATGCGCATTGAAGAAGCGGATGCAAAACACTTTATAGAATCGAAAAAAGCTAGGTCGTTTGATGAAAACGATATAAACAAAATATCCAAAGCATTAAATGAGGCTGAAAGACCTATAGTTTTGTTTGGCGGTGGTGCTAGAGGAGCAAAAAAACAATTAAAGGAATTAATTGAGAAATATAATATCCCAGCTGTTTGTTCTCAAGCGGGCTCTGATATTTATGGAACATCAAATGAGTTATCCATTGGAACTGTTGGTAGTTTAGGAGGGTCTCGTTCGGGAAATATCGCTATCCAAAATAGTGATTTGGTTCTTGCGGTTGGAACCAAGATGTGCTCCCAACTTACAGGTGTAAAAGAAAACTTTGCTAGATATGCTAAAGTAATTGCTATTGATATAGATGAAGCTGAGCACAAGAAAGATGGAATAAAGATAGATGACCTAATTATTGGAGATGCAAAGGAAGTATTAGAAGCTCTTTTGTTAATGCAATTAAAACTTCACGATGTTGCATGGCCTCAAAAGTGCATACATTGGAAAAAGATATTTGCTATTGAAAATGAAGAATTCATTAAAGAGTTAATAAGCGAAAACTGTAATGATTTATATTCGTTAATTAATGAGTTAAGTGCTATAATACCTGATGATGCAACTGTAATCACAGATGCTGGTTTTGAAGAGTTAATAGTTCCATCAGCAATAAAGTATAAAGAAGGTCAGCGTTGTTTGTTTCCAGCAGCTCAAGGGGCAATGGGATATGCAATTCCTGCTATTATTGGTGCCTATATGGCTGGTCGTAGGAATATAGTATGTATAGTTGGTGATGGCTCAATTATGATGAATTTGCAGGAACTTGAAATTATATCTAATTTGAACATTCCGGTAAAAATTATTGTCATAAATAATAATATGTATGCAGTCATTCGAAAAAGACAAAAGGATCTTTTTAGAAAACGAACAATAGGAAATGACCCTGATGATGGAGTGCCACAGCCAGATTTTTATAAGATATCAACCTGTTTTGATTTCGGTTATAAGAAAATAAGTGACAGGACTGAATTATTAAATGAGTTACCTACTATGTTACAAGGCGGGGCAGAAATAATTGAAGTAATGTGCACCCCAGAACAAAAATATTTTCATGAATCCTATACAATTAATGAAAAGCGTAAATTGGTACATAGACCAATTGAAGACCTATCACCATTTCTTCCTAGAAAAATAATTGAACAAGAAATGATAATAGAAATGATGGAGGAATAAATATGGCTAAATGTGTTTTTAGAGACGGAACAATTGTATCTGATTATGGCAGACCATATATTATTTCGGAGGTTAATAGTAGTCATAATGGAGATATTGAAATAGCCAAGCGTATGATTGATGCTTCTGTAGAAATAGGGTGCGATTGTGTAAAATTTCAATCATGGTCAGTTGCGTCTTTATACTCAAAAACTTACTATGATGCAAATCCAATTTCAAAAAGATTTGTCAAGAAGTTTTCAATGCTTCCAGAACAGTTGAAAGAACTGGCTGATTATTGCAAAGAAAAAGGAATTGCTTTTTCATCGACACCATATTCAGAGGAAGAGGTGGATTTCCTTGTGGATGAATGTGATGTTCCATTTGTGAAAATTGCATCTATGGAGTTGAATAATCCTATATTTCTTCAATACATTGGGAAGAAAAATGTTCCAATAGTTTTATCTACAGGAATGTCTACATTTGAGGAAATTGAAGAGGCAGAAAAAGTACTACGGGAAAGTGGCGTGGAGCAGATGGTTATTTTACATTGCGTTTCGATTTACCCAACTATTCTTACAAATGTGAATCTCAATAATATAATAGGTTTACGTGAGAGATTCGAAAAATACCCAATTGGTTTTTCAGATCATACAGAGGGTGATGCGGCAGCAGTTGCAGCTATCGCATTAGGCGCGGCAGTAATAGAAAAGCATCTTACATTAGATAAGTCAAAAGTTGGTATGGATAATGGGATGGCCACAGAGCCCCCAGAGTTTAATGAATTGGTTAATAAATGTCGCAATATTCAAATTGCACTGGGTACACAAGAACGTGAAATACTTCAGCAAGAATTAGATCAGCGAAAGAATATGAGAAGAAGCATAGTTTCAACTAGAGATATAAAAGCAGGCGAAATTATAAAGGCGTCTGATTTATATGCTAAAAGACCTGGCACTGGTATAGAACCAAATAAAATGGAATTGGTTATCGGCAGGAAAGCAAAGACAGATATAGAGATGGATACTGTTATTATGCCGGAACAATTAGATTAATATTTAAAATGGAGGATTATAAAATGACAAATTTAGAAAAGTACACAAATGTGTTTGTAGAGACTTTTGAGATTACAGCAGAGGAGGCACAAGGCCTTAAGTATCAGGATATTGATGCTTGGGATTCCGTAGGACATATGGGATTGATTTCTGCATTAGAGGAAGCGTTTGATATTATGATGGACACAGATGATATAATTGATTTAAATTCTTTTGAAAAAGGCAAGGAAATTTTATCTAAATCAGAATATGGAGTAGAATTCTAATGAACAAAATTTGGGAACTGGGTAGATATGAAAAGAATATAGCACTTGTTGATGAATTCGGAAATGAACTTTCATATGCTGATTTGGAAAACGAGAATAAAAAATTATCTGATGTTATAGGTCATAGATGCCTTGTTTTCTCACTTTGCAGAAATGAGGTGGGTTCCGTTATAGGTTATAGTTCTTTTGTGAATAACGGAATAGTACCAATAATGGTAAATAGTCATCTTGAAGAAATTCTATTGACAACTTTGCTAGAAGCATATAAACCTGAGTTCTTGTGGTTGCCTAAGGATCAGAGGAATCAATTTAGTAATATGTCTGAAAAATATGAGGCATATGATTATGTTTTATTAGAAACAGGATTTAAGAAGAGTTACCCATTATATGATGAACTTGGATTGCTCATTACTACATCTGGCTCTACGGGTTCGCCAAAACTTGTACGACAGTCATACACTAATATTTTAGATAATGCTAAATCTATTGCAGAGTATTTAAAATTAGATTCAACGGAAAGACCAATTACAACATTACCAATGAATTATGTATATGGTCTATCGATTATTAATTCTCATTTTTTAGTTGGTGCTACGCTTCTTCTAACAGATAAAGGATTAATGCAAAAGGAGTTTTGGAATTTTTTTAAAGATCAAGAGGCTACATCCTTTGGAGGAGTGCCTTATACATATGAGATGTTAGATAAGTTGAGATTTTATCGAATGAAGCTACCTAGCTTGAGGACAATGACTCAGGCCGGAGGGAAGATAACTCCTGAGCTTCACGAGAAATTTGCTGCTTATGCTAAAGAGCAGGGGAAGAATTTCGTTGTAATGTATGGCGCATCAGAGGCAACGTCTCGAATGGGGTACTTGCCGCCGGAAAAAGCAGTGGAAAAGAAGGGCTCAATGGGCATTCCAATTCCTGGCGGTAAATTTAAGATTGTTGGAGCTGATGGTAATGAGATAACTGAACCTCTGACGACTGGAGAGTTAGTATACGAAGGCAAAAATGTAACGCTTGGATATGCTGAATGTGGCGAGGATTTAGTTAAGGGTGATGAAAGAAATGGCATCCTAGAAACTGGAGATATGGCCCAATTTGATAGTGATGGCTATTATTATATAGTTGGAAGAAAGAAGAGATTTCTAAAGATATATGGCAATCGCGTTAATCTTGATGAGATAGATCGTCTTATTAAGGGGGCATATAGTATTGAAGTTGCTAGTGGAGGAACAGATGATCATTTGTATCTGTTCGTAACTGATGAGGAAATTGCTGATGAGGTTAGGAACTTTGTTATAAATAAAACAAAACTAAATCCAGCAGCTTTTAAATGTATAGTTATAGATGAAATTCCTAAGAATGATGCAGGCAAAACATTATATAAGGAATTAGAAAAGTACTATGAACAATAAGAAAATGTTGTTATTTTGTTTTCCATATGCTGGCGGTACAGCTGATTTTTTTAATGAGCTAGAAGCTGCATGTGGAAATCGAATTGAGTTTATAAAATTTGAGTATTCAGGTCATGGAACTCGAATGAAGGAGCCACTCTACAGCAGTTTTACTGAGGTAACAAATGATTTTATTCCTCAAATAAAAAGGATTCTTGATAACAATCAAGATGCAGAATACTCTATGTTGGGATATAGTATGGGCAGCATCGCATTGTTTGATGTTATAAAAGAGATATTAAATAGAGATGATATACAAAAACCAAATAGAGTTTTTATTTCTGCGCATCAACCTAAGTCTATTTATTCATTAAAGACTATACCAGAGGTAGACTTGGATGATTGGGTAAAAAAACGAACTATAGACTTTGGCGGTGTTGATGAAAAGCTATTAAACAATAATATTTTTTGGAGAGTCTATCTTTCAATTTTTAAAGCAGATTACCAAATGATTGCCAATTACAACTTTGATAAAATTAACGTTGAGTCAGATATTCCTGCAACCGTTTTTTACTCAGAAGAAGATACTCCGTTTGAAGAAATGAAAGAGTGGGAGCGTTTTTTTGTTAAAGAGTGTAATTTTGTAAAATATAATGGCACTCATTTTTTTATAAAAGAATATTACAATGATATGGCTCGTATAATACTTGATAGTCTAAAAGATTGAAGAGGATACAAATATGTCTTTTGATGATATTATAAATATTTCACCATATTCTTTGGATTCGAAAGAAAAGGAAAAGATGCTTACAGAAAGGTTATTAGAACTGACAGCTTTTCATCGTAGAAATTGTAAAGAATATAATAATATGCTTGAGGCTCTTAATTTTGATGAGACAGAGGTAAATTCTTATAAGGATTTACCTTTTTTGCCTGTGCGTTTATTTAAAGAATTAGAGTTGAAGTCTATTTCACAAGAAAATGTTGTAAAAACTATGACTTCTTCAGGGACTACGGGACAAGCGGTAAGTAAGATATATCTTGATAAAACGACTTCTTCTAATCAACAGAAGGCAATGGTAAAAATAGTTTCCGATTTTACCGGTTCAAGTAGGATGCCAATGATAATTATTGATTGTCCAAGTGTAGTTAAAAATAGGGCTATGTTTTCTGCTAGAGGTGCAGGGATTTTAGGATTTTCTATTTTTGGCGCAAAAAAAATATATGCGTTAGATGATAATATGAAATTGGATGTCGATGGGCTAAGAGAATTCCTTGATAAATATAAAGGACAGAAGATACTAATGTTTGGTTTTACATTTATGATTTGGCAGCACTTCTATAAAGAGTTGGTCAGACTAAGAGATGGAGGCATTACGTTTGATCTTTCAGATGGAATTCTTATTCATGGAGGTGGTTGGAAGAAGCTTATTTCTGAAGCTGTTAGTCACGATGAGTTTCACAAGAGATTAAATGATGTATGTGGAATAGAGCATATTTACGATTATTATGGAATGGTTGAGCAGACAGGATGTATATACATGGAATGTGAGTGCGGCCATCTACATGCATCTATCTTTTCTGATGTAATAACACGTAGACCAATAGATTTCTCTGAATGTGATATGGGTGAGACTGGAATAATTCAAGTTGTGTCAGTTATACCTGAATCTTATCCAGGACATAGCCTTCTTACAGAGGATGAAGGTGTTATTCTTGGGGAGGATGATTGCCCATGTGGAAGAAAAGGAAAGTATTTTAAAATAAATGGTCGATTGAAAAATGCTGAGATAAGGGGGTGCAGTGACACATATGCAACTAAATTCTGATGTATTAAATAGAATTAATTATCTAGTTGGCACCTCTGAAATTGTAAATAGTATTTCTGATATTTCATCAAAGCAACTTTTTGATAATTCTATTATTGAGTTTTTAAATTATACATCTAAAGAGATAATGAAGGATTCTCGTTCGAGAATGTATTCAGATGTTGTTACGTTTGCTTTTTGGATTAGAAAGAGTTCAATCGTAAAATTAAATGGAAAATATAACGACGAAATGCAGATTAAGTTAGGCAAGGGGGTTGCATTTCATATTGCACCGTCGAATGTACCAGTCAATTTTGCATACAGTTTAGTAAGTGGATTATTAACAGGAAATGTGAATATAGTTAGAGTCCCATCAAAGGAATTTCCACAAGTCGGAATAATAACAGATGCGTTGAATAAAGCTTTAATAGAGTATCCTGAGATGAGACAATATGTTTTATGTATTCGTTATGATAGAGATAAGGATATAAACGATTTACTTAGTTCATTAGCAGATGTGAGAATTGTTTGGGGTGGAGATCAGACAATTTCAGAGTTGAGGAAATCACCATTGCAACCGCGTGCTGGAGAGATAACTTTTGCGGACAGATACTCATTAGCAGTAATTGATTCTGATAGATACATGGATATAGAGGATAAGGAGAGAGTAGCGGAAGATTTTTACAACGATACTTTTCTCACAGACCAGAATGCATGTACAAGTCCTAGAATTGTGGTTTGGACAGGCTCCCAAAAACAAGAAGCTAAAAAAGTATTCTGGGACAATGAATATAGATTGGTCAAGAAAAAATATACATTTCAGTCTATCCAAGGAGTGAACAAGCTGACTAAGGCTTTTTTGGCTGCAGCCGAACAATTTGGTGTGAAAATACTAGAGCGAAAAGATAATCTTATTGTAAGGGTTGCTGTTTTGAATGTGACTGAAAAACTGATGGAATATAGAGATAACAGCGGGTATTTCTATGAATATGATTGTGATGATATTATGTCAATAGCGCCATTGTGTAAGGATAATAGGTGCCAGACACTTGGATATATTGGTGATAAAGAAATGTTTTTGCCACTATTAATAAGTGGTGTAAAAGGTATAGATCGAGTGGTACCAATTGGTAAAACAATGGATTTTGATTTGATATGGGATGGATATAATTTACCGGCATTATTGACTAGAACGATTGTTATGGAGTGATATGATGAATAGCAAAAGTAGAACCGGCTATACGATTGGAAATAGAAAGGTCGCAATTATAGGTATAGGCTATGTCGGCTCATCAATTGCCTATGCTCTAGCTTTAAAGGATGTTGCTCGTGAAATCGTAATGATTGATATCAATCAGGAGAAAACTGATGGAGAGGCTAAGGATATACGACACGGTCTTCCAGGAATGGGAACTGCGGATTTGTACGCAGGGGATTATTCTGATTGCGCTGATTGTGATTTGATAATAGTTACTGCTGGACGAGGGCGTAAACCTGGAGAGTCTAGATTAGATCTTACTAATGAGAATATAAAGATTATGAGGTCTGTTGTTGATGCTATTAAGGAGTATTATACGAGAGGCGTGGTACTAATTATATCTAATCCTGTAGATATTTTGACATATAAAGCTATTCAGTGGTTTGGTTTACCAGATGGTATGGTTTTTGGGTCAGGTAATATTTTAGACTCATCTCGATTTGTCAGAACTATTGCAGATTATTTAGAACTTAGTACAGGAGTTGTAAATGGCTATGTTGTAGGTGAACATGGAGATAGTCAAGTACCCGTGTGGAGTCACGTGACAGTAGGAGGAATTCCAATTGATGAATATTGTTCGGATGTTGGAATTGAGTGGAATGAAGAAATTATGCATGAATTGGCAGATAGAACGAAGAAAATGGGCTCTGAGATTATAGTCGAAAAAGGAAGAACTCATTTTGGAATAGCTACATGTGTTTGCCAATTGGCTGATGCAATCGTTAATCAAAGACCCACTATTGCATCTGTGTGTTCAGAATTGAAGGGAGAACATGGGTGTAGAGATGTTGCACTTTCAGTTCCATCAGTTGTTGGACCAGCAGGGGTACAACAAAGAATTAGAGAAAAATGGGCGCCTGAAGAATATAGAGGTTTTTTTGATGCTGTAAATATGATTAGAGATACAATAAATAGTTTAAACGGATAGTGTGGTCGGGATAATAATATGGGAAATAGATATGATACGAGATATGATTATAGAATTGCAACAATAGATGATGTCTCAGATATAATGGACTTCATACGGGCCGAATGGGGAGAAAATCATATACTGGCAAATGATAGAAAACTATTTATTTGGCAATATGGATGTCAAGAATATGGCGATGATAGCACAATAAACGTAGTATTAATGACAGAAAAAGATGGTCAAATTGTGGGATTGATAGGTTTTATACCATATTCGAATAATAAAGCATGTTTACACATTTCTACCGCCATTACTAAAATAAGAGCAAATGATGTTATGCCTATGGCAGGTATAGAATTGATGCGAAGACAAGTTGCGCTTGTGGGAGAAAAAGTAAACTTTGCTTCTGGTACAAATCCAAACACTATTTTACCTATTTTTCAAAAAGTATTTAAACATAAAGTGGGATATATGGAGCAGTACTATATACTTAATCTAGAGTTGGATAATACGATTGCCGCACCTTGTTTTGATGATTATATTGATGATTTCTATGAGTATCCGTATATATTGAAAGAGATTTCTTCTTTTGGAGATTTATCTAATTCATATGATTTAAATGAAAAAAATGAACATATGTCAATTAAATCACCTGAGTTTATAAATAAACGATATTTTGAGCATCCATACTATACATATCGTAAATGGTTAATCAATGATTTTGATAATAAAACAGTTGGTGTTATATTTGGCAGAGAAATTACGATTGGTGTTTCTAAGATATTAAGAATAGTAGATTATAGAGGTGATTTAGTTTATCTAGAGAAAATTGGAAGAGCTTTACATGATTTACTTAAATCTGAAAAGTATGAATATGTGGATTTAATGGTTTCAGATTTATCTAACTACAATATACAGCAAGCGGGCTTTAATAAATTGAATCCTGACGGTAAGACAATTATTCCACATTATTTTGAGCCTTTTGTAAAAGCTAATATTAAAAACTATTATCAGAACAATGGAGATGTAGTTATTTTTAAGGCTGATGGAGATCAAGATAGACCCAATCGAGTACCTAGAGAATAAGAAAAGCATAAATAAAAGGGGATAAAGAATGAGCAATAAGCTATACATCGTAATGTACCATTACACACGTGATTTGAAAAATAGTAGATATCCAGAAATAAAAGGAATGGATTATTCCTTATTAAAAAAACAGCTAGATTTTTTTAAAGAAAATTTCAATGTGATTACCATGGAACAAGCAATTGAAGCATGGAATTTGCCGGAGGGGAAAGAAGCTAATCTTCCAGAAAATGCATTGCTATTGACGTTTGATGATGGGTATATTGATAACTATACTGTTGCGATGCCATTGTTAAAACAATATGGATTCCAAGGCTCTTTTTTTATTCCAGGAAAGACTTTTACTGAAAATGTTCTTTTGGATGTAAATAAAATACACTTTACTCTTGCATCAGCTAGTAATGATAAAGAACTAATGGATGATGTTCTTGTTGAACTAGATAGATTGCGTGCAGAGGGGCATGTAGTACAGTCAAATGACGAGCTAATAGAAAAATATGCTGTGGCTAATCGTTTTGATACAAAGGAGACTATATTTGTAAAGAGGATTCTTCAAACGGCAATTGATGAGAAGCTACGCAATCAGATATCTAGCAAATTATTTGAAAAATATGTTGGTATTGAAGAAGATAAATTTGCAAGAGAACTATATATGAATCGTGATCAGATTCGTTTGATGCAGGACAATGGAATGTATATTGCTTTACATGGATATGATCACTACTGGCTAGCAAATCTATCTGAAAAGAAATTGCACGAAGATATAGATAAAGCATTAGATGTGATGGATGAATTTATTGAAAAAGATAATTGGGTGTTAAATTATCCTTATGGAAATTATAGTGATTCAGTAATTTCATACATAGAATCCAAGGGTTGTAAGCTTGGAATGAAAGTAGAACCAAGAATAGCTGAAGTTGGTGTAGACGGAAAGTTTGTATTACCTCGATTTGATTGTAATGATTTTCCACCTAAAAGTTCAAATTATAAAAATGTGTAGGGAGAAAAAGGTGTATGAGATTTGTTGTTGTAGGTCTCGGATCAATGGGAAGACGTAGGATACGTTTATTAAAACAGATTTCGGATGCATATGAGATAATTGGTGTTGATAGCAATTCGGAAAGATGTATACAAGCAGAAAAGGAGTTGGCTATAAAAACTGCTTCAGATTTGGATATTGTTTTAGATAATTATAAACCAGACGGGGTAATAGTTTCTACATCGCCTTTATCGCATGGAAATATTATAAAGAAATCGTTAAAAGCAGGGGCTAATGTTTTTACTGAAATAAATCTGATTAATGATATGTATGATGGGAATATAATGTTAGCAAAAGACAAGAATAAAGTATTATTCTTGTCTTCGACATTTTTATATCGTTCAGAAATAGATTATATATATCAGAAGGTATCTACGAACAAAGATAATTTGAACTATAATTACCACGTGGGACAGTATTTGCCAGATTGGCATCCTTGGGAGTCTATTAATAACTATTTTGTGGGAGAGAAAAAGACAAATGGTTGTAGAGAATTATTTGCGATAGAATTACCATGGATAATAAAAGTATTCGGAGATATAGAGTCCTACGAAGTTTTATCAAGCAAAAACACTGGATTATCTGTTCAATACAATGATAATTATTTGTTATTAATTAAACATAAGAATGGAAACAAGGGGATTTTGGCTGTAGATGTAGTTTCAAGAAAAGCGGTAAGAAATCTAGAAATCTATGGCGAAAATCTTTATTTAACATGGGATGGAACTCCTTCTGGATTAAATGTATATAATTATGAAAAAAAAGTAGATGAAAATATAAATTTATATACAGATAATGTGGATAAGCAAGAGGGGTATGCGGCTTTTGTTATAGAGAATGCGTATAAGAATGAGCTTGAAACATTTATAGATATGATTAATGGACGAGATGCAGCGCGTCACACATTTGAAGAGGATTATAAGATTCTATCAATGATTGATGAAATAGAATCGAGGTAATATAGTATGAAGGTCTGTTTTGTTGGTATAGGTTCTATAGCTAGAAGACATATTAGGAATCTATTAGAAGTTTGTAATGATAGAAATATAGATATAACAATAGATGCATTAAGAAGAAAAAGTAGTAATGAGTTAGAAAAAATAGAAGGTGTTTCTAATATTTATTTTTCAACAAGTGAAATGCCGAGCGACTATGATGTAATTTTTTTAACAAATCCTACAGAATATCATGCGCAAGCGCTTATAGAATTGCATAACTATGCTAGGCATTTTTTTATTGAAAAGCCAGTAACTTCATTAGACACTATAGACACCATCAAACAATTAGAATTACGAGATGATTCTGTATATTATGTTGCATGCCCACTAAGATATACAAATGTAATTCAATTCTTAAAGGAAAATATTGATATTAGTAAAGTGAATTCGGTTAGGTGTATATCATCAAGCTATTTACCGGACTGGAGACCGGGAATTGATTATAGAACGACCTATAGCGCACACAAGGATTTGGGCGGCGGAGTATCGATAGATTTGATTCATGAATGGGACTATTTAGCTTATTTATTTGGTATGCCCGTAGACATTAAATCGTTTATTGGAAAAACTTCGAAGCTTGAAATTGATAGTGATGATTATGCTATTTACATAGCAAGGTATGCAAATGGTATTATTACAGAATTGCATTTAGATTATTTTGGAAGACAGCCAATTAGACAGATTGAGGTATTTACTGATGATGAAACAATGGTAGGAGATTTAATTGGTGGAAGTGTTAGGTTTCTTAAATCAGGAAAACTGCTGGAATTTGAATCAGATAGGGATATTTATCAGAAGCGAGAACTGGATTACTTTTTAGATGTGATATCTGGAAAAGCAGATGAATACAATAATATATACCATGGAATAAGGGTCTTGCAGTTAACTCAAGGAGTAATAATATAAGTATGGAGGCATACATGAAAATTCTATTTACCATATGTGGAAGAGCGGGTTCTAAGGGAATAAAAAATAAAAATATTCGAGATTTTGTCGGAAAACCATTACCATATTATTCATTGTCAGCAATTGATTTATTTTTGAAAAGAAATAATGTTGAATACGATATTGTTATCAATTCAGATAGTGAAGAGCTTCTTAGCATGATGACTCATAGTGGAATTAGAGATGTTGACACAATTAATCGAAAGTTGTCTCTTGCAGGGGATGCTGTGGGTAAAATTGATGTGATTTCAAATTGTCTTGAAATTATGGAAGAGCGCAAGCAGACTAAGTACGATTTTGTAGTTGATCTTGATATTACTTCTCCACTTAGAAAAGTTGAAGATATAGAAAATTTAGTTAGAAAGCATATAGAATCGAGACCAGATGTAACTACATCAGTAACAACCTCTAGACGAAATCCTTACTTTAATCAAGTTATGAGGACTGAAAAAGGCGTTAAAAAGGTTATTGATTCAAACTACACTGCACGTCAACAGGCTCCAGAAATTTTTGATATGAATGCATCATTGTATGCATATTCTCCAGAGTATTTAAAATCTGGGAAAGGTGTACTCGATGGATACTGTGAAGTAATTGAGATGTACGATACTGGAATCTTAGATTTAGATCATGAGAATGATTTTGAGTTGTTAGAAGTAATTGCTGATTATTTATATAGGAATAATTCGGAGTTTGCTGAAATAAGAGATAATATATAAAGATTACCAATTTTTTTGTTGGATTGAAAGGATAATGTATTGGAACATATATGCATAGTTGCAGAAATTGGATGCAATCATAATGGTGATGTAAATATAGCTAAGGAACTATTAATTAAGGCCAAGGAAGCAGGAGCTGATTATGCAAAGTTTCAACTATTCAAGGCTGAAAAACTTGTATGTCCAGATGCGGAGATGGCGGAGTATCAGAAACAAAAAGTGGTTGAAGATTCTCAATTTAGTATGTTAAAAAAGCTTGAACTGAGTGATAAAGAATACAATGAACTGAATAGCTATGCTAAGAAAATTGGTATAGAGATATTTGCAACTCCTTTTGATAGTGATTCTGTCGATTATTTGGTTTCTATTGGACAGTATATATGGAAAATACCATCAGGTGAAATAACAAATCTACCTTTGCTAGAAAAAATAGCATCTAGTGAATGTAATAATAAGGAAATAATACTTTCTACGGGAATGTCTACTATGGACGAGATTTCCGCAGCTGTTTCAGTACTTGAAAAAAGTAGAAATACAAAATTCACTATTCTTCAATGTAACACACAATATCCTACAATGGACGAGGATATGAATCTACTTGTATTGGAAACATTGAAAGAGCAATTTCCAAAATGGAAGGTTGGGTTATCAGATCATTCTGAAGATTGTATTGCTGCTATCGCTGCGGTTGGAATGGGAGCAACTTTTATTGAAAAGCATTTCACATTAGACAAGAATATGCCGGGTCCTGATCATAAGGCGTCTATTACGCCGGATGAGCTGCAAACACTTTGTGTAAATATTAGGCGTGTTGAAAAGATGCTTGGTAATAGAATGAAGAGGGTTACGGATTCTGAATTACAGAATAAAAATGTTGCCAGAAAATCAATTGTGGCATCCAAATCAATAAAAAAGGGCGAGTTGTTTTCGGAAGATAATTTAACATGTAAGAGACCCGGAAATGGAATTAGTCCTATGAGATGGCATGATATAATAGGTAAAGTATCTGATAGAGATTATAATGAGAATGATATAATAAAACACGATGGGGAATGGTGATGTTATGTATAAAGTTGCCTATGCTACAGGTTCGAGAGCAGATTATGGTATAGTTACTAGATATTTATCAAAATTAAATGATGATTCTGATATAGAGTTAGATATTCTTGTCACTGGCTCACATTTAGAGGATAAATATGGTAAATCTATTGATATTATAAAGAATGATGGATTTAATATTGCTTTTACTGCAGATATCAAGTTGTCAGAGAATGACAATGTAGGTGTAATAAATAGTATGTCTATTGCATTGAAAAAGTATGGGGAATATTTTTCGTGCAATAAGTATGATTTGCTTATAATTCTTGGCGATAGATTTGAAATGATGGCCGTAGCTATAGCTGCTGCTATGAATAGGATACCAATACTGCACCTTCACGGTGGAGAGGTTACCTATGGGAATTATGATGAGTTTATAAGACACTCAATTACCAAGATGAGTACCTATCATTTCACTAGTACACTTAAGTACCGAAATAGAGTTATTCAATTAGGGGAATCACCAGAGAGGGTATTTTACCTAGGGGCATTAGGTGCAGAAAATTGCAGAGATATTAGAGAAGAAGTAGTACGTGAGGAAATAAAGAATTTACCAGCGGATAAATATTTTCTGGTTGTCTTCCATCCGGAGACGCTTACGGGAGTTAGTGCAGGTGCACAAGCACAGGAAATTTTAAAAGCTATAGAACAATATATAGATGATTATAATGTTGTGCTGATGGGCAGCAACGCAGATACAGGTTCTAAGATTATACGTGACATGTTTATTGAATTCTGTGATTCGAATGCGAACACTATGTATATAGAAAATGTAGATGTAGATAGTTATTTATATATGATGAAAAATGCGATTGCGATAATTGGTAATTCATCATCAGGAATAATAGAAGCTCCATCTCTTGACACATATACTATTAACATAGGTGATAGACAAAAGGGAAGAGAACGAGCTGCAAGTGTTAAAGACATTGAATGTAAATATGATGAAATATATGATGCTATGGGTTGGGCGATAGAACAGAATAAAGAAAAAAAGTCTTTTTTTAACCCATATTATAAAACACAAGCGGCCGAAGAATACTACGAACGAACTAAGATTATTCTTTCAAATGGTGCTTCGTGTATAAAAGAATTCTATGATTTGAAGTTTTTATTATAAGAAAGTGGGCTAATACTTATGCAACTTATTAATAAGATGAAGCATTGGAAAATGATTGTGTTTGACATTTTTTCAATAATTATTTCATATTTTGGAGCATTGTGGATTAGATTTGACTGCAAGTTTTCGATGATTCCATCGGACTATATCAAATATTATCTAATAGAAATAATTCCATATGCTGTTTTAGTAGTAATCATTTATGCCTTTTTTGGACTGTATAGAAGTATATGGAAATTTGCTAGTGTTTATGAAATAGAAAAAATGGTGTGGGCTACATTATCTGCGATGATTCTTAATGCGATAATTATGACAGCATTTATATATCGTATGCCAGTTTCATATTTTGTATTTGGCGCACTATTTCAGTTTATATTTGGTGTAATAATCAGATTCGCAAATAGATTTTTTAATATATTTAAAGATGCTCATACTGTTGGTGCAGCAGATAAAAATGTTCTCCTAATTGGTGCTGGTTCTGCTGGAAGAATGATTCTTCGAGATGTTAACTATGTAAATGGCAATTCTCATATGTCTGCCAAAGTAGTTGCAATTATAGACGATGATTCGGAAAAATGGGGGCGCTATATTGACGGAGTAGAGGTGATTGGCGGTCGTGATAAGATTTTATATGCAGCTGAAAACTATAACATAAAGGAAATATATATAGCTATTGCGAAACTATCTCCTAGTGAAAAAAGAGATATCATTAACATCTGTAAGGAGACAAATTGTCCTATCAAACAGCTACCTAATATTTATGCCGAAAAAGCAGGTGTAATAAGTGCTGGTAACTTGCAGAATATTACCATTGAAGAAGTTTTAGGCCGTGATCCTATCAAGCTTAATCAAGAAGATGTTGCAGCACAGCTTAGAGATAAAGTAGTGTTAGTCACTGGAGGCGGTGGCTCAATCGGTTCAGAGCTGTGCCGTCAGATTGTAAAATATCAGCCTAAGCAGCTGATTATTTTTGATGTATATGAGAATAATGCATATGATATTCAACTTGAACTGAGACGTAATTATCCATATTTGAATTTTGTTACGCTGATTGGTTCGGTAAGAGATTCTAAACGTATAGAATCGGTTTTTGAAACCTATCGACCAGATATATGTTACCACGCAGCAGCGCATAAGCATGTTCCACTTATGGAGGATAGTCCGTGTGAGGCTATAAAAAATAATGCAGTGGGTACATATAAGACAGCTTATGCTGCTATGAAATATGGATGTGATAAATTTGTGCTTATTAGTACGGATAAAGCGGTTAATCCAACTAACGTAATGGGAGCAACAAAACGTATATGCGAAATGATTATCCAGTCATTTGACTATATGGTTCGAAATAATCGCGAGAATGAATTGCCAGAATTGGCTATGCACAAATTTGATATTGATGTGTCAGATATGTCAAAGATTAATTCTGGAGAGGGACATACCGAGTATGTAGCTGTTCGTTTTGGAAATGTATTAGGCTCTAATGGTTCAGTTGTTCCTTTATTTAAAAAGCAGATTGCCCAGGGTGGGCCAATTACGTTAACACACAAGGATATTATAAGATACTTCATGACTATTCCAGAGGCCGTTAGTTTGGTTTTGAAAGCTGGAGCTAATGCTACTGGTGGAGAAATATATGTCCTAGATATGGGTGAACCAGTTAAAATTCTTGATTTAGCTAGAAATATGGTTGAGTTAGCTGGATTAAGACCAGATATTGATATCGAAATACAGTATATAGGACTTAGGCCTGGAGAAAAGCTCTATGAGGAAAAGCTAATGAGTGAAGAGGGATTAAAGGAGACGGAGAATCATCTTATTCATGTGGCTAAACCTATTGAATTTGATACGGATGTATTTTTAAATCAATTGAAAGAACTCATGACTTTAGCATACGATAATAAGGCTGAAGAAGTTGTTCAGATGATTAGAGAAACCGTTAGCACATATACAGGCTAATAAGATTACGAAAGGAAAAGTTGTTAGTCAAAAATGTTTACAAAAGAATTTCCAAAGTTTACTAATAAAATGTATCTATCTTCTCCTACAATGCATGGAGATGAGATAAAGTATGTTCAAGAAGCCTATGATACAAATTGGATGTCCACAGTTGGGGCAAATATAAACGAAGTTGAGCGTATAGCTGCAGAAAAAAGTGAAGTTAAATATGCTGTAGCACTTTCAGCGGGCACTGCATCTCTTCATTTGTCTATGAAATTGGCAGGCATAGATGCCTATGGCATGCCAATGGTGGGACATGGGGCCCTAGAAGGACATAGGGTTTTTTGTACAGATATGACATTTGATGCAACTGTCAATCCTATTGTCTATGAAGGGGGAATACCTGTATTTATTGATACAGAACCTGATACATGGAATATGGATCCGGTTGCTTTGGAGAAAGCTTTTGAAATTTATCCAGAAGTTAAAGTGGTTGTATGTGCACATTTATACGGTACACCTGGAAAAATAGATGAAATAAACAAAATTATAAAAGCGCATGGTGCTATATTGATAGAGGATGCTGCTGAATCATTAGGTGCTACCTATAAGAGCAAGCAGACTGGTTCATTTGGTGCATATAACACTATTTCTTTCAATGGCAATAAAATTATTACTGGTTCAGCGGGTGGTTGTTTCCTCACAAATAGTAAGTCGGCAGCAGAAAAGGTTCGCAAGTGGTCGACTCAGGCAAGAGAGGCCGCTCCATGGTATCAGCATGAAGAATTAGGCTATAACTATCGAATGAGCAATGTAATTGCTGGTGTTGTACGAGGCCAGTATCCATTCCTGGATGAGCATATTGCTCAAAAGAAGGCTATATATGAGCGTTATAAAGAAGGATTTAAGGATCTTCCAGTTAAAATGAATCCTATGGATTTGCAAAATTCTAATCCTAACTACTGGCTTTCATGCTTGATTATTGATGCAGATGCTATGTGTAAGCAGGTTCGAGGAGAGCAGGATGTACTATTTGTTCCAGAAAGTGGTAAGAGTTGTCCTACAGAAATATTAGATGCTATAGCTTCGATAAATGCTGAGGGACGTCCAATATGGAAACCTATGCATATGCAACCTATTTACAGACTTAATCCATTTATTACTCGTGAGGGTAATGGAAGGGCAGTTACTAATGCGTATATTGATGGGGGTCTACTTGGAAAAGATGGGGCACCGTTAGATATGGGAATGGACATCTTTGAAAGAGGGCTTTGCTTACCAAGTGATAATAAGATGACTCCAGAACAGCAAGATAGGATTATTGAGGTGGTTAAGGCTTGTTTTGAATAGATAAGCATATTTATACACTATGATTATTGGGAGATATAGATGAATAAACTGTTAATCATTGGTGCTAGTGGGCACGGAAAAGTATTAGCGGATATTGCATTGAAAAATGGATATAGAGAAATTAGTTTTATTGATGATGATACTAGTATTACAGCTGTAGGGGAGTATGCAGTTATTGGTACTTTTGAAAATGTATTTGGTTTTGACTCTGATGAATATGATATCATTGTTGGAATAGGGAATGCTGTAGTTAGAGCTCGTATGCAAAAGAGACTAGAGGAGAGCAATTATAATGTAGTTTCTTTGATTCATCCCAACGCAGTGATTGCTCATGATGTAAAAATAGGTATAGGGACAGCTGTTATGGCTGGTGCAGTTATTAATTCTGGTTCTACTATCGGTAGAGGATGTATTATTAACACTTCTGCTTCTGTTGACCATGATAATATTATTGGAGATTTCGTTCATATTTCAGTGGCCGCTCACACAGCTGGTACAGTAACTGTTGGCGATAATACTTGGGTAGGAATAGGAGCAACTGTTATTAATAATATAAATATTACCCGTGATGTTATGATTGGGGCTGGTGCGGTAGTTGTAAAAGATATTATCGAAAGTGGGACTTATATAGGAGTGCCAGCCGTGAAGATATAATAGATAACAGACATTATATGATAGAAAAAAAGTTTAAAAAAATTTTTCAAAATAAAATATTTAAAGTAGGTTCAATGTCGCTTTTAGCAACGATATTAACTCGAGCAATAAATCTCATCTCAGTACCTATTTTTTCGAGAATTCTTAATTCTTCGGAATATGGACGTGTTGAGGTTTTTATGACGTATGTAAATATATTTACAGTTGTGTTAGGATTAGATTTTCATGGAACAGTTGGGAAAGGTCGTTTGGATCATTCAGATGACGAAGATGGTTTTTTGTGTTCTGGTATTCTTATGACTTCAATAGCAGCAGCAATAATTGTAGCTGTTATAAATATTTTATTTGGATATCTCCATGGGGTGTTTAGGCTTGAGCGATGGCTAGTAAATATAATGTTATTATACAGCTATGGGATATTTCTAATGTCCTATCGTTCGGCAGATTATAATTTCTTTTATGAATACAAAAAGAATATGCGAATGACAGTAACAGTAGCGGTTCTTAACCTGGTGATGTCTGTGGTATTTATAAAAGTTTTTTTTAGCCATGCTCATGTATTGGGACGAGTTTTGGGAGCAACAATTCCGACAGCTATATGTGGCGCTATAGTCTACGTCGGTTATATACGTAGAGGCTCTATGACTTTCAAAAAAGAATATAATAGATATTTTTTGAAGTTTGGAGTACCGCTTATTCCACATAATTTATCTCACCTATTACTAGCAAGTTCAGATAAGTTAATGATAGAAAGGATAGTATCATCATCAGCGAGTGGTATATATAGTTTGTCTTATACTCTAGGAATGATGATTCAAGTGGTTTCAGAAGCGTTGAATCAGGTGTTTGGTCCGTGGTTGTTTAGGCAATTGCAAGTGGAGGAATACCAGCGGGTTAGAAAAGCTCAGAAAATGTATTTGCTATTGTATTGCTTGGCCGTTTTTCCGGTTTTGGCCGTTTCACCAGAAATCGTTAAAGTAATAGGCTCAAGAGAATATTGGGATGGAACAAAGATTATTTTGTGGATAGTTTTTGCTACATTTTTAAATTTCACATATACATTATATGTAAATGTAGAGTTCTTCTATAGAAAAACAGCATTGATTTCTTCGGGAACTATTATGGCAGCCATTATAAATATAGGATTGAATCTTTTCTATTTGGAAAAGTATGGATATTATTTTGCAGCTTTTTCAACTGTTGTTAGTTATGCGGCGTTATTAGTGTTTCATGCTATTATCGTTAATTTTGTGCTTAAAATCAGACTGGTGGATGGTTTATTTGTATTTTTAGTTGTATTGCTAGTGTTGGGAATAACAGCCTTGATGCATATGTATTTGGAATCTATTATAATAAGACTATTAATTGGTGTGATTTCTGAAAGTATTGCTATGATTTGGCTATTCGTATTGTATAAGAAGAATGGACAGTTTATAGTATTTAACTAGGTAAAGATGTATAATCATCAAAATATATTTTCTTGAGGGTAATTTAATGAATAGAAAAAATATTATATATGCTCTTTTAATATTAGTGGGGTTATTTATTTCTATTAATACGGTTAATGCAAAAGAAAATGATAATTGGGAGGGAGACGGAACAAATTCGTCTCCCTATCTTATAGAGTCAGTAGATGACTTAATGTTGCTTCGAGATAATGTCAATTCTGGAGAGACCTATGAGGATGTTTATTTTAGACAGACTGAGAATATCTATTTGAGCGAGCCATGGGTTCCGATTGGTATATATGACAATGAGCATTTATTTGTTTTTAAGGGAATTTATGATGGATATGGGCATATAATAGATGGTTTGAATAATGGTGAAGATTATAATGGTTTTGCACTGTTTGAAAACTTTGATGGAGTTATAGCAAATCTGGGATTGACAAATGTGGATATAGAAGCAACTAGTGCAGCTGCTTTTGTGCATAATACTACATCTAAAGGGGAAGAGTATCCTGCAATTATTAATTGTTATGTTACTGGAACTATTAATGGTGACGGTTGTGCCGGTATAGCGGTTAATTTTGATGGTGGTGAAATAGTCAATTGCATTAGCTATGTAGATATGTCCAAGGAAGACGCTAAGGGAATGTTATACAGTTATAATGGTACTCAGATTTACCATTGTTTTTCTACCAGAGAATTATGTGTAAAAAACATAGTTCCAGCAGCATCTAAGCATGTTGAAAAAGAGTTTTTTTATGAAGAAGTAAAAAAGAATTCAAGTGTGTACTTTGCATTATCACAAATACTCTACGGAAATCGCCATGGTGTTGAGCTGAAAAAATGGTTTATTATTCCAGACGATAATAGTGGATTGCAGGTATTATATACAGATGATATAGGGTTAGTTGAACGAGCTTTATTTTTTATAAATGTATATTTGGCACCAATTATTTTACTACTAATAATCGGTGTGATTGCTTTGAAAAGAGGGAAATTATCAGAGGTGTCAATTACTGCAGGTGTTGTTATTACTTTGATTTTAACAGTATTCTCTGATATATCAGCTCTGTTGTTGCCAAGTATTGATTTTTCGTTTGGCAAAATACTGTATTTGTTATTGATAAATGGATTGTGCTTTTTCTTTATCTATAAAGACTATAAAAAGATTAAATATACTATTAAGAATATAAAGGTATCAATTCCATTTATTCTCATATTAGTAATAATAGTGATTTCTGCGGCAGGACAATTCGATACTGTTCCGCGATATGATGCTGCTTTATACTATGGTAGTTTTTCTCAATCGAGAGAGTTGTTTGGTTTTGATTTATTTACTTTTGCTGGCGCTTTTGTTTGTTGGAAATGGATACAGGGCATTGCGCTTATAATTGAGCCGTTTGAGTTAATCTGGCCAGGGCAGATGACTGGAATATATGTTGGAACGCTTATAATTGTGATTGCGTCTTATTATTTCCTATACAAATTGCTTATAAGACTCACAAATCTCAATGATGCAGTATGCGCAGTTCTTAGTGGAGTACTTGTTTTCTGTCCTTACCAGATGGGGATGTTTACTTATTTTAGTATGGATAATTATTTGGCCTACTTTGCAGTGTGGTTATTATATTCATATTTTATAGATAATGACTATTTGATTGCTTTTAGTGGGTTTATTTTAATATTTACTAAGGATACAGGGCTCGTATTTTATGTTGCATTCCTAGTTTTTGCTACTGCAGCACAATTATTGCTACAATATAAAAAGAAATTTTTTACTGGAGTTGTAAAGTGGTGGCAGTGGGAAAAAGTATTGTTATGGATTTCGCCTGCTCTATTATATTTATTTAAAAATAAAATTGCTGGCGCAGTTAGAATACAAAATTTCTATGGAACCGGTGGGGCTGGTCTATTTGAGCCTAGAAATATTTATTCGTATTTAAATACAGTATGTCAGAGCTGTGTTTGGGGATTACGTTGGCTATTTTTATTAATATTTATAATTGCAGTAGTAAGGATTTGTTGTAAAAAAGTTTATATTTATGAAATTATAAATGAGGAATCTATTGGGATATATGCAGGCGTATTTGGCTCGATGATGGTTGTGATTGCCATGTTATTAGCATATCAAGGTGATGCGGAGTGTCCTAGATATACGGCTATATTAAATGCTGGATTTGTAGTATTATTAGCATTTAGTGTACAATGCATAGTTAATGGTGTAAAAAAAGCATGTATATTGGCTGGTGGCGTGGGAGCATTGATGTTGGTTCAAACCTATTTTACAATCGACCCATCGATTTTCTTGATGAATTCATATCTTGAAACTGGAGGAAATAGGCTATACAGGCTATGCTTAAAAAATGATACTAGACCATCAATGAATCTAGGATTAGATTATGGTTTGGGATTTGGCAGTGTCAGTGACATATGTGTATACAATACTCAGTATAACTATTACAATTCATTAATTTCAAAAATGCTAAAAGATATAAAACCGGATGAATATACTAAATTATATGTTTTAGACGTAATGGAATATGAATTATTATTAAGTGGTCAGCAGTATCCTTTTTTTTGGGATTCCGAAGAAGAGAAGTTCACCTATAAACAAGATGATAATGCATATATATTAAATAGTAGCTATTTGATAAGTGTGGATTTACAAAACAACATGGTTGAGAATCTAGAGGATGATTTTTATGTAATTGCACCTAGCCGTGTTGATACGATTTCCTCATCAATTGATAGTTTAAAGCATATGGGATACAATGTGGTCGACTCAAAAGAATACAAAAATTTAAATGGGGCTATGTATGTATTTCATGTGTCAAGGTTATAAAAATAGCTGAAAATAAAAAAATATGGGAGGATTTTAATTGAAAAGGGCAGGAAATATTGAATTATTAAGATTTGTGTTTGCAATAGTCATTGTTCTTCATCATTCGATGGTAGAAGGATTATTGGCTATGACAGGGGGATTTCTGAGTGTTGAATTCTTTTATATGATTACAGGAGCCTTTATGGCAAAAAGCTGTAAGAAATATATAGAAGAGAATAAACAAGTAGAAAAAATAGATATTACAGTTAAGCATACATATAAATATCTAATGAAGCGAATTATCTCTATATTACCAGAGTTATTCATTTCGACAATCATCGGACTAGTCTTTTTTTATAATATAGGCTATATAAATGCGCAATCATATAATTTCTTTAGACATGTAGTAAATGATTTCTTGTTTGTGCAGAGTTTAGGAATGCCTGTAGCTAGCGTATCTGGAATAGTATGGTACTTGTCATCTATGTATTTTGGTATTATTATAATTTATCCAATAATAAGAAGACATTATACTGTGTATTGTAGATTAATTGCTCCAATTCTGGCATTGTTTCTAATGGGAACTATTATTCATAATTATGGCACATTAAATGTTCCAGCAGAGTATTTGTGGGGCGTATTTAATACCGGAAACATGCGTAGTATAGCAATGATATCGTTAGGATGTTTTGCATATGAGCTTTCAAGCGATATAAAAGAAAAACAATTTGGAAAAGGTTCATTGGTGTTTTTAACCGTACTAGAAGTGGCATGCTATATAATTGCAATTTATCATATGCATATTTATTCTGGTGAGAATAGCATTTTCGATGAACAGGCAGTATTTCTGCTATTTGTAGGAATAATGCTTACATTGAGTGAGGTTTCTTTGATTCGCAATTTATTAGTTGATAATAAAGTAGCAGTTGCCTTAGGCAAGTATAGTGGTGCATTGTTTTTTGGACATTTTATATGGGTACAGCATCCAGCTGAATTGGTATATTTATTAAAGTATTCAGGAAATATACCAGAAAAATATGTTGGGATATTGTTTGCGCTAATAGTATCTATAATACTTATGATTTTAAGCATTCTTATAAAAAAAGGACGTGTTTATAAAACGTGTCTTAATAAAATAAATAATATAACTTGCGATTGAGGATTGTTAGTTAATTATGTTAATAGAAAGTAATTGAAGGCAGGATTTATTTTGAAGACAAAAGTTATTTACGAAGAGTTGAAAGAATTATTACACATGGTGGTCAGTAACTGGAAGATTGTAGTGTTGGGAGTAATTGTTGCTGCAATAATATTGTTGGAGTGGATTTTTGCAGGGACTTTTTCTTATGGAAAAACTGACATACTTGTTGAAGATTATAAGGATTCTAGCTCTTTCTTTTCAACAGGCTACATTGTGGATGGTAATGAATACTATAGAAATAATTCAAATGCATATATAAGTTTGCCATTGAATGATCACGTAAATAGCTTGGAGCTTTCAGTTGATAATATGGGAAACGATCATCTTGCACTGAAAGTTTATTATTCAAATGTAGGAAGTGGTAAGAACTATTCATACAAATATATTAGAGATGTTGATGGTAATATAAAGGTAAAGCTTCCAGGGGATACATGTAGAGTCAAACTGAAATTTGAGAGAAATCTGGAAAAAACAATTAAGATTGAAAGTATAAAATTATACAATAGTGCTACCTGTTTGAATATAAAGCTTTTATGTTTTGCTTGCTTATTTGGAATATTATTTACGGCGGTAATAGTCTTGGTTCTATTACTGATAAAAAGAAGATTTTCACATAATATAACGCAAAAATTCATTTTAGTTTTACTATTGGGAGAGTTTATATTCTTTGCAGTAAATTTCCTAACAAATGGGTATTATTGGGGTACATATTTCTTCCCTAATTCTGTGGATTGTTTTATGGATCATTTTAATATGCTTGCGCTATTAAATAATCCAGATCCATATTATTTGAAGGCTAGTTATCCTGCGATGTGTTTTTTATTACTGAGAATAGTACACATTTATTTACCTATTGATATCCAGGCAATAGAACCAGGTTTAGTTTTAAGAGAAAACTCAATTGCGATGTTTGTGTTCTGCGTGATTGTTGTTGTGGCTCTTTATTTGCTTGCCATAATGTTCGGAAAGGCACTTGGAAACGAGAATAGTAAATTAAATGTCCTAATTCTTTTGCTTTCGGGACCAGTGCTATTTACACTTCAGAGAGGTAATATCTTATTAATAGCATTTATATTTTTATTATATTATTGCTTGCATTATGATTCGGACGATAAGAAGAAACGTTACTTAGCCTATTTTGCTCTCGCATTTGCAGCAAGTATAAAAGTATATCCGGCTTTATTTGGATTATTAACACTTAAAAAGAAGAGATATAAAGAAACCATACATCTCGCAATAATAGGTTTTTTGATGTTCATATTGCCATTCTTTGCATTTGATGGTTTTAACACTGTTAAAGAGTTTTTAGATGGTCTTAGCGCAGCTGGAACCGTCATGACTAGACAGGGAGTTGGGCAGAATCTCAGCCTAGAGAATCTTAGATTGATGATAAATCTAATAATGGGAGTAAAGATTCCTTCTTCAGGAGTTTTGTTAGCTATCATCACTGTGATATTGCTTGTGACGGCATATTTTTCAAAGAAAGAATGGGAAACATTATTTTTATTAGCGGCAGCTTGTGCTTGGTATCCAGCATTTTCATTTACTTATGTGCTTGTCCTATTCTATCCAGCTATTTTTGCTGCATTGAAAGATTCGGAATCCATAGCTAAAAAAGATTTGGCCTCATTATGTTTGATGGTGATGCCGCTTTGCTTGCCGTATATGAAATGGGTGGATAAGTATATAGACCAAACCAAACTTGAAATGCCATTGTCATTTTCGTCAATATTATTGTATTTTATAGTAATTTCGATGGTTATTAGAATAATTGCAGGTGTTATTATTCAAAAGATTTCTAGAGAAGAAAAGATATTATTCAAGGCGGATATAGTAATAAATATAGCAATGCTCTGCTGTATAGCTATTATCTACGGTGGGTACACTAATAAAACGTATAGTACAAAATATCATTTTGAGGGTAAAGGTACTGAAAAATCACCATATGAGATTAGCAGCGTAGAAGATTTTCAATATTTAGTAAAGGCAACTAATGCAGGAGAGAGTTTCTCGGGAGCATTTTTTGTTCAAACGAAAGATATAGAATTCGATGGACTAACATCGGTGGATCCAGTAGGTTGGTCTGAGCGAGATGCTAAATTTTCTGGAGTATATGATGGTAATGGATATTCGTTGAGTAATTATTATTCTATGTCTGATCATGATGAGGATATGGGCTTGTTTGGGGTACTTGATGGAGAAGTTATAAACCTGAATCTTCATAATTGTAATATAGCGGGTGAATATGCAGGTGCATTAGCCTATAAAGTCACTGAAAATGGATTGATTTCTAATTGCTATGTTAATGGGCAATTGTTGGGATACTGTACAGGTTCGTTAGCAGTTTATAACTATGGTATTATCGAAAATAGTGCGGCGTTTGTAAATAGCAAATCAAATATTTCGTATGACATAGCTAACTGTAAAGATACTGGAATTATCATTAATAGTTATGATAGTAATAGTCCTTTAAAGCATAAATTGGACGACAACTCATTAGAAAAGATGAATACTCATGTAGATGTAAATAATAGCAATCTACTGAGTGAGAGAAAAATGTGTTATTGGATATTTGATCCTAATTATTTTGTTTCCGTTACGAACGAGTAGAGATAAGATTAATGATAGGGTGTTAGGGATTGCTTTGAGTAGAGAGCCTAAACCTAGAGTACTAATGTAAATAAAAAGGTTTATTTAAAATAGTATTGGTGTATAATGAATGCTGTGGTTTGAGACCACAGCATTTTACGGTAAATAGTGTATATTAATATGATATAAAACGGAGGCAATTGTTGTGAACTTAGATTTTTATAAAGGAAAGAAAATACTTATCACAGGCCATACAGGTTTCAAGGGCTCGTGGATGTGTAAGGCACTTATTAATGCGGGAGCTGATGTGACTGGTTATGCGTTGGCTGCGCCTACAGACCCTAGCCTTTTTGATATGCTTGGCCTTGCATCTCAGATGAATTCTGTTGAGGGAGATATCAGAGATTTGAAGCATCTTTTAGATGTGTTCGAATCGGTTAAGCCTGAGATAGTAATTCACATGGCTGCCCAGCCAATCGTGCGTGATTCATACAAGGACCCAGTTTATACTTACGAGACGAATGTAATGGGTACTGTAAATATTTGCGAGGCTGTTCGCCGTACACCTAGCGTGCGTTCATTTGTAAATGTTACCACTGACAAGGTTTACCTGAACAAGGAGTGGCAGTGGGGATATCGCGAGAACGAGGAGCTCAATGGATTTGATCCATACTCTAATTCCAAGTCATGCTCAGAGCTTGTAACTAGCAGCTACAAGAATTCTTTCTTTACAGATGAGGAATATCAGAAGCTTTATGGATGTGATTCTCCAGCAGTTTCTACTTGCCGTGCCGGTAATGTTATTGGTGGAGGAGATTTTGCTAATGATAGAATCATTCCTGACTGCATCCGTGCGGTGTCAGCTGGACAGGAAATCGTAGTGAGAAATCCATATTCTACACGCCCTTATGAGCACGTGCTTGAGCCAGTTATGGCATATCTTATGGTGGCTGAGGCTCAGTACAAGGACAAGTCTTTTGCTAGCAGCTATAATGTAGGACCAAACGACAGCGATTGCTGGACTACAGGTGAGCTTGTTCAGCTTTTCTGTGATAAGTGGAATGCAGCTGTCGAGGCAGGCGCTTCTGAACTTAATAAGGCTATCTGGGTGAATAAGCATGACGGTGGCCCACACGAGGCTAATTTCCTCAAGCTTGACTGCAGCAAGCTTAAGAGCACATTCGGCTGGAACCCAGTATGGAATGTAGAGACTACAATGGAAAAGATTGTAGAGTGGTCTGTGGCTTACCTTACTGGAGTAAATGTCAGTGATGTAATGGATAAGCAGATAAAAGAGTTTCTAGCATAGAAGATATTGATAAACAAAAAGCAACTCAGAAAACTGGGTTGCTTTTTGGATGATGCTTAACGCATCTGAACATATTTAGTATGCAATAATAGTATCATTTGTAATGATATGTGTAAAGTCAATAAAGGAGAATATACTTATGAAATTATTTGTAGACACTGGAAAAATTGAGGATATCAGAAAAGCGAATGACCTTGGAGTTATTTGTGGAGTAACTACAAATCCTTCACTCATTGCCAAGGAAGGTGGCCGTAGCCAAGAGGAGATTCTTAAGAAAATTGCATCTATAGTAGATGGTCCTATTTCAGGAGAGGTAAAGGCAACTACAGTTGACGCAGAGGGCATGATTAAGGAAGGTCGTGAAATAGCTGCTCTTCATCCTAACATGATTGTTAAGATTCCTATGACTCTTGAAGGACTTAAGGCTGTAAAGGTTCTTTCAGCTGAAGGAATAAAGACTAACGTAACTCTTATTTTCTCAGCTAATCAGGCTCTTCTTGCAGCAAACGCTGGAGCAACATATGTTTCACCATTCCTCGGAAGATTAGACGACATTAACATGCCAGGAATAGAACTTATACGTGATATTGCAGATATTTTTGATATTTATGGTTATGAGACAGAGATAATTGCAGCATCTGTTCGTAATCCAATTCATGTACATGACTGCGCACTTGCTGGAGCTGATATTGCTACAGTTCCATACTCAGTCATTGAGGCGATGGCTAAGCATCCACTTACAGATGCTGGCATCGAGCGATTCCAGAAGGATTATTTAGCTGTGTTTGGGGAGTAGGATATAATGGGATGAGTGCTAGCGGCTGGCGCCGCTAGCTTTTTTATATTAAAGTATGTGGCTGAGTTTATAGTAGGTTCCATGGCGGGATGGACATGATGGGTTAAGTACATAACCATTATGAATGAATTTTAGAGGATGATCTTCCAAACACCTTCCTATTTCAAATTCATTAAGGCCTGTAATTTGGGATAATTCTTCGATTGTGTATTCCTTACCGTCTTTCATGATGTTTGTGATTGTGGATAGAGTGTTCATTATGTTTTACCTCCCTTCAAAATCTATTTATAATGTAAGCGCTTAGTATTACCCCGTAGGGTATGAATAAAGGCATCCTTTCGGATGCCAGACATTCAACATATGGAGCATTTTACTCCATTTTATATAGCGCATGTTTCTCGAGTAGCTTTGCTCCATGGAGCTAACTGCTCTAGTTCCTCGTCTGACGAATCAGCACTCGGACGACACTCGAGAAGATACTCGAGATATTTTTCAGGATCTATGTCGTTAGCCTTTGCAGTTTCAATCAGTGAGTAGATTACCATGCTGGCATTAGCACCATCCTGGCTATCACTAAATAACCAATTCTTCCTGCCCATTACAACAGGACGGATTGCATTTTCACTTAGATTATTGCTAAGGCTACAAGCTCCATCCTTAAGATAGTTCTTCAGGTATGGTCGGCATCCGTTGGTATAGTTAATCGCTTTGATTATACTATCGCCAGTCTTAGGTGTAAGTCCATCAAGCCACGCCAAGAAAGCATCTATCACAGGCTCTTGATCCTTGAGACGACGCTTATAAATCTGTTTAATTGAAAGTCCCTTCTCTTTATAGGTTCTTTCATAACTAAACAGCTTATCGCAGTATAGAAGTCCTTGTACCGCTGGATGAGTGTAATCCGTTTCATGACCTTTAGGAATGGCTCTAAGCCAATACCTTCTGATGTGTGCCCAGCAGGCACATCGATTGGCATCAGGTACTTTATTGTAGCCTTTGTAGCCATCAGTCATAAGGAAATATCCTTCGGGAGCATCCTTCAAGAAGTCTGCCGCATTGGCACCTTTTCTTGTTGGTGCATAGTTGAAAAGGATTATTGGAACTCCTCGGTCTTCGCCAGTTCGAAATACCCATACATAGGATTTCGACTGTGGTCTTCGTTCAGGTTCTTTTAAAACCTGGATAGGAGTTTCATCAGCCATGAGGAACATCCTCTCGCATAGCTTTCGATGAAGATAATCGTACATGTGAACCATGTAATCCTGTGAGCAGGCAATAATCCAGTTCGCCATGGTAGCTCTGCTAATCTTGGCACCGAGATGCAAGAAATCCTGTTCCTGCCTGTATAGCGGACAAGCCATGACATACTTGTAATACATCACATGTGCTGCAAGGCCTGAAGAAACATAACTACCTTCAATCAATGCGCTTTACATTTATCATAGGCAAAGTAAGTTTCTGCTTCCTTTTCGGAGTTAGGACAACAGTACGTCCTGGCCACGTATTCAATTCTCTCCAAGCTAGGCTTGTGATAGATTACCTCAGTACGAACTACCTTTGTTCCAATAGGAACCATTACACTACAGCATTCAGGGCATTTACGTTCTTCCTCTGGAAGTTCATCAACAGGAACCTGTGTGGTCTTGATATTTTCAAAGATTTCATCATAGGTAGCCTTTGGCTTACGTTCACGAATGTGAGCTTTAACCTCGATAATCTCAGGCTCAATTGGAATGGCAGGCTTATCATCTTCATCAGCTGCATCAAAGAGACTGAGCTGACCAGGGATATCGTTTTTACGAATCTCACTGGTAGAACCAAACAGCTTATTCTTAAGATAATCACGCTGTGCCTGAAGATTTGCTATAACCTGGTCCTTTTCATCAATCCTGGCATTACGCTCATCGATAGACTTTTGAAGCGACATAATAAGCGATGTCTGAGTGTTGATTGTATTATTCAGTTGTAAAATTGTATCCCTCAGATCCCTGAGTTGGATATCATTTGCACCTGACATTTACCTGTTAAAACTCCTTTTTCTGATACATTTATTATACCAGATTTAGGGGTAAAAACCCAGTAAAATCAAGGCTTTTAGGCACTTTTCATTGTCTTTGGTTGCTCGATATCCAGACCAGACATTAGCCAGTCAAACTGTCGCCAGGTAATGGTTTTGACCTCGTTTTTATTACGTGGCCATTTGTATTTACCAAGCTTGTAATCGAGCCTTTTATATAAAAGCACAAAACCATCTTTTTCATGATACAGTGCTTTTATCCTGTCATTACGCTTACCGCAGAAGAGGTAAAGCGATGTGGTATTTTCTGCATCGAGTTCGAGCAGATCCTTAATTACGGCACACAGTCCATCTATGGACTTGCGCATATCTGAGTAACCACAGATGATATATATGTTATCTGCCATGGAGATATCACCAATCATATGCAACCTCCCAGGCAGGTCATAACCTGAGATAATAGCTTTGGATTAACATCATTGAAAACTTTTATCGATGCCTGTCCTATAGTTATTTCGATGGCACAATTGTTTGATGGAAGCTGCTGAACCACTGGTGGCTTTTCAGCAGGAAGTTCATCGACAATTTCAAGTTTCACGATATCTGGTTTTGAATCAAGATGGTAATCTTCGGCATATGTTCTTTCAGGAACATTAGCTCCATCTCGTTTTAACTGTTTCACCCAACTATAAAAGGTGCTGCTTTGGATATCGTGCTTCTTGCACCACATGTAATCGGATAAGCCGCTGTTGCGACATTCCATTACCATGTCAAACTTTTGTTGCTTAGTAAATTTGCTTCGCATAATAACAACCTCCATGTGTAGTGAAACACTCCACTTTGAATATCCTATTCGATATGGAGTGAAATGCTCCATATATTTAGTTGTTATTATTTCAAAAGTGCCGCTGTCAGTCACGACGGTGGAATACTAAGCGCTTACGATTTGAGATAATTCTGTATAACAACTATGGATTGTATGGAAACTATGGGCATAGTTCTCATACAAGTCATAAAAAACGAACAACAGGAGGAACTCATATGAAAAATTCAGCTGCCTTAAAAAGACAGATGCGCTATCAACAATGGGTTGAAGAAGTTAAAGACTTCAATGCCAGACCCAAAGATATGACAGTTTGTGAATGGTGTGCCATTCACAATATAAAACCACCAACCTTTTATGATCACTTGCGACGTGTGCAAGATTACTATGCTGGACAAATTCAGAGTTCAGAAACCTCGAACCAAATGGTTGTGAGTGAACCTGCTTTTGTTGAATTACCAGCTCCAGTTCTTACATCAAAGCCTGTAACACATGGTGTAGCGTCAATCATTTTTGGCAATGCGAGGATAGAAATATCGGAAGATATTTCAGAGGCCTTCCTACTAAAACTGATAGGAGCAATAAGCCATGCTCAATGACACAACCAGTTTTAAAAAGGTTTACATCGCTACAGGTTATACTGACCTTCGACAAGGTATTGATGGACTGGCTTCATTCGTAAAGCTGCGATTCAACTTGGATCCTTTTGATAAGGATACCCTGTTTTTGTTCTGCGGAAGAAAAGCAACCAAGATAAAAGGTCTCATCTGGGAAGGCGATGGTTTTCTCCTTCTTTATAAGAGACTTGAAGTTGGTGCTTTCGCCTGGCCTAGAACTGAATCTGAGGCTCTAGCCATTTCACCAGAACAGTATCGCTTACTAATGAGTGGTTTTACCATTGTAGCTAAACATCCGATTTCAGAGCTCAAAGAGCGCAAAGAAATCGTTTAGTTTTG
>JAFYYR010000002.1 GCA_017557435.1 Pseudobutyrivibrio sp. | reverse complement strand
TACTGACCCTTTAAGCTTGATGGCTTAGCCTTGTTGATAGCGTCCATAAGAGTCTGGAAGTTGTCCGCTAACTGCTCCTCTGTGAAAGAAGCCTTTCCGATAGGTACATGGATAATGTTTGTCTTATCAAGTCTATACTCAATCTTACCAGCCTTGATTTCCTCAACAGCCTTAGCAACATCCATAGTAACTGTACCAGCCTTTGGGTTTGGCATAAGTCCTCTAGGTCCAAGTACACGACCAAGACGACCAACAACACCCATCATATCTGGAGTAGCAACTACAGAATCGAACTCAGCCCAACCTTCGTTCTGGATCTTTGGAATGAGCTCCTCGCCGCCAACGAAATCAGCGCCTGCAGCCTGTGCCTCGTCAAGCTTAGCACCCTTAGCGAATACTAATACTCTAACTGACTTACCAGTTCCGTGTGGAAGTACTACAGCACCACGGATCTGCTGCTCAGCGTGACGTCCGTCACAACCAGTTCTGATATGAGCTTCAATTGTCTCATCAAATTTTGCAGTAGCATTCTTCTTAACCTGAGCGATTGCTTCTGCTGGATCGTATGCAACTGACTTATCGTATGACTGTGCAGCTGCTACGTATTTCTTTCCTCTTTTCATGTTTACCTCCTGTGGTTTATCGAGCTTATGCTCTCCCACTCATTCATTAATTGTAAGAACGTTGTTTTCGCTAAGCTGTAATTAGTCTACAACCTCAACGCCCATTGATCTACATGTTCCCTCGATCATGCTCATAGCAGCCTCGATTGTTGCTGCGTTAAGGTCTGGCATCTTTGTCTCTGCGATTTCCTTAACCTGAGCCTTTGTGATCTTTGCTACCTTTGTCTTATTAGGTGTGCCAGATGCCTTTGCAATCTTGCATGCCTTCTTAATAAGTACTGGAGCTGGTGGAGTCTTTGTGATGAAGCTAAAGCTTCTATCTGCATAAACAGTGATGATAGTAGGAACGATTGTATCTCCCATATCTGCTGTCTTTGCGTTAAACTGCTTTGTAAACTCCACAATGTTTACACCATGCTGACCAAGTGCTGGACCAACTGGTGGGGCTGGTGTAGCCTTGCCTGCTGGAATCTGCAACTTGATATAGCCTTCAATTTTCTTTGCCATGATATCCTATTCCTCCTGCAAATCTGTATCAGCATCTAATTAATAAAGAAATGCTGATTTAATCCATTTTACGTACGTCCGTGAAATCAATTTCTACCGGTGTCTCACGGCCGAACATCTCAACGCTGATTGTAACAGTCTGCTTCTTAGTATTGATAGACTTAACAACACCAACAGTATCTTTCCAGGTACCATCGACAACGCTAAGTGTATCTCCAATCTCGAAGTCGACCTCAACATTGACTTTCTCGGTGCTACCACCTAGTAAGTATGCCTGAACCTCTGCCTCTGACAATGGCACTGGCTTGCTTCCTGGTCCGACGAAGCCTGTAACACCTCTTGTGTTTCTGACAACATACCAGGTCTCATCATTCATAATCATCTCAATAAGAACGTAACCAGGGTACATCTTCTTTGAAACTTGTTTTTTAACGCCGTCCTTAGTCTCGGTAACCTCAACCATAGGAACTCGTACATCAAGAATCTGCTCCTCGAGCTTCTGTGTCTCGATAGCCTTTTCAATGTTTGTCTTGACTTTGTTCTCATAGCCTGAGTAAGTATGAACTACATACCACTTTGCCTCTGCCATACGCGATGCCTCCATTATAAATTAACTAGGATATTTACACCTTTGTTGATTACTGCATCTAAAACGATGATAATCAATGCTACAACTACTGACACAGCAACAACTGCTGTTGTCTGCTTAGACACGTCTTTTGAGTCTGCCCAAACGATTTTGCCAAACTCAGTCTTAAGACCTGAAAGACGTCCTGACTTAGTATTTTTTTCCTCTGCCATAATCGCACCTCCAAATGACTATTTAGTCTCTTTGTGCATTGTGTGCTTCTTGCAGAATCTGCAATACTTCTTTGTTTCCATTCTGTCAGGGTGTGTCTTCTTGTCTTTTGTCATGTTGTAATTACGCTGCTGGCATTCTGTACATGCCAATGTTATCTTTGTGCGCACAACTTCCACCTCCGTAAATTTTCTACTCTGCAGTTCTGTTATACTCACCCATCATAGCGAACAATTTGATGGGGCGAAAAAAGAGCATAAAAAAAAGACCTGCTTTTCTTAGTCGCTAGCTAAATTTATCACAGCAGCGACTAAGTGTCAAGTCTTTTTCATTATATGTAGTTATACCGTTACTTTATTATTGATCTAAAGTACTAAACATAATTACAGCTGGATAGCCACCATCTAAAGTAATAGTAGTTGTAAATCCATTGAACTTATATGAAATGTAGTCAGATGTCTGCTCTGATGGTGTACCATAGCAACTCTTTAATACGTTAAGATCCTGACAAAGAGATGCACCCTTTGCTGTACTTGACTGACAATCAAGACCTCTAATCATATATATTCTGCTTACGCCATAATCATCTGGTGCTGTAAAAATTTCAAGTCCATCATAGTAGTAATCTGTAGCAGTCCTGTTTGTACCGCAGTATTTGTACGAATACTGGTAGTCAGGAGCACCAAGAGCTTTCAATACAGGAGCTACATCGCCACCTGGTATGATAGATACATTATTATATATAAGGTAATCTTCAGCCGCTACTTCCGCTGTATTAGTTGGTGCAACATTTGTTGTTGGGTTTGTTGTAGCATTTGTTGTTGCATTCTCCGATACTTCTTTCGAAGCATCTGCTACATTAGCATCTGCACTAATCTGTGCCACAGCACCTGTGCTCTTACCACCCACTGCTTTAGCCGCTGTTTTGACAGAAGTCTGGTCTACCGAGACCTGCTTGGTTGATCCGCATGCAGTCATAACCGCTGCAAGTGTAAGAACCAAAAGTGTGTTAATCAATTTTTTCTTCATTTTAAACATCCTCCATAATTACTCTACCAGAATGTTTATAACATAAACCACAGCGTAATGCAATATTTGTGTAATTTTTTCAGAATATTTCCGTAACTTTTCACTTATTGACTAGAGTTTTGCCACAGTTTTGAGCAATTGATTAACCCTTAACACCACCAAGTGTTACTCCACCTACAATATATCTTGAAAGAATTAAATATACGATGATAACAGGGAAAATAGAGAATGCAATCATCATATATACCTGACCCATATCAAACTTCAAGAAATCTGCACTACGTAATTGCTGCATTAATATAGGAAGTGTTTTCTTTTCCTGTGAATGAAGTACAAGTGCAGGAACGAAGTAATTGTTCCAACTTGCTACAAAGCTGAATATTGCCTGTACAGCAATAGCTGGCTTCATAAGTGGAAGAACAATTCTATTAAATGTCTTAAACTCTCCTGAACCATCAATTCTAGCCGCCTCAATCAAAGAAAGAGGAAGTGTAGAATCCATGTATTGCTTCATATAGAAGAATACTGCTGGAGATGCAATAGTTGGAACAATAAGCGCAATTGCAGTATCGTCTATATTCATATCATTTATCAATGCAATGAAACCAAGCACTGTAACCTGTGTAGGAATCATCATAATCATCAAAATAAATGTGTAAAGTAAGTTTTTCAACTTAAAATCGTATGCATGTATAGCGTAAGCTGTCATTGTACTAAAATATGTAGCAAGCGCTGCAGACGCTGTTGCTATGAAAAGGGAATTAATCATACCTGATACTACAGGTATTGTTCCGTGTATTAAATTTTTCCAATTCTCAATTAAATGACTACTAGGAAAAGGTGTAAATCCGGCACTCATCTCTGAATGAGATCTTGTGGAATTAACAAACAATAGATAGAACCAAAACAGGCACACTATTGTTACCAGCACAAGAACTAGGTATGCCACAAATCTTCTCACAAAGACTGAAGCACCATCTTTAGTTTTCCCAGCCATATCAGTTGTATTTGTTGTCATATTATTATCCTCTCTATAAACACTATCTTCAGATAAAGATTATCTTCCGTCCTTATCTTCCTTACCTGTTGCTTTAAATACAATCAAGCTAAGAATACCTGTCAAAATAAACATAAATACTGATAACGCACCAGCGAAACCATAGTTTCTACTTCCGACAGAAAGGTTCTTATTCAGATACATGATAAGTGTCATCGATGTACGCATTGGATCACCAGTTTTGTTAGTCAAAATCTGAGGAACATCAAACATCTGCAAACCACCGATAAGAGATGTAATCATTACATAAATAAGAATAGGCTTAAGTAAAGGTAAAGTTATCTTATAGAAAATCTGAGTAGCAGTAGCTCCATCAACCTGAGCAGCTTCAAATAAAGCTGGATCGATACCTAACATACCTGCCATCAGAAGAATTGTCGTATTTCCAAACCACATCAAACAGTTCATTGTGGCAACAAGTCCACGTACTGACCACACATGACTCATAAACTGATATGATTCCTTTATTACTCCCAAATTTTTCAAAATATCATTAATTGGCCCCATATCAGAAAACAAAGTAAAGAATAACATCGCGAATGCAGATGCCATAATTAAGTTTGGCAAATAAATAACCGTCTTAAAAAATCTCTGAAATTTAAGCTTAAGAGATGGATCTGTAAACCATGCTCCCAAAAGTAATGATAAAAGAATCTGTGGTACAAATCCCATGAACCACATAATCATTGTGTTAGTGAAATACTTTGGTAAATCACCATTAGATATAATTGTTGAATAGTTTTTTAGCCCAATGAATGTAGGACCAACAACAGTTAATCCATCTTCCATGTGCAAGAAAAATGAATTATAAATCGTAGTTACTAATGGAATCAATTGGAATACCAAAAAAACCGCAATAAAAGGTAGTAAGAAAATGTATCCCCATTTATTGTAACGTACAACTTTGCTCTTCTTGTTCATAAGGTGCTCCCTTTATATTTCTTTTCATTATAGAGGGCGCACAGGAAAACCCATACGCCCCCATATTATACCTCTAAATTATTCTACTGATTGATTACTCTACAGTAAGTGTTGGATACTTCTCAGAAATAGCCTTCTTGAAGAGATCAAGAGCTTCTTCCTTAGTAGCATTTCCTTCGAAGTAGTTCTTCAAAGCGTTCTGGAACTCTTCGTTACATCCCTGATCGTATGGTGAAAGGTTTGAAAGATCGATTCCCTCTGCGCCTGCTGCAAGCTGAGCGTATGGATTCTGTCCACCAAGAAGATCCATGTTACCTTCATCTGAGTTTGCAAGCTCGCCAAGAACTGTCTTGCTGTTTACGCAATCAAGATCTGCTGTAGCGATTTCCTTAAGTACTGACTGATCTGTTGTCATTGTAAGGATGATATCCTTTACAAGGTTAGGATTATCTGTTCCTGTTGCTGCACAGATCCATGTACCACCCCAGTAGTAAGACTGTGGACCTTCGCAGAATCCCCATCTACCATCGTTAGCAACTGTGCCTTCCTTATCAACATCTAAGCAGAAGTTGAAGAACCAAGCTGGTCCAAAGTAGCAGAACTGCTTTCCTTCTGGGTACTTACCCTTTGCCCAGTCATCACCCCAAAGAGCGTATGTTGTCTCAGCCTTGTCCTCTACAAGTGCCATTGAATCATCAACCCAGTTCATGATGTTGTCATCAACAACTACCTTGCCATCCTGTACCCACTGGCCAGAAACGTTGTTAGAATATGTACGATATGTATCCATTACTGAACACATTGTATATCCTGCATCAGCTACCTTCTTAGCTGTCTCATTGTACTTGCTCCAATCAGCTACTGCTGCCTGAACCTCGTCTGGCTCCTCTGTTCCAAGAACTTCTTTAGCGATATCTCTGTTGTAGATGAGACCAGCTGAAGCTGCCTGCCATGAAGAAGCTTTAACTCTTCCAGAACCATCCTTAACGATTGTCTGTGTATACTCATACTGATCAGCAAGATCTGAAGAAGTAATACCAAGATCAGATAATGGCATTGTGTAATCTGTATCACAATACTTAGAAGCGTAGTCAGCCTCAATAAGGAAGATATCAACCTTATCATCATCAGCTGCATCTGCCTGTCCCTTTAATGCTGCATCAAGGTTATCCTGATATGCATTACCAGCATTCTCTGTGATCTGCCATACAACATCTACATCACCAATCTTACCATGTGTAGCGTCAACTTCCTCATAGTTTGGATAGTGATCTGTTACACGGCTCTTGAACTCCTCGTTCCATACATAGATGTTAAGAACCTTACCTGTGTCCTCACCGAGATCAACTGCTGCTGCCTCTGCATCGATTTCCTCTGTAGAAGCTGGCTCTTTCTCCTCTGTAGCAGAACCGCCACCCATGTCAGCTGTTCCACATGCAGCAAACATTGATGCTGTCATTGTTGCCATTGCAAGCAAACTTACTAAACGTTTTTTCATTTGTGTTCCTCCCAAATAAATTTTATCGTAGGCCTTTAGCCTGCCTGGTGCTAAATCTCTTCCCTATTGTTCTTTAGCGCCACATTGTTTTGTTACTGCATTTATATAAGTTGAATTCTCAACTAAATGCCTAATTCAGTTTTTTTAGTGTGTCTCCCTCAAGGAGCTTTCCTTTTACAACCACTTGCTTAATTAATGTAGTGTTTGGCCGCTCGATTAAATCTATAAGATTTCTCGCTGCCAATGCTCCCAACTCATCAGTATTCTGTCTATAAGTTGTAAGCCTTGGTCTGATGTGCCTTGCAACTCTTATTCCATCATATCCAACCACCGAAATGTCATCTGGTACTCTGTACCCTTTTTCATTGATTGCTCTGATTCCGCCATAAGATGCGTAGTCATCAGGATAAAAGATGCAGGTTGGTACATCAGGAAGCTCTAAAAGCTTCAATGTAGTCTCATAGGCACCATGCATATCTCTATATGGAGATTCCATGATGTACTCGTCCGGAATATCGATTCCGTATTCCTCCATTTTCTTATTGAAAGTAACCATTCGTGATTTGGTTACAGAGGAATCAACGCCATGGATAAAAGCTATTTTCTTGTGCCCATTTTTCACTGCATAGTCGACAAGTACTGAAACTCCGTCGACGTTATCCGAAAGAATTGCTGTTGTATCATTATAAATATGATCAATTGTAACCACTGGGATATCACTATTAACTAGCTCTATTACCTCTGGGTCATCAAAATGAACATTTGCTATAATCACACCGTCAAACCTTCTGTATCTAGCATGATTAAGATAAGATGTTCTGCCTGGTCTACTTCTATCATTTGAAATGAAGGTTATGTCATATCCTTCTTTTTCAACTGAAATTTTGAAGCTTTCCAATAAGCCTGCGAAGAAGTCATGCTGTAGACCGCTTCGGGCATCATCCATAAAAAGCACCCCAATATTATGTGTTCTATTAGTTTTCATGGACTTTGCTGCAGCATTAGGAACATAACCCATTTCCTTTGCTGTCTGGCGAATTCTTTCTTTTGTTTCCTGTCCGATATCGCTATGATCATTCAGCGCTTTGCTGACTGTAGCTATCGAAACTCCACATCGTGCGGCAATGTCTTTTAATGAAACCATCATCTGTTTTCTCCCTACCTTTGCCACGCTTTTTTCGCTTAATCGTTTTCGTTAAGTTAAATATAGTCCTGTTTTCGTGTTTGTACAAGCCTTTTTCGAAACTTTGTGGCTTTCGTATTATTTTCTACTCCCATTTTAGTACATTATCCACAAAAATACAAAGACATGATTGTTTTCTGCCCCCGATATGTTATTCTTAATGCAGATAAGTATGCCTTTTAACTTAAACGTTTACGGTTGCTTTAAGGCGATTTTCTTGAAATAGTCCTACTTTACCTACTTAATCGTTTTCTTAAAAGTAGTTTTATTTCTAATTTATGCAAATGGGAGGAACGTATGAAATTCGGATACTTCGATGATAATAATAAAGAATATGTCATCACTACCCCAAAGACTCCATTGCCTTGGATTAACTATCTTGGATGCAATGATTTCTTTACTTTACTTTCTAATACATGTGGAGGCTACACATTCTATAAAGATGCTAAGCTTCTTCGTATGACAAGATATCGTTACAACGATACAACTCCTGATACAAACGGAAAGTACTTCTATATTAAGGATGGCGATACAATTTGGAATCCAGGTTGGCAGCCAACTAAAACAGAACTTGATTCTTATGAGTGCCGTCACGGTATCGGTTATTCAAAGTTTACTGGTGTTAAAAATAATGTAGAAGCTGCTTTAGTTACATTTGTACCAGCAGACAATCCAGTAGAGCTTACAAAGGTAACTCTTACTAATAAAGGCAATGCTAAAAAAGATATTCAACTCTTCTCTTATGTAGAATGGTGTCTTTGGAATGCTGATGATGATATGAAGAATTATCAGCGTAACCTTTCAATTGGTGAGGTTGAGGTTGTAGATTCTACAATCTACCACAAGACTGAATATAGAGAGCGTCGTAATCACTACGCTGTTTATTCTGTAAATGCTAAGATTGATGGCTTCGAGACAAGCCGCGATGAGTTTAGAGGCGCTTACAATGGTCCAGATAAGCCAGCAGCTGTTATCGAAGGCAAGCTTCACAACACTATCGCTTCTGGTTGGTACCCAATCGCTTCACATCAGCTCAATGTTTCTCTTGAAGCTGGCGAGAGCAAGACTTTTGTATTCGCTCTTGGCTATATTGAAAACGCCGAGGATGATAAATGGGAAAAGCCTGGTGTTATTAATAAGAAGAAAGCCGATGCTCTTCTTGCAAAATACCAGACAACAGAGGATTTTGATAAGGCATTTGATGAGTTATGCAAATACTGGGATAACCTCCTTAGCAAGTTCCACATCGAGTCTTCTGATGAGCATGTAAACCGTATGGTTAATATTTGGAACCAGTATCAGTGTATGGTTACATTTAACATGTCACGTTCTGCTTCATACTATGAGACAGGTATCGGTCGTGGAATGGGATTCAGAGATTCTTGCCAGGATTTACTTGGATTTGTACATCTTATTCCTGATAGAGCTCGTGAGAGAATCATTGATATCGCTTCAACTCAGTTCCAGGATGGTTCTGCTTATCACCAGTATCAGCCTCTTACAAAGAAGGGTAACTCTGATATCGGTTCTGGTTTCAACGATGATCCACTTTGGCTTATTGCTGGTACAAGCGCTTACATCCGTGAGACAGGTGATACTTCTATCCTTAAGGAAATGGTTCCTTACGACAATGACATGTCAGTTGCAACCACTCTTATGGAGCACTTAAAGAGATCATTTGATTATATTGTTAACCACAAGGGTCCACATGACCTTCCACTTATTGGTCGTGCCGATTGGAACGACTGCTTGAACTTAAACTGCTTCTCAGAGCATCCAGGTGAAAGCTTCCAGTGCTTCGGTCCTTCAGAGGGTCCAGTTGCTGAGTCAGTATTCATCGCTGGTATGTTTGTAAAATATGGTCGCGAGTATGCAGCACTTGCAAAGCTCCTTGGCGATTCAGCTGAAGAGGCTCGTGTTCTTGCAGAAGTAGATAAGATGATTGCCGCTATCGAAAAAGATGGTTGGGATGGTGAATGGTTCGTCCGTGCTTACGATGCTTACAGCCACAAGGTTGGTTCTAAGGAATGTGACGAGGGCCAGATTTACATCGAGCCACAGGGTATGTGTGTAATGGCTGGCGTAGGTGTTGAGGATGGTAATGCTGAGAAGGCTCTTAACTCTGTTAAGGCTAAGCTTGATACAAAATATGGTGTTATGATTCTTCAGCCTGCTTACACAAGATATCACCTTGAACTTGGTGAGATTACTTCTTATCCACCAGGATACAAGGAAAATGCTGGTATCTTCTGTCACAACAATCCATGGATTTCAATTGCTGAGACATGCATCGGACGTGGCGATAGAGCATTTGAAGTATACAAGAAAACTTGTCCTTCATATATCGAGGACATTTCTGAGATTCATAGAACTGAGCCATATGTTTACTCACAGATGGTTGCTGGCGCAGATGCCAAATTCCACGGTGAGGCTAAGAACAGCTGGCTTACAGGTACAGCAGCTTGGACATTTACAAATATCTCTCAGTACATCTTAGGTATTTATCCTACACTTGAGGGACTTTCAGTTAATCCATGTACTCCAGCTGCATTTGGTGATTTCAATGTAACTCGTGTATACCGCGGTGTAACATACAACATCGAAATCAAGAATCCAAACAAGGTTCAAAAGGGAGTTTCTTCTCTCACTGTTGACGGTGTAGAGGTACAGGGAAATGTAATCCCATTTGACCCTAGCAAAAAGGTTGTAAATGTAATTGCAACTATGAAGTAATTCCATTTTCTTCATAAGAATTTTTAATTCTCCTTCTAAAAAGAGACTAGCAGCTGCGCTAGTCTCTTTTTTATTTGACCAATTTCAATTGACTTGTTATAAAATGCCTATTATCATTCAACTTATGAATAGAACTCTTAACTACCAGATAGCAACTGAATATAACGAATTTACTATAGATAAATATTTAAAATCCAAGGGATACTCCAGCGCTAATATCACTGCTATCAAGAAAATGCCAAACAATGTGATGATTGCTGGTGAATGGGTTCATATGAATCGAAAGCTTAAGACCGGAGAAATTTTGACTGTTAATATTTCAGAGGATAATTCTTCCGAGAAAATCCCTCCTGTTAAGATGGATTTGGATATTGTCTATGAAGACGAGGATATAATCGTAATAGATAAGCCTGCGGGGCTTCCTATACATCCCAGTCTCAATCACTATGAGGATTCTCTTGCAAATGGGCTTGCATACTACTACGAATCCCAAGGGAAGCCATTTATTTTCAGATGTGCTAATAGACTAGATAAAAACACTTCCGGGCTGACGGTAATTGCAAAGCACCTGGTAAGCGCTAACATTTTATCTACTATGGTTAAAAACAGGCTGTTTCATCGAGAATACTATGCTATTGTACGAGGCTCACTAGATGAAAAATCAGGTACGATTGATGCGCCTATAGGACGTGTGGATGATTCTATTATCACAAGACAAGTGGATTTTGAAAATGGAGAGCGAGCTGTCACACACTATGAGGTTATTAAAGGAAATAAAGGGCACAGCCTTGTTTCTATTCATCTAGAAACAGGCCGTACCCATCAGATACGTGTTCATTTTAAATATATTGGCCATCCTCTAATCGGAGACCATCTCTATAATCCTGATTATGAGTACATGACAAGACAAGCGCTTCATTCTCACAAAATTGAGTTTACTCATCCTATTACAGGTGAGCAATTGTCATTTACTGCTGATTTGCCATCAGATATGCAGTTTATTCTATAGCAAAAAAGTTGCACCCAAAGGTGCAACTTTTTTAATCTCATTTAATTCATCTGTGTCTTAAGGTCCTCATACTCGCGATTAATCTCAGCAACAGTGGCTGTATCGCCTGATTCTCCATCTGGATGGTAGATTTTGATAAGTTCCTTATAGCGCTTTTTAAGCGCCTTTTGTGTAGATACGCCAGAGAAGAACATCTCTCCGTGGACAATATTGTCCGTCTGGCTGTACGATTCCTCAGAATTCACCTGTACGTGCTCAAAGAATTTCTTCTTGCGCTCGAACTGCTTCTTGTCATCAGCAAGCTTCTGAGTCTCGCGAATGAGCATATCCCATTTCAACTCAAACTGCTTTTCCTGCTGCTCCAAGGTGTGAATCCTTGCTTCAAATTCTCTTTTTTCTTTTAATAAATCGTTCCATGCTTTTTCTAACTCTTTATGTCGGTCCTCAAGTGCCTGCATGTCGACTTCATTTTGACATGTGAGATCCTTTGCCATAATAACTCTCCCGTAGAACTTAAATAACTAGGTATTGTGGCATTCAACCCAAACCATAAACATATTATACTATATATTGATAAAGCTTTGGAAACAAATTTTGTTATTTCCTTTTGTATACTATGCCAGTCTGTGGTGTGAGACTGACATGAAGGTTACCACCTTCAACAATTATATCGGTCGGCATAATAGAATATCCAACCTCGTTGCTCATAATTAATCTCTCCAGATTGCAATTAAGCGGCGTGCCTGCTATCCAAACTGGAATATCAACATCAATATTATTAGAGTTCGCGTTTATAACCACAATTATCTGCTCATCTGCTGTAAATCTTGCGTAACTGATATAACCCTGTCCGCAATTTAAGAATCGAAACGATCCTTCTTTTATAGCACGACTAAGCTTGTGTACCATAATAATATCTCTCGTGTAATCTATCAAGTCATAATTACAATTTCCCCAAGGAAATGTCCGTCGACAATCTGGGTCTGTAAATCCGCAAACTCCTGCCTCATCGCCATAATAAAGGGTTGGCGCCCCTGGCCATGTAAACTGAACCATCTCTGCTAATTTTAAAACTGGGATACTAACCCCCTCATTAGCTGCCTGAGCACCCATGGTAGCGATTCTGCCCACCTTGTGGTTAGTTCTTGTTAAAAATCTAGAGTGGTCGTGGTTAGACAGCTGATTCATGGCGCAATATAAAGATGGTGTCTTTAGACGGGCCATAAAGTGAAGCATTGTATTTTTAAATCTATCACCGTCCCCTAAAGCCGATTGTTGGAATTCATCAGAATGCTTTTCCATACCGGTCAAAAAATATGTAAGTGGCTCCATAAAGGCATCATAGTTCATTATGGTATCCCACTGAGTTCCATCAAGCCAAGTGCTAGGATTGCCGTAGTGCTCTGCTAAAATCACCGCATTAGGATTAGCCTCCTTAACAGCTTCTCTAAAATCTCTCCAGAACTTGTGGTTAAACTCCTCAGAATGACCTAAATCCGCTGCCACATCAAGGCGCCAGCCGTCCACATTATAAGGAGGGCTCACCCATTTTTTACCTATGTTCATGATATACTCGTATAGCTTTGGCGACTCCTCGTAATTAAGCTTTGGAAGAGTGTCGTGACTCCACCAGCCATCATAGCTTATGTTATTTGGCCATTTATCCTCATAGAACTTGAAAAAGCTATTATAAGGACTATCTTTTTCCTCAAATGCCCCTGCTGGATATCCCTCTGCTTTTGAATAAATCTTCTCTCGGTTAAGCCACTTGTTAAAGGAGCCACAGTGATTAAATACTCCGTCGATGATTACTCTGATTCCCTTAGCATGGGCTTCCTCTACAAAATCAGCAAAAAACTTATTGCTGGCCTCAAGATTCTCCTTGTTGGTGACTCTTATCTTGTATTTTGTAGCATGAGCATTGTTAAAGTCACCTTGCTTCAGACACTCGCCTCCATCATTTTTTATTACCGTAAAATGAGGGTCTATATAATCATAGTCTGAAGTATCATATTTATGATTAGATGGTGAGACAAATAGTGGGTTGAAATAAATAACCTCTACACCAAGGCTCTTTAAGTAATGAAACTTTTGCCGTACGCCCTCTAAATCTCCACCATAAAAACGTCCTATATCTAAATTGGCAGGCATGGCATTCCAGTCCTTAACCTGCTGAACAGGAGCTCCTACATAGAAATACTCATTGGACTTAACATCATTGGAAGTATCACCATTGCAAAATCTATCCACAAGAATCTGGTACATAACCGCACCCTTCGACCAGCTCGGTGTGGAAAACCCTGGCATAATTGAAAATTCATAATGCTCACGCAAATCTCTCCACAAGCCAACTCGGTCATAGTAATAGATTCCACCGTAGTCACCTACAATTTCAAAATGATATCTAAACTCTTCTGTGCCCAACTGTACATCACAAGCATAAAAATCAAACTCACCTCTTGTGCGCTCTAGCTTCATCTTGATGTTTTCCTTGGCGCTAGACACCAAGAATACTTGTATATCTTCCTGATGATAAGCTCTAAGCCTGATTGTAACTAGTTCGTTTTCCTCAGGTTCCATTGGAGTTCTATATTCAGCTGTTCCGTCGGAGTAAATCGCCTGGATATTCATGAAGTCTCCCCTTAAACTAGACGTGAGTTAGAAGAATATTTTTAGATAGTAAAAAAGACAGCAACGATCGCTGTCTTTTTAGGAGAAGGTATTTTTACTATGGGGTTAGTAAAAATTATATAATGTATTGGGGGGTTTTTACGATGTTTATTATATGGTGTGGCAACACCTAAGTGTGCACAAACATAACAAACATCCCAAATATTTTTTGTGCATATTGCACTAGTCCTCCCAATTAATCCCCTCTACAGCGACTCCATCAAACTCATCTTCAGAGTCTGACTGAGTTGTAACACCAAATAATTCTTCGAACTCTGTGCGTCCGATCTTTTCTTTCTCTAACAATAGATTAGCACATTTATGAAGTATCTGCTCGTTATCTCTCAAAATTTTCACAGCTTTTTCATAACATTCATCAATGATCTTCTTAACCTCTTCATCGATGAGCTTTGCTGTAGAATCTGAGAAGTTCTTAGCATGAGCTAAATCTCTACCAATAAATACTTCCTCTTCATCATCCCCATAATGAATCATACCTATATTTTTAGAGAAGCCGTATTTTGTAACCATATTTCTGGCTAAGTTAGTAGCCTGCTTAATATCGTTAGATGCTCCTGTTGTCACATCATCAAAAATAAGCTCCTCAGCAACTCTACCACCTAATGATACGATGATATCCTGGGTCATCTTGCCCTTTGTGTTAAACATCTCATCGTTTTCATTGATAGGCATTGTATAGCCTGCTGCGCTAGCACCTGTAGGAATAATAGAAACAGAATAAACCGGTCCTACATCAGGAAGCACATGGAACAAAATAGCATGTCCCGCCTCGTGATATGCGGTAATTTTCTTTTCCTTGTCGGAAACAACTCTGCTCTTCTTCTCCTTACCGATACCAACCTTAACAAATGACTTCTTAATGTCATCATGTTTAATAAACTGTCTGTTGTCACCTGCTGCAAGAATAGCTGCCTCGTTAAGGAGGTTCTCCAAATCAGCACCGGTAAATCCAACAGTAGTCTGGGCTATCTGATGTAAATCCACATCATCACCAAGCTTTTTATTAGCTGCGTGAACCTTGAGGATTTCCTCACGTCCCTTAACATCTGGTCTACCAACATAGACCTTTCTATCGAAACGACCAGGTCTCATAATAGCCTGATCAAGAATATCTACACGGTTAGTAGCTGCCATAACAATGATGCCTTCATTGACACCAAATCCATCCATCTCCACAAGGAGCTGATTAAGCGTCTGCTCACGCTCATCATGGCCGCCGCCCATACCAGTACCACGGCGTCTTGCCACAGCATCAATCTCGTCTATGAATACAATACAAGGTGCATTCTGCTTAGCCTCTTCAAATAAGTCACGCACTCGAGAAGCACCTACACCTACAAACATCTCTACGAAGTCAGAACCTGATATTGAGAAAAATGGAACTCCAGCCTCACCTGCGATAGCCTTAGCAAGAAGAGTCTTACCTGTACCTGGAGGGCCTACAAGAATAACACCCTTTGGAATACGAGCGCCCAAATCAGTGTATTTCTTAGGGTCCTTAAGGAAATCAACAAGCTCTTCTACTTCTTCCTTTTCCTCCTTAAGACCTGCTACATCATCGAATCTAGTGTGGATGTCCTCTTTATTAGTCATCTTGGCTCTGCTCTTGCCAAAGTTCATCATCTTGGCATTGGCACCACCGCCAGCTGACCCCTGAGCATTCATCATTATCATAAATAAGATAAATACTGCTCCTAGGACAATAAGCATAGGCAACAACTCTGAAATCCAGCTGTCATGAGGAATATCGCTAAGAGTGTATGCGATGTCTAGCTCCTCAAGCTCATCCTGGAAATCATTGACGTCTGATACATAAAGTGTAGCCTGCTCACCATTTGAAAGTTTTATTGTAACAACACCTGTTGGCACTTCCTGATTCTGAGAAATGCTAACAGAAGAAACATTCTCATTTTTAACAGCCTTCCTGAACTGAGCCATGTTATAGTCAGTTGTGGACTTACCCATGCTGCTATAAAGAATGAATAGTACTACTGCAACAAAAAGGGCGTATATTATCATCCCCGACGCTCTACGTTTTCTCAAAGTCCCCTCCTAGTCTAGCTCCACAACACCAATATATGGAAGATTGCGGTACTTCTGGTCATAATCTAATCCATAACCCACAACAAACTGATCAGGAATAGTAAATCCTGTATAATCTACGTGCACATCAACCTCTCTACGGTCTGGCTTATCAAGCATTGTAACCATGCGGACTGATTTAGCACCTCTGTCCTTGAAAAGCTGACCTAAGTAATTCAATGTATTTCCACTGTCGATAATGTCCTCAACTATAATAACATTCTGTCCTGTTGGGTCTAAATCAAGATCCTTTTTGATTTTAACAACTCCAGAAGATACTGTACCTCCATCGTAGCTTGAAGTAGCCATGAAATCGATAATAACTGGTACTGTAATTCTCTTAGCAAGCTCGCATGCAAAGAATGAAGCTCCCTTAAGAATACAAACCAAAAATACGCTCTCGCCTTCGTAATCCTTGCTAATCTGATCTCCAAGCTCAGCTATACGTGCTGCAAGCTCCTCTTCTGGCAACAGAACTCGTATGTTCTCACTCATTTTCCTATTCCTCCGTGTAACTTATCTCTAATACTCGAGTAGTATTTTTAGAAATCTTGTAATGCTCGCTGATACGATATCCAACCACCCACATAACATGACTACCGTCACAAACAAGTGGCACGCCATCACGCAAATGTCGTGGAATTTTCTCATCAATAAAGTAATCCTGCAAAAGCTTGTGATTACCTGCTGAGTCAATGGTAAGATAATCTCCCTCAGCCCTATTTCTTATTACAACATTACCCGATATTTTATCACAATCAAACCATTTAGTATAGCGGTCTGTAGGGTAATTCATCCCCTGTTCATAATCAAATTCTCGATAATTAAAAACTGGTTCAACTTTATCTTCTATATCTTCCAATACATACATCTCCTCATAGGAAATAATAAGGGTCTTCTTGTATGGAAGTTGAACCTGTCGCTCACCATCTTCGTTTAATAATTCCAAAATCTTATCCACATGAACTGCGGAAACATCCTTTTGGTAAGGCATAAATGAGCTAAGGTAAAGCTTAAGTGCTTGACTTGAAATAACAGGCGGTGCTGTGGCTATTGCCCTTTTGCGTAAATGGCCATTTTCTTCCTTAGCAATTTGTAAAAGTCCTCTTGCCTCTAGATTAATGTAGTCAGCCACCTCAGTAAGTCTCTGTGTCATCTCTGAGATATGTTCTAGCGCCTTATCATTAATCTGGGCTAGTTCTGGCATTATATTATGCCTGATTCTATTTCTATCATAGTCCACCGACTCATTGGTGGCATCAATGCAATAATCAATATTATTATCTTTTAAAAGCTGAAGAATCTCTGATTTAGACACTTCTAAAAGAGGTCTTATAATATTATCCCTAACTGGTGCTATACCGCACATGCCATCAAGCCCTGCTCCTCTTACCATGTGGAAAAGTACAGTCTCTGCATTATCGTCTGCATTGTGGGCAATTGCGATTTTAGCGGGATTACCTATCTTCTCAGATAGATTAGCTGCCGCCTGTTCAAATAGCTCATATCTGGCTATTCTGGCCTCCTCTTCAGTAGAGCGCCCTGTCTCCTTAACAAGGGCTGGAATATCAACAACATGCTCCTCTAAATCCACTCCATGGGCAAGGCAGAGCTTTCTAACAAATTCCTGATCTCTATCAGCCTCTACTCCTCGAATACAGTGATTCACATGGAGTGCCCTAATAGTCAAATCATATTCCTCTTTTAATTCTAAGAGAACAAAAAAAAGGCACACCGAGTCGGGACCGCCTGATAGGCCTATTACCACTCCGTCGCCTCTTTCTAACATTTTATATTTAACGATAAAATCTCTAATCTTCTTGTCTAAAAATAATCCAATTTTCATATGTAAGTCCAAGCTTCTCTGCAGCTTCTCGCTCAGTATATTCGTCTGTTTCTGCGAACTCTGCCTCCTCTTTTAACTGCTCACTTTTTTCGTTTGCAGCGTCTACCTGTTCCTGCAATGTAGCCTCTTCCTTCTTAAGCTCCTGATTCTTATCATAGAGTCTAATAACCTGGATTGCCATAACAGCAATCATGAAGAGCATAACTATTGCTACGTATATTCTACCTGTGGAGGTTTTCTTTCGTCTTCGAGCTCTGCGTCTAACAGCTCGTCCTCTGTTGTCTCTTGCCATATTACTCCCCTTTTATACATTTAGAATATAGTATCATATCCTGTAATCTATAGGTATTTAAAAAGATCTGCTGCTGCATCCTTTTTTGTTGTGTCTTGAATATCTAAGACCTCAACTTTCACATTCTTGTTTCCAAATGCTATCTCTATTATATCACCAATTTTAACATCAGTGGAAGCTTTCGCAATTTTTCCATTAATTTGTACTCTGCCGCTGTCACATGCTTCATTGGCAACAGTACGTCTCTTTATCAGTCTACTTACTTTTAAATACTTGTCTAGTCTCATAATCCGTCCTCAATAAAATGTGGTCTATCAACTACATTTTAGAATCTATGGTCCAGCCCTAGCCCCTTTTTTGCTATATCTGGCGTCCTATAGTCCCAGTTATTTCTATAATCCAGCTGGTAGTTCACAAGCTCTTATATCTCTAAAGCGAATCGTGTTTGATGAGCGTAGAGATATAAGGCTTGTGAATGTAACCAGCGCAGTTACTTCAGACACTTGTGAACGTAACTGGCGTCATGTTCTTGAATAAAAGAAAGGGGCTCGGATATCCGAACCCCAGGTGATTCTAATAATTAGTTGATAGAATCCTTAAGTGCCTTACCAGCCTTAAACTTAGGAGCCTTAGATGCAGGAATCTTCATCTCAGCACCTGTCTGTGGATTTCTACCTGTACGAGCTGCTCTCTTAGAAACTTCGAATGTACCGAAGCCTACAAGCTGAATCTTTTCCCCCTTCTTAAGCTCTTCAGCAACAACCTCTGTGAAAGCCTTTACAGAAGCCTCTGCGTCCTTCTTAGAGATGTTAGCCTTGCTAGCGATAGCTGCTACTAATTCTGTCTTGTTCATTACTATTCCTCCTCGAGAATTTTAATTTATAGTTAGGGACTTCGCCCTTAGTAACTACAATATCCTTTATAATTCTTTTAATTTTGTCTGTCAACACGTTAGCCCCAAAAAGTGCCGATTTTATAAGGTTTTTATGGATTATTACAAAATTTTTACCCGTTTTTTAAACACTATTACTATTTACAAACCCTTGATTTTTCGGGACGTTCACTTTTTTTTCACACTTTTTACTCCATCAGGTTACTTATAAGATCTGAAACCGTCGATAAATAGTCTACTTCATAGTCGTAATCATCCTTAATTGTGCTGCCAGCAGTCTCTGTTTCAGGCTCATTTTCAGAGGATTCTGAATCGTTATTTTCTTCATTATTTTCTGTTGAATTGTCATATTCATCTGCCGATGAAGTGCCTGTTTCAGACTCCAGCTCAAGAGTAATTGTTGCCGATTCTGAATTGACAACCAGGGTCTTGTTCCAAGAAGTGTATCCCTGGCACTGAACCTTTAGACTATGGCTTCCGTACTGAACATACTGAGGCTCCGTAACATCTACCTCCTGCCCGTCTATGTACACATGGGTATCTGGCACTGTAACAAGGAATGTAATCAAACAGAATGACGGTCCCTCACCCTTAAGGTCTTCTAGGCTTACTTGGGTAGTCTCATTTCTTGTAACAGTATATTCTCCACTGCCGCCCCAACCGTTGTTGGCTACAGTAATCTTATAGGTACCCTCTGGTACTTCTATTATCTCATCTCCATTTACCATGGATACTATTTTGTTTCCAATGAAAATCATACTATCGTCAAATAGTGATGTATCTGACAAATATAGGTATCCATGACCAGTTGTTACAGAAATGGAAATAACTTCCTTATCCTGACCAATTACAGTTATTATGTCATCCTTGCCAATGTCCGATACCAGGATTTTTTCTGTATCAGAGTAGACCTTTGTACTGCCAGTTATCTTGTAATTGCTGCCATTTATAGCTATTAAATTTTTATTCTCATCGATTGAATACTTTGATAGATCATCAAGAATCCAGACATCTGGAGATTTCTTAACCTCTCCCAATGCTCCAGAAGATGGCAGAAAATCACCGATAGTTACCACCGAACCGATAGTAAACTCTGCCCAGGTGCTATTGTCCCCGTACTTGTCCAAAAACTTGGTGGTCATGTTGTAACCATAGCGATATTGCTTAGCCTCGTCCAGAGAATATAAGGCTATGGTCTCCTCTGTCATGTTCAAATCCTCAACTATAAACAGAGGCTTACTTCCATCCGCTACAAGAACATCTGCATCTTGCTCTTCTGTCTGGTCAGTTTTAAGGGCACTTCCTGTATGGCTTGTAACTGCATTGTTGCCGCCCTTTCTCTGGCCGCATCCTACAGCAATAGCCATAACAAGTAGTCCCATTATTATTAATTTAGATGTTTTATTAGTAAAAAGCCCTTTCATAACCATAATTTTACCATATCTCCCCAGAAATAGTTATCCGATAATCTCCTTAGCCATGTTAATAAGAGTCTCCCTATTATTTAGCTCAGGCTCATCTACCACCCTATCGAAAATAGCATTTAAGACCTCACCTATGCGCTGCCCCTGTGGAACGCCCATCTGAATCAAATCCTTACCATTAATCTGAAGGTCCTTTATCTTAAGGCAATCCCCTGCTGCAACTATCTGATTAAACATCTTTTCCAGCTCATCTATATATTGAAGCTTCTCTTGCCTATGATACATACTCTGGGCCAAACAATCCGCTCTTTTAACTGCAAGCAAATCATTAAAATTCTCCTGACCAACTCTTATAATCATGCGGCGGATATTGCGCTCATTTATAGCTGGTCTGTCGTCATGATTTTTCACCAAGTTGCAGACCTTGTCAGTAGTGTCATTGTCAAACTTAAGTCTGCGAAGCACAGTTTTTGCCATCTTCTGCCCCTCTACAGGGTGCATTTTAAAATGATTCTGGCCGTTTACATCAGTAGTCTTGCAAACTGGCTTTGCAATGTCGTGTAAGAGCATAGATAGGCGAATCACTTTATCAGCAGGGGCAAGTCCCATAGATACAATAGTGTGCTCTCCAACAGAATACATGTGATGCTTATTTACCTGGTCACACTCCATCATGGCATCAAACTCAGGGAAAAATACTTTTGTAAGTCCTGTCTCATATACATCTCGCATACGCTCAGGATGGTCTGATATCACAAGCTTAACCATTTCAACCTGAATTCGCTCTGCACTAATGCGCTCCAATGTAGGTGCCAAATTCTTAATAGCCTGGTATGTATTAGCCTCAATATCAAATCCCAGCTGAGCTGAAAATCTGAGAGCTCTAAGCATTCTAAGGGCATCCTCTGTAAATCGCTCTGTAGGATTACCCACGGCCCTAATAATTCCAGCCTCCAAATCAGCCTCGCCACCAAACAAATCAACTAAACCCTTAGTCTCATTGTAGGCCATGGCATTAATAGTAAAATCGCGACGCTTTAAATCCTCCTCAAGTGAGGCAGTAAAAGTAACCTCCTTAGGATGGCGTCCATCCTCGTATTTGCCATCAACACGATAGGTGGTAACCTCGTAACCTACACCATGTAAAAGAACTGTCACTGTGCCATGCTCAATTCCAGTGTCAAAAGTCCTATCAAAAAGAGACTTTACCGTCTCAGGCAAAGCCGATGTGGTTATATCCCAATCGTGGGGAATTTTCCCTAGAATGCAGTCACGGACACAGCCGCCCACTGCGTAGGCTTCGTGTCCGTTAGATTCTAAAATATTTATTATTTTCGAAACGTCTGCTGGTAAATTCATATTAATAAGCTTTACCCCAATATACTAATTTCTTAGCTGGCTTGCCGCATACCGGACAAACATCAGAAATATGCTCCTGATCGTTGAATGGCATACAACGGCTAGTTACAGCTAAATCCTCTTTTATCTTGTTCTCGCAAGCCTCATCGCCACACCACATAGCACGGATGAAACCTGGCTTGTTATTAGCAATCTCTGTAAACTCAGCATAGCTGTGAGCATCAAATATGTGGCTATCTCTGTGTGCCTTAGCTCTCTCAAACATCTCCTTCTGGATTGTCTCAAGGAGCTCTGCTACTCTTGTCTCTACCTCATCAAGTGAGCACTCAATCTTCTCACGAGTATCACGGCGAACAAGTACGCACTTGCCAGCTTCGATATCCTTTGGTCCAAGCTCTACACGAACTGGGATACCACGCATCTCAGCCTCTGAGAACTTCCAACCTGGTGACTTATCAGAATCATCAAGCTTAGCACGCATTGTCTTGCCAAGGCGCTCGCAAACTTCTGAAGCCTTCTCAAGAACGCCTTCCTTCTTCTGCTGAATAGGAATAACGATAACCTGTGTTGGTGCAATACGTGGTGGAAGTACAAGACCTGAATCATCACCATGTACCATAATAATAGCACCAATAAGACGTGTAGTCATGCCCCATGATGTCTGGTGAACATACTGAAGCTGATTGTTCTTATCTGTATACTGAATGCCAAATGGCTTAGAGAAATTCTGTCCAAAGTTATGTGATGTACCAGACTGTAAAGCCTTACCATCGTGCATAAGTGCCTCGATTGTGTATGTAGCCTCAGCACCGGCAAACTTTTCTTTCTCTGTCTTCTGTCCACGAACTACAGGCATAGCAAGAACTTCCTCACAGAAGTCTGCGTAAAGGTTCAGCATCTGAATTGTACGCTCCTCTGACTCCTCAGCTGTAGCGTGAGCAGTGTGTCCCTCCTGCCATAAGAACTCTCTGGAACGAAGGAATGGACGTGTCTCCTTCTCCCAACGAACTACTGAGCACCACTGGTTATAAACCTTTGGTAAATCTCTGTGAGAGTGGATAATATCCTTATAGAAATCACAGAAAAGAGTCTCAGATGTAGGACGAACGCAAAGACGCTCCTGAAGCGGGTTAAGACCACCGTGTGTAACCCAAGCTACTTCTGGTGCAAATCCCTCAACGTGATCCTTCTCTACCTGAAGAAGACTCTCAGGAATGAACATCGGCATGTACACATTCTGTACTCCTGTCGCCTTGAATCTTCTGTCTAACTCGTGCTGGATGTTTTCCCAAATAGCATACCCATCGGGCTTGATAATCATGCATCCCTTTACTGATGAATATGCAATCAAATCAGCCTTAACGACTACGTCGGTATACCACTGTGCGAAATCCTCTGACATGGAGGTAATCGCTTCTACCAGCTTTTTTTCCTGTGCCATTTTTTTCTCCTTTATAATTATAAATTCATTACATTAGCCGTCTTATTTTATAACATAAACTAGGCAAAAACAAGCCCACCCCTTTTCAGGGTGGGCAAAAATTTACTGTAAATAATATTCTTCGAATTTCTTCACCGGAAGTGGTTTGTCAAAATAGTAACCTTGGAGGTAATCAGCTCCTGTTCCTGACAGATAATCAAGCTGCTCTTTGTTCTCCACTCCCTCGATTATTACTTGCATTCCAAGGGCTTTTGCTAAAGTAATAATGGTATTGATAATCTTGCGGCCCTTAGTTGCATTTTTATCCTTTGAAAGAAAAGCCATATCCATCTTAAGAATATCTGCTGGCACTTCCTTAAGCATGTTAAGAGAAGAATAACCACTTCCAAAGTCATCAATTTCTATCTGGAATCCATATTCTTTCAGAGAATTGATAATATCAATTTGGCGTTCCTTTTCTGTCATAAATATTGACTCAGTGATTTCAAGCTTAAGCCTCTCTGGTGAGATGTGATATTTTTCCACCAGTGATGTAAATACATCAAACAAGTCTATGTAATAAAAATCCTTTACTGAAATATTTACCGAAATAGATACATCTTCACGCTCTATAGATGTCCAATATGCAAGGCGCTTTACTGCCTGTTCCCAAATGAACATATCCAGCTTGTAAATATATCCGGTTTTTTCCAACAGCGGAATAAATGAAATAGGTGCAATTATACCTCTATCTGGATGAATCCAGCGCACCAACGCCTCAGCCATAACAATTTTCTCATTCATATTTACAACTGGCTGAAGGAACATTGCAAACTGTCCCATTGACAGTGCATCCTCGAATTCTCCTATGATTTTTTGCTCGCTCATATACTCGCGTCTGAGCATATCACCATAGTAAGCAATTGAATTCTTAAAGCTATTTTTTATTGAATCGATTGCTAAGAATGCGCCATCAACCATGGAAATAACCGGTGCTTCTCTATCATATATCTCATATACACCTACAAGAATAACCATGCGATACTGAGAATTATTAAGGAAATGGCTGACCTTGTTCATTCCTGTCATAAACACTTCCTCAGTGTATCTGCTTTTTGGCATCAATACTGCAAATCGATCTGCCTCCAAGCGAGAAAAAATCGCTCCCTGCTGAAGTCTTTCTCTTATAACATCTGCCGCCTTAATCAAAAGTCTGTCCGCTTCATCTACACCGAACATGTCGTTAATGAGCTTAAATCCCTTAACATTGGCACAGACCATAAGATATTCAGTCTCTGGATTTTCATCCAAAATATTACGCACTTCCTCATAGAAGCTCTCTCGATTTAGTGCACCAGTCAGGCTATCGTGACTGCTTCGGTATTTTTCCTCCTCGTAGGCCAGGTAATCACCTGTCACATCATAGAAAGAATAATAACATCCGCAATAATAGCCTCTTCTGTCGTAGATTTTGTTAAAGTGAATATCGAATCTGTATTCATCACCGTTTAAGGTGTAAATGTCATTCCAGCTTGAATTAGAAATGGAATTGGCCTCTCGACCATCCTTCCATTTTCTGAACCTCTCCTCGAGCAATCGCCTGTCTCCACTAGGTGAGAACATTCTCTTAGCAAATTGGTTGGCAAAAATACAACTGTCATTTTCGTCAAATGCTATCAGCGCACATTCCATTCGCTCTGTAATTGTGGAAAGCATATATTCCACAAAAGCCTTTGGATTATACAAAAGAGTATAGTAAGCCACATAAATCGATGCGATTGCATAGAAGAATATGGAAATATCCACTGGAAAATCAAAAAATAGATAGAAAACATTCAATAGCACAATTCCACCTAGCATGGCTAGGATTGCTAAGTATCTGTTTCTGTGGAATCCACTGGTGGCGATGGCTTTTTTGGCAAATATTACTACTACCAGCGCAACTATGATGTAGCAGAAAATGAGGTGCACCATGTAGTAATCACCTGTTGTCTCAAATCCATAGAACCAGTCATCGGCACTAAAGAAAACTTTTTTCAAAGCAAAAACATGATGCCAATATAGGTTTCCAACTAAACTAATATTGTCTACAAAAGCTATTGTAGCTGTAATAAGTGGCGCTGAATAATTGCCTGCCCAAACTTTCGTGTACTGCCTTGCATAAAAGACGAATGTCAAAAGCAACCAGTCAATGCTTGCAAAATATATTATATACGCAATCTCCGAGCGTAGTTCATTTCGAGTAGCTATTGCCTCCGTGTACGATAGACACGTAATAATTCCTATGGTCAAAAGCTGCACAATTGATATATTAAGCTTGTTATTTTTAATTTTGTGCCGAGTGCCTATATAGATTATGCAGGCCAACATAATGAATGCAGTCAGCAAAAATATCAACACATATATTTTAACCAAGAAAGTTCCCCCGTCTCTTTAGCCGGCTATACGGCTATCTTTAAAGTCTTCTCCTTGAGGCGTAACATCAAATTCCATTTCTTCGCCTGTAATAGGATGCTTAAATCCAATGTGATGTGAGCAAAGTGCCAAGCTATGACCAGTGGATGCACCACCATATTTAACATCACCTATAATAGGAGCTGTTCTGCTGGCAAGCTGTATTCTAATCTGATGATGTCTGCCAGTGAACAAATCAATATCCAAAAGCTTCCTGTCGTCCCACTGATCCACTACTTTGTACTTAAGCACGGCTTTTTTAGCTCGTGGATCATTGTCCCGGACAATTTTAGAAAGGTTAGTTCTGTTGTCCTTTACCAGATAATCCACTAACTCTCCCTCATCTGGAAATGATTCCCTACTGATAATTGCATAGTACTTTTTTGTAAATACATGGTCCGTAATCTGCTTAGTCAGCTTGTTTGCAGCCTCCTGACTCTTAGCAAAAACCATGATGCCCTCTACAGGCTGGTCCAAACGGTGTACAACGCGAATTGTCGGCTTGTCTCCCTTTTCAGCCAAATAATTATTTAAGAGACTAACCATATCCTGCTGTCCTATGTTTTTCGTCTGGGTCGCCACTCCTGCTGGCTTATAGCATACAATTATGCTATCGTCCTCGTAAATAATGTTCATACAAATTCCCCCTCAGAAATTGAATTATATGAATATTCTAACACAATTTGAATGTATACCACACTCTTTTTTATACCTTAAAGCGGTATCCTACTCCCCAAATTGTCTCTATATACTGAGGTTTTGATGTGTTAAGCTCGATTTTCTCACGAATCTTATTAACATGCACAGTGACAGTGGAAATATCTCCAATTGATTCCTCTCCCCACAGTGTCTCAAACAACTGCTCCTTGGAGAAAATAACATTTGGATTCTCTGCCAAAAATGTAAGCAAATCAAACTCCTTGGCAGTAAATACTTTTTCCTCGCCATTAATCCATACACGTCTGCTTGCCTTGTCGATGCGAAGTCCTCTGATGCTGATTTCATTTTTCTGAATAGCAGGTGACTGAACAAGTCTCTCGTATCTAGCAAGATGAGCCTTAACTCTGGCAACAAGCTCACTTGGAGAGAATGGCTTTGTAATATAGTCATCAGCTCCCAGGCCAAGGCCCCTAATTTTATCTATCTCTTCTTTTTTGGCAGTAACCATAAGAATTGGCACATTTTTAACCTCACGGATGCGCTTGCAAAGCTCAAATCCATCTAAACCAGGAAGCATCAAATCAAGAATAAACATGTCATAGTTTCCAGCCAGGGCCTTCTGTAATCCCTTTTCTCCATCCGCTTCAATGTCTACTTCAAAGTTTGAAAGTTCAAGGTAATCCTTTTCCAATTCTGCAATCGACTCTTCGTCTTCAATGATTAGTATCCTACTCATACATTACCTCCTGGTATTTTCTAATTACGAAGTACATTGTAGTTCCTTCGTTTTCTTTGCTAGTAACCCAAATTTTTCCGCCGTGATCCTCAACTATCTTCTTTACTATTGAAAGACCAATTCCGCTGCCTCCTGCGGCAGAATTTCTTGAGGCATCAGCTCTATAAAATCTATCAAATACATAAGGCAAATCCTTAGTGGCTATGCCCTTTCCATTGTCAGCAACCTCAATCTGCACGAAATCGCCTACGTCTTTTATGGTAATGGCGATACGTGATGACACATCAGCTCTCATGTATTTTACAGAGTTGCTCACGATATTGTGAATAATACGGCCTAGCTGCTCAGGGTCTGCGATGATAAGCACATCCGGGTCAACATAATTGGCATAATCAAGTCTGATATGCTGATTTTCAAGGTCCATTCCAAGCTCTTCTATGCAGTCCTGAAAATAAGAATGTATGTTGAGCTTCTGGAAATTATATGGAATTTTGTTGGTATCAATATTTGAATACAAGGTCAGCTCGTTGATGAGAGTGTTCATTTCGTTGGCCTTGTTGTAAATAGTTCTAATGTATTTTTCACGCTTCTCTGGAGTGTCGGCCACACCATCTAGCATACCCTCTGCGTATCCCTTAATTGCTGTGATAGGAGTCTTTAAATCGTGGGCAATATTTGATATCAAAGCCCTCTGCTCTGCTTCATCCTCCAGGCGGTCCTTGGCATTGTTCTTAAGACGAACCCTCATATCCTCAAAGGCATTGCACACCTCTGACATCTCGTCAGTGCCACCTGTGGCAACACTAAATTCCAAATTTCCTTCCTTAACATTATTGGCAGCAATTTTTAAAATCTTAATCTGTGGTGCGATTCCCTTGTAAATCCAAGCAACCATGATAATTGCTGTCAAAAGGAGAATGACAAACTCCGCTACACAGAAGTTAAAAACCAATTCGTCAAATAAGCCTCCGTCATCCATATAATGCTTCAGGGCCTGCATCACTATATTACGTCCAAGCTGTTCTTCGGTGGCCTTTCTAATGACCTCCTTTAAGCCAAGCATTAAAGCGTTGAATAGCACAACTGGAACAATTGTAATTATAAAAAATGAAATGATAAGTCGATTTTTTAATTTCATAGCCTGTACCTTGTTTCGTAAAATCATCCAGGATAAATCTAATAAAATAGACAGCCCCTATATTTAGAGGCTGCCTTAATTATAGCATATTGAATTTCTTAAAGATATTTCTTTAGTGCATCAACCTTATCTGTCTGCTCCCAAGGAAGCTTAACATCTGTACGACCAAAGTGACCATATGCTGCTGTTGGACGATAGATTGGACGACGAAGGTCAAGCATCTTGATGATACCTGCTGGACGAAGATCAAAGTTCTCACGAACAATCTCTACAAGCTTAGTATCTGAAAGCTTACCTGTGCCAAATGTATCTACCATAACTGATGTAGGCTCTGCTACGCCAATTGCGTATGAAAGCTGAATCTCACACTTGTCAGCAAGTCCTGCTGCAACGATATTCTTTGCAACGTAACGAGCTGCGTAAGCGCCTGAGCGGTCAACCTTTGTGCAATCCTTACCTGAGAATGCACCGCCGCCGTGACGAGCATATCCACCGTAAGTATCAACGATGATTTTACGGCCTGTAAGACCCGCATCACCGTGTGGTCCGCCGATAACAAAGCGGCCTGTTGGATTGATGTAGAACTTAGTCTTTTCATCAATCATGTCCTGTGGAAGGACTGGGTCGAAGACATATTTCTTGATGTCTGCGTGAATCTGTTCTTGAGTAACGTCTTCATCATGCTGAGTAGATAAAACTACCGCTTCAAGTCTAACTGGCTTTCCAGCCTCGTCGTACTCTACAGATACCTGTGTCTTTCCATCTGGTCTGAGGTACTTAAGTGTACCATCTTTGCGGACATTAGCAAGCTGTAGAGCAAGTCTATGAGCAAGAGAAATTGGGTATGGCATGAGCTCTTCTGTCTCGTTAGTTGCGAAACCGAACATCATACCTTGGTCACCTGCACCTGTATCTAAATCATCTGCAAGTGAGCCTTCCTTTGCCTCAAGAGCCTTGTCAACACCCATAGCAATGTCTGCGGATTGTTGATCAAGAGCGACCATAACAGCGCAAGAGTTTCCATCAATGCCTTTCTTTCCATCGTCATATCCGATTTCAAGAAGAGTCTTGCGAACAATAGCTGGAACGTCGAGCTGAGCCTTAGTTGTGATCTCACCTGTAACAAGAACGAATCCTGTACATGAAGCAGTCTCACAAGCTACTCTACTCATTGGGTCTTCAGCTAAGCAAGCATCGAGGATGGCATCAGATACGGCATCACATACCTTATCTGGATGGCCTTCTGTTACTGACTCTGAAGTAAAAAGTAACTTTTCCATTATATGACTCTCTTTCTATTAAGTTACGTTAAGAACTATTTCTTAACTTTGTTAGTATAATCCCTTTTCTTGTATACAGCAAGCAATTAACACGTTCTTTCGGAAAATATTCACACATAATTGATTGTAATTAAAATTTGCTAATTATATAATCTAGATAGGTGTATTTATATACCTCCAAGGTCGAGAATATAATGTATAGGTTTTGTTTCAAATTGGCAAAATCTGATGAAAGGATTGTTATGCAAACACTTACTGTAGACAAGCTAAAGGCGGGCATGGTTGTAGCTGAGCCTATTCTTACTAAACGAGGCCAGACCATTTCCAAGGCTGGTGAAGAACTTACTAATCAGCTTATTGCCAAGCTTACCTTTTATAAAATTGAATCTGTTACTGTTGAAGACATTGCAGAAGAAGCGGCACCAGAGCCTGCTCCTGCAAAAGAAAAGACAGAGAAAGCACCTGTAAAGCCTCAGAAGCCTGAGTCTAGAGTCAGTGACCAGATTACATATACACAGAGATTAAAAGCTTCTCCTACATTCCAGAAATTCCAGTCTGACTATGCAATCAATATCGCTTATCTTCAGGAGACATTAAAAAAGATAGCAGATGGTGGTGATTCATCTTGCACAGATGATTTACTTAATAAATGTGAGGCACTTTTTAAGTCTAAGACAGCATTAGAGCTTTTTGATATGCTTAGCAACATGAGAAATCTAGAGGACCCTATTTATTCTCATTCACTTAATGTTGCACTTATATCTCGAGCAATTGGCAAATGGCTTAAATTACCAAAAGAGGATTTAAACACTCTTACTCTCGCTGGACTTCTTCACGACATCGGCAAGCTTAAAATTCCAGAGGATATTTTGAATAAGCCAGACCGTTATACTGATGATGAATATGACATCATGAAAACACACCCTCTCGAGGGTAAAAAGCTTTTAAACGGCAAGGGCTTCGATTCTAGAATCTCTGCAGCTGCTTTACAGCATCACGAGAGAGCCGACGGAAGCGGATATCCAAGAGGACTTTTTGATGACGAGATGGACGATTTTTCATGTATCGTAGCCATCGCTGATGTATACGATGCCATGACATCTGCTCGTGCACACCGCGATCCACTTTGCTCATTCCAGGTTATTAGCGAATTTGAAAAAGAAGGCTTACAGAAGTACCGTACTCAGTACATTCTCACCTTCCTTGAGAGAATCGCCAACACATATAATAACAGCCGTGTCATTTTAAATAACGCAAAAACAGGCCGCGTGGTCTACATCAACAAGAGCAACCTTTCACGACCTGTTATTCAGCTTGATAATGGCGACATAATCAATCTCGCCGACAGCGTTAACAACAAATTATTTATTAAATCTATTCTCTAAAGGCCTCGGCTATTCGGTCCTTAAGACCTGAATATCTCTTAGCCTGAGATGTATTATCAACCATAGAGTAAAAAACATCTGCGTCGCCTACCATGGTGACGCATTTTTTTGCTCTGGTAATGGCTGTATAGAGAATATTTCTATTCATAAGCATCTTGGGGCCATCAACTATAGGCATTACAACTGCTGGATACTCCGAACCCTGTGACTTGTGGACTGTGATGGCATAGGCAAGCTCCAGCTCATCTAAACTGGCAAATGGATAGACTACCTTTCGACCCTCTTCAAATTCAACAGTTACTGTCTTACCCCACTCGTTGATATCCTTGATAATTCCCACATCTCCGTTGAACACACCAAGGCCCTTTTCGATGGTAATGTTGTAATTGCCAGTAACTTCCCACTCCAGCTGGTAGTTATTTCGAATCTGCATTACCTTATCACCCTCGCGGAATACTCTGGTATCACCCTTCCATTCCTTTTTATCAGGGGATTCAGGATTAAGATATCTCTGCAAAATACTATTTAATCTCTCTACTCCAAGGAGACCCTTTCTGGTAGGAGTAAGAACCTGTATATCGCTAATTCCTGCATCTACGTATTTAGGCATCTTCTCTTTTACAAGAGTGAGCATAACACTGATAATGGTGTCTGCATCATCCCTCTTTAAGAAAAAGAAATCCTTTGATTTATTATCAAGTAAAACATGCTGGCCCTGATGAATCTTGTGGGCATTCATGACAATGTCACTTTCCTGAGCCTGGCGGAAAATCTTTTCCAGCTTAACTGATTCGAATTTTCCTGATGCCAAGATATCTTTTAATACATTTCCAGGACCTACAGATGGAAGCTGATTAACATCGCCTACCAGTATCAGTCTGGTGCCTGGTGATATAGCCTTAAGCAGTGAATACATAAGGGAAACATCCACCATGGACATCTCATCGATAATGATTACATCGCACTCTAAAGGGTTCTCCTCATTGCGGTCAAATCTAGCAAAGGATGCCACATCATCATCGTCTCCCAGCCTGCCTGACACCTCAAGCATTCTATGAATAGTTCTAGCCTCATAGCCTGTGGCCTCGCTCATACGCTTGGCAGCACGGCCTGTAGGAGCGCCTAGGAAAATATTAAGGCCCTCCTCTTCGAACATGCGAATCATGGTTGTAATTGTGGTGGTCTTTCCTGTACCAGGTCCACCTGTTAGGATGAAAAATCCCTTTTTCGCTGCTGAAATCACTGCATTTTTCTGCAGCTCATCAAGCTCGATTTCCTCATCCTTTTCTATGCGACGAATGACCTTTTGCAAGTCGTCTTCATCAGCTTTATATGTCACATTCAGTTCTCTAAGCATCCCTGAAATAGATTCTTCCATTCGATAGAATGCTCTAGAATAAATCTGTGTATTGTCGCCATCCTTTTTGATAATCAGCTTTCTTTCCATGGCCAGATTCATAATCTGAGCCTCAACTGATGCCTCGTCTACCTTCAGCAAATCTACTGACATATCCTTCAAAAGCTCAATAGGAAGATATGTATGTCCAAGTCCTGCTCCCTGGCCAAGAATATACTGGATTCCTCCCTTGATTCTAAATTCAGAATCAACTTTTATTCCCACTTGAGTGGCAATCTCATCAGCTGTCTTAAAACCAATACCTGATATTTCATCAGCAAGCTTATATGGATTGCTCTGGATAATATTATAAACTTCATTGCCAAATCGATTGTAAATTTTGATAGCTGTATTGCCATGAAGCCCATATTTATCAAGGAAAATCATAGCATTACGGATGTCCTTGGCACCTACAATCTGGTCTGAAATTTCCATTGCCTTATTAAGGGAAATTCCCTTTACCTCAGCAAGACGCTCTGGTTCTTCCTCAATAAGTCTAAATGTATCTGCGCCAAATTTTTTAACTATTCTAGCAGCAAGCTTGGGACCGATTCCTCTAATTGCACCTGAACCTAAGTATCTCTCCATAGACAGCTCATCTGCAGGGGCAACCGCCTCGTAGCTTGTAGCCTTAAACTGTCGTCCATATGTAGGATGGTCTATGTACTGTCCTCGAAGCAAAAGATTCTCTCCCTCTCCAACAGTAGGAAAAATCCCCACTACTGTAATGAGAAATTCATCTACCACAAAATCCATGACAGTATAGCCATTATCTGAATTTCTAAATATAATTCCTTCTACGTAACCTGTTATTTCTTCCATAGGTAATATAATAGCATAAAAAAAGAGACATTGCCTTTGCAATGCCTCTTTTAAATATTCTTTATGCCAATACTTGCTGAACTGTTGAAGAATTCGCCTGAGCAATTTCCTCTGATACTGCATCAGCATCAAGTCCTCCATCCTCTGTAGGAATATTAGATGTACCTGTGATGCCGTAGTTACGCATAATCTGCTCTACGAAGTCCTCTGTGATATTTCCACCAACTTCATCTACAAGCTGCTCTGCAACCTTTGTATAAGCACTATCCATGAAATAGTCCTTGTACATAGACATTGAAGAATCCTCATCGTCCTTTGGAACAAATGATTCCTTAACTTCCTTGAGCACCTGCTCCATCAAGTAAGTCTCAAAGCCCTTTACAGCTTCTGTAACTTCTTCCTTGCTGGATGTTGCTGAAATACCACCAAGTGATTTTGCTGTCTTCTCTGCAGCTTCTGTCGCCGCTTTGTTGTACTGCGTCTGCATGTAAGTGTTCATTACCATAGTATCCATTTTTCATTCCTCCCGTAAATCCGCGAATCCTCTGTACCGCATATTTAGAGAATTCATTTACCTGTCACATTACTATCTCTTAAGGTTGTTAGCTTGCTCTAACATTGTATCTGAAGTAGTTATTGCCTTTGAGTTCATCTCGTATGCACGCTGTGCAATGATAAGACTTACCATCTCATCGGCAACATTTACATTAGATCCCTCTACATAGTATTGAGCTATTGAACTCCTATTTACTCCCTGAGTGTTCCACTCACCCATTGGCTCCCCTGAGGCAGCTGTCTCATCGTAGAGATTCTCTCCGATTTTGTCCAAGCCGACTCTATTTGTAAATTGGTACAGTGCAATTGACTGACCTGTGTTGGTGTATGTACCATCAGGATTCTGATATGAAATCGAAGCATCGTCTGGATTAACTGTGAATCCCTTTTCTACTGTATTTGGAACAGTGATAGGTCTTCCTGCCTGATCCAGCACCTTGTATCCTTCTGATGTGGTAAGTACCTTGTTACCTCCATCATCAAGTGCCCATGTAAAATCACCATTTCTAGTGTAGTGAGTTTCGTCTCCATCTTCTACAGCAAAGAAACCATTACCAATGATACACATTGCTGTTGGGCTATCCTTTGCCAGCTGGCTACCCTGAGTAAAGTTTGCATTTATTGAAGCAACTCTTGTACCAAGTCCCACCTGAGCGCTTGTAGGTTTGGTCTCGCCCTGACCATTTGTACTTGTAGACTGCATTGTTTGGTATAACAATGTCTTAAACTGTGTACTCTGAGATTTATATGCAGTTGTATTAACATTTGCCAAGTTGTTTGCAATTGTGTCAACTGATACCTGCTGGCCCTTCATACCTGAAGCAGCAGACCACAAACTTCTCATCATATGCCAAGTACCTCCATGATTTGTTTCCCGCTTGTTACATTATCAAGCATTAGAGTCTCTCAGCTCATCTAACACGATTCGCTGATGAGACCTAATAGCTTGACAATTACAAGCTATTTAAAGGTTTTGTATTAATACAATTATCATTACCGTTCTTTCTACGGTTTTTATACATTAATTATTACGTTACTTTCTACGGTTTTATACCTGTCCTACTTGGTTGACGGTTTTTTCAAGGGTAGCATCTTCTGTCTGAATCATCTTCTGACCTGCCTCGTATGCACGAGCTATCTGAATCATGCTAACCATTTCCTCAACAACATTGACATTGGAAGATTCAAGTGTGCCCTGCTCTAAGATGGCATCGCTTTCAATAATCTGTCCGCCAGGAATCAATGTGTATAGGTTCTCACCGTATTTATTAATATAATCGTAGTCTGCAATATCAATGACTCCGATTGTATCAACCTCTTCGTTGTTCTGAGAGATGGTTCCATCAGCTGCAATGGCATACTCTAGATTAGGATCAATTTGTACGTAATAATCCTCGCCGTAGAGAGAATTGAGAGCTCCCTCTGCATTGAGTACGTAGTCACCATCTGATGTTCTCAAGTATCCATCAGTATCAACTGTAAATGCTCCATCGCGTGTATATCTAATAGAAGTCTCTCCTGCCTTGTTAGTAAAAGCTATTGCGAAAAATCCCTTGCCACCGATGGCTACATCTGAAGGCTTATCTGTTATCTGGAAACCACCCTGGTCCCAATTTGTATATGTCTCACCAATTTTAGCACCGAGAGACATGTATCCAATTCCCTCTGGTCTGTTACCAAGTGATGATGTGTCTTTGATTTTGATGGCTAATCTCTCGTCGAATGCTTGAGCAACCATGGCTTCTTTTTTGTAGCCTGTGGTAGCTGAGTTGGCCAAGTTATTGGTCATAACCTCCATTCTTCTCTGCTCGTTAACCATTCCTGTATAGGCTGTATATAGACCTTTAACCATGAATATCCCCCTGTTTTAGGCACCTGATTAATAATCTCCAATTTCTATATCGGATAATTGAATATAAAAATAACCCCTATTTTGAAAAAATAATTATTTAATATAATTTTTTCAAAAATCGGGGTCCGTATCGTTATTAAACGAAATAAATCTAATTAATCTCCTGCAAGAAGCTCTACATAGCGACCAGTTCCAATAGCAACACATGTCATAGCCTCATCAGCTGTCATTGTGTTAATACCTGTACGGTCCTCAATAAGCTCCTCAAGGCCGCGAAGAAGTGCACCGCCACCTGTAAGTACGATACCTCTGTCTGCTACGTCGGCTGCAAGTTCTGGTGGAGTCTTCTCAAGTACTGAGTGGATAGCCTCAACAATCTGCATTGTAGACTCCTTAAGAGCCTCCTCTGTCTCCTCAGATGTAACTGTAATAGTCTTAGGAAGACCAGATACAAGGTTACGTCCTCTAACATCCATAGTCTCTGAATCGCCAAGTGGGAAGCAGCGACCAATTTTAATCTTAATGTCCTCGGCTGTACGCTCACCAATAAGAAGATTGTGCTTCTTTCTCATGTAACGAACGATAGCCTCGTCGAAATCATCACCAGCCACCTTGATAGATGTGCTGACAACTGAGCTACCAAGTGAGATAACAGCGATATCTGCTGTACCACCACCGATATCTACAATCATATTACCCATTGGAAGAGAAATATCGATACCAGCACCGATAGCTGCTGCGATAGGCTCCTCAATAATAGAAACCTCACGAGCGCCTGCTGCGAATGCTGCATCCTCAACTGCACGCTTCTCTACCTCTGTAGCTCCAGAAGGAACACATACAGCAATACGAGGCTTACGATAGCTCTTCTTGCCCATTGCCTTCTGAACGAAGTACTTAATCATCTTCTCTGTAACTGTGTAATCAGAGATAACACCCTGACGAAGTGGACGAACTGCCACAATATTACCAGGAGTACGTCCAATCATAAGACGTGCCTCCTCACCAATCTCTTTAATTTTGTTAGTATCTCTATCGAAAGCCACTACTGAAGGCTCTTTCAAAACAACGCCCTTGCCTTTTGCATAAACAAGAACACTCGCTGTACCTAAATCAATACCGATATCTGATGCTGCCATTTTCTTATCCTTTCTGTGTTTTAGTATAGTCTACTGTCCTTTTGGACAGAAATACGCATTTTTACTTTCTTATTATATACAAAATCAGTTATTATTCAAGGCTCTTATATTCTTATTAAAATATAAAAGCGCCAGCGCATGTGCACTGACGCGTAAGAGTCGGGGAGTGCGACCAAGTCGCCTTGGTCGCTGAGTTATGAAAAATTTGGTATTAGCTTTCGCTAGTACACTTCTCTTATAACATTCCAATGTGATGGCTATGTGAAGATTTGGAAACTTTCCCCAAAAATATTAGCCTTTTACAGCACCCTCAATCATTCCTTCCATAATCTGCTTCTGAGCAATGAAGAAGAGAATGAGAATTGGAATAATTGCAAGTAACGCAGCACCTAAAATCAAGTTCCATTGTTTTACGTATGAACCAACAAACGCCTGAACAGCAACTGGAAGAGTCTTAACTGGTCCATTCTGCTGAAGAAGGATTGATGGAAGCAAATAATCGTTCCAAATCCACATACCATTAAGAATTGTAACTGTAGTGATTACTGGCTTTAGTAATGGAAGAATTACAATAAAGAATGTCTGCTCTGGTGAACATCCATCTATAGCTGCAGCCTCTTCCAGTTCCATAGGAATTCCCTTTATGAAACCATTTAAGATAAACACTGTCATGGCACCACCAAATCCAAGATACGCAAATACGATACCTGGTATTGATTGAATCATAGGAATACCAACAAAATTTCCTACATCTCTAAATGTAGAGATAAGTGGAAGCATTACTACCTGGAATGGAATAATCATTGATGCAATAAATGTAAAGTAAATTACCACTGACCATTTTGTTTTATTTCTGCAGATTACCCATGCAGCCATAGCTCCAAGGAGAGCTAACAATACTAGTGAAAGAATTGTAATTACGGCTGATGATGTAAATGCTGACCAGAAAAGAAAATGAGTGTTGTTAATTACATCTGACAAATTCTGGTATAAATTCGTTAATGACACACCATTAAGTCCAATTGGATTAGCTGTAATATCCGCTGTCTGCTTGCATGAATTAATCACAACAAGGAAAAATGGGAACAATACATAAAGGGCAATCACAATTGCGATTATCATCTTTATAACTACTTTGGAGGTTTTCTCTTTTATTTTCATTACAATTCCACCTCCTTTTTATTTGAAATACGAACCTGGCAAATAGACACAATAGCAAGAATAATAAAGAAGAATACTGCCTTCGCCTCGCCGTATGCATATTCATTGTTAACAAATGCTGTATCGTAAATATTAAGAGCCAGCATCTGTGTACCCTTTGATAAGAACTTACCCATGAAGTTAACTGAGCCAGTACCATTTGTTAATGACAAGTTAACATCGAACTGCTTGAATGCACTAGTAAGTGTAAGGAATGTACAAATAGTAATTGTTGGAGCAATCATTGGAATCTTTATCTGGAAAAGTGTCTGCCATGAATTTGCACCGTCAATTGATGAAGCTTCAAGCACATCACCAGGTACAGTGTTTAGACCTGTGATGTAAATAAGCATGATGTAACCAGCATACTGCCATACATATACAAGTACGATTCCTATAAGGGCTGTCTTTGTCTCAGTCAGCATAGATGCCTGAGAGTTTAGAATCTCAGTTACTACCTTAGAGAAGATAAACTGCCAAATGTAACCAAGTACGATACCACCGATAAGGTTTGGCACGAAATATGCTGCTCTAAAGAATCCTAGTCCCTTAAGCTTTGATGTACATAACAAAGCAAGTAAAAATGCTACTAAATTTACAAGAACTATATTTAATACTACAAACAAGAATGTAATTAATACTGACCATAAGAACTGTGGCTCATGGAACATTCTTGTATAATTATCGAATTTAACAAATTTATTTAATGTAATTCCATCCCAATCTGTGAAAGAATATCCAATACCTAAAACAAGCGGAATGATCACTGTTACTGCAAAGGCAAATAACAGTGGAAATAAAAACATAAAATTAATTATCCCTCTATGATGCTTGAATGTAGGGAAAAAATATAACCCCACAAAAAATGCAACACAACCTGCAATTATTAATGTGCCTCTAACTCCCCAGAAGTCTGTAAGTGTGATAGCCATATATAATCCCGCAATCATCATGGCCACACCTATAACCATACATCCGAAGGAAAAGATTTTTCGTCTCACGGAGAAATCACCCATAACTAATCTCCTTTCTCTCCTACCAACTCTTACAAAATGAAGATAAAAAGGGGCAGCGCATTTAGCCCTGCCCCAAAGCTATTACTTAATTAGTTTGCATAGTAATCCTTGATTACCTGCTCAATTGTTGTTGTGAAGCTTTCAGCGTCAAGCTTGCCCTGAGCATAATCAGCAAATACCTGACATGTCTGATTCTGAAGTCCATCCTTCTTAAGCATTGTATGCCATCCGCTGAACTTACCAGCGTCGATGTATGTCTTCATGCTAGCGTAGAATGGATTAACAGCTTCGTACTGGCAATCACTAAATGGAGAAACAAGACCTGCATCATTTACAAGAATATTCTGAGCAGAGTCACCTGCGCACCAGTTAAAGAATGCCTTAGCGCCATCAACATTACCATCTGCATATGCTACCCAGTAGCTTGGTGGACCAGCGATGATTGTATCAATGCCATCCTCAAATGCGTATGGAGCAAATCCACACTCAAAATCAACATCATCAGGAGATGTTACACACCAGTTACCCTGTGTGATGAATGCATAGTCACCAGCCTTGAAGCCAGCTACCTGCTCATCATAAGTACCATCTACAAGAAGATCTGGATCTGAATACTGGTTCATCATGCCAACGAACTCTGCGAATGCAAGCATTCTGTCATGATCAACCTGACCACCGTCGTTAAGTAAATCAATATATGTAGTATCATCAGCTGCAAGACCTGCATCAAGATACTGTCCAAATACATGAGTACCTGAAGACCATCCAAGGTTAGATGGCTCTGCACACCAACCGAGAACTGCCTTAATTCCAAGCTCATCCTTCTTACTATCAAGTTTCTTAAACGCCTCTGCATAAGCATCTGGACTTGTAAGTGTTGAAGGATCAACGCCTGCTGCCTTAAGCACGTCTGCGTTGTAGCCAAGTGCTGTAGCCTCTACTGTGTAAGGGAATCCGATTGTTCCCATTGAGTCATCAACAAGTTCAAACTCAGTATTATTTGTCCAATCCTCACCCTTAAGATCTGCTAACTTGCCGTCCCATGAAGCAGCCTGGTTAGCTTCGATTACGAAAATGTCTGGCATGTTGCCTGCCTGATACATCTTCTTAAGCTCGTCAGAAGCATTAGTATCACCACCGATTGTCTCAACGATGAGCTCGTTACCTGTCTCCTCCTTGTAAAGCTTAGCTAAATCCTGAAGCTGAGAATCAATCTCTGGCTTACCATTTAGAAGTCTAACTGCTGAGCTATCTGCTGATGCTCCTCCACCCTGTGAGTTAGAACCTCCATTGTTTGCTGTGTTAGGCTGACCACAAGCTACGAGGCTGCTGGCCATAGCGCCTACCATAAGTACCGAAAGTAATCTCTTTCTCATTTCAATAATCCCTCCCATAACATGTAAAATGTTAATTGTGTAGAAAAAATCTACCTTTTATTGTGCATGGTGCACAATTACCCTTGTTTTGATTAGCTAACTTTTGCGCATAAGTTTGTTATAAGTAAAACATAACACAACTTTTCTAAAGGGTCAACCCCCATTTCTGAAATCCATTTTTAATTAAAAACGTCCCATAAAGCTTGATTTTCTAGGCTTTGTGACGGTATCACGGATAACAAGTCGAGTTGGTAATGTTATTTGGGCTTCTGTTTCTTCCCCACGAAGTTTCTTAAGAAGTGTCTCTGCAGCCACTACTCCCTTTTGCTTAACGTCCTGGTGAACGGTAGTAAGGGCTGGTCTATACAGACTGCCAAGCATATTATCATCGAATCCAGCTATAGAAATGCCCTCTGGCACACGGATTCCACGATCTGTAAGAGCTGACATAAGTGTAACTGCATACAAATCAGATACGCACATAATTGCAGTATAATCAAGAGCTCTGTGGCATATTTCGTCCAAGCTGGCCTCAATTTCTGCGCTTGCTGGGCGTATTTTCAAGAAATCCTTTTCACTGTATTCAATTCCTGCTTCTTCAAGGGCCCTCTTATAGCCATTTAAACGGGCTAAGTCTACGCCCTTGGTATTGTCTGATAGGAAAGCAATACGTTCGTGACCGCAAGAAATGATGTATTTTACCATATTGTAGGCACCTTGCTCATCGTCAAGGCCTACATTGGTGAAGTGCTTTAATCCCTCCATACTATATGTATCAAGGCAAACTATTGGTTTCTTATACTTTTTACTTACACGTACTCCGTCATCATCCAGCATACCAAATAGAATAAGACCATCCACATTCCAGGTTGAAACATGGCGCATAATCTTCTCTGTATCCCTAGAAATATAGAGCATCATGAAATATCCAGCATTCCTAATAGTCTCTTCAATACCACCGATAAGTTCTGCAACAAAGGGATCCATGATAAGGTTCTCATACTTATCAACGCGAGCTTTTAGCGCAAGTCCAATGATTTTAGACTCGTTCTGAGCCAAATTTCTAGCATTGATATTAGGCACGTAGTCTACTTCCTTAAGAAATTCTTCTACGCGACGTCTGGTCTCCTCAGAAACTTCTCCAGCCTTGCCGTGAATCACGTTAGATACTGTGGTTGTGGACATATTGAGTCTCTGAGCTATTTCCTTGATAGTTATCATTTGACAAAAACCCCTTTACAAAAATTCGATTGTATTGTATTGTGAAAACATAATAGCACTTACGCGCATAAGGTGTCAAGTTTATGCGGGTTTTTGCAGTTTTTTCATAATTTTTTGTAGTGAGGGAGTTAAAATGAACAGTAAATTCAATAAGATTGCAACAGATGCATCAGTTTTAGAGAAGCTTAACACTTCTTTGACTGTCATCGATGGACTTAATATTCCTGCTGACATTCCACATGGTGATATGCCAGGAGATAAAATCGAAATTGGTGATTCACATATCGCCAAGGCACGTACTATTTTCCCAGCTTTAGTGGAACAGCTTAAAAATGCCGCTTCTGCTAATAGCTTTGGACGTGCAGTCGTTTGTGTTCATGGTGGTTCTGGTGTAGGCAAAAGTGAGATTGCTTCTATCCTCTCATATATGCTTACTTCCGCTGGAATCAAAAGCTACACAATGTCTGGTGACAACTATCCACATCGTATTCCAATGTACAATGATGCTGAGCGTCTCCACACTTTTAGAGAAGGTGGCGTAAGAGCTCTTGCTGCTTCTAGACTTAGTGATCCTACTATTATTTCTGAGCTTCAGGAGCTTCAAAAGGCCGAGGATGACGCCAATGATGCTAATATTGCTAAGTACGATTGGTTTAAAACTTACTTAGATGGTGGCAAGATGGCCTTAGAGAATTATCTAGGCACACCTAAGGAAATCGATTTTGAGGAAGTTGACTCAATTCTTTCATCATTTTTAAATGGCGCAGACAAGCTGTGGCTTAAGAGAATGGGCCGCGATGAAGCCTCTTTATGGTATGACGAAGTGGACATGACCGATACTAAGGTACTAATACTTGAATGGACCCACGGTAATAGTGATTATCTTTCAAATGTGGATATTCCTATACTTTTGAACTCTACTCCAGAGGAGACTCTCGAGCATAGACGCTCTAGAAATAGAGATGGCAAATTAGACAGCCCATTTACAATGCTTATCCTTAACATTGAGCAAGAGAAGATTAAATCACAGGCCAAAAAAGCAAAAATCATCATCACTAAAAGCGGCGAATTAATCGATTTTGATACTTTTAGCAAATTAATGGCTTAGTCCAAAGGAGTTTTTATGAGTAACACACGCAATGATAATGGACCTATGCTGAATGCTTATCCTGACAGCATGGGTAAGAGACTCGAGGACATCATCAAGGTTCTTAAGAAGCCTGAGTTTAAAGATGTATTCCAGTCATTTTATATTTTACCTAGTATCTACAACACTGACTTAGATAGGGGTTTTTCTGTAATAGATTACGGCATCAATAAGGAGCTGGGTTCTCAGGAAGCCATTGAAGCTCTTTCTGATTTGGGAATCGATTTGAAGCTGGATTTTATTTTAAATCACGCTTCTGTTCTCTCACCTCAGTTTCAGGATTTAATAAAAAATGGTGAGAATTCTAAATACGCCGACTTCTTTATCAACTGGAACAAATTTTGGGAAGGTTGCGGAGAAATGACTGAAGAAGGCTATATTAAGCCAGATGATAAATATATCAAGGATATGTTTTTCAGAAAGCCTGGTCTTCCAATTCTTATGGTGAGAATGCCTGATGGCAAGGATGTGCCATATTGGAACACTTTCTATCAGGAGGTTCGCTACAAGAGACCTGATGCTGCTGACTTAATAGAAGCTGCTGGTATGCAATATCTTGCAGCAACAAATCTAGCTCAGCGCATTTGCGCTTCACTTGATAAGGGCAAGACCCCTTCTGAAATTGATTTCGCTGGTTATGAAGAATACAAAGATGATGTTATCAATTACCTAGAAGCAAGCAGACGTTACTTGGGCCAGATGGATTTGAATATCAAATCTGACCTTGTATGGGAGCATTATAGAAATACTCTTAAGACTCTTTCTGAATATGGTGCTAAAATCGTCAGACTTGATGCATTTGCATACGCACCTAAGGAGCCAGGTAAGAAGAATTTCCTTAACGAGCCGGACACATGGGATGTGCTGGAACGAGTAAAAGATATTGCCAATGAATATGGACTTTCTCTTTTACCTGAGATACACGCCACATACGGTGAAGGTACCTATGAAACTATCGCCTCTAAGGGCTATATGACCTATGATTTCTTCCTTCCAGGTCTTCTCATCTACACTCTTGAGAAGCAATCAGGAAAGCTTTTAGTTGATTGGGCCCGGGAACTTACAGAAAAGAATATTCGAGTTGTAAACATGCTTGGTTGTCATGACGGAATTCCTCTTCTCGATTTAAAGGGAATGCTTGATGAGACAGAAATCCAGGAGCTTATTGATACAATTGTTGGTCGTGGCGGATATGTTAAGGATCTCCATGGACAGAAAAATATGTACTATCAGGTCAATGCAACCTACTATAGTGCCCTGGGTGAGAATGATAGCAAAATGCTTTTAGCTCGCGCTATCCAGATGTTTATGCCAGGCAAGCCACAGGTATGGTATCTTGATTTATTTGCTGGTAGAAATGACCACGAAGCCGTTGCCCACGCAGGTGTAGGCGGCCACAAGGAAATCAACCGAACTAATCTATCTGCAGAAATGATTGAAGTTGCCCTTAAAAATGACGTAGTTAAAAAGCAGCTAGAATTATTACGTTTGAGAAACACGCATCCAGCCTTTAGCTTTGACAGCACCCTTACAGCTGAATCCAATGGATTTATGCTTAAGCTTGCTTGGGAAAAAGATGGTCACCATGCCGAGCTTCGCGCAAATCTCAGAGATTATTCTTATGAGATTATCACGGACTAATTTTTACTGTATAAAAGGCACGCCAGCTGGCGTGCCTTATCTCTTTGATTCCCAATTTAAGAAATTTACTTTTCTTCCTCCATAATTGGAAGGCTAACTCCTATAACCTCAATAACATCATCTTCTATGCCTGCTTCACCCTCTTTTTTAACTTGCAAGCATATCCTTACAATTCCCTTTTTGAAAGTAATTGTAGTCAAATCACTGTTAAATAATTTCTCTTCTTCTAGCTCAAAACCTGCATCCTCTATTCTCTCACGTGCAGCCCCATATTTGTCACCATATGTAACTCCAAAAATAGTACTCTCAGATTCATTTTTTATGTCAATAGCAGTCCTTAATGCAGCATTCTTTTCATTTATATAGACACCATAACTCTTTACATCTCCAGATTCGCTAATATCTGTGTATGGAGCTTCAACTGATTTTTCAGTAGCATCCATTTCTTCCAAAAGTTTATATCCGCAATCTATATTTTCATTTACGTATTCTATAGTGTTTAAGTCTTCGTCATTTAATTTAGAATATCTTATTTTTTCAGAGTTCTGCTTTCCACAGGATATAAGAAAAATAACCCCTATTCCTAGTACAAACAATGTAAAACACCTATTTATAACTGACCATTTTTTCATGAAACCCCTCCCATTTATCATTCTGTCTATAATATTATCTATCATTTTAACAAAAGAAAAGAGGTGGACAATATCCACCTCTAAATCAATACTTATTTACTTTAAATATTCCTTCAGATACTGGCCTGTGTAGCTCTTCTTAACCTTTACGATCTCCTCTGGAGTGCCCTTGGCGATTACTGTGCCGCCGCGGTCGCCACCGTCTGGTCCCATATCTATGATGTAGTCTGCACACTTGATTACGTCCAAGTTGTGCTCGATTACTACAACTGTGTTACCAGAGTCTGAGAGCTTGCGCATGATTTCAACTAGCTTGTTAACGTCGTCGAAATGTAAACCTGTGGTAGGCTCATCCAAAATGTAGATGGTCTTGCCTGTGGCGCGACGAGAAAGCTCTGTAGCAAGCTTAATACGCTGAGCCTCGCCACCAGAAAGTGTGGTACTTGGCTGGCCTAGCTTGATGTAGCCTAAGCCTACATCGTAGAGGGCCTGAATCTTATTAGCGATACTTGGTACGTTTTTGAAGAATTCAACTGCCTCCTCAACTGTCATATCAAGCACATCGTAGATAGTCTTGCCCTTGTAGTGAACCTCAAGAGTCTCTCTATTATATCTCTTACCACCGCATACTTCACATGGAACATATACATCTGGTAAAAAGTGCATCTCGATTTTGATGATACCATCACCAGAACATGCCTCGCAGCGGCCTCCCTTTACATTGAAGGAGAAGCGGCCTTTGTTGTAGCCTCGCTCCTTGGCCTCGGTTGTACCCGCAAATAAATCACGTATTAAATCAAATACGCCAGTGTATGTAGCTGGGTTAGAACGTGGTGTACGTCCAATTGGAGACTGGTCAATATCGATAACCTTATCAAGAGCCTCTGTTCCTAAAATATCATCATGCTTACCAGATATTTTTCTTGCTCTGTTAAGTCTCTTAGCCAAATCCTTATAAAGAATCTCATTCACAAGTGAGCTCTTGCCGGAGCCTGACACACCTGTGACTACCGTCATAATACCAAGTGGAATATCCACATCAATATTTTTAAGGTTGTGCTCCCTAGCGCCCTTAATAGTCAGCCATCCCTTTGGCTCTCTGCGCTCAGATGGAACTGGAATACATAGCTTGCCACTTAAATACTGGCCTGTAATTGAATCAGGGCATGCCATAATCTCCTCAGGAGTACCTGCAGCAATGACTTCTCCACCGTCCTTGCCGGCGCGAGGGCCGATATCCACAAGATAGTCTGCAGCACGCATAGTATCAGCATCGTGCTCAACCACAATAAGTGTATTTCCCAAATCGCGAAGTCCCTTAAGGGAAGCTAGCAATTTGTCATTATCCTTTTGGTGAAGACCGATTGATGGCTCATCCAAAATGTATGCAACGCCAACAAGTCCAGAACCAATCTGTGTAGCAAGTCGAATACGCTGTGCCTCACCACCGGAAAGTGTGGCTGTTGCTCTAGCAAGTGTAAGATAATCAAGTCCTACATCCACCATGAACTTAAGACGATTTCTAATCTCCTTTAACACTACAGCACCAATTTTTTTCTGCTGCTCTGTAAGCTCTAAGTTATCAATCAAATCATAGAGCTCGTGAACTGGGTACTGAGTCATCTCGAAAATGTTCTTGTCGGCAATAGTAACCGCAAGTGATTCCTTTTTAAGTCGCTGGCCGTGACAGCATGGACACTCACTGTAGAACATGAACTCTTCGTATTCACGCTTTTGATTCTCTGAGAATGTCTCCTTGTATCGACGATTAACATTCTCGATAAGTCCCTCAAATACTGTAGGATATACGCCTCTGCCTCTCTGGCCCTCGTACTCCACATCTACTGAGCGGTCAAATCCATGAATAAACATATGTCTAATTTTCTCTGGAAGATCCTTATAAGGTGTATCAAGAGAAAACTTGTATTCCTTAGCAAGCGCCTCCAACAATGCATGTGCAAAGCTTGTGGATTTATTAGCAGACTGCCAACCAATAACCTGCACACAGCCCTGATTAAATGAAAGACTCTTGTCTGGAATCATAAGATCCTCATCAAATTCCATCTTGTAACCAAGACCAAAACACTCTGGGCAAGCACCAAATGGATTGTTGAATGAGAAACTACGTGGCTCTACTTCATCAATACTGATTCCACAATCAGGACATGAAAATCCCTCAGAAAATCGGATAGGCTCACCGTCAATTACATCTACAATCATAAGTCCATCAGCCAATTTAAGAACTGACTCGATAGAATCTGTAAGACGCTTTTCAATGCCCTCTTTTATTACAAGTCTATCAACCACAACCTCGATATTGTGCTTAATATTCTTATCTAGCTTAATTTCTTCTGAAAGGTCATAAACACTTCCATCTACATTTACACGAACATAGCCTGACTTTTTAGCCTTCTCAAAAAGCTTCTCATGTGTACCCTTGCGGCCTCTAACTACTGGAGCAAGAAGCTGAATCTTGGTACGCTCAGGAAGTGCCATAATGGCATCTACCATCTGGTCCACTGTCTGCTTGCTGATAGGCTTGCCGCAATTAGGACAGTGTGGCACACCGCACCTAGCGTAGAGAAGTCTCATATAATCATAAATCTCTGTGACTGTACCTACAGTAGAACGTGGATTGTGATTGGTACTCTTCTGGTCAATGGAAATAGCTGGTGGCATGCCCTCCATGTGCTCTACATTAGGCTTTTCCATCTGGCCAAGGAACTGTCTAGCATATGAAGAAAGTGACTCCATATAGCGTCTCTGTCCCTCTGCAAAAATAGTGTCAAATGCAAGGGATGACTTACCAGAACCTGATAAACCAGTAAGTACAACAAACTCATCACGTGGGATGTCCAAGCTGATATTTTTCAGGTTGTGCTCGTTGGCCCCCTTAATTTTTATATATTTCTTTTCTTTCATTTCTATATCCTCATAAAAACTTGTTTCACAAGTCTAATAATCCTTGGGAATTTGCAAACAAATCCCTCATGTTATTAGATGTCTCAAGATAATAAACTACTCTTCTGACATCTGCTGCATCATCTGTTTAAGTTCTACCATCTTGTCACGATACTCAGCTGCAGCCTCGAAGTTAAGCTCAGCTGCGGCCTTCTTCATCTTCTTCTGAATGTCAGCAATAAGCTTCTCAAGCTCCTTACTATCCATTTCCTCTGGGTCCTTCTTAAACTGAAGTTCCTTTTTAGCGATAGCTTTTCCAATTGAAATAAGCTCTCTGACTGATTTCTGGATAGTGGTAGGAGTGATGCCGTGAGCCTCATTATATGCCATCTGAATCTGACGACGACGCTCAGTCTCGCTGATGGCCTTCTCCATGGACTCTGTCATGGTATCGGCATACATTATAACATGGCCCTCACTATTTCTTGCAGCACGACCGATAGTCTGAATCAGGGAGCGCTCACTACGAAGGAAGCCCTCCTTATCTGCATCTAAAATAGCAACCAGCGTAATCTCTGGAATATCAAGACCCTCTCGAAGCAAATTGATACCTACTAGAACATCGAACACATCAAGTCGTAAATCCCTGATTATCTCTGCTCTCTCCATGGTATCAATATCTGAATGCATGTATTTAACACGAACGCCAAGCTCAGCAAGATAGTCTGTCAAATCCTCCGCCATACGCTTAGTCAGTGTAGTAATCATTACCTTGTGGCCGCCAGCTGTTTCCTTTTTAATCTCCTTGTAAAGGTCATCAATCTGACCCTCTACAGGGCGCACCTCCACCTCAGGATCAAGCAGTCCTGTAGGTCTGATAACCTGCTCCGTACGAAGCATCTCATGCTCCTCTTCGTACTCACCAGGTGTAGCGGAAACAAACATAATCTGGTCAAGCTTAGACTCAAACTCACCGAAATTAAGAGGTCTGTTATCAAGTGCAGATGGAAGTCTAAATCCATACTCCACAAGGGTACGCTTTCTGGCCTGATCACCTGCAAACATACCTCGCACCTGTGGCAATGTAATATGACTCTCATCTACGATAATCAAGAAATCGTCACCGAAATAATCAATAAGACACTTAGGTGGCTCACCAGGCTGCTGGCTAGTCATGTGCCTACTGTAATTCTCAATGCCGGAGCAGAATCCTGTCTCACGAAGCATCTCTATATCAAAATTAGTACGCTCTGCAATTCGCTGAGCCTCGATTAATTTATCCTCTGACTTGAAAAACTTAACTCGCTCCTCCAGTTCCGCCTCAATGCTAGCGCAGGCTGAGTTGATTTTGTCCTGAGGAATAACATAGTGACTGGCAGGGAAAATGGCCACATGCTCAAGCTCTCTTTTTACCTGACCTGTCATAATATCCGTCTCACAAATTCTATCGATTTCATCTCCAAAGAACTCAATGCGGATGGCGTAGTCCTTAGTGATGGCAGGGATTACCTCTAACACATCTCCTCGAACTCTAAATGTACCACGGTCAAAATCCATGTCATTGCGCATGTACTGGATGTTAATCAGCTCGTGAATAACATCATCTCTGTCCTTAAAATCGCCAGGACGAAGGCTTACCATCATGTTCTGGAAATCATCAGGCTCACCAATACCATAAATACAAGAAACCGATGACACAATAATTACGTCTCGTCGCTCAGAAAGTGAAGCTGTGGCAGAAAGACGCAGCTTATCTATCTCATCATTAATAGATGAATCCTTAGCAATATATGTATCAGTGCTAGGCACATAGGCCTCCGGCTGATAGTAATCGTAGTAAGATACAAAATACTCCACAGCATTCTCAGGGAAAAATTCCTTGAACTCGCTGTAAAGCTGACCTGCAAGTGTCTTATTGTGGGCGATAATAAGAGTCGGCTTATTAAGCTGCTCTATTACATTAGCCATGGTAAATGTCTTACCAGAGCCTGTAACACCAAGCAGTGTCTGCATCTGATTGCCTTCCTTAAAACCTCTCACCAAATCCTCAATAGCCTGAGGCTGATCACCTGTAGGTTTATATTCTGAATGTAATTTAAAATCCATTTTAATCACCAATAATTAATTGCACACAATCGTATGAAAGAATTATATCACAGCCTGTCAATATGTCAAACATTTGTTCCCACTTATATACAATTATAGCATAAAAGGCGGCCAGTTATCTGACCGCCATTATCTTTTATAAATATTGATTTTATAAGAGATTCTTGAGAGCTTCGATATCGTCTAAGCTGATTGCCTGAGCAGCCTCTGTTGCTGCCTCGTTTTCCTTCTGAATCTCTAAATATACTTCTTTTCTGTAGATAGATACTTCTTTTGGTGCTGAAATACCAATTTTAACCTGATCACCGCGAACCTCAAGGACTGTAATCTCGATGTTGTTGTTGATCATAATTGCATCGCCTGTTTTTCGTGTTAATGCCAACATCGCTACTCACCATCCTTTCCGTGTATTGCATCATGAATCAAATAACGGACTGGTTCTGAGCCCTCAATTATTATCTGGTCGCCCACATTTGTGTCGGCATTGATAATAATAGGAGCCTTAAGATTAATAGAGGCTTCCTTAGGGTTCTTAGGAACTCTAACAGTAACTAATACATAAGTATTCTCTGGTGTAAGATCTCCTAGCTGCTGAAGTGAATCCTCATTAAGCTGTGGTGCATAGTCAGGCTTCACAAGATGTGGAAGCATAACTGGCATTGCAAAATCCGTCTCATCAAGGGATTGAAGCCACATGATGTTGCCCTTGTTTTTCTTCTCCTCATCAAAAATAAGGGTGTATCTCTTCATGTCTGGAAAACCTATTAGTCCATGAACGAGATTGATGATCTTGTCATCAACAATTTCAATTTCGCCAAACAATCTAGTTTTTACGCGCATCGTCCCTTCTCCTCCTGCGAATTAAAGATAATTTAGTAGTGTTGAATCGCCCAGCTTTCCAGCTGCTGTAAGCGATGCCTGATATGCTGTGTAAGCCGCTGTGTAATCAATAATAATCTGAGATAGATCAACATCATCATTTGTAGACTGAAGTCCCTGAACTGTCTGTCTCTGATCACCAACACGAATCTTAGTTAGATCCAAAGAATCTTTCTTACAACCCAAATCAGTAATACTTAAACTTATTTTATCACAATACTTAGCAGTTTTGCCTATTTCTGTTGAGAAAAGTTTTTTCAAGTTGTCATCAAAGAAATCTACCTCTTTTTTGAGAGCGTCCTCCCACTGCTTTAAGTATGCTTGGTCATCTTCATTTGCATACTGTGATTCGTCCTTCATTTTTTTGATTTCATCAAGCTTGTTATGAGCATTTCGTGCATTCTTGACCGCATCAAGCATCTCTGTAATATCACGTAAAACATCACTGTTAAATACATCTGATGCCTCTGTATTGATATTTATTGTCTGTCCTGCTGCAACAGTATACTGAATATCATAGTGGATAGTTTCTCCATCTGGTGTAAATTTCTTGTATTCAACTGGAACATTTACATCAAGTGGATCTGCTGTCTTTGTACAGTTGTAGTAATACTCTGGGCGAAGTTCACCCTCTTTAAATCCTTTTTTAGTATATGTAATGTCAATTTTTGCATCTGCTGCCTTGAGCTGAGCTGCAATATTATTTCCTAAAATGATATCGCCAGTCTCTCTAATGAAATAGATGGAATCATCAGGTACAGTCTTCTCGCCCTGCTTCTTAAGGAATTCGCCTGGATTTGCCCCATCTGCCACCTGGTAATCAGCCCACTCTGTCTCATTTGCAAAATCTGTAATATCTACTGTTATTTCATTACCATCTGCGCCTGTTACTACAAAATTGTCACGTGAAAGCACATCATCATAGTTGAGACGTACTCGGTAATAGTTTGTCTGAGCCATATCGTTGATATTATTAGTTGCTGCAACCTCTGTCTTTGTAGTAGGGACCTTAGTGATTCCGTTATAATATCTGTGCTCTTCCATATTCTTCTCGATAGAAAGAGTCTGAGTAATCTGATACTCAGTATCTGTCTCATTTTTTGTGAATACTAAGTCACTGTTAGTTCTATAACCAGTGAAAACTGTACGGTTAGCATAGTCAGCATTTCCCTCTTTGAAAACAGCCTTCTGAAGAGATTCAAGCTGAGTGATAATTGTATTTCTATCTTCCTGATTCAAAGAACCATTGGCACCCTTATCAGAAAGAGTCTTGCAATCTGTAATCAAGTCTCTGATATTTAAAAGTGAAGTCTCAGTAACCTCAATCCAGCTAGATGCATCAGGAATATTCTTCTGATAGTACTGTGTTACCTGTGAAAGAGTTGTAGACAATCTGAGTGAACGAACTGCAATTACAGGATCATCTGATGGCTTATCAATCTTTTTCTGAGTTGTCATCTGAGTATTACGCTGATTTACAATCTCTTTTGTAGAGTTGATATTTGAAGCTGCGTTGTTCATTATCATTTTGTTTGTAACTCTCATAATAGTACCTCTTTCCTTTATAAGACCTAGGTTGAATACCGCCTAACAAGAAAACGGGAAGACACACTCATCCAGGATCACCTTTTTAAACACCCGTATTAAGTATCAACCTATCATATATTTCGGCAAATGTAGAAATACATTTAGACGCCAAATTGTAGGCATTCTGGAATTTCATTAAGTCTAAAGCCTCTTCATCCTCATCAACTCCAGAAATTGATGTACGCTGGTTGCCTATAGTCTTTTCGATGTTTGTAAAGTTGGTCTGGAAAATCTTACACTCCTGAGTATCAACAGTTACATCTGAGTAGATACACTGGAGGAATGCATTTCCGCCGCCACCTCTAAATAACTTCGTCTTGCTCTGAAGAGCCTGAAGCTTTACTACTAAATCAGCTGCATCAACACCTGAATTGTAGTTTTCACGTGTTGTTGTAGCAAACTTTGAAGAATCCTTATCTATCTTTGTAGCGATGCCAACATTCTTTGCAGTCATAAGATAATATGACTCATATTTTTTGCTATCATCGCCAGAATCCTTACCACTATACATTGTGGCATTAATTGTGCCGTCTCTCATCTGATGCTCAACAGCAAGGTCAATTTTATCTCTAGAAATGAAGAAGGCATTCATTGGATCACCATTTAAATCATAGCCTCTGTCAGGGCTAAGAATTGGTGGGTCCACTGTGTAATCATCCTCTGGTCCGATTTCAATATGGTTAAATCTCTCGCAGAAGTTTCTTAAGAACAGGTTCATCTGATTCTGATAATAAGGAATACCCATGTAATCCACATCATCACCTACCTGAAGAGCCTGACCATATAAATTGTTCTGGTCAGCCACTGTAAGTGTCTGGTTGATGTAGAAAGTCACTGACTTAACCTTGCCATTATCATCTGTCTCAAATGAAAAGCTGTCATAGGTATACTCAGTATTATTTGTATCAAGTGAGCCTCTCGTAGGCATGTTTAGTTCATTGATGTCGGTAATACTTAAGTTTGTGATTGTGATGGAATTAGCTGTAGCACCTGTAACTGTAGCGTGCATATTCTCGTTATTGTTACCATCACGGACCTCGAACATGGCCTTTAACGAACCACCGCTTGAACTTGGTGTAGCATTAAATCTATCTCCGTCCTTTGACCAAACGATTTCATATAAACCGTCGATATCAGTCTGGTTATGATTCTGGTCTAACTCGCGAGACTTAACTGCAAGTGTGTTGTGCTCGTATGTATCAACAAGAATCTGTCCATTGATATATACAGTGTAGTATGTTGCTCCAGTGTACATATCAGGGTCGTTACTATTTAATACTTCTGTCTCCTGAACCTTTACATCTACTATCTTTGAAAGATTATCAATCAAAAGTGCTCGCTGGTCACGAAGCTCATTAGCACGTCCGCCACCCTGCTCGATTGTGTTTATCTGCTTTGTTAATATAGCAACTTTTTCTGATATAGCGTTGATATCATCAACAGCTGTTTTAATTTCATCATTTATAGAACTCTGTAAATCATCAAGCTTAGTTGCAAGCTGATTGAAATACTCTGTAAGCTGCTTAGCATTTGATATAAACTGCTTTCTAACTGTGTCATCTCCTGGGCTACCCTGAAGAGTACTCATAGCATTAAACATCTTTGTGTAAATGGTTGTGAAACCGGCGTTATTGTTATTCTCATTGAAATAGTCTTCAATCTGAGCCATGTAATACTGCTTTTTGTCATAGAAACCGAGAGCTGACTGATTGTTCCAGTATTTCTCATCGTAGTATAAATCTCTGCGCTGAGTAACACCTGTTGCTTCTACACCAGTACCAGTAGTACCCCAGCTCTGATAGCAACGTAAAGCAGATGATGCCACAGTATTTACAACCTGACGGCTATAGCCTGTTGTATTTACGTTTGAAATATTATTTGCAGTTGTATTGATCTGAGCCTGAGATGTATTCAGTCCAGATGCTGCTATCGTCAATCCAAAAAATGTTGATGACATAGGCTATTCCTCCTGCCCTAAGTCTTATACGTGTCCAAGTGATGTCACTAGGTGTTCAATCATTTCGTTAACTACATTTATATATCGGCTAGCTGCATTGTAAGCTGACTGATATTTAATCATTGTTGTAAGTTCTTCGTCTGAAGATACTCCGATGACACCCTGGCGAGAAAATTCGATTTCCTCTTTGGTGCCCTCAAGGGATTTGGCTGTAGTCTTGTAAACACTACCTGTGTTACCAATTTCGCCAATCCACTTAACATAGAATCCTGAGAATCCACAAGGTGTTGTATCGCTTGGATTCAAGTTAAATGTCTGCTTTGTCCAAATTAAACTAAGGTTTGTACCAAGCTTTTGATCTATCTGACTTTGGTCAGAAAATACACGATGTGGTAAGTAAGACTCCTGCTTAACAAGCTCTTCATTTATTTTGAGAGACTTTAATGTATAGCACATTGATGTATCCTCTGGGTCTTCCTCATTGTATGCATATACAAGCTGTGTTCCTATTTCTACATTATTTTCATCGTATATAGTAATCTCTCTTGCTGTGTATCTTTCTGTACCATTTCTTACGAAAAGCTCTCTTGGAGGGAGCTTACCGTCAGTACCTACTGAACAGTTTTTCTCGTCAAGAATTCTAAATTTGTCAGCGTCTTCAGTAATTGTTATCTCATTTCCATTAACATCCTGAATCTTGTAGCTGATTGTCTTAGCATTTTCAAATGCTGATGATGCTTCTGTAATTGGGCTGTACAAATCATTGATTGTAGTAACCAGCTGATGAATAAGAGTATCAAGCTCTGCCTCAGAATTCATCATAATTGAATTTGCTATTCCAGATTCATATGCTTCTGGTGTGAGATACTGGCCATTCTCATCAAAGTAATCAAGGTAATTACTCCAGCCAGTTCCTCTTGCCATGATAAGTGCTTTGATTTCTCCAATATCTGAGTTCTTCTCGGCACTGACATTTGTTGTATCAAAAATTGGATAATAGTAATTATCCTCTTCATTTTCATGCTTGAGATCAGAAAGCTGTGGCCAGTATGGTGTCACATATCCTGTTCTCTTGTTTGTCAAAATACCTACGTAGTGGCAATTGATTTCATCAATAAATTCAACGCCCTCGATTTCAACTTTAACAACACCTGTGTTGTCTTCGCTGTAGCTCATACGAACAAGACCTGACAGCTCGTCTAAGAGAAGGTCTCTCTTATCTCTTAAATCCATAGCTTTTTCAACATGTGCTGCCTCAATGGCCTGAATTCTTTTATTGTAATCAACTATTTCTTTTCCAATCTCGTTGATTCTGTCTAGCTTTTCTCTGATTTTAGAATTGATAATAGTTTGATAGTCTTCAAATCCATCTTGAACCGCCTGTGCGCGGGCCAAAAAAAGGCTAGCCTTCTGCAATACCAGGTTCTGGTTTACTGTATCTGATGGGTCCTTGGCGAACTCTTCAAAAGCGCCCTCGAAATCCTCGATGGCTTTCTCAAATTGTACGCCGTCAGACTCCTGCAGATGAGTGTAAACCTCCTGCACTGCCTCTGAGCTAGCTTGATAAAAAGAATATCGCCCACTCTCTGTACGATATGCCTTGTCTAAAAAGATATCGCGAGTATGGACGATTGTTCCTACTTGCACGCCGAGGCCAGCATACTGTGTGCTGACCGAAGCGTTACCTATTTTTCTATAATCTCTATCTTCATAAACAACCTGCTGACGTACATACCCCTCGGTATTAACGTTTGTAAGGTTGTTTGCTGTTGTATTTAATCCATGTGATGCAGACTGTAGGCCTGATGCCCCAACATATAAGCTTCCAAAACTATTAGCCATACGTCAATCCTCCAAAGTAAATGAGTCTCCACAAAGAAACTCTGCTAATACTTCAAGGACATCCGTTTCCTACTGCTTAGCATCAAATCCTCTATTACCTAACAAATCTCCTGTAGTCTCTGCATTCTTACCATAGTTAGAAGTCTGAGGTGCCTGTTTGACACTCTTCAGGAGGGTAATATCAAATTCCACCATTTCAATAGCCTGCCTAAGCAAGTTCTGTGTCTGGAAGTTCAATATCTGGGCATTGTCTGCCGCTTCCCTAAGTTTTCCTCTAGCTGTAATAAGCTTTTTCTGTTCTACAGGTTGTCCAGCCAAATTATCGATCATCCATGAAACTGTAATTTGGTCGTTTTCATGCCCCATGACTGCTGCAATACTCTGCATCAATCCCTGGCGCTTTTTTTCCAGTTCCAATAAGGCGTCCGCAATGGCCTGCTCCTGAACGGTAATAGCCTCCAGTACGTCAAGCTTCTTATAGATGATTGAATCCTTCTTCTCATCATTAAGACTGATTAACTTTTCATAGAGCGACCTCTCACCATCCATAGTTAAGAGCAATTCTTCCATTAAACTAGCCACGCATCATACCTCGCTTAAACTAACGCTCTATTGCATCCCTTCACAAAACCGCAGACTTACCGGGCTTGTGTATGGGTGCTAATTAAAATATAGAGCCTACCTGAGACAATAATTTCTCTGCAAAATCATCAGGATTTACGTCATAAGTACCGTCCTTGATACGGGCCTTAATGTCCGCAACAAGGTCCTCTCTGATGTCTGCTGCCTCAGCAACAGCTGCCTTTGCTGTATGGTAATCCTTACCTGCTGATGAAATCTGAACTTCATCGCGACCCATACTATTAGCCTTAGCAGACTGTGTAACATTTTTGTTGTTTGATGTCTGATAGAGCTGCGCTACCTGATTGTAAGCCTCAATACGCATATCTCAACACTCCTTTCCTCCCTTTATGTTCAGTCAGTTATGTCCGTATTCTCTAGTTACATTTTTCTTTACATTTCATTTATCGGAACGCGGCTGGAAAAACTTTATAGCTTTTGGAAAACTTTTTTACAAAATTATTAAATTTATTTTGTGCACTTATACTAATATGCCTCTGGGTCCTCATATTCACTATAACCCATTAGCTTATCATATTCGTCCCAGGTAATAACCTGATCATCTGAATAATAGAAGCCTTCATCCTTAAGTGCTTTAAGTGTATTTTTACAATCTATGTTCAACGAACAATAAATGCTCTGCTCATATCTCTGGCCATCACTATCATATTTAGTTCTAGGGTCATATTGTTCTTCATAGAATGTATCTACATCTGAGAAATATGGAACATCTCCATTTAATACGGTAAAGCTTAAGTCGTTGTATAGTGACTTGGTTTCATTTTCCATTGAATATCCTGAAAATGTAGTCCTAAATACCTTACCATCATCAATGTCCTTGAGAAGTGCCTGATATACTTTTTCGTATTTCTGCATTCTCTCATATTCACTGAGATTCATGAAGTATTCTGTATAATAGTTGAACTGATTGTGGACATCATCATATGTCACTGTATTAAAATACATATCTCTAACATGACAATCGTCCCAAATATTTCCTATTACATGTTCCTTAATAATAGTAGGATTGTTAAGGAAATCTAATATAGGCTGTGTAGCTGCCACATATTCTGCACTTACATCTGGTGACTCAGTATCAACTACTTGGTACTGACGAGTTATTGTATCACCATTTTTAAGCTTGTACTTGATAGTAAAGAAAGTACCACTAACATCTTCGTATTTAACATTTACATCTCTAAGTTCCTTCTTGTCAGCCAAGAAGTTCTTGTGAAGAGAAATAGCTGTATTAATCTCATCTTCACTTGTAAACACCATAGTGTACTGAGACTCAATGCCAACCCAAGCAACCTCTGATGCCTTTGGCACTTTATTCTCCACCTTAAATACATCAAATCTAAGGCATAGTAATACTGCAAGTGCTGCAACGGAATATCCCGCACAATACATTGCTTTTTTCGCGCTGAATACTCTGATTGTCTTTTCAATCATCATCTGTGTCGCAAAGAAAATGATTGCGCCAATAATGATAGATGAAATAATTGCAACTGCAAACTTGCTTCCGTATGTATGGTTACCTGTTGCTTCATACATTCCGCTTACGAAGGCACCTGCAACCATTGAAATGAAGAATGCCATTCCAATGGTAAATACAGGCTTCATAAAAGGTACCGCGATAAAATCGTGAACTGTTTCGAGCTTTTTATATTTATAAAGGAGAAATGAAACGGTAAGTAAAACTAATGCTGCCACGAAATAAATCGCAAGGTACTCTGCACCTTCCAATTTCATAACCAATGTTCTTAAGTAACCGCTATCTGTGTAGCGTGCAACATAATCAACTTTGCAATTACCAGGAATAAACTGCAGTGGGCTTAAAATTCTCACCCTCTGGCTCTGCAAACTAGCTCCCATACCAAATAAAAGCATAGAAGAAGTAATTCTAAATGCTAGCTCCATCAAGTAGTAAAGCATAACAAAGATGCCGTAGAAAACTATTCCTGTAATGAGCTGGCCTGATACCATAAGGGCAAACATTGCTATAGATAGGAAAAGTACTGTTGAAACAATTACTATAAGTGCCCAATACCAAATGCCTGCCAATGCAATTGTGTCTACGGTAAGTGCAATAATTGTCATTATTATAGACACAACTACAACTGGAATAACGGCAACTGTAAGAATAGATGCCATTCCAGTAAAATATGCACTCTTTCTGCTAATTGGGAAAGCATGCATCATATAAGTGTCGCGCTTGTAAAATAAATACCAAAAAGTGATAGCTGAAAGAACTATCACTATAAATGCTGCCAATCCCGCTGTTGGCATATCAGCAATATGCATAAATAGACACATACCCTTTGAAATACCTACATCTACAAAGTAGGTATTGTCCCAATCTGCAATGCTGATAATATAAGAAACCGGCATGAGTAATAGAAGTATAATTAAATACAGCAGTCCAGCAATCCAAGTTCTGCTTATATTTTTCTTATACAGTCCCTTGTTAAAAAATGATGTCTTTGACTGCATAATCCTCACCTCCCAACTCATAAATAAAGATCTCTTCAAGTGTAAGCGGAAGCACATCCATCAAAAGTGGATTGAGGGCTGCAATTCTCTGCTCTGCCGCTCTAGGCTCTCCCTTAACAATAAGAGTATGAACTCTACCGTTTGAAATCTTTTTAAGAACCTGAATCTCCTCAGGCAATTCCGGCATCTCACCTTCAAAAGCCACCTGAACTTTTGTGATGGATGTCTGTAAATCGTCAAGTGAACGCTCGATAAGAAGCTTGCCATGGTTCATAATACCTACATGGTCACATACATCCTCAAGCTCTCGTAAGTTGTGTGAGCTGACAAGAACTGTTACTCCTGTCTCTGCCACATCAGACATAATAAGGCTCCACACCTGACGACGCATAACTGGATCAAGACCATCAACTGGCTCATCCAAAATCATAACTTCTGGGCGGCTAGCTATTGCAAGCATAAAAGCCACCTGCTTTTGCATTCCCTTTGAAAGACTACGAACCATTTTCTTCATATTAATCTCAGGAAAACACTCCGCAATTTTGAAGAAAAGCTTTTCATCAAATTTAGGATACATATTCTTATAGAATTTCATCATATCCTTAGTGTTAGCCTGTAAGAAGAAAAAAATGTCGTCTGGAATAATTGCCATTTTCTGCTTAAGCAATTCATTCTCAAATACTGGCTGGCCCTCGATTAAAATCTCACCAGCATCCTGTTTATAAACTCCGCAAAGGTGACGAATGATTGTTGATTTACCTGCACCATTAGGGCCAACAAGTCCATAGATTGCTCCACGCTCAACATGCATGTTCAATCCGTCAAGTGCTGGAAAATCACCAAACTTTTTAGTGACATTATTTACCTGAATCACTCTTGGCACCTCCCTTCGCAAGTTCTTCAATTCTTTCAATGAGGATATTCTTATCCTCGCATAGATACAGAAGTTCCTTCACAATCTCATCGAATTCTTTCATCAATTCTTCATTCCTCCCTGTGGCAACATCAGCTCGCTGTGCAGCGTAACTACCCTTGCCCGCAATTGTGTAAATGTAGCCTTCCTGCTCTAGCTCCCTATAAGCTTTCTGGATGGTATTGGGATTGATAGACAGACTGGTAGCCAGTTCCCTTACACTAGGTAACTTTTCGTCGGTGCGAACTGCACCAGACACCACCAGACGTCGTAGACCATCTTTAATTTGCTCATAAATAGGCTTAGAATCTCTATAATTTAATTGGATCATCTAATACCTCCCCTGTGCTGTATTACGTGTCCTAATACACTTGTATCACAAACGCGTTTTTATGTCAAGTTTTATTAAATTTCCCTGAGGTCTTCTTCCTCGGCGGCCAAATCCTCAGGAGTCATGTACTTACGGAACACTTTCTCAAGAATTGGATGAAGTATACATGCCATAATTCCCGGCATGAATACATATAAGAATATATAGAGATAGACAAGTACACTTGCTGCCATGGCAATGGCCATTATTACTAATGTCCAGCCAAGATTAGCAATCATAATTATTGCAGACACCTTAAATGATTCCTTGAATCCATTTTCAAAGCGTGCAACGTAGGCAAAATGATATATTGACCATACCACTGTAAATGCAAGTAAAACGGTAAAGAACATTGATGCTGCAGCAAGTGGATTGTCTGGCTGAAGCATATTTCTTGTGATGTAGATATCTCCACCTAAAACAATAAATAATACGATGAAGATAAGCCACGACAATGTTGCCTGCTTGAAATTTGATTTAAAGGAATGGAAAAACTCTGTAGTATATCCCTTTCCTTTGAATGTGCACTTGTGAATTGCATAGTAGAGTGCTGTAGTGCTGGCGCCTATTGTAAAAATAGGCAATGAACAAATAATAAAGTAGAAGCCAATAAGTAAAACATCAGTGGCTTTTGTGATTCCCTCAAAGAATCTGCTGTTAAAAAATCTTCCCAAAATTATTACTCCTTAAATTTATTTTATCTTACCGCTTTCGATGTCATCCATCATCTGCATCATAGAATCTAGATACTCTCTGTTGCCTGAAAGTCCGGCCCAAACCAAGTATTTAATATTGTCATCTAGACCAAAATACTCATGTATTGGACTATCTGAAATATCGATTGGCTGATTGTCCTCTGTCACTATTCCGTAGTTAGTCAGGTACTCAACTCCATCCTCATCAGTAAATGCAAAATCAAGCTGACCTGCCATAACAAGAACGCTAAGACGTGTACCATAGCCTCCTGCCACATCTTCATCAGTTGCAAGGCCTGCAGACAAATCTGCCGCCTCATGGCCTGTCATACCAAGATACTCTGTAATCTCCTGCTCTCGCTCCTCATTTACCGATTCACCATTGATAACCATTCCAAAGAACTCATAGTCCACATAAGTCATGGCATGATGGATGAACCAGGCTAAAGCAATAATGATTCCGATGATTACAATTATATGTATCTTATAATAGGTAAAAATGTAATCGGCCTTTTCCTTGCCTGTCATCTGAGCTAGCTTGGCCCGCTCACCTGCCCAGGATTTAGTCACTGACTCCTGCTCGCTGTCATTGTATTTGTTTCCCATAGTAATACTTCCTTATAGTTTTAACTTACTTTATCCTAAACGAAAAAATGGGCCTCCGCAATAAGCAGAGGCCATTTTTGTAAACTATTTTATTAGATATCAAGAAGCTTAGCGTATGCTGCAAGAGCATCTGATGTATCGCCTGAAAGAACCTTCTTTGCAAGGACCTTACCAAGCTGAACACCTTCCTGATCGAATGAGTTAAGATTCCATACAAATCCCTGGAACATAACCTTGTTCTCGAAGTGAGCAAGAAGAGCACCAAGTGTCTCTGGTGTAAGCTGCTCGCCAACGATGATTGATGATGGGCGGTTGCCCTGGAAATACTTATTTCTATTATCATCATCCTTACCACAAGCAAATGCCATGATCTGAGCTGCTACATTAGCCTTAAGCTTCTGCTGTGATGTGCTGTTCTCGATAACTACATCTGTAGCCATCTGGCTCTTCTTGAAGCCTACGAACTGAAGTGGGATGATGTTTGTTCCCTGGTGTAATAACTGGTAGAAGCTGTGCTGACCATTTGTACCTGGCTCACCAAAAATAACTGGACCAGTAACATAATCAACTGGCTCCCCGAATCTGTTAACGCTCTTACCGTTTGACTCCATGTCAAGCTGCTGTAAGTGAGCTGGGAAACGGCTAAGTGCCTGTGAATATGGAAGAACAGCTGTTGACTCGTAGCCAAGGATATTTCTCTCATAAACACCAATAAGTGCATCAAGCATAGCTGGGTTCTTGCGGATATCTGCATTCTTAGCAAGAGCATCCTCAGCTGCTGCACCATTTAAGAATCTAGCAAATACATCTGGACCAAATGCAAGTGAAAGCACTGCGCCACCTACTGAAGATGTAGATGAGTAACGGCCACCGATGTAATCATCCATGAAGAATGCATCAAGGTAATCAGATGACTTAGCAAGTGGAGATGCATCAGATGTAACAGCGATCATGTGCTTAGAAGCATCAAGACCTGCGTTCTTAAGAGCATCCTTAACAAATGACTCATTTGTAAGTGTCTCAAGTGTTGTACCTGACTTAGATACAAGAATAAAGATAGAATGTGCAACATCAACGCCTGCAAGTACTGAAGCAGCATCATCTGGGTCTACATTTGAGATGAAACGAGCTTCCATCTTGAATGTACCTGTAACCTTTGCCCAGTTCTCAAGTGCAAGATACATAGCACGTGGGCCAAGGTCTGAACCACCGATACCGATCTGAACTACTGTTGTGAACTTCTCGCCCTTTTCGTTTGCAATCTCACCTGCGTGAACTTTCTTAGCAAACTCTGCGATTCTATTCTGCTGCTCTACGTAGAACTCTCTCTTATTAACGCCATCAGCAACTACATCTGAGCCAAGCTGACCACGTGTAAGCTGGTGAAGAACAAGTCTCTTCTCGCCTGTATTGATAACCTCACCATTGAAAAGTGCTGAATACTTCTCTGTAAGCTGTGTCTCCTCTGCAAGCTCTGCTAGTGCATCAAGAACTGTGTCATCCACCTGCTTTGAAGCGTAATTGAAAACCATGCCATTTGACATAGGAACGCAGTACTCAGCAACACGCTTTGCACCATTTGCTCCTGCCATAGCTGTCTTAAGCTCTACCTGATTCTTGAGGCCCTGAAGCTTCTTGAATGAGTTAAGCTTGTCGAAATTTTTCCATTCTACCATTTTGTTACTCCTTTATAAAAACATTGATTTTGTGAACACTTTAACGATTTCGTCTTTCGGAGAAAATTTTATAATAAAAACCTCTCCTTTTCAAGGAGAGGCACTGGTTTTTCACAAAATATTTCTATTTTCTAAGTCTGATAAAAAATGATAAAGAATGATAAAAGTTGTAAAAAATGATAAAGAATGATAAAATCCAATTAAAATGATAAAGAATGATAAAAGGAGGTCGTTTATGTCACAGAATCCTTATTCCCTTTTATTCGGGAAGGAACCACAACAGACTATTTCACGTGCTGCTCAGATGAATGAAATAATAGACTCTTTTCAAGCTGATATTCCATCTCAACAAATATATATGATCACCGGCGTTAGAGGTTGTGGTAAAACTGTTTTTATGACAGAAATCGCAAAGACCTTATCTCAGGATGATAAATGGATTATAGTTGAGCTCAACTCTTCGCAGGATTTATTATCAGATTTAGCTGCTGCACTGGCTAGTGAGAATCATCTAGCTCAGCTTTTCCAGAAATCCAGCATTAATCTTTCGTTTTTTGGCATAGGATTAGAAGTTAAAGGGAGTGTCCCTATTACTAATATACAAGTTGCCATTACTAAGATGCTTGAAAGCATTAAGAAAAACGGGAAAAGAGTTTTAATTTGTATTGATGAGGTCACATCGACAGATGCTATGCGAGCTTTTGCCAGCGCATACCAGATTTTCGTGCGTCAAGACTTGCCACTCTTTCTTATAATGACTGGCTTATTTGAGAATATTAATAATCTTCAAAACGAGAAAAATTTAACATTCCTATATCGTGCACCAAAAGTAGAACTTAAGCCTCTTAATATTACTACTATTTCTAATAATTATAAGAAGACCTTCTCTTTAGATGCCGCTGCAGGACTTGAAATGGCAAAGATGACAAAGGGCTATTCATTTGCTTTTCAGGTTTTAGGATATTTTACTTGGAAAGAAAATGGTGACTACAAAGCTGCTCTGCCAGATTACCAACAATACCTAGAGGACTACGTATATGAAAAAATCTGGTCTGAGCTTTCTTCTGGCGATAGAAAACTAGCTTATGGAATTGCCAAATCTGAAACAGGAAAAGCCAGTGAAATCAAAGCAGAACTATCTATAGAAAACAATGAATATACACCATACAGAGATCGCCTTATCAAGCGCGGTATCATTGATGGCAGTGAACACGGACATTTAAAATTTATATTGCCTTTGTTTGAGCAGTATGTGTTGAATAATTACTATTAAAATAACTCCGCATAATTATGTATATTGATTATGCGGAGTTTTATGGTGTGTAAAGTAAAATTTGAGTCAAGAACTCTGAAACTATAATTCTTTTACTTTCTATTGTTGTTAATTATTTCTAATAATTCCTCTGGCGATTTATTAAGCCTTTTAGCTGCTATATCAATATCAAGGAGTCCATCGGCGACTAGCGATATTAAAACTTCAGCCTTTCCTTCTACCTTGCCTTCCTCATATTTTTCTCTATCTCTTTGAAGTAATGTCATATATTCATTCCTCCATTCTTCTTTATCGCGAGCCCGTTAAATTTAGAAGATAGTACCTCTTCCAATAATCGCTCAGCCAATACTGTTGCCCCTAATTCTCGTATATCGCCGCAACACTTCATTAATCCAGCTTTTTCAAATCCTCTAGCTCCTCGAATTTGATTGTCCGCTACGATGTACGTAACTGTCGGTGTATGTGTGGCATATAATTCATAAAGAGTACTTCCAGCCGCACTGATTGCAACATCGCATTTAAGCATTAAATTCTTAAGACTTGTTAAATCAAAATATGTGATAATATTGCTTTGCTCTTTTGCAATTTTTCCTATCTTTTCTTTATCTGTATTTACTGCACCAATAACAAAATGAAAATTATATTTATCTAAGACGGAATTTCTTTTTATATATTTCAATAAAGCAAGACCTATATGCTCTGTATCAGCTCCTCCAGTAGAAATAAGGACATCTTCGATTTCTCCTTTTTCCATTCTTGGCGGTATATTTCTATATTCTTTTCTGAGTGGTAAATACTCTAATCCAAGTTTTAATTCCGGTAATGAAACATTAGCAGCTGAATACATTTGCTCGTACTCTGCTTTACAATCTGGACCATATATATTGTAATTTATTAATAAATCGCAGGGATATGCAAAGGCCAAAACATCATCTATATATGTGAGCTTACACCCTTTATCGTTGCATGCGCGTTTTACTCGGCGCATATATTCATCTGTCACAAAATATGAATCTACAATGTAAACGCTATTATAAAAGTTGACCAGTGAGGGTGCGGACAAAATCCTGGACCTAAAAAGGAGGAGTCACACCATGTACACCCTTGAACAAAAACAGTTAGCTGTTGAAACCTACCGTAAAATTGGTAGTCTACGAAAGACGATTCGTAATCTTGGTTATCCTGGAGCTAGAGTTACCTTACAACAATGGATTGACGAATATAATGTATTTGGCTATGTTCTTGAGCCTAAACGAAAAACACCAAAATCTCGTTATTCTGAAGAAGAAATAAAAAGAGCTGTTGAATATTGGGCTTCAAATGGAATGAACATAACTAAAACATGTAATGATCTAGGTTATCCTTGTCGCTATGTTTTATCTAAATGGCTTGATGAATATTACCCAGATAGAACTAATAAATCTATACTAAAGGGTTCCTCTCTAAAGAAATATTCGTATAATGATAAAGTGATTGCATCCATAAAACTTACATGTAGAGAAGGCCCTGCAGAAGAACTAGTTCAAGAAACTCAAATTAGCAGGACTTCTCTCTATAAATGGAAAAGACAATTAATACCTCATGGAGAGTGCCTGAAAATGTCTAAAGAAGCTGATAACAATGTAGAACTAAATGCAGAAATAGCCGAGTTAAAACGTCAAGCTATTCTGTTACAAAAAGAAGTACATAAGCTTCAATTAGAAAAAGACGCACTTGAAAAAGCTGCTGAATTAATAAAAAAAGCAAAGGGCATCAATCTGCAAAAGTTATCGAATTACGAAAAGGCAATAATAATTGATGCCCTACGAAATAAGTATTGCCTTAAGGAATTACTTAGTCTTTTTGAAATATCAAAAAGTAGCTATTTTTATCAGCATAACGCGATGAACAATCCTGATAAATATAAAGATTTGAGACAAGAAATATCAAATATCTTCACTGAATCAGGTGATACTTACGGTTATCGTAGAGTTCACGCAATACTAAAACGCAAATCTATTACTCTTTCAGAAAAGGTCATTCGACGTATTATGAAAGAAGAAAAACTTGTAATAAAAAAGGTTAGGATACGTAAATACTGCTCATATATGGGGGAAATATCTGATGCTGCACCTAATCTAATTAATCGTAACTTTAAAGCGACTAGCCCAAATCAAAAATGGCTTACCGATATTACTGAGTTCCATATACCTGCAGGGAAAGTTTATTTATCTCCAATAATTGATTGTTTTGATGGTCTCCCTGTAGCATGGACTATAGGAACATCACCTAATGCTGAATTAGTAAACACAATGTTGGATACAGCTATAAAAACATTGCCGACTGGAGCTCATCCAATCATCCATTCTGATAGAGGCTGTCACTATAGATGGCCAGGTTGGATTGATCGAATGGAAAATGCCGGACTCACCCGCTCAATGTCTAAAAAGGGTTGTTCTCCAGACAATGCAGCTTGTGAAGCATTCTTCGGTCGTCTTAAAAATGAAATGTTTTATAATCATTCTTGGGCAAATGTTTCGCTTGATGAATTTATTAATATTTTAGATAACTATATACGTTGGTACTCAACAAGCAGGATAAAAATGTCACTTGGAGCTATGAGTCCAATTGAGTATAGACGTAGTCTTGGATTAATTGCTTAGTCCAAGAAAACGTCCGCACCCTCAGTGGTAAACAAATTCATTGACATTCACAATCTACAATAAACATAGTAGGATTATATTCATCCACTATACTTTCAATTTGCTCTATTTCTTCTATCATATTATTGTAGCCAGAATTAAGTATTATATGATTGCAGCCTGCTTCGGCTATACGTTGGCTAAAACTTTCATCTGCTGTCAGAAACAATACCTCAATTCCTTCATCAATATATTGCTCTGCCATATTCAAGCACCGCATCACATGCCCTGCGCCTATTTTATCATTTCCATCTGCTCTAAAAATAATCATAACTTCCTCATATAGAAAATGCCCCTCATGCATGCTTGCATACATGAGAAGCTATAATTCTTTTACTTTCTATTATTGTTAATTATTTCTAATAATTCCTCTGGAGATTTATTAAGTCTCTTAGCTGCTATATCAATATCAAGAAGTCCATCGGTTACTAGCGCTATTAAAGCTTCAGCCTTTCCTTCAGCTTTTCCTTCAGCCCTTCCTTCTACCTTGCCTTCCTCATATTTTTCTCTATCTCTTTGAAGTAATGTCATATATTCATTCCTCCATTCTTCTTTATCGCGAGCCCGTTGCATTATCATACTAAGCTTAGTTGTCAAGCCAAACTTAAACGGATGTATTCTGAATCATAACAGGTTTCCCCGTATGAGTGTACAGTTCAACTACAGAACTACCATCCCCATAATAAGCATCGCTATATGCTATTGCTCTATCTAAATCAGGTGAATCATCATAGATTCCCCAACCCTTTTTTATATAATCCGCAACCAAAGCACTATAAACTTCCCAAGCCTCAGGATGCATAGAACTTACAGTGGATTTAAACAGAGGATGTGGCCTCCACCAAAGGACCACCTCATCCTTTTCCTCTTCAAAAAACTGAAGAGTGCGTTGAATCTTGTGAAGCATAGCATTTGTGTCTGCCAAAAAAGCCTTAAGGCTAGTGTTGTAAAAGATTACTTTTTTACTAGTTCCATCTAGTTTAGCAATAATATTTTTCCAAGTATCAGGAATGCTGTAATCTTCCTTTCGCAACGTTTTTACCTTTTCAATCTTTGGAGAACCTGTCCCCTCTATCTTGGCCTCCCAATGTAACCTTGTTTCCTCTCCAAAATATTCTGTCAAAGCCTGCACATAAGCCACCTTGACCTCTTCTGACTGAAGAATAACCCTATCAGCATTGATCACCCCCTTAGTTAGTGCATAGTCTCTAGCTCTTTCTAAAGGACATGGTTGCCCCGGCTCTAGTCCCCAAAGGACAAAGTACGGTATGTATACTAGCTGATCTGTATATTTTTTAAGATTTTCGGAATAGAAGAATGGTTCAATGCTAGTAACATAATTCATATCATCATATGGATTATGAATATAAATAGCATCTGGATGACGTCCCTCAAAATCATACGCTTCAAAACTGTACGTCGGAACATTTTCAGGGAACTGGTCTTTCTCATAATACATCCTAGCAAATGAGCCATCTGGATTTTTATCAAAATATGGGATTGGCAAAACAAGGGCTGTGCAATTAGGATCCTCGTCAAACTTTTTCCATACAGTTTCCAGTGAATCCCACATTGCGGCCTTATATGGTAAAAAAACTATTTCTTTTGTTGTAGGAATTGTATTATTCAACTCATTGACCGTCTTTTGAATGAAGGTTCTAAGATTCTTCATTGCCTTGTTTGTATTAACTTGAACGGCTGGTTCGTCAAGGACCTGCTGATGAAGCTCATAAGTGTAATCGCAGTATTTCTCAAGCTGTGATACAGCCTCAGTTCCTTCACCTTCAGATTTTTCGATAAGAGTACCAATTCCAATCGCTGCCTGTTGGCATAGTTCCAAAAGCTCTGCTACCTGAGCAAAACTTCCCGTTGAAATTCCTTTTTCGATTTCTGAATGTAGCTCCTCTAAACCCTGTATGGTTTCGAAGCATTGGTCTTTAAAATGTTTACGCATGGATCTACACCCCTTTATCCTTTGACTTCTTTAAGCTCCTCGTAATATTTTTTAAGTCTATATGCTGTTCTTTCGCTTATTCCCAGCCTATCCGCAATTTCAATGTAAGCCCTCAATCACTCGTACCTTACAATTCTACCATACTCATGATTGAGGGCTTACTGAGTGTACATGGTGGGGACTCCTCCTTTTTAGGTCCAGGATTTTGTCCGCACCCTCCACTTTCAGGTGTTGTTATAATATGATTTATACCACTCTGCAAATAACTTAAGCCCTTTCCGTAAAGGTGTATTAGGCTTAAATCCATAATCTCTCTCCAATTCGCTTGTATCGGCATATGTTACTGAGACATCACCTGATTGCATGGCTACAAGTTCCTTGTGGATTTCAAAATCATAATCAAGTGGTAATACTCCAGCAGCTATCAATTCCTCTTGTAGTATTTGAATAAAATCTAATAGATTCTCCGGATGACTGTTTCCTATATTATATATTGCATATGGAGGAATCGGTAATCCATCGTCGCCCATTATTTTATCAGGTGCACCTTGCATTACACGTGCCACACCCTCTACAACATCATCTACGTATGTAAAATCCCTCTCACAATTTCCATAATTAAATATCTTAATATTATCACCATTTACCAGCTTATTTGTAAAACTAAAATACGCCATATCTGGACGCCCTGCAGGGCCATAAACTGTAAAAAACCGTAATCCTGTAGATGGTATATTGTATAATTTGGAGTAAGCATGTGCCATCAACTCATCGCTTTTTTTTGTTGCTGCATATAACGACACTGGATTATCAACATTATCTTTAATAGAATATGGAACATTTTTATTTTTTCCATACACCGAAGAAGATGAAGCATAGACAAGATGTTGCACTCCCTCTTTTCCCCCATCATAAGAATGTCGACAAGCTTCTAAAATATTATAAAACCCAATAAGATTCGAATTAATATATGCATCTGGATTAATAATAGAATTTCGAACACCAACCTGAGCCGCCAAATTAACGACCACATTCGGTTTATATTTGTTAAACATTTCAAAAACAAACTCTGTATCGGAAATATCCCCTTTAAAAAAAACATATGTCGAATCTGAATGTTCGTCCACACATTTCTCTATCTGCGCTAGTCTCCATTTTTTTATACTAACATCATAATACTCATTTAAATTATCTATACCAATAATAGTAATTGGAGATTGCATTCTCAATAATCTCATTACAAGATTACTACCAATAAAACCTGCCGAACCAGTAATTAGTATAGTTCGATTTTTCAAATCTATTCTTTGCATACACCACTCCAGTCATTACATTAACATCTTAAGCCTACACAAACGATAATATCTAACCGTATTTTAGGCTAAATTCATATTATCTTATTTCTAAAGTAAACCTCAGCCATCTCTATTTTTCGCCTAAAATATAATAATTATAATAAAGTGCCCCCGATTTGATAATATTAATATCCATGTATTTAAAAATTTCTATCAACAATTGTTCATCAAATACATGCTGATGTAAGCACCTGTTATCATAATTCTTAATTGCCCTGTCATAAAAATTTTCTGAACTACTAACGCCTATATCCATATCAAAATCATGAAGTTTCATGATTTCATCTAAGTGTGTTAAATCCTCCTCGGATATATCATTTAAATAATCATCAATAATATGTTCCATTTTCGTAACTGAACGTCTATGATCAAAGTTACTCTCTTTTTTGGGAACCACAATTAATATTAATCCATTTTTCTTAACTATTCTTTTGAATTCCTGTATTGCTTTAAGTGGATTTGCAATATGTTCAAGATTATTTGATGAGATACAAAAATCATACTGTTCCCCCTTTATAGACGACATATTTACTGCGTCTTCTATAATAACTTTCCCCAAATATTTATCTTTATATTTATAACCTTTCCCACTATCTATCCACCATTCTGTACTACTCTGGAAATTTACTCCATCGCAAGTCTTTACCTTCCTATAGATAGTATCAAAAATATCGGATGGTCCTCCTATCTCTACGCCATTTTTTTTGATAAAAAACTCAGCATTAAAACATTCTCCCAAAATAGTAGCCCACTCGTTTTCAATTGATACTATTTTTTTAAAATCAATACCAAAATTTACAATTAAATCCGTTCGTATTTCTCTATAATATCTATTGCTTGTCACAATAATTTTGTCGTATTTATTTAAATGCTCGCCTCTCTCTATATAATCTATCCCATATTTTTCTATATTTTTATATATTTTATCACAGCCACAAATAACATCATATTTTTCACGAAGTTTTGGTAGTTGCTCATACAAAAAAAAGTCGTTATCAAAAGCCTTTCCAAGTCCATAAATAACAACTTTTTTCATTTTATTTCCTCCTTTATATTAAAGTTTCTACAACATCTCAACCATTTATTATTATATAAATCCTCGCCGCTTATATCTGGGATAAAGTTATTTTTCCATAAAATATATGGTAAGCTAATCTGATCTCTGTAGGAGAACTTCATTATTTCGTCCCACCATTGTTTCATTAAATATTTAACTTCACTATCTCCATATTTTCTTACTATACAACCACCCTCATATAATCCACTATTTGCGGGAAATCCATCCGTCTTATAATATTCAATTTGTCTTATTATATCGTCTTTTTTTCCTACACCCATTTCAATACAGGTTTTTGCCTCTTCATATATATCTTTCCTCGCAAAATGTGGAAAGAATAACATTGTGCTATTTCTTAAATATTGTTCTAGATACTCAATTAAATTACCAACTATTTGAAATTTTCCATCAACCCATATCGAATAATCACATTTTTCCAAATATAATTCTGGGAATAGCTTTATATGTTTGCTTAAATACCTACTAGATAGACTACCATCTTTAATCACTCTTATATCCCACGTATTAGACGATATTTTTTCGTTGTCTGTAAAGAATATATATTTCACATCAATATTATCATACTGCTGCCAATTCTTTTCTATATCCTTTATTCCTTCATAATCTCCCATTATTGCAGAATAAATAATTATTTTTTTCCCATTTAATGTAGTTTTTTTCTTTGGTAAATAATTTCTTGTCAAATATATATTATCAACAAATACTTTACGCCTATATTCTTCTATATCATAAATTTTTTCATCCGGTACTCCCATTTTTTTTAACTGTGACCGAATTGAGCTTTTACTGTCTCCATTAGACGTCGTAATTACTACATAGTCATATTGTTTATTGTTAATATTTTGAGGCGGTTCCACAAAATAATTCTCCAAACAATCTCCCCACCGATTTTTATTATTATCTATTACAGCAATAATCAATGTCTCAAAATATTCCTGCTTATTATTAATAAACTTTAATCCATTTGCTCCAGCTCCAAATACAACTATTTTATACATACAATATTTTCCTCAGCAAATTAAATATTTCTATAATTTTTACACAGACAACCAACTATCACATCGTGCTTATAATCACTATTTTCAACTTCATGATTCATAAAAATACGTTTATCTACATAATTCATCATGCAAATTGAAGATAAATAGTCCCCATATGATTGAACATTAAATATATTTTTACGCGTAAATACTGAGCTACAAACTTTGACTAATCCCTCTTTTGAAAAAAAATTTACTTGCCCCCTAATTCTAGGATATGAAGGACCTGATGTTGTAATTATTAATAATCCATCTTCTACAAGCATTTCCCTTAAAATCATTAAAACTGAAATTGGATCCACAAAAGAACTAATTACTTGCGTAGCTATTATCACATCATATTTTTGAGTACCAGAATATTTTTTATCTATGTTTAAATCTAATTCTAAACCTATATTGTTATTATGTTCTATTCTGCCGCGCTTAGTAGCGTATGTAACAATACCACCTCTCTTTTGTAATATCCTTTCTGCATAGACTTTTCCCCCATCAAATTCCAATATATTCGGACTCTCTTTTATATATTCGATACAGGATTCAACATATTTATCTATATAAACTCTATCTGTTGCTTCATCCAATGTCCTATGGTGAACAAATCTCATCAAATGATGACTAATAATCAAATTCCATCTTATTAACATTATTATTACTTTTCGCAACTTCTAATCCTCCAATAGAACTGTTAGCGCATGATTATTCTATTATCTTGCCCTTCTTTCAATTATGACCTTATCCCACACTTCCCTATGGTTACAACTTTGTAATAATAATTCGCATTTTTTAAATCCACTTTTCATATATAGTACGTCATTTTTTAATGTTACATATTCTTTATTATTTTTACTAACTATCAAATTTATTTTATAATCATCCAACTTATCCCCTTGATATACCGTCAGTGGTAATTTATTACATTTTTTTGTAACATAGTAATGATATATAAAATCATTTCCGACCATCAATTTATTAAACTTCCACTTTTCTTCGCTCAATATTTCTATTTCCGAGAACCCATATCTACATTCGCCTGTAACATTTATATTTATCGCTTTTATTTTTATACTACGTGAAAGAGATAATACACCTTTAACATCATATTTTCCTATTTTTAACTTATATTTTTCCGTCAGGGTCCTATAATTTTCATCAACTACAAAGTTAATATCTATAAATATCTCACCACAACCATAACTATATATGTCTCTATAGAAGACTAACTTGTTTACCGCTTTACTTTCATTCAGCATAAAGGTTATCATTGGATTCTTATCGTCGCTATCCGGAAACCAAACTCCTGCATCATATTGCATTTTTCGTTTTGCTATGTTATTTGAATCAATAATCATAAAATCATTAAGAAAGCTTGCCTCTCCACTACTCACATTTACAGAAGCTGATAACGCCCAATTATTTGTTTCCTTTTTCCAAAAAACAGCATCCGAATTCATCATGCTGAAAAAATATTTTTTTGCATTTTGGGAAAAACGATATTGATTAATGGCTCTAAATAAAATATTTTTTTTTGTTTTTAATAGATGATTATCAACTGGAAATCTTATTCGTTCATTCCATTTTAAATATGGATTTCCAAATTCAAACCGTTTGTCACAACTATATATCCGATTAGGCTTTTTCGTAGATGAAAGATTGATAGGCGTATAATCAAATCGACCATCCCATCCCAAATAGTAAACGAATCCTTTAAATACCATAGGTCTATATACAATTTCCTGTTTTAATATTTCCCCTAATGCTCTATCTACCAATAGTGAAACTGCTCTATGGTCAGGATGCCAATCCAAATCATTATAAAAAAATACATCCGGATGTATTTTTTGTATTGTTTCTTTTATATCATTATAAATATTCCTGCGAGTGTATTGATGATGAATGTTATTTCCATATATATTATCTTCACCAAAGGTTTGCACATGATTTGATTTTGATACTACTACCAAATCTTCTGGCGCATTATAAATATGACCGTATGGTGTATCATATTGATCCCCATAGCCTAGAAATATTATGCTGTTCTTCTCTACGCCATATTTGCTTAAGGCTTTTATTGCTTCGTGCTTTCTTTTAACAAAACAGTTGCTATAATCCCCATTGGTAACAAACACAACACTTATTTTACAATTCACTTGCTTTAACGCACCAAGTATTGTTCCACATAGGAATAATTCATCATCCTGATGCGGAATTATTATCATTATCTTTTTATTAGCAAAATTATTATTGTAAAAAGGATTTGCTATCTCTAATTTCATTTTTACTAAATTCGCTCTCCCAAAACACACATACATTTGATATTTGCCGCAAAATATAAAAAGGACTATCCCATATCAACGCCCTTAATGTTTCATCTGCATTGTAGTCATCAACAAATTTAAGAAAATACTTATGCATATCTTTAATATTACTTTCTTCTCTCATCTTGTTATAAATATTAAGTTCTCTTCCAATTGCAAAATGCACACCATGATATGGCCTAAAAACCTTATCAGATAACTGGTAAGAGCCTTTGGGATATTTTTCTCCGTTAAATAAGTTTACAAGCCACAAGCATCTTTCATCATCATTAAAAAATAATTTATCTATTATCTTATTTCTTTTTCCTTTTAAATATTTTTTTATTATTTCCTGATTTCTTTTTACGTTCTTAAAATATTGTTCTGTTTTGGTAAAATGCAGTCCAGTAAGCCTAAATAATAAACTTTTATCCATTTTTTTCTTATTTTTTATATAATCTTTGACACTTAATCTGACTACATTACTATAAGTTCTATTTCTTAATTTCAACATATTATTTTTATGTTGCTCTAATAATGATGGCACTTCCCCACAAATATATATATCAATGTCGCCTATATAAATATACTCATATTTCTCAGATAATTCTTCGAAATTAACCAACCATCTTAAACATCTCTTCTCTATGTTATTGTGACAGTATTCTATACATTTATCTTCAAACTTTATTATTTCTGCCTGCGATGCTAAATTATATTTGTTAATGAGTCTTTCGATATTTAATGATAATTTCTTTTCGGTTAAAATCTTAATATCATATTCTGGATAGTTTTTTTTTATAGAATATATATATAACGGTATCCATCCCTGATATTTCTGCCCGTAGACCCAGGTAATTATACATAATCTATTGCTTGTCATCATTTATTCCAACTCCATATATGATGTCTTCCAGTGAGATAATGGGCAATTTACACCTTTTCATTATTTCTGACTCAATTTCATCATAATAATTAATTACACTTATTATTATTGCATCAACATCTAGTTCATAGATATCATCAAGCCCTATTGTTTTTGCCTCACATACTATATTGAAATAATTTTTGTCTATTATATAACTACATTCTATACTGTCTCTTTTTACTTCGTTATATAATGCTTGCCCTAAATCTCCAAATCCATAAATTGCTATATTATGAATATTGTTGTCTCTTAACCAATCACATATTCTTATATCCATTTGTTTTAGTAATAACCACTCCTTCAATATCTGTTCATTTATCTTTACTCTTTCCAATGATAATTGTGTTCTTTTATATTGAGAGTTGACATTTTTTAACCTTAAAATAAAAAAAATATCTAATATCCCCAATATAATTAAAACTATTATTAAAACCATAATATCCTCCAACTAATTTACTAATAATTCTTACAAACTTGTATAAAATCATCTAAATTTATGTATCCATTTTCCTCAATAATTCCACAATTAAGCAATAAATTTTCTCTAAATGTATTATCTTCCTCATCTATGTAAATCTTCATAGTTTTTCCAATAAACTCATTATTAATAAACACTAATTCACTACTTGAATTACTAAACCAAATTGCTTCTCCCTTATAATTTAATTTGTCTGTATATTCCAAATAACAATATTCTTCATTGGACTCATTATCTGAGTTATATTCATAGCATTTATTAAGATTCTCATCAAAAATAGTCATTCGTGGATTTGTTATTTCATCTATCATTAAGTATTCATTTTTATATGAATACAAATAATATAAGTCATCTGTAATATCTTTTTTTCTCTCGATAATTTTTCTTTGATCATTGTCAATTACAATAATTTCACCTCGTTTCTCATCCCTTATATATATATAATTATTAATTGAACATAAAGTTGTATAATTTGCCCCATCATCTCCTTTAATGACATAGTAATCATCCGTATTTGTTAAAGAAAGTATTACTATATCATTCTGTGGTTTAACTATAAATGAAGCATATTTGTTGTCTTGTATCGATGCATCACAAATATAACTATCTTTAGAATAATTTTTTCTAATCAATTTCCAATTAAAAAGGTGTACTAAATTATTTGTATTCATGTCGTACTTACAAACATACTCATATTGAGAGGGCATCAAATAAATATAATTATCTATCCTTTTTCCCAACCTAAAATAGCCATATTTATACTTTTCAGTTGATACTTCTATTTTGCTAAATTTCTTTCCACTAATATCATATATCAATATAAAATTTGACTGATTAGGTATTATTACTATTGTTTTGCCATCTGCAAATAATGATTTATAAGTATATTTACCCTTATATTCTTCTGGAATGTATGATTCATAAAATGCTTTATTGCGCACAATATCGTATTTAACGATGCAATTGTAACTCGTATGTATAAACCAAATAAAACCATCTGATATATCAAAATCGTTCATTACTATAGCTTTTTTCATCGTACAATTTTCCTCACATGAATAATGATACAATTATTCTTTATAATTTTTCAAACCCCATTAAATCTCTTCTTAACCACAAAGAATCTGTTTCTTTTAAATCATCAGTCGCATTTAGCTTTATCATTTCAAATCCATTCTCATTTAAAAATGAAAAAATCTCTTTAGCTAACACTTCGTTCTCCCAATAAGGGTAATAATCTGCTTCTATTTGAAAACATTTAACATTTCTTATCTTATTGCCAAAACCTTTTAATACTTCCCAAGTGTTACCTTCAACATCAATCTTGCAAAAATCAATTTCTTTAAGTTTTAAATCATTCCATATAGAATCGATTCTAATCTTATCTATCTCAACTTCACTATAATCATTATCTTTGTAAAGGGCTTTTGAATACTTCAAGCTTGACATACCATTATTTTTAACCTTATCAATATCGCAAATGATAAAATGTGTTTTCCCATCAGAATTTGATACGGCGTAATTGTACGCATTGTAATTATATCTATTGCTGATTTCTTTAAATAAATCTGGATGCGCTTCAAAAACTGTTATATTATCATCTTGAATATTGCATAGTTTCTTCACTAATGTGGCATCTTGAGCAAAATTTGCTCCTATCTCCAAAAAACTATTTATACTTACTAATCTATCAACCAATAAAACTTCTGATATAAACGCGGGATTCAGAAATTTCACAGCTCTCCTATCAACATTCCATTCTTTGTACATATAATCAAAAAAGCTAATTATTTCTTCTTTTATCCCAATCTCTTCTCTTAAATATTTCGTTACCGTCTCATATTCTGCACATGTTACTATTACTAAATCTATTATTAAATCTTTAATATTTTGAGGTTTTATATATCTAGAAATATTTTTTTTGGGATTTTTGTCACAAAAAGCCACTATTTCACCGCCTAAACAATTCGAATTAGTTAGTATATCTCTATATCGTTCAAATCTCTCCCCCAACCCATATACTAATATCTTCTTCCCCATCTTTTTCTCCTAGTTTTCTATATTTTTCGAGTATTTCTTGGCACCAGTATATTTTCTTCTGATATTTTTATTTTTGCTATTTTTAATATTGCTTCGGAATACTTTCGACTACAAATTATAACTCCTTCATTTCCTTCTAAAGCAATATTATTCCACTCAATAATATTTTGTTCATCATCTTTTTTCTTTTCCGTAACCAAAAACCCCTTTATCTCAATTGATTTCGAGTTTAGATACTTTTCTATTCTATGTCCCAAAAAGCCTGCACCTGCTAAATATATTTTTTCATGAGTGCGACAAAAATTCTCTAATTCCAAAAAACCATACGGTGATATCAGATTAGATTCATCCATATTTTTTAAAGAATTTAACAATATCTCTAATGGATACATAGAATTCCCCTCAACCCATTCAAAGAACTCTTGTATTTCTTCTATATTTTTAAATGGATTCACTTCTGTCTTTTTCAAAATAGGAATCTTCAAGTCAATGATATTTTTAAATGGATGTTCTGCATATGTCGAATCATATCCTCTTTTTTTATCCCCGCTTCTGAAATCAATTAACGCACCATACGAGTATCCAATATTTTTGTTATAGGTTGTAAAATATATCTCATTATACCTTACAGCTTCAGAGTAGCTATTTGCATATTTAATTTTTCTCCAAAACTCGATAAAATCTCTGCTTTGCAACATATTCTTACGTATTACTATGAAATAGCCCTGAATGTGTTCATCTATTTTATCTCCCCGTGATTCGGGATAGCGTGTGATTCCCCAAAAATCCACATCAACTTTTTCCATTAAAGCAAAGCTCTCATCCCACGGAAAAAAAGGACCCCAATATGAGTTATTTGATAGTATCAATTCATCATATTTATCTACTAGTTCTTTTCCATATTTTAAAATGTAATCTTTATATGCACCCCAATCATAACCTCTATTATTTCTTTCATAGATTTTGCTAGCAATTTCATTTAATCGTTTTTTATCTTTGTCTATAATCCTTCCATTTACTACTACTATCACTGCTTCACAAATTGTTCTTAATGATTTAAGCAAGTATATAGTTGCTTCATCTACTATTCCCCTTTCATTATAATACGCAAATAAAACTACCCTTTTCATTTCCACCTCGTTTTTTATATCAAACTACCTGCCCATGCATTCATTGAATATACTCCCCACATTAATTATTTTCTTTTTTTCCACTCCATAATTAACTAAAATCTCTTGTATCTCTTCAAATGCTTTATTGCTATAAACAGCAATTACTACATAATCAAATTTTTTCGTCACGACACTTTCATAAGATTCAATATGATAATGCATTATTTTTTTTATTTTATTAAAAGATTTATCGGCCCAACCAACCACTTTTGTTTTTTTTCTTGCTGTATTAAAAAACCAACATCCATACATTGCTGCACCGCATATTATTATCCTTTTATTTTCAATTATTTTGAAATAATTATTCCATACGTTTGGTGGAATAATCATATCACTTTGAAATAAACCACCATATTCCAAATACAATCTACTGCCAAATCTTGTACGTATCAATTTATCAAGTGAATCTATTACCAGCTCTATTTTACTGGTTTCATAAACTCCACCTTGTCCTCCTGACACGCCAGTATAATTCAATCTAATTGGTATAGATGAAAGGTTAATATATCCAGCCTTCATTTCTTCAGCATATAACTGTTCTATGGAAGTTTCCGTTTTAACATTCCTTTTTAAATATATATTTGCAAAATGTCTTTTATATACATCTATAGGCATACAAAAACATCTTGTATCTACGTTATTTAAGACTGTATCGCCATATGTTAAGAAATATGATTTATAATCCTTTATAATTAATCTTAATAATGTAATATTAGTAATGATAATTCTTCCAGTGACTTTAATAAAATATTTATTTTTCTTCATTAAACTACTATTACTCATTGCATAATCTATAATTTCCGATTCACCATATGATTTACCGATTTTAATAGTCTTTTTACTACCTTGAAAAGTTATGTATTCGAATTTAATACTATTTTTTTGAGCAAGTAATTTAATAGGCGTTAGTTCTTTATCCAGATTTTCATTTGAATTCTCACAAAAAACTATATTATTTGAAACCCTATTCTTCACATAATAATGAATTGTTTCCAAGTATTGTTTTTTTCTTGTTTCATAATCCTTAATTTTTAGATAAGGAATACCTTCAAACGGTTTTATAGTTCCTGTAAGTAACAATACAAAATTTTTATTCAATGATATTTTCCTCTATTCTTTTCCATAACATCAAATTCTTATCATAAATCTCTTTCTCGGTATATTGCTGCTCTCCAGCCCAGTTTCCAAGATAATGGTGAAGAGAAACTGTATGTTCTGTAATCTGTCGTACGCGTGTATACAGCCTTATTCCACAAAGATAATCCGAAGGAAGTACTACACATTCACCATCGTCTAATATTTGAAATGTATTATTTCTTCTCAACCCCCTTTTTTCAAGATAATTCGACTGATATACCGTACATGGATAATCGCTTATGTGATTAATATCAACATTGTCATAATCATCCAACATTTCCTTTATAATACTATTTCCTTTACAAGCTCCTATCCCCAAGCCAGTCGCCACCATCTGATACGATTCATACCCTATAAATGCCCTGTATCTTCTTAAATCATCTAAGCTTTTTATTAGTTCAACATCAGTATCTAGATAAATACCACCATGATTAAACAATACATTTAATCTTGCATAATCCGAGATAAAAGGCCATTTTTCATTTTCATATGCCCATTTAGTATACGGATGCTGATTTACATCAAAATTAGTTTCATCCCATTTTACTATCTCATAATTTGGACAATACTTTTTCCATGTACTCATGTACTCTAAATATTTTTCTGGAATTTGTTTCTGTCCAAACCAACAAAAGTGAATTATTGGTGGAATTATATATGATTTATGATCTGCTTTTCTGAGAACATTCACATCTGTAAATGCATCCATACAGTCATTAACAAAATATAATATATAACAATCAATCTGATCAAAACTTCTTTCTGCATCAAGTTGTTCTATTAATTCACAATAATGAATAGAAGTAATCAACACTATATCCGTTGGCCTAATACCATTTTTTATTTTTTCTAATGAATAAATTTTTAGTTGCTTTCCTGATGTAGTTTCTATTATGTTTCCATGCTTATTAATATCATTATCTATTATTCCATCTGCGACTTCTCTAACGTCATAATCTGGTGTTCTATATACAATCTGAGAATCTAGCGTTTTAGATAGTCCAAACAAAAACATTCGCCTTTTCTTACATATATTATATAATTTTTCGATACTGCAATTCTTTAAATTAACCATTTATTATCCCATCAACTCATTAATCAAATAAATCTTTCCCTGACACTTTTCCTTCAGCTTTTCATAAATACCACCATAATTGTATGTAACTGTCACAACAATAGCATCCACATCAGGGATATCATCATTTATGGTTATAACAGGAAATTCCATATGAATTGAATCTCCCTTCCCATCTATTCCACACACTATTTGAAGATTAGATTTTCTCAATTCTTCTAGGAAATGATTTCCAATCATACCTAGCCCATAGACTGCAATATTCTTTACGCCTTGCTTCTCCAAAAAATCTGTGGCTTTTCTGCCTTGTTCCTTCAAGGTCATCCATTTATCAAAAGTTTCCCAGTAAGATCTATACTGCTGAAGCTTTCTCTCATAGCCTTCTATTTCAGATTGCAAGTCAGAATCTGCAATGGTAATTGTTTTGTAATTTTCTAAAGCATTCTTTACAGCCTCTAAATACTTATATCCAAATCTTTCATCAGGCTCCAAATACATACCTTCGCCCCATTCATTCCAGGCATTTATAAATACAAACTCTCTTTGGCTATTCCGGCTAATGGCTAACATTTGTGTCAATGTGTCCCCAAAAGTTTCTGGATTGCGATTAGCATAAAGCATGCCGCTCTTACCCCTTCGAGGTGTGTCATCATAACCTGGGAAGGCACAAAAATATTCATTTTCTAATTTCGTCTTTGTTATACTTTTTAAGCAAGTTTCCTTGTAATCAAAAACATTCTGAACTACCTGATTATCTTTATCATATTTAGATGATCCTTGTGTCTGAAAAATATGCTGCGGTTCTTGGTACATAACAGCATCCATTGAGTCATTTTTACTGTTAACTGATATAAAATATATCCCCTTAAATCCGTTATCTAAAGCTAGTTTTTGCCAACAATTAATCATCTTAACTAGACATGGTATCTGTAAGGATTTGTATATTAGAAAAATAGGTTTCCCATCCATTTTTATATATCTCTCATCCTTGAAAAAAGGAAGCAAATAGTTAAAATGGTCAATCCATTCCTTTTTCCCTCCATAGTCCTGTAAAAGCAAAATCCCATCGTCTTTAACGCCTTGATTATTGGATTTTTCTTCCAAATTGCTCCATACATTTTTATCCTGTAGTTTACTCCAGCTTCTTGCCCAAGTTTCATTTGCCCAAGAAAAGCAGAAAGGCATATTAATATCCTTCCATTGCAAAAGGTTTTCTGCCGGCTTTTCTAATATTTTTCTGCCATCCTTGAAATAATAATGGTAGAAGCACATACCATATAGCCCATATTTATGCATCAACGATGCCTGCCACTCCAATGTATCCTTTTCCAGTAGATTATAATAATTTCCATTAAGCGGAACATTAGGCTGTTGATGGCCCTCAAATAAAGATTCAGCCTGTCTTACAGTAGTCCATTCAGTAAACCCCTCTCCCCACCATTCATCATTTTCGGGTGTCCTATGAAATTGTGGTAAATATAAAGCAATTACTTTTGGTTCCATCACTTCTCCCATTAGATTGCATATAGAACAGTATCTAAAGCTTCCATTCCATAATGTCTTATATAAAACTTGTAATCATCTCGATAATTCATAATTATTTCTGGAATAGTCCATAAATCATCTAATTTATGATATATGCAAATTGCAAGCTTAGGTTTATTTTTCCTAATTATTTTCTCAGCGCCTTTTAGTGCCTCACACTCAGAGCCCTCGATGTCCATTTTTATAAAAGTCACTTTCTCATCGCCTAGATATTCATCCAAAGATGTAACATCAATCGTTTGATATTGCCCTCCAGAATACTCATAGTCACCTACTACACCATTTAAATTCTGCTCTACACTTATATCAGAATCTGAGCGCTCAAAAAATTTAAGAGAATCCGTCTTGCTCCAAAGACCTTTCTTAACCCATTCCAAGTTATCTAAATCCTTAACATTTTTAAAAAAGCGCTCATGATACTCTTTCGATGGCTCAAACATATATATTTTCTTATATTTCCCATTTGTCCATTTGACAAAATCTAATGTAGAGCCACCATCATATACTCCAGCATCAACAAATATTTCATCATCCGAATGTTCCATAAAGTTTTCAAAATACTCCAAACCCTTGTCCCAGTATTTTGCAGTCAATAAAAATGAATCTGACTCATACCCGATTTTACTAAGTTGGTCTGCTATTGCTTCACCGCCATTTTTAAGCGAAATTATTACCGCTTTATCATCTATTTTTTCATTAAAAAATTCTTCAGGTGTGCCCCCTGATAGTCCTTCTAATTCATATATTTTTTTATCGATAAAGCCTTCACATTTTTCTGCAAAATGCTTGTATATCTTTTTACCACGAGCACCCGCTCCATATATATAGATTTTTTTGTCTATGTTACTATCTATAAATCTATCAATTGCTACGTATGGTGAATCAGCAGCATATAACATCTTTATTAAATATTTTTTATCGCCAGTCATATTAAAAAGACATCTGTTACCATATATTTCTTTTGATTCTTCATCTTGCATTTTTGAATAGATTTTTTTTGTTAGATTTAATACGTCCATACTTTCCCTTTCAATCAAATAACTCACCAACTTTTCTTTGAAGTTCCCACCTGTAATAATTATCAACCTCTTCGATATTTACAGGGCAATGATTGAATCTTATTGTTCCCAAATCTACAATTGATTCATCCATTATTGGATTTTTTAATATCTCCTCCAATTCTGGTTTTGGAGTAATTCCATCTTCCTCCATCATGCTAATTTCTTTGAATTCTTCAGTTGTATATGTTCCCCAATTTAATATTTTAGTAAAGAACACTTCATCAATCCCTAAATCCATTCCCCATTTAACGAATTGAGGCATTTCTTTGTAATTCATCTTTTGGACAACAAAATTGAAACGTAAATACGATAAATCGCCTTTTTTTCTTAGCTGAGCTGCATATTCCATGTTCTTTTGCAATATATCGAAGTTACCACCCCTACGAATTGACTCATAAGACTCTTTTGTAGCTGCATCGATTGATACCGTCATCATTATTTTTGCATCTGTAAATTTCCTAATTTCATTCCACTTGCGTTCATTAAATAGCATTCCATTTGTTAAAAAACGCAAATTTTTAATATTCTTCATGGCATCAGATGTATATATCCTCTCATATGCTTTACTCAGAAATACTTCTCCATCACCAGCCATTATTAAGAACTCACAACCTGGTAATACCTCTTTATTAATTGCATCCGATAAACCAATCTTCTTTTCTAGTTTTTTCCCTTTTTCAACACATATATTATCTCTACAAGTAATGCAGAATAAATTACATGTTGTATCATGTCCCACTGCAACCGTTGTTGGTGACTTTGTCATTCTTTGGTAATCTGTATTTAAATCGTACTGACAATCATCTTTTTTACCTATAAAAAATGGACACATATTTTTTCTGCAAAACGAATATGTTCTATTCTCATTAGATAAACACATTATTTTATGTTGCATAGATTGCCACATTGTTCTCACACTATCACCATCAGAAACACGCCCTAGTGCATTAGTTATATAAGTGGAGCAACAGCAAATCATATTCCCCCCACCTATAATTTCTGCATGATTTAACATCGTATGACATTTAAAGTCATAACATTTAGTATCAAAAATAGTCTGCTTAAGCATTAAAGACGGACGACTCATAAACTCTGCAGAAGTACAAAAGTCTTTTCCCCATTTAAGATCATTGTTTTCCAATAATTCAATTATCTCTTGATCTCTTGCAACTGCCACTATAAAAAAAGTGTTATCGAAATGTATATCCGATGGACTTAATATTTTATGTCCTTTAAACCCTTGTCCTGCTTTATATGTATCTATATATGTAACTCTAGTTAAATCAACTTTTGTCTCATTGGCCCAATTGTATAATATTTCAGCACGTTGCCCTGTTCCCCATATAACAATTTTTTTTCCATTAATTTCAAAATAGTTTTCGTCTAAATCTTTAAATAAATCTTCTTCGAATAAAAAATCATTGCCATACGATAAGCCGAATCTTTCTAATTGCTCTTTTTTTACATTCTTGTTCTTATAAAAGTCACAAATGATTATTTTATCAATTTCTTTTTTTATCTCACTGAGCTCATTTATATTTTTTACCTTAATTCCCCAAATTCTATCCGTATTGCAACCATCATCTAATAAATATATGATATCTAGATCTTCAAAAATATAGATAAAATCTTTGGCAACTCTATTTATTCCATATATTGCATATTTCATTTTTTACCTCATCTACTCTTTATAATCTTTTGGCAAATAGCTATAACATATTTTATCTAAATCTATGCGTTTTATTTTTTCTCCATCAACATGTAATTGAATTAAAGCATCTTCTATTTGTTCAATCTGCTTATCTTTTGTATTAGCTATCAACACATAGTCATACTCTAGATTCTGTATTGTTTCCGGTGATTCTATCTTTTCTTCGCTTCTCGAAAGCTTCCTCCAATCGCGATCTAGCCATCCAACTAATCTATATAAATTGGTACTCTTAAAAAACTGAATAAGCTCTATACCAAACGCACCTGCACCATATACAATTACTCTACTACCCCTTTTCACTCCCTCAAAAGGATACAATTCATCTAACTTTCCAAATGCTTCTGTGTATCCAGATATAAGTAATACCCTAATTATTAATATCTCTAATTCCCTATATATTTCATTCGATGCATCTCTTATGCTCAATTCCCTCATCATATAAGCATATAAATGCTTCATTGAAGAATAATAACTTTTCTTATGTTGATGCATTAAGGAATCATCATTCATCCTATTTATGTACAAACTCTGTGAAGTACTAAAAACTCTATTAGAATCCATACATGCCAACATCAAACATGCTACATCTTCAGCCATTGATATCTTCATGTCAAAGTTTTCCATTATTGGCTTTATAATAGAGCTTCTTAAAAGATGCGGATAAAATGTAATCCTAACATTCATTCGAAAGAAATTTTCTATATCTATCATCTTCTCAGACATTTCTCTTCCAGAATAATCCCCTTCTACAAAGACTTCCGGACTATAATAAGAACCAATTAAGCTTTTTGTTTTAACATTAGATAATACAATATCGTAATTTTTTGTATTCGCTATTTTTATAAGAGTCTCAACTAACTCAGGTTCCATATAATCATCTGCGTCAACAAATATTACATATTCTCCATTCGAATGTTCTAAACCATTTAATCTAGCTGCATTAGGGCCTTGGTTTTCTTGTCTAAAAATGTGAACTCTAGAATCCTTGGTTGCATAGTTTTCCATAATACAATAACTCTTGTCATTTGAGCCATCATCCGTAACCAATATTTCTATATTTTCGTATGTCTGACCCAATATAGAATCTATACATTCTTGCAAATATTTTTCTGCATTGTATACGGGTACAATAACACTAACCAATGTAGAACTCATAAATCTTCTCCTACAACCAACTCATATTTTCGTAATGAATCCAGAATGTCTTGTCCGTTTTTCTTATAGTTTTTGTATGTGAACAAGCCCCTTGAAAAATCATCGGATAAATATTCATATCCATCACTTTTTGCTGATTATCTCCTAGTACAAACCCCATTTTTCTAATTACCATATACTGTCTTGTATTGCATGAAGTATTATCTAGAGAACCATCTTCTCTAATAAACCTTGCGTTCTCATAGTCATCTAAAAGCTTTTTAACCAATTTACTTTTTGGAGCGGCACCAAATCCACTACCAATATTCAATGTCATAGTACAATCGACGCATCCAAACGCTTTTTGATACAACAGCTGGCTTGGATTTTTTACCATTTTAATATCTGTATCTAGATAAATTCCGCCTTGGTTATATATAACATCTAGTTTGAAATAATCTGATGCAAAAGCCCACTTTTTTGAATCATAAGCCTCACTCATATAGCGATTCTTAGTCACATCATAATTTTTTTCATTCCAGAACTTAAACTCAAAATCAGGGCACCTCTTCTGCCATTCATCTATATTTCTCTTATATACATCTGGCATTTCTCCACCAAACCAAGCATAATGGATGATTCTAGGAATAAGCTCTTGCTCACTCTCTTTTATTACGGATTCGTAATCAGATACTTTCATCTGCTTTTCAGCTATTTTATCAGCTACAATAACCTTCCAATTTGTATCATCGCTCTCATCCGCTAATTGAGTACATATTTCTTCGAAATGTATGCTAGTGACAAATATAGATATATCTTTCTGTTTTTTTATCTCAGATATTGGATTGACCACATAGCTGTCCTTGTCTCCACTAAGAACTGTGCCCCATTTTCCACTATCATTATCTATAAATCCTGCTATAGACATATTAAGATTCCAGTCCTCAAGCACATGCATCCAACGCTGCCCCTGAATTCCTGCTCCAAATATATAAACCTTATTTTCCACTACATAGTTTTTAAATTCGCTTAAATTTAAATCTAAGATTTCTAACATGCTTTTCCCCATGAAAGCTTCAATATCCAACAACAAAAATCAGCTGGGCCTAACGACCCAGCTGACAAAAAACACTACCATATAATCACACTGCATCAAAGGCTTCCGCTATGTGGTATTGCTTATATTTCCCATAGCAATATTCTAACATATTTATCGGCCTTTTCCTTTGAAACTTTCGACAAACTATGAACTTTTCGTGAACTTTTTATGGCTTGGTGAAATAAGATTACTCCATCCTCCCCAAAATCTCCTCAGCCACCTTCTCGCTGGCATTGCCATCAAACACAAGTCCAATTTTTCCAAAGAACTCGTCCAGCCTAGCCTCATATTTCTGCTGATCAAAATGCAAAATGTCATGCTCCAAGTCATCGTTATTAGTAGCAATAGAAAATGGAAATACCCAGTCTTCTCCAGGGAACATTTCCTGATTTGCTGTGACCTTATCAAGGGAGTCTGTGGTCATGTTCCAGTATAAAGAGCCTCTGTCCCTCTCGTATTTTTCTATGTCGTCTGCATAGATGAATACTGGCATTTTTGCAAAGGCTGCCTCAAAACATGCACTAGAGTAGTCTGTCATGTAGGCATCCATAGCTGCCATGATTTCGTACAAATCATCCGCTTGGCTTTCGTTCAGGATTCTATCAGCGATTTCATCATTTTCATAATCAGAGAATCCTGCTGCAAGCTGAGGATGTACTCTAAAGCAGATATACCATTTTCCGCCAAATTTCTCCTCTAGGCAGTCAATCAAATGCTTAAAATCTACGCTCCAAAGCTGTGAGTATACAAAGCGCTTTCCATCCTTTGCTCCCTCTCTAAAAGTAGGAGCAAAAAGAAGAATCTTTGCGTCCTCTGGCAGACCATTCTTTACTCTGTATTTCTGCTTAATTTCACTTCTATCTCCATATAGTACATCACATCTAGGGGCACCTGTCTTGAGATAATGTCCATCATAAATAAGCCCCTTTGGACTAGCTAGCTCGCAGAATTTAGAATCGATTATTAAATCATCTATCATATCTGAATCATTCTTGCTAACCAGATATGCCATTTTTGAAAATCCAACTCCGCGCCACAGTCCCACAGTCTTGATTCCAAGTGTGTAGTGATTCGTATTTACGTAGTACTGACCCTTTCGTTTTACAGTTCCATATGGTTTTCTGTAATTGTCTATCCACACCTTTGAGCGAGTCAAATAGTATGCCCTAGACCACAGAGTATTTGGCACCTTTTTAATATACTCAGGGAATTCTTTTTCCCAGGCATTGGCATTTACGAACCAAACAAATTTGAGAGAATTATCCTTTTCATGAAGCTTTTCTACCACATATTTAGGATTGCATCCAAATCCGCCTTTTCCCTCGAATGTGCACACACTTACAAGCTTTTTATCTATTGGAAAAACTCTACAAAAATAAAAGCACATGCTATTGCACAGTGCTTTTATTCTTCTTTTTAAAATATACAAATCTTCTTTTTTCATTATCCGCCCAATCCCTATTTATTAGACTCCTCTATTCTCATGAATAAGGAATTTCTCCATAACAGAAGCCATAGTAATTGATTCTTTTCTTGTGAGCTTGAACTCGCTTGTGCTATTTCCGTTAATTCTATTTAATGTGTCAGCAATTTCGTATCTAAGTCCATCTCCAAGGTAAGATTCAGAGTACTTTTCCACATGTTCCGCATCTTCAAAATGCACTTCAAAGTATGTTGTCTTCCACCAAGGTGCATCTACTACAATATATCCAAGAGTACCTGCTATCAAAAGACGTCCTTCACTTTTAACTCCAAGGCCACATGTTGCTGTAGCCAATCCTCTTGGGAATTTCATCGAGCACTTGGTAAACAAATCTAATCCATTCTCGCCACGTATGCTATCAAAAGATATATCCTCGTACTCTATTCCTAAAAGCTTAATTATTGGAAGCAAACAATAACTTCCCAACTCAATAAAGCTCCCACCATACTGTAAATCTGTCAATTCGCGGCTATCTGTCTTTTCAAGCTTTGTGAAGCAAGCGTCTACATACTTAATATTTCCAATAATACCACTTCTAGCCACATCAATAAGCTTAGTAAATCCTGGGCAGTACGCTGTTTTGATACCTTCAATAACAACTACTTGCTTTTCTTTTGCCATATCAAAAAGCTCTCTAGCTTGAGCTTCTTTTAAAACTAATGGCTTTTCACTGATAACATGCTTTCCAGATTCAATAGCTTTTTTGATGTATTCGTAATGATACTGATGTGGGCAAGCAATATATGCAATATCTATATTTTCAAATAGTTCTTCCTCTGTCTTAAAACAGTTGATATCAAAATTCTCTGCAAAAGTAGCAGCACTTTCTGTATGAGGGTTATATACTCCTTGTATATTTACACCAGATACACCTACTGCCTCTGATACAAATCGACCGGCAATTCTACCATTTCCTATAATGCCAATTCTTTTAATACTAAAAGCCTCATTGCGAAGCATAGTGCTTGAAACATCCTTGGTACGCTCAAGGTATACCACTTCACAGTACTCTCTGAGATAGTCAAATTTGCCAACCCAATCACTACCTACTGTGAAAATATCGATGTCATATTTTTGTATATCACTAACTTTTTGTCCGTAAGATTCTTCAATTATTATCTCATCCGCAAAACCACTTTTACGCACATTTTCTACTCTAGTAAGCAAATCATCAACTACATTCAGCTTACCTCTTTGTCTATCATAGCTCTCAGTGGTCACCCCAACGATCAGGTAATCTCCCAGTGCTTTTGCTCTTTGTAATAATTTGTAATGACCTTCATGGAATAAATCAAAGGTTCCGTAAGTAATTACTTTTTTCATATATATTCCTTTTCAGCCCCTTGGCTTCATAAAAAACTATAGAATTCTATGATAGTTATCGGCTATTACAAATTTAATTTTACTATTGTATTGTAGAAAAAGCTCTATTCTTCACAAAATGTCCATAAGAATTTCAATTATTTCCCTCCATAACTAAAACGAGCTGCTTCCCAACTTCCATTGAAATCGAAAAGCAGCTCTCAAGCGAAAACTGATAATGTCATTATTAAGTTCCTTTCTCGAATTGTCTTTCCGCTGTGCCTTCGCGTCAACCGACCTAACTTTTGTTAAATCAACCAACGGAGATTTGGACTTCCTGCCGAAATTGCAATTCTTTTGTTTTATACTCTTTATATCGGCAGAAAATCCTATTTATTAATAATCCATTTACGATTCTAGCGAATCCATGATATCCACCATCTTCACATCAGGACATCCCATTCGCAAGCTATTTACAAATACAAAATTCTCCTCCTCTGTCTTGTCGTAAAGAGCGATTATATACTGCTCATCGGTATATAAGAGAAATACATCGTGATTGCTGGTGTTTTCCTTAATCTGCGCCTCCAATTTTTCCATGGATTTTGCTGATGCAAAATAGACAATATACTCCTTGCCTTTCTTTTCCATCAGTTTCATTATGTAGCAAAGCATTCTGATGTGCGTTGGATTCGTTATATCCACTTTATCAAGCAGATCCCTTTGCAGTTTATCCTCTAGTATAGACGACTTTCTTACCACTCCCCATAGGTCAGCGGCAGCCCCCTCTACAGTCATAACACTCAGCTCTTTTCTATCAATAAGCCTGATAAATATCTCAGCCAGTGCTGGGTCAAACTGAGTTCCTGAATTTTTCAGTATTTCCTCCCTAACCTGTTCATCAGTCAGTCGCTTTCTATATACACGGTTGGATGTCATAGCATCATAGCTATCTGCAAGAGCCAAAATCCTGGCTATAAGCGGAATATCAGTATCTGAAAGCCCATCTGGATATCCCAGTCCATCAAATCGCTCGTGATGATATCTGATTCCATCCAAAACACCCTTTATTTCCTGGCCAAGAGAGCTCATAATCTCATATCCAATTTCCGTGTGCTTTTTCATAAGGCTGAATTCCTCATCAGTAAGTCTTCCCGATTTATTCAGCACTGTATCAGCCACACCGATTTTTCCGATGTCATGCACTAAGCCAATGTAGTGAACACGCAAAATATCTTCTTCTGCCAAATCATAATCCGCTGCCATCTCTCTAGCCAGGCGGCTAGCATAAAATCCCACTCGCTCAGAATGGCCACCTGTATATTCGTCCCTTGCATCTATAGCACCAGCAATAGTCTGAATAGTGTTAATTGTCATGGCGGTCTGTATCTTTTCTCGATTTTCGACTCCAGTCACTTCGTCATATACAGTCTGTATAATTGTGGCCACCATGAGAAACAGCATAGCTATACAGATAGACCCACCAAACACATGGAATCGATTCAGGTAAAATCCCACCAATTCATTAAGCGACAGGATAATAAAGCACACCATTCCGATTAATGTGATTGCATAAGTCCTGCCTCTTTTTGTGTAAATATCTATCACCATGGTCACTATTGCAAGCACAGCGCAAAATGCAATCCACATATGGAAGAATTTCATGGTCACATACAATTCAGCGATATTTAGTATGTCTAGTCCAACATTTAAAACCAGTTGTCCAAGAACTATGCACTCAGCCACAAGATAAAGCCTATGATATACTCGGTGCTGCACCTCATCAAAATAGAGGCATGCTATGACACCTATCAACTCCACCAAAATATATGAAAAATACATTGAAAGAGATGGTCTACTAAATATAAACTGTCTCAGCGCTGACTCACTTATAATCCACAGCGCTATATTTATCATCAAAAATCCCAGATTCAGTGCTGTATTTGCATTAAAATATTTTCTTAAAACAAATGCTGCAACCACCATCAGGACGCCTAGTATCAAAATAATTACTGCAAAAACAGAGGCCGGCAAGCCCTTTTTAATTACGTCAAACCACACATTATTGCCGTAGCTGATTCGCACTTCATTTACTACAGGCTGCTCCTTAGGACAAATCACCATTCTAATGATTTTTCCAGAATCCTTGGCATTCAAATCAATAACTACATAGGCACTTGGGATGTAATAGGTCATATCCTTGATGGCCTCGGTGGTGTACTCCACTCGTTTTTCCTCATCCACATATATGGTCACATCCTGCATATTTGCCCTAATCATCAGGCTCATGCCATCGCTCAAATCATCAGGAAGAGAATTTACAAGCTCTATTTCCTCCCCTTTTTCTGTACCAAGTTTCAGGGGCAAATCCACCTTTCTCTCAGTCCCTCTAGACACAAGTATCCAATTTCTGTCCAAAGTGGCCGTACTAAAAGAACCTTTATATAGTTCCTGAGAATTATTGCTATCCCACATAGCAACTCCCATGATAATAAAGGTTATGGCAAGTATGAACATTACCCCCAGTCGGATAATGCTATCTATGACCCCTACTACTGCCTGCCTAGTACGTTTCCCCATCAATTACTGCTCCGCCATTGCATTTTCATTTATCACATCTGTTACATCAGAAATCTTTATATAATAACCGCAGTTCTTCTTGCTGGCTTTTCTAAGAATTCCAATTTCGTATGTACAAATCTGATCCTTATATCTATATGGTTTTCCATTTATTTTTTCCAAATTGCCCTCTTTGACGAATTCATTTAGGGGCTGACGTAAAAATGTGTTAAAACGCCCTCCGCTTCCAGGAATTTTTTCTTCCAATTCCCAGTTTTTCAATTCAGGAAAATATTCCTCCGCCTTTTCATTGCTTCCCATGTATTTTAGTTTCTTCGAAAAGAGAATATAGGCTGTCTTCTCCAATTCATCAGCGAAAATATTAATATTATTTACCGAATATACGGATAGTTTTGTCAGTGGAATCAGCATGAGTCCAATTGAAAGTGTAAATGACACCGGCATCAATTCTATATTCAAATGCAGTAATCTCTCAATCAGATACACTCCTACAGAAAGAATATCTACAAAAATAAACATATCAATATTGATACGGCTAACGATTGTTCTTTTGTTTACAAAATAAAGGCTAACAACCAGTCCTGCTGCTGTGTATCCCAGCAAGGCTAACAAATAGACGGTATGCATAGGCCCATAGCTCTTCTCCAAATATGCTCCAGCAGAGCTTTCATGGAAAATGGCGTCTCTGTAGAAAAATGTATATTTAGTTCCCATTGTGCATACTGAAAGATATATGAGAGTTTGAATTGAAAATAATACTGTGCTCACCCTTTTAGAGATGGTGATTCTGCACAGATTACAAATGCTAAAGAAAATGGTGATAGGCGCAAAAACACCTATGACATAAGCAATTTTGTTGGCAAGAAGTGCCTCCTGAAGATTTGATGACGTAGCAAGAGCATAGTATCCGCCATTACCTATGGCAATCGACGATGTCAAAACTACAGTCCAAATACCTATACTTCTCCCGTACCCTATTAGATAGAGAAGCATAACAAATACAACCAAAAAACAGATAAGATAAATCATATAGTCCCCTACAACCTATTATTATTTTATCCGCAGAAATTAGTTACTTTTCATAACGCCCTATATTGTGATTATATACTTTTTCATGGTGTCAGTCTACTTACCATAAATCAAAAGGTTCTTGTGAGCTTTTCATACAAGCCCCACAAGAACCTCATTAAATCACCATATTTTACTATAATTTACATCTCAAAATAAGCTTTCAAAGCCTTTAGATTTCTAGTTGCTGCAGCGCGTCCCAATTCATAGACTCTCTGAAGTTCATCAGGATTTTTCTCGATTGGACCTATATTAAGAGGCTCCTCTGGACGAATAACAAATACCTTTCCGGCCTCCTCCTGATTTCTGATGTATTCCTTTTCCTTGTTATACATCTTGTATCTATTTCTCATGGTATCAAGCATGTTTGGGAACTTGCCAAGCTTTAACTTTGCAAGCCACATGTGAGCCTGAGGCTTTTTAACGTAATCCTTGGTCTGAGTTTCAATAACGAGAATCTTGTCGCATCCCTGCTTTTCCATAAACTCTAGTGGAATGGAATCAGACATGCCTCCATCAAGATAGAGTCCACCATCAATCTCCACAGGTCTGGACACAATTGGCATAGAAGCCGATGCTCTAATCCACTGAATATCTATTCCATCAGGAGTGTGGCTCTCATTATCACACTTGTGATATGCTGCCTTTCCCGAATTAATATCAGTAACTACACAATAGAATTCCATTGGATTACTGTAAAATGTCTTGGTATCCCACAAATCAAGCTCATATGGAAGTGTGTTATAGCAAAATGGAACGTTGTAAACATCACCAGTTTTTAACAGAGAATTAAGACTTGCATATCTTTTGTCGCCGCAATACGTCTTGTTGTAACGAAGAGCTCTTCCTGGCTGCTTTGATTTATAATTCAAGCCAAATGTAGCTCCGGCAGACACACCTACCGCGCAGTCAAAATCAAAACCATTCTCCATCAAAACATCAATAATGCCGCAGGTGAAAAGCCCTCTCATTGCTCCACCTTCCATAACTAATCCTTTTTTCATCATCTCTTCCCTTCTTGCGCTCTACTATCTAGTCAAATCCTTAACCCACTTATATTTCTTATAGTGGTGGTAAACCCATGGCAATTTTCCTACCTCATCAACACATGTGCAAGCGTATACCCAAAGCACTGGCCATTTAAATACAAATGCACCTAAAAATGCCAGCGGCACAGCTATGCCCCACATACAAACTGCCAAACTATATATATCAAAAAGTGTGTCGCCACCGGCGCCGAACACGCCGTTAATTACCACTGTATTGATAGCTCTTCCTATCATATAAAATGCCATTATAACCATCATTCCTACCAGATAGCTTTTCGCCTTAGGAGTAAGAATAATGAAATTTGAAACGAGAGGTGTCACCAGCAAAATAACACCTGTAGATAAAAATCCCACGTAAATAGAAAGCTTTGAAATACGGCTACCGTAGAGCTTGCCAGTTTCCAAGTTTCCAGCGCCCAGCTCATTTCCAACTATAATTCCACCAGCTGCGCTGATACCATCACATAGGCAGCACATCAAATCTCTTACAACAGCTGCCACGGAATTAGACGCTGCGGCATCTGGTCCCAAATGTCCCATAAATGCAGTATATGAAGTAAATCCTATTCCCCAGAAAAGGGCTGCACCTGCCAGTGGAAGTCCACACCGTACGTAGTCTTTTGCCAAGAGATGATCTCTCACAAACAAATCCTTTATAGTAGGATGAATAAAATCCTTTTGAAATGATGAAATAACTGCTGCACTAAGCTCTATTATTCTAGCAAAAAGAGTTGCAAGTGCTGCACCTTTTGCTCCCATAGCTGGAAGTCCAAATAATCCAAAGATAAATATTCCATTTAAAATAATATTTATAATAACAGCACCAGAGCTGATAAATGCGCTTCTATCAGCATGACCTGTAACACGCATGGTGCCTAGGAAACACTGGGACAATCCTGTCAAAAGATACGAAAAACCTGCTATCCTCAAGTAGCTCATTCCAATTTGTATGAGGTTCTCATCCTCTGCAAACAGCATCATCAGCTGTCTTGGGAAGCAAGTACATGCCACGCAAAAACATATAGAGATAATGAATGCAATTCTAAGACTCATTCCAAAAATCTTATGGAGAGTCTTCTTATCTCCCTTGCCCCAATACTGGGCGCCAAGAATCGCTATAGAGCCAGTCACCGACGCAAGCATCATGTTTTGGATAAACTGAATCTGCGTTGCAAGCGAAACTGCTGCCATGGAATCCTGCTCCACTCTACCTAGCATTACCGCATCACAGGCAGCAACCAGCGCAAGCATCAAGCTCTGGAAAGCAAGTGGCAATGTAAGATTCCACAATCTATGAATAAAATCCTTATCAGAAAATAACCCCTGTCTCATATTTATCTCCTACTTTTTCAGTCTTTACTATCATATCAATTTAATTGCACACTAGCAATCGTTAAGCGCTTAACTAAGGGCACAAAAAATGCAGGCCGCTATCGACCTGCATGTATTTTTAAAATGGACCAGGAACCCCGTCCCGGTGGTCCACTATTCTGTTTGCGCCACTGGCTCCTCTGCTACTTTCTCAGATGAACCACTAACCCCGTCCCCCTGGACCAAAAGGCGTTTTTCGTAGCGTGTGTATATTACCCATGCGGCAAAGCCGAAAATTACTGGGCCGCTTAAAGACCAGAATGTAGTCTTAATATCGCCATCAAGAGCTGGCTGAATAATTGCAAATGCGTTGGCAAATAGAAGTGTAAGTGTTACCACATATCCCCAGATATTTGCTGAAGCCTGTGTCTTAAATACAACGAAGCTTCTATCTACATCTTTCATCTTCTTGAACTTAGGGAATGCAAATGAAATAAACATATAAGGTACTGTCATACCAACATTTACCATTGCTGTAAGAATCAAGAAGAACTGCTGCATTGTATCGCCACCAAATGAAATAAGAAGAATCATTACTGAGACGATTGTGCACTGAATCCACATAGCATTCTTAGGCATTCCATCCTCAGCTGTCTCACCCATTTTACCAGGCCAAAGTTCCTTTGGTGTACCATCGATAATCTGCTTAAGTGGTGAATAAACAAGTGTAAACATAGCACCCATAAGTGCAAGAAGCATGATGCATGCATATACTCTAGCGAATCCATGAGCAAGTGCAAGCTGTGTCTCTGGTGTAGCGCCAAATGCCTTGCCAATCTCTGCAGCGAAATTTGACATGATTACATAAGAAACATTTCCAAGTGTAATCTCATCGTTTCCAAGAATCTCCTTGTAATTTGTAAATGAACCTACAAGCATAATAAGTGTTGCATATCCAACTACAATAACAAGTGCTGCAATAACAATTCCCTTAGGGAAATTCTTCTTAGGATTCTCTGTCTTATCAACAAGACCACCAACAGCCTCTATTCCACCGTATGCAAAAAGTGCATAAACGATAAATGACAAAATAGCTATCGGACTTCCCTGATATGCTGCATTAAGTGGTGTCTTAAGTGATTCAAAGCCAGCGAATGGCTGCTGAAGCAGTCCACCACGAGCGATAATCATGATTATTGAACCAACTACTACCATAATGTTGATTGTAAGAACTGCTGTACCACCAACAGATGTAACTGTGCTTATTTTATCAATTCCCTTTGAATCAAAATATGTGATTACAATAAAGAATATAACTGCCATGATACCTAGCAATCTCGAACCTGATAAGAAATGTGATCCAAATAATGACCATGTAGATGTTGTGTCCTCACCAAAAATAACATTTGATACAGGCACCCAAATACCTGATGACACATTTACCATCCAAAGTACATAAGATGTGTACCACATAAATGTGCCAATGAATGCATACTTTGGTCCAACCGACTTACACATCCATGAATACATTCCACCAGTCTCATTTCTAAAAGCAGAACCAAATTCTGCTACCATAAATGCAAATGGAATAAAAAATAAAATTCCTGCAATAACAAACCAAGGGATTGCTGCATATCCCATCAAATAATAAGATCTTGGAATGTTATTAAATCCATATACTGATGTAAAAATCATCAGTATGAGAGACATAAGTCCCAATTTCTTTTCCTTCATGTATCTTTTAAATACTCCCTCTAAATAAATTCTTTATTTAATTTTTACGCACAGCGTTGTCAATTATATCACGATTAAATTGGTTCCGCTATGGTCAGGAAGCCTTTAAAACAAAGGAAATACAATCCATTAGCACTTTACACTTTTAAACTTTAAAACACAAAAGATTACTACACATTGCCTCATTTCTGTAGGGCGTTACAAAGCAAAAAGCCCTATAGCTTTTCGCTATAGGGCCTTAAACTTAATCATTATCTTAGTATAACTTTGCACCAGCTGGGATGTGGTTATCAATCATAAGAAGGTGAAGCTCTTCACCGTCTGAATCCTTGAGGTTGTTAACTGCTGAAAGTAACATACCGCATGACTCGATACCCATCATAGCACGTGGTGGAAGATTTGTAATTGCTACAAGTGTCTTACCAACAAGCTCCTCTGGCTCATAGAACTCATGAATTCCAGAAAGGATTGTTCTGTCTGTGCCTGTACCATCATCAAGTGTGAAC
>JAFYYR010000017.1 GCA_017557435.1 Pseudobutyrivibrio sp. | reverse complement strand
TTTTTGAAGATAATCAGGGCAAAAGTTTGGATGATGCTATTAAATGTTGGAAGTATAAAAAGAGCATGCAAGGGCATAATCGTTATGAGAAAGCAGACTTAGTGGTTCTTGATTCTTTTTAATATATTTAAATGGTGTATACTAATGAAAAGTTGCACCTCAAAAATGGTGTACATGCCAAGTGATGTACCTGAAAACCTTGATTTTACTGGGTTTGAAAAACACCTTGGGAGAGTTATTACGTATACCAGAATACCCCTTACGAGTGAAATAAGATTAGTGAAAAATAAAAGGAGAGTGTTCATTGAGCCATAAGGCTTGATTATAAAATTAATTTCAAAGGAGAAGTGCTGTTTGACAAAGTACAACACACGAGAGATTGTAGGCTAACCGGGAGGTTTGCAGACAGTCACACAAACCTCCCGCTGCATAGCAACTTTTTGTCACAAGTTTTCAGGAGGTAAAAAACATTGAATAAAAATGACTACATAATTCGATTAGAAGAGAAGAAGGATTACAGAGAAGTAGAAAACCTAATAAGAGAATCATTTTGGAATGTATATCGACCAGGGTGCAGCGAGCATTATGTTATGCATGTCCTTAGGGATGACCCGGATTTTATACCAGAGCTTGATTTTGTCCTGGAAAAAGATGGGGTACTGATTGGGCAGAATATGTTCATGAAAACTATCATAAATGCAGATGATGGCAGAGTGATTGATATTCTTACAATGGGACCTATTGGTATCATTCCAGAGCTTAAGCGAAAGGGATATGGCAAGGCGATTCTTGACTATTCTATTGAAAAGGCCACTGAGATGGGCTTTGGAGCGGTTTTATTTGAGGGCAATATTGATTTCTATGGCAAGAGTGGATTTGATTATGCAAGGAATTATGGCATTAGATATCATGATTTGCCAGAGGGAGCTGATGATTCATTCTTTCTCTGTAAGGAATTGATTCCAGGGTATCTAGATGGCGTCACTGGTGTTTACCAGACGCCACAGGGATATTACGTCAAGGATGAAGATGTGGAAGAATTTGACAAAGGATTTCCACCAAAGAAAAAGCTGAGATTGCCTGGGCAGATATTCTAATTGAACAGAAGGACCTCACTTATATGAATTGATATAGGTGAGGCCTTTTTTGTACCAAATAACACGGATTCTTTTCATAACGTAAATGCGCTATAATAATCAGAAAAAGATTCTATGAAGGAAAAACCACTGGGGGATAGAATATGCCAAATGAAAATGGAACATGGATTATGTATGGTGTTGATTGGGATGATCCGGAGTGCCTGCATACAGTAGATGAAGCGATTGAATATATAAATGAAATTGGTTTTTTGCCATTATTTAAAAATGATATTCCTGGATTTTCTCTTGAAGAGAGAACTGTGCCAGAGTATTGGTGGTCAGAGGATTCACTTCTTGACCAATGGGTGTGGAGAGAGATTATAGCTAGACGTGGAGAAATTGCATACGGAAAGTTCTTTGATAAAAAAGCAGGGTTTATATCTAAGGAGTGGTTGCCGTATTTTGTTAACTACCGCAGGGATGGATATGATTTTGATGCGCTATGGGAGGATGGTAAAGCATCAGCTAGGCAGAAAAAAATCATGGATTTATATGCTGAGGAATTGATGGATGAGGAATACTATTCAAATGAGCTAAAGAAAAAGGCTGGTTTTGGAAAGGGCGGCGAAAAGGGCTTTGATGGCATTATTACAGGTCTTCAGATGGAGATGTATTTATGTGTACGGGACTTTCGCCAGCGCAAAAATAAGAAGGGTGAAGAATACGGATGGCCATTAGCTGTTTATGCAATCCCTGAGCATATGTGGGGATATGATTACGTAACTTCTGCATATAAGGAAGAACCGGACGTCTCTGCTAAAAGAATAGCTAATCATATTATGGAGGTATATCCAATTGCAACTGACAGTCAGATAAAAAATGTGATTGGATTAAAGCCGGGAGAGCGTAAACTGCATAGTAAAAAGAACAGTGCTACCTAGTAGTATGATTGCTAAGAAAGTTTCTTTTTATGCAAAATAACAATTACCAAAAAGTGATATGTGGGGCATATTACATTAAAGGTTATAGAATGAAAATACTAATAGATAGATAAGATATTTTGAGGGCTTCATGTGAATGGAGCCTTTTTTTATTGCGTTTTAACGCCGAATTAGAATAGATGATTATGGCGATTAAAATAATGAAAATAATTTTTAAAAAGAATTTAAAGAATACTATTGAAGTTTTAAATAAAATATGAGAGAATACTGATTGCGCGCAAGTAAAATAAAAAATGGCTTATAATAACGGACATCAAGGGAGAATAATTCGTTATCGAGGGAGGATAAGAATAATGAAAAAAAGAAATCTTTTCGCACTTGCTGTTATGATGGGAATTACAGCTGGTACAATCGGAGCAACCACTATTGATTCAGAGGCGAAGACTATTACAGTCGCACAGGATGCTTCACAGGTAACTTATGGCACACTTACAGCTGAGCAGAAGGAGATGATTGCTACACTGTTTGATGCTGATTACTATGCATATACAAACTATGACGTAGTTGAGGCACTTGGTTCAGATTACGATGCTTTATTTAATCATTTCTGTGATTGCGGTATTTGGGAAGGCCGTAAGGGATGGCCAGATTTTGACCCATCAGCATATGCTAGTGCATATCCACAGCTCAAGGAAGCTTATGGAAATAATATCCTTGCATACTATTTAGATTACTATAACACTGGTATTGCTGAGGGCAGATATCTCACAACAGTAGAGAAGTGTGAGGAGAATGGAATTAAGGTTCAGTCATTATTTGGTGAGTGGCAGTTCCTTGATGTAAATATTTACCAGGCTGCAAGCTATCTTAGTGATTCTAATGGTGACAGCAGCAATGGCGGCGGTGGAGCAGCTGTAGTAAATACAGGAGATGGTAATACAGCAGTTGTTGTAAACGCAGAGGATACAGAAACTCTTTCTCTTGTTGAGAAATGTCAGGGATTAAATTACGTTGGCACTCTTAAAGTTGGTGACGACTTCTTTGTTATTTTAGTTGCTAAAACAGAGCCAGGTTATGATGTTTATAGAGAAATTGATTATAATAATAGTATCTCAGAAATGAATCCACAGTCTTCAAAGTTTGTATTTCTTGATTCAACATATGCTAAGGATGAAAATGGAAACTTGGATCCATCGAAGGTGGTAGCTAATTATAATGAGGATGAAGTAATTGTTTATTTTGCAAGTATTGATGATTATGAAGGGCTTACACCATCAAGTTGGGTTAATGATGATGATGAAATTGTGAGTGCAACTGGTGATGGATTAGGCGTAGCTGGAAAAGGAGTTACTATTTTCCAAGAGAATATTTATTCAAGAACTGACAATGATATTGAGTATAAGCCTGTTGAGTCAACATCTACTTACGCTGATATTGTAATGAAACAAGATTCACAGTACTATAATATTAATGGCAGAATCGCATACTCACAGGATCCACAGTTTACTGAGGATACAGAATACACAGTAGGAGTTAGCATCAGTGAAGATGAAAATGGTGTTGTAGACTTTACAATTGGAGCATACAACGAGGAGAGTGGGTTCGCAGAATCAGCTGGATTCACACTTCAGGAAAACTAATAGTTTATTAAATGGACTTGGCATTAATTTGCCAAGTCTTTTTTATTAAATAGTTTATGTATATAGTGATTTTTTTATATGTAAATAGAACTCTAGGAGAAAAGCTAATGACATGGTATAATTTTTTGTACAGGAGATAACTAATAAGGGGGAATAATAATGAATAAGAGAGATCAACTGGCAGTGGAGAATTTTGTGAGCACAGGTATGGATTTAGAGACCCTATATTCCTGCTTTCAGGATTTTCCAAGAGAAGAGATAGCAGAGATTTACAATAGCTATCAAGGCAATAAGCAGGGTACTGGCGAGACAAATAATTCTATGAGTATTAATTGTTCTTAAGTATTTTTAGTACCATATTATATGTAATATCCTTATAATAAATCGTGACTGCAATTGCTAATAGCAATAGAATATAATTAATTGAACTGGAGGATAATGAAATGGAATTTAATACAGATATTTTTGCCCAGTATAATAAAAAGTGGGCTTTGCTTACAGCTGGAAATAAAGAGAGCTTTAACACTATGACAATTAGCTGGGGTGGTCTTGGAACTCTTTGGAACAAGCCGGTGGCTACAACTTATGTTAGAACATCTCGTTATACCCATGATTTTTTGGATGATAATCAGTATTTTACAGTTTCATTCTTCCCAGAGGAATACAAGAAGCAGCTTGGAGTCCTTGGTTCAAAATCTGGAAGAGATATGGATAAGGTACATGACTCAGGACTTACTCCTAAGACCGTTGATGGTTCAGTTACTTTTGAAGAGGCTGAGGTTACACTTTTATGTAAAAAGTTAATGAGACAGCGTCTTGAGCCATCTAGCATGAATCCAGAGATTGCTGAGCAGTTCTACGAGGGAGAGGCTGAGCATGATATGTATGTTGGTGAAGTGGTAGAGATTCTTTAATATCATAGTTGAGAAAAAAAGCCCAGATGGTTATCCATCTGGGCTTTAGTATTAGTAAGCTTTTAATTTCTTCCAAAGGGTGGTTGTATAATCCAGAGTGTCATTGTCATAAGCCTCATATAGCTTACAGCGCTCTAGTGTCTCCTTTGTAGGAAATACTGTCTCGTCAGCGAGAGTCTCTTCATCCTCGTGCTTGGCTACTTCCATATTTGGAGTGGCATACCATACATACTCGAAATTCTCTGTGGCAGCTTCCTCTTCACACATGAAATCTATCCATTTCATAGCTGCATCGTAGTGCTTGCAGGTACGAGGTACAAACCAGGAATCAATCCAGAGATTGCCGCCTTCTTTAGGGACGGTATAGGCCAAATCCTCGTTGTATTCCATACCCATAGCAGCTTCACCAGAGTAGCATACAGCCATTGCAGCATCTTCTGAAATCATACACTCATAGGTCTCATCCTGAAGATATGCATATACGTATTGCTTTTCGTCGCACAACAAATCAAAAGTAGCATCTAGTTCATCTCTATCAGCTGTGTTGATATCATAGCCTAAAACTTCCTGAGCTACCATAAATGCATCGCGCTGTGAGTTGATCATTACAATCTGATTCTTATATGCTGGGTCCCAAAGTGATTTCCAAGAAGAAACTGTCTCTTCATCTACCATCTTAGTATTGTAGAGAATTCCTACTGTGCCGTAGAAATATGGGACAGTGTACTTGTGATTTGGGTCAAATGCCTCTGAGGCTTCGATAATTGCTGGGTCAATGTTCTTGTAATTTGGAAGAGAGTTGTAATCTATAGGAATTAGCTCTCCCTCATTTCGCATAGTCTCAATCATATAGTCTGATGTGCATATTACATCATAATTGATGGAGCCTGCTTTGTATTTGGCGTACATATCCTCAACAGATTCGTATTCCTCGTATTTGACCTTGATTCCTGTTTCTTTTTCGAATCGCTTTAGCACGTCTGCTTCGATGTATTTACCATAGTTTAAAACTACCAGTGTATCAGTGCTTTCAGCATCGCTGCCGCAACTAGTTAGGAAAAAACAGTTGGCCAGTGCAACAGTAAGAATATTTAAAAAGGTAATAGCTTTCTTTTTCATTATTTATCAGCCACCTCCTTTTTAGAATTGCCCTTGAAGTTGGTAGCCAAAAGCATCACAAAGGCAAGCAGGAAAAGGATAGTAGACAAAGCGTAAAGCTCTGGCTGAATGCCCTTTCTAAGTTGCGTGTAAAGCATAGTTGAAAGTGTGTTAACACCGGCGCCCTTTGTAAAATAGGTGATTGTAAAATCATCAAGTGACATAGTAAGTGCCATTAGAAATCCCGATAAAACTCCAGGGAAAATCTCAGGCCATACTACCTTGTAAAAAGCGTACCAAGGTGTGGCGCCTAAATCCATTGCGGCTTCAAAGCATGCTTCTGAAAGCGACTGCAATCTAGGCAGTACATTGAAAATTACATAAGGTACCGAAAATGCGATATGAGCAAGCACTACGGAAAACTCTCCAAGTGGAGTAAATCTTGTGAATAAAAGCATAAGTGATATACCAGTTACAATATCCGCATTTAAAAGTGGGATATTAGTAGCTCCAAGCATAATTGCTGCATGACGCTTCTTCATGTAGTGGATTCCAATAGCAGCTGATGTGCCAAGTGCTGTGGCAAGTATTGATGAAGCCAGAGTAATCCTGATTGTGGTACCTAAGGCATCCATTATGCTGTCATTGGCTGTTAAGTTTGCATACCATTTAAATGTAAATCCGCCCCAAATTGTTCTGGACATTGAGTCGTTAAATGAAAGCACAATGAGAACCAGAATTGGTGCATAAAGGAATAAAAATATAAGTCCAAGATAGAGATATGAGGCAGTGTTTTTAACTTTTTTCATACAATCATACCTCCATTCTCTGAGTCATCAAGTCTATTCATGATTGACATAGAAACTAGCACGAAAATCATGAGAATGATTGATAGTCCTGAACCTAAATTCCAGTTTCTTGCAAGGGTAAATTCCTGTTCAATAACATTTCCTATAAGAAGAACCTTGCCTCCGCCTAAAAGGTTGGAAACAACGAATGATGAAAGTGCAGGGACGAATACCATAATAATGCCTGATAGTATGCCATCTCTAGATAGTGGAACAGTAATTTTAGTAAAAGTAGTCCACCAGTTGGCACCTAAATCAGCGGCAGCCTCGATGACTGAATCGTTGATTTTAGAAAGGGCATTATAAATTGGCAAAATCATATATGGCAAAAAGTCGTAAACCATTCCAAGTGTAACAGCAGCCTTAGTATATAGGATGTGTACTGTTGGAAGTCCAATAGCAGAAAGAATGCTATTTAAGATTCCGTTGTTGGAAAGGATTATCTGCCATGCAAGTATACGAAGCATAAAATTCATCCACATAGGAAGAATAAAAAGGAAAACTACAAAGCCCTTATTGCTGATTTTAAGATTGTGCAGAATCAAAGCAACAGGATATGCCAAAATCAGGCAAATAATTGTAGTCACAAAGGCAACCTTAATAGACAGCCATAGTGATGATAGATGAACTGGATCTGCAATGGCTGTGAGATTACTTAGGGTAAAGCTTCCTTCGGATGTAGTAATTGCGTAGCCAAGGATGTAAAAGAGTGGAAGAATAGTGCAAATTAAAATCCAAATGGCATAAGGTGTAGCCAGGAAGCTGGTTCTTAATCTATTAATCATCTTCCTTCATTACCTCCTCATCCTCTGACTCAGGCTTATTCATAATCTGAATATTGAATGGAATTACATTGAGGGATACGTGCTGGCCGATTTCAAAGTATTTGGTTGTATGTACAAGCCATTCATATCCACCACACTGTACGTCAAGCTCGTAGTGTACACCCTTAAAGAGACAATCGGTGATAACACCATCCATAAATCCCTTGCCAGGTGCCGCAAGCTCTACATCTTCTGGACGAATAACAACGTCAACGGGTTTCATTTTACCGAATCCCTTATCAACACAAGGAACCTGTACACCTAGGAATGAAACAAGCTCATCTTTAATCATGATTCCCTCGATGATATTACTTTCTCCAATGAAGTCAGCTACAAAAGCATTTTCAGGCTCGTTATAGATGTCCTCAGGTGTACCAATCTGCTGGATATAACCCTGGTTCATAACAACGATAGTATCTGACATAGTAAGAGCTTCCTCTTGATCATGTGTAACATAGAGGAATGTGATACCAAGCTCCTGCTTGATTTTCATAAGCTCATACTGCATGTTCTGGCGAAGCTTGAGATCTAAGGCTCCAAGAGGCTCATCTAATAGAAGAACCTTTGGCTCGTTAACAATAGCGCGGGCAATGGCGATACGCTGCTGCTGACCACCAGATAATGAGTCGATAGAACGCTTTTCAAAGCCATCAAGATTAACAAGCTTAAGTGCGTATTTAATCTTGTCGTTTATGTATTCTTTTGATTTCTTTTGGATGTTGAGACCAAAAGCGATATTTTCTTCAATTGTCATGTGTGGGAAAAGTGCGTACTTTTGAAAGACCGTGTTAATAGGTCTTAAGTTGGCAGGTAATGCAGTGATGTCATTACCGTTGAGATAGATTTTGCCAGAGTCTGGCTTTTCAAAACCTCCAAGAAGCCTGAGAGTAGTAGTCTTGCCGCAACCAGATGGACCAAGTAGGGTAACAAAGGTATTCTCCTTGATGTAGAGATCAAGTTCGTCAAGAACTAACTGCTTTTCATAGCTTTTTGACACGTGGTCAAATTGAATAAATTCCAATATATTTTCCTCCTTTTGATATAGCAACTGAAAAGTTAAATGACAGTTACATATAAGAAAAGCTCCGAATCAGACTCGAACTGACGACCCCCTCATTACGAGTGAGGTGCTCTACCAACTGAGCTATCGGAGCGTATATACCGGTTTTCTTGTGGTTTTCTAGTTTATTTTGCGAAGTTAAGTGTAATATATTGATAGGGAAAAATCAATTAAAATTGTTGAGAAATCCACAGGCTTTTATTATAATGACACATGTAAAAAGAAGGACTTATGAGGACGATTTGACCATTGTCTGAATGGGTTAGAATATATATTAGTATAGTTAGGAGAAGTTTATGGCAGACAACAAGAGAAAAGCTGCACCAGCTTTCGATATTAGAGACTTATTTTCAAAGGATAATTTACCACTTATTAGCATTATAGCCCTTGGCATATTTGCGGTAGTATCCCTTATTGTTGCAATCATAGTATTTCACATTAATCCAATTATTGCCTGTGTTATGGTTCTTTTAGAGGCAGCACTTGCAGCATGTTTGAATCAGATTCCTATCTGGATTCATGGACTTGTATTTATCGCTCAGATTGTAATTGGTATCATGGCTTCACAGCTTCCATTTATGATTTTTATGGCGTTTATTTATGTTTTTGGCGTAGCATTTTTATATGTATGGGCTAATAGATAATGAATAAGATTAATTACCAAAAGGAATTGGATAAATTAATAGCTGAATTTGAAAAAGAAGGCCAAGTGCCTTCTTTATTGTTACACAGCTGTTGTGGGCCTTGTAGCAGTTATTGTATTGAGTATTTGTCCCAGTTTTTTAGCATTACTGTGTTTTATTACAATCCCAATATTTATCCGGATGAAGAATATTATCACAGGGTTAAAGAACAGCAGCGCTTTATCAATGAGTTTCCAGCTAAGCATAAGGTGTCATTTATAGAGGGTGATTATGACACTGACAGGTTCTATGAGATGGCTAAGGGTCTAGAAAATGAACCAGAAAAGGGAGCCCGCTGTCACAAGTGTTATGACCTGCGTTTGAGACGCACAGCAGAGGTGGCTTTAGAAAAAGGGTTTGACTTTTTCACAACAACACTTACAATATCTCCAATGAAAGATTCTCAGATTCTTAATGAAATTGGATTTTCTATTGCAGAGGAATTAGGGGCAAGATGGCTTCCTAGCGATTTCAAAAAGAAGGAGGGCTACAAGCGCTCAACTGAACTTTCTAGAGAATACAATATGTACAGACAAGATTATTGCGGTTGTGTTTATTCATATAGAGATAGGCAACAGCAGAAAGCAAATGAAATGGAGGATTAGTTATGGCACAGTTGTGGGGAGGTAGATTTACAAAGTCTACCGATCAGATGGTTTATGATTTCAATGCATCAATTGGATTCGATCAAAAGCTTTTTGCACAGGATGTTAGAGGAAGCAGAGCTCATGTTAAGATGCTTGCTTCTGTAGGCGTTATCACTGATGCAGAAAGAGATGAGATTCTTGCAGGTCTTGATGGCATCGAAGCAGATGTTAATTCAGGAAAGCTTGAAATCACTTCTGAATACGAGGATGTTCACAGCTTTGTTGAGGCTAATCTTATTGATAGAATAGGTGATGCTGGTAAAAAGCTTCATACAGGTCGCAGCCGTAATGACCAGGTTGCTCTCGATATGAGACTTTACACTAGAGATGCTGTTGAGACTACAGCCGAGGATTTGAAGCATCTTCTTGGTACAATTTGTGGCATCATGGAAGAGCATATTGACACAATTATGCCAGGCTTTACACATTTACAGAAGGCACAGCCTATTACACTTGCTCATCACATGGGCGCTTACTTTGAAATGTTTAAAAGAGACGTGCTTCGCTTAAATGATATTAGAGAGCGTATGAATTACTGCCCACTTGGTTCTGGAGCCCTTGCTGGCACTACATATCCACTTGATAGAAATATGACAGCTCAGCTTCTTGATTTCTATGGTCCTACTTTAAATTCAATGGATGGCGTTTCAGATAGAGATTATTTAATTGAATTTTTATCAGCTCTTTGTACTATTCAGATGCATCTTTCTCGTTTTTCTGAGGAGGTTATTATCTGGAACAGTAATGAATACAGATTTGTAGAAATTGATGACGGATTCTCTACAGGAAGCTCAATCATGCCTCAGAAGAAGAATCCTGATATTGCCGAGCTTGTAAGAGGAAAGACAGGTCGAGTTTACGGTGCTCTTATGTCACTTCTTACAACTATGAAGGGTATTCCACTTGCTTACAATAAGGACATGCAAGAGGATAAGGAGATGGCTTTTGATGCCATGAAGACAGTTCAGGATTGTATTGTTTTATTTGACGGTATGCTTGCTACAATGTCATTTAACAAGGATGTTATGGCAAACAGTGCTAAAAATGGATTTACAAATGCTACAGATGCAGCTGACTATCTTGTTAACCACGGTGTTCCATTTAGAGATGCTCACGGTATTATCGGTCAGGTGGTTCTTTATTGTATCGATAAGGGAATTGCAATTGACGATATGTCTTTAGATGAGCTTAAGGCAATTTCTCCAGCTTTTGAGGAGGATATTTTCGATGCTATTTCTATGGAAACATGCGTAAATAAGCGTCTTACAATTGGTGCTCCAGGTCATGATGCTATGGTAAATGAGATAGCAGAATGCAAGAAATTTTTGGCTTAAATAATTAATTGTAAATTTAATTGGATAAAAAGCGAGGAGTTTGTGATAAATATTCAAAAACTGCTTGCTTTTTTTATTTAGTTTTATTATAATGCCACTTAATGGACGGACAAATGTCCGCGACAGAAAAACATAACTAGAGAAGGAGTAGTTTGAAATGAGCGAGAAGTTAAGAGTCGGTATTCTTGGTGGAACAGGTATGGTAGGCCAGAGATTTATTTCTCTCCTTGAGAATCATCCATGGTTTGAGGTAACTACAATTGCTGCCAGCCCACGTTCAGCAGGACAGAAGTATGTTGATGCTGTAGGTGATAGATGGAAGATGGATACTCCAATGCCAGAGGCTGTTAAAAATATTATTGTTAAGAATGTTAATGAAGTTGAGGGAGTAGCTTCTGAAGTTGATTTTGTATTCTCAGCAGTTGATATGTCTAAGGATGAGATTAAGGCTATCGAGGAGGCATATGCTAAGACAGAGACTCCAGTTGTTTCAAACAACTCAGCACATAGATGGACACCAGATGTACCTATGGTAGTGCCTGAAATCAATCCACAGCACATGCAGGTTATCGATTTTCAGAAGAAGAGACTTGGCACAACAAGAGGTTTTGTTGCAGTTAAGCCTAACTGTTCAATCCAGTCTTATGCACCTGTTCTTACAGCTTGGAAGGAATTTGAGCCATACGAGGTTGTTGTTACAACATATCAGGCTATTTCTGGTGCAGGTAAGACATTTAAAGATTGGCCAGAGATGGAGCACAATATCATTCCATTTATCTCAGGTGAGGAAGAGAAGTCAGAGAAGGAGCCACTTAGAATCTGGGGCGAGATTAAGGACGGCGTAATTGTTCCAGCTGATGATGTTAAGATTACAAGCCAGTGTATCCGTGTTCCAGTTCTTAATGGTCACACAGCAGCTGTATTTGTTAAGTTCAAGAAGCAGCCTACAAAGCAGCAGCTTATCGATGCAATCAATAATTTCTCAGGCGTACCACAGGAGCTTAACCTTCCATCTGCACCAAAGCAGTTTATCCGTTACATGGAAGAGGATAACAGACCTCAGGTATCACTTGATGTTGACTATGAGCACGGTATGGGCGTATCAGTTGGCCGTATCCGTGAGGATAGCATCTATGATTGGAAGTTTGTTGGTCTTTCACACAATACAGTTCGTGGTGCTGCAGGTGGCGCTGTACTTTGTGCAGAGCTTCTTAAGGCTCAAGGCTATATTACAAAGAAGTAATTATAAGTTGAACGCAATTTAATTACATTAATTTAACACCTAATTCACAAGTTGATACCCCTTCTTATGCTACTATAAGAAGGGGTGTTTTTCGTTTCTAGTTGCGAGGTGAGTTATGGGTATTATTAGAAAGCGCAGCATTCGAGAGAATTTGATAGCTTTTATCACTGTAAATGTATGGATAGCATTAACCATTATTTGCCTTGCTTTGATTGCTTATGATAATTACGCCGTTCACCAGTTTAATGGCTATTATTTTATTATTATTCTATTTCCAATTCTTATTTTGTCAGGATTATATGGCTATTTTATTAGCATGATTTCATTTGTATTATGCTTTTTTACATCTCTTTACATTGCTCCAGATCATGCCTTTACATCTGCCGTATTTTTAAATGGATTGTTTATTTATTCTCTTTTTTCTCAGTATTTTTGGTTTAAAACCATCCTCAAATCAATAGTGGCATCTTTTATTACAGCTGTCAGCACTTCCGGCATGGCTTTACTTTGTTATGGTGTGGTAGAGAAAAGCAATTATGATATTTCAGTATTTTTATTGTTTAGAAATTATTTTGTGGGAATTTTCCTCATTACCCTCGGTGTATCTGCATTTTTATATTTCTATTTCAATCATGTTCCTGATAAGTATAAAGTGTTTTATCCTCTTGCCTATGGCTATACTAAAGCATATCAAGAAAATGAGGCCATTAGACGCTATCAGAGAAAAACTAAGGTTAGCCTAAAAATAACGACTATCATTATTGCGTTGGAGTTATTTATCAGTGTTTCTGTTGCTGGGTTTATTCCTGTGCTTTTCCCTGATTTGAAGGCTATGTTTATAAGCAACATAGAAAGCCAGATTTATCAGTCCAGGGTAATGTTTTTTGATGAAAAGGAAAGGCTTTCTCAATATTTAAATGAAGCTGAGTATACAGTAAATGAGATTGCCATTAGTTTTGATATAAAGATGGTACTTCTTATTATGTGTGTTGGTGTTCCTCTGGCTGCTATAGCAAACTACTATACAAAAACAAGAATAGGTGCGCCTCTTGGCCTTATGTCTGACTTCATGTATTCATTTGTTCAGGCAAAGGATGAAGATAAGATAAAAGTAGTTCGTCGTGTTAATAATTATTCTGTAAATACTGATGATGAGATAGAGGTTCTGTTTGAATACGCAAAATCAACTTTGCTAGAGATGACTGACTATATGGAGCGTTTTCAACAGCAACAAAAGCTTGAAAGTGATTTGGAAGTAGCAAAACAAGCTAGTGTTGCAAAAAGTAACTTCCTATCAAATATGTCTCATGAAATAAGGACACCAATTAATGCCATTATTGGTATGAATGAGATGATTCTAAGGGAGGCTGATGATAAGCAGATTATAGAGTATGCTAATAACGCCAAATCTGCCTGCAATTCCCTTCTAACTTTGGTAAATGATATTTTAGATTTCTCTAAGATAGAAGCGGGCAAAATGGAGATTTTGCCTGTTCAGTATGATTTTGGCTCAATGATAAATGATCTTGTGAATATGGTGTCAAATAGGGCCAATGAAAAAGGACTTGAACTGGAAATAAATGTGGATAGTACTATGCCTTCTATTTTAGTTGGAGACGAAGTTAGACTAAAGCAGGTTGTGACAAATCTCCTTACAAATGCTGTTAAATATACAGAAGAGGGCAAGGTTGCACTTAGTGCATCTTATAAAAAGATGGATGATAGAACCGTTATCATTCATATAGAAGTAAGTGATACGGGAATAGGAATTAAAAAGGAGGATTTGGACAAATTATATTCTCCATTTGAAAGAATAGAGGAGATAAGAAATAGAACTATTGAGGGAACTGGCCTTGGCATGAGTATTGTTAAAAAGCTCCTTGCCTTGATGGATACTAAGCTTATTGTTGAAAGTGATTATGGTGTAGGTTCCTCATTTAGATTCAGCATCAGGCAGACTGTTGTTTCCTGGGATGAGTTAGGAGATTTCAAGAAAAAATACAAAGAATATGTTTCGTCGGCAGAAAAATATCATCAGCGTTTCCAAGCGCCGGATGCAGCTATACTTGTAGTTGATGATACTGAGATGAATCTTACTGTAATTAAGAGCCTTTTGAAAAAGACTTTGCTTCAGGTGGATACCGCTCTTAGTGGATATGAAATGCTGGATATGGTTCAAAAGAAGAAGTATGACATTATATTCTTGGACCACAGAATGCCGATGATGGATGGTATTGAGGCCTTTCATAAGATGCAAGAGCTACAGGACAATAAGAACACAGATACACCAGTTATAGCTTTGACTGCTAATGCAATATCAGGGGCTAGGCAAGAATATATTGGTCATGGATTTGATGATTATCTTGCTAAGCCTGTCAATGCTAATGAATTGGAGAAAATAGTAGAAAAGTATCTGCCTCCTGAAAAGATATCCTCAGTATCCATATACCATGGTGATGAGCCTGAAAATGATTTGTTCGAAAAAATACCTGAGGATAGTTTCTTGAACAAGCTAGAGGATATTGAGTTAAGAGAGGCTGTTGTAAATTGTGGCGGAGTAGATGTACTTGAAAATGTAATAAAAGATTTTCTTGTTTCCCTTGATAACAAGGCTGATGCTATAGAAAAGTATTTGGCAGAAGGCGATGTAAGGAACTATACTGTACTTGTACATGCACTAAAAAGTTCTGCTAGATTGATAGGGGCAAATGAACTATCAAAAATGGCAGAAGAACTGGAAAATTATGGTAACGAAGGAAATATAGGCGCTTTAAAGCGTCTTTCACCTGCACTTTTGGAAAAATATAGAGGCTATAAGGTGAAACTAGGTGCAGCTGTTGAAGAGGATGATGATAAGCCGGAAATATCAGATGAGGATTTAGAGCGTGCTTATAAAGAAATGAAAGAAGTTTTAGAGGTTTACGATTTTGATACTGCAGATTCGATTTTTGATATAGTATCACAGCATAAGGTATCCCCTAGTAGCAAGGAGAAATACGCTAAGGTCAAGGAACTTATGGCTGCAGTAGATAGAGATGCTTTACTTCAGTTATTGTAAGAAAAGGGTGATAGGCATGGATAAAAGAGTATTATTTATCGGCGATGAAAAAAGTTTTATGGTTTCTTCTATCGTCAATGAGCTCACTGCTAATTCTTTTGAGGTGATTAGATCTAATCCTAATGTGACAACCATTCAAAGAATCGAGGACAAACCATCAATCTATATTATTTATATTGATGATTTCAAGCAGGTAGAAGAACTTATTGTCTATCTTAAGGATAGACTGGTGGAAGAGGACATATCACTTACAATTATTGGAAATCATGATAATCTGCAGGATGTAAGTAGGTTTATTCCGGATACTAAGCTTGCGGCTATCTTTGAGCGCCCAATAAATGTAAAAGACCTCAGCGAAAAGATGGAAGAGATTGTTAACAATGAAGAAAATCGCCTATCCAAGAAAAGCATTCTAGTTGTAGATGATGATGGCACTATGCTTAGAACTCTTAAAACCTGGCTATCTGATAAGTATCAGGTATTTATGGTTAATTCAGGAATGGCGGCAATTACTTTTCTAGCTAAAAAAGAAGTTGATCTGATTTTGCTTGATTATGAGATGCCTGTTACAACAGGACCGCAGGTTCTTGAGATGCTTAGGAGTGAAAGTGCAACAAGCTCTATACCGGTTATGTTTCTTACAAATAAGAGCGATAAGGAAAGCGTTATGACTGTGCTTAATCTTAAGCCAGAGAAATATTTGCTTAAGACAATGACTAAGCAGGAGCTTCTTGAAAACATAGATGATTTCTTTAAAAACAAAAAAATTGAAGAGTCAATTTGAGGGTAATAATTAAATTTGAATAAAATTCTTTTTTACTGTAGCAAGCTAAAGTAAAGTGTGTTATTATAGTAGCCGTATCATTGTTAAGACGCAGTTTTTTATGGAGAATTGTTATGGTTGCTAGAACAAACGAACTTAAGAAGCTTGACTCAATTTATCAAAGTAATGCCAATAATTTGGTGCTTATGTATGGCAGAAGTGGATGTGCTAAGGAGGGACTATTAGATTCCTTTACTACAGGTAAGTCATATTTTTACTATAGAAGCCGTCAGTGTTCTGATGCAAAGCAACTCAATTATGTTAGCAAGCAGGTGGCGTCATCATATAACACATCAGGAGATTACCAGTCTTTTGACGAGTGTTTTAAGGATTTAAAATCTAAGGATGGCTCAAAGCTTGTAATTATTATAGATGAGGCTCAGTACGCTATTAAGAAGACTAATGAGCTTTTTAATGCATTAGTTGCTTTGAAAAATGGCAAGACTATTTCTGGCCAGGTTATGATTATTGTAGCCAGTTCATCTATTGTTTGGTCTGAGAATACATTCTACGATATAGTCGGTACTCATAAGTCTGTTGTAGACGAGACCGTTAAGTTAGAGAATTTATCATTCCTTGATGTGGTTAGAGCTTTTCCTAGTTATTCAGTAGCGCAGTGTGTTAGCACTTATGGTATTATCGGTGGTGTTGCTGATTACTTAGACAGATGGGATAGCAAAAAGACAATCAAGCAGAATGTTTGCGAGAATATACTTTCACCAGCTGGATTCCTTTACAGTGAGGCAGAGGATTATATAGCATCAGAGCTTAGAGAACTTTCTTGCTACAATACAATCTTAGGTTCTATCGCAGCTGGCAATGAAAAGCTTAACGACTTATTTGAGGACACTGGATATTCTAGAGCTAAGATTTCAGTTTACATGAAGAATCTTGCGGCTTTTGATGTGGTTAATAAGGTTGTCTCTTTTGAGACAGGTGGATGGGATAATGCTAAAAAGGGTATTTACAGAATCTCAGAGCCATACGTTAATTTCTGGTTCACATTTGTATATCCTAATTTATCAGAGCTTATCTCTATGACACCTGAGAAATTTTATGATACATTTATCGAGCCTGAGCTTGATGTTTACTTACAGTCATATTTTGTAGATGTATGTCGAGAGTATCTTCACCTTCTTAATATGGTGGGACAGCTTCCTATTAAGCTTGAGAAAATCGGTACATGGCTTGGTAAGGAGGGTTCTATCGATGTAATCGGTCAGAGTTCAAACAGAGAGAATGTGGTTGGTATCTGTAACTGGACAGAGAAGTATATGAGCTTTGATGCTTATGATAAATTGCTTGAATTAATGAAGCTTGCTCGCATCACTGCTAATACAGTTTTCCTCTTCTCAGCTACTAGATTTGATCCAAAACTTACACAGTTATCTAAGGAAAATAAATCAGTTGTGTTGGTAGACATGACCGAATTATAAAGTTATAATTATTAGAGCTCCTTGCCACAGGTGAGGGGCTCTATATTATTTTAATCTAAAATTAATTTTCTTAAAGGGAGTTTTAAGTTTGGGAAAAAAGCTAATCATCACAGAGAAACCATCAGTTGCCAGAGATTTTGCCAGAGTACTTAAGGTAAGCGGCAATAATAATGGATTCATTGAGAATAATGAATATGTAGTTAGCTGGTGCTACGGTCATTTGGTTCAGATGGTTTATCCTGAGGAATATGATGCTAAATACAAGTCATGGAATCTAGAGGATTTACCTTTTCTTCCTAAGGACTATAAATATGGGGTTGTTGAGAGCGCTAAGGACCAATACAAGATAGTTAATGGACTTTTACATAGAGAGGACATAGACACTGTATATTGGGCAGGTGACTCGGGAAAAGAAGGTCAGACAATCGAGGAAAATATCAGAAATTATGGTGGTGTCCGAGATGGCATGACAGAGCTTAGAGTTTGGATAGATTCCCAGACTGATGAGGAGATTTTACGAGGCATTAGAGAAGCTAAGCCTATGTCTGAATATGCTAAGCTTGGTGCTTCCGGTATTATGCGTACTATAGAGGATTATAGTCTTGGTATTAATTTCTCACGAGCTCTTTCAGTTAAATATGGACGTCTTATTAATGACGCGGCAGCCACTACTAAATACGCTGCAATTGCCATAGGTCGAGTTATGACCTGTGTACTTGGTATGGTAGTTGAGCGCGAGAGAGAGATTAGAGGATTCAATGAGGATCCTTTCTTTAAGGTTGTTGGTAAGTTTTCAGATGTTAATTTCCCAGCTGAGTGGAAGGCTGTGGAGTCTTCTAAGTATTTTGAGTCTCCATTATTATATGGGGACAAGGGGAATGGCTTTAAAGAAAAGGAAAGTGCAGAGAAATTAATTCAAGAGTTAACAAATAAAGAGGCGACCATTTCCGATAAGGAATCAGGAATTTCTAAGAAAAAAGCCCCTCTTTTGTTCAACTTGGCAGAGCTTCAGTCTGAGTGTTCAAAGAGATTTAAGATATCGCCAGCCCAGACTCTTGATATAATCCAGGAATTATACGAAAAGAAATATACTACTTACCCACGTACTGATGCCAGAGTTTTGACTACAGCAGTGGCTAAGGAGATTAATAAGAATCTCAATAGACTTCAGAACTATGGCCCTACAGCTAAGTATGTTCATGAAATATTAGGAGATAAGAAATACATAGGCATAGAGAAGACAGCCTATACCGATGATAGTAAGGTTACTGATCACTATGCAATTATACCTACTGGCCAGTGCAATGGTATCGAGAATTTATCACCTCTTAGCCAGAAGGTTTATGACTTGATTGTTCGTAGATTTTTATCTATCTTTTATCCTCCTGCTGAGTACAAAAATGTCAAGGTTACTGTACAGGTTGGGGATGAGAAGTTCTTTGCTGGTGCAAAGCTTCTTGTTAAGCCAGGATATTTGGAAATAGCCGGAATCCCAAAGGCTAAGGATTCATCTGAGGGAGACTCAGAAGATGGAGAGGATGCAGAGGATAAGTTTTCTAAGGAGGACTTTGTAAAGTTTATTGAGTCAGCTAATATTGGTGATTCAATAAATTTTAATGGCTTCGAGCTCAAGGAAGGCAAGACATCACCTCCTAAGAGATACACTTCAGGTTCTCTTATTCTTGCTATGGAAAATGCTGGAAAGCTTATTGAGGATGAGGAACTAAGAGAGCAGATTAAAACTACAGGTATCGGTACATCTGCAACTCGCGGTGAGATACTTGAAAAGCTTGTTAGAATAGGATATCTCAATCAGAATAACAAGACTCAGGTCATTACTCCAGAGCGATTGGGAGAGATGATTTATGAGGTTGTTCTTCTTACAACCCCATCTCTGCTAAAGCCAGAGCAGACTGCTAACTGGGAGAAGGGACTTGAGGGCATTATCAATGGTTCCGTTGATTTCGCAGAGTATAGAGGCAAGCTGGAGGATTATATTAGAAAAGAAACAACTAATATGATTGAGCAGGACTTGACCCAGACTATTGCTCTTAATATTAATCAATTTACTGGCAAGGATTCTAAGGGACTTGCCACCAAAAAGCCACTTGGAATTAAGTGTCCAGCCTGTGGCGGTGAGCTTACTACCACATCCTTTGGCTATGGATGTAGCAATTATTCTGACGACTCTATTAATTGTAAGTTCAGCGTAGGTCAGATAGCTGGAGTTGATTTGGATGAAACTCAGTTTAAAAAGCTTGTGACAGAGGGCAAGACTGATCTAATAGAAGGCTTTAAGAGTAAGTCGGGCAAGGCCTTTAAGTCTGTTCTAAAAATGGAAAAAAGTGAGGACGGAGAATATAGAGTATGCTTTGATTTTTCCGAGACTCCTACAGAATATGTGGAAGGACTAGTTTGTCCGGTATGTCAGGGGCGTATTGTTGAGACTGGTTATGGGTTTGCCTGTGAGAACAGATTCAAGGAGGAGGACCAGTGTTACTTCTCAATAGGAGAGATAGCAGGACGCAAGCTTAATCTTACAGAGTTTACAGCCCTTTTAAATGATGGTGTGACTGATGTACTATCGGGCTTTAAATCTAAGACTAATCAGAAGTTTTCAGCGAGACTTAGACTTAAGGATAATGAAGAAGGCAAAAAAGCTATAGTATTTGACTTCGATGGAATTGAAAGAGAAAAGCTTGAGGGTGTGAAATGTCCTGATTGTGGCGGAGATATGGTTAAGACACCATTTGGTTATGGCTGCAGCAATTACAATAAGGATGAGCCTGAAAAGGGCTGCCGATTCATGATTGGAAAGATTGCTGGTAAGCAGCTTTCTAAAAATGACTGTATTAAGCTTTTATCAGAAGGCAAGACTGATACTATTAGAGGCTTTAAGGGCAAGTCAGGCAAGAAGTTTGACGCATGCTTACTTCTTAAGAAAAATGAAGAGACAGGCAAGCATGAGATAGCCTTTGATTTTGATAACGTAGAGGCCAAAGAGGTAAAGGACGTTGTATGTCCAGTCTGCGGAGGCAAAATAGTAGTTACACCATTTGGTTATGGATGTAGCAACTACAATAAGGACGACCCTGATAACTCATGTAAGTTTAATATAGGTCAGATAGCAGGGGTTAAGCTCAAGGAAGCTCAGGTTAAGGAGCTTTTGAAAGATGGCATTACATCTACTATTTCAGGCTTTAAGTCTAAGAAGGGGACAAAGTTTGATGCAAAACTTGCCCTTTCAAAAGATGATGATGGCAAAGTATCAGGTGTGAAATTTGTCTTTGAAGACAATGAGACTGAGCTTAAAAATGTTAAGTGTCCAAAGTGCGGTTCTCCTATAATTAAGAATCATTTTGGTTACAGATGTAAGAACAATGTTAGAGATAATCAGGATAGCTGTCCATTCTTCCTTGGAAAGGTGGCTGGTGTGGATATTCCTGAGGACCAGTTTGTAAAGCTTATCACTGAGAAGAAGACTGATGTTATTACTGGATTTTTAAGCAAAAAAGGGTTATATTTTGATGCGAGACTGAAACTCAATGATGAGTGTAGAACAGAGTTTGAATTTGAAAACTACAATGGTCAATAATTTATAAAGATAGGAGTTTTATAATGGAACAGGCTAAAATTAAATCTATGTATAATTTAAGCGAGACTATCGCTGCAGATCTTTTTGAAGGCAAGGATTATCCATGGGAAGTACTTCCTGAGATATCTGACTTCATCAAAAAGTTAGGTCCAACACTTGATCCTGAGAAATTTGAGAAAAGGGGCGAGGATGTTTGGGTTGCAAAATCTGCCAAGGTATTTGATTCTGCATACTTAAATGGTCCACTTATTATTGATGAGGATGCTGAAGTAAGACAGTGCGCTTTTGTAAGGGGCTCAGCTATTGTTGGTAAGAACTGTGTGGTTGGTAATTCTACTGAGCTTAAAAATGTAGTTTTGTTTAATAATGTTCAGGTTCCTCATTATAACTATGTTGGAGATTCAGTTCTTGGATACAAGTCACATATGGGTGCTGGTTCAATTACATCTAATGTAAAGTCTGACAAGACATTGGTGGTTGTTAAATCAAGAGATGGAGAGAAAATTGAAACAGGATTAAAGAAATTCGGAGCTATGCTTGGAGATAATGTTGAGGTTGGATGTAACTCAGTTCTTAATCCAGGTACTGTTGTTTGTCCTCGTTCTAACATTTATCCTCTTTCTCCAGTACGTGGAGTAATAGAGGCTGATAGCATTTTTAAAAGCCAGGATAATATCGTAAAAAAGAATTAATGAACATATAATGAATTATTTGTGAAGGCCTATGATTATAGGCCTTTTTTTATTGTTTAGATACAAAATGGACATAATCTTTAGAGGTGACTGTTACTGATTTGCAGTCATCCACTACAAAAAATGTGCCACACTATGAGATTATGACTAGCAGATATGAGGACCATGTGAAAATTACTATCATAGGTGAGGGCAAAAAAATCGATATAGTAATGGCTCTTCCTGATACTTCAAAATATGCTTATGTAGGCTTAACAGGTGAGTATTGCAACTTGAAAAACATAGAGGTTGAGACATCAGAGGATTCCAATGTACAGATTCCTATAGAAAGGATTGCTCCTGTAGTTTCTTATATCAATAGATTGGAATCTGATTTGCCAAATATTCAAATAGATAGAAATCGTTCCGTATATACGGAGCCAGTATCAGTAGAAGACGGTATAAATGTAATTTTCCACTCTATGAGCTTGCCAGCAGCAAAGCTTGTTTGGCATTGTCCTTATGTGCTGCTTTATTACTCTGACGATGGAAGAGTGGATGGAGCCAACTATAGGGAGTATGCCCTGGTTAAACTTAGCGGTGAAAATGATTGCGATACAATCTATGCGGAAAACTCAATGACAAATAATCAATCCAGTGAGTTTGTTGATTGGGATACCTGGGAAATGAAAAATAAAGAAGGAGTGGAGTGTCACATTTCATTTAGAAAAAAGAAGAATTCCATAGAGCTTGCTGCAGAGGATGCAGGTATCATTATTCGAAATACTACAAGAATAAAAGAGATGCCAAAAGTTGTATATTTTGCACTAACTGGAGACGTGTGTGCCATAACTGATATTCGAATATACAAATAATTAAAAAAATACAAAAGAATACTTTACTATAGCCGATGAAAGTGAGAAAATATTATCAATAATGCCGTAGTGCGGCATTGAAATAGTCTAATACATAAATAATTATGTTTTAGGTCATTGAACGAAGAAAGGAGTTCTACAATGATTTACACAAAAGAAGTAGAAAACATGTGTCCTGTAGCAAAGGGCGCAAAGCATGAACCAGCTCCTATCCCTGAAGAGGGAAAATGGGTACACGCTAAGCAGATTTCTGACATTAGCGGTTTCACACACGGTGTTGGCTGGTGTGCTCCACAGCAGGGTGCCTGCAAATTATCTTTAAATGTTAAGAATGGTGTTATTGAGGAAGCTCTTGTTGAGACAATTGGTTGCTCAGGTATGACACATTCAGCAGCTATGGCTGCAGAGATTCTCCAGGGTAAGACTATCCTTGAGGCTCTTAATACAGACCTTGTTTGCGATGCTATCAACACAGCTATGAGAGAGCTTTTCCTTCAGATCGTTTACGGACGTACACAGTCTGCATTCTCTGATGACGGACTTGCAGTTGGTGCTGGTCTTGAGGATCTTGGAAAGGGTCTTCGTTCACAGGTTGGTACAATGTACGCAACAAAGGAAAAGGGTGTTCGTTACCTTGAGATGGCTGAAGGCTATGTAACAGGTATCGCACTTGATGCTGATAACGAAGTTAT
>JAFYYR010000016.1 GCA_017557435.1 Pseudobutyrivibrio sp. | reverse complement strand
TCAAGATGAGATATCCCCTCCTTCAAGGAGATAAGATCCCTTAAAGACGATAAGGTAGATAGGTTCAAGGTGTAAGTGTGGTAACACATTCAGCTGATGAATACTAATAGATCGAAGGTTTATTCTAAAAGATGTTTAGCGAAAGACGGATACTAAGTCTTACTGTGTGAAGTTTTGAGGTTGCTATAATATAAAAGGTAGCAAGCATTTATTTTCGCTTGCTATTTTTCTTAATAAAGTAACTTATTTGGGGGCGTAGCTCAGTTGGGAGAGCACCTGCCTTGCAAGCAGGGGGTCAAGAGTTCGAATCTCTCCGTCTCCACTATAGTTCTTGCAAATTCAGCAAGAACTTTTTTTATGTCAATCACATTGAAAAAACTTAAATTTATGTGAAGTTTTTGTGATTTTTCTATTGAAAGCGACTACATATTGTGATATTATCATTGAGTCGCGTGGGTGAAGGACTTAAATTAATTTTAGGTTTTTCGCTTACGATTTAGGGGATTGGTCAAATGGTATGATAGGGGTCTCCAAAACCTTTGGTGGGAGTTCGATTCTCTCATCCCCTGTTTGACTAGAGCTGTAAGCAATATAGCTTACAGCTTTTTTGTTGCGTTATAAGAAAGTAAAAGTTTCCGATAAGAAACTAATTGTTTATTCTTTTTTTCACAATTATTACATATAATGAAAATGTGCAAACGCATTATATCAGCCAACCCCTACGGCTGATTATGATTAACACCCTATTAATCATTTCTCCCCTATTTTTATAATAGGCCCTTTGTAAAATTAGATTTTACAAAGGGGTTTTTTTTTATATAATAATATATAGGCTTTTTTTAGTCTTTTATTAAGGAGAGGGAGAATAGGGAAATGAATACTAAGAATTTTAAGTGCTTTCAGGTTCTTTATGAGGAAAAGAATTTAGTTCCAGCTGCTAAAAAGCTTTTTATGTCACCTCAGGGCTTAGGCAAGCTTATTAAGAGTCTCGAAGATGAGCTGGACACACCATTATTTATCAGAAGCAAGGAGGGCTTCTTGCCCACTGATGCAGGTATGCTTTTTTATGAGAAATGCCTGGAATTAGAAAAGAGTTTTCAGGACTTGATGATTAATCTTGAAAATGTTCGGAATAGAGAAAGACGTTTTCAAATTGGTTTTGCATCTGGTTCTATAAGGGTTATAGATATAGATAAGATTCAACAGTTTATGGATGAGAATCCGGCTATAGTAGGTGCCTGGTACGAGCAGGACAATGCAAAAGTCAAAGAGAGAGTTCTAGATGGAGAATTAGGCTTTGGATTTGCCATTGGTATGCCTGAGGATAATCGTCTTAAGGCTGAGCTTATTAAATCAGAGGATATGGTTTTATATGTATATAAAGGACATCCTTTTTTTGAACGAGATGTTATTTCTGTAGAAGAGATAAAGGGAAATAATATAATCTCTATGTCTAGTAGATATAGAATCCATCAGGATTTCCTTACAGCATGTCATATGAATGGGTTCCATCCTAATATTGTAGGTAATGTTAACGAGGGATTTTCTATTTTCAGACTTGTACAGAATCGAGTAGGTCTTGGTGTTTCACCTAAGATTCTTAAAGATACTGATGACGTTAGAGCCGTTAAACTTGCAGGCGACTATTCTTGGGATGTATATGGAATATATCGCGAGGACGGAGCGGATGTAGAGCTTGCTAAAAAGTTTATTTCATTCATTAAATAGTATCTAAAAATAGACATGATTCATTGAATATAGATAATCATAGTGATATAATATTTTTAAATATTCAGACAATTTAATACATTGGCTGAAGGGGATTTTAATAGGTTTTTACAGACAAAAGGAGAAGGATTATGCTTGCTACACTAGTACCACTTTTTTTCGAAGACATGTCGGTGGCATCATATTGTTTGTATGCCCAGAAGGAGAACATGTTTGAACATCCTCATTTACTAGGAGCTGGTAAATATGATGGGGCCGGTTCTATCGTAGGAATCGAGGTATTTGACAGTATTTCAGAGTCGGATCTAATTGATAATTGCAGTATTATTATTCCAATTAATAATATTTCTTTGTTTTCAAATATAGAGCAGCAGCTTACTAGATTTCACGGCAGGATAATGCTACTGCTTGATCAGTCTATTAAGCCAGAAGAATCTTATAGCAAGAGAATATTGGACCTTAAAGGCAAGGGATTTAAGCTTGCAATTAAGGATTTACCACTTAATAATGTTGAGGATTATAAAACATTACTTAAGGACTTTGATTTGTTCTTGATTAATAGTGATACAGGTGATGTAGTTGAGCAGGCTAAGGCCTTTAAAAAGGTTTTACCTAATATAGATTTCTGTGCAGAGAATTTACATTCTAAGGAAGAATTTGATGCAGCCAAGGAATCAGGCCTATTTAAGATATTTGAGGGAACATTCTTTAGAATCCCTATCAATACACAGGATACTGAGGTTACACCTATTAAGATTAATTATATGAAGCTTATGAGTGTGATCAATCAGCCTGACTTTGATTTGGAGGATGTGGCCAATGTAATTGGTCAGGATCCAGCACTTTCTATTGAATTATTAAAAATTGCTAACAAACTGACACTTAATTCAAATATCAGATCTATTCAGCAGGCAACAGCCCTTTTAGGACAGAGAGAGATTAGACGTTGGTTGAACACTACATTGTTTAATGGACTTGCAGCTGGTAAGCCAAATGAAATTACTCGTCTTTCATTGATTAGAGCTAGATTTGCAGAGAATCTTGCGCTGGTATTTGATTATGCAATGCGCAAGGATGAGCTTTTCCTTATGGGATTGTTCTCACTTTTGAATTTAATACTTGATATGCCTATGGAAGAAGCTCTTACACAGGTAGGTGTAAGTAATGAAATCAAAAAGGCTCTTGTTAGTGGCGATGGTATTTTTGCACCACAGTTAGACTTTTTACTTAGCTATGAAGCTGGAGATTGGCAGGAAGTTTCTAGATTGATGGTGCTTCATGACATTCATATGCATGCCGTATATGATTCTTATGTAGAGGCATTGAAGTGGTATGGCAATATGTTTATAGAGCGTTAATTAATAGTTAATATGTCTTGTTTGGCCTCGCGGTGTTCTCTGCGGGGCTTTGTTTTGGATAAAAAACAATTTTTGCGTGTTTTAGTGCACGAATTAATAATTGTGGGCTCGAATTCGATTGACATGCCTCTATAATGATGATATAAATTTATAGTGCTTTTTTTAGGTATGTTTTTTGTTTATAGGAGTTGAGTTATTATGAAGTTTAAGATAAGACTTGAGAACACAAGAGATGCTGAAGAATTTGTAAAAGCAGCATCAGAGTGCGGCGGCGAGGTTGATCTTCATAGTGGCGTTGTTTATATTGATGGTAAGTCACTTCTTGGTGTACTTGCTATGGGTATTAAACGCGAGATGGATGTTCATGTTTCTGAGCATGTATATTCATCTTTCAAGAATGAAGTTAAAAAGTTCGTTGTTGCGTAGAATAGAATAATGTATAATTAAGCCTGTGATTATCACAGGCTTTTTTATATTTTGGACCGGGGTTTTGCTTTGCAAAACTCTATTTTATTAAAAATGAAAGTATCTAGATTAGTTACTCCAGAGGGAGAAAAGGCACAAATTAATATTTCCGTTAGAAACCTGGTGGAGTTTTTGCTGAGAGAGGGTGACATTGATAACCGAAGAGGTTCAGTTGATCCATTTGAAGCGATGCAAGAGGGTAGCAGGATCCATAGAAAGATTCAGAATTCTATGGGTCCATTTTATAGTGCAGAAGTTCCTTTGAAGTACGCTATAGAATACGAGGATTATATCTTAGGCTTAGAGGGAAGAGCGGACGGCCTAGTACTTGATAGAGATGAAAATGGGGTTGTTGTCACTGCTACAGTTGATGAGATAAAGGGCATGTATATGGATGTCATGACCTTTGAAAAGCCGGTTTTAGTTCATGAGGCTCAGGCAAAGTGCTATGCCTATATTGTTGCTAAGGAATATGAGCTTGAGACCATAGAGGTGCAAATGACCTATGTGAGTCTTGAGACTGAGGAAATCAAGTACTTTAATAGAGTCTATACATTTGAAGAAATAGAAGAATGGTTTTTAACCATTATTGGTATATTTAAAAAGTGGGCAGATTTTCAGTTTTATCATAAGAAGGAGCTTATTGATTCAATTCAGGGATTGCAGTTCCCTTACGATTACAGAGATGGTCAAAAAAAGCTTGTCGCTGATGTATATCGAAGCATTTATAGGAGAAAGACTTTATTTATGCAGGCTCCAACAGGCACAGGCAAGACAATAGCCAATGTATTTCCGGCAGTGATGGCTTTGGGCCAAAATTTGGCAGAGAGAGTCTTTTATCTTACAGCAAAAACTGCCACAGCTTTAGCAGCCCGTGATGCATATAGCTTGCTTGTTGATAATGGCTACGAGGGTAAGACAATAATGCTTACTGCAAAGGAGAAAATGTGCCTTTGCGATGAGGCTGACTGTAATCCTGATTATTGTCCTTATGCAAGAGGTCATTTTGACAGAATTAATGATGTAATATATGAGGTTATTACAAAAGAGACTGTAATAACTAGAGATATACTCCTGGGATATGCTCAGGAGTACGTGGTGTGCCCTTTTGAGCTTGCACTTGATGTCAGCACTTGGTGCGAGGGGATTATCTGCGACTACAATTATGTGTTTGATCCAAATGTATATTTAAAGAGATTTTTTGCTGAAAGTAGAGGCGGTGAGCACATTTTCCTGATTGATGAGGCTCACAATATGGTGGATAGAGCTAGAGAGATGTATTCAGAGACTCTTATAAAAGAGGAGATTCTTTCTATTAAAAGATATGCTAAGCCTGTAAGCAGAAAGCTTACCAATGCTCTTGAGAAATGTAATCGCATTATGCTTGAGTACAAAAGAATGTGTGATAGCGATATTACTGTTCTTGAGGATATCGATACATTGGTTTATGCCTGCGACAATCTTCAGATGATATTTGAGCAGTTATTTAAGAAAGAAATTAAATTTGGCATCTATCAGGATGAGGTTCTTGATTTTTATTTCAGATTGAGAAATTTCACAGCTATTGCATATCAGCAGGACAAGGCACATTATCGAATATATTGTGATTTTGATGAGGATAAAAATTTTAATTTGCATTTATACTGCATTGACCCATCAGCCCAGCTGCAGGATAGACTGAGAATGGCTAGGGCATCAGTGTATTTTAGTGCCACACTTTTACCTATAGATTACTACAAGGATCTGTTGTGCAATGATAGGGATGTGTATGCCATTTATGTAGATTCTGTTTTTGACCAGAAGAATAGACTGCTTATGCTTGGCACCGATGTTACCAGCAAATACACAAGACGTGGTGATGATGAATATGTTAAATTTGCCAAGTATATTCATAGTATTGTAAGTGCAAAACAGGGCAACTATATGGTTTTTGGACCTTCCTATAAGTTTATTGAGAATATTAGAGAAAAATATGTAGAGCTTATGGGTTCAGATTTTTCTGAAGCTGATAGTTTTACATGGGAAAATATATCCGAAGTTGCAAAGTCAGATTCAGAGGTTCCATATAAAGAAGAATTCGAAAATGTAGAGCTTTTGGTGCAGAGACAGAAGATGACAGAGCAGGAGCGAGAGGACTTTTTACTTGAGTTTGAAAAGTCAAGAGACAAGTCTATGGTGGCCTTTTGTACATTAGGAGGCATTTTCTCAGAGGGAATAGATTTAGTTGGAGGCAAGCTTATTGGAGTTATAGTACTTGGAGCTGGACTTCCTCAGGTTGGCAATGAGAGAAAGCTTATGTCGGATTTCTTTGATGAATATGGGAAGAATGGATTTGAGTATGCATATCTTTATCCTGGAATGAATAAGGTAATTCAGGCAGCAGGAAGACTTATTCGTACAAAAGATGACGTGGGAGTAATAGCGCTTTTAGATGAGAGATTCAGATTTTCTAGCTACAGAAAGACTTTTCCTCGAGAGTGGAATGATGCTGCATTTACAACTGTAGATGATGTTTCGGTAAAATTGACGAATTTCTGGGAGAAAAAAAGCTAAAATACTATTAGGAGATGTGAATTTTTTGTGTTATACTGTCTACAACTGTGGGATGTGAGATGACTACTTACTCCCAGAGGAGTCTAAATAAATATCACGGAGGTGTAATGTGGGCAAGGTAAGAAGAATTTACGTCGAAAAAAAGCCACAATTTGCAGTATCTGCTAAGTCACTGTTTTCCGAAATAGGAAGCTATTTGGGTATCAAGGGTGTTACGGGAGTCAGGGTTCTGATTCGTTATGACATTCAGGATGTTTCTGATGAGGTCTTCAAGAAGGCTGTTAAGACCGTTTTTTCGGAGCCGCCTGTTGATGATGTTTATGAGGAGTCTTTTGACTATAGTGGTCGTGTCTTCTCTGTTGAGTTTTTACCCGGTCAGTTTGATCAGCGTGCTGATTCTGCTGAGCAGTGTATGAAGCTTTTAAATGAAAATGAAAATCCAACTATTCACACAGCAACTACCTATGTTATTGAGGGTAGCATTTCTGACGACGAATTTAATGCTATAAAAGAGCATTGTATTAATCCAGTTGATTCTAGAGAGACTTCACTTGAAAAGCCAGAGTCTCTATCTGATAATTTCGAAGAGCCAGCCGACGTCATTACTTTTGACGGTTTTTCTTCAATGGCTGAAAAAGATTTACAAGACTTATATAATTCCTTGAATCTTGCTATGACATTTAAGGATTTCCTTCACATTCAAAATTATTTTTCCAAAGATGAACACAGAGACCCTACTGTTACTGAAATCAGGGTATTAGATACATATTGGTCTGATCATTGTAGACATACTACTTTTTCTACAGAGCTTAAGAATGTTACATTTGCAGATGGTTACTACAGAGCTCCTATCGAGGATACTTACAATGATTATCTTGATAACTTCAAGGTTCTCTACAAGGATAGAGATGACAAGTTCGTATGTCTTATGGACCTTGCTCTTCTTGCAATGAAGCGTCTTAAGGCAGATGGTAAGCTTGCAGATCAGGAAGAGTCAGATGAGATTAATGCTTGTTCAATCGTAGTTCCTATCAATGTAGATGGTACAGAAGAGGAGTGGCTCATTAACTTCAAGAACGAGACACACAACCATCCAACTGAGATTGAGCCATTTGGTGGTGCTGCTACTTGTCTTGGTGGTGCAATCAGAGATCCACTTTCTGGTCGTACTTATGTATACCAGGCTATGCGTGTTACTGGTGCTGCAGATCCTACAGTATCAGTTAAGGATACTATGGAAGGTAAGCTTCCACAGAAGAAGCTTGTTCGTGAGGCAGCTCATGGATACAGCTCATATGGTAACCAGATTGGTCTTGCTACTGGATACGTTAAGGAAATATACCATCCAGATTATGTTGCTAAGCGTATGGAGATCGGTGCGGTAATGGGTGCTGCTCCAAGACGTGCTGTACAGCGACTTAACTCTGATCCAGGTGATAGAATCATCCTTCTCGGTGGACGTACAGGCCGTGATGGTATCGGTGGTGCTACTGGTTCTTCAAAGGCTCACAATACAGAGTCTACTGCAGTTTGCGGTGCTGAGGTTCAAAAGGGTAACCCACCTACAGAGAGAAAGATTCAGAGACTTTTCAGAAGAGAAGAAGTTTCTTACATTATTAAGAAGTGTAACGACTTTGGTGCAGGCGGTGTTTCAGTTGCAATCGGTGAGCTTGCTCCAGGTCTTCAGGTTAACCTTGATAAGGTACCTAAGAAGTATGCAGGTCTTGATGGTACAGAGCTTGCTATTTCAGAGTCACAGGAGAGAATGGCAGTAGTTGTTGCTCCTGCTGATGTTAATAAGTTCCTTCAGTATGCAGCAGAGGAGAACTTAGAGGCAATCGAGGTTGCTATCGTAACAGAGGAGCCTAGACTTGTACTTAACTGGAGAGGTAAGGAGATTGTTAATCTTTCTCGTGCCTTCCTTGATACAAATGGTGCACATCAGGAGACAGATGTTTATGTAGAGCTTCCTGATAACCAGAATAAATACACTGACAAGATTGGCATCGAAAAGGTTGCTAAGGACGTTGAAAACGGCGACTTTAGAGCAGCTTGGTTAGATACACTTTCTGATTTAAATGTCTGCTCACAGAAGGGGCTTGTTGAGATGTTTGATGGCTCTATCGGAGCTGGCTCAACACTTATGCCTTTCGGTGGTAAGTATCAGCTTACAGAGACACAGGCAATGGTTGCTAAGGTACCAGTTGCTGACGGCAATACAGATGCTGTTACTATGATGGCTTACGGATTTAATCCATATGTTAGCTCATGGTCACCATACCACGGCTCACAGCTTGCAATTTTAGAGTCTGTAGCTCGTATCGTTGCAACTGGTGGTGATTACAAGAAAATCAGATTTACATTCCAGGAGTACTTCCGCAGAATGAGCGAGGATCCAAAGAGATGGAGCCAGCCATTTGCAGCACTTCTTGGTGCATATAAGGCTCAGATGGAGTTTGGCCTTCCATCAATCGGTGGTAAGGATTCAATGTCTGGAACATTCAATGAAATTGATGTTCCTCCAACACTTGTTTCATTCGCTGTAGATGTAGCTAAGGAGCAGGATATTGTTACTCCAGAGTTAAAGGAAGCTGGCGATAAGCTTTACTTACTCAGAGTTCTTCGTGATAACTATGATCAGCCTAATTACGACCAGGCAAAGCTTATCTTTGAAGTTGTAAGACAGATGGTTGAGCTTGGAAATATCAAGGCTGCATATGCTCTTGATGCATACGGACTTGTTCCTGCTGTTTCTAAGATGGCATTTGGTAACAAATTCGGTGTTAAGCTTCACGATGAATGCCAGTCACAGTTACTCTTTGGCTGCGTAATCGGTGATATAGTTGTAGAAGTATCAGAGGATGGTGCTCTTGCAATTATCCAGGAGCTTGAGAAGCGCGGATTATCAGATTGTGGCTACGAAGTTGGTGAAGTTACAGCTGATGCTACATTTACATACAAAGACGCTAAGATTTCTATGGATGAGGCACTTGCTGCTTGGACAGGTACTCTTGAGAAGGTATTCAAGACACGCAGCCATGAGGATACATCACTTGTGAATACAGGCGTCTATGAGGCTAAGAACTTCTACGTTTGCAAGAACAAGATAGCTAAGCCTAGAGTATTTATCCCAGTATTCCCAGGAACTAACTGTGAGTACGATTCAGCTAGAGCATTTGAGAATGCCGGTGCTATTGCAAATGTTAAGGTATTTAAGAACCAGACAGCAGAGGACATCAGAGAGTCTGTTGATGAGTTCTCAAGAGCGATTGCTCAGTCACAGATTGTAATGTTCCCAGGTGGATTCTCAGCTGGTGATGAGCCAGAGGGTTCAGCAAAGTTCTTTGCAACTGCATTTAGAAATGAAAAGATGAAGGAGGCTATTCACGGTCTTCTTAACAATAGAGATGGACTTATGCTTGGTATCTGTAATGGTTTCCAGGCCCTCATTAAGCTTGGTCTCGTACCTTATGGTGAGATTCATACTCAGAAGGAGGATGCTCCAACTCTTACATACAATACAATCGGACGTCACATTTCTAAGATTGCTTACACTAAGGTAGTCAGCAACAAGTCACCATGGCTTGCAGGTGCTCATCTTGGTGAGACATATTGTGCTCCAGCTTCTCACGGTGAGGGACGTTTCGTCGCTTCAGAGGAGTGGATTAAGAAGCTATTCGAGAATGGTCAGGTAGCAACACAGTATGTTGATGAGAATGGCAATCCTACAATGGACGAAGAGTGGAATATCAATGGCAGCTACTGTGCTATCGAGGGTATTACTAGCCCAGACGGTAGAGTATTTGGTAAGATGTGCCATGCAGAGCGTAAGGGACAGGGCGTTGCCCTTAACATTTACGGTGAGCAGGACATGAAACTCTTCGAAGCTGGTGTAGCTTACTTTAAGTAAAAGGTAAAATCCAAGGTAATCTCTACCTTGGATTTTTACAAAACATAGAACCAAAAGGATTCTGTGTAGGTGATAAATAGCTTCTGCTTGTGGAAATAGTCAGAAGCAGGAGAAAATGTAAAAGGGTAGAAAAGAGGAAAGATGAAAGCATTTTTGATTTTGGAAGATGGTACAGTGTTTGAAGGAACTAGTATTGGTTCTACAAGAGAGGTTGTCAGCGAGATAGTTTTCAACACTTCTATGACAGGTTATCTTGAAGTTCTTACAGATCCTTCTTATGCAGGTCAGGCAGTGTGCATGACATACCCACTGATTGGCAACTATGGTATTACTGATGATATGGAAAGTGGCAGACCTTGGCCAGACGGATTTATCGTTAGAGAGTTAAGCAGAATTCCTTCTAACTTCCGTTGCAAGGGAACTATCCAAGATTTCCTAGTAAAGCACGATATTCCTGGAATTGCAGGTATCGATACTAGAGCACTTACAAAGATTCTCAGAGATCGTGGTACTATGAACGGAATGATCACTACTAATGAGAATTACAATTTTGAAGAAATTAAGCCAAAGCTTCAGGCATACGCAACAGGCGATGTGGTTTCAAAGGTTACTTGTTCTGAGAAGACAGTTTTAAATGGAACAGGTAAAAAGGTTGCACTTTTAGATTTCGGTGCAAAGAAGAATATTGCAAAATCTCTTAATGATAGAGGTTGTGAGGTTACTATTTATCCAGCTCACACAAAGGCTGAAGAAATCCTTAAGACTAATCCAGACGGAATTATGCTTTCAAACGGACCTGGAGATCCAAAGGATTGCGGACCTATCATAGATGAGGTTAGAAAGTTATACGAAAGCGATACACCAATATTTGCAATTTGCCTTGGTCATCAGCTTATGGCTCTTGCAACTGGTGCGGACACACACAAGCTTAAATATGGACACAGAGGAGGAAATCACCCTGTTAAGGATTTACAGACAGGAAGAGTTTACATTTCCTCTCAGAACCATGGTTATGTAGTAGATACAGACAAGTTAGATCCAAAGGTTGCAACACCAGCATTTGTAAATGTAAATGATGGTACAAATGAGGGACTGAAGTATACTGGCAAGAACATTTTCACAGTTCAGTTCCATCCTGAGGCATGTCCAGGACCACAGGATAGTGGATACTTGTTTGATAGATTTATTGAAATGATGGGAGGAGCGAAATAATGCCAAAGAGAAGTGACATTAAAAAGGTAATGGTGATTGGCTCAGGTCCTATCGTCATCGGACAGGCAGCAGAGTTTGACTATGCAGGTACTCAGGCTTGCCGTTCACTTAAGGAAGAGGGCATGGAGGTATGCTTGGTTAACTCTAACCCAGCTACAATCATGACTGATAAAGAAATCGCAGATCAGGTTTATATTGAGCCTCTTACTGTAGATGTTTTAAAGCAGATTATTATTAAGGAAAAGCCAGATTCACTTCTTCCTACTCTTGGAGGTCAGGCTGGACTTAACCTTGGTATGGAGCTTGCTGAGTCAGGATTTTTGGCTGAGCAGGGAGTTAAGCTTATTGGTACAACTGCTGAGACAATTTTCAGAGCAGAGGATAGACAGGCATTCAAGGATACAATGGAAAAGCTTGGTGAGCCTGTAGCAGCTTCTCTTGTAGTTAATACAGTAGAGGATGGTATTAAGTTTACTAACACAATCGGTTATCCTGTAGTACTTCGTCCTGCTTACACACTTGGTGGTTCTGGCGGTGGTATTGCTCACAACCAGGCTGAATTAGTAGAGATTCTTACAAACGGACTTAGACTTTCACGTGTACACGAAGTACTTGTAGAGAGATGTATCGCAGGTTGGAAGGAAATCGAGTACGAGGTAATGCGAGATGCAGCAGGTAACTGCATCACAGTATGTAACATGGAGAATATCGACCCTGTTGGCGTACATACTGGTGACTCTATCGTAGTAGCTCCTTCACAGACACTTGGCGATAAGGAATACCAGATGCTTCGTACATCTGCACTTCGTATTATTGACGAGCTTGGAATTACAGGTGGATGTAATGTACAGTATGCTCTTCATCCAGAGAGCTTTGAGTACTGCGTTATCGAGGTTAACCCTAGAGTATCTCGTTCATCAGCACTTGCTTCAAAGGCAACAGGTTACCCAATCGCTAAGGTAGCTGCAAAGATTGCCCTTGGATATACACTTGATGAGATTCCTAATGCAATCACAAAGAAGACATTCGCAAGCTTCGAGCCAATGCTTGATTACTGCGTAGTTAAGATACCTAGACTTCCATTTGATAAGTTTATTACTGCAACAAGAAAGCTTACAACTCAGATGAAGGCTACTGGTGAGGTAATGTCTATCTGCAACAATTTCGAGGGCGCTCTTATGAAGGCTATTCGTTCACTTGAGCAGCATGTAGACTCACTTATGAGCTACGATTTTTGTGATATGACAGATGAGGAGCTTAATGAGGCTCTTACAGTTGTAGATGATAGAAGAATTTACTGTATCGCAGAGGCACTTCGTAGAGGAGTTTCTTACGAGAAGATTCACGATATTACTCAGATTGATATCTGGTTCATCGACAAGATTAAGATATTAGTAGAGATGGAACAGCGTCTTGCAAATGAGGAGCTTACTGTAGAGCTTCTTAAGGAAGCAAAGAGAATTGAGTTCCCTGACAATGTTATCGCTGATTTAAATGGCAAGATGACAGAGGAAGAAGTTCGCAAGATGCGTTACGACAATGGCATTGTGGCTGCATACAAGATGGTAGATACTTGCGCAGCAGAGTTTGATGCTATGACACCTTATTACTACAGCGTATACGGCAGCGAGAATGAGGCTGCAGAGACAAGCGGTCGTAAGAAGGTACTTGTTCTTGGTTCTGGTCCTATCAGAATCGGACAGGGTGTTGAGTTCGATTATTGTTCAGTTCATGCTACATGGGCATTTGCAAAAGAGGGCTGGGAGACAGTTATTGTAAATAACAACCCAGAGACAGTTTCTACTGACTTTGATATTGCTGACAAGCTTTATTTTGAGCCTCTTACAAATGAGGATGTAGAGTCTATCGTTAACTTAGAAAAGCCAGACGGTGCTATCGTACAGTTCGGTGGTCAGACAGCTATCAAGCTTACAGAGCACTTGATGAAGATTGGTGTGCCTATCCTTGGTACAAAGGCTGAGGACGTAGATGCAGCAGAGGATAGAGAGCTTTTTGATGAAATCCTTGAGAAGACTCAGATTCCACGTGCTGCCGGTGGTACAGTATTTACAGCAGAAGAAGCTAAGGAAGTAGCTAATAGACTTGGTTATCCTGTACTTGTAAGACCATCATACGTACTTGGTGGTCAGGGTATGCAGATTGCATTCAATGACGAAGAAATCGAGAAGTTCATGGATATCATCAATCAGATTGCTCAGGATCACCCAATCCTTGTAGATAAGTATTTACAGGGTAAGGAAATCGAGGTTGACGCCATCTGCGATGGTGAGAACATCCTGATTCCTGGTATCATGGAGCATATCGAGCGTACAGGTATCCACTCAGGTGATAGTATTTCAGTATATCCTGCACATACAATCACACAGGATATCAAGGACAAGATTGTAGACTATACAGAGCGTCTTGCTAAAGCTCTTCACGTACTTGGTATGATTAACATCCAGTTCATCGCCATGGACGGAGAGGTTTATGTAATCGAGGTTAACCCACGAAGCTCTCGTACAGTTCCATATATCAGTAAGGTAACAGGTATTCCAATTGTAGACCTTGCAGCTAAGGCTATTCTTGGTCACAAGATTACAGATATGGGATACAAGCCAGGACTTCAGCCAGAGGCAGATTACATTGCCATCAAGATGCCAGTGTTCTCATTCGAAAAGCTTCGCGGTGCTGAGATAAGCCTTGGACCTGAGATGAAATCTACTGGTGAGTGTCTTGGTATTGCTAAGACATTTGAAGAGGCTCTTTACAAAGCATTCCTTGGTGCAGGAGTTGTTCTTCCAAAGCACAAGCAGATGATTATCACTGTTAAGGATGCAGACAAGCCAGAGGCACTTGAGGTAGCTAAGAGATTTGAGAAGCTTGGTTACAAGATTTACGCTACACGATCTACAGCAAAGTTCCTTCAGGATGGTGGCGTAGATGCACTTCGAGTAAACAAGATTACTCAGGAATCGCCAAATGTAATGGACCTTATCTTAGGTCACAAGATCGACCTTGTTATCGATACACCTACTCAGGGTCACGGTGACAAGACAAGAGATGGATTCCTTATCAGAAGAAATGCAATCGAGACAGGTATCAACTGTATCACAGCTATGGATACTGCAGTTGCTCTTGCAACTTCTCTTGAGTCTGCAACTACAGAATACACACTTGTAGATGTGGCAACTATATAATTTAATATAATTAATTAAAAATATTGACCTTCCACTATGTGGAAGGTTTATATTTTATACAAAGACATGGCCTAGTCTAAGAATAATTACATTGGGAGGTAATGAGATATGGGAACAGTATCCGTAGCATCACTTGTAGGAATGTGTGTTTCACTGGTTATTGCATTTGGATTACCAATTGGACTCATGATATATGGAAGGGTGAAACTAAAAGCAAACTGGATTTGGATTGTAATTGGAGCATTTACATTTGTAATATTTGCACTTGTTTTGGAGCAAATTCTACATATTGTAATGCTAAGACGCCTAGGTAATATTTTTGCTGGGAATGTTTTGTTAAGGGCAGTTTATGGTGGACTTGCAGCAGGTATTTTTGAAGAAGTGGGACGTTTTGTTTCCATGAATATATTTAAGAAACATAATCTTGGAAAACAAAATGCCTTTATGTATGGAGTTGGCCATGGTGGAATAGAAGCAATTATACTTGTTGGCATAACTTACATTTCGAATCTTTTAACTTCATTTATGATTAATGCAGGAACTTTTGAAGCTTCACTTTCTATGCTTGATGATAAAATGAAAGAGGATACTCTGAATCAGGTTTCCTTATTATGGACACTGCATCCGACAGTATTTTTTATGGCAGGCGTGGAACGCATTATAGCTATAGCTTTACATATATGTTTGTCATATATTGTTTATAGGGCAGTAGTAGACAGTAAGATTCAGCTTTTACTGTTATCTATTGCTATTCATGCAGGTATTGATTTTATAACAGTTTTTCTCGGCGCTCAGATTTCAGTTTTTATGCTTGAGGTTATACTCTTTATTATTATTGCATTAATCTCTATATTTATTTATAAAAAATATAAAGGTGAAAAAACCGACAATAGGGAGCAAGATTATGAAAGAGAGAGTTTATAAAACAAGATGTGGAGAAATTCACTATTGGATTAATCCAGATGGGGATTGTAAAGAAAAGCAGATAGTATTTTTGCCTGGGCTTACTACTGATCATAGGCTGTTTGAAAAACAAATAGAATATTTTGAAGGTAAGTACCCAGTGTTTGTATGGGACCCACCGGCTCATGCGACTTCTTATCCTTTTGATTTGGATTTTTCTCTAGCTGATAAAGCAAGATGGTTAGATGAAATCCTAGAGGAAAATGGATTTGACAAGCCTGTTATTGTGGGGCAGTCAATGGGGGGATATTTGGGACAGATGTATATACAGCTTTTCCCAGAAAAAATTGTTGGTTTTATTTCAATTGACTCTGCTCCATTGCAGAAGCAGTACTATACGGGAATGGAGCTTTGGCTTTTGCATAGAATGACTCCTGTATATAGACATTATCCTTGGAAAACTCTGGTTAGACAGGGCACAAAGGGAGTGGCCACATCTGAATATGGACGTGGGTTGATGAGATATTTTATGATGACCTATGAGGGTAATCAGGAAAGATATGCTAAGCTTGCAGGCAGTGGATTTAAGATTTTGGTGGAGGCAGTTGAAGAGGAGCTTCCATATGAGATAAAATGTCCTGCGGAGCTTATATGCGGAACAAAGGATATGGCTGGTTCCACTAAAAGATATAATAGAGCATGGCATAAGAAATCAAATCTTCCAATTCACTGGATAGAAGGGGCTGGTCATAACGCAAATACGGATTGTCCAGAGGAAGTTAATAAAATAATTGAAGAATTTTTAAAATAAGTGTTGACCTTACACCTTGTGGAAGCTTTATATTGTAGCTATAGACAAGGCCAAGTCAAAACAATCTAGGGAGATAGCATGAAAATCAATCAAGTTGAAGAGCTAGTTGGAATTACAAAAAAGAACATTCGCTTCTATGAGGAGCAGGGATTGATTTGTCCAGAGAGAAATAGAGATAATGGATATAGAGAATATTCTCTTAAGGATGTGGATCTATTAAATAAGATAAAGTTACTTAGAAGTCTTGATGTTCCAATCGATGAGATTCGTAAATTGGAGGCAGGAGAGATATCTATGGTAGATTGTCTTGAGAAGCACATATCCCATTTTACACATCGCCAGAAAGAACTAGATATTATGAAGGAGATGTGCAGAGAAATCATGGAGGAAAATGTTCAGTTTGATGATTTGCAGGCGGATTCTTATCTAGAAAATATGAGAAACCTAGAAAGGGGAGGTGTCAGATTTATGGATGTAAATAAAACAGATATAAAGAAGACAAAAAGAGGCCCAATTATTGCAGCAGGGGTTAGCATCATATTTTTTATCCTTATGATAGTATTTATGTGTTGGACAAAAAGTGCAGATGAGGAAACCCCTATAGGATTAGTTGTAGTTATGGTATTATTGTTTGTGTCTATGATAGTAGGAGTATTACTGGCACTTAGACAGAGATTAAAAGAAATTGACGGAGGAGAGATTAATGAAGCTCGTAAGTATTGAAACAATTCCAGGACAGGATTTTGAGGTTATTGGTGTGGTAAAGGGTACTATCGTACAGTCTAAAAACTTTGGTAAGGATTTTATGGCAGGTATGAAGACTCTTGTTGGTGGTGAGATTTCTAGCTACACAGAGATGCTTGTAGAGGCAAGACAGATTGCCACAAAGAGAATGGTTGATGAAGCAGAGCAGCTGGGTGCTGATGCAATCGTAGGAGTTAGATATGCATCTTCATCTGTTATGCAGGGTGCAGCAGAGGTGCTTGCATACGGAACTGCAGTAAAATTTAATAATTAGATTTGAGAGTAATAATGATAGAAATTAGTTTTTTACAGATGTTTATTTTCTTAACTGTAGTTTGGATATTGGTAAGATATCTGGTCAATAGAAGTTTGAATCAGGTGGATTTAAAACGTGAACTGCAGCTTATACTTGTTTATATTTGTATTGTTGTGATTTCAAGAATGGTTTATTTTCCATTGCATTTGAAAGAGGGGCATATAGCCCCTCTGCTTTTTGATGCCAGTAGGATTGTGCCATTTAGAACTAATTTCCAACCATTTGTTTTTACTTGGGAAAGATATAATGGATGGAAGATTAATATTATAGGAAATATTACAATGTTTATTCCTGTAGGAATTGTATGGCCTGTTTGCTTTAAGCAGCTTAATAATGTGTGGAAAGTCACATTGGCTGGATTTGTATATACGTTGTTAATAGAAATATCCCAGTTGCCATTTTATGATAGATGTACAGATGTAGATGATTTGATTTTAAATACAACAGGTGTGTTTATCGGAGCGGTTATATATTTTGTTATAGCAAGTATTTCAAAGTTATTTAAGAAAAAGGTTAATTAGCTGGCATGACAGTGTATTAGTTAAATAAAAAATCCCTTGGCCTATGCCAAGGGATTAATTTTTTAGAATGTAACTGTCTTTGGAGCGTCAGTGAACGATGAGAAAGTAGCTGTAGCGTTCTTGAAGTAAAGAACCTCAGTATTGTCATCTTCGGCTGAGTACATACCCTTAAGATTTGGGTAAGCATCAAGCATGCTTGCCTTAGCATCAATTCTATCATCGCGTACAAGCTCACCTGCAACACGTACCCACTTGCCTTCAGCGAATCCGCAGATCTCTACCTTTGGATTCTTCTGAATCTGCTTTGATACGTCCTTTGACTTACCAGTCTGAATATATAACTTATCTTCGAAGATATGAATAGTACCAAATGGACGAACTCTAGGCTGATCACCATCTACTGTAGCCAAATAATATGTACCGCATTTCTTTAAAAACTCGCAAACTTCTTGCATAATGAAACCTCCTTATTTAAATAATGCTTAGAACACTTCTATTATAATTAATTGCATGCAATCTTTTCAACCCTAAAATTAATAGGATGATATAAGAATATTATTTCGATAATATTAAAGTAGCTATAGACAACTATAATTAGGACTGCTATAATTAATATCGGCGTATATGTTTATATGAATTTAAATATTAAAGATAAGAAATTGCGGGAAAAATTGATTAATAGAAACGGGAAGGACGGTTAAAATGAAAAACAGAACAATTGTTACAACATTAATTATTGGTGCACTTCTTTGTGGATGTGGTACAACTTCAGATGTTGATACAGGGAATATAGATAATGATGACTTAGTAAGAGAAGAGGTAAGTATAGAACAGCTTGCCACTAGGGGAAATGGAGATACGTTAGATTATGAATCTATCTATCTTAAATCAGATAATACTAATATAGGAGATAGAAATTACAGTTTATTATACTTAAATGACGATGACGTACCGGAGATAGCAGTTTATGGAAATGGTCTCCAGCACAATGATTTGGTTGAGATATATACCATAGTTGAAGGGGATGTAAAAGAACTTGGGGACTATGGACAGTATGGAACTATACAATATATCCAGCAAGAAGGAATTATCTATGAGGAGTATGATAATGCTGGAAACTTCTATACCAATATTTATAAGATGCAGGATGGAGATATAACTACTGTAAATAGTTTTCAAATGGATTATGGAACTGATGGTATTTTTTATTATATAGATTCTCAATCAGCAGATGAAAGTGATTACAGAGAAATGCTTGCAGAGTATGATGGTAAGTTGGAAACAGTTGGAGCTGGGAAATAGTAGATGGATGCTAGGCTTGTTCAGAAAATGAAAAAAATTAGAAATGGGATTTTTGATTTAGCTGGTCTAACAATATTGTTATACACGATAGCTTTTATTCCGCTGACGATAGCAGGCCTTCAACTAAGAGCATGGGTTAATGTAGCATGCGCAGTGTTTGTTGGAGTTTGCGTGTTATTGTGGCTGCTTTTAACATTTTTTACTGCTGATAGTATAAAAAAGAGAATTACTATGGGAGTAACACTTTTAGGAATAGCATGTTTTTTATGGATTTTTAGATTTCCATTATTTATATTTTGTGCAGCGGTGCCACATAAAGACCGGGTAGATACAATTGATGGAAAAACTTTTGTTGGCTATGAAGACAATTTCTGGGATAAATCAATAGATTATTACGAATATAAGAATTTTATTGTATCAGGTGCTAAACGGATTTTTTCATTATATACCGTGGAAGAAAAGCCGGATGGCAGCATAGCATATTATGATATGGATGGAAATAGGATATATCATCTTCAGGATTTGCATGAATATAGGTATGTGGATGAATTAAAATAGGAGAAGTATGAAAATAAAAAAAATTAGATGGTGCGTGGCTGGTCTTGTGGTTGCTATGGTTATGAGTTCTTGCAGCAAGTCGACAGATTCAGGTAGTAGTAAAAATCAGGAAGTAATAGAAGAGAAGCAGCCGGAAGAAAATAAGGAAGAGAGTGTAGCTGAAACAAAAAATAGCTATTTTTTTGATGCCTCCCAGGAAAAATATACATATACAGTAAATGCTTTTTTGGAAGAGGATGTGGATGAGGTCGACTTGAAAGTTGAGCAGGTGGCTTCTTATGATGAAGGCGATGTATATACCATTAATATTCAGTATGATGACTGTCCGGGCAGATACTATTATGATGTTACAGATAGATTCAATCTAGGTTTCTTTTATGTAACAGATAGCAAGATAATAATGATAAGAGAACAGGAAGATGTTCCAACGGAGGATGAGTTTATTTCAGAGGGAATCGTAGTATGTGATAGTGAGGATTCTACGATAAATAATGATGGCGAAGAAGTTGCTATCACAAATGAGGATGGCACCTGTAGATGTAGGATATACAATATCCTAACAGAAAGCGGCTTTTATTCTACTTTCATTTGGACTGAAGGAAAGGGACTTACATGTTTCAGATCTGGATATGGAGCAGAGGGAAAGCCAATAGAATTAGTGCTTCAAGAATATAGGGATATTAAAAGTGTAAATCTGATAGATGTATACGATTTTGATGATGATTCTTCTTTAGAAAATGGCATGCATACTTTGGTGACAGATGAAGCTTCTGAAAAAGAGTTTCTATCATATTTCTTTACTGAGTCTTCTCAGTACGAGATTATTGAAGAAGCAGGTGCTGAGGTATTTGTGGGAACTGCAGAAGATAAAAATGTATTTGTTTCATTGGTTAGTGATGGTAAATCAGAGTATCCTAAGGAGGCCTATGGATTTAAATATTCACCTGATGATGCTATAAAAGAGGCTAAATACAATCCATACCAAGAAGGTGGAGAAGTCCTTGTTGGAATTAAATCTATAGATGATAAAGAATACGAATACATCGATGAGATTAAGCCTTTGTTAGATTATCAGGAAAAAGAATATATAAGAGAGAATGGCAAATTACTAAAGGTAGAATACAGCTCAGATTCAGAGGAATATGGAACATATAATTCCTCAGGAACGCTGTACTATGATAGTAATGAACGTCCTTTTTATAAATCATATTATGTCACTAGTGGCTCAAAATATATGTTTTATTTATACGATGAAAAAGGAAAGTTGACCCAGATATATGATTTTGGTGGCATGGCCTATAAAGGGCTAGAGGAGAATCCGGATATTGAAATTGGTGTGGACTTTAAAACCTATATTTTTGAATAATAATGGGGATGGCAAAGGCCATCCCTTTTTTATATAATAACTTATACTATGGGAAATAAAGATAATCAGGAATTTAATAAAGCCTTATCGAATTTCATAAATGATGCAGCAGCTGGTGGGGCGGTGCGACATTTGGCAGACAAGGGATATGGCATAAGTGAGATTGAAAAGCAATTGGATTTTCCTGTGTCAAAGGAGAAGATTGCCCATTTTATGTGGGAACATTTCTTAAATACAGGAAAGATTTCCCTGGAAGAGCCACAGTCTACCTATGAGAAGGTGTCTTTTGTTAAGGAGCAGGATGAATTTGGCAAGATAAGCTTTAGGAGAGTGACTGAGACTGTTGACAACTCAAACCGTAAATACGTATTATGTGAATTTGGTAAGGAGTTATATAAAAAGAACCCTGAGTTTCTATCATGGCTAGAGGGGTTAAAAGAGGGGGATAGAGAGTATATTGAGCTGATGCCTTGGCCGCTAGAGCCAGTGTATCATGAGCTTGATGATAGAATGAGAAGACTGGGATTTAAAGCATAAGATAGGACAGATTATGAAGACTACAAATCATATTAAAGGTATTATTTTTATATTGCTGGCAGCATTTGGATTTTCTCTTATGACCTTTTTCGTAAGGATATCGGGAGACCTTCCTACAATGCAAAAGGTATTTTTCAGAAATAGTGTTGCGCTTATAGTGGCGGTGTCAGTAATTATTCGTTCAAAAGAAAAGATTGTAGTGGGAAAGGGCAATAGACTAGGCCTATTCTTAAGATGTTTCTTTGGAACAACGGGTGTGATTTGTAATTTCTATGCTATAGACAGACTTGGAATTGCAGATGCAAATATGCTAAATAAGCTATCTCCATTTTTTGCAATACTATTGTCCATTGTTATTTTAAAGGAGATACCAAATAAATTTGATATCATAACCACAATTATTGCATTTATTGGAGCTTTATTTATCATAAGACCTACAGGAGCTGTTTCATCATTTTTCCCTGCTATTATGGGATTGATAGGCGGATTTGGAGCTGGAGCAGCATACGTATTTGTTAGAAAAATAAGCAATAATGGTGTGAAGACACCTGTTATTGTTGCAAGCTTTTCACTGTTTTCGTGTGTTGTGACTCTACCATTTTTAATTTTTGATTACACTCCAATGAGTTTAAAGCAACTTGGATTTTTGGTGCTTGCTGGAGTGGCAGCTTCCCTTGGACAGTTTTCTATCACAACAGCATACAAGTATGCACCAGCAAAAGAGATATCTGTTTTTGATTACACTCAGGTAATATTTGCAGCATTGCTTGGATTTACATTCTTTGGTGAGATTCCAGTGGTTCTCAGTTTTGTTGGATATGCAATAATCATTATTGTTGCGGTGATTCGTTGGAATAGAAATAGAAAGATAGATTAATAGGAAATCATTATGGCAATAATTAGGATTAATGATATTGAAGATGATAGGGTAGAGTTATTCACAAAATATAATGAGGCTCAGCTCTATCATTATTTTGAACCAAATGGCGGGGTGTTTATAGCAGAGACACCTGAGGTGATTAAGCGAGCACTTGATAGAGGAGCAGAGCCTTTAGCCTTTCTTGTGGAGGAAAAGGCATTTGAAAGCCAAGTGGTTCAGGAGCTGGTTAACAAATATACAGATGATGTAGATGTATTTGTGGCACAGCTTAATGTGATAAATAAAATAACAGGATTTAATCTAACACGAGGTGTGCTGGCTGCATGTAAGCGCCCATATCTTCCTGAGGCGAGGGAACTATTAGCTGGAGCAAGACGTGTAGCTGTTTTGGAGGATGTAATGAATCCTACCAACGTTGGGGCTATTTTTAGAAGTGCAGCAGCTCTTGGAATAGAGGCTATTTTCCTTACACATCCTAGTGCAGATCCTTTTTACAGAAGAGCTGCCAGAGTGTCTATGGGAACAGTTTTTCAGGTTCCATGGACATACTTTCTAAAGGATTCGGACTATATGAACACTCTTCATGAGGCGGGATTTTCAGTTGTATCTATGGCTCTTAAGGAAGGGGCAATTCCTTTATCTGCGCCAGAGTTGAAGCAGCAGGAGAAGCTTGCTGTTATATTTGGCACAGAAAGCACTGGCATAAAGGATGAGACCATAGCCAAATCTGATTTTGTATCAATTATTCCTATGCATAATGAAGTGGATTCCTTAAATGTTGCAGCAGCAAGTGCCGTGACATTTTGGGAGCTTTGTAAATAATCATTATATATGAAGGAATATAAGTATTAATATTTGTAAGTTATATTTTTAGGGAGGCGTTATAATGGATGAGCGATTGAAAAGACAGATGGATTTTGCTCTGGAGATAGATAAAGAGAAAAATATTTTCAGGCAGACACATTTATCTGGACATGGTCGAAATGAAAATGATGCAGAGCATGCTTGGCATATGGCTATTATGGCTTATCTGTTGCAGGAGTATTCCAATGAGAAGATAGATGTGGCAAAGGTAATGCTCATGTGTTTGATTCATGATATAGTAGAGATTGATGCAGGAGATACCTATGCATACGATTTAGAGGGGCTAAAGACTCAAAAGGCCAGAGAGGATGCTGCCAAGGAGCGCATTTTTTCTATTTTGCCAGATGACCAGAAGGAAAAACTTATGGGCCTTTTTGATGAGTTCGAAGCCTATGAGACTGCAGAATCAAAATTTGCTCATGCCATGGACAATGTACAGCCACTTATGCTTAATGACAGCAATGGAGGTGCGGACTGGAGAGAGCATGAGGCTAAATCATCATTAGTATATGGTCGCCAGCGCAAGACAGCACTTGGCTCTCAGAAACTATTTGATGAAGTGGTAGACGTGATTATTAAGCGAAATATTGAAAATGGAAATATAAAACCAGAATAAGTAAAGGATTTTTATGAAGGCACTTATTGCAATGAGCGGCGGCGTAGATAGTAGTGTGGCTGCTCTTTTAATGAAGGAAAAAGGATATGATTGCATTGGCTGCACCATGAAGCTCTATGCTAATGAGGATATTAATGTGTGCGCCACTAATACTTGCTGTTCTTTGGATGATGTGGAGGATGCAAAATCAGTTGCAAGACGACTTTCCATGCCTCATTACACATTTAATTTTCAGGATAGATTCAAAGAGACAGTTATAAGTGATTTTATAAATTGCTATGAAAATGGCATGACACCAAACCCTTGTATTCAGTGTAACAAGCATATGAAATTCACTGAATTATACAGGAGAGCATTGGAACTTGGATGTGACAAGGTGGTTACAGGTCACTATGTTAGAATCCGTAAATGCGATAATGGATATCAGCTTTTAAAGGGACTTGATGACAATAAGGATCAGTCCTATGTTCTTTATAATATGACTCAGGAGGAACTTGCTCACACTGATTTTCCTCTTGGAGAATTGACTAAGGATGAGGTTAGAAAGATTGCAGAGAGCAATGACTTTATAAATGCTAACAAGCCTGATAGTCAGGATATTTGTTTTGTTCCTGATGGAGATTATGTATCGGCACTTAAGAGATTTACAGGCAAGGAATATGAGCCAGGAGAATTCGTGGACGCTGAAGGTAATGTACTTGGACAGCACAAGGGAATCGTAGGATATACAATTGGTCAGAGAAAGGGACTTGGTATTTCAGCAGCCCATCCTCTTTATGTAACAAAGCTGGATGTTCCTAATAACAAAGTAGTATTAGGAAAGAATGAGGAACTTTTTACAAGAGACGTATATGTTAGGGATATCAATTGGATTGGTCCAGATGAGACTCCAGAGAAATTCTCATGCAAGGCTAAGGTGCGCTACAGAATGGCAGAACAGCCATGCGTAGTAGAGAAGACTGGCCCTACTTCTGCAAAGATTATTTTTGATGAGCCACAGAGGGCTATTACACCAGGACAATCGGCTGTATTTTATGATGGAGAGGTTGTTCTTGGGGGAGGAATAATATATAATTAAACACTGTGATAAATTTTGGTTTTAGTATAGCTATAAGGATTATTTAGCAATGAAAGGTTCTCAAAAGAAAAAAATATTTTGGATGATTTTTTCTTTGGCCTTAGCTCTTTTAACAATATGGGCGGTGCTTAAGCAAAGTGAGGACATGTCTATAAAAAAGCTCCTTTCAATCATAGAGGGAGCAGATAAAAGATGGATTATTGTCTCGATGATTTCTGCCACTTTGTTTGTGTTTTTTGAGGCAGTGGCGATTTGCTCGATTTTAAAGGAAATCTCATACAAAAAAAGTATAGGTAAGGGTATTCTTTACAGTACATCGGATATTTATTTCTCGGCTATCACCCCATCAGCTACAGGTGGTCAGCCAGCCAGCGCATTTTTCATGTTGCGAGATGGCATACCAGTTGGTGTAGCATCCGCTACTCTGGTTGTGAATTTGATGATGTATACTGCAGCTATTATATTCTTGGGATTGATAGCTGTGATTGTATCACCTAAGTTATTTTTAGAATTTAATTTTTGGTCTAGGATTTTTATAGGAGCTGGAGCTATAGGGCTTACAGTTCTGGTGATTTTCTTCTTAGCAGTTTTGCGAAGAGGTGAAAAGGTATTTACCGCACTGGCGAATCTTCTTCGATTCTTGCACAAGAAAAAGATTATTCACAAGCTGGACAGTAGATTACTGAGGCTTAATAAAATTCAGATTGATTATGAAAATTGTTCCAGTCTTATTGCTGGAAAGTCATCAATCATGTTTAAGGCATTCTTTTGGAATGTAGTTCAGCGTAGCTGCCAGATTGTTGTACCATCGATGGTATATATAGCTCTTGGTGGTCAGCGACATCAATCGGTGCTATTATTTTTTAAGCAGTGCCTAATTACAATAGGATACAATTTTGTGCCTATTCCAGGTGCTATGGGAATTGCTGATTATTTGATGATTGATGGATTCTCTAGTTTTATGACAAAGAATGCGGCTTTTGAGCTTGATATGATTAGCCGCGGTATTACATTTTATATTTGCGTAACAATCAGTGGATTAGTCACATTGATTGGTTACATGAAAGGGAAGAAGAGATATGATAGGAGTTTATGATTACACGGTTGTTTTGACTTATCTTTCAACTTGCTCAGGCTTGCTTGGAATTATTTTTACTATGACAGAGGTGGGACATCCATATTGCGGTACACTGTTTCTTATGATTTCAGGATTGCTTGATGGATTTGATGGTAAGGTTGCTAGAACAAAGCAAAATAGAACAGATTTGGAGAAACGTTTTGGAATCCAAATTGATTCACTTTCAGACTTAATCTGTTTTGGTATTCTTCCAGCAACTATTGGTATAGCTCAGCTTAGAGTAAATGGACGTCTTCCAGAGCTTTCACTTACTGACAAGCAGATTCCAAATAACATGGGACTTATAGTTCTTCTTATTTCTATAGCTGTATTTTATGTACTTTCAGCACTTATTAGACTTGCTTATTTCAACTCTACTACAGAGGAGAGAGCAGAAGAGGCTAAAATCAAAGGCAAGGAATACTTCACAGGTATGCCTGTTACTGTAGCAGCCCTTGTATTTCCACTTACACTTGTAGTGCATTGGTTTGTTAGAGCAGATCTTTCAATGTTCTATTTCTGGGTGTTGTTTATTATGAGTCTTCTTTTCGTAGGCAACTTCAAAGTTCCAAAGCCTAACATTAAGCAGTTTATTGGAGTTTTCATTGTGGGATTAGTTGAGTTTGTAGCGGTTATTTTTATTTTATTCTTTTCGTAAATGAGTACATTAAATTTTTTATATGAAACAAAATTGGGGCGAGTGTTACTTCGCCCCTTAATATCAAAACCAATTTCTGATTTTTCAGGATTTCTTTTAGATTCCAAAATTTCAAAGGCGTTAATTCGCTCTTTTGCAAAAAATAATAATATTAAATTGGAAGACTATATTTTAGATGATATAGGCTCCTTTAATGATTTCTTTTGCAGAAGAATTAAGCCGGAGCTTAGACCTGTAGATTTAGAGGCTAATCATCTTATCACTCCATGCGATGGTTTACTTAAGGTGATACCTATTAAAAATGGTGAGGTCTTTCCTGTAAAGCAAAGCATTTTTACAATTAATGATTTGCTTAAGGATAAGGCACTTGCTGATAGCTTTGAGGGTGGTTATTGCTTGGTATATCGTCTATGCGTTAATCATTATCATAGATACAGCTATTTTGAAACAGGTAAGAAAAGTCAGGATGTAGTTATCCCAGGTGTCTACCATACAGTTCGACCAATTGCTCTTGAGGCAGGACCAGTCTTCGTTCAAAATGCAAGACAGTATACTGTTATAGATACTGAGAAGTTTGGCTCTTGCGTTCAGATGGAAGTGGGAGCTATGCTTGTAGGTCGCATTGTAAATGAGCAGCCTTCTTCGGGAGAAGTTTCCCGTGGAGAAGAAAAGGGCCACTTCGAATACGGCGGTTCCACAATTATAGTTCTTGTTCCACCGGGTAAAGCCACAATTGATTCATCACTACTTGAGGCCTCAGCTAAGGGAGAGGAGACTCCTGTTGTTTTAGGTCAGCAAATAGGAACTACTATATCGTAAATCAGATTTTAGATTATTATTGCCTTTCACTTTCTCTGGCAACACCAGAGGAGTGGGAGGCTTTTTTGTTTTGTGAATTGAATTGATGATAAAAAATTAAATTGTGTTTACATAAGTGATTTAGTATGCTAAAGTAATAAAGTAATTTTTAAACGCAGATATAAGGAGAAAATAGATGAAGAAGAGATTACTTGCTGCTTTAATGACTGTTGCAATGGTTGCATCTTTTGGTGCTTGTGGCGCTAAAAAAGAAGAGGCTACAACAGGCGAGGCTACAGAAGAGACAGTAGATAGCGATGTTGCTTATATTCAGGAGAAAGGTACTTTAGTTGTAGGTATCACTGATTTTGCTCCTATGGATTATAAGGATGACGATGGCAATTGGATCGGATTTGATGCCGATATGGCGAAAAAGGTTGCTGAGTCACTTGGCGTAGATGTTGAGTTTGTTGAGATTGATTGGGACAATAAGATTCTTGAGCTTGATAACAAATCTATCGATGTGGTTTGGAATGGTATGACTCTTACATCTGAGGTTACTAATGCAATGGAGTGCACTAATGCATATCTTAACAATGCACAGGTTGTTGTAGTATCTAAGGATAAGGCTGAGGAAATCACTACAGCAGAGGCTGCATCAAAGCTTACATTTGCAGTAGAGTCTGGTTCCGCTGGTGAGGCAGCAGCTTCAGAGAACGGATTTGATTATGTAGCTGTTAAGTCACAGGCTGATGCAGTTATGGAAGTTGCAGCTGGTACATCTGATGCTTGCATCATCGATTTACTTATGGCAGGTGCCATGGTAGGCGAGGGAACAAGCTACCCTGATTTAGCATATACAGTTGAGCTTACAAGCGAGGAGTATGGAATCGGCTGTCGTAAGGGTTCTGACCTTGCAGCATATATCAATGACCAGCTCAAGGCTCTCTATGAAGATGGCACTATGAACGCAATAGGAGAAGAATACGGAGTTCAGGCAGCTATCGTAAAACAGTAGGACGGTATTTAAGATGTTTGCAAACGTAACATTATCACTACTTGAGGGTTTCTTAGGAACCCTCAAATTATTTATTTTAACACTTTTATTATCATTGCCACTTGGACTTCTTATTAGCTTTGGCTCTATGAATAAGAATCCGATTGTGAGACTTCCTATCAGATTTATAATTTGGGTTGTACGTGGTACTCCACTTATGTTACAGCTTCTTATTATTTTCTATGGACCAGGTATATTTTTCGGAATGAATTTCTGGGGCTCTGGAGATACAGGTAGATTTACAGCGGCTCTTGTTGCATTTGTAATTAACTATGCATGTTATTTCAGTGAGATTTTCAGAGGCGGTATCCAGTCTATTCCAAAGGGACAATATGAGGCGGCTGCAGTTCTTGGACTTACTAAGGGGCAGACTTTCTTTAAGATTGTACTTTTGCAGGTAGTCAAAAGAATTGTTCCACCAATTTCTAACGAAGTTATCACACTTGTTAAGGATACTTCCCTTGCCAGAGTTATCGCTTTCTATGAAATCATCTGGGAGGGCGAGAGGTTTATTAAGAGTGCAGGAATAATTTGGCCACTTTTCTATACAGGTGCTTTCTACCTGGTATTCAGTGGAGTATTGACTCTCTTATTTGGCTATATTGAAAAGAAACTGGATTATTTCAAATAGGATAATCCATGAGGACGAGAGATAGATTATGGCGATTTTAGAAGTTAAAGATTTAAAAAAGAGTTTTGATAATCAGGAGATTTTAAAGGGAATCAGTTTTGAGATGGAAAAGGGACAGACACTTTCTATTTTGGGAAGTTCTGGCTCTGGTAAGACTACCCTTTTAAGATGTCTTAATTTTTTAGAGACACCGGATGCAGGTACTATTTCTGTTAATGGTAATCTGCTGTTTGATGGTGCTGTAGGACATGAGAAGGGCGTGGATTTAAGAGAAAAGAGACTCCATTTTGGAATGGTTTTTCAGCAGTTCAATCTATTCCCTCAGTACACAGCTCTTGAAAATGTTACCCTTGCTCCAAAGTTAGAAGCTAATGGAAAAAGTGATGAGCAGATTCTCAGTCTTGGAAAGGAGCTTCTCATTAAGATGGGGCTTCAGGACAGGATGAATAATTACCCTCATCAGTTATCTGGAGGACAGCAGCAGCGAGTGGCTATTGCAAGAGCATTGGCTCTTAAGCCTGATATTTTATGCTTTGATGAGCCTACAAGTGCACTTGATCCGGAGCTTACTGGTGAAGTACTAAAAGTTATTAAGGAGCTTGCTGATCAGCACACTACCATGATTATAGTTACTCATGAGATTGGCTTTGCCAGAGATGTGTCTGATGAGATTATTTTCATGGACAATGGTGTGATTGCAGATAAGGGCACACCGAGTCAGCTCATAGACAATCCGTCTAATGAGAGGACAAGACAGTTTTTAGCGAACTATTTAAAATAAATATACATAGCGAAGGGAGAAAATATGGCTACACTAGGTATTGTTATTGCAATAGTAGTTTATTTGGCAGCGCTGCTTATTATGGGTGCTTCATTTGCCAAGGAAAATCACACAGTTGGTGATTATTATTTGGGTGGAAGAAAGCTAGGACCTTTTGTTACAGCTATGAGTGCTGAGGCATCAGATATGTCCTCATGGCTTCTTATGGGACTTCCTGGAGTTGCATTTGCTACCGGTATTTGCGATGCATTTTGGACAGCATTTGGACTTGGTATTGGAACTTATCTTAACTGGCTTTTGGTTGCAAAGCGTCTTCGTAAGTATTCAGAGAAAAATGATTCAGTGACTATTCCAGATTTCTTTGAGCATAGATTTAGAGATAAGAGCCACATACTTATGCTTTTGTCATCACTTATTATTGTTGTGTTCTTTGTACCTTATGTAGGTTCAGGATTTGCTGCATGTGGCAAGCTTTTCTCATCACTTTTTGGACTAGATTATACAGTAGCTATGATTGCATCAGCAGCAGTTATTATTGGATATACAGCTACAGGTGGATTTATGGCTGCATCTGTAACAGACTTTATCCAGTCAATCATTATGACAATAGCACTTATTGCAGTTGTATGCTTTGGATTATCTACAATTGATGGTTTACATACAGTCAGCACTTATGCTACATCACTTGATGGTTATATTAGCCTTCTTTCTACACATGATTTTGATACAGCATCAAGAGTTTCTTATGGTGGTATCATTACTATTATTTCAACAATGGCTTGGGGACTTGGCTACTTTGGTATGCCTCATATTCTTCTTAGGTTTATGGCAATTGAAAAGCCTGAGAAAATCAAGCTCAGCCGTCGTATTTCTACAATCTGGGTATTTATTGCCATGGGCGTAGCTATTTTCATTGGTGTTATGTCAAGAACTATGGTTAGCAAGGGAGCTTTATCAGAGCTTCAGGATCCAGAGAGAGCAATCATCTTAATAGCCCAGACTCTTGCAGAGCATAGCTTCATAGCATCACTTTTGGCTGGTGTTATCTTAGCTGGAATTTTAGCATGTACTATGTCGACTTGTGATTCACAGATGCTTGCAGCGTCATCATCAGTATCTGAGAATATTATCCATGAGACATTTGGAATCCAGCTTTCTGAGCATATGCAGATGGTAATGGCAAGAGTGGTTCTTGTAATTATTGCAGCAGTTGGCGTTGTTATAGCTAGAGACCCTAACAGCTCAGTATTTGGTATTGTATCATTTGCTTGGGCTGGATTTGGTGCAGCATTTGGACCTATTATGCTTCTTGCCCTTTTCTGGAAGAGAGCTAATAGATACGGAGCAATTGCTGGTATGCTTGGTGGTGGTGTTATGATTTTTGTGTGGAAGTTCTTAATCAAGCCACTTGGTGGAGTATTTGGTATCTACGAATTGCTTCCAGCATTTATAGTTGCCTTGATACTTTGTGTGGTAGTCAGCTTAGCTACTCCAGCACCTAGCAAAGAGATTGTTGAGGAGTTTGAGTCTATCAAGTAAAATAATCATAATTAGAAATCGAAAGATGTATTGATAACTATGATTGATAAAAGAGTTTGTACCAGGTGTCTGCTTCGAGATATGGTTGATGCAGACACTGCTATGATAGAAAAATATAAAAGTGCAATAAAAAAGGCGGATATGGTTTCTGATGAGGAATATGAAAGACGCCTTGATATATGCAAGGATTGTGACAAGCTAAATGCAGGTACTTGTATGTCCTGCGGCTGTTATGTTGAAATCCGTGCAGCAGCTAAAATATCAAAATGCCCTACCAAAAAGTGGTAGGGCTTTTTTAGTGATAATTTTACCTTTTTTTATCATTTTTTTGTTTATTAAAAGATATGTTATTGACTGAAGAAATAAGGTGCTGTAAAAAGAAAATAATAAGGGAAAAAAGGAGAAGAATAATGTCAAAACTAGTTATCAATAACGAAAACAAAAAGAGCACCATAGCTCCAGAAATCTATGGTCATTTTTCAGAGCATTTGGGACGCTGTATCTACGAGGGGCTTTTTGTAGGAGAAGACAGCGATATTCCTAATGTAAATGGAATGAGAACTGATGTGGTAGAAGCATTAAAGGAGATGAAGATTCCAGTCCTTCGTTGGCCAGGTGGATGCTTTGCAGATGAATATCATTGGATGGATGGTATTGGACCAAAGGAAAAGAGAAAGAAGATGATCAACACTCACTGGGGTGGAGTAGTTGAGGACAATAGCTTTGGTACACATGAGTTTTTTGAACTTTGTAGACAGCTTGGGTGTAAGACATACGTAAATGCGAATATGGGCTCTGGTACTGTTAGAGAGATGAGCGAATGGGTAGAGTATATGACATTCAAGGGCGTTTCTCCAATGGCTGACCTTAGAAAAGAAAATGGTCATGAGGAGCCATGGACAGTCGATTACCTGGGAGTAGGCAATGAGAACTGGGGATGTGGCGGTAATATGCGTCCACAGTTTTATGCTGATGAATACAGACGTTATCAGACATATGTGAGAAACTATGATGGCAATAAGCCAATTGCAAAGATTGCTTGTGGTGCCAATGTAGATGATTATCACTGGACAAAGGTAGTGCTTGATACATGCTTTGATGGTTCTCCAGAAAAGGACCATGGATTTATGGATGGTCTTTCACTTCATCATTATACTCTTCCAGAGATGGATGGTGATTGGGAGTACAAGGGAAGTGCCACTGATTTCACAGAAGAAATTTTCTTTAAGACACTTAAGAGGTCTTACTATATGGAAGAGCTCATTACTAAGCATGGTGCTATTATGGATCAGTATGACCCAGAGAAAAAAATCGGCATGATGGTTGATGAGTGGGGTATCTGGACAGATGTTGAGCCAGGTACAAATCCAGGCTTCTTATATCAGCAGAATACAATGCGTGATGCACTTGTAGCAGGTATGAATTTAAATATCTTCAACAAGCATTCAGACAGAGTAAAGATGGCATGTATAGCTCAGATGGTTAACGTGCTTCAGTCTGTTGTACTCACAGAAGGTGAGAAGATGATAAAGACACCTACATACTATGTATTTAAAATGTATCGCAATCATCAGGGTGCAACACTTTTAGGAAGTGATTTGCTTAATGCTGGCACAGTAGGAACAGGTGAAAATGTAGTTCCAAAGATATTTGAGTCAGTTTCTGAGGATGAAAATGGAGTAATCAATATTACTCTTACAAATAATTCTCTCAAAGATGCTGAGAATATTGAGATTCAGTTAACAAAGGATGGTGATGCATACTCAGTTTGTGAGGCATCTTATGTAACAGGTGCTATGAATGCACACAATACATTTGACAATCCAGAGGTAATTAAGGAGCAGGAGTTTACAGACTATGCAAAGGCTGCAAATGGAATCAATGTTACTATTCCAGCATGCTCAGTTGTAAGCATTAGAATTAAAAAATAGCCTAAATTCGGGAAATATTAATAGTATTCTAGATATAGCTAGTTATCAATTTGGTTGATAGCTAGCTATAATTTTTGTCTATTTGATTTTGGAAAGTTAGGAGACTATTATATCTTTATAACAAATATATATGATTATTTAATTGTTATTTAATATTTAAAGAAAGGAGCAAGGCAATATGAGAACATTTAACTGTACATCTATGATGGATATGTGCATGCGTCGAATGCTATTCTCCCAGGTGATAAAGGGCCGAGGGTGCATGGCTTACTGTCTTGCGCCTATATCTTAAGAAGCCATTGCCTGGGAGTAGTTATAAGCGGCAATGGTTTTTTTATTGCCAGATTATGGCACAAGGAGATTTATAAATGAGAGCAATAGAGATTAAAAATTTATCAAAAAGCTTTGAAGGCAAGGACAGTAGAGTTGAGGCACTTAGAAATATCAACTTAAATGTTGAAAGCGGAGATATCTACGGAATTATCGGAATGTCTGGAGCTGGTAAGAGCACATTGATTCGATGTTTGAACTATCTTGAGAAACCAACTAGTGGTCAGGTTATAGTTTACGGAAAGGAGTTAGGACAGCTTAACGAAGCAGAGCTTAGAGAACAGCGGCAGGAGATATCAATGATTTTCCAGCATTTTAATCTGCTTCAGCAAAAGAATGTCATTGATAATGTAATATTTCCTCTTACACTTCAGGGTGTAAAAAAGAAAGAAGCCAGAGCTAAGGCATTTGAGCTTCTTGCTAAGGTAGGACTTGAGGATAAGGCTAAGGCATATCCTTCACAGCTATCAGGTGGACAGCAGCAGAGAGTTGCAATAGCAAGAGCACTTGCATCGAATCCAAAGATTCTTCTTTGTGATGAGGCTACAAGCGCACTTGATCCACAGACAACAGCATCTATACTTACTCTTCTTAAGGAGATTAATAGAGAGTATGGCATCACAATAGTTCTTATTACTCATCAGATGTCAGTAGTTAAGGCCATCTGTAATAAGGTAGCAATCATCGAGGATGGCGAGCTTATTGAGGATGGAAGAATCGATGAGGTTAATCTTCCAGAGGACAAGTTTTTTTGGTTAAACAAGGAGAATGAGTTAAAGAATAGAGAGCAAAAAGAAGGAAAGGAGGCAAAGGATTATGTGGGATAGCGTTACAACAAATATGATTTTAAATGGAATACTTGAGACAGTTTACATGACAGTGGTTTCCACATTCTTTGGATACTTTCTTGGACTTCCAATGGGAATTTTACTTACTACATCAGATAAAAACGGATTAAAGCCTAATCCATTTTTATACAAGGTTTTAGATGCAATTTCAAATGTAGTTCGAAGCGTACCATTTTTGATTTTACTAATTTTACTTATTCCTATTACAAGACAGTTAGTTGGTAAATCATACGGCACTACAGCTACAATCGTACCACTTGTTATTTCAGCTGCTCCATACATTGCCAGAATGGTGGAGTCATCACTTAAGGAAGTGGATGCAGGAGTTATAGAGGCAGCTAAATCAATGGGCGCATCTAGAATTCAAATCGTATTCAAGGTGCTTCTTGTTGAGGCAAGGACATCACTAATCACCAACGCGACAATAGCCTTAGGTACTGTACTTGGTTATTCAGCAATGGCAGGTACTTTAGGCGGTGGTGGACTGGGAAGTATAGCAGTCCAGTACGGATACTACAGATATCAGACAGATATCATGATAGTTACAGTTATCTTGCTTATTATTTTATTCCAGGTATTTACAAACTCAGGAATGTTTATAGCAAGAAAGCTGAACCACAAGCAAGTATAAGGGTATATTAGGGGAGATAATATATTACTTAAATTTTTAACACACAAAGGAGAGAAAGACATGAGAAAGAAAATTTTAGCAAGCATTTTAGGGGCAACATTTGTTATCGGTGCATTAGTAGGTTGCGGAAGCAGCGATGCCACAGCGGATACACAGGCACCTGCAGAGGAGGCTACAGCAGATGAAGCTACAGCTGATGAGAACAAGGAACTTACAACAATCAAAATCGCAGCTTCAGCTACACCACACGCAGAGATTTTAGAGTATGCAGCTCCACTTTTAGAGGAGAAGGGCTACAAGCTTGATGTTACAGTATTTGATGATTATGTACAGCCAAACCTTGTAGTAGATTCAGGTGAGTTTGATGCTAACTATTTCCAGCATGTACCATATCTTGACAGCTTCAACGAGGAGAAGGGTACACACCTTGTAAATGCTGGTGGCATCCACTATGAGCCATTTGGTATCTACCCAGGTCAGAAGGCTACTCTTGATGATATCGAGGACGGCGATACAATTGCTATTCCTAATGACACAACAAACGAGGCTAGAGCACTCCTTCTTCTTCAGGACAATGGACTTCTTACATTAAAGGATGACGCAGGTCTTACAGCTACAGTTAACGACATCACAGAGAATCCAAAGAACATCAAGTTTGAGGAGCTTGAGGCAGCTCAGGTAGCTCGTGTTAAGGACGAGGTTGCATTCGTTGTATTAAATGGTAACTATGCACTTGAGGCAGGCTACTCTGTATCAAAGGATTCTATCGCTTATGAGTCAGCAGATTCAGAGGCAGCTAAGACATATGTAAACATCATCGCTGTTGCAGAAGGTCATGAGAATGATGAGGGAATCAAGGCACTTGTTGAGGTTCTTACATCTGATGATGTTAGAAGCTACATCGAGTCAACATATGACGGAGCAGTAGTTCCATTTTAATAGGTGAAATTGCAGCTTATAATTGACAAATCAAGTCAAAGAAAATAATATATAATTACCTATTGTTCAGATAGGAGATTAAAAGCAGATGGTAAATAATCATCTGCTTTTAGTTTGTAAGTTATATGTATACAAAGGAAATAGCTATGTTAAATCAGTTTTCAAGAACTCAACTACTTCTAGGGAAAGAAGCAATGGATGACCTTAGCAATAAGCGAGTTGCCGTCTTTGGTATTGGAGGAGTAGGAGGTTATGTATGTGAAGCTCTTGTTCGTACAGGAGTGGGGCATTTTGATTTGATAGATGATGACAAGGTATGTTTGACTAATCTTAACAGACAAATCATTGCTACAAGAAGCACTGTTGGTAAGCACAAGGTGGATGTTATGAAGGAGCGTATGCTTGACATTAACCCTAAGGCAGACATCACAGTTCACAAGTGTTTCTTCCTTCCAGAAAACGCAGATACATTTGATTTTAAATCATACGATTATGTAGTAGACGCTGTAGATACTGTTACAGCTAAAATAGAAATCATTATGAGATGTAAGGAGCTAGATATTCCTGTAATCAGTTGTATGGGAGCTGGCAATAAGCTGGATCCTAGCCGATTTAGGGTAGCAGATATTTACAAGACTACCATGTGCCCACTGGCTAAGGTAATGCGCCGTGAGATGAAAAAGCGCGGAGTGAAAAACCTTAAGGTAGTATTTTCTGACGAGAAGCCAATCCGCCCAATAGAGGATATGGCTATAAGCTGCAGAACTAATTGTATATGTCCTCCAGGTGCAGAGCACAAGTGCACCGAGAGACGCGATATACCAGGTTCTATCGCTTTTACTCCTGCAGTTGCAGGACTTGTACTGGCAAGCGAGGTAATTAAGGATTTGTCTAATGGTTTTGGAGGGAGAGTTTAATTATGACATTACAACAGGTTCTATACGCTCTTACAATTCAAGAGTGCGGTTCTATGAACAAGGCAGCTGAGAAGCTTTATATTGTTCAGCCTACTTTGACTTCTGCTATTCAGGAGCTGGAGAATGAGGTAGGTATTACTATTTTTATGCGTACCAACAAGGGCGTTATTGTAACACCTGAGGGCGAGGAGTTCCTTAATGATATTAGAGGATTCTATCGTCAATACGATATTGTAATGCAGAAATACAGTGGAGAGGGTACTTATAAGAGAAAGTTTGGCGTTTCAACACAGCACTACACATTTGCAGTACGAGCTTTTGTTGATATGGCAAAACAGTACGATATGAATGATTTCGATTTCGCCCTTAGAGAGACTACCACTATGGATATTATCAATGATGTTAGTTCTCTTAAGAGTGAAGTGGGAATTCTCTATATAAATGAGCGGAATAAGAGAGCCATGAACAAGCTATTTGTTGAGCATGGACTTGAGTTCCACACACTTATTAAATGTAAGGCATTTGTCTACTTATACAAGGATCATCCACTTGCTTCATATGATTCCATTGGAATCGAGGATTTGGAGGATTATCCATGTCTGTTTTTTGAGCAGAGAGATAACAATGAATTCTTAGCAGAAGAGATATTGAGCGAGAATTTCTATCCAAAGACATTGAGAGTCACAGACAGATCTACAATGCTTAATCTTATCCGGGCTCTCAATGGTTATACACTATGTTCTGGAATCATCTGGGGCGACTTAAATGGTGACGGCTATATGGTCGTTCCATATCGCGGCGATGAGGAGAATCCAAACAGTGTTATGGAAATTGGATATGTTACTAAAAAGAATACAGTTATGAGTAAAATGGGCGAGCGTTTCTTGGAAGAAATACACGCCGCTCTAGAGCAGATTGATAAATCTGTCATCTATGAGGGATAATATTTACTCATTTATAAAAGGGGCTATGGCTTTTCTTACTTCTGTAAGGCTTAGCCCTTTTTCTTTTGCGATTTTTGATAAATCATCAAACTCTATTTTGCATTTTTCAACTCCATAGCCACTTGATTTTTTCACACGAACAGGACCCAGTGGAGTTTCAATAGTTTCTATTTTTCTATCTAAAATGAAGCGACCGCAGATTTTTTCTCTAATACCAATAGTGGTAGTGTTGGCAAAAATGGCTCTAACCACGGCATCCTTTTCAGATGAGGCAGTGATAACAGTAATTAAAATACCAGGTCGATTTTTCTTCATCTGAACTGGAGTGAAGAATGCTTCCTTAGCACCTGCTTCATAGATTGCATCTAAAGCATATCCTAAATCTTCTCCAGTCATATCATCCACATTGCAGTTTAACTCTATGATTTCATCTGTGGAATCAGCAGTCTCACCTAAGAATACACGGACGCAGTTGGCAACAGGAAAGTCCTTTTTGCCCATACCATAGCCGATTTTTTCAGTGACCATGGTAGGCATAGATTTAAACTCACTGCCAAAATGTGCAAGTATAGCAGCACCTGTTGGGGTGCATAATTCACTTTCTACTGTGCCGCTGTAAGTTGGTAAGCCCCTTAGTAGTAGAGCAGTGGCTGGTGCAGGCACAGGCAAAATGCCGTGGGCACACTTAACAGTACCGCTTCCCACATTGATTGGTGAAACCATGATATTTTCCACCTGAAGCTTATCTATCAGGTAGCATACAGCAATCACATCAGCGATGGCATCCATTGTGCCTACTTCATGAAAATGGATTTCACTGACAGGCTCACCATGGACAGCTGATTCAGCCTCCGCTATAGAGGTATAGATTGCTATGGCATGGCTTTTAACTGAATCATTAACAGCTAGATGCTCTATGATATGGGAAATGTCAGCTAGGCTGTTGTGAGAATGGTGATGATGCTCGTGCTCACCATCATGATGGCTGTGTTCTATTTCTTCCTCCACCCCATTGATTGTCACTGTTACATGGGTTCCTGTTATGTCACATTTTTCTGCAGAAGAAGCGGTATAAGTAACTCCTGGAATTCCAATTTGATTAAGCTCCTTAAGAGCCTCATCCTTGTCATTTATTAGCTCTAGTAGAGCAGCTGTCAGCATATCCCCTGCAGCACCCATTTTACATTCAATATAGAGAGTCTTCATGGCACCTCCTATGTTAACGATGATTAATTAGGCTGGCCTGGTAGGCAGCCCCAAAACCGTTATCGATATTTACCACCGAAATTCCGTTGGCACATGAGTTGAGCATAGATAAAAGAGCAGATATTCCTCCAAAGGATGCTCCGTATCCTACTGAGGTAGGAACAGCAATTACAGGACATTCTGCAAGTCCACCAAGTACGCTGGCAAGCGCTCCTTCCATGCCGGCGATGGCTATTATTACATTGGCATCTACGATTTCATCTAAGTGAGAGAGGGTGCGATGAAGACCCGCAACTCCCACATCGTATATACGATTTACTTTATTGCCGAGAAATTCTGCTGTAAGAGCAGCTTCCTCTGCAACAGGAATATCGCTGGTACCGCCTGTGGCTACCACAATGGTGCCTTTTCCTGTAGGAGTAGGCATTTCACCTATAACTGCAAGATTGGCGCCCGTGTAGTAGGTAAGGTCGTGTACCTTTTTGATTTCATCGGCCTTCTCTGGTGAAAGACGAGTGATGAGGATACGTTTTTGATTTGATTCCTTTAAGCTATTAATGATTCCAATCATTTGCTCAGGAGTCTTGCCGGCGCCGTAGATGATTTCCCCTACACCATTTCTTAGGTGGCGGTGGGTATCCACCTTGGCGTAACCTATGTCTGTAAAAGGCTTTGTTTTCAATTGATGAATGGCATCATCAACAGAGATACTTCCGGCTTTTACACCCTCTAATAATTCTTTGATTTCATCATTCATTTTTAGACATCCTTTTTTGAAAGAACTTCGTTAAGACTGCCAGTTCTATAGCCCTGTAAATCCAGGGATATATATTTGAATCCATAGTTTTTAAATTCAGTAATTATGTTGTTTCGATTTTCCTCATCTAGGAGAATTGGAAAATCCTCAGGAAGAGTTTCAATTCTAGCAGTATCCTTTTGTAAGCGAACTCTAAACTGCTTTATTCCAAGTGAGGAGATAAGTTCCTCAGCTTTTTCTATCATTGAAAGTTTTTCTGGAGTGATTCGCTCGCCGTATGGGATTCTAGATGAAAGGCAAGCAAAGGATGGCTTGTCCCAGGTAGGAAGTCCCAGCTCTTTAGAATATTCACGGATTTCTGCTTTTGTTAATCCTACTTCACGAAGAGGACTTAGAATCTCTAGCTCCTTTATAGCCTGAAGTCCTGGGCGATAATCACCTAGGTCATCTAGATTAGAGCCCTCAGCTATGTATGCGATGCCATTTTCTGCAGCCATCTTTTTCATTCTAGAAAAGAGAATGTGCTTGCAGATGTAGCAGCGGTTAGATGGATTCTTGGCGAATTCTTCGTCCTCCACCTCGTGAGGATAGAGGATGAGTTGCTTTATTCCTTCTTTTTTACAAAAATCAGAAGCTTCATTTTGCTCCTTGTGAGGGAAGACCTCGCTTATTCCTGTGATTGCTATGCAAGAGTCTCCCAGTGTATCATGGGCAACCTTTAGAAGAAAGGTGGAATCCACACCAGCTGAGTAGGCGATGGCGATACTGCCTTTCTCCTTAAGGTATGCTTTTAAATCATTTAATTTGTTAGTGCTCATTTTTAAATCCTTTGTGTTTATTCAAATGCAGCAGCGCAATCCTGTAGTCTGTTGATAATATCAATGTGCTGAGGACAAACACCTTCGCACTGACCACACTGGATACAAGCGCTGGCCAATCCTCTGCTTGCCACTGCTTTGTCGTAGTCTGCCTGACCTGCTTCTTTTTGCTCCCAGATAAGCTGCTTGTTTCTAGCGGAGAAAATCTCTGGAATAGGAATCTGCATAGGACAGCCGTCTGTACAATAGTGACAAGATGTACATGGAATAGAATCGATGCCATCTAAAATGTCCTGAGCTTTTTTGATAACCTGCTTTTCCTCCTCGGAAAGTGGCTTGAAATCTGTCATGTAAGAGAGATTGTCTTCCATCTGTTCCTCTGTAGACATACCTGATAGTACAGAGATAATTCCATCAAGTGATGCTACGAATCTGATAGCCCATGAAGCTACGCTCAAATTAGGATTTGCACTCTTTAGTAAATCACGAACAGCCTTTGGTGGGTTGGCAAGGGTGCCACCCTTTATAGGCTCCATTACTACGATGGATTTGCCGTGCTTTCTAGCTACCTCATAGCAAGCTCTAGACTGAACATCTGGATTGTTCCAGTCAGCATAGTTGATCTGAAGCTGAACAAACTCAGCATCTGGGTGAGCTGTGAGAAGCTCATCAAGGCGCTCAGGAGTAGAGTGGAAAGAAAAGCCCCAATGCTTAATGAGACCCTTTTCCTTCATTTCCTTAACATAGTCCCAAAGATGCCACTCGTCATATTTCTTATAGTTGCCTTCCTGAAGTGCGTGGAGAAGATAGTAGTCAATGTAACCTGCTCCAGTACGCTCAAGGCTTGTAAGAAGCTCCTGCTTTGCGCTGGCCTCATCATGGGCTGCAAAGGAAGCAAGCTTCGTTGCGAGAGTGTAGCTCTCACGTGGATATCTATCTACTAGAGCCAGCTTTGCGGCCTTTTCTGATTCTCCGCCATCGTATACAAATGCTGTATCAAAATATGTAAGACCTGCCTTCATAAACATGTCTACCATATCTTTTGTACGTTCAATATCGATCTTAGTTGGATTGTCCTTTTCCTTTGGAAGGCGCATCAAACCGAATCCAAGCTTTGGTGTATTTTCACCGAAATATCTTTCTGCCATAGTGACCCCCTTTTACTTGTAATTATCATATTTTCAGGGCATTTTTAATTTGCCAGTAGAGTGCCCCAAATACATCTTCAGTATATCATAGGGGAAAATTAAATTAGAATTCATTTATTGTCAGCTTGTTTATTATTTTTTGCGGTAGAGCTTTTTCGTGTTGGGGGCGGGCAGGGATGGCTGGCTACTGCCTGTGGAGATGTTTTCTTATTAGGCGGTAGGGAAAATGGAAAAGGTTACTGCCTATATGGGAAAATGGGAAATAGGCAGTAAAAATAAGTGCTTTACAGGTTGGTGCAAAAGTATTATTATACTACCAAGGCTTAAATGTAATATGAGGATAATACTATGAATAAAGAGACTAAAAACAACGTGACTTACATGACATTTGATTTGTTTAAAGCGGCTGGTGTGAAGCATGGTTTTTCTACAAGGATTGGTGGAGTGAGTGAAGGTGTTTTTGATTCACTTAACCTGGGATTCAATCGTGGAGATGATGATGCAAATGTTCACGAGAACTTTAAGCGAATTGCCAATGCATTAGATATGAATTATGAGCGCATGTGCCTATCAAAGCAGACACACACTACAAATGTGATTGTAGTTGATGAAAAGGATGCTGGAAATGGAATAGTGAGACCCCTTCCTTATGATGATGTAGATGGTCTTATTACAAATGTTAAGGACATGCCACTGGTTACTTTCTATGCAGACTGTGTTCCACTTTTTATGTATGACCCAGTTCATGAAGTGGTGGCTCTTTCCCACTCGGGTTGGCGAGGAACAGTTGGGAAAATCGGTAAGGTGACTATTGAAAAAATGGCAGAGCATTTTGGAACGAATGCTTCGGATGTGATTTGCGGTATCGCTCCAAGTATTTGCCGAAATTGCTATGAGGTAAGCGCTGATGTAGCAAATGCTTTTATAGGTGCATTTGGAGAAGAAAACAGAGATGCAATTTTAAAACCATCAGTGTTCAATCCAGATGATCCAGATAAATACATGCTTGATTTGTGGGCTGCTTGCAAGCTTGTATTTCTAGAAGCTGGAGTAACAGAAGAGAATATCGAAATTACGGATTACTGTACTCGGTGCAATCCTGATTTGTTTTATTCCCATAGAATTATGGGGGCAAATCGTGGTAGCTTGGCTGCGTTTATATCTTTATAGTATAGATTTTGTGGGAGAATTAAGTGTATGAATTGTAAAAATTGCGGAACCCCTGTTGATGGACATATTGCCTGCCCTAAGTGCGGACAGCTAGTTGATTTTACAGGGAGTATTTCAAATACATCTGTTAGAACTAGTTATGGAATCAGTTGGGAGGCTGAGGAAGAGACACCCGCGGCGAAACCAATTTCTGAGCCTGTAGAGGATACTAAAGTTGAGTCAGTAGTGGAGCAACCGGTTGTAGAGGTGCAGGCTAAGACAGAAGAAAAGAAAGCAGTAGTGGCGGAGCAAGCTAAGCCAGAAGAGCAGCCAGTTGTAGAGGTGCAGACTAAGGCAGAAGAAAAGTCGATTTTAGAAACTTCAGTTAAGTCAGAACCTGAGAAGCTAGTTGTAGAAACTTCAGTTAAACCAGAGTCAGAGAAGTTGGTAGTGGAGAATAAAGAAAATACAGCTCCACCAGTTGTTGAATCAAAAACTGATACATCAGAAGATGAATCTGAGGATATCTCTATTTTTGATACCTTTAGCGAAGCCATGAATGATATTGCCGAGGACATGGTGGCAATCGGTGATGAAATGAAAGAAGATATAGCTGATGTTGTTGCAAATATTTCTGATGCTATTGCTTCAGCATATCCAGAGGAGGACGATGATGAAGAAATAGAAGAGGAGCCATATCAACAAAAGGAAGAAGAGCCATACCAGTACAAGGAAAATAAATATGAGTTTAGTGGTTCGACAAGTTCCTTTGGTGCTCAGAAGAGTTCAAAGTCTATAGATGATAGCGTTGAATCAAAGCCTTTAATGGTTGCTTTAGCTACATTTGTAGGACTGATAGTCCTTGCAATGGGTGCAGCTAGCATAAATAATGAAAATAAAATAGATGAATACCAGCGAGAAAGCCAGCAATTATATGATAAGATAGATTACGATTCCTTGCAGCGTATTAACAGCATATTTAATAATTCCAGCTCATCATCTACAGTAGAAGAAGAGCCAGTTGTTTATGTATACGCTGACTTAGGAAAGATTTATAACTCTGATGGTGAAAGTATTGAAATTAGCGAAGATGCTATTGTGAAATCTGCTGGAGATAACCAAAAGATTGCTTATATTCAGGATGGACAGTTGTACTTGGTGGATGGGGATTTAGAGCCAGAGCCATTAGCTGATAGTGTAAAGGATTTTCATATTTCACCTAATGGAGCTGACCTTGCATATATATACGAAAACGATTCTTTAGTATACCGTAAATGCGATAAAAATGATTTTGGTGAATACAATATAGCCTATGGAGTGGATTCTTTTGTTTTTACTGCTTCAACTAGAGAGGCAGGCTTTTTGTATTTAGCGGAAACTGATGAGGGAAAGGTCCTTTCTCAGTGTGATAAAAATGGCCAAAATCGGTCAATAATAGCATCGGGGGAGTGTAAGCCACTTTCTGTTTCCTATGATTTACATAATACATTCTATCTGGATGAGAATAATCGCTTGCATAGATATTATGATGGAAATGATGAAGATATAGAATATGATGTGACAATAAACGATAATTCTGAGTATATTACTTCCAATGACAAGAGCGCTATATTAGTTAACAATATTGCTGTGGATGGTAAGATCTACTGTGCTAACAAATTTACAAAAGAATTATCTGTTATTGATGAGCCAGGATTATCTGAGGTTGATATTTATGAGGCTACAAAAGCTGTTGTAGCATTAGCCGTTACATATCAGTCAGATGAGGGACTTGTAGAAGTGAAATTTGGACCTAGTGGCTCTACCAAATATGTGATTACGGAAAATACAAATGTTGATTGCTTTGCAATTAATGCCAAAGAAGATGTAGTACTGTATAAGCTTGATAATCAGTTGTATGAATGGTCTAAAGCAGATGACAGAAATGAAGTCATAGATGAAGATGCTTCGGATATTAATAATATAGCAGTCTCAAGCGATGGTGATTTTTATTATCTAAAGGGAAGTGAACTATATTGTGTTGGCAGCTCCACTTATATAGCAAGACCTAATTTAGTATCAGCTGATGTAGATAAGATAGTTACATATACTGATAATGCTGGCCAGGTTACAATGGGATTTGCTAAAACTGATTTCACCCAATATATTTTGACAACAAGAGGAAATTACATTCAAAAATAAAGGGCTTTAACAGCCGCTGGAATATCCTCCATTGGAATTCTACTGAATGATAAAAGAAGAGTTTCATCATTTTCAGTAGAGCTTATGGTATTTACGCTAATACCTTTTTTTAGAAGCTTAGTGGCCAAGTCTTGACCAGATAATTTCAGACCTATTTCCATGCCACTGGCCCCAAATAGTAATTGTTCAGAAGAGAAATGTTTGCTGAGCTCACTGAGAGCCAGTTCGCGTTTCTCTTCTTGTAGTTTACGGATCTTTTTAATATGTCTGTTAAGATGGCCATCACGAAGAAACTGGGCAAGGGCAATCTGCTCAGCTTTTGATGTGGTCTGGTTGAAATATTTTTTGAGTTCTTGATAATGTTCTTTTGTATTTTTTGGAAGAATAATGTAACTGATTCTCACGCTAGGAAGAAGGACACTTGAAAATGAGCCCAAGAAAGCTACTCGCTCGCCTCCAGTCATGGCATAGAGACTAGGGGTAGGAGTGCTGGAAAAAACAAACTCATTCTGATAGTCATCCTCTATAATTAGATGGTCATTGTCAAAGGCGTGGTCGATAAGCTCGCGGCGTCTTTTCATTGTCATAACTTCACCCCATTTTGTCATGTAGGATGGAGTAACATAGATTAAGGCACTGTTTTTATCTCTGTAGTTAACCTGATAGCCGGCCATTTCAAATGTTTTGGCACCATCAGAGAATTCCTTTGTAGGAAAAGAAATGGTTTTATCAGTTGGGTTAAGGGCTATTAAAATTGTAAGCAGGCTTTGGAAACCAGCTCCAATTACTATGTCATCTGCACTACAAATGATATTTCTCTTTTTTCTAACATATTTAGCAATCTCAACTCGTAGGTCCTCTTCACCCTGGTTGTCAGAATAGGATAGTAGGCGCTCCTCCTGTCTTAAGGCCGATTTCATATATCTAGTCCAAAGGGGAAGACAAGAAGCCTGCTTGTCCTCACCGATAGTAGCCAGGTCGTAGCGGATTTTCGATATATCTTTTTTGATATTTTCTATTTCCTTTTCTTTTGCTCTATTTTTCATAGTGGCAGAAAGACCTGTTACAAAATATCCAACTTTCTCCACTGAGTAGATGTATCCGTCTGCAGAAAGCTGCAAGTATGCAGTCTCCACAGAGGTGCGGCTGACGCTAAGAAGCTGCTCAGTTTCGCGAAGAGATGGCATTCTATCTCCTTTGCTAAGTGCACCTTCATTCATTTGCTTAACATAATAATTGTAGATTTTCTCGTATACTTTCATATCTGTCCCTTAAAAATTAATTAAAATTGAATATTTTTTAAGTATCAGTTTGGTGGTATTATACCGCTAACATAAAACATTAGGAAGAGGTTTTAATAAAAATTACGGAGGACATCATGAAAAACTCGACTTTAAGCGCAGGTAAAAGCGTAACAGAAACTACTCGTACATTGATTATTGCATCTTTGATGGCTGCACTCACATGTGTAGGCACTATGATTATAAAAGTTCCAACACCGACAAACGGATACATTCATCCAGGCGACGGATTTGTTTTGTTATCGGGCCTTTTACTGGGGCCTATATGGGGGAGCTTGGCTGCAGGTATTGGTTCAGCTCTTTCTGATTTAATTGGTGGATACTTCATTTACGTTCCAGCCACTTTTATCATTAAGGCTCTGACTGCTTTGGTAGGGTGTGTTGTTTTTGTTTTTATGAAAAAGATTATTTCTTCAAGAACCAATCCTGCGCCAGTGATTCTATCAGGAATTGTAGGTGAGGCAGTGATGGTAATCGGATATTTCCTTTTTGAAATATTTATGCTTGCCACTGTAAATGGAACTTCTGTAAATGCTGGATTTGTTGCGGCTACAGCAGGACTTATACCTAATATTATTCAAGGTATTTTTGGTGTAGTTATTGCTACTGTTTTGTACCCACTTCTCACCAGAATTTCAAAATAGAAGAGAATTATTGATAAAATATTTCATCAATTAAAAAAAGTGGAATCGCCTATTGACTCTATAGGCGATTCTTTTTATAGTAATCACATATTTGTCCAGTAGGTAAATATATTTTTAAATAAAATCATGTGAAAGGAATAGGAGTAAATGTTTGTTTATGCGGATAATGCGGCAACCACTGCCGTTAGTAAAAATGTTTTAGATGCCATGGTTCCAATTTATACAGAAGTATATGGAAATCCATCTAGCTTATATTCAGTGGGACAGAAGGCAAAGGAGATTCTCGAGGAATCAAGAGAGAGAATCGCAAATATTCTTGGGGCTAAGCCACGTGAAATTTATTTCACATCAGGCGGTAGCGAGGCAGATAATCAGGCCATCGTTTCAGCAGCCAGATTTGGTGAGAAGAAGGGTAAGAAGCATATCATCTCAACAAAGTTTGAGCATCATGCAGTTCTTCACACTCTTCAGGCTCTTGAAAAGGAAGGATTTGAAGTAACACTTCTTGATGTACATGAGAATGGTGTAGTTACACCTGAGCAGGTAGCAGATGCTATTCGCGAGGATACAGCGCTTGTTACAATCATGTATGCTAACAACGAAATTGGTACAGTTCAGCCAATCGCAGAAATCGGTGCTATTTGCAAGGAAAAGGGAGTTCTTTTCCACACAGATGCTGTTCAGGCTGTTAGCCATATTCATATCAATGTAGTTGAGCAGAATATCGATATGCTTTCTATTTCAGCTCACAAGTTCCACGGTCCAAAGGGTGTTGGCGTGCTCTATGCTAGAGGCGGTGTTGCACTTACAAACATCATCAACGGTGGTGCACAGGAGAGAGGTAAGAGAGCAGGTACAGAGAATCTTGCAGGTATTGTTGGTATGACAGTAGCTCTTGAGGATGCAGTAGCTCATATGGATGAGAACAATGCCAAGTTTGAGAAGCTTCAGGACAGACTTATCGAGGGACTTTCAAAGATTCCATATTCTGAGTTAAATGGTGATCGTAATCAGAGAGTAAAGTCAAATGTTAACTTCTGCTTTGAAGGAATTGAGGGTGAGTCATTACTTCTTCTCTTAGATGATAAGGGAGTGGCAGTTTCATCTGGTTCAGCTTGTACATCAGGCTCACTTGATCCTAGCCATGTACTTCTTGCAATCGGAAGACCACACGAGGTAGCTCACGGTTCTCTTCGTATTTCTCTCGGTGAGGATGCTACAGAGGAGCAGGTAGATTACATTATCAAGTCAGTAACAGAGGTTGTTGAATATCTTAGAAGCTTTTCACCTTTCTGGGCTGATTTGAAATCAGGCAAGAGACCACACGTATTTCATTAAGAAGGGGCCCTTTAGGGAAGATTACTTGATGAACAGAAGTGCCCATTTGCCGAAGGCAAATTATTAATGGCACTTCTTCAATAATATAATTTGGAGGAAAAAATAATGGCACTTTATAGTGAAAAGGTTATGGACCATTTTAGAAACCCTAGAAATGTAGGTGTTATAGAAGATGCTGACGGAATTGGAGAAGTAGGAAATCCAGTCTGCGGCGATATTATGAAAATCTATCTAAAGATTAATGATGAGCAGGTTATCAACGATGTAAAGTTTGAGACATTTGGTTGCGGTAGTGCTATCGCATCTAGCTCAATGGCAACAGAGCTTATCAAGGGCAAGCCACTTTCAGAGGCACTTCAGCTTACTAACAAGGCTGTTACAGAGGCTTTGGACGGACTTCCACCTCACAAGCTTCACTGTTCAGTACTTGCTGAGGAGGCTATCAAGTCAGCTGTAAAGGATTACTATGATAAAAATGGAATCGAATATGATCCAGCAGATTTCCCAGAGGATCATGATTGCGAAGCTTGTCATGTACATTAATTAAGGTACTGTGGTCAGGAGAAAATACCTCCTGACCTTTTTTGCGTAACTGGAGTTTTGCAAAGCAAAACTCTATTATTAATTGCATTAGAAAAGAGGACACCATATAATTAATTCAATTGAATTAAAAGTTGGGGGTAATAATGGATAGACCGATACTAAAAAATAAAATTTATTTATATTTAACTGAATTCTTTGCAGGAATGTCAGTTATGGCTGTTGAGTTAGGTGCTAGTAGATTGTTGGCGCCTTATTTTAGTTCATCGCAGATTGTGTGGACCATTATAATAGGAACAATTATGATAGCTATGGCCCTGGGCAATCTATACGGTGGCAGGAAGGCAGATAAGGACCCTAATCCAGATAAACTATACAAGCGCATTGTGATAGCTGCCATATGGATAGGGCTTATTCCTGTAGTTGGCAAATACATTATTATAGGAATATCTGCACTTTTGATTTTTGCAGTCAGCAATCATTTCCTTGTTATAGCAGGATTTGTTGCCTGCATGGTATTATTCGTATTTCCGTTATTTCTTTTGGGAACAGTTACACCTTCCCTTGTAAAATTTTCTGTGGATAGCCTGGATGATAGCGGAAGCGTAGTTGGAAAGCTTAATGCCAGCAATACAATCGGCAGTATCATAGGTACATTTGTACCTACATTTATCAGTATTCCTGCTGTGGGTACAGCGATTACATTTTTGATTTTTGCCGGAATACTTTTAGTGCTTTGTATTGTATATTTCGTAAGTTCAAAAATAAATTTTTCACAGGCCAAGAGGGTTCCTATTAGCATAGTGCTATTTTTAGTCTGCTGCCTACTTGGCCATAGCAATAGCTTTGCATTTTGGCAGACTAATCTTACCTATGAAGGGGAATCAATTTATAACTACCTGCAGGTATATGAGGATGATAAACAGGTAACACTTTCTACCAATGTGCTGTTTGGCGTCCAGTCGGTATACCAAAAGGAAAAGGGGCCTACTGGCTTGTACTACGACTATGCAATGGCTTCACTTTATATGGCTAATGAAAAGGCCAAAGAAGAGCCACTTAGGATTTTAATTCTTGGAAACGGAAGTGGTACATTTGCAACTCAGTGCGAGAGATATTTTGACAATCTAGACATTACAGGTGTTGAGATAGATGGAAAAATCACTGATTTGGCGAAAAAGTACTTTGAGCTACCTGAGGATGTTCCTGTTGTAACATACGATGGCCGAGCATATCTTAATGCTATCGATGAAAAGTATGATGTGATTATGGTGGATGCATATCAGGATATTACCATTCCTTTTCAGATGTCATCCCAGGAATTTTTCCAGTTGGTGGCTGACCATCTAGATGAAAATGGAGTTATGGTTGTAAATCTTAATATGAGAAGCAACACCCCAGGCAATATTAATGACTACCTTTCAGATACAATAGGAAGTGTATTTCCTAATATTTACACAGCAGATGTGAGAGGCTGGAGCAACAGAATATTATATGCTAGCTTCAACTCTGATATGGTGGCCAATCTGGAAGGGGCAATTAATAGAGAGACTGATTCGGATTTACGATATATGATGGGTAAATCCTATGAAGATTTGCAGGACTATAATCCTGGAGATTTGCTGATGACAGATGACAAAGCTCCTGTGGAGCTTCTGGGTATGCAAATAATTGACGAAATTATCGTTGATGAAGTAAATTATTATAAAGATATTTATAAAGATAAGGGTCTAGAAGGGCTCTTAGACTTGATATAAGGGGGTTCCTATGGCATATTTTCCTATGTTTGTAGATTTGACAGATGCCAACTGCCTGATAGTAGGCGGAGGTACTGTGGCGCTTAGAAAGGTTAAGGTGCTTTTGGATTTTGGCGCAAAAGTCCATGTTATTGCAAAAGAGATATCAATGGATATTGCAGCTATTTCAGAGGAGACAGATCATCTGTTACTTGAGCAGAGAGAGTTTACACCATTTGATTTACAGGATAGAAAACTGGTTGTTGTAGCTACAAGTGATAACGAATTAAATGGTCAGATTTTCATGATGTGCAAAGAGGGCGGAATACCTGTAAATGTAGTTGATGATCAGGAGAAATGCAGCTTCATTTTCCCTTCTTATCTTAGGGAGCAGAATCTGGTAGGTGCATTTTCTAGCGGTGGAAATAGTCCAGCCCTTACTCAATATCTTAAAAATAAAGAAAAGGAAATACTTACACCTAGACTTGGTGAGCTTAATGAGGTTCTTGGTCGTTGGCGTCAGCCAATCAAGGAGCTTTTCCCACTGGAGTCTAGCCGCAAGAGTGCTTTTGAACAGCTTATTGACTATGCACTCTGTTACGATGGCATCCCAACTGACGAGGAGATAGAAGAATTGCTTGGGGCCATTAGTATGACTTTGTAGAGGAATAGAATGAAAGAAATATCATATAAGGAATTAACAGAATTAGCAGAAGGGAGTTATGTATTAGTAGACATCCGAAATGAGGGCAGTCTTAAATATGGAATGATTCCAAATGCCATCAGTATTACTCATGAGCTTTTTGAGACTGATTTTGAGGATGTTGTAAATCGACTTGATAAGTCTAAAAAGATTGTTTTGTACTGCACAAGAGGTCAGATTTCCGTGGATGATTCGGAGCTTCTTTGTGATGAGGGATTTGACGCTGTCAGCTTAAAGGGCGGCTATAATAGCTATCTTTCCGCACTTATGGAGCAGCAGAAATCAGAGGGTGAAGCAGAGCTTTCCGAGAAAACTGCTGAGATTGAAAAAAGCATTCGCAAGAAATTTCATAAGACACTTTTTTCTCCATTTGCCAGAGCTTGCAAGCAGTACGAGCTTATCAAAGAGGGGGATCATATCTGCGTATGCATTTCCGGTGGTAAGGATTCCATGCTTATGGCTAAGCTTTTCCAGGAGATTAAGCGACATCAAAAGGTGAATTTTGAGCTGACATTTCTTGTAATGGATCCAGGATATAGCCAGGTAAATAGACAGCTTATTGAGAGCAATGCCAAGCTTATGGGCATTCCAATTGTTGTCTATGAAAGCGACATATTTGATGCTGTTGATACAGTAGATAAGAATCCATGTTATCTCTGTGCCAGAATGAGAAGAGGTCACCTATATTCTAAGGCCAAGGAATTGGGCTGCAACAAAATAGCTCTAGGCCATCACTATGATGATGTTATAGAGACTATTTTGATGGGAATGCTTTACGGGGCCCAGGTTCAGACTATGATGCCAAAGCTTCATTCTACTAATTTCGAGGGCATGGAGCTGATTAGACCACTTTATCTCATTCGTCAGGACGATATAATTGCATGGCAGAGATATAATGGCCTTCACTTCCTACAGTGTGCATGCCATTTCACTGAGACTTGTGATAGCTGCTCAGTTGATGGCACCAGCGCCTCTAAGAGACTTGAGACCAGAAATCTAATTGCGGAGCTTAAAAAGGTTAATCCTTATGTGGAGTCCAACATTTTCCGCAGCGTGGAGAATGTTAATCTAGCCACAGTTATTGCCTACAAGCAAGACGGAGTTAAGCATCATTTCCTTGATACCTATGATAAGTAGTTATCATGGGCGCTAACTGGAATGACAAAAGGACTATCTGAAATAGGATCACGAATAATAACACTGTCGATTCCATATATTTTTCTGATAGTATCTTCTGTAATTATCTCAGAAGGAGTGCCCTGTTTTATAAGAGTTCCATCTTTCATTGCAAACAGATAGTCTGCATATTTTGTTGAAAGATTAATATCATGGAGGACCATCACAATGGTGGTTCCTCTTTTTTTATTCAATTCTTTTAAAAGATCTAATATTTCAATCTGGTAAGCTATATCTAAATAAGTAGTAGGCTCATCGAGAAAGAGAATATCTGTCTCCTGGGCAAGAGCCAGGGCAATGAAAACTCGTTGACGCTGTCCACCAGAAAGCTCGTCGATACTTCTGTCAGCTAGTTCAGTTATTTTCATAGCCTCCATAGCTTCTTCGATTGCTTTGTAATCATCTTTGTTAAGTCCAGTCATAAATTGTCTATGGGGATAGCGACCTCTAGAGACAAGTTCAGCCACCTTGATTCCCTCTGGTGCAATACTGGTCTGTGGAAGAAGACCAATACTTTTGGCAATGTCCTTTGACTTGATTTGGGAAAGGGGAGTGCCATCAAGAGTAATCAGGCCGGCTGTAGGTGTCATCAATCTGCAAAAAGTTTTTAACATAGTTGATTTGCCGCTGCCATTAGATCCAAGAATGACACTTATTTTATTTTCAGGAATATGGATATTAACTGACTGTAAGATATTCTTTTGTCCGTATCCAGCCTGAATATCCTTTGCAATTAATGTATTTGAATTCATTATAATTGTCCTCCTTTATTTTGCTTTACAAGAACGTAAATCAAATATGGACCTCCTAGAAGACCTGTTATAACACCTACTGGAAAGCGAGTGTATAAAAGGTGCTGACCCACAAAATCTCCCGCAAGAACCAGGATGGCCCCTACAAGTGCAGAGGAGAGAATGTTGGCCTGATTGTGTCCACAGATTCTTTTGGCTATTGGGCCTGACAGGAAAGCTATAGATGCGATAGGTCCTGTGATAGCTGTTGCAAATGCAATTAAGATAACTGATAAGACTATAAGGACTGTTCTAACCAGATTCACATGAATACCAAGGATTGTGGCATAAGAATCCCCAAGAGGCAGGGAGACCATTTGATGTCTTAAGCAAATGATTGCTAAAAGACAAGAAATGACCACCACAATTAATAGGGGAAGAGAATCAGTGACAATTCCATTTAGATTGCCATTCATCCATCGCATGGCTGTTGGCACATCATATTCAGAAGCACTCATAATCATCCAGCTTATAAATGCAGTAAATAATGCCTGAGTTCCGATTCCCACTAGAATAAGTCTGTTAGCAGAAAAAGAATGAATGTAGGCAATTTTGTAAATTAAAACAGATGTAAGTACCCCTGCTATAACAGCAACAACAGACACTAGGCTGCGGTTCATATTCAGAAATAAAATACAATAGACTGCAGCAGCTGTTGAACCTGATGAGACACCTATGATATCTGGGCTGGCAAGAGGATTTCTAAGTAGGGTTTGGAAAACATTTCCTGCCACTCCAAATGCTATACCTGAAAACACTGCGGCTAATGAGCGGGGCAGTCTTAACTTATTAATTAAGTAAGCCCCTTCCGAACTATGGCCAGTTAGAGTGTTTATTACCTGAAGAGGAGAATAGTTTTTTTCGCCGATTGTCATATTCAAGCAAAAGAGGATTAAAACTATAAGCCAAAGCACAACTAAAGACAAAATGTATTTTTTTCTCCGACTTTTTACTCCTTCAAAAAGATTGTTGTTTTTCATAAGCTTTGTACCTTTGCTTTTCTGATGATGATAATAAAGATAGGTCCTCCGATTATGGCTGTCATAATTCCAGTTTCAAGTTCTCCAGGGCGACCTAGTATACGACCTAGCACATCAGATATTAATAATATAGAGGCACCATATATGCCGCTGAGGCATATTAGATGTAAATGATTGCTACATAAAACCATTCTTATAATGTGCGGGACCATTAATCCTACAAAGCTGATTGGCCCTGCAAGGGCTGTTACTGTTGCGCAAAGTAAAACACCGGAGAATGCAGCGATGGCTTTTGTACGATTTACATTTAGACCAAGCGCGGTGGCTGTATCTTCTGAAAGAAGAATGGTATCCAGATTATTTGATAGTAAAATGCTTAAGATTATTCCAATTAGGATAAATGGAAGTACAAGTTTTATATCATCAAAGGAAGTACCACCTATGCTACCTATTTGCCAAAATCTATATGTGGTCATGACACTTGAGTTTGGCATTACTATAAGGCTCACAAAAGAAGACAAAGCAGTGCTTGTAGCTGCACCTGCAATTGCAAGCTTTATAGGTGTGGGACCACCGTATCCTGCTGATGCTAGTTTGTATACAAATAGAGCGGTTATAATTGCACCTATAAAGGACACTCCAATATAAGAAAGCTTTGATTGGAGATTAAAAAATGTGATTCCAATAACGATGAAAAGAGAAGCGCCGGTGTTAACTCCTAAAATGCTAGGGTCAGCAATAGGATTTTTTGTAATTGACTGCATAAGTAATCCGGATATGCTAAGAGCAGCACCTGCAATAAGTCCAAAAACAGACCGTGGAATTCTAGCCTGAACAATATTTACATTGTAATCAGTAGAATTAGAATCGATAAAGGCATCTATAACATCAGATAAACCTACGGATTTTACTCCGTAGGTTATTGATATAAATAGAGCGAGAATTAGTATTGATATTCCAATTATGTAAGCTAACTGAGTTTTTTTACTGTTCATCTATTTTTTTGCTGCCTCACTTAACACTTCAAGATAGTCGTCAATAGCATAAGGGATAGAAAGAATGGAAGGAGTTGTTGCAGCAGCTAATGCTGATTCGTCGTCAATAAGTACAACAGCTCCATTTTTTACAGCTGGAATCTGACTCATAAGTGGGTCAGCCTGCAAAGCATCAAGAAGTCCCTGATTGCCATATACAACCATGATATCCACGTCATTTAACTGGTCTGAGTTTTCCCTTGAGATAGTTACTGAAAAATCCTCTGTACTCTCAGCCAGGGAGAGAATACTTTCAGGTGTAGCAAGTCCCAAGTCATTTAAATAAGATGCTCTAGGATCATTAGGAAGATAAGCATAGAAGGTGCTCATATCATCCTGTGAAATCCAGAAATATCCTGCTGATTTACCTTCAAGCTCAGGGTATTCCTTAAGCTTTTCTTGGATAAGTTCATCTGTTTTTTCTACAAGTGACTCACCTTCTGACTGCATACCAATGGCTGTGGCATTTACGATAGTCTGCTGTCTCCAGTCAGTCTTCCATGCTGTCTCAAGGTATGGAACAACAGGGGCGATTTCTGAAAGCAAATTATATTCTTCCTCTGTAAATCCAGAATATGATGCAACGATAATGTCTGGCTCGCACGATGCGATTGCTTCATAGTCCCAGCCTGTCTCGTCATTGAAAACATTAGGAGAATCAACACCAAGAGATTTAAAAGCATCATCTGTCCATGGGTGAAGTTTGTTGTCTGTCATTAGACCATAGTTGGCAGCTGACACTCCAACCGGTATCTGGCCAAGCGCAAGAATGGCATCCTGATTTGCCCAAGAGAGAGTGACAATTCTCTCAGGTTTTGATTCAATCACTGTTTCGCCAAATGCATGCTTTATAGTAATAGGAAATTCTGCATCAGATGTTGATGATGTAGGAGCCTCATTTGTTGTCTGTGGTTTTTCATTTGCAGAGTCTGCTTTACAGCCTACAAATACAGCTACTATCGTTGAAATAGAAAGCATAAGAGCAAGTAGTTTATTTTTCATATTATGTATTTTCCTCCTGTAATCACCTACTAATTAGGTATGTCTAACTGCAGCCCAATATAGCATACTATGGTTAGATAGGTCAAACCCCAAAACCCGAAAATTGACAATATACTGTAAAAAAAATAAAATTAAGGACAATATATTTATTATGTGGGGTTTATGGAATGGATTACCGTCAGTATGAAATGCAAGGCTTACATGATGTTGGGGCTATTGATATATTCATGGGAAGACAGAGTAGAAATTATAAAAGACACTGGCATTCCTATGGAGAAATCATATTAGTTGGCCCAGGTGATAAGAATCTTTTTAGCGTAAATCAAAATACCTATGATTTAGTGTCAGGGGATTTTGTTTTGATTTGGCCTAGAGAGATGCATGAAGTAATTGATACCAATTTGGAGGAGGCATTGATTATTCATTTTAGCAATGCCTTTATGAATTCATTGTTTGATCTTCAGCGTATCATGCATTTTTATAGAAATCTTCATGTGCTCTGTGTTAACAATCATAGGGAATTGGTGCTTCAGCTACAGGAGATAGCCTACAAGATGAAGGAGATTTTCTTCTCTGAATCAACGGACAAAGAGCTGAGATGTTGCATGCTTCTGATGGAATTTATGCTCACGCTTGATGAGCATAAGAATGAGTTTGCTCCAGAGATAAATTCCCTAGACAATAATGGATATAACGAAGATATCATGAGACGTATGATATCGGTTACTGATTATATTAAAAATAACCTTACTGCTGACGATTTGTCACAGGCTACTATGGCAAAGATGGCCGGCATTAGTAAGGATTATTTTTCCAGACTATTCAAGACAGTTACAGGTACTAATTATAGTAAATGGTTAAATATGATTAGGATGGAAAAAGCTACAGAGCTGTTAAGTCTGGACAATAGACCACTTACCGAGGTTGCGATGCTTGCTGGATTTCAAAGTATTCCTAGCTTTAACAGAGTATTTCGCGCTGAAAAAGGTATGTCTCCAGGGGAGTATAGGAGCTTACGTGTAAAGGAAAAGGAGGTATTATGACTAGATTAACTAGACATGACAAAACTATTGTTAAAGCACTTTCTATGGTGGCACTTTCTGCAGTATTGTTAACAAGTGTTGGTAGTAGTTCCGTGCATGCTGCGGTAGCTACGGAGAGTTCAGTTACACAGGAGATGTGTGACCCAACATATTGGAATAATTTATCTGGAGATACAAATGGCGCTGTTTTAATGGATGCCAATCAAATCAATTCTTTTAATAATGCAGCATTAAAGACATCAGATTGTCATATGAACGATTTGACTGCTATGGATGCTAGTTTCGACAGTTCAGAGCTTAAGGGCAATCTTTCAAGCTCTATTATTTCTGAGATGCCTACAAAGCCTATTTTTGTAAATGGCGTTCAAACAGATACAACTACATATTACGGAGCTATTTCTCAATTGGTTTCAGCTACAGGCTGGGATGGAGTAATTGGGCCTAAATATGCTCTTGCTGTAAGTCAGACTCAAATCAAATCAATCCCTACAACAGATTATATTGGATATAATGAAACCGACTCTGATGATGAGATTATTCTATCTAGTCTTAGAGTTAATGAGCCATTTATCGTAAAGCAGATGGCAGTTGTAAATGATAATGTTTTCTACTGGGGATATTCTAACAGTGTATCTGGTTGGGTGCTTGCAAGCGATTTAGCATTTTGTGGTAGCAAAAACGAATGGCTTAATATGTGGCAGACAAATGTATCAGGTAGTGACTTTATCGTTGTAACCACAGACTATTTCACACTTTCTGAGTCACACTATGCACCTAGCGTATCTGGCGTTAAGTTGACTATGGGAACCACACTTAAATTGGTTCCAGAATCAGAGATTCCTAGAAATATTTCTATGAGAGGAACTTGGAATAATTACGTGGTATATGTTCCAACTAGAGGAGCCGATGGAAGCTGTGTTAAGCAGATTGCATTGATTGCCCAGAATAAGGATGTACATGAGGGATATTTACCTATGACATCAGCTACTATTGTTGATTTGGCCTTTAAATATCTTGGAGACACTTATGGATGGGGCGGTATGCTTGATTCTGTAGATTGTTCTGCATTTGTCAGAAATGTATATAAGTGCTTCGGATTGGAAATGCCTAGAAATACTAATTGGCAGAAGGAAGTACCAGGTACTTGTGTAAATGTGGGTGAGTATGATACTGCTAGCAAGGCAGCGCTTATATCTGGATGCACACCTGGAACACCTCTTTATTTTTCAGGGCACACCATGATTTATCTTGGTACTGTTAACGGCACATCATATGTAATAAGTGCTTTAGGTTCAACAGCAGACAGTGAAGGATATTTAGATGTGAGGGTTCAAAATACAGTGGCAGTTACACCACTTACTGTGAGAAGGAAAAATGGCACTACATGGCTTGAAAATATTAATGGCGTTGTGATGCCATGGGTTATTACAAACAACTAGAGGGGGAGTTAATGGAGTTAGTACTAGATGAAGCGACCAAAAAGGACATTGATGAATTAATTCGTATGCGCTTATCATATATGATGGATTTGCACGGGGAGATGAGTGAGGACGAAGCTGAGAGAATTGAAAAACAGCTTAAGAGTTATTTCAAAAGAAAACTTGGAACAGAGTTAATTGCATTTGTTGCAAGAGAGGGGATATGCATTGTATCTGTGGCCTATTTACACATCATTGAGATGCCAGCTAATCTTAGTGTTATAGATGGAGTCTATGGGGAGGTGCTCAGTGTATATACAATGCCTAAATACAGAGGAAGAGGATTATGCAGCAGGCTTATGTATTCACTTGTAGAATATAGCAAGGAACATGGGCTGAATCTAATTGATTTGGCTGCTACTGAAGACGGATATCCTATCTATAAAAAGCTAGGTTTCAAAATTAAAGAGCCAATATATACGGATATGCGGTATGTAATTAGCTAGAAATAAAGGCAAAAGGAGAATGGTGTTAATGAAAGAATTTTACATTGATTGTGACGGTATTAAGTTGCATGCTAAATTGGATTTTCCAGAGGGGTTTGAAAAAGGACCTCTTTGTATTCTGATTCATGGCTTTACTGGTCACATGGAAGAGGACCATATTATAGCTGTTCAAAAGGCTATTAATAAGGCTGGGGTTGCTGTACTTCGTGCAGAGATGTATGGTCATGGCAAAAGCGATGGACAGTTTGAAAATCACACACTTTATAAGTGGGTGACAAACGCTCTTGCTGTAGTTGACTATGCCAAGAAGCTGGATTTTGTAACAGACTTATATCTGTGCGGACACTCTCAGGGTGGTCTTCTGACAATGCTTGTAGGAGGTATGTGCAACACTGCTTTTAAGGCGATTGTTCCATTATCACCAGCTTGGATGATTCCTGAAATCTGCAGAGAAGGTTCTGTTTTAGGACAGACTTTTGATGTGAATAATATTCCTGAGACAGTTTCAGCAGGGGATTGGGATCTTTCAGGAAATTATATTAGAGTAGCTCAGACCATTCATGTGGAGGATGAAATCGCAAGATATAATGGACCGGTTTTGATTGTTCACGGTGAAGCAGATGAGGTTGTTCCATTTTACTATGGTGAAAAGGCGGCTAAGCTATATAAGAACGCAAAGCTCGTACCTATAAAAGATGACGACCATTGCTATGGATTTCATATGGATGAGATGGCAGATGCTGTGTATAAGTTTTTTGCAGAGGATATGAAGAAATTATAGGGGCTCATATTTTTAATTTGTATGTTGTAAGTTTTTGTTTCAATAAATAACAAAAGTGGAGGGTGAAAAATGAAAAAAGTGGATAATGCAACAAAGTATTATCTAGGATTTATTGCAGCAGCATCTCTTGTTGCTATAGGTGGGGCAATTGATATGCCAAGCTTTTTTGAGGGCTTATTAATAGGTGCAAGTATTCCAATTTCTATTTATTGTCTATGGAAATATGGTGTTTTTCTAAATGAAAAAAAGAACAAGGCTAAAGAGGATGATGCTGCTGGTGTAGACAATGAAAATGCTTAAGTTTACAATGGATTTGTTGTGAAATTAAGCGAAGGAGAATATTGAAGTGAAAAATACTAGCACGAAAAAGATAGTTATAGGAGCCATAGTTCTAGCAGTACTAGTTGCATTATTTGCATTTTTCTATGGCAGATTTTCAGCTAAGAGCACAGTTGGTGACAAGGCTATTGTGATTGAGGTGGTGGATGATAGCGGCAGCAGCACTCAATATGATTTAAATACAGATGCTGAGTATCTGAAGGATGCTATGGATGATTTGGCAGAGGCAGATGATAGCTTTTCTTTCAGCGGCAAGGATGGCGGTTATGGTCTCATGGTACAGGTTATTAATGGCAAGCAAGCTATCTATGAAGAGGATGGTGCTTACTGGGCATTGTATGTAAATGGAGAGTATGGTCAGTATGGAGTAACAGAGCAGCCTGTTGCTGATGGAGATACTTATACTTGGTCATATGAAGCGGCTGAATAAGATGGATAGGCGTGAAGGCTTATTTTCAGTCAAAGATATAGCTTTGATAGGGGCTATGATTGCCGTTATTGAAGTGTGTAAGGCAGTACTTAGTTTTATGCCCAATATAGAGCTGACCACCTTTTGGCTGATTATGTTTACACTTTATTTTGGCCGAAAAGTTTTGGCGGTAGTTCCAGCATTTATTCTGGTGGAAGGCATCATCTATGGAATTAATACATGGTGGATAATGTATGCTTATATCTGGCCACTTTTAGTTTTATTGACTTGGTTATTTAGAAAAGAAGATTCCGCTTTGTTTTGGGCGATTTTCTCAGGCATATTTGGGCTATGTTTTGGTGCCCTTTGTTCTATAACCTATTTTTTCATCGGCTTTAGTTCCGGTGGTGTTGTGGCTGGATTTAATACAGCATTTCCTTGGTGGATTTCTGGAATTATGTGGGATATGGTTCACTGCGTAGGCAATTTTGTGTTTATGCTGGTGCTTTATAGGCCCATTAGAAATGTTATGAACCGATTTAAATAATAATAAACTCTATGATGAAGAAAGTTTTTCTGGTCATAGAGTTTTTTATTTGAAAAAATATGCTTGCCAAAATTTATTGATGGGGTTATTATAAAGAAAATAGATTGCGCACAATAGAATGATATAAAATCTAAAGGAGGTTAATCATGAAATACGCTGTTAGATACTACACAAAGACAGGTAATACAAAGAGACTTGCTGAGGCTATTGCAAATGTAGCAGGAGTTGAGGCTTTACCAATTAGTGAGCCAATTACTGAGCAGGTAGATATACTTTTCCTTGGTAATTCTTACTATGCTTTTAGCATTGATCCAGAGGTTAAAAGCTTTATTGGTGGCTTAGATAAGAACCTTGTAGGAAAGATTATAAACTTTGGTTCAGCAGCAATGCTCAATTCTACATACAAGAAGGTTAAGGCAGAAGCTGACAAGGTAGGCATTGCTATGGATGATAGAGAATTCCATTGCAAGGGTGAGTTTAAGGGTCTTCACAAGGGGCGACCAAACGCTGATGATGTAAATGCAGCAGCTGAATTTGCAAAAAAGATAATAGGTCAATAAGTTGCATAAAATTTAATCAAGACCTATTGACATACTAGTTCAGTAGGTCTATATTTATATCAGCACATATACCCCCATCGGGTATATGGAGTATAAATAAGAAGGATCCCAGATTTATGGAACTGAAACACAAAGTATTAGTAGTTGACGGAATGACTTGCATTAACTGTCAACAAAAAATCGAATCAAAGCTATCAAAAACAAAAGGAATTAAGCGTGTTCGAGTATCATACAATCGTGGCACTGCTGATGTAACTTATGATCCATCAAAATTATCTGTAAAGCAAATTACCAGGATAATAGAGCAGCTTGGATATAGTGTAAGTGACAAGCAGACTGCTACATTTAACTTTGAAAGAACTATTGCTACTATTTCTGCCATTATTCTTTTGTATGTTTTGTTGCAGAGATTTGGAGTGCTTAATCTTTTAGTTCCAAGTCAACTTGCTGATTCAAGTATGAGTTATGGCATGTTGTTCGTAGTGGGATTACTTACTTCTGTCCATTGTGTCTCCATGTGTGGCGGAATCAATTTGTCTCAGAGCATTACTGCAGAGACTGGTTCAAAAGCCATATGGCCATCACTAATGTATAACGCCGGCAGGGTTGTTTCATATACAGTCATAGGTTTTATTTTAGGCGGTATAGGAATGCTTATTACTGGCCAAGATGGAGTGGGATTATCTACAGGTTTTCAGGGAGTATTAAAAATAATTGCCGGCGTTCTTATGGTGATTATGGGAATAAATATGCTTAATATTTTCCCTTGGATGCGATATTTGCAGATTAGACTTCCTAAGAAACTGGTAGTTTTTATTACAAAGAAGAGGCTTACGGCAAAAAGACCATTTATAATTGGTCTCCTTAACGGCTTGATGCCATGTGGTCCGATGCAGTCTATGCAGATAATTGCTTTGGGCTCAGGTAATCCTATAGTTGGTGCAGCTTCTATGTTTGTATTTAGTATAGGAACAGTTCCTCTGATGCTTGGGCTTGGTACCATTGTGTCAGCCCTTGGCAAGAAATATACAAAAGCTGTTATGTATGCTGGCTCTGTATTAGTTGCAGTTCTTGGTCTTGTAATGATTTCTCAGGGCTTTAATTTATCTGGCGTTAATGCTACTTCAATAAGTCAAGTGGCATCAAAAGAGACTCAGGAAGCTCCTGAAGAAAATGAAGCAGCAGATGATAGCAGTAGTTTATTAAATACAGCAGTCCTATCTGAGGATGGAGCGTACCAGGAGGTACAGAGTAATTTAGAGCTTGGCTATTATCCAGAGATTACTGTTTATAGTGGAATCCCTGTAAAATGGACGATTAATGCTGATGAACGCAGTATTACAGGATGTAATTACAGAATGATACTGAACCAATATGGGCTTTCCCATGATTTTGTTCCTGGCGAAAATATAATTGAATTCACCCCAGGAGATGTTGGTACAGTTGATTATACATGCTGGATGGGAATGATTTCCGGTAGAATAAATGTCATAGATGGCGGGCAGAATGTATAGAAATTTAATGGAATGTTCAAAGGAGGATTTTAACATGAATGAGACATTAAAGGTATTAGAATCAAGAAGAAGCTGCAGAAAGTTCAAGTCTGATGCAGTTAAGGAAGAAGATGTAAAGGCGATTATTAAGGCAGGAACTTATGCTGCTTCAGGTATGGGCAAGCAGAGTGCAATTATCATCGCTGTTTCTGATAAAGAGCTCCGCGATGAGCTTGCAAAGGAAAATGCTAAGATTTTTGGTGCACCAGAAGGATTTGATCCATTCTACGGAGCTCCAACTATTTTAATCGTACTTGCTAACAAGTCTGTTCCAACATACGTATATGATGGTTCACTTGTAATGGGCAACCTCATGACTGCTGCAGAGAGTCTCGGCGTAGGAAGCATCTGGATTCACAGAGCAAAGGAAGAGTTCGAATCAGAATTTGGTAAGAACATCCTCAAGAAGCTTGGCATCGAAGGCGACTACGAAGGAATCGGTCACTGTGCAATCGGTTATGCTGAGGAGCCAGCAAAGGAAGCAGCTCCTAGAAAAGAAAATTACGTATATTGCATCTAATGCTAACAGGCTGTCACTTATGTGGCAGCCTATTATATTGCCAATTTCCATCTGTTATCTATCTTAGGACTGTAGTAGAGTCTCACAGTCCGCTCTGTTCCGAAAATCACCACTCGACACTCAAATATCTCAGTGCTATTGCTAACGTATATGCCGTCTTTCGTAGTGCGGGTCCCCTGCTTGGGGACTGGCTTATAGGTCTTGATGGAGTAGGTTTCAAATATGCCATCCTCATTTTGAAGGCGAAATTTAAGTGGGATGGCGGAGCCATCTGATTTTATCTGGCAGATGACATCTATATTGTCAAAAATATTTTTCATTTTGTAGTACATGTAAGTTCACTTCCATTTCTAATAAAATAGGCTAAAACTAGGGCGGGAAAATAAGGTGGCTGGGCAGGCTGCCATTAGCACACTGCCTCAGGCAACATATTCCTATCGTCAATATAAATATCACAGGTTATTTTTCTGGAATTATTCCCATAGAGCTCAACAATCTCAGGTAGGTTATCATTAATAGCATCAAAACTAAGACCCTGTTCAACACACCAATCAAGAGCAGAAGATAGGGCCTCACCAGCTCGGCATGTCCACAGGATGATTTTATTACCAGCGGCCTGCTGTGCCTGAAGATATCGTATTAATCGGGTGTTAGGCTCACCAAGCTCTGGCCAGTTACTAAAACAGAGAGTACCATCGAAATCCACAGCTATTATCTTGTAATCCATAGGCAACCTCCTAAAATCTCGAATATTAGTTCCGAAAATATGTTCTATATTTCTATCAATAATATACACCCTGGTTTTACATTTTTCAATCGAACAGAAAATAAATTTTCGACCAATTACTCGAACGAATAATAATTGGGAATTTAATCTTTATTTTAGTAGATGGAAAGTATACAATTAGCATAATTAACTAGTTGATAGTATGACTATTTATTTGCAAGGAGAGGCAAAATGAATATTGAGTATCGCTTAGGAACAAAGAGTGATTTGGACAATATTTGTGTATTGATAAGGGATGCAGTTAAGGAAATGGAAAGACATGAAATCTATCAGTGGGATGATGTCTATCCTGCTAGAGGGGATTTTGAATCTGATATAGAAAAACAGACACTATACGTAGCATACGAAGAGGATAACTTAGTTGCTTTATATGTTATTAGCGGAGAGTGTGACGAGCAGTATGGCAATGCAAATTGGAAATACGATGATAACTCAGCCTATGTATTGCATAGATTTTGCGTTTCACCACGTTTCCAGAATAAGGGCATAGGAAAGGCAGCTCTTATTCACATCGAGAACCAGATAAAGGATATGGGATATGAATCTGTTAGACTAGATACTTTTACAGAAAATCCATTTGCGCAAAACTTGTATCGCCACAATGGCTATGAGGCCAGGGGTTTTGCTGATTGGCGCAAGGGTCGATTCGATTTGATGGAGAAGAAATTGTAGGTAATAGAAGATGAAAACAGAAATAACAGTCATAGTTGACAATATAGCAAGTGAAAATTTATGCGGTGAATGGGGACTGAGCCTTCTCGTAAAATATAATGATAAGAAGATTCTCGTGGATGCAGGAGGTTCTAATCTTTTCCTTGAGAATATGAAAGGGTTAGGAGAAGATGTTGCAGAGGTAGATTATGCAGTGCTTAGTCACGCTCACTATGATCACGCCAATGGCATGCCAGGTTTCTTTGAGAATAATTCAAAGGCCCGGCTTTTTGTTAGAGAAAATACAGCTGCTAATTGTTATGATAAAAAAATTATTTTCAAGAAATATATTGGTATACCTAAGAGAATGCTTGAGGACTATGCAGATAGAATAGAAAAGATAGAAGGGGTATATGAGATTACAGATGGAGTATATCTAGTGCCACATAGTACAGCTGGACTTTCTAACATTGGAAAACGAGAGAATATGTACAAAAAAGTGGGCAGAAAATGGGTCTTTGATGATTTTGATCATGAGCAAAGTCTTGTGATTGATACAGATAAGGGGCTTTTAATCATTAATTCCTGCTCACATGGTGGAGTTGTTAATATCATTAATGAGGTGAAGGCAGCATTTCCTGAAAAGAAAATCTATGGATATATTGGTGGATTTCATTTATTTAACAAGACTGATGAAGAAATATTAGATGTAGCCACTGCAATCAAAGAAACATCTATAGAATATATTTGTACAGGACACTGTACTAGAGGAAGAGCCTTTAAGATTTTAAAGGAACAGCTGGGAGACAGAATAGAGCAGATGAAAGTAGGGCTACAAATAGAGATTTAAGGGGAATATATGGGAGAGGTTTTATCATCAGCGCATGTGCATACAACTTTTTGCGATGGAAAGTCTACGTCAGAGGAACTAGCTGTAAGGGCAGGTGAATTGGGATTTGTTTCTCTTGGTTTTACATCTCATGCACCGCAGACTTTTGATGAGGCACATTGTATTAATCCATCTATGGAAAGCGACTATAAAAAAGAAATAAGAAAAATCCAGCAAGACTACAAGGGTAAGATGGCAATATATCTTGGGATTGAGCGGGATTTATATAGTTGCTCAGATGTAGCCGATTATGATTATTTTATTGCATCGGTTCATTATTTTATGAAACCAGATGGAAGTTATGTTGGGGTTGATGGAGCAGCTGAGGAGCTTCAGAAATATATTGATGAATACTGCGGTGGCAGTGGGCTAGAAATGGCTAAGCAATATTTTTCATTGTTTAGAGATTATGTGCTTGATTTTAAGCCTGCGATAATAGGACATTTTGATTTATTAAGATACAACAATTCCATATTGCATCTATATGATGAAGAGTCTTTGGCCTATAGAAAAATGGCTCTTGATGCGCTGAGAGATATGTATGAAACAAATGCTTTTCTTGAGGTAAACACCGGTGGAGTGGCAAGAGGGTATATGAAAGATCCATATCCAGCAACATTTTTGCTTAAGGAATGGAAAGAATGGGGAGGAGAAGTGATTATCAATTCTGATTGTCATGATGCCAAGCTGCTAGACGCTGGGTATTCACAGGCCAAAGATATTTTATTATCTCTAGGTTATGACCATGTTGTGCGACTTAGCTCAAATCCAAAGAAATATATGTGGGAGCAGGTTGGGCTAATATAGGAAAAGTTTTGTTTTGTAATTGGGAGGTTTTATGGGAATTGATTATAGGAAACTTAGCAAGGAATATTTAGAAACATTTATTCAAATGCGAATTACGCAACTTCGAGAGGAGGGGGCTAAGGAAGAGATTGATTTGGTGCCCGCTCTTAGAGATTATTATGACAGGCATATGGCAGAGGGGACATTTGTGTCTTGGCTTGCATTTGATGGAGAAAAAATTATTGGAACAAGTGGCATGTCATTTGTAGAAAAGCCACCATATTTTGGCTGCCCTTCTGGAAAGATGGGGTTACTCTCTAGTATGTACACTGACCCAGACTACAGGAGAAAGGGAATAGCAAAGGAACTACTTGATAGAGTAGTCAAAGAGGCGAAAGCTTATGGCTGTGGAACAGTGCAGATTACCGCCTCTGACATGGGAGTGAAGCTGTATTCGGCATATGGATTTATTCATAATGGAAATTTCATGCAGTATAAGCTTTAGTGGTTTTTATATGTGAAAAGATTCACTGAGGTTGGAAAATGGGGGCGATATGGGAAAAAGAATTATGCGAAGATAGTGGAATGGTAAATATAGACCTTTTTGCGGATATGCTAAGAGAATGAATTAAAAAGGATAGAAAATATGGATTACATTAAGGATTTAAGAAAAGTAATAGGCCATGATTTAATTGTAGGTGTGGGCTGCGGTCTGCTTTTGGAGAATGAAAAAGGTGAGCTGCTTTTACAGAAGAGAAGCGATAACGGACAGTGGTGCATACCTGGTGGAGCACTTGAGCCTCATGAAACATATATTGAAGCTGTAAAAAGAGAAATCCGTGAGGAAGTAGGGATAAATGTACTTAACCCTGAGCTTTTTGGATTGTACTCAGGTGAGGATCGTGTAATTCATTATCCAAATGATGATATCGTATATTCGTTAGCGGTTATTTTCAGGGCAACTAAATATGAAGGTGTGATTTCTGATGAGGATTCTGAAGTTTTAGAGCATCGCTTCTTTGGAAGAAACGAGATTCCAGAAGAGCTTTTCTACCCTGATGCTCGCCCAATCAGAGACTGGGCTGCTGGCGGAAATGATTGTATTGTTAAATAGGTTGAATATAAGGCTAATTATAGGAGATTAGAAAATGATTTGTGTTAGTTTAGAAGAAGTACGTTCTAATATAGATAGGATTGATAATGAGATTATTAAGCTTATAGCTGAGAGAAGTGATTATGTAAAACAGGCATCCGGTTTTAAAAAGAGTGAGGATGGAGTTAAAGCACCTAATCGCGTTGAAACTGTGATTAATAAAGTGAGAAGCAAGGCTGAAGAATATGGCGCAAATCCAGATATGGTTGAAAAATTATATAGGGAAATGATTTCAAGTTTTATTAACATGGAGATGGATGAATTTAAGAGGAAACAATAAATGACAGCAAAAGAGCTATGGGAAAAGGCAGGATTATCTGGCTCGTATGAAGCTTGGGCTTTTGGAGAGGCAGCAGATGAGCTTGCCGAATTAGTTGCGCAGGGAACAAAGACAGCTACCTGTTCAGCTTATGATATATATTTATATGAAAATGAGCCAATTCCAAAGGAAGGCGCTTATAGTGTTATTCTTAATTCCAAGGATGAGGCAGTTTGTATCATACAAACAACTAAAGTGACAGTTGTTCCATTTAATCAAGTAACAAAAGAACACGCTTATAAAGAAGGGGAAGGCGATAGATCCTTGGAGTATTGGCGGGAAGTGCATATTGATTTTTTGACTAATGAATTAGAGTCCATACAGCAGACTTTTAATGAAAACACTAAGGTAATATGCGAAGAGTTTAAAGTTGTTTATAAATAAATGTGGGGTTACACGAAGAATGATGCAAATAAGTAGAGCAGAAAAACAAGATTTGGAAGAGATACTAAAGTTGCAGTACCTAGCATATCAGAGCGAGGCCGCATTGTTTGGAACAAATGATATTCCTCCATTAAAGCAGACTATTGAAGAGGTTCAGGAAGAATATAACAATGGCATAATCTTGAAGATGCACACAGATGATAATGTTATTGTAGGCTCTGTTCGAGCTAGAAAAGAGGAAGACACTGCATATATTGGAAAACTAATGGTTCATCCAGACTATCAGTGTTGTGGTTATGGTAGTAAATTATTATCGGAAATAGAAAAAAGTTTTCCTGATAGTAGATACGAGTTATTTACCAGCACAAGAAGCATTAATAATATCAGGCTTTACAAGAAACTGGGATATAAGGAATTTGAAGAAAAGAAGATTGATGATGAATTAGTCTTTGTATATCTAGAAAAATAATTGTAAATGGTAATTTTTAGAAAGCATATTGAAACAGTTAAAAGGAGAAGAATATGGAAACTTGGTACTACACTGTCGTATCTATTGACGGAGATTATGCAAATTTAAAAAGAACAGATATTGATTCAGATGAGTTGAAACTTGTAGCTAGGGCACTTCTTCCAGCTGATATAGAAGAGGGAACAAATCTGAAGTATGAGCTAATGCAATATTTTATTGTATAAGCTTTTTATGGGAATAAAATGGAAAAATTAGATAGTAAAATAGCTATAGTAACTGGTGCAAATTCAGGAATGGGAATGGCTACAGTTGAAGCATTAAGTGATATGGGTGCAACAGTTATTATGCTTTGCAGAAATGAAAAGCGTGGACAAGAGGCATATGAAAAATTGATGTCAAGGCCAGAGCGAAAGATAGAGCTTATGTTGTGTGATTTAGAGGATTTTTCTTCAATTAACGCATTTGTAGCATCTGTGAAATCAAAATACGAGAAAATAGATATTTTGGTAAATAACGCAGGATTTATTTCATTAGATAGGCAGACAACAAAAGAAGGATTTGAAAAGCAATTCGGCATCAATCATTTAGGGCATTTTTTGCTTACTACTAAGTTAATTGATTTAATGTATGAAGGGGCAAGAATTGTCAATGTTGCATCAGGTGCGCACAAGGTTGGAAATATTCATTTTGAAGATATCAATTTGGAAAAAGGGTACAACGTTATAAAGGCATATTCTCAAAGCAAGCTTGCAAATGTACTTTTTACAAGGGAGCAGGCAAGACGTTTGAGAGACAGGGGAATCACAGTGAATTGCTGCCATCCCGGTGCGGTTGCGACTAATATCGGAATAGATAGAAAAACTGGATTTGGAAAAACTATTACAAGTTTACTAAAACCATTTTTTCAAACACCTGCAGAAGGAGCTCGTACAGCAATTTTTCTTGCAACAGATGATTCTGTCAAAAATATTTCGGGAGAATATTTCTATAAATGTAAGATTGCTTCATCTTCTAAAAAATCTAAGGATATGGAGCTTGCAAAGAGATTGTATAAGCTAAGTGAAAATTTGGTTCAGCAGTCGAAATAAAATAACTTGTGGCTTGAGGAGAATAGACTTATGAAAGAATACATATCCGCTACAGCAGAGGACTTAGATGCGGTATTTGGCATAGTGCAGTCTTCCATTAAAGAAATTTATCCTAAATATTATCCTAGGGAAGTTGTGGGTTTTTTTAGTGATTTACACAGCAGTGAAAATATCTTAAAAGATATTGAGGACGGGCTAGTTGGAATTCTGATAGTTGATGGAATAAGAGTTGGCACCGGATGTTACAAGGATAATCATATTACTAGAGTGTATGTTAAGCCAGAATATCAGGGTAAGGGATATGGCTCTTACATTATGGATTGCTTGGAAAAGTACATCTCGGAGAACTATTTCAAAGCTGCCTTAGATGCATCGTTGCCGGCAAGTCATTTGTATGAGAAAAGAGGATATAAAACTGTTGAGCATTGCAAATACACAGTTGAAAATGGAGTAATCCTTGTATACGAAGTAATGGAAAAGGTATTGTCTCAGAATAGTACAAGAATTGATTATGATGGCAGACGTTTTACTCCATTGGTTAATTCGGAAAATGGAGAAGTAGATGGTAATACAATTTTTCATTATCGTCAAAATGGTTTCGATTTTTCTGCCGAATATTCAGGTGGGGAAATCAAAACTGGATATATGGTTGGAAAAGTTGATCAATCAGGAGAACTTGATTTTTATTATGAGCATTTAAATTTGGATAATGAAATTCGAGCAGGTAGATGTCACAGTGTGCCGACTTTTAATGAAAATGGAAGACTAGAACTCCATGAAAAATGGCAATGGCTTAATGGGGATTGCTCTACGGGAGAATCAATTGTAATTGAGATTTAGTAAGTGATTTATAATAATTATAAGTAAATATTATGCAACAAGGAGGAGGCAAAAATGGACAAGCAGTTGGTGGAGTTTTTAATTAAGGCGAAGAAGGCTACATATGCCGGCAAGGGTGCTGAGACAAGTTCATCTCGAGAGAAATCACATGATTTGATTTATAGAGATGGTGACTATATGTATTATGATACATATCTTGGCACAGGAAAATTTGCTGGTGAGGAGGCACTTTGGATTAAGGATACTCCATATTGGAGCATGAACTATATTGGAAGAGTAACTGGGGATAAATTTAGTGGAGATTTTTTGAAGGAGGCGCTGCTTCTAGTTCCGGAAGATAAGCCTTTTAGAGGACCAGAGAAATATACCAATGGTGATTACACTTATGATTGCAAAATAGATGGAGATTATAAGTGGTTTAATGGACGAGAAACTATTTCTTATAAGGGCACAGAGATTTATGAGTGCATTTTCCATGGGGGACTTGTGGAATAAAGCAGAGATGGGTGAGGACTATGAGTAGATTAAAAACATTAAGAGAGTACGTGGATAATGAGCTTTTGATGCTAGATGATGATAAGCAGATTAGCGCAACTGCACATCTTTACGGTGTGTCTCTTGCAGCTACCATTTTAGCGAAGAAGCGAGGGCTTAATGAAGAGCTTGCAGCTATGGCAGGGATGCTTCATGACATGCATGCATATAAAAGTGGTTCTTATGATGATCATGCGCATTTGGGTGCAGAGCTAGCGCGAGGTATTTTAAAAGAGCTTGGCCTCACAACTGAGGATGAGACAGATATAATATGCTCTGCCATATATCATCACGATGACAAATTAGTGATTGATTCTCCGATGGATGAGCTGCTAAAAGATGCAGATGTTATCGACCATTGCTTTAAAGATTCATCTAAGCCTGTGAAAGAAAAAGAACAGGTAAGATATGCTAATCTGTGTAAAGAACTAGGACTAAACTAGTGAGTTAAATAAAAAATGCTGCAATCCAACAATGATATTGCAGGGATAGGGGAGACCAATGAATAATGAGATGAAAATAAAAATATGGAATGTATTTCATGACTATATGGAGTATTTTCTCATATATTGTATTTTAGGATGGGTATATGAATCAGTGTGGTGCTGCATGATATACCATCATAGAGGATTTATTAATAGAGGATTTCTCTTTGGGCCATGGCTTCCAATATATGGATTTGGATTTTTTATAATACTTGGAATATTCAAGATTCTTAGAGTGAAGAAGCCTCTTTGGGTATTTATAGTAGGTACCGTTGTAGCCACGGTGGCTGAGCTTGTGGCAAGCTATATTATTGATGCTACAATCGGGACTCCTATGTGGGATTACACAGGATATTTTATGAATTTTCAAGGACGAATTGCCTTGGTTCCAGATTTAATGTTCGGATTGATGATTTGGGCGGCTATTTGTCTGCTTCAGCCAGCGATAATTAAAATGCAAAATAGGTATAGAAACGCTAAAATTCATAATATATGCTTTATCGTAATTACGGTATTGTTTTTTATAGATCTTATAAGCAGAATATGGCTTGGAAGCAATATTTAAATGCAAAGAGGTTATAAGATGAAAGTAATAAAGCATATTTTCGACGGGGATTTTGGTTGTGAAGAAAGTACCACAAATAAGCCAACAGTATCAGTAACACTGGTAGATGAGGCAGGCGATGAAACCTATGTAACAGTAGAGGATCAGTGGCTTGTGGAACATGGGCTAGATGTGGGCGATAAATGGCCAGATGATTTAGATTAAAGAGCTAATTCTTAAAATGAGAGGGTAGAATATGAAGATTGAACACATAGCAATGTACGTAAATGACTTAGAAGGTGCGAGAGATTTTTTTGTAAAGTATTTGGATGGCAAATCAAATGATGGCTATCATAACAAGAACACTGACTTCAAATCATTTTTTATTAGTTTTGATGATGGGGCTAGACTTGAGATTATGCAGAAACCTCAGATGGAAGAAGCAGAGAAAACTCTAAATAGAACAGGCTATATTCATATTGCATTTTCATTGGGAAGTGCCGAGGCAGTGGATAGTCTTACAGCACGCTTCAAGGAAGATGGATATGAAGTGGTAAGCGGCCCAAGAACCACCGGAGATGGCTACTATGAAAGCTGCATCGTAGGTATTGAAGGAAATCAAATAGAGATTACAGTTTAGGGTCTGTGCAGCAGAAACACACAAGTATGAGGTGAAGAATGATCAAACTCAATGATATTGATGAGGGGCGACCTTTTGATTGGGGGAAGGCATCAAAGGATTATGCCAAGTACAGAGATATTTATCCTGAGGAGTTTTATAAGTGCATATTAGATTTGGGATTGTGCAAGGATGGGCAGCGTGTGCTTGATATAGGTACTGGTACAGGAGTTCTGCCTAGGAATATGTATGGATTCGGTGCCAAATGGACAGGGACAGATATTTCTGAAAATCAAATAGAGCAGGCAAAAAAGCTTGCAGCAGAGCAGGGAATGGATATTGATTTTTACGCATGTCCTGCAGAAGAGGTGGACTATCCAGATGGGACATTTGATGTGATTACGGTGTGCCAGTGTATATGGTATCTAAATGCAAAAGTGTTTCCTAAGAATTTTTCCAAGATGCTAAAGCCAGGTGGTAAGCTGCTGATTTTGTACATGGGTTGGCTTCCATACGAGGATGAGATAGCAGGTAAAAGTGAAGAGATAATTTTAAAATATAATCCTGCATGGACAGGCTGTGGTGATAAGGTGCAACCTGTTTTTGTTCCTGAGGAATTGAATTTATATTTTGATATAGTTAAAAGAGAAGAATTCAGAGTTGATGTGCCATTTACAAGGGAAGGCTGGCATGGAAGAATGAGAGCTTGCCGTGGTGTTGGAGCATCTATGGATGAGAATAATCTGAAGCTTTGGGATAAGGAACATATGGAAATGCTTCAAAATAATGCGCCTGAGAAATTTGATGTTAAGCATTATATTTCCTATGCAGAATTACAAGTGAAAAAGCAATAACAGAATAAGAATTATCCAAGAGTTATCGCATATGCGGTAACTCTTTTTTGATAATGTTAAGTGCTTTAGCACTGAGAAAGAAGTCTGAAAGACTTCCATTATGAATGTGGGGGGAGGAGCTGTGAATAGTAACAATTGATAATCAATAAAGTAAATACAAGAGGGCTTGTTGATATGATTTATCAAAAGAAAAAAGTTGTTGACTTGCAACCAATGTTAGGTTATCATAACAGCAGTTAGTAAGAGCTAACGGAACAAAAAAGACGAGAGTAGATTATGAGCGAAGAAGTATTTGAGATAGTTTGTTCCATGGATAGGCGCAAAGTTGAACTTCAGATTGTACTACAGTGTGCACCTACACTAGCGGGGCTTAAGACTTCGAATCTTCTTATTCTCCCAAAGGATTTAGAGGAGCAGGCTAGAGTGATACTACGACACACCGGTTTAGTGGGGTATCGGTTAGTGTATGATAGGCACAGAGTTGTGTTCCTTGTATTCAAAAGGGACAGGCTTATAAGCTACTTGAAATCAGATGAGGTCAAAAGTTTTCTTGCTGATTATGAGTATGACATTGATTGTTTTGGATCTTGTCTTAAGACATTCCAGAAGAGATATGAGGATTTCGTAAAAAGTAGAAAAAACTTTCCGCACGAGATGGGCGCATTTTTAGGCTACCCAATGTGTGATGTTAGGGGCTTCATCGAAAATGAAGGCGATGGGTTTATAATAGCTGGCTACTGGAAGGTATACGGGGATGCTAATAAGACAAAACAGCTGTTTGAACTTTTCGACGAAAGAAAAGATGATATGGTTTGCATGCTTTCAAAGGGATATTCATTAAATCAGATTATTAGTGAGCAGTCCCATGCATCATTAGCAAGCTAAACAAAGACAAAGGAGAAACATGTCATGAGTAAAGTAAATGTAGTTTTTTGGTCACAGTCAGGTAATACAGAGAGCATGGCCAATGCAGTAGGTGCTGGTGTTACAGCAGCTGGTGGAGAGGCAAATGTTGTAAACGTTGGCGATGCTTCAATAGATGAGTTAAAGAATGCAAAGGCATTCGCACTTGGTTGCCCAGCAATGGGAGCTGAGGTTCTTGAAGAAGGTGAGATGGAGCCTTTCGTAACAGATTTGGAAGGCTTTGTTTCAGGAAAAACAATCGGTCTTTTCGGCTCTTATGGTTGGGGAGACGGACAGTGGATGCGCGACTGGGTTGATCGTATGACAACAGCAGGTGCAACAGTAGTTGGCGGCGAGGGCGTTATCTGCCAGGAAGCTCCAGATGGAGCAGCTGAGGAAGCTTGCAAAGAGCTTGGTAGAGCATTAGCTGCAATTTAATAAAGCTTATTTCCTTTCCCTGAGTTTCTAACCGGGTTTCTTAGGGAAGTTATTAGACTCCTTTTACAGCCTCCAGGTATGCCAGTGCCTGGAGGAATTTTTTTGCAAAAAAAGAGAAGCCTTAGAAGCTTCTCAATCTATTAAAGCTATTTATCTTGTATCAATTGGTTTATCTCTTTTATCTCTCCATTGATGCTTATGGTATCAAGCAGTGCGCATATAAAAAGTATGGCCAGTGACATGATGGTTAACACTGTAACGGAAAGACTTTCATACCAGCCGAATATCATTCCAAATATCAGGATAAGTCCTATTGAATATATTAACTTGATTCCTGTCTCCAAAAGAAAATATGAAAAATCCAATTTGCTTATAAGGAAAATTCCAAAATAAATAAGTGCATTAACCCCTAGTGCCTGAAATACTGTATCAAGGCATAGGAAAGTGGCGTTGTAGTATAAGGCTACAAGAGAAAGAATCACAAGTGTAATGCCTGTCATTGCAAATATATTTAAAATATTTTTACGCATTATCTGTTCCTCCTTATAAGCACTTCTCTAATGTCCTTAAGATACTTTCTGCTTACGCAGATTCCTTCGCCATTTGTAAGCACTACCTCGAGTTTGGAGTTGGCTAGATTCTTAACGCTAGAAAGTGTTTCTACATTAAGGATGGTTGATTTGCTAACTCTTACAAACCCAACATTAGAAAGCATTTCTTCCAATTCGATTAGACGAAGATTGGTCTGATATACTTCAGATTTGTCATAGATAAATGTCTTCTTATCCACACTTTCTATGTAGTAAATGTCACTTGCAGAAATAGAGTAGGACTGTCCATCCCTTTTGCAGAGGATTGTCTTGTCTATTCCTCTAACAAAGTCACAGACTCTTTTAACATTTTCTGTTAGTTCACGGTACTCAATTGTAACTGCAGGATTCTCTATATCCTGTCTGTTTTTCAATGTAAGATGCATTTTGTCGGCTCCACCTGAAATACCAGATAAGTACCAACAAGAAGGAAATAGTCTGCGCTATAGAAACTCTAACTGTCATCAACTCATCGGCACCGGTATTTGAAACAACATGTAAAATATTAACTATGGTATTGTTGACAAAATGGTCGCTCATAGACATATACAGGCTTCCAGTAATCCTTGTCAACATAGTAAATTTTAAACCAACCAGTGCACTTACCACAAGCATAAATACTGCGGTGAAAATGGTGCCGCCTAAGCTTTGCTCCCCATCAACATAGTTTCTAATAGGCCCTGCAACATGCCAAAATCCAAATAAAATAGCGGAGATAGCAGTGGATTTAGCAAATGAATATTTAGTCTCAAGAATTCTAAGGAAAAGTCCTCTGAAATTTCCCTCCTCCATAATTACATTGACCACATTTCCAATGATGCAAATGATAAAGAAAATAAGCTGCGTTCTATTTCCGATGTTTGAGTCAATTGCATAGGCACTTACATATAGTTGCAGGGAATTAAAATTCCCACTATTTAACGAAAGTAAAATTTCAGCCCCATATGCGATAAAAAATACGCCCAACCCAAATGCTAAACCGAGTAAAATGTATAGTAAATGTTTACCGGATTTAAATCCGATTTCATCTTTTGAAATCTTAAGTCTGCAGGCGACGAGGGTCAGTATAAAAATGCCTAGCAGCTTGTGAATGATAGCTTCACCAACCCAGGTTTGGTCGGTTCTTAGAACAAAATATTCAAGCAGGTGTAAAAGATAATAAAAAATGTAAATAGTAAATACCATAATTAAGGGGTTTTTAAGTGTTTTGTGGTTCATTTTATTTACCTCGTTTCATGTGATTTGAATGTCTGTTTTCTCGAAGTTATCATAGGAAAAATATATCAGCAATAGCTTTAGTACCAAGATGCAAATAATGCATACCAAGATACAAATTTTCACAAATGAGCTATGAAAGATGCCATATTTTTTCCTGCAAATATTTAAATTTTGTCGGTAGATATGAGAGGGGATTTTTTTTATCCTAAGGATAAAGTGGGAGGTAGTATGCTATGGAGATATTTAGTCCAGATAGTGAGTTAATGGAGTTTTTGGGGAAGGTTACTGATTATATAATCATCAATCTGCTTACTCTATTTTTATCTATACCTATAATCACAATGGGGGCAGCCCATACTGCAAAATTTTATACATCAATGAAAATTGCCAGAGGAGAGGAGCCAAGCGCAGTAAAAAGTTATTTCAAGTCATTTAAGGAAAACTTTGCGCAGGTTACAGCAGGCTGGTTGGTTTTCTTAACAATAGGTGCAATTCTAGCCTTTGACTGGTACAACGTGCTTTATGGCCGGGGACAGAGCATGCCATTTGCCCTAAAGGTGGTACTTGCCATACTTAGCTTTGTTGTCTGGTCTAGTTGCTATTGCATGTTTGTGTTTGAGGCAAGATTTAAGGTGACATTAAAGGAACTTTTTAAGGCATCTATTTTGATGGCCCTTGTGAATCTTCCTAGAATGGTTTTGATTTTTATTTGCGTGTTTTTGCCATATTTAATTTGTGCGTGGTATATCCAGTGGGGACTTGCAATATGGCTTTTTGCAACAACAGTGACCTTATACTACATAAGCAAAGAATTTAACGGCCAATTGGAAATGTTATATAAGGACAATGAACAATGAATAAAATCAGTTCTTTTTTCGGGAAAATTATAAGTCGAGCCAGCACGAGAAGATTGTTCGTTTTTTACGCAATATTTATTATTCTGCCAATGTTTTTAGTGGACGGCATGTTTGTATCTAGCGCCTACAGGTATGAGAAGACAGCTCAAGACCACCTACTTGAAAATCAAGCCAACGCCATTCACTATACTTTTTTCAATCAGGTTGATCAGGCGGCGAAGCTTGGAAATGCCATATACACCAGCATGTATGTGGACAATTTTTTGAATAAGCAATATGAGTCAAATCTAGATTTTTATAATTCCAGAAAAAGCTTTTTCGACAACACCCTTTTACAGATGGTGGAGAGTCAGTCTGGTCTTACATTTACTTTCTATATAGACAATGACACCATTACAAATGGCGCTGAGTTTCAGAAAATTAATCAGGCTTATGACATGGACTGGTACAAGTGGATGAAAAAGACAGAGCTAAATAAGGGCCTTGTTTTTGGAAGCTATATGACACCAGAGGGAAATGATCAAAGAAGAATTTATTATTATCAAAGGTTAAATTACTACGGAACTAATCCTGATAATTTTGTTGTTATCACAATCGATTACAGTAAATGTAATAATGATATTGCCAATCTGAACTACGGAAATCCTGCATATATATGCGATGATGAGAGAATTCTTTTGACAAATGGAAAATACAGTAATGTCAACAAGAAATATGGATTAAAGGCAGGACTTAATCCATCCTATGTGGACCAGGTGGAAGTGTATGGCCAGACTCTCTACATAGAAATTGTTAACAACAATAAGGACATTATCAGTGTAATGAAGGCAAGATGGTATCAGTTTTTACTTCTTGCTGTGGTAAATATTATTTTGCCGCTTTTCGTTGCAGGAATAATATATGCTGCTTACCAGGCCAAGCTAAAAGAACAGGAAAATGTCATGGCAAAGAAAAATGCCGAGTTGCTTGCACTTCATAGCCAGATTAATCCACATTTCTTGTTCAATGCTCTAGAGAGTATTAGGATGCACGCTCTTATTAAGCAGGAAAATGAGACATCAGAAATGGTGGGGCACTTGGCAAAGCTTCAGCGTCAGTATACTGAGTGGAGCGAGGACAGCATTACGATTGAGAGAGAAATAGAGTTTGTTGATTCGTATTTACGATTACAGAAATACAGATTTGGGGATAGACTTTCATTTGAAATTGATATAGCTGATGAATGTAAAAATCTGTTTATACCAAAACTATCACTAGTAACATTTGTGGAAAATGCATGTGTTCATGGTATAGAAAGCAAGATAAATCCTGGATGGATATTTGTCAGAAGTTATATTGATGGGGATTCACTTATCATGGAGGTGGAGGATACAGGAAATGGTATCCCAGAGAACACTAGGTTAGACATTCTAAATAAAATGCGCTCATCTAGCATTGGTACCTTAAAAGATTCAGGCAGAGTGGGGATTGTAAATGCCTGTCTTAGACTAAAAATGATTTCAGATGATGAGGTGTTATTTGATTTAGATTCGGAGGTAGGTACTGGAACCCTAGTACAGATTTGTATTCCAGTTAAGTATGTTAAATCAAGGGGGAATCGGGTTGTTAAAAGCATTGTTAGTAGATGACGAGCCTTTTATTTTGCAGGGGCTACAGCTTCTTATTGATTGGGATAAGGCTGGATTTGAAGTTCATACTGCCTCAAATGGTGAGGAAGCATACGAGTATCTAAAGTCAAATCCTGTTGATTTGATTATTGCTGATATTAAAATGCCGGTAATGACAGGGATTGAACTTCTAAAAAAGATACGAGAGGAATTAAACTTAGATACCTATTTTATTATTTTAAGTGGGTATGCAGAGTTTGAGTACGCTAGACAGGCCCTTCATTACCATTGCACAGACTATATTTTAAAGCCTGTTGAAAAGGATCAACTGAAACTACTGCTAAAGAAAATTACAGATTTGGCTCAGCAGAAAACATCCAAGGAGAAAAATGGTATCAAGCGGGAAAAGGCACTGATGGAGCGTACATTGATGCATCTTCTCAGCGGCAAATATGACGTAAATGACATGGAGTATATAGAAGATAAGGTACTAGTGGATGATGAGAAATGCTACGTGGAAATTCAGCTAGATGATAATGGCAATCTGGAGGAGTGTTCCGACGAGGATAAGAGAATGCGACTGGATAAGATATATCAGGCAGTAATGGACTATCTGAAGCAGGATTCCATGTATTGCATACGAGACGTGTCTGATAATAGTCAGATATATGATATTGGTTTTGTGTACAGCAGTTTCATGTCGCAAAAGCTTAAGTCTACCAGAGAGGATTACCTGAGAGATTTTTATAAATATATAGTGTCTAACACCAATTTATCCATTACCATGCTGGTAGGAAAAATGGTGTCTGGAATCAGAAATATTTCCAAATCCTATGGCACCGCAAATATGCTTCGCTCCCTCCAGGGATTTAGAGCTAAAAAAGACATTTATTTTTACGAGGAAGAATATAAGGTAAATGAAGCTGGACTTGTTATATGTAAAAAGCAGCTTGATATGTTGATAAATGCAATTGAGACAGGAGAGCATGTTAATATTCGTAAATGCGTAGATGAATTTTACGCGGAAATGCAAAAGATGGGAGTGACAGGCTCTACCATCGATTTAAATGTTAACTATCTTTTGTTTCAGCTTATTCATCTGGCCAGCGAGCTGGATAGTGAAGTAAATCAGGAGGAGATTCTTAGAATTATTTCTGAAAACACCACTGAAGAAGATATTAGCCGAAGCAGTAAAACTCATCTTTGCAGAATGGCATACGCCTATAGTGAGTATTTAAGCCAGCTTCGTAAAAACGTATCCTGCAGTGTACTGGTAAAAATAGAGGATGAGATAAAAAAGAATTATTCTTCTAACTTAACACTTAAAGATTTAAGCGAAAAATACTATGTTAATTCTGCTTATCTAGGTCAGTTATTTAGAAAAAAATGTGGCTGTTCTTTTAAAGACTATTTAAATCGAACCCGAATTGAGGCAGCTGCAAAATTGCTTAGAAAAACTGACATGAAAGTATATGAGATTGCAGAATCAGTAGGTTATAAGGACGCAGATTACTTTGTAAATAAATTTATAGAGGCAAAGGGCTGTACGCCTACAAAATACAAGAAAAATATTGGATAGATTAAAAAATTCGGGGAGAAAATATAAAATTTCTCCCCTTTTTTTCTATAGTTTATCGGATGTTTTGTCACAGGATAAAAAATACAATATTGACATAGGTAAGGGAGAGGGCTCCCGAATATTACGAGGAGGGTTTTGTATGAAGAAAAAATTAGTTAGTGCTTTATTAATCACTGGCATGCTTTCATCTATGATTGCTGGTTGTGGCAAATCAGCAGGTGGCGGTGGTGCAGTCAATGCAGATGGTATCAAGGAGTTTACAGCCTTTTTTGCCGTTCCAGGAAATGAGATTAATAATGACAATGAGATTCAAGATCTTATTGCAGAGAAGACAGGCTGCAAAGTAAAGGAATCATGGCTTACAGGTCAGTCTGCTGAGGAAGCTGTTGGTACATTTATTGCCGGTGGCGAGTATCCAGATTTCATCGATGGTGGAAATAGTTCAGTTCAGCTTTATGAGGCTGGTGCACTTATTCCAATTGATGAGTACTATGATAATTATCCAAACATCAGAAATTATTTTACAGATCAGGAATGGGATATGCTTCGTCAGAGCGATGGACATATCTACTGGATTCCACAGTTCTCTAAGATCAATGGCGAGGAAAGAGTTTGTCAGCACAATGACGAGGCTTTCTGGATTCAGACTAGAGTACTAGAGTGGGCAGGCTATCCAGAAGTTCATACAATGGATCAGTATTTTGATTTGATTGAGTCATACAATGAGGCAAATCCAACAATGGAGGATGGTACAGCAAATATCCCATATACAATCCTCTGTGATGACTGGAGATATTTCTGCTTAGAGAATGCTCCACAGTTCTTGGATGGATATCCAAATGATGGTTCAGTAATTGTTGATCCTGAAACACTTACAGTTATTGATTACAACACAACTCCAACAGCTAAGAAGTATTTCCAGAAGCTTAATGAGGAGTACAAGAAGGGTATCGTAGATCAGGAGTCATTTACTCAGACATATGATGAGTATATTGCAAAGCTTTCTACTGGTCGTGTACTTGGTATGATTGATCAGTGGTGGGATTTCTATAATACAGCAGGCGATGCTATCAAGTCAGCAGGTCTTGATAAGCAGGGTTGTGAGTATGTTCCACTTCCAATCACTATTGAAGAGGGCATGACAAACCAGTGGCATAACTCAGGCGGAGCATTCAATGCTTCTTCAGGTCTTGCAATTACAACAAGCTGTCCTGATGTTGAGGGTGCTTTACAGTTCGTAAATGATTTGCTTGCTCAGGACGTTCACGACCTTAGATTCTGGGGCGTTGAAGGCGTTGATTACGAAGTAGGCGATGATGGTTTATATTACAGAACACCTGATATGAGAGTAAATTGTGCAGATTCTTCATACAAGGCTGCTCACCTTTGCTTCTATTCATACTTCCCACAGTTTAATGGTACAAGCCAGGATGGAAAGAATGCAATGAAGCCTGAGAACCAGGAGAATGAGTTCTATGATGGACTTTCAGATAATTTGAAGAAGTGCTTCGATGCATATGGTGTTAAGACTTATGTTGAGATGCTTGGTACATCTCCAGCACCAGGTCCATGGTATCCAATGTATTCATACTCTCAGACACTTACAACATCAACTCCAGGTGGTGTAGCTTGGAACAAGATTGGTGAGGTTAAGCATGAGTACCTTCCAAAGGTAGTTATGGCTGAGAACTTCGAAGCAGGCTGGGAAGACTATATGAAGGTTTATAACGAGTGTAAGCCTGAGGACTTCCTCTCAGAAATGCAGACAGAGCTTGAGCGAAGAGTAGAAATGGCAGCTAAATATCAATAAAAGGTGTAATAGGTTTAAAAACCCATGGCGGGCATAATCCTTTTGTGCCCGCCATTATTATACCTATTTATAGGCTTTAGACAGGGTATTTAGCTATAAAAGATGGGAGTAAAACATGAAGACCAAAAAATTAAGCAAAATTGAATTCAAGCATCAAAGAGTTCTAATTATATGGGCTGCCATTATCTGTTTATACGGATTTGTTTTCTACTATGTACCACTTGTTGGATGGTTAATGGCATTTCAGAATTATAAGCCTGTACTTGGAGTTTTTAAGTCAGAGTTTATTGGACTTGGCAAGTTTAAATTATTATTTGAAGACGAAAGCTTTATTCGTGTAATTAGAAATACATTTGCAATGGGGGTTATTAACTTGGTATGTACCTTTGTTATGGCAATCCTATTTGCGATTCTTTTAAATGAAATTAAAACTCGAGGTAGCAAGAAGGTTGTTCAGACAATATCTTATTTACCACATTTCTTATCATGGATTATCGTTACTGGTATTTTACATGATGCACTTTCGGGTTCGGGAATAATTAATGAATTGTTAATGAATTTTCATATTATAAGCAAACCTATTGATTTTTTTGCACACGAAGGATACTTCTGGCCAATTGTTGCCTTTGCAAATGTATGGAAGGAAACTGGTTGGAATGCAATTATATATTTAGCAGCCATTACATCTATTGATCCATCACTTTATGAGGCTGCTGCTATAGATGGAGCTGGAAGATGGGCAAAAATTAGGCATGTTACACTTCCAGGAATCAAGCCAACTATAATGATTCTACTTCTTATGAATGTAGGAAATATCTTAAATGCAGGTTTTGAGATTCAGTACTTGCTGGGTAATGGACTTGTACAAAAGGTATCACAGACAATTGATATCTACGTACTTAAATGGGGTATTAGTCAGGCCGACTATTCCCTTGGTACCGCCGCAGGTATTTTCAAGAGCGTGGTAAGTATTGGTTTGATTTTAGTATTTAACAATATCGCTAAAAGACATGGCGAAGAAAGATTATTCTAAGGGGGCGAAGGAATGGAACAAAAGAGAAGACATAAGAAAATTTCCGGCGCTGATTTAGCATTTAGAATATGCAATGGCATATTTATGATTGCCTTTGTAATAATTACTTTATATCCGGTTTTAAACACACTTGCTATTTCTTTTAACGAAGGAACAGACGCTCTTAGAGGCGGAATTTATTTATGGCCTAGAGTATTTACAACCAAAAATTATACTACTGTTTTGCAGAAGGATAATTTGATTACAGGTGCATATATTACGGTTTTACGTACTATAATTGGAACACTACTTGCACTAGTGACAAATGCGATTTTAGCGTTTATTGTAAGTAGAAAGAATTTTATTTTCTCAAAATCTGTATCGTTATTTTGGGTTATAACTATGTATGTTAATGGTGGATTAATTCCGACCTTTCTCCTCTATAAATCTTTAGGTCTTACAAATAGTTTTGCTGTATATGTAATTCCAGGAATGATATCTGCTTTTAACATGCTTGTAATAAGGACTTACATGAGGGGCATACCTGATAGCTTGGAAGAGTCTGCTCAGTTGGACGGTGCAGGTTACACAACAATCTTCCTAAAAATAATATCACCGCTTTGCAAACCGGTTTATGCAACTGTGGCGCTCTTCGTAGCTGTTGGGCAGTGGAATTCGTGGTTTGATGCAATGCTTTATAACAGAATGTCTACACAGTACACAACATTGCAGTACGAATTGATGAAGCTGCTTTCTTCAGTTTCAAATCAAAGCTCCTCAGCTGAGGCTATGAAAAATTCGGAAGGTTCAATTACACCTACATCTATTAGAGCAGCAGCAACTATTGTTACAATGCTTCCTATAGTTTGTATTTATCCATTTTTACAGAAATACTTTGTAACAGGACTTACCCTTGGTGGTGTTAAGGAGTAATTATTTTATGAGAAATTATAGAAATGTCTTTTTGGAAATTGGAAAAAGCCAAGAGGAAATAGAAAAACGTCTATACGATATTTTTGAAGAAATATTTTATGGACCAGACAAGTTTTACGAGACAACAGCGGATGGGAAAATGGGCTATTTGGTGGACACAGGAAATGTGGACACTAGAACAGAAGGCATTTCTTATGGAATGATGATGTCTGTACAGCTTGATAAGAAAAAGGAATTTGACCAGCTTTGGAACTGGGCCATGACAAATATGTACATGGACTATGGCGAGAATAAGGGATATTTTGCCTGGTCAGTAGACCCAAGCGGCAGAAAAAATTCAGATGGTCCAGCTCCAGATGGAGAAGAATTTTTTGCTATGGCACTTATTTTTGCCAGTCACAGATGGGGTGATGGTCAAGGCATTTACAACTACAGCCATATGGCTAAGGAGTTGTTAAAAGTATGCATACATCATGAAGAGCTGTATGGCGGTCATAATATGTGGACTGATGATGGACTTATTAAATTTGTCCCAGGTCTTGATTTTACAGACCCATCATATCATCTCCCTCATTTTTATACTCTTTTTGCAGATAATTGCTATAAGGAGGATAGAAGCTTTTGGCTTAAGGCAGCCCAGGCTAGTAGAGAGTATCTGAAAAAGTCTTGTCATCCAAAAACAGGATTGTCTCCAGAATACGGAAACTATGACGGCACCCCTCATATAGTTGAACCAGGCACATTTGGTGGAAGACATGATTGGTTCTATAGCGATGCATATAGAACAATTGCAAATATCGCATTAAACTACGAATGGTTTGATAAGGATAGCGAATTTGGAAAATGGTCCAGGGAGACTGCCAATAATCTTCAGAGATTTTTCTATTCCCTTCCAGAAAAAGACTCTAGAGGAATCTATGAAATAGATGGAACTATTGTAGAAGGAAAAGCTCTGCATCCAGTTGGACTTACAGCAACTATAGCTCAGGCTTCTTTGGCATCAGATAATGAATATTCACTTAAGGCAGTGGAGGATTTTTATAATACACCTCTTAGAACTGGCGATAGAAGATATTATGACAACTGTCTGTATCTATTTGCCTTTATGGCTTTAAGCGGAAATTATAAGATTTGGGAATAAATATTTCTATATTTATCCATAACACAGAAGAACCACTATCTCTTAGGGGGAGATAGTGGTTTTTCACAGTAATATATTAAGGTAGGAATTTACCAGATGCTAAGTATAGGTCGTACCACTCCTTGTGGGTTAAATCTACCTTTGCGGCATCACAGAATTCTTTTAGATGAGCAGGATTCATTGTGCCTGCAATAGCCTGCATCTTAGCAGGATGTCTGAGAATCCACGCGATAGCAATAGCAGTTTTAGATACACCGTATTTTGCACCTATTTCTGCAAGCACATCATTGAGCTCCTTATAATCAGGGTGATCAATGAAGCAGCCCTGGAACATTCCAATCTGAAGTGGAGACCAGGCCTGAATAGTTATGTCATTAAGGCGGCAATAATCAAGTACACCATTGTCTCTGTTAGTAGAGCGGTCGGTGGTGAGATTATTTAAATAAAGTGCAGCATCAATAAGCTGTGACTGGTCAAGTGAGAACTGAAGCTGATTAAATACTAGTGGCTGCTTAACATATTTCTTTAATAACTCTAACTGACCAGGTGTTACGTTGCTTACACCAAAATGCTTTACCTTGCCTGAGGTGTAGAGCGCATCAAAAGCCTCGGCAACTTCCTCAGGGTCAAAAAGCAAATCAGGACGATGTAAAAGGAGAGCGTCAAGGTAGTCTATTTTTAAGCGAGATAAAATCTCATCAGCACTCTTAAGGATATCCTCCTTAGACCAGTTGAATTCTTTTGTATCAAAGTGTAGACCACATTTACTCTGGATAATAACATCCTCTCGCTTTAGGCCTGTAAGAGGGAAAGCATCGCCAAATCTTGTTTCAGCCTCACCATCACCGTAGCAGGTGGCGTGGTCAAAGAAATTGATGCCATTTTCAGCTGCGGTAGAAATGATTTTCGCTGCTTCATCTACATTTAGTGCAGGCATACGCATGCAGCCAAGGATGATTCGCGACGCATTTTTAGGGCCATTTACTACATCTAACATTTTCATATATATTGCCTCCTTAGAAAATTCAAACATTAATCTGATTATACAAATACAAAGGAATCAAATTCTTCTTAATATTTGATTTGCTCTTTATTAATTTTTGCTATGACGTTACTATTCACAGTTCCTCCCCCCTCATTCATAATGGAAGTCTTTCAGACTTCTTTCCCAGTGCTAAAGCACTTAACATTATTCATGTGGGTGGAGTCACTGATTCCAGTTTATAAATATTTAAAGATAATTCTCTTACAAGCAAGCTTGACAAGAATTAATCTTTAAATATTTATAACTGTGAATAGTAACTTTTATGTCAAAAATTGATAAAGGCATAGTCAATATTTAATGAGAAATAAAAAGTGATAAAAAATATACTTTTTTTATCTAGTATATTTTAATGGGGAAAGGGGATATTAATGAATAATTTTCAATTTTACTCACCAACTTGTTTTGTTTTTGGCAAGGACACAGAGAGCCAGGCAGGAGAATGTGTAAAGCGTTTTGGCGGAACTAAGGTACTTATCCACTATGGTGGAGGTAGTGTTGTTCGCTCAGGATTGTTAGATAGAGTTAAAAAGTCTCTTGATACAGAGGGCATTTCTTACGTTGAATTGGGCGGTGTTAAGCCAAATCCAAGAAGTGGACTTGTATATGAGGGTATTGACTTATGTAAGAAGGAAAATGTGGACTTTATCCTTGCAGTAGGCGGTGGAAGCGTTATTGACTCTTCAAAGGCTATTGCAGCAGGAACTGTATATGATGGGGATTTCTGGGATTTCTATCAGGGCAAGAGAATCGAAAAGGCTCTTAGTGTAGGAACGGTCCTTACAATTGCTGCAGCAGGTAGTGAGGGTAGCCCAGATTCTGTAATTACAAAGGAAGAGGGCATGTTCAAAAGAGGTGCCAGCGGAGATGCTATCCGTCCAAAGTTTAGTATCTTAAATCCAGCACTTACTCAGACATTGCCACCATTCCAGAGCGCAGCTGGTATTACAGATATTATGGCTCATCTTTATGAGAGATATCTTACAAATACAAAAGAGGTTGAGGTTACTGACAGACTTATAGAAGCACTTCTTCTTACAATGGTTCATGAGGGACCTAGAGTTATTGCAGATCCTAACAACTATGAGGCTAGAGCTAATATCATGTGGGCTGGTACACTTGCTCACAATAATATGTGCGGTGTAGGTCGTAGCCAAGACTGGATTAGCCACTCTGTAGAGCATGAGCTTTCAGCTCTCTATGACTGTGCACATGGTGCTGGTCTTGCGGTTACAATGCCTGCAGTATTTAAATACGAGATGTCTCATAATGTAATGAGATTCGCGCAGGTGGCCGTTAGAGTATGGGGCTGCCAGATGGATTTCGAGCATCCAGAGGTTACAGCTCTTGCTGGAATCAATGCACTTCAGAAGTTCCTTATCTCAATTGGAATGCCTTCTAATTTTGAGGAGCTTGGAGCTAAGGAAGAGGATATTCCAAAGCTTGTTAATGTCCTTTGCCGTGGCGATGGAAGAGATGGTACAATCGAAGGCTTCATAAAGCTTAATGAAGAGGATTGCACAAAGATTTATAAGATGATGGTTTAATAATAAAAGGCAGATGCATTAAGCATCTGCCTTTTTATGTATGGATTATTTACCCCAAACCTCTTCAGCGATTTCTTTTACTAATTTAAGCTTTGCCCACTGCTCATCTTCAGTAAGTTTGTTACCGATTTCGCATGAGGCAAATCCGCACTGTGGACTTAAGTAAAGTCTATCAAGTGGAATATATTTTGAAGCATCCTTGATTCTCTTGATGATTGTCTCTTTGTTCTCAAGCTGTGGTGTCTTTGTTGTAATAAGACCGAGAACTACCTTCTTATCAGGAGATACCTTAGCAAGTGGTGCAAATCCACCAGAGCGTGCATCATCATACTCAAGGAAGAGAGCATCTACATTTTCCTTGGCAAATACGTAGTCAGCAACTGAATCGTATGGGCCGCTTGTAAAGAATGTAGAGTGATAGTTTCCACGGCATATATGTGATGTGATAACCATGTCTGCTGGCTTGTTCTCAAGAGCTAAGTTATTTACAGCAAGAAGCTGCTTCTTAACATCCTCAAGGTCAATTCCAAGGCTTGCGTATCTCTGCTTAGCAGCATCGCCTACGATAGCGCCCCATGTACAATCATCAAACTGGAGATTGCGGCAACCTGCCTCATAGAACTGCTTAATAACATCCTGGTATGCAAGTCCAATATCCTGGATTAATTCCTCATTTGTAGGATAGAACTTTCTTGTATTTTCAAAGTTAGCAGGAACAATCATCTGCTGGAATGTCTGAGCAGGTGCTGGAATAGTATACTTTGCAACAGTATTCTCATCCTCAAATTGCTTTAAGAACTTGAAATACTCAACAAATGGATGAGCCTTTGCCTTGATTTTACCTACGAGAAATGTGTCATCAAGAAGTGCAAGCTCCCCATTGAAGCTAACTCCGCCACCATTATTTTCGTGGTCTACGCCTTCAAGACCCCACATGAAGTCAAGGTGCCAGAATGTTCTTCTGAATTCACCGTCTGTGATGACGTGATATCCAAGTTCCTTTTGCTTAGCAACAACCTTTGTTACTTCCTCATCAACAACTTTATTAAACTCAGCTTCGCTGATTTTACCAGCCTGGAAAGCTGCTTTAGCATCCTTAAGAGCCTGTGGTCTAAGGAAACTTCCTACAAAATCATATCTGTAAGGTGTTTGTATTTTGCTCATTTTATTCTCCTTTTTTGCTTATTTTACGGGCAGTCAATGCGTCCTTTTTTTACATTTTCTTTATCATGAGGATTATATGCCTAGTGACTAGATAGGTAAAATATAAAAAATGATAATTGATTCATAGAAAAAATCTATGACAAAAGGTATAATTGATTACAAATCTATTTTATGGTATTAAATCATATAAACTTGTTAACTAGCTGTACATGGGGATTTTAGAAGAATAAAGGAGAGAAGATGACACTAAAACAACTTAGATATGTGGTAGAAGTGGCAGAGACAGGCAATATTACTGAGGCGGCTAAAAAGCTTTTTATCGCCCAGCCAAGTCTGACCTCTGCAATTCGAGAGCTTGAAAATGAATACAATATTACTATTTTTATGCGCTCTAACAAGGGAATAGAGATTACACCTGAGGGGGATGAATTCTTAGGCTACGCAAGACAGGTATTAGAGCAGGCCAATTTGATAGAGGAAAAATATACCGGTATCAGCCATATCAAGCAGAGATTTTGTGTATCTGCTCAGCACTACTCATTTGTAGTGGAGGCCTTTGTTGAGCTTTTGAAAAAGTATGGTGGAGATAAGTATGAGTTTCATATGAGGGAGACTCAGACCTATGACATTATAGAGGACGTGGCTAAGCTTAGAAGTGAGATTGGAATTCTCTATATTAATAAGTTTAACGAGACAGTTATTAAAAAGACTCTGCGGGATAATGGACTTATTTTTCATCTTTTATTTAAGGCAAAGCCCCATGTTTTTGTAGGCATAAACAGCCCTTTAGCACAAAAGAAATCCCTTACTCTTGATGATCTAAAGGATTATCCTCGACTTTCATATGAGCAGGGAAGTCACAATTCCTTTTATTTTTCAGAGGAGATTCTAAGTACAATCGATAGTGACAAGGAGATAATTGTAAGAGATAGAGCAACTCTTTTTAACCTGCTGATTGGTCTTAATGGATATACCATCTGTAGCGGTGTTATCAGCGAGGAGCTTAACGGTGCCAATATCATAGCAAAGCCCCTTAAGGTGGATGATTATATGGAGATAGGCTACATTCTTCCAGGCAGTGTTCCAAAGTCCCAGATGACAAAAAACTATATTGAGATGTTGGAAAAATATACTTCATAGGCCTGATGAGATAGAGATATTCCTGTTAGGAATGGGTTATTGTGGAAATAGAATAGCGGCAAGCTCTTAAATACGTTCATATTTATCTATAATATTGTTATAATTTCTATCGAATTTATGATTAATAAGGAGGTCTATTATGGCTTGTTTTACAGTTCCAGCGGGAGAGGCTATAGTTTCAACTATAGTTAAAAAGAGTATTGAAAAGAAGAATAAGGGAAATGAAAAGGTTGCAGAATCAACAGGTATTCCATTTTCTCGTAAGTTAAAGTGGTTAACAAACTTACTTTGGGGCGGTGCAGTGCTTTTAGCATATGAGCACGTATGGCATGGTGAGGTTAAGCCTTTCTTCCCATTTTTAACAGCTATGGAGAATCCAGAGGACAAGGCTGAGATGCTTCACGAGATGGGTACAGTAGGTGTTGGCATGGCAGTACTTGTTACTGTAGTTTGGATTGGTATTTGTGTTGCTGCAGATGTTATTGTTAAGCGTCCTGTTTCAACTACAGAGGCTGCAAAATAGGAGGTAGAAGATGACATTATTACTTACAGTTTTCGCTGCTATTATCACAACAGTTAAATGGTACAACAGAGAAAATGACAACATGAAGCTTCATGTTTTAATGTACATGTTCTGGGGCGCATCACTTATGTGGTTCGTAGATGCTATTGCAGAGTACATTGAGCTTGGTGCAGAGTATTTCAATCCTGCAGTAGAGGATATGATTAATGATAGCTTCCTTGGCTTATCAGTAATCGCATTTGCACTTATTATTTGGGTTGTATACCTTTTAGTAAAAGATCCAAAGGGTGTTGTTAGAAAATCAATTACTAAATAATAAAAATAGCAAAATAATTGGGAGGCCAGATGGCCTCCCGTTTATTTTATATATTTAATTAGGGGTAGGGTTGGGTGTCAATTGTTAGGCTGCATCATTGCAGTTAGCTGTGAAAGAAAACTCTACGAGTTTACCATCTTTGAAAGTGAAGTACTGTGAGAACTCCTCATAGTAGTAGTCATAGAAGTGCTGGTCTTCACAATCATATTCGCTTGATGGTTCACCAAATGCTTTTTTAACTTCTTCTTCTGTAGAACCGATTTTAATACCGTTTGATGTAAACTCATCAGACTGAACTAATACATAATCAACAGTTGGGTCATCATTAGTTGATTCGTATTCGAGAACACAGTTCTCATATGTATTGTAGTAGCAATTATCAAACTCACATGTCTCAGTTGGCTCGCCTAGCTTATCAAGAATTTCAGATGCATCACCGAATAAAGAAAAGCTAACGCCGTCATATTCTACAGTAGTCTGAGCAATTTTATCTTTTGTCTCTAAAGTCTCAATGTTTTCAATAGATGTACCACAGCCTCCGCAGTAATCAGCTGGTGGCTCGCAAGCTACTTGATCTTCTGGAATGTCCTCGTTTGATACCTGAGAGGTACATGCCAGAAGGCTTAATGCAAAAATAGCCGCTGTCGAAAAAACTAATAATCTTCTTTTCATAAATAATCTCCTTAATACTGTGTTACAAGTTCTAGTACAGTTATAACACTAATATACAGATTCGTCAACTATTAAATTTTTTTGTGGAATTGCTGGCGATAACAAAAAAACAGCCATCAAAAGATGACTGTCTCAGGTGACTAATTCTATGAATTTACAATGTCACTAAGCTTCTTGCCATAGAAGAAATCTCTCTCTAACATATAAAACTCAGTCCACATAGGAAGTGTCTTACAGACGCCCTCTCTAGGACAATCCTCAGCGCCATCTGCGAGACAAGCAACTGGGGCAAGGCTTCCTTCCATGAGCTCGATAATCTCTCCGATAGAGTATTCCTCAGGAGAACGAGTAAGCATGTAACCGCCGCCCTTACCGCTGACACCCTTAACAAAACCGCCGTGAACTAATTCTTTAACAATGATCTCAAGATATTTCTTGGAAATATCCTGACGCTCTGCGATGTCTTTTAGGGGAATGTATTCGTCACTATGTTGTTGAGCTAAGTCTATCATTACACGCAGTGCATATCGACCTTTTGTACTAAACATAAATAATCCTCCACTTTTTAATTATAAAAATCAATCGCTAATTTTATACTATTATACGATAGGTTAATAGGTAATTCAATTGTAAATTGTTCTTAATTCAATTGCTGTTGATTTTATAATTCATAATTTAATCCAACGGTGTTAACGGTTTATACAAATTTTTTTAATATAATCAACGGTAGGATTATTTCGCTAAGGGTGGTTTTTGGTTATATAAGGAGTTTTACTATGGGAAAAAAAGAAAAACAAACTCAGAACCCAAAAGGATCCAATAAGGGGAAAATTGGAGTACTAGACAGTATAAAGACAAAGCTTATATTAATTATGGCTTTGGTTGTGGCTGTGCCACTTGTAGTTTCAATTTTAATTAGCTACCACAGCTCAACTACAAAGGCAAAAGAGGATGCCCTTGAACTGTTGAGTTCTACATCTAAGATGGTTGAAATTGAATTTTCCGATATTATATTGGAAAATACTGCGGCTTTGCAAACTTTTGCTACAGCACCAAGTACCATAAATTATATTGATACCTATGGTATGGAGAATCCTCCTATTCCAGATGAGGTTATGCTTGCTCATATGGATGCTATCAATGAATTTATCGGTGATGGTAATAAGAGTGTTATCTTAACCCTTGCTTCTGGTCAGCAGATGCTTAGAACAGATAGAAAGGAAAATACAAATATTTCTGATAGACCATACTTCCAGCAGGCAGTCTCAACTGGAGAGCTTGCAATATCTAACGCTGTTGTAAGTAAACAAGCAGGAAATCGTATTACTATTATTTGCGTGCCTATATATGATGCGGACCATACAAAAGTTATTGGAACAATTCAAAGAAGCTACGATTTAAATAATCTACATAAATTTTTAGCAGAAAATGTTTCAGATGGTTTTATTGTAGATCCTTCAGGCATGATGGTTGCTCATGCACAATTTGAGATTAGTCCAGAGGATGAGTATGACTTAAGCAGTTACGAATTCATGACCTCTTCTGATTCTAGCGGAGTAATTACTAATGTATTCGATGGAAATCTTACATATATGGCATGGACTAAAGAGCCAACAAGTGGATATTATGTAGCTGTATCAAAGCAAGAAAAAGAAATAATGTCAGCTGCAATTAAATCCGCTATGCTCATTGTTATTATTGGAGTGATTTTGCTTGCAGTAGCAGTTGTTATTTCACTTCTTATGGCAACGAGCTTTACAAAGCCAATTATTGCGGTTACTGGTTCAATTACTCAGCTTGCTGATGGTAGATTTAAGAAGATTAATGGTTACTCAAAACGTAAAGACGAATTTGGCGAAATAGTTAGAAGTACAAACTCCGTTATTGATAGATTAGGTGGTATAGTTGCATCTATTAAGCATTCTGCATCTACAGTTACCATTTCCTCTGAGGATCTTGCAGATATGGCAAACCAGATTGCAGCTACAACAGATACAGTTGCAAATGCTGTACAAGAAATAGCTACAGGAGCAGTTCAGCAGGCAGAAGAAATCCAGGAAGCAGCAGAGAATGTTGGTAAAATCACAGATGCTGTTGCAGTTGTACAGAACTCAACTGGCAACATGGAAACTCTAGCAGGCAAAATGAAACAGGCATCAGAGACATCTAGTCAGTCACTTCAGAATCTTCAGAACTCTAGCAGTGATATGACTAAAAAGATTGAGGAAATTGCAAGAACTATATCAGCTACAAAGGATGCGGTTACAAGTATTAATGATAGTGTAGAAGGTATTTCTGGAATTGCTTCACAGACAAATCTTCTTTCACTTAATGCTTCTATTGAGGCTGCACGTGCAGGTGAGGCCGGCAAGGGATTTGCTGTAGTTGCTGAGGAAATTAGAAAGCTAGCTGATGATTCAGATAGCATGGCCCAGGATATTAGAGAGCAGATGGATGTTCTACTTAAACAGTCAGAAGCAGCTGTTGCCGCTGCAAATCTTGTAAAACAGGGTAACTTAGAGCAGCAAGAGGCTATTGGAGGAACACTTAATTCTGTAAATGGAATGCTTGAAGATATCGATGGCACAGTTGTTGGTGTAAGAGAAGTTTCGGGTGGGGCTAGTACTTGTGTATCTTCTAATGATGTGGTATCAGATGCAATGTCATCACTTTCTGCTATATCACAGGAGAATGCAGCATCTTCTGAGACAACAGGTGCATCTGTAGAAGAGTTGTCTGCTACAGTTTCAAGTCTTGCTAATTCAGCAGATGATTTGAAGGATATAGCGATTAAACTTAATCAGGAGATTTCATTCTTCAAGGATGATACTGATGAAGTAAATGAATCTGAAAAATAAGAATAATAAGCTCATTTGTAGTGATATTTAATGAGTTAAAATGAATTGTGGGTTGCTATTAATGGAATTGATAGCAACCTATAATTTTTGCCTATTATTAAACCTATTGACTCAGTAGGCAAGTAGGTTTAATATACGAACATGCAAGACAGAAGCCCATAAAAGGGGCACAGAAAGGAGACCAAGATGAAGAGTGTACTTTGCTTTGGCGATTCAAACACATATGGATTAAAGCCAGACGGTAGTGGCAGATTTGAAAAAACTGAAAGATGGACCGGGGTGCTCTCTGAGATGCTTGGTCACCAGGATTATGAAGTGATAGAGGAAGGACTGGTAGGACGGACTACAGTTTTTGAGGACAGCACTAGACTGGGAAGAAATGGCTCTAAACTACTTCCAATTCTTCTTGAAAGCCACGGACCTGTCGACACAGTAGTTGTTATGCTTGGAACCAATGATTGTAAGGCTGTTTATAATGCTTCACCAAAGCTTATAGCCAGAGGCGCTGAGATTTTACTTAGACAGATTAGAGACAACAATAGCGCAGCCAAAATCCTACTGCTTTCCCCAATCCACTTAGGAGAGACTGTTTGGAAAGAAGAGTATGATCCTGAGTTTGATGAGAAATCAGTTCTCACTTCTAAGGAACTGAAGGCAGTGTTTGCTAAGCTTGCAGAGGAGTTTGATTGTATGTTTTTGGCAGCATCTGATGTGGCGAAGCCATCAGAAACAGATCAGGAGCATTTAGATGCTAAGGGACATCTTGCTCTGGCAAATGCAATATACAAAAAGCTCATTGCAGCTTAATTAATAGAAAAGAGGTTAATTATCATGAGAAAGAATTTATTAAAGACATTAACAAGTGGATTATTAGTAACAGGACTTTTGGCAGCTTCTCTTACAGGTTGCGGTTCATCAGACAAGGCAGATGGCAGTGCTGAGGGTGGCGCTACAGAGGCTGGCTCTAAGGCAGCAGGTTACAGAACACTTGATGAAATTAAAGACAGCGGCGTAATCAATATCGGTGTATTTTCAGACAAGAGCCCATTTGGCTACGTAGATGAAAATGGTGAATATGCTGGATATGATGTATATCTTGCAGAGAAGCTTGGTGAGGATCTTGGGGTTGATATTAACTATGTATCTACAGAGGCAGCTAACAGAATTGAGTACCTTCAGACAGGAAAGGTAGATATTATCCTTGCTAACTTTACAGTTACAGAAGAGCGTGCACAGGAAGTTGATTTCGCTTTACCTTATATGAACGTAGCACTTGGTGTTGTTTCACCTGATGGAGCAGTAATTGAGAGCCTTGATGACTTAGGTGCTGATGATGAAGTTATCGTAATTTCAGGTACAACAGCTGAGACATACCTTGCTAAGAATTACCCAGATATCAAGCTTCAGAAGTATGATGCATACGCAGAGGCTAAGACAGCATTTGAGAATGGCAACGGTGTAGCATGGGCTAATGACAATACAGAGGTTATTGCATTTGCAATCGAGAACGAGGGCTATACAGTAGGAATTCCTTCACTTGGTGATCAGGATACAATCGCTCCAGCTGTTACAAAGGGTAATGAGACACTTTTAACATGGTTAAATGATGAGCTTGTATCACTTGGAAGCGAGAATTTCTTCCACGGAGATTATGAGGCAACACTTCTTGATACATACGGTGCTGATTACGAGGATGAGCTTGTAGTAGAGCCTAGCAAGTAGGAAGTATTATACGAAAGGATTTGTAACCTATAGTAATGGATAAGGATATTCTTATTGAATATTTCCCACTCTATAAGGACGCACTATTTTTAACACTTAAAATTGGATGGCAGGGCATTATTTTGGCTTTTGTAATAGGCTTAATTGGCTCTGCCATTATTCATTTTAAGACACCAGTGCTTAAGAGGATTGTGGGAATATACATTGAATTATTTAGAAATACACCACTTTTGGTGCAGCTATTTTTTATTTATTTTGCCCTTCCAAAGGTGGGAATTCAAATAACAGCACAGACCTGTGGTGTCCTTGGACTGGGGCTTTTAGGCGGAGCATATATGATTGAGACATTTCGAAGTGGTCTAGAAGCAGTTCCAGTTATTCAGACAGAGAGTGCACTTAGCCTTGGAATGAGTGATTTTCAGACTCTATGGCATGTTATTTTGCCACAGGCAATTTCTATCAGTGTACCAGGAATTCTTGCAAATGTTATTTTCCTTCTAAAGGAGACATCAGTTTTTTCAACAATCAGCTTGATGGATTTGATGTTTACAGCGAAGGATTTGATAGGTATGTATGCAAAGACAATAGAAAGCTTATTCCTTTTGGTTGTATTCTACCTGGTTATGCTTCTTCCTATTTCTATAATAGGTGCAATTGTAGAAAGGAGGGTGCGATATGGCCAATTTGGGGATTGATGTTTTATTTAAAGGCACAAATTTCCTTAGACTCCTTCAGGGACTATGGGTATCAATTGAAATCAGCTTGATTGCAGTTGTTTTAAGCATAATCCTAGGACTTGTTGTGGGAATGCTTATGACTTTAAACAACCCATTTTTAAAGGCAATTCTTAAAGTATATCTTGAGATTGTAAGAATCATGCCTCAGATGGTACTTTTGTTTATCGTATATTTTGGAACTACTAGAGTTTTTGGTTGGGATGTTTCAGCGGAAGCATCTGCGATTATCGTATTTACGTTTTGGGGAACTGCAGAGATGGGAGATCTGGTGAGAGGCTCAATTAAGAGTATTCCAGTAATCCAGTTTGAATCAGCTTGGGCATTGGGATTAAACAAGATGCAGACTTATTTCTACATCATTTTCCCACAGACCATCAGAAGACTGATTCCGCTATCTATAAATCTTATTACAAGAATGATTAAGACTACATCTCTTGTACTTATGATTGGAATTGTTGAGGTGCTGAAAGTAGCTCAGCAGATTATAGAGGCCAATAGAAATTCATCGCCTAATGCAGCATTTGGCGTATTTGCAGTTGTATTTTTACTATATTTTATTGTTTGCTGGCCTATTAGCAGGCTTGCAACATACTTAGAGAAAAGGTGGGAGTAAATGGAATTATTAAAAGTAACACACTTACACAAGGAATTCGGGCAGAATACTGTTTTAAATGATATTAATCTGTCTGTGGAAAAGGGGGAAGTAGTAGTAATAATAGGACCATCGGGTTGTGGAAAGAGCACATTTCTCAGATGTTTAAATGGTCTTGAGGAAATTCAGGGAGGCGTGATTACCATATCAGGACTTCCTGTTGAGGCAGGAAAAAGGGATATAACAAAGCTTCGTCAAAAGATTGGAATGGTTTTCCAGTCCTATGAGCTGTTCCCTCACAAGACCGTTCTTGAGAATATTATTCTAGCACCTACCAAGGTGCAAAAACGGGATAAGGAAGAGGCTACCAAGGAAGCTATAGCACTTCTTGATAAGGTTGGGCTTGTGGATAAGAAGGACTATTATCCAAGACAGCTCTCTGGTGGTCAAAAGCAAAGAGTAGCAATTGTACGGGCTTTGTTAATGCACCCAGAGGTGATTCTATTTGATGAGGTAACAGCTGCTCTTGACCCTGAGATGGTTCACGAGGTATTAGAGACCATGATAGCTCTTGCTAAGTCTGGCTCGACTATGCTTATTGTTACCCACGAGATGGCATTTGCTAAGGCCATTGCAGATAGAATTATCTTCATAGACAAGGGTGATATTGTAGAAGAGACAAGAGATGTAAAAGAATTCTTCAATGAGCCTAAGACAGAGCGAGCTAAGAAGTTCCTTAAGACATTCGCTTACGAATAAAAAAATGTGTAGCTTTTTTGTATTATATGTACTCATTTTTTCAATATGGTATAATAATTTGTATTGAGAGGAGGGTTTTTATGTACGATTATATTACCATAGAGCGTAAATATGGCAGTGGTGGTCATGAAATCGCAAAAAAGCTTGCAAAGAAGCTTGGTTATCGTCTATATGACCGTGGTGTTGTGGAACAGACTTGTAAGAAAATGGGGTTATCTTATGAGGAAGTTGCCAATATGGATGAGCAGACACCTATTAAGCCTATCTTTAAAACACCGGGCATTGACTACACTACCTTAGCGGAGAAGATATACAATACAGAAGCAGACATTATAAAAGAGGCAGCTAAGGAACCTGGATGTGTATTTGTAGGTCGTTGCGCCAGTGAGATTCTTAAGGATAAAAAATGCCTTAAGGTATTTATCACTGCCGATGATGGTTATAGACTGGATAGATCAATTAATGTAGAGAACAATCCATCTGATAAAGCTGATGAGGTAATGAAGAAGTTCGATAAGAAGCGTGAGAAATTCTTTACCTCTCATTCTGGTGGTAAATGGGGCTCTCCAGAATACTTTGATTTGATTATCAATTCAGCTAATATGGACGAGGACTCTATAGTTGCTATGCTTGAGGGCGCTGCAAAGGCCTAGGATTAGTGCACTACAAATGGGCTCCTGACGGACATCTGATATTGCTTTGGTGAGGTACCAGTGTGATTAGAGAATGTCCTGGAGAAGTTGGAATAGTTGTTGAATCCAGATTGAAAGCATACATCTATTGGAGCAGTTCCCTCTCTAAGTAGCTTTTTGGCAAGGGCAAGTCTTTTCTCAATTATGTATTGCTGAATTGAGGTGCCTGTATTTGCCTTGAAAATGCGATTGAGATATACAGGGTGGAGATGTAAATTCTCAGCTACACTGCTGGCAGATACGGAATCTGCTAGGTGTAGATTGATATAATTAAATGCATCAGTAATAGTTTTCGGAAGGACATCTACGTAAGTAGGTGTCTTTTTTGTATTTGCAAGTCTATTGATAGATATGAGAATAATATTAAGAATTGATTCTGCCAGAACGGTAGAGCCAAACTCCTGACCTTTTTCATTAATGGTTTTTTCGAGAATATCCGTATAGCTAACAAAGGTATCTACTTGCTCTTGATTTAGGTGGATGATATTGAGCTTTGTCATATCCTCCTGCTTAAAGCAATCTGTAAAATGCTTATATTCATCCCCCTTATTCTCAAAATATTCTTCTTTTATATTGATGACAACTCTGCCATAATCCCCAGTTCCCATAGGGCAGGCATGGTGAAATACATAAGGAGGGAAGAGAACTAAGTCTCCTGGCTCCATTATTTTACCGTCATTTTCCAATAGTATTTTGGTATCTCCATGGAGAAATAAATATATTTCATATCCGTCATGGCTGTGGTAAATACCTGTCTCTGTAATGGGAGAATTCTTGTAAGCACAGATAAAATCATTTTCATGAGTCTCCATTATTTTTTGGTAATTTGGCATCTCTTTTTTCATAGGACCTCCCATATATGAGCAGTAGTTAATTTTTTACCTGATAATATCATTATATTTACCTAGGTTTAAAAACGCAATAATTTTGGCATTAATAAATGTATTTGTGCATAGATGAACGTGCTATTATCAAGATACACAATAGATAATAGACAAAGGGGGAATAAGCAACACATGGCTAAAACTATGCATAAATTATGGAATTACAAATGGTTATACATAATGTTAGTACCTGTAGTTTTATATTTTGTAATCTTTAAGTACATTCCAATGTACGGTCTTGTAATGGCCTTTAAGGACTACAACGTTTTTAAAGGAATATCTGGAAGTCAGTGGGTTGGGTTTGACATCTTTAGGAAAATCTTTTCCAATCAAAATTTCTGGAACAGTATAAGAAATACTTTTCTTTTGAATCTTTTGACTTTAGCAATTAGCTTTCCTTTTACCATCATCGTGGCACTTATGCTTAATGAAGTGGTCAGTGGAAAGTTTAAAAAAGTGATTCAGTCGATTTTATATCTACCACACTTTATTTCATGGGTAGTAGTAGCAAGTATAGTTGTAAATCTGTTTTCTCAAAACGGAGGAACAATTAATTTGTTTTTATCAAAGATGGGTTTATCCTCTATACCATTTTTATCCAACAATGGCTGGTGGGTTTTTACATACGTAATCAGCAATGTTTGGAAGGAAATCGGATGGGGTACCATTATTTATCTTGCAGCATTAACTGGGGTGGATGAAACACTTTATGAGGCTTCTTATTTGGATGGGGCAAGCAAGTTTCAGCGACTGATATACATTACACTTCCAGCAATCAAATCCGTAATAGTGGTAATGCTTATTCTTCAGATTTCAAAGATGATGACCATCGGTCTTGATGCGCCACTTTTAGTAGGAAATAAAAAGGTAATGGAGGTATCAGAAGTTATCAGTACCTATACATATCGAATGGGTATTGAGCAGGCCAAATATAGTGAATCAACAGCAATTGGACTGTTCCAGTCAGTGGTAAATATTGTGATTCTATTTTTGGCAGATAAGTTTGCGAAGCTTATAGGAGAAGAAGGTATTTTATAAGGCGAGGGTATTTTACATGAAAAATAAATTAAGTATTGGACGGGTTATAAATGGAGTTTTACTAGTTGTTCTTACGTTTGTATGTCTTTATCCATTTTTAAATGTAATAGCTTATTCATTAAGTGGATACAATGCAGTTTTGACAGGAAATGTTACGGTTTTGCCAAAGGATTTTTGCTTGGATGCATATAGAGACATTCTTGCAAAAAAGCAAATATGGCAGGCCATGAAAACTACAGTTTTTGTAACAGTGGTAGGAACAACTGTCAGCATGTTGCTTACCATATTTGCAGCCTACACACTTTCTAGAAAGGATTTGGTAGGTAGAAAATTTGTGACAGGCCTGATTCTTTTTACCATGTATTTTGGTGGAGGATTGCTTCCAACCTTTTTGGTAGTAAAAAACGTGGGACTTTACGATTCACTTGGAGCATTGTTTATACCAAATGCAATTAATGTGTTCAACTTTATTGTTATGAGAACATTTTTTAAGAGCTTACCACCTTCACTGGAGGAAGCAGCGAGAATTGATGGGGCATCCTACATCCAAGTACTTCTTAAGATAATACTGCCTTTATCACTTCCAATCATAGCCACAATTGGATTGTTTTACGCAGTTGAATACTGGAACTCATACTTCAACGCACTCTTATATATAACAACACCAGAGAAATATACATTACAGCTTAGACTTAGATCTTTGCTTTTTGGTGGAGAACTTAATAGTACTGCAAACCTAGAAGGAGGCGGCAGCATGGTGCTATCCCAGTCCCTTAAGATGGCAACTGTGGCAGTGTCAACACTTCCTATTCTTGTGGTTTATCCTTGGCTTCAAAAGTATTTCGTCAAGGGTGTAATGGTAGGTTCTGTTAAGGGATAATTAGGAATTATTTACTGGCCGGTAAAGAATTATATATGTATGTAAAGAAACATGGAGGGTAATATGAAAAAAAGATTTTTAGCATTGGCAGCGACTGCTGTTATGTGCATGTCTACTTTTGCTGGATGCGGAGGAGGAACTGCAACAGCTAGCAATGAAGGCGGTGGCGATTATAAAACTACATATGGAGACAAGCAATTTGATGATGTGACAATCACAGTTGAGTTGTTTGATAGAAGTAATGCACCAGAAGGTTCCACAATTACAGATAATAAGTGGACCAATTATGTAAATCAGGAAATGAATAAGGTAGGTATCAATGTTGAGTTTGTTACTGTCCCTCGAAGTGATGAGGTGACAAAGATGCAGACAATGGTTGGTTCTCAGACAGCACCAGATATTACAATCACTTACACATATCCATACGCTGAGGATTACTTTAATCTAGGCGGAACATGGGATTTATCAGAGTTTATAGACGGTGAAGATCAGGCCAAAAATCTAAAGGCATATATCGGAAAAGATTGCCTTGATATCGGAAGAAATGGTGATGGTCAGCTCTATGGTATTGTAGCCCGTCGTGCTACAACTGCAAAGACAAATTTCTTTATTAGAAAAGATTGGCTTGATGCACTTGGAATGGAAGTGCCAACAACACCAGAGGAATTGCATGCAGTACTTACAGCATTTGCAAAGGAAAATCCAGATGGAAGAAAAGATGTTGTTGCTGCCCATTTAGTTCAGATGTGGAATATGCGAGCTGCATTTTCAACAAAAACTACAGATGAGAATCAGTGGCAGGTAGCAGCTACAGAAGATTGCATTATGGACTACTATGACCAGGAAGGTATGAGAGAGTTTTACAAGTACATGAACACTCTTTACAACGAGGGTCTACTTCACAAGGAATACTACACAATGGCAACAGATGAAGATATGTTTAAGAGTCTTTTCTGTTCAGGTGCTATTGGATTCTGTGAGTACAACGTAAATGGAAATGTTGATGTACTTAGAGGTGGATTGCTCCAGACTCTTAAGGAGAATGATCCAAATGCAGATATTGTATCAATTGAGCCATTTAAAAATGTAAACACAGGTGAGCAGAATAGTGCAGCCTATGCTACTGGAGGACTCATTGCATTCTGCCCAAAGACAGCATCAGCTGAAAAGGTTGAGGCTTGTATGACATATCTTGACTGGATGTGCTCAAAGGACGGCGGATTTGTTCTTTATCATGGATTCGAAGGTGAGCACTACGACTTAGTTGATGGTGTTCCTGTTGTAAAGGATTCTGATTACAACGCAAAGGACAAGGATTGGATTCGTACAGATATATTCCTTACAGGAAATCAGGGATATTTTGATACTGTTGATGCTTTCAACGCATGTACATCAAAGGAATGCCCAGGATATGAGGACTATGTAATTAATAACTATGAGAATGCTCTTAAGGGAAATGTTCTTCCAGATAGTTATTACACAGCACCATCAACATCTGAGTACATTACTGATTTAAAGCTTGTTCAGGATGAATATCAGGTTAAGTGTATTACAGCATCTCCTAGTGAGTTTGATAAGACATTTGATGAGTATATGAGTAAGCTAGAGGATTCTGGTATCAAAACTGTACTTGAAGAGAGAATGGAATTCTACGGAGTAAGTGAGTAGAACTCAAATATAAAAAGAATGAGAGGGATGACTAATGGATAGGAAAGACGGAATGAACTACGCTCCAGTGGGAAAACCCAAGCCAGTTGTTAAGGAAGGGGAATTTGTTATTGCTGCAATTGCACTGGACCATGGCCACATATATGGAATGTGCAATGGCCTTGTGGAAGCAGGTGCAACTCTTAAATGGGTGTACGATAAAGATCCTAAAAAGGTGGAAGACTTCTGTAAGGCATATAAAGGTGTGAAGGCGGCAAAAAGCGAGGAGGAGATTTTATCTGACCCAGAGGTAAAGCTTGTTTGCGGTGCAGCAGTTACAAGTATGCGTTGTGCCCTAGGCCTTAGAGTAATGGCGGCAGGCAAGGATTATTTTACAGATAAGGCACCTCTTACATCTCTAGAACAGCTGGCCCAGGCTAAAGAGATGGTGGAAAAAACTGGCAGAAAATACATGTGCTACTACGGTGAAAGACTCCATGTGGAATCAGCTGTATTTGCTGGCCAATTAATTAAACAGGGAGCTATTGGAAAGCCTATCCATGTAGATGGATTTGGACCTCATAGAGTAGGTGACATCAAAGGTCGTCCCGACTGGTTCTTTAAAAAGGAATACTATGGTGGAATCCTTTGTGATATCGGAAGCCACCAAATAGAGCAGTTTCTATATTACTGCGATTGCAAGGATGCCACAGTTCAGTATAGCCAAGTAGGTAACTATAATCATCCAAACCAGCCAGAGCTGGAGGATTTGGGAGAGGCTACACTTCTTGGAGACAATGGCACCACACAGCATTTTAGAGTTGATTGGTTTACACCAGATGGCCTATCAACCTGGGGTGATGGCAGGACATTTATTATTGGAACAGAAGGGTATATTGAACTTCGTAAATACGTTAATGTGGCAACAGATAAATCAGGTGACCATCTATTTTTAGTAAATAAAGATGGTGAACAGCATTTTGAACTTGAGGGAAAAGTTGGATATCCATTCTTTGGTGAATTGATATTAGATTGCATTAATCGAACTGAGATTGCCATGACTCAGGCCCATTGTTTTAAGGCAGCAGAGTTGTGTGTTAAGGCGGAGTTACAAGCTGAGAGAGTATACGGATTGGAGAAATAAAATGATTAGAGTCGCTATAGTTGGAACAGGGGGCATAAGTCACGCGCATATTAAGGGATTACTTACATTTCCCGACCGTTGTAAAATAGTAGCCCTTTGCGATATTAAGCCTGAAAAAGCTGAAAAAATAAAGCTGCAGTATGGTATTGATTGTCCTGTGTTTGATGATCATGAGAAGATGCTTGCTTCTGGAATTAAGATTGATTTGGTGCATGTTGCAACACCACCATTTTCACATGCTGAGATTTCAATTAACGCTATGAATGCAGGTTGTAATGTGCTTTGCGAAAAGCCAATGGCATCATCCCTTGAGGAGTGCGATGCCATGCTAGAAGCAGAAAAAAGAAATGGAGTTATCCTAGGACAGATTGCTCAGAATAGATTTACAAATCCATATTGGAAGCTAAAGAAGGTACTTGATAGTAAAAAAGCTGGCAAAATCTGTTCAGTTCAAATCAACTCAAACTGGTGGAGAGGTCACAGCTACTATGATTTATGGTGGAGAGGCACTTGGGAAAAGGAGTGCGGTGGACCTACATTAAATCATGCAGTCCACCATATTGACTTACTCAACTGGCTTGAGGGAGGACTTCCAGAGCAGGTAAGCTGCATTCTTTCAAATGTAATGCATGACAACTCGGAAGTGGAGGATATTTCCAAGTCTATTATGATTTATGACAATGGTAACCTGGCAGATGTAACAGCCTCTGTTGTACATCATGGTGAGGAGCAAAGTGTAATTGTTCAGTGTGCTGATGCTAAACTTTCTGCCCCTTGGGACCCTAAGGCTGAGGTATCTATGGACAATGGCTTCCCAAAGGAAGAAAAAAATAAAAAGCTTTTGGATGAGCTAAATAAGTATGTTGATTCCATACCAGATTTAAAGTACGAGGGTCATATCGGTGAGATTGATGATGTGCTTACAGCTCTAGAAAAGGGCGGACGACCACTTATTACAGGTGTTGATGGTAAGAAGACTCTTGAGCTTATTACCGCAATTTATAAGTCTGGCTTTACCAAAGCTATTGTATCTTTGCCAATCAAAGAGGATGACGAATTTTACCGCACAGGTGGAATAGAAAAATACGCTATACATTTTTATGAGAAAAAGATTTCTGCAGAAGAATTATCAGAAGAGGAAATAAAAATTAATAGTATCTAAGGGGATGAAAAATAAAATGGAGCAGTTAATTAGAGTTGGAGTTGTGGGAATTGGCAGTATGGGTTCTGCTCATGCAATGAGTCTCTATAAAAAAGAGATAGAGGGTTTTGAACTTGTTGCGGTATGTGATATCGATGAAAAAAGACTGGAATGGGCAAAAAAAGAATTGAAAGATGTCCAGTGTTTTAATGACTATAATCAGCTGATAGATAGTCATAAGGTTGAGGCACTGGTAGTTGCAACTCCACATCCATTACATCCTGTGATAGTAGAAAAGGCCTGCAAAAGTGGCATCCATGTGTTAACGGAAAAACCAGCAGGCATTGATGTGAAATCTGTTCTTCATATGAATGAGGTGGCAAAGGAAAGTGGCGTAGTTTTTGCCATTATGTACAATCAAAGAACCAATCCTTTGTTTATAAAGCTTCGTGAGTTATTTAAAAGTGGCACTCTAGGTGAGCTCATTAGATTCAATTGGATAGTTAACAACTGGTATCGCACAGATGCCTACTATGCTTCTGGCAATTGGAGAGCTACCTGGGATGGAGAAGGTGGTGGCATATTGATGAATCAATGTCCTCACAATCTAGATATATGGCAGTGGATTACTGGCATGCCAATTAGGGTACGAGCCTATTGTCATCAGGGGGCATTTCATCCAATTCAGGTGGAGGATGCAGCCGAGATAATAGTGGAATATGAAAATGGTGCCAGAGGATATTTCCAGACCTCAACAGGAGAATATCCAGGTACAAATCGACTGGAAATTTCAGCCACAAAGGGAAAAGCTGTCATAGAAAATGGAAAGCTGACCCTTAGCTTACTTGACACCGACCTAAAGGAGTTCACCAGAAATTCTTCCGAGTATATGCCCAAAATTGCCATAGATGAGACAGTGATTGTTCAGAGTGAACCGGAAAGCGCCCACCTTGGAATACTGCAGAATTTTTCAAATGCAATTAGAAAGGGGGAGCCTCTTATAGCACCTGGTGAAGAGGGCATATTTGGCCTTACTATTGCCAACGCCGCCTATTTATCATGGTGGAAAAATGAAGTTGTTAATTTACCACTAAATCCAGATGAATACTTACTCTCTCTCCAAAGTAAAAAAAGTAGCAATGAAAACAAACACATAGAACCCTTGTGTGATAACAGTAACTACGGTAAGTATTCAGATAGATGGTTGGTTAAGTGGTAGATATATATAGCTAGCTATAAATCAGATTTATAGCTAGCTATTATTTTTGACTATTATTACACCTATTGACTCGATAGGTAATTAAAGTTATAGTATCAACAACGAATCAGAAATAACAAGAAAGGAGCAAGACGATGAGACAGAATATCGATTCAAAAGTTTGTTGTTGTATGGATATGTGTATGTGTAAAATGCTATACTCCCAAGCAGTGAGAGCTAAAGGGTGCATGGCCTGTCGTCTTGCACCATGATGACTAAATTCGTATATACGAATTATGTGAGCCACTGCTTAAGAGATTAAGCGGTGGCTTTTTTGGTGCTATAGCCGCTGGAAGGGCATAGGCGAGGCATCGCTGAAGTTGCTGGTTCGAATCCAGCTAGCACCATCAAAAGTGAAAGGAGAAGAAATGGCTGAAGTAAAAGTAGTAAGCGAAAATCAACTGGCAACAATTAAAGATTACATAGAGTCAATAAAATATGGCTCGGTCAACATCATCATACAGGATGGTAAGATAGTTCAAATAGATAAAAGTGAAAAGATAAGGTTATAAAAACTGACTAGACAACTAGAGGTTTTAAACCACGGTTCCATTAGCTGTGGTTTAATGCCTCTTTTTTTCTATAAAAAATCCCAAACTATATTAATAAAGAAAAGGAGATAAAAAATATGGGAAAGTTATTCACATCAGAATCAGTAACAGAAGGACATCCAGACAAAATCGCAGATCAGATCTCTGATGCAATCCTTGATGAGCTACTTGCTCAGGATCCATATTCAAGAGTAGCTGCTGAGACAACAGTAGCAACAGGACTTGCTCTTGTAGTTGGTGAAATCACTACAAAGGCATATGTGGATATCGCAAAGGTTGCAAAAGACACAATCAGAGAGATTGGTTACGTAAATAATGTAGATGGATACAATGCAGACTCAATCGCAGTGCTTACATCAATTGATGAGCAGTCAGCTGATATTGCACTTGGAGTTGATAAGGCATTCGAGTCAAAGCAGGAAGGAGCGACAGAGGATTTTGGAACAGGCGCAGGTGATCAAGGAATTATCTTCGGATATGCAACAGATGAAACAGAAGAGTATTTACCACCGGCTATTTCATTTGCTCATCGCCTTACTAGAAGGCTTACAGAAGTTCGAAAGAATGGAACACTTCCATACCTTAGACCAGATGGAAAGTCACAGGTAACAGTAGAATTTGCAGAAGATGGACAGACTGTAAAGAGAGTACATACCATTGTTATTTCAACACAGCATGCAGAGGATGTAACTCTTGAACAGATAAGAGCTGATATTATCGAGCATGTTATCAAGCCGGTAATTCCAGCAGAGTTATTGGACGAGGATACAATCTACTACGTAAATCCAACAGGTAGATTTGTTATCGGTGGTCCTCAGGGTGATGCAGGACTGACAGGACGTAAGATCATCGTGGATACCTATGGTGGAACAGGTCGTCACGGCGGCGGTGCCTTCTCAGGAAAGGATCCAACAAAGGTTGACCGTTCTGCAGCCTATGCAGCTCGTTGGGTAGCGAAGAATTTGGTAGCAGCAGGTGTGGCGAAGAGACTTGAGGTTGAACTTGCATATGCCATTGGTGTAGCAAAGCCAGTATCTATTGCAGTAGATACATTTGGCACAGGAGTAATAGATGATGAGAAGATTGTTGATATTATTGAAAAAGTATTTGATCTCAGACCAGCAGCAATCATTGATGCCCTTGATTTACGTAGGCCAATCTACAAGCAGACTGCAGCTTATGGACATTTCGGCAGGACAGATATCGACCTTCCTTGGGAGCATTTAGATAAGGTTGATGAGATCAAGAAGAATATTGAAGACATCAAAGTAGACATCGCAGTTCAGATTATTTCAGAAGCTAAGGAAGCTACAACAGTATAAGGAAAGGTAAGAGAAAATGGCAGAGAAAATTGGTAAGCATATAGCTATATATGGAAAAGGTGGAATCGGAAAATCAACAACCACATCAAATATTAGTGCAGCACTTGCAGAGGCAGGATATAGAGTAATTCAGATTGGTTGTGATCCAAAGAGTGATTCTACAAATACACTTCGAGGAAACAACTATCTTCCAACAGTACTTGATAGTTTAAGAGAAGGTAACAAGATTCACCTTGATGATATTTCAGTAAAGGGATTTGGTGGAGTACTTTGTATTGAATCAGGTGGTCCAGTACCAGGTGTTGGATGCGCAGGTCGTGGTATCAACGCAGCTGTTAACCTTCTTCAGGAGCTTAATCTTTTCGAAGAGTTCAAGCCTGATTACGTACTTTATGACGTACTTGGTGACGTTGTTTGTGGTGGTTTTGCTGTTCCAATCCGTGATGGAATTACAGACAGAGCTTATGTTGTATCATCTTCTGATTTCATGGCTTTATATGCGGCTAACAATCTTTTTAAAGCCATTAACAAATATGCGCCAACAGGTGGAGCAAAGCTTGGTGGTGTTATTGCAAACAGCATGAAGCCAGGATATCACAGAAAAATTGTTGAGGACTTTGTAGCAAAGACTGGTACAAGCATTGCAGGTTATGTAAATCGGTCAATCGATGTACAGCAGTCAGAGCTTTATGGTAAGACAGTTATCGAGGCTAAGCCAAACAGTGCCCAGGCTGATATTTATAGAAATTTGGCTAAATATATCGCTGAAAATGAAAACCTTGTAGTTCCAAATCCACTTGGTTCATCAGAGCTTAGAGATTGGGCTAGAAATTGGGGAGACCGTATATACGATATCGAAAGTGGCGTAGTAGGAGTTGCTGAGGCAATCTAATGCTATGGGAAAGGAGAACCTAAAGAGATGAGTTTTTTAGATGAAAGAAAAGCGTTAACAAGAGAAAAACGCTTAAGTTCCCTTAGCCATTTTCATGGTAATTTGGAAGCTCTAATCGATGAAACATCAGGTGAGGAGATAAAGCAGAGAATTCGAACCTTCTCCCAAATACATGATGATGAAACTATTTATGCATTTGATGTTCTTTCAACAATTGAAGATGCGGCAATTATAGTAAATGGCTCCATAGGATGTGGAGCCATAGGAATAGCACAAAATGATTTTGAAAACTTTAGCTGGTATTCAACAAATCTTGTGGAAAGAGACACTATTTTAGGTGGAGATGATAAACTTTCCGAGGCAATTCTTAGAGCCTATGAAGAAAAGCATCCAAAGGCAATTTTTATCCTGGGGACACCTGTTGTAGCTATCAATAATGATGACATTAATTCGGTTATATTGGAGCTTGAGGATGAGATAGGTATTCCAATTATCAGCATTTACACAGATGGTTTTAAAACAAAAACACCTGTTACAGGATATGACATTGTTACACATAGTATTCTAAAGTATCTTGTTTCAAAAAATGTGGATATTAAGGAAGATTTTATAAATATCATTTCTTATTCAGAAGATATTGAGGACGTAGCAGTTATAGCTGATATTTTTAACGAGCTTGATATCAAATTCCAGATACTTCCAAGATTCTCAAATGTGGATGAAATCAGAAGAGCATCAAAGGCAAGAGCATCAATAGTGCTTAACCCAGAAGAGGGTGAGTATCTAGCTAAAGAGCTTGAGGAGGTTTTTGATGTCCCTTACATAGAGACTGATGTACCAGTGGGATTTAGAGGAACTAAGAATTTTCTTTTAAAGCTTGCAGCATTTTTGAATATCGAGGATGAAGTGGTTGAATACATCGATAAAGCAGAAGCAGAGTTATCACAGGTAGTAATAAAGGATGTGTTAAAGGATAAGAAAATTTTTGTTGATGTAGCTCTTAGTCGAGTTCCTGCTTATGCGAGATTGTTTACAAATTTAGGTGGAGAAGTTGTTGGCTTTTCTTCTTCCTTTGTAGATTTGGATAATAGAAAGCAGCTGAAAAAATTAGATTTCTTGCCAAAGACTACTATAGCAATTATTGGAAATGGACAGCAATTTGAAAAGGCAAATGAGCTATCTAAGAACGAAATAGATATCTATTTTAGTGAAAAATCCGGAAGTTCTTTTGCTACCCATGAGGGAGCAGTTGTGATTTCCACAAAGTATAAGGTTACTTACGGCTTTAAAGGCGTGGAAGTTATTGCAAATGCTATAAAAAAGGTGGACGAATTCCAGGAAAAGTACAGACAGACAAGTAGCTACAGAGAAAGTTTCAAGAAGCGTAGCGGAAACTGGTATGTAAAGCAGGAGGTAAGTTAAATGGCAGATATTATCAAAAATCCTAGAAATGGATGTGCCCTTCATGGTGCTTTACAGACAGTTCAGGAAATAAACAGTGTAGTACCAATTGTACATGCTAACGCAGGATGTGGAGTTATTAATTATCTTGCAAATTCAAAAACTACAGGAGGTTCAGCTAGATATTCAGGATACTCTATTCCAGGAACAGCGGCTCAAGAGAGACATGTTATTTTTGGTGGAGCATCAAGACTGAGAGAACAGATTAAAAACACTATTAAGGTAGTTGATGGAGCTCTTTATGTGATCCTTAATAGCTGTGAATCAGCTATGGTAGGAGATGATGTTGATGCTATGACTAGGGAAATAGTGGAACAGAATGAGCCAGTGGTAGATACACTTATTGCAGGTTTCAATGGTGGCGCACACTTTGGTTATGAGCACGTATTGGCTGACGTATTTAAATCTGTTTATGATGTAAAACCTTCTGAGTCTAATAAGAATTCAAAACTTGTAAATATCTTTGGAATTATTCCTGATAAGGATCCATATTGGCAAGGAAATTTAGAAGAGATTAAGAGAATTTTAAAGGGTGTAGGAATTGAGGCCAATGTATTCTTTGGAGTAAGTGGAGGCGTAGAAGATATTGATAATGCAAAGAACGCATCTCTTTCAATTGTGTTTGGTCGCTGGGGAGAATTACCTGCAAAGGTCCTTAATGAAAAATTTGATATACCAGTAATTCAAAAAGCAGCACTTCCAGTGAATGCTTTAGAGGAAAAAGAGTTAATAGATGAAATTGGTAAAGTGATTTCCGTAGATCAAGATGCGGTAGATGTTTTCTTAAATAAGGAACTAGCATATGAAAGCAACTACTACTCAAGAATTCGTGATGAAGTGATTGAGTATGCCATTGGTAAATCTGTAGCTATTGTTGGCGATGAAGAGCAGGTAATAAGATTGGGAAGAATAGCGAAGGATGTATTTGGAGCAAAAATTGTTGCTGCAGTTCTTACTGATTCTTTGAAAAAGGATGAAGAGCATGAATTGAACAATGATGATCTTTTTGCACAGGTAACAACCAATGTATACAAGACATCTGACCAGAAAGATATTGATGATATTATCAGACAGTCTAAGGCTGAACTTGTGATAGGAAGCTCTCTTGAGGTGAATATAGCTAATAAGGTTGGAATTCCATTGATAGAAGCCTCATATCCTGTTTATCACAAAAGTATTCTTAATCAATCTACAGCTGGAATACGAGGTTCTGTGGAATTTGTAAGTGATTATCTCACAACAATAAAACAGGCAGAAAAGGAAAAATCAGAAGAGCTTTATAATTATTTAAAGCAGTTAAAGGGACAGAAGACTTGGCAGGACCATTCTTCTAAAAAGAGCCATGTAAAACAATTAAATTTAATTTCAGAACTGGCATCAAGAGAATCTATTTAGGTAATTAGGAGGACTAATAATGAAGAAATTGAAAAAGACCGTGCTGGCAGCTTTAGTTGGTACATTTGTTTTATCAGCTTTTACAGGCTGCGGTGGCACTTCTGATAATGGACTTGCAAATAAAGAGGAAAATATAGAGGCAGCAACCGGTCTTACCAGAGAGGTAAATATTGGATTTGTTGATACTTCAGGTTCCAATATTCTTTTAGGAAGTGAAGGAATTGCAAGAGATAACGGATATTTTGAAGAGGAATTTGAAAAGATAGGTGTAAAGGTTAATCTTATTCCTATGTCAGGTGCCGGCCCAGCAATCAATGAGGCATTAGCATCTGGAAGCCTTGATATCGGTATTTTAGGAGATGTACCTGCTGTTAATGGTAAGGCTAACGGAATTGACACAACAGTAATCGCATTTAATGGTTTGAATAACTATATTGTTATTTCTGCAAATCCAGATTCAGGAATTGATTCAGTAAAGGATTTAAAAGGCAAAAAGGTTGCTACTCAAAAGGGTGCATTTATGCACAGATTACTTTTATATGCACTTGAAGAGGAAGGACTCACTATAGATGATATTGAATTCGTTCCAATGACTTCACAGGATGCATTGGCAGCATTAGAGACAAAGAGTATCGATGCAGCAGTTGTACAGCCTAATGATGTAAGTTACAGACTTGCAAAGGAAAATGGTTTTAAAGAAATATTATTTAGCAATGACCATGAAGGATGGGCAGCTGGTTCAATTACAGAAATCAGAACTGAGTATTTAAATTCAAATCCAGATGTGGCAGTAGCATATTTGAAAGCAGTTCTTAGAGCTAATGAGTATATTGAAGCAAATGAAAATGCTTTGAAGGATCAGTGGGTTGCAGTTGGATATGCAGCTGAAAGTTATGATTATGCGTATCCACTACACGATAATTATTCAGAACTCGATGCAACAGATGATGTTATAGCAAATGCTAAAAAGACATTATCATTCCTTCAGGAAAATGATTTGTCAGATGGGGATTTTGACGTTGATTCTTGGTATGATCTTTCATATTTCGAAAAGGCTAAAACAGAGCTTGAAAGTGGCAAGTAAAAATATAGATAGGAGATAATAGAGAATAATGAGCACTATAAAAGATAAATTATATAGCGAGTTAAAATTTAAAGCTAAAGTAAATGTTGATGGAATTAAAGTAGACCCAAAGATTTTTAAGAATCTTGATTTGGGAGGAAAATATCAGGAGCAGATTCATGCTTTATTTGAAATGGATCATGTGGCTCATCCTGAAGTTTTATTCCCTTGCAATTTTACATCTCCAAGCGGTCTTCGGTACTCTTTTGCATGGGATCCTAGATCAAGTGTAGAGATTAAGTATATTGATGGTCAGTTTGTTTTATTTGATAACGGTGTTGAGAAGTTCCCAATCGAATTCGACCAGAGACCTGAGTACTATAGTAAAAAGACATCTGATGGAACAGAAATGTCACATGTAGCTACTTTTTCAAATGGTGTAGTAAGTATTGCATATAGTAATGAATGCTCCCTTAAGGAAAAAGGCTTAGATTGCTTATTCTGCAACGCAAATGCTACAAAGGATACTTATGCTGAAAAGGAAAACATTCAGTGGAAGAATCCTAAACAAATTGGTGAGACAGTTGCTGAGGCATTTAGACTTGGTGAAGGAAAACATGTAAATCTTACTGGTGGATTTGTTCCAGAGCGTAGAGAGGTAGATTACTACATTGATGTTGCTGAGGCTATTCAGGATGAGACTGGCCTTGAAGATTTTAACGGAACAGCTGTTATTGGTGCACCTGCAGATTTATCTGTTATTGAAAAATACAAGGAGGCAGGTTTTAGAACACTTGCTATTCAGCTGGAAGTTTGGGATGAAAACTACTTTAGAGTAATTTGCCCAGGAAAGGAAAAAGAGTGTGGTGGTAGAGAAAATTGGATTGCTGCACTTGATAAGGCTGTATCTGTCTTTGGCAAGGGTCGTGTTAGAACAGGATTTGTAGCTGGAATTGAGCCAAAGGAAAGAACTCTTGAGGGTGTAGAAATTCTTACCAAGAAAGGTGTTATCTGCTTAACAAATGCTTGGTGCCCAAATCCAGGCTCAAAGCTTGAGGGACACAGAACACCTACTTATGAGTGGCACTATGATATGGCCCAGAAGACTTATCTTTTACATAAGCAGGCTGGTATTACATACGAGCAGTATTTAGATGTTTCTCCATCTCCAGATTTCTTAGTATTAGATTTCTACAGAATCGAAGAGGAAAGATTACCTATCTTCAAGGAGGAAGGTATCGAAAGTGAGAAGGAGAATAAGTCTGCTTTAGCTGTTTAGGAGGATAATTATGAGTAACAAACTTAAGGACGCTAATATAAGTATCATAATTCCGCTTTTGATTGTTGTGGCATGGTTCTATGCCACGACAATTAACAATGTGTCAGGTGCTATTCTTCCAAAGATTAGTGATGTATTTGAAGCCTTTAAAAACCTAACTCAAAATGGGCAACTGCAGCAGGATCTTATTGCAAGTCTTTTAAGAGTTATTCAAGGATATCTGTTAGCTTCATTACTTGGAATAGCATTAGGAGCTTTAGCTGGTATGATTCCATTTGTGAGAAAGCTTATATTGCCGGCTGCAACAGCCATTAGACAGGTTCCTATTATTGCTTGGATTCCGCTTATTATTCTCTGGTGTGGAATAGGTGAAGTGTCAAAGGTCGTTATTATAGTTATCGCCGCAACATTTCCAATAATGATTAACACCATGAGCGGTGTTGCTTCTACATCCGATTTGCTCCTTGAAGTGGCAAACCTTTACAAGCTTGGAAAGTGGGAGACTTTTGTTAAGGTGTATTTACCAAATGCACTTCCATCAATTTTAGTGGGCTTAAAGCTTGGAATGGGAGCTTCTTGGATGGCTGTAGTGGCTGCCGAAATGTTAGGTGCTTCATCAGGAATTGGATACCGATTAAATGATGCGAGAAGTATGCTTAAGTCAGATCAGGTGATTCTTTGCATTATTTTAATTGGAGTTATAGGTATTGGAACTGATTGGATTCTATCAAAAATCTTTAAAAAGATTACACCATGGGAGAACAATAAATGAAAAGAGTAGCAATAGTAAGTGCAATGGATGAGGAAACTGAGTACATCCATGAGTATCTTGATAAAAGAGAAGGTTGGTCAAGGACTAGAGAGAATTTATACAGACATGACAAAAAAGATATTGATTTGTATGTAAAAGTCCTTGGAGTGGGAAAAGTAAATGCAGCATATAATACAGCAGATGTTATCAGTGAATTCAATCCGGATTTCATTGTAAATATTGGTGTTTCTGGTGGACTTGCACCTAACGCAAAAAGAGGTACAGTAGCCATTGGAAAGAGCTATGTTCAGACTGATTTCCATCCTTACATTGATGATAACTATCCAAAGATTAAAGATACAGAAGATTGGATAATAGATGGACTTGAGAAATCTGCTGAAGAAAATAATTTTGATTACATCACAGGAAAGCTTGCAACAGGGGATTTCTTTTTAAGTGATGAAACAGAAAGAAAAAATATTATCGAGACATATAATCCAGTTTCCTTTGATATGGAAACAGCAGCTATAGCTCAAGTGGCTACCGCAAAAAATGTGGAGTTTGCCGCCTTGCGAATTTTTTCTGATTTGGCTAATGATGAGTCTATAGAAATCATTGAAAATAAAAAGGCAAATAATATCGATGATAAAGAAAAAGAAATAGACAAGAAATTAAAAATTAGACCTACAGAACTGCTTGTTCCTTTTTTAGAAGAAATTGGCTGATAAAATGGTAGGGATAGTCTACTAGAAATTAGAGGAGAACAGCCATGGGCATTAAGGATAATAACATTATAAAAATACATAATCTGAATAAGGAATTTGTTGTTGATAAAAATCCAATAAGAGTATTGAATGATATTAACCTTGAAATCAAAGAAGGTGAATTCATTACTATTGTAGGTCATTCGGGTTGTGGAAAGAGCACCTTGCTTAAAATTATGTGTGGACTAGTAGATTATGAAGATGGAACTGTTGAAAGAAACGGCCATCCAGTAGACGGTCCTGGCCCTAATTGTGGCATGGTATTTCAGGATCATAGACTTCTTCCATGGCTTAAAATCAAGGATAACGTTGGTTTTGGTTTAAAAGACCTTTCTAAAGAAGAAAAGGAAAAAAATGTCCTTAGCCATCTTAAAATGGTTGGCTTAGAGGGTTTTGAGAATAGTTATCCGGCACAGCTGTCTGGAGGAATGAGTCAAAGGGCAGCCATAGCCAGAGGACTTGCCAATAATCCCGCAATTTTACTTCTTGATGAACCATTTGGTGCATTAGATGCTCTTACTAGAATTCAGATGCAAAAGGAGATTCTTGATATACAAGAAAAAGAGAAGACTACCATGGTAATGGTTACACATGATATTGATGAAGCAATTTACCTTGGTGACAGAATCGTGGTAATGTCTGCACGTCCTGGAGAAATCAAGGAAATAATAGAGACAGATCCTGTGGAATCAAAAAAGCGTGGTAGCGCTAAATTTGCTGAGTATAAGAAAAAGATTTACGATTACTTCTTTGAAGACTCAGATGTAGATTATGAAATCGAATATATAATATAGTTTTATTTATAACAGGCTATTATTATACTGACTAGACAACTAGAGGTTTAAGACTTGGGGTGAAATCCTGGTCTTAGGTCTCTAGTTTTTTATAAATAGTGAATATAAATAAGAAAAAATTGAAAATGTCAGATATGAGAAAGGAGATAATTATGGCAGCGTTAGGAGAGATTAAAGATTATATTTACGAGAACAAAAGCTTAGTATTAGCAACGGTTGATGAGGCAGGCAATCCTCAGATTCGTCACATAGGTGGATACACAATTGATGGAAAAGACATCCTCTTTTCAACAGGTAAGGATACTGATAAGACAAGAGAAATTGCTAACAACAATAATGTGGCTCTTCTTTTCCAACATGAGGGGCAGGAGGCACCTAAAAATATTACTCTTTATGGTAAGGCAAGAAAGCTTGATGAGAAAGAGACAGCAGTGGCTGTAGAGCTTATCAAAAAGAGAAGACCTCAGCTTAGATATACTCCAGAGGCCAATATTATTTATAGAGTTGAAAGCAAATCTGTAAAGGTTCTTGACTTTTCTAAGGAAGATAAGCAAGTTGTATTTCCAGCAAGTGAACTGGCATAGGAACGATAAGTAATTAGAAAAATAATAGGACGAAAAGTGAATAATTGATTATTAGAAATCAATAAATAAAACGACTGACTAGACAACTAGAGGCCTACGTAAGGCATCTAGTTGTTTTTTTATTTATATAGATAGGGAGAGATATATGAGAAATTATTTGAAGCTATCCTGTGGGGGTATAAGCCGGTGTTGTCCCTTTATTAACAGCACTATCAGATCGTTGGCAAGCCCTTTGTTGTAGGTATATTAAAAAAGAATAGGCAATAGGCCACACGAGTATACTGACTAGACAACTAGAGGTTTAAGGTCTGGGAGAAATCCCAGCCTTAGGCCTCTGGTTTTTTGTAAATAATTGGTTTGTAAAACTTAATATTTAAATGTGAATGTATAAGGAGGAGAGAAATGTCACGAGCAATTACAAGAGAAGAGCTTTACAAGCAGTTGGAACTGGATAACAGGATTACTAATGAGGGTGTTTATATTAGCCCAGAGGTAGTATCTACAATCGATTTTGAAAATAAGGTTCAGGAGCAGATGCAAACATGTTTTGATATGAATCATGAGACTTATTTAAAGTCAAAGCTTCCTACAGCCATAAGACTTGATAGTAATTATAGAATCAGATTTTCCTACAAACATGATGCTCCATTTTCTGTAGAGAATGACAATGGTAAGTATTATCTTACAGAAAAAGGAAATCAGATTAGTGAAATAACATTTGTTGAAAAGCCAGCATTTTATAACTTTAAGACATCTGATGGTGTCAATATGAAGACTATTGCAAATGAAGTAGGTAAGACAAAAGTTACAGTTGCATATAGTAATGAGTGTGCACTTAAGGACAAGGGTCTTGATTGCAAGTTCTGTAATATAAATGCTACAAAGAGTCGCTTTGCCGACATTCAAGGTATTTCTTGGAAGACACCATATCAGATAGCTGAGACTTATGCTAAGGCAAGAGAAGAGGGATATGAGTCTATTACAATTACAGGCGGATTCGTTCCTGAGCGACGCGAGGTAGAGTACTACATCGACGTGGCTGAAGCTATTCAGGATATTACAGGACTTACAGATTTCGGTGGCACTGCATGTGTAGGTGCTCCAAGTGATTTGTCTGTTATTGAAAAATACAAGGAAGCAGGTTATAGAGCCATTTCAACAAACCTTGAGATTTGGGATGCAAATTTCTTTAAGACAATCTGCCCTGGAAAAGAAAAGATTTGCGGCGGAAGACAAAATTGGATTGATGCTCTTAAAAAAGAGGTAGAGGTATTTGGAAAAGGTAATGTTCGTTCGTTCTTTGTAGCTGGTATTGAGCCTAAGTCAACTCTCTTAGAGGGTATTCAGTACCTTACAGAACTTGGAGTTGTGGCAATACCACTTCACTGGACACCTAACCCTGGTTCTGAGCTAGAAGGACATAGAGCTCCATCACCAGAATGGTATTTTGATTTGTATCAGAAAACATATAGTTTACTTAGACAAAACGGTTTAACACATAAGGATTTATATCACTCTGCAAATGTAGAAAATTCAATCTTTGATTACTTCTATGATCTTGATGGAGATCACCTTGATATTCTTAGACATGAGGCAGATAGAGTTCATTTTGTAGGTGAAGATTCAGTTGCAAGCAAAGACGATGGCTCTGCTGCAGCAGAAAAGACAGCATAGGAGGACGATTAGATGAAAATATATAAATTGATAGTAAGCCTGTTTTTAGCATTTTCTTTGACACTTTCAGTTACAGGCTGCGGCAACAATGCTAGTAGTGTTTCAGCAAAAGCAAATGATGGTGCTGTTACTGATAATCCAGATGAATTTACAATTCGTATAGGCGTTAATTCTTTGGATAACAATTTCTTGCTTAAGATTTTAGATAATCACACTGATTTTCTAAAAGACAAGGGCATTACATTAGAGACCACAGAGTTTTCTGCAGGAATCAATACAATTGATGCAATTACAACTGATACAGTTGATATTGGATTATTTGCAACATACGCCGGTGTTAATAGAATTGGAAATACTTTATCTGATAGTGAACTTAGAGCATTTGCTATGATTGATAAGTCTTCAAATTACAAGCTTTATGCTAATCCTAATACTGTGAAAAAGCCAGAGGATTTGGTTGGTCACATTGGTGTTTCTCAGGCAGGAGTAGTATTCGAATATTATTATGGAGAATTGTTTAATCAGTATGGTATTGATCCAAAGGATGTAACTATTACAAATGTTGGCAGTGTTCAGGAAGCCCTTGCACTTGCTGCAAATAGTGGTGGAGATGCCTATTGGACAGGCTCAGCAAACTATAAAATGTTTGAGGAAAAGGGATGGAAGCCAGTTATTGGTATCGATGATTTAGGAATTTACATGTACACATTCCTTGTTGCAGATGAATCTTATTTGCAGGCACATCAGCACGAAGTGGCAAAATATTTAAAGGTTAGCGAAGAAGGATTTGCTTATATAGATGAGAATATTGACCAGTTTGCTGATTGGGTTTCAGCAGACACTGGTCTAGATAAGGAAATATTCAAAGCAGAGTGGAATGCAAGACGTCATTACTATTCATTTGAGCAAGAAGCATATGATGATTTGGTAAAGATTAAAAATTGGTGCTATGAGAATGGCAGATTTGACACAAACTACCAGATAGAAAAGTACATTAACACAGATGCTTTGGCAGAAGCTTTCCCTGACAGAGTTAGCTGGGAAGCAACAGAAAAATAAAAGGAAGACATCAGAATTACAGCACGAGAATTTGGTGTAATAGGGCTGGCATATGTATATTAAATTAGAGAACATAAATAAGAATTTTGGAAATTTTAAAGCATCAAATAATGTGAATATTGAGATTGAAAAGGGAAAGCTTGTTGCACTTTTAGGACCTAGTGGAAGTGGTAAGACAACAATCTTAAGGATGCTAGCAGGTCTTGAACATCAGGATTCTGGAGATATTTATATAGATGGAAAACTTGTAAATGGAATTCCAGTTCAAGATAGAGGAATTGGATTTGTATTTCAAAGTTATGCGCTTTTCCCTTATTTAACTGTTTATGACAATATTGCTTATGGAATGAAAATTCGTAAAAAGAGCAAGGCTGAAATAGATAGTAAAGTTGAGGAATTACTGGAATTAGTTGGCCTTACAGGTCTTGGCAAAAGATTCCCTGACCAGTTGTCAGGAGGGCAAAGGCAAAGAGTTGCCTTTGCCAGAGCTCTTGCTACAGAACCACAAGTGCTTCTTTTGGATGAGCCATTTGCAGCAATTGATGCAAAGGTTAGAAAAGAACTTCGTAGATGGCTAAAGGATATGATAGAAAAACTTGGAATTACCAGTATTTTTGTTACCCATGACCAAGATGAGGCTGTAGAGGTTGCTGATGAATTAATAATTACTAATGAGGGAAAAGTTGAGCAGATTGGTACTCCTGTTGATATTTATAGAAATCCAAAAACACCTTTTGTGGCACAGTTTATTGGAGATTCTGTGATTCTTGAGGAATATGAGTATGAAAAGCTAAAGGGCTTTACAAGACAGGATGGAGCTCCTAAAGCAGCTATTAGACCTGAGTTTGTAAATGTGGTTCATAGCAGTGGCAACAAGGAACAGTCAAGTGCATATATGCCTGGAAAGATTGTACATACAGAATTTAGAGGCAATAGTATGGAACTTACTATTGAATATGAGGGTATAGAATTAAAGGCCGCTCATCAGATTGATGATTTCCCCGCTAAAAAAGGGGATGACATTCTCTTTAAAGTAACAAGATTATATGCCTTTGATGAGGATAACGCATATACCTTAATCAATGAAATTCTTAAAGACAATCCTGAGATGTACTATATTTAGAGGTGACTGCTATGGAAAACAATAAGACAATTAATAAAGTATTAAAAAGTGGATTAATTACGTGGATATTATTACTTGCAATTTGGTCAATTGGTTCATCCTTTTATACACCTGATTTTTTACCGAATCCTATCATTACATTAGATGGGGCTAAAACACTTATTACAAGTGGTAAGTTATGGACTGATATTTATGTAAGTATGGGTCGTGTATTAAAGGGCTGGACAGCTGGACTATTATTTGCAATTCCCGTTGGACTTTGTGTTGGCAATTTCAAATGGGCAAGTTATGTATTTGAACCATTTTTGAATTTCTTTAGATTTGTTCCAGCCATTGGTTTTATAACATTATTTTTGCTTTGGTTTGGCGTAGAGGAGAAATCTAAAGTTGCACTTATTTTTTATGCGGTAATATTTCCTGTTATGGTAAATACAATTGCAGGAGTGCGAAGCGTTGATCATTCACTGATTGAAGCAGCTGAATCCATGGGGGCTAGCAAGAGAAAAACATTTTTTACAGTTGTTTTTCCATCGGCCATTCCAAATATTTTTACAGGAGTACGCCTTGGACTTAGTAGTGCCATTATCTGTATAGTGGCAGCTGAAATGCTTGCAGCTTCAGAAGGCTTGGGATACTTGATTTATACATCACGACTATTTTATAGAACTGATTGGATTTTTGCAGGTATTTTCACTCTTGGATTAATCGGTTTATTGGCAGATAAGCTTCTTAGATTTTTAGGTAAGAAATTCTTATACAGATTTGGAGTAAGATAGCAGGGATAACAATTGACATGAAACCCCGTGCAAAGTATACTTTTACTTGCATTTTTTAGTGTTAAAAGGGGTCAATTTAGTGAAAAAATATGAACAAAAAGCAGCTCCAATATGCGAAGCATTGGAGCGATTTAAAAGAAGAAGGGTGGTCCCATTTGACGTACCCGGTCACAAGCGTGGTCGTGGTAACCCGGAGCTTGTAGAATTACTTGGCAAACAGTGTGTTGGCCTTGATGTTAATTCTATGAAGCCTCTGGACAATTTGGGACACCCTATTTCTGTTATTAAGGAAGCAGAGGAGCTTACAGCAGATGCCTTTGGGGCTGCCCATGCATTTCTTATGGTTAATGGAACCACCAGCTCAGTTCAGACTATGATTCTTTCTGTCTGCAAGGCTGGAGATAAGATTCTTATACCAAGAAATGTCCATAAGAGTGTAATCAATGCATTAGTGCTGTGTGGTGCGGTGCCAGTATATGTGGAGGTAAAAGTTAATCCAGAGATTGGTATTGCTCTTGGTGTGGAGGTTGATGAGGTCAGACGTGTTATGGATTTAAATCCTGATGCCAAGGCTATATTTATTAATAATCCAACCTACTATGGCATATGCTCTAACCTTACTGAGATTGTAAAGCTTGCCCATGAGCGAGGCATGAAGGTACTTGCAGATGAGGCCCATGGAACCCATCTTTATTTCAGCGATAACCTGCCAATTTCTGGTATGGCTGCAGGTGCGGATATGGCTGCAGTTTCAATGCATAAGTCAGGCGGCTCTCTGACTCAGAGTTCCATCTTACTTTGCGGACCAGATATGGATGCAGAATATGTACGTCAGATTATCAATTTAACTCAAACAACAAGTGCTTCTTATCTACTTTTATCAAGCCTTGATTTGTCTAGAAGAAATCTGGCACTTAGAGGAAAAGAGTCATTTGAAAAGGTGGCTCATATGGCTGAGTATGCCAGAAATGAGATAAATGAAATCGGTGGATTTTATGCATATGGTAAGGAATTGATAGATGGAGACAGCGTATACGATTTTGATGTAACAAAGCTTTCCATCTATACCCAGGGAATAGGACTTACTGGAATTGAGGTCTATGATCTCCTTAGAGATGAATATGATATTCAAATTGAATTTGGAGATATTGGAAATATTCTAGCTTATATTTCAATTGGAGATAGAATTCAGGATATTGAGCGACTTGTAGGAGCGCTTGAGGATATCAAGCGTCTCTATGAGAAGGATTCTAGCAATTTATATTGCGGAGAATTTATTCAACCGGAGAACGTGATGACTCCTCAGCAGGCATTTTACGCAGATAAAGTACAGCTCCCTCTTGAGCAGACTGACGGCAAAATCTGCGCAGAGCTTGTTATGTGTTATCCACCAGGAATACCAATTCTTACTCCTGGAGAGAGAATCACTAGGGAAATTATTGATTATATTGAATTTGCAAAGGAGAAGGGCTGTAGCTTACAGGGAACCAAAGACCCTACAGTTGAGCTCATAAGTGTGATTAAATGATGGATTTTTGGTTTTCACAATTAGAGACTGAGGATGTTAAGACTAGCATTCGCGTCAACAAGCAGCTCTATAGCGCTCAAAGCGAATATCAGCGTATAGATGTTTTCGAGACAAAGGAGCTGGGAAAGATGATTGTCCTTGACGGCGAAATCATTTTTTCAGATGCAGATGAGTTCATCTATAATGAGATGATTGTCCACGTACCTATGGCTGTTCATCCAAATGTAAAGAATGTGCTTATCATTGGCGGAGGCGACGGTGGAGTGGCTAGAGTTCTCACAGAGTATCCTGAGATAGAGCATATTGATGTGGTAGAGCAGGATGAGATGTTCCTTGAAATCAGCAAGCAATTTTTCCCTGAGACTGCTAAGGGCTTTGACGACGATAGGGTTACAGTTTCTCATATGGATGGTCTGAGATTCCTTCGTCGCTGCACTGATAAATATGACCTTATTATAAATGATACAACCGACCCATTCGGATATGCGGAAGGACTTTTTACAAGGGAATTTTATGGTAGTTGTTATAGAGCCTTGAAGGAGGATGGCATTATGGTTTACCAGCATGGTAGCCCATTCTACGACGAGGACGAGGAGGCCTTCAGAGCCATGCATCGCAAGGCTTATAAGAGTTTTCCAATTAATAGAGTTTACCAGGCCCATATTCCAACTTGCCCATCAGGCTATTGGATGTTTGGTTTTGCCTCTAAGAAGTATCATCCTCTTAAGGATTTGAATGCCAAAAGATGGAAGACCAGAGATATAAAGACTTGGTACTACACAACAAATCTTCATAAGGGAGCCTTTATGCTTCCAAAGTATGTTGAGGATTTGCTTGTTGAGGAAGAAAAAGCTGCTAAGAAAGAAATATAGATAGGAGAGTATAAAATGGCAAGATTATTAATTATCGGATGTGGTGGAGTTGCTCAAGTTGCAATTTCAAAGTGCTGTCAGAACAGTGATGTATTTCAGGAGATTATGATAGCAAGCAGAACTGTTTCTAAGTGTGAGGCAATGAAAGAGAAGCTTCAGGGCACTACAAAGACAGTTATTAAGACAGCTCAGATTGATGCGGATGATGTTGAGGCTCTTACAAAGCTTATTAAGGATTATGCTCCAGATGCAGTGCTTAACGTAGCACTTCCATATCAGGATCTTACAATTATGGATGCATGTCTTGAGGCAGGTGTTGACTATATTGACACTGCAAACTACGAGCCTGAGGATACAGATGACCCTCAGTGGAGAGCTATCTATGAGAAGAGATGCAAGGATTTAGGATTTTCAGCATATTTCGATTATAGCTGGCAGTGGGCATACGAAGATAAGTTTAAAAATGCAGGACTTACTGCACTTTTAGGAACAGGTTTTGACCCTGGTGTTACATCAGTATTTGCAGCCTATGCTAAGAAGCATTATTTTGATGAGATTCATACAATCGATATTCTCGATTGCAATGGTGGTGACCATGGTTATCCATTTGCCACAAACTTTAACCCAGAGATTAATCTTCGTGAGGTTTCAGCTCCAGGTTCATATATGGAAAATGGTAAATGGGTTGAGATTCCAGCCATGAGCATTAAGAGAGAATATGATTTTGATGGAGTTGGCAAAAAGGATATGTATCTTCTTCACCATGAGGAGATTGAGGCTCTTGGACGCAATATGCCTGAGGTTAAGAGGATTCGTTTCTTTATGACATTTGGACAGAGCTACCTTACACATATGAACTGTCTTGAAAATGTTGGTATGCTTTCTACTACACCAATTAATTTCAACGGACAGGAAATCGTCCCAATTCAGTTTTTAAAGGCACTTCTTCCTGATCCTGCATCACTTGGACCAAGAACTGTAGGTAAGACTAATATTGGTTGTATCTTTACAGGTATCAAGGATGGCAAGGAGCGTTCTATATACATTTATAATGTATGTGACCATCAGGAGTGCTATAAAGAGGTTGGTTCACAGGCAATCTCTTACACAACAGGTGTTCCAGCTATGATTGGAGCTATGATGGTTGTTACAGGACAGTGGAAGAATCCAGGTGTGTTTACAACTGATGAATTTGATCCAGATCCATACATGGAAGCTCTTAATAAGTGGGGATTGCCATGGCAGGTAGTAGAGAATCCTGTACTTGTTGATTAATTATTTGACTGAGGTAAAAATGTTTCTTTCCCAAGTAGAATCACCATCTTATGTTATAGATGAGAAGAAAATAATTGAAAATCTTAAGGTGCTAGAGCAGGTTCAGACTGAGACTGGGTGCAAGATTTTACTTGCCCAAAAGGCTTTTTCTAACTTTGCTTTGTACCCTTTGATTGGTAAATATCTTGCAGGAACTACTGCAAGTGGAATATTTGAGGCTCGCCTTGGCAAGGAGGAAATGGGTAAGGAAAACCATGTCTTTGCCCCTGCCTATAAGGAGGCGGACATGAGAGAACTGGTGCAGATTTGCGACCATATTATCTTCAATTCCGTAGCTCAGTTAATGAAATATAAGGCATTGTGTCTTGAGAATGGAGTGGAAATTGGACTTCGCGTGAATCCGGAAATGTCCACTCAAAAGGATCATGCCATTTATGACCCATGCTCTAAGGGCTCAAGGCTTGGTGTTACAGCTGCTAATCTAGGTAAGGCAATTGAGACTGATTCTACTGTTTTAGATGGAGTTACTGGACTTCATTTTCACACTCTTTGTGAGCAGAATTCAGATGATTTAGCTACAACTCTTACAGCCTTTGAAGAGAAGTTTGGCAAATACCTAAATCAGATGAAGTGGCTTAATATGGGCGGAGGACATCATATTAGTCGAGAGGACTATGATGTGACTAAATTGATTTCACTGATTAACCGTGTGAAGAGTACCTATGGCTTGCAGGTTTATTTGGAGCCGGGAGAGGCTATTGCTCTTAACGCTGGTTATTTTGTCACAGAGGTTTTAGATATTGTAGACAATGATATAAAGACTCTTATTTTGGATGGCTCAGCAGCCTGCCATATGCCTGATGTTTTAGAGATGCCTTATAGGCCACCTCTTAAGGATTCAGGCGAGTGGGGAGAAAAGCCCTATGAGTATAGACTTAGCTCATACACTTGCCTTGCTGGAGACATTATAGGAGATTATTCTTTTGACCATGAGATTAAAGTAGGAGATAGACTTGTATTTGAGGATATGGCTATCTATTCAATGGTTAAGAATAATACATTTAATGGAATTCCATTGCCTAGCATTTATCTTCTAAAGGCAGATGGCAGTTTAGAATTAATAAAGAAGTTTGGATACGAGGATTTTAAAAATCGATTATCGTAAATACGGATTATGAAATTAGAGACAACACCTAGAAATGATAAATTTCATATGCCAGCAGAGTATGATTCTCACAGGGGCTGCATAATGATATGGCCGGTGCGACCTGGCTCTTGGCCTTATGAAGGCAGAGAGGCAAAAAAGGTTTTCACTGAGGTGGCTACAGCCATATCAGAAAGTGAAAAGCTATGGATGCTTGCTGACGAGGAGCATATTCATGAGGTGGAGGAAGCATTTTCAGATAATAACAATGTGATACCACTTCAGATTCCAACAGATGATGCCTGGGCTAGAGATGTGGGACCTACATTTGTTGTGGATGGAAGTTCTATTCGCGGCATTGACTGGCAGTTTAATGCCTGGGGCGGCGATTTCGATGGCCTCTATGCCAGCTGGGAGAGAGATGACAGAGCTGCAAGTGCTATTTGTCAGGCTCTTAATGTGGATGTTTATGATGCTCATCCTTTTGTATTAGAGGGAGGCAGCATACACTCAGATGGTGAGGGCACTATCCTTGTTACAGAGGCATGTCTTCTTAGCAAGGGGCGCAATCCTAAGATGACAAAAGAAGAAATCACAGAGAAACTATGTGAATACCTAGGTGCCACAAAAGTTATTTGGCTTCCAAGTGGAATATATAATGACGAGACTAATGAGCATGTGGATAATGTCTGTGCTTTTACAGGTCCTGCTGAGGTTGTGCTTGCATGGACTGATGATAAGTCAGATCCTCAGTATCAGATGAGTAAGGCCTGTCTTGATGTATTAGAGCAAGAGGTTGATGCTAAGGGAAGACGCTTTATAGTTCACAAGCTTCCTATTCCAAAGAGTCATGTTTGTATCACTGAGGAAGAATTACAGGGATATGAATTTGAAGAAGGGGAGGATGTCCGTGAGGTAGGAGAGAGACTTGCAGCATCCTATGTTAATTTTTATATTTCAAATGGAGGAGTGATAGTTCCTCAGTTTGGAGATGAGAATGATAAAGTGGCACTTAATATTTTAGGTGAACTTTTCCCTACTAGAAAGCTATATCCTATTTATGCTAGAGCGATAATTGTTGGTGGTGGTAATATTCACTGCATTACACAACAGGTACCAGATAACTGTTAACTGTAGATTTGGAGTTAATTATGAGAAAGATAACTGTAGCAGCAGTTCAGATGAGCTGCACCAAAGTGGTGAAAGAGAATATTGAAAAAGCTGATGCCATGGTAAGAAAGGCAGCACAGGAAGGAGCTCAAATCATTTTACTTCCAGAGCTTTTTGAGCGACAGTACTTCTGTCAGGAGCGACAGTACGAATACTATGACTTTGCTAAGTCAGTGGAAGATAATGACGCTGTTAAGCATTTTATGGCTGTGGCTAAGGAACTTTCAGTAGTTATTCCTGTTAGCTTCTATGAGAAGGATGGCACTGTCCTTTACAATAGCGTAGCTATCATTGATGCTGATGGCACTGTCCTTGGAGTATACAGAAAGACTCATATTCCAGATGACCATTTTTATCAGGAAAAGTTCTATTTCACACCAGGCAATACAGGCTTTAAGGTGTGGGATACAAAGTATGCCAAAATCGGTGTAGGCATTTGCTGGGATCAGTGGTTCCCAGAGACAGCCCGCTGTATGGCACTTGATGGAGCAGAGCTTCTATTTTATCCAACAGCAATTGGAAGTGAGCCTATTATAGAGTGCGACAGTATGCCTCATTGGAGAAGATGCATGCAGGGACACTCAGGCAGTAATCTTATGCCTGTAATTGCAGCCAATAGAATTGGCCTTGAAACAGTAGAGCCATCAAAGGAAAATGGCGGACAGTCATCTAGCCTTAATTTCTACGGCAGCTCATTTATGACAGATGAGACAGGAGATATTGTGGAGGATGCATCACGCGACAAGGAAGAAATTCTTATCCACACCTACAATTTAGATGAAATCGAAACTAACAGATTAAGCTGGGGCATCTTTAGAGACCGTCGCCCAGAGTGCTACGGCAAGATAACTAAATAGATAAATCCTATTGACCACGTAGGTAATTATAATTATAGTAAAAACAAACTTTATCATCAGGTAAGGTTTGTTTTTGTGTTTAGAGGAAAATGTTATGTTTGTAGTTTCGTTAAATCATAAGAAGGCTATGGCTGAATTTAGGGAGAAGCTTTCTTTTGATGATGACAAGAGAATAGAGCTTTTACAGCGACTTAAGGAAATAGGATTTCAGCAGATTGTGTATCTTAACACCTGTAATAGATGTGAGATATACGGTGTGGGCAAGGCATCGAAAGTTATATCTGTTTGGGCAGATATGGCTGGTGTTGATATAGATGAGTTAAAGGAACAGCTTTTGTTTTTCGATGGCAATGGAGCGGTTTCTCATCTTTTCCATGTGACAGCCGGATTTGATTCAATGGTTCTTGGTGAGGATGAGATACTTGGTCAGATTAAGACAGCCTATTCTTTTTCTAAGGATATGGGATATACCAATTACGAGCTGAACACTATTTTTCAGGCGGCTATCAGCTGTGCTAAGAAAATCAAGACTAAGACTAAGCTTTCTAAGACTTCCGTATCTATAGCATCACTTGCTGCAACTAAAATACATAACTATAAGCGTGGCAAGAAGAAGGTCATGATTATGGGAGCTACAGGGGATACAGGCAATAAGGTCCTTTTGAATCTGTTATCTTACGGAGATTGTGAGATATATGCCACTAAGCATATTCAGCATATTAGCAATTCTAATGCCAAGTCTATTCCTTATTCTGATAGATATGGTTATGTAAATGATATGGATGTGATAGTGTCAGCTACTAGAGGACCACACTATACCATTACCTATGGTGCGCTTAAGAATCTGGGACTTGGTGAGAAAAAGAGACTTTTTATAGATTTGGCTGTGCCAAGAGACATAGATGAGGATGTTGTAAATATAAATGGTGCCGAGCTTATATCCATTGATGATTTTACAGCTATAGCAAAAGAGAACAACAGACTTAAATCCAAGGAAAAAGAAAGTGGAGAGGCCATCATAGAAGATGAGATGGACTGTCTACTTAAGGAACTTACCTTTCACAAAAATAGAGAGGCTTTTGAGACAATGAAACAATCTCGCAAGGAAGACTTTGAGCACTTTGTTTACAAGTTTAGAGATGTGGCTTCATCCGAGGAATTTGAGAGTTTTATAAATGTTTTAAATAAGATGCAGGAAGTGGAAAATGAGACGATTTAGAAGATTAAGACAGACAAAAGAAATGAGAAGCTTCGTTAGAGAACACGAGGTAAGCGTTAAGGACTTAATTTATCCAATGTTTGTGGCAGAGGGAGATGATATTAAAAATGAGGTTCCTTCTATGCCAGGAATTTATCAGTATTCCCTAGATAGAATTGATGAGGAGCTAGATAGAGTACAGGCTGCTAAAATTCCAGCAGTTTTACTTTTTGGTATTCCAGAGCACAAGGACGAAAAGGGAACAGGTGCCTATGATGACAATGGTATCACTCAAAGATGCATTAGACACATTAAGGAAAAGTATCCTACATTAATCGTAATTGCGGATGTATGTCTTTGTGAATATACTTCACATGGTCATTGCGGACTTGTATGCGAGGGTCATATTTTAAATGACGAGACACTTCCACTACTTGCGAAGATGGCTGTATCTATGGCAAAGGCTGGTGCTGATATTGTAGCCCCATCTGATATGATGGACGGACGAGTAGCTGCCATTAGAGAGGCTCTTGATGAGGCTTCATTTATCAACACACCTATTCTTAGCTATAGTGCTAAATTTGCATCAGGTTATTATGGACCATTTAGAGATGCAGCAGGTTCTGCACCTCATTTTGGAGATAGAAAATCATATCAGATGGATCCAGCAAATGGTCGTGAGGCTATGCGTGAGATAGAGGATGATTTGGAAGAAGGAGCAGATATGATTATCGTAAAGCCTGCTCTTGCTTATCTTGATATTATGAAAGAGGCAAGAGAGTGTTTTGATGTTCCTTTTATCACCTACAATGTAAGTGGGGAATACTCTATGGTTAAGGCTGCAGCAGCAAATGGCTGGATTGATGAAAAGAGAATCGTGCTTGAAAATATGATAGCTATGAAAAGAGCAGGAGCAGATAGGATTATCACTTACCACGCTCTTGATGTGGCTAAGTTTTTGGAAGAAGAGGATTAATAATGGGGAACAAGTCAGAGATTTTATTTGATGATGCGAAAACAGTTATACCGGGAGGTGTTAATTCGCCTGTTAGAGCCTTTAGAGCTGTAGATAGAAATCCTCTATTTATAAATCATGCAAAGGGAAGCCATATTTTTGATGAAGATGGCGGTGAATATATTGACTATGTATGTTCATGGGGACCTATGATTTTAGGTCATGCATATCCTGCTGTGATTGAGGCGGTAAAGGCAGCATGTGATAATGGTCTTTCATACGGCGCTCCTACAGAAAAGGAGACAGTGCTTGCTAAGCTTATCCTTGAGGCTGTGCCTTTTATGGACAAGGTACGTCTTGTAAATTCTGGTACTGAGGCAGTTATGAGTGCCATCAGAGTGGCAAGAGGCTACACTCAAAAGGATAAGATTATCAAATTCAGAGGTAACTATCATGGTCACAGTGATGGACTGCTTGTTACAGCAGGCTCTGGTCTTTTGACAGAGTCTAACCCAGACTCAGCAGGAGTTCCAAAGGGCTATACAGCCACCACACTTTTAGCTGATTACAATGATGAGGCTTCTGTAGAGGCATTATTTAATGCCAATAAGGGCCAGATAGCTGCAGTTATAGTGGAGCCAGTCAGCGCAAATATGGGTGTTGTTCCACCAAAGGAAGGATTCCTTGCCTTCCTTCGCCAGATAACAAAGGACAATGGCAGCTTACTTATATTTGATGAGGTAATCACTGGATTTAGATTAGCTTATGGTGGCGCTAGTGAGTACTATGGAATTAAGCCAGATATGATTACATTCGGTAAGATTGTTGGAGGTGGAATGCCACTGGCAGCCTATGTTGCTACATCGGAGATTATGGATGTGGTAGCACCTGTAGGCAGTGTTTATCAGGCAGGTACCCTTTCGGGTAATCCAATAGCAGTTACTGCAGGTATTGAGCAGCTTAAGGCCCTTAAGAATGACAGAGACATATATATTCGTATAGACGAATATGCTTCTAAGCTTGAGGCTGCATATAAGAAACTGGGAATGACAGTTAATAGAGTGGGGTCTCTACTTTCACCTTTCTTTACTGACTCTCAGGTAACCTCTTATGAGGATGTGCTAGGGTGTGACACCAAAAAGTTCGCAGCATACTTTAGAAAGATGCTTGAAAATGGTATCTATGTAGCTCCTAGTCAATTTGAGGCAATGTTTGTTTCAGATGCCCACTCAAAAGAAGATCTCGATAAGACTATAAAAGCAATTGAAAATAGTATTTAAGCATTGGTGCTAGTTATAGAATTCCTCTATAGCTAGCACTAATTTTTTCCTTGAACGTAGGGGATTGTGCGGGGATATTAGTTCTGTTAATATACCTACTAACCTAATAGGTGTGTATGTTTTATATTTAACGGAGGTAATGGAAAATGAAGAAAGTAATTACACTAGGGTTGGTCTTAACACTTGCGGCATCGGTGGTTACTGGTTGTGGTAAATCATCTTCTGCAAAGGAAAATGAGGGAAGTTCTTCAAATGGAGTTATTGAATTAACAAATGTTTCCTATGATCCTACAAGAGAGCTTTATGCATCATACAATGAGTTGTTTGCAAAGCACTATGAAGAAGAGTTCGGACAGAAAGTAGAAATCACACAGTCACACGGCGGTTCAGGTAAGCAGGCACTTGAGGTGGCAAATGGACTTGAGGCAGATGTAGTTACACTTGCACTTGAGGGAGACGTACAGGTAGTAGCAGATGCAGGCCTTATTGATGATGGATTTACATCAGAGTTCGATGTAGATAGTTCACCTTACACATCAACAATTGTATTTTTAGTTCGTTCAGGTAATCCAAAGGAGATTTACGACTGGGATGACTTAATCAGAAGCGATGTAGGAGTTATCACTCCAAATCCTAAGACATCTGGTGGTGCTATGTGGAACTATCTTGCAGCTTGGTACTATTTCGAGCAGCAGGGCCAGAGCGAGGATGAAATCCTTGAGTCTATCAAGCAGTTATATGCAAACGTAGTTGTTCTTGATTCAGGTGCAAGAGGTGCAACAACATCATTCGTTGAGAACAAGCAGGGAGATGTTCTTATCGCTTGGGAGAATGAGGCATTCCTTTCACTTCAGGAGTATCCAGGAGAATATGAAATCGTAGTTCCTTCTGTTTCAATTCTTTGCCAGCCTACAGTTGCAGTAGTTGATGAAGTTGCTGAAAAGCACGGAACAACAGATGCAGCTACAGAGTACTTAAGCTACTTATATTCTGATGAGGCTCAGGAGATTGAGGCTCAGAATTACTACAGACCTAGCACAAAAGCAATCTATGACAAGTATGTATCAGCAGATACATCAAATACTATTACAGAGGTTCCAGCAGACGGTAAGTGGATTAATGACAATATCTCATTAACAGATATTAATCACTTTGGTGGATGGGCTCAGGCAAGAGCAGATCACTTTGCTGACGGAGCTAATTTTGACAGTATTTATGAACAGTAGAAAGTAAAAGTTTTTGGAATGGGTTTAGCCCATTCCAAAATTTTGTAGAGAGGACTAGAAAAATGAAAAAGAGAAGAAGTGTAATACCTGGTTTTGGAATTTCATTAGGAATAACGATAACAATACTTAGTTTAGTAGTGTTAATTCCACTTTGTTCACTTGTAGTCTTTTCTGCAAAGTTGAGCTTTTCGGAATTCGTATATACGGTAACAAGACCTAGAGTTTTATCAGGCTATTTTGTCAGCATTTCAACTGCATTTATAGCTTCTTTGATTAATGTGGTTATGGGCCTTATTTTGGCATTTGTATTGGTGCGTTATGACTTTAAGGGTAAGAGATTTATTGATGGAATTATAGAGCTTCCATTTGCTCTACCTACAGCGGTGGCAGGTATTTCCCTTACACACCTTACAACTACTAATGGATGGGTTGGAAGTCTATTTTACAACCTATTTGGAATTAAGATAGCTTACACAAGAATAGGTATCACCATAGCTCTTATTTTTATTGGCATACCTTTTGTAGTAAGAAGCGTTCAGCCAGTTTTGGAGAAGATTGATATTCAGTATGAAGAGGCTGCTTTTATTTTAGGAGCTGATTCAAAAACTACATTTTTTAAAGTAATTTTCCCTGAGATTTTACCAGCGATTATTTCAGGATTTACATTGGCATTTGCAAGAAGTATTGGTGAGTATGGAAGCGTTGTATTTATTGCTGGAAACACACCATATGAGACAGAGATAGCACCACTTCTTATTATGTCTGAATTGCAGGAGTATGATTACTCAGCTGCCACATCTATAGCTCTTGTAATGCTTGCTATAGCAGTAGTTATTTTATCGGTAAATGCTATTGTACAAAGCATTGTTTCAAGAAGAGTTAATGGACTGGCATAGGAGGTGGAATATGGAGCTTAGAAAAGAAAACAAAGTATTAAAAGGGGTACTGGTCACTATAAGCTTTCTGTTTTTAGGAATCTTTTTGATTTTGCCTCTTATCTATATTTTAGTAACTGCCTTTAGATATGGAATCTCTGAATATATCAATGCGGTTACTGATGAGTACGCTGTTAAGGCAGCCATGCTTACCTTGGAGGCCACACTTTTTGCAGTGGTAATCAACACAGTATTTGGAATTGCTGCAGCATGGCTTATTACAAAATATGCATTCAAGGGCAAGAAGCTTTTATCTACATTTATTGATCTGCCTGTGACTGTGTCACCGATCATTGCAGGTCTTATATACGTTCTTACTTTTGGTAGACAAAGCTTTTTATATCCTATTTTAGATTCCTACGGAATACAGATTATATTTGCAGTTCCTGGAATTGTACTAGCCACTATATTCGTTACATTTCCATTTATTTCAAGGGAATTGATTCCAGTGCTTACAGCACAGGGAAGTGACGAAGAGGAGGCAGCTGCACTTATGGGTGCTGGCACTTTTCATATTTTTAGAAAGGTAACTTTCCCTCATATCAAATGGGCACTTTTGTATGGCGTAGTACTTTGTACAGCTAGAGCCATGGGAGAGTTTGGCGCAGTATCTGTTCTTTCTGGTCACTTGAGAGGAAAGACCAATACATTGCCACTATACATAGAGCTTTTGTATCAGGGATACGATTTCACGGGAGCATTTGCTGCTTCATCGATTCTTGTGGTACTTGCAGTTGTAGTTCTTATACTACGACTTGTAATTGAAAAGAAGGGTAAAAAGGAATTGGATTTAAATAAGTAAAGGGTGGATAAATTATGGCATACGTAGAGCTTCATGATATAAATAAGCATTTTAAAAAATTTCATGCTTCAAAGGACATTAATATTTCTATCGAAAAGGGCAAACTGGTGGCATTGCTTGGACCATCAGGAAGTGGTAAGACCACAATTCTTAGAATGATAGCAGGTCTTGAGAATCCAGATTCTGGAGAGATTGTTATTGATGGCAAGGTGGTAAATAACATACCTGGCAGCGAGAGAGGAATTGGTTTTGTATTCCAAAGCTATGCACTTTTTAGATATATGACAGTGTACGACAATATTGCCTTTGGACTTAGAGTAAAAAAGACTCCAGAAAGTGAAATCAAAAAGCGTGTTGAGGAGCTGCTTGAGTTAATAGGTTGTACAGGACTTGAAAAAAGATTTCCAAGCCAGCTTTCAGGTGGTCAGAGACAGAGAGTTGCATTTGCCAGAGCACTTGCTCCTAATCCTCAGATTCTCCTTTTGGATGAGCCATTTGCAGCAATCGATGCAAAGGTAAGAATGGAGCTTCGTTCATGGCTTAGACAGATGATTACAAAGCTTAATATCACAAGCATTTTTGTAACCCATGATCAGGATGAGGCAATTGAGGTGGCTGATGAAATCATTGTCACTAACCAGGGTAGAGTGGAGCAGACAGGAACACCTCAGGAGCTTTATAAGAACCCAGCTACACCATTTGTAGCTCAGTTCATTGGACAGTCAACTGAGGTTAGCAATTTTGATGAGTTCAAATGCTTTGAGAAGGAAGATGTTAATCAGACTGCTTTCATCAGACCAGAATTTGTAAGCATTTTCAAAAAGGGCGAAAGTGTGCAGTTTGAAAAATCTGCTGAGGAAGCAATTGTTGAAGATATTATCTTTAGAGGAAGCAATCTAGAGATAAAAACAAGAATTCACGGAAACCTTATTTCTGCAATTAGAAGTATCAATGAGCCAGCTGTGGAGATTGGCGAGGAAATATTTGTATTTATCTACAGAATGTATGTAGTTACAAATGACGATGTTTCTCTTTTGACTAACAGCTCAATTGCTGAGGAGGCTATCGTAATTTAAAAGGAGTTTCAATGAGTAAAAACATTACAGTTGAAGAATTAAATACTGATGTACTTATAATCGGTGGTGGTACTGCCGGCTGTTATGGTGCCTATATTTTAGGCCAGGATGGAAGATATAAGGTACTGATTGCCGAGAAAGCTAATATAAAGCGAAGTGGTTGTCTTGCTGCAGGTGTTAATGCTATTAACGCCTATATCACAAAGGGGCGAGTGCCACAGGACTATGTGGATTATTGTAAGAATGATGCCAAGGGCATAGTTAGAGAAGATTTGCTGTTATCCATGTCAGAGGGGCTTAATGAGGCAACTAAGAATCTTGAGGATAACGGCCTTGTAATTTTAAAGGATGAAAATGGTGAGTATGTTACCCGTGGCAATAGAAATATAAAAATCAACGGCGAGAATATTAAGCCTATCCTTGCAAAGATGGCCAATGATTCAAAAAATGTCTCTGTAATCAACCATGTAAATATTACTGATTTGTTGGTTAAGGACAATAGAGTCTATGGGGCAGTTGGTTTTGATGTAAATGAAGAAAAGGCATATGTGATTAATGCCAAGTCAGTTTTAATGGCTACCGGCGGAGCTTCTGGACTATACAAGCCTAACAACCCGGGATTCTCAAGACATAAGATGTGGTATCCACCATTTAACACTGGAGCAGGTTATGCCATGGGGATCAATGTTGGAGCAGAGATGACTACTCTTGAGATGCGTTTTATCGCCCTAAGATGTAAGGACACTATCGCACCAACAGGCACAATTGCCCAGGGTGTTAAGGCTAAGCAGATGAATGGCGTAGGCGAAATCTATGAGACCAAATATGGTGTAGCTACCTGTGAGAGAGTTTATGGTACAACTGTTGAAAATACTCAGGGAAGAGGTCCTTGCTATCTTAAGACAGATGTTATTTCAAAGGAGCAGGAAGAGGATTTATACAAGGCATATTTAAATATGGCTCCTTCTCAGACATTAAAGTGGATAGAAGGTGGTCAGGGACCTGCTGAGCAAAATGTGGAGATAGAAGGCACTGAGCCATATATCGTAGGCGGTCACACAGCCAGTGGATTCTGGATTGATGATGACAGAGCCACAACTGTTAAGGGACTTTACGCAGCCGGAGATGTGGCAGGCGGTGCTCCTCAAAAGTATGTTACCGGCGCACTTGTTGAAGGCAAGATAGCAGCAGAAGGAATTCTTAAGTTATTAGATGAGGGTAACAGCTTATCTGATTTTGATGGAGCCTTTGAGCCAATCATTAACAACTACAATAAGCATCTGAACAACTCTGATTCTAATATTTCAATAGAGCAGGTTGAGGAAGCTATGCAGAAAATAATGGATGAGTATGCAGGTGGCATTTCAAAGCATTATCAGTTCAATGATACAGGACTTGTGATAGCAAGAAAGCTAATTCTTGGGTTATTTGAGGTATTTGAAAAGCTAAAGGCAACTGATGTAGATGAGTTGCTTCAGATATACGAATTAAGGGACAGACTGATTGTATGTTTATCTTTGATAGAGCATTTACATGCAAGAAAAGAAACCAGATGGCATAGTTTTGCAGAGAATATGACTCATCAAGAGGAAGACGATAATTACAAGCTATACATTAATTCAATTAAAGAGGCTGATGGAATCAAGATTATAAAAAGACCTCTTGTGGTAGATGATTATAAACCACTTAAATTTACCTTTAATGAGGATAACAGTATTAACTATGCAGGAGGTGTAGTCCTTTGAGTATCAAAATAAATCAGGACAAGTGTATTGGCTGTAGAAAATGTATAGAGGCTTGTCCGGGTAATCTTATTAAGCTTGATAACAAAAAAGCTTTTATAAAAAGGGATAGAGATTGCTGGGGATGTACCTCATGCCTTAAGGAATGCAAGACTCAGGCTATTGAGTTTTTCCTGGGAGCAGATGTGGGAGGCAGAGGTACTATTCTTACTTTCAAGGAAGAAGGTCCAATTAAGCATTGGATTTTTTCTGCAGGGGACAGGGAAATTAGGACTATAGATATTAATTCCCTTGAATCAAATAAGTATTAAAGAGAGGATTAACATGAGCAAATTGACACATTTAGACAAACTAGAAGCAGAAGCAATTTATATCATAAGGGAAGTTGCAGCTGAATGTGAAAAGCCAGTTATGCTTTACTCAATTGGCAAGGACAGTTCGGTTATGCTTCATTTGGCTCTTAAGGCATTTTATCCTGAAAAGCCACCATTTCCATTTTTACATGTAAATACTACATGGAAATTTAGAGAAATGATTGAGTTTAGAGATCATGTAGCAGAAAAATATGGTCTTAACATGCTGGAATATATTAACGAAGAAGGTGTGAAGGCTGGTATTAATCCTTTCGACCATGGTAGCGCATATACGGATATTATGAAGACTCAGGCTCTTAAGCAAGCCCTTGATAAATATGGCTTTACTGCAGCCTTTGGCGGCGGTCGCCGTGATGAGGAAAAATCAAGAGCTAAGGAGAGAATTTTCTCCTTTAGAAATACTGAGCATGCATGGGATCCAAAGAATCAGCGTCCAGAGATGTGGAAGCTTTATAACACAAAGCTATTCAAGGGTGAAGAGGTAAGAGTATTCCCTCTTTCTAACTGGACTGAGAAGGATATTTGGCAGTACATAAAAAGAGAAAATATAGAGATTCCTTCACTTTATTTTGCTAAGGAACGTCCTGTTATTTACAGAGACGGCAATATCATCATGGTGGATGATGACAGATTGAAGGATAGACTTTTACCAGGTGAGAAAATCGAAAATAAAAAGGTAAGATTTAGAACACTTGGATGTTATCCACTTACAGGTGGTGTGGAATCTGATGCAGATACTCTTGATGAGATTATTGATGAGACTTTAAGTGCCATCTCAAGTGAGCGTACTACCCGTGTTATTGACAACGAGGCAGCAGGCTCAATGGAAAGAAGAAAGAGGGAGGGCTATTTCTAAATGCAATTACTTAAATTTATTACTTGCGGTAGTGTAGATGATGGTAAATCAACACTTATCGGTCATATCTTATATGACTCAAAGCTTTTGTATGCTGACCAGGAGAAGGCCCTTGAACTTGATTCAAAAGTAGGAAGCCGTGAAGGCAAAATTGATTACTCTCTTTTGCTAGACGGACTTATGGCAGAGCGCGAGCAGGGCATCACTATTGATGTGGCATATAGATATTTTACAACGGATAAGCGCAGCTTTATTGTAGCTGATACTCCAGGCCATGAGGAGTATACAAGAAATATGGCGGTAGGTGCCTCATTTGCAGATCTTGCAATTATTCTTATTGATGCAAAGCAGGGAGTTTTAGTTCAGACAAAGCGTCACGCTAGAATATGTTCTCTTATGGGAATTAAGCACTTCGTATTTGCGGTAAACAAAATGGATTTGGTTGGCTACAGCAAGGAGCGATTTGATGAGATTACAGGTCAGATCGATGAATTGGTAAATGAGCTTAGTCTTTCCAATGTGGTCGTAATCCCTGTATCTGCAACAGAAGGAGACAATGTTACAGAGCCTTCTGCAAACATATCTTGGTACAAGGGTCAAGTCCTTTTAGATTATCTTGAGAATGTTCCTATTGATGAGGAAAAGGAAGAAGGCTTTTACATGCCTGTTCAAAGAGTTTGCCGTCCTAATCATACATTCAGAGGATTTCAGGGACAGATCGAAGCTGGCAGTGTAAATGTTGGCGATGAGATTACAGTCCTTCCTAGCAATGAAAAGGCAAATGTTAAGAGTATTCATCTTTTAGATAAGACTGTAGATGAAGCAGACTTGGGACAGCCTGTTACTATCCAGTTTGATAGAGAGGTAGATGTATCTAGAGGTTGTGTACTTACAAAGGATACAGCTCTTCAGGCTGCCACTTCATTTGAAGTGACACTTTTGTGGATGGATGATGAGAAGCTTGAGCTTGGTAAGAATTTCTTTGTAAAGCTTGGCACCAAATTAATCCCCGGTGTAGTGACAGACATTAGATATGCAGTAGATGTTAATACTGGAGAAAAGCGCGAGGTTACATCATTAAATAAAAATGAAATCGCAGTATGTGAATTAAAGCTTGCTGATAGCATTGTAATCGACGTGTTTAAAAAGCATAGAACTCTTGGAGAATTAATTCTCATCGATAGAGTATCTAACATGACTTCAGCCTGCGGTGTAGTAACACAGCTTTATAAGTCAGATAACGCAAATACGGTTACAGAAATCGACAGAGAGACCAGAAGTCAGTGGAAGAGCCAGAGAGCCATTACTGTAGAGCTGCCACTTTCTGAGGAGGGATTTGATTTGGAATTCATCAAGAAGGTTGAGAGAGAATTATCTAATCAGGGACGTCATACATACTTGTATGTACCAGAGAGTTCTCATGGAGTAAAGGGTGTAATCAGACATCTTAATGATGCTGGTATCCTGGTACTTTTTGCAGCAAATAGCAGTATAGATACATCAGTATTTGATACAACAAGAGGCTATTATTCTAACTGGTTCAATAAGAATATGACAGTTGAAGAGGTGGCTTCATTCATTTACAGAGCATCTTCGATTCACGGAGATACGGCAATTTTAGGTGATTATATCTAATAAATAGCCAGTTATAAAAATAGTTTATAACTGGCTATCATTTATAGTAGGAGCTGGATTTATTGACCCGGCACCTATGTTTTGATAATATCCTACTAACCCAATAGGTAAATAGTTCAAAAGAAAAAGAGGTGACAAGGGGTGGGATTTAATACAGATCTTTTACATGCAGGAAAAATTAAAGACATAAAAGGTGCTACATTGCCACCTATCTATCAAAGCAGCGCTTTTGAACAGGAAACCTCTGAAGATTTGGCAGGCATATTCGCTGGGAGAAAGATGGGATTTTGTTACACCAGAGTAGCTAATCCAACAGTTTCTGCTTTTGAAGAGCGAATCAATAAGCTGGAAGGTGGACTTGCATCAGTTGCTTGCGCCAGTGGTATGGCAGCCATTTCCATGGCTCTTCTAAACATATTACAGGCAGGAGATGAGATTATATCAAGCGCCAGTTTATATGGCGGCTCAATCGATTTGTTTAGAGATATTGAGGCCTTTGGAATAAAGACCATCTATGTGAAAAATAACGATTGGGATGAAATTGAGAAGTCTTTCACAGAGAAGACCAAGGTGGTATTTGCAGAGACCATCGGGAATCCCTGTTTGGACGTAACTGATATTGATAAGTTGGCAGAGATAGCTCACAGCCATGGAGTACCACTTGTTCTTGATAACACAACAGCTACTTCATATCTTGTAAAGGCAATTGAGCATGGGGCTGACATAGTAGTTAATTCTTCTTCTAAATATATTAATGGAAGCAGCAATTCAATCAGTGGAATACTTACAGACAGCGGTAATTTTAAATGGACCAAGGAGAGATATCCGGTTTTAGGAGAATATCTTAAGTTTGGAAAGTTTGCATTCATCAGTAAGTTGAGAAACGGACTATATAGAAATGTAGGTGTATGTCTTTCACCACTTAATGCATATCTGAATATTATAGGTCTTGAGACACTGGGACTTAGAATGGCTAAGCAGTCAGAGAATGCTTATGTTTTGGCAAAGTGGTTTGAGGACAATTACGATGATATAAAAGTCAATTACCCGGGACTTGAATCTAGCAGCTGGAATGGAATCGCAAAAAAGATTCTTAAAAATGGTTTTGGCGGAATACTTACTATCCGCGTAGGTTCAAAGGAGAGAGCATTTGAAATAATGAATAAGCTTCAGATACCATTCATTCTTTCAAATATAGGAGACACCAAGACTCTAGTGGTTCATCCATCATCCACCATTTCTCTTCACAGCACTGAAAAAGAGCTGGAGGATTCAGGAGTATACGATGATTTAATTCGTATTTCCGTAGGTATCGAGGATGTAGAGGATTTGATAGAGGATTTCAGACAGGCAATAAATTAATTTTTATTATATTGGCATGGGCTATGATTTTTAGCTACATCCAGTGAGGAAAAAGGAGTAGGAAATGGCAGAAAAAATTGATTATAAGGCTCTTAAAGCTGGCGGATTTATGAGTCAGGTACAGAAAGGCTATGGTTCACTTAGACTTGCTGTAGTAGGTGGTAACCTTGATGCTAATCAGATTAAGGTGGTAGCTGAGGTTGCTGAGAAGTATGGACATGGTTATATTCACATGACTTCTCGTCAGGGTATCGAGATTCCATTCATTCATGTTAATGATTTGGAGCAGGTAAAAAAGGAGCTTGAGGAAGGCGGAGTTTACACTGGTGTCTGTGGTCCTAGAGTTAGAACAATCACAGCCTGTCAGGGCTCAGAGATTTGTCCTTCAGGCTGTATAGATACATATACTCTGGCTAAGGAATTAAATGATAGATATTTTGGTAGACAGCTTCCACACAAGTTTAAGTTTGGTGTAACAGGCTGTCAGAATAACTGCTTAAAGGCAGAGGAAAATGACGTAGGAATCAAGGGCGGCATGACAGTTGAATACAAGGAAGACGCATGTATTTCCTGTGGCGTATGCGTAAAGGCTTGTCGTGAGGGCGCTCTCAAGATGGAGGATGGCAAGGTAATAATCGACAATGCTAAGTGTAACAACTGCGCTAGATGCGTTAAGAGCTGTCCAACAGATGCTTGGGAAGGTACACCAGGATATATCGTATCCTTTGGTGGTACTTTTGGAAATAAGATATACAAGGCTGAAGAGTATCTTCCAATCATTCGTGATAAGGAGACATTATTTAGAATTACAGATGCAGCAATCGATTATTTCCAGGAGCATGCTAATCCAAGTGAGCGTTTCCGTGCAACCCTTACTCGTCTTGGCGATGAAGGCTTACGTGAAACCTTAGAAAAGGCATATCAGGGATAAGGCTTAAAGGCGGTTCTAAATAAGGCATACAATAATAATTAAAGATAGCTGATAGGTAACAAGCTCTTAGCTCTCCCAAGGGAAGCTTTTTATGCTGAGTCTGGGAGAGTTTAAGGCTTGTAACCGTAATCAGCGAGAGGAGGATTAATATGGCAGAGATTTTAGAGTTTGATGAGAGCATTGATATTACAGATAAGGTTTGCCCTTTGACATTTGTTACTGCAAAGGTAGCAATCGAGGAGCTTGATGACGGACAGGTACTTGCTATTCGTTTAAATGACGGCGAGCCAGTACAGAATGTTCCTCGTTCATTTAAAGAGGATGGTCATCAGGTGTTAAAGTTAGATGATAATGGAGATGGAACATACACATTGTATGTAAGAAAAGTGGAGGAGTAATATGGCCGCTAGAATTTACGCAAATGATTTCAAGGAAAAGGTTTTAGATAGCCAGATCCCAGTATTAGTAGATTTCTATTCTGACTCTTGTGTTGCTTGCAAAAAGCTGGCACCAGTTTTGTGCGAGCTAGAGGAAGACTACGAGGGCAAGCTTAATATTTTCAAAGTAAATACTAACTATGATGCAGAGCTTGCAAAGGAGTTTAATGTTTTATCAAATCCTACACTTGTTCTTTTCAAGGGTGGCAAGGATGTTGATAAGCAAATCGGTGCTAAGGATTACGACGATTTATCTGATTGGATTGATTCAAATATTTAACAGGGAGGACTAGGAAATGACAATCACAGTTGCAGGAGAGAAAAAAGAGTACAAAGATGGATTAACATTACCAGAGCTTATTGAGCTTGAGAATGTTGAGACACCTCAGTATGTAACAGTTTCTATCAACGATGAATTCATTGAGACAGAGAATAAGGATAAGACAGTTCTTAAAGATGGTGACTCAGTAGAATTCCTTTATTTCATGGGAGGCGGCAGATAATGGCAATGACAGATGAGCAAATCGAGCGCTATAGCCGTCACATCATCTTAAAGGAAGTTGGTGTTAAGGGCCAGAAGAAGCTTTTAAATGCTAAGGTTCTTATTATCGGAGCCGGCGGACTTGGAGCTCCAGCAGCTATGTATTTAGCAGCGGCAGGCGTAGGTACAATTGGTATCGTAGATGCGGACGAGGTTGATTTATCAAATCTTCAGCGTCAGATTATTCATGGCACAGCTGATATTGGAAAACCAAAGGTTAAGTCAGCTAAGGAGACAATGAATGCAATGAATCCAGATGTGGAAGTTAAGACTTATCACATGTTTGTGGATTCTACAAATATTAGAGAGTTAGTACGTGAATACGATTTCGTAATCGATGGAACTGATAACTTCCCAGCAAAATTCTTAATTAATGATGCCTGTGTAATGGAGAAGAAGCCATTTTCACATGCTGGTATTATCAGATTCAAGGGACAGCTCATGACATATGTGCCAGGAGAGGGCCCATGTTACAGATGTGTATTCAAAAATCCACCACCAAAGGATGCAGTTCCTACATGTAAGCAGGCTGGTGTTATCGGTGCTATGGGTGGTGTTATTGGCTCACTTCAGGCAATGGAGGCAGTTAAATATATTGTAGGAGTTGGCAAGCTTCTCACAGGACATCTTCTTACATATGATGCAGTTAATCAGGAGTTCAGAAAGGTTAAGCTTCCTTCTGACACAAGCAAGTGTCCAGTATGTGGTGAGCATCCTACAATCACAGAGCTTATAGATTATGAGCAGGAGGTTTGCGAGGAGACAGCAGGCCGTTTCGAGACAAAGGAAAATCAATAATGAGAATAATAAGATTAGATTATCGTATATACGATGATATAGTTAAATATGCTAAGGAGCATCTTCCTGAGGAAGCTTGTGGTCTTATTGCTGGAGAGGAAGAAGAGGACGGTACTAGATTAATAAAAAAGGTATATTTCCTTGAAAATATTGATCATGCTCAGGACCATTTCACTCTTGACCCTAAGGACCAGATGCAAGCTATAAAGGACATGCGTGCTAATGGACTTAAGCCTCTTGGCAATTGGCATTCTCATCCAGAATCGCCATCTAGACCATCTGAGGAGGACATCAGACTTTCCTTTGATTCAAAGGCAAGCTACATGATTCTTTCTCTTATGGCAGAGAATCCAGTTCTTAACAGTTACCATGTTGAAAATGGCAACTATGATAAAGAAGATTTAAGAATCATCTCTCAAGAATATTTTTACTAAGCATTATTAAGCCTTTTAATTTTTTAAACCAAAAAGTTAAAAGGCTTTTATAATACCCATAGATATGATAGTTTAAGAGAGATAATTTTTATAAGGACAATTTGGATATGATAATTAAAGTAGGAACTAGAGGTTCTAAGCTTGCTTTGGCACAGACCAATTATGTTATTGATAGATTAAAGCAGGCTTTTCCAGAAAATGAATATGAGGCAGTTATCATCAAGACAACTGGTGATAAGGATCAGACTAGACCATTAGACCAGATAGGTTCAAAGGGGCTTTTTGTTGATGAGATAGAAAGAGCACTGCTTGCTGATGAAATACAGCTTGCAGTTCATTCTATGAAGGACATGCCATCGGATCAGCCTGAGGGACTTGTGTTTGCCAAGGCCTGGGATAGAGAGGACCCTAGGGATGTTTTGATTTTAAAAAATGGAAATAAACTTTCGGATCTTCCACAGGGAGCCAATGTTGCCACAGGAAGTAAGAGACGTAGCTATCAGCTTCTGGCTCTTCGACCGGATATTAATATTTTCCCAATTAGAGGAAATATCGATACAAGAATTAAAAAGCTACATGAGGGCCTGGCTGATGGAACTGAGCTAGACGGCATTATACTTGCTGCGGCAGGTCTAAAGAGACTTCACATTGAAAGCGATAATTACTATTTCTTTGATTTTGATGAGATGATTCCATCTCCAGCACAGGGTACATTGGCACTTGAGCTTAATAAATCAAATACAAAGCTTCTTGAGATGGTCAACTCACTTTCCAGTGATGAATCAGAGGATTTCGCATTTTTAGAGAGAGGCTTTTTACAGAAAATAGATGGAGATTGTCATCTTCCAATTGGAGCTATCGCTTCAAAAACTAATGCGGGTTATAACCTTAAGGCATTATTTGGAGATGAAGAGGGCAAGCATCTTGCAAAAGTTTCAGTAAACGGAGCAAAAGCAGATGAAAGTCTTATTGATTTGGCAATCAGAGAAATAAAAGAGCAACTGGAGAATAGTTAATGAGTGAATTAGGAAAGGTGGTACTTATTGGTGCCGGGCCTGGTGAGAAGGGACTTCTTACATTAAAGGGTTATGAATATCTTAAGCAGGCAGATTGCATTGTATATGATAGGCTTTTAAATACAGATTTTTTAGAGCTTGTTCCATCAAACTGTGAAAAGATTTATGTGGGAAAAGCTAATCACTTTCATACTGTTCCACAGGATGAGATTAATCAGTTGCTCTATGATAATGCATTAAAACATAAGCTGGTTGTTCGCTTAAAGGGTGGAGATCCTTATGTGTTTGGTAGAGGTGGTGAGGAAGCACTATTTCTTAGGGATAGAAATGTAGAGGTAGAAGTGGTTCCAGGAATCAGCTCATCTATTGCAGCTCTAGCAAGTGCAGGTATTCCAATTACTCATCGAGGACTTTCAAAGGGATTTCAGGTTATTACCGCCCACAGTAAAAAGGACAAGATTTCAGATATCGACTATAGCCAGTTATTGGATGAGGATATCACTTACGTATTTTTAATGGGACTTTCCCATGTAAAGGATATTGCTGATGGGCTGATGGCAGCTGGCAGAGCTTCAGATACACCAGCAGCTGTTATTTCAAGTGGTACTACCAATCATCAAAAGAAGGTTGTGGGAGTTCTTGCTACAATTAATGATTTGGTGATAGAAGCTGGATTACTTTCCCCAGCAATAATAGTAGTTGGTAAGGTAGTTACACTTTCTGAGGATCTTAACTTTTTCGAGAAGAGACCTTTGTTTGGCAAAAAGTTTTTCCTTCCAGTTATAGACAGATTTGAATACACACTTTCAAATGGCACTAGTCAGACTAAGCCTAATGAGTTAAAGGAAAATCTTATTAAAAATGGAGCGGAAGTAGTGGCTGTTAAGTCAGGAGCCATTTCTCCAATTAAGTGTGATTTTAGTTTTATTACAAAGGCTAAAAAGGGAGACTATTTGGTATTTACCAGTCCAAATGGAGTTAAGTCATTTTTCTGGAACCTGTACGAGGTGGCCGGAAAGGATATCAGGGCTATTGCAAATTTCAAATTTGCATGTATAGGAAAGAAGACTGCTGATAGCTTAGGAGAATTTGGAATAAATGCTGATGTGATTTCAGCTGCACAAAATGGCAAGGATTTGGCCATTACACTTAATCAAGTAATGGAGAAGGAAGCTGATATTTTCTGGCTCTGTCAAAAGAACACATCAGAGGACTTCGAAAATACGGTTTCAAAAGACCATGCTATTACAAAAATTATCTGCTATGAGAATCAAGAGGTGGATACCATTTTAGACGATAAGCAGCTAGCAGAAATAAGAGAATGTGACGGTGTAATATTTACAAGCGGTAGTAATGCCAGATTTGCAATTAATAATTTCAAAGATTATCTTCCGAATGATGTTATTTCCATCGGTCCAGCCTGCTCGAGAATTACAAGAGAATTAGGACTTGAAGTAGCAGCAGAGGCTGAAATTTCTTCATATGATGGAATAGTTGAATGTATATTTAATTCGTATATACGTTAGTTATAAATTTAGTTGATAACGCGCTATCATAAATACTGGGAACTAGGTTTATTGACCTAGTTCTTTTGTTTTGCTAAAATCCTATCAACCTAGTGGGTAAAAGGAATTAAAGAAAGCGGAGGATAACAACTTATGAAAAAATACTTACTACTTACGTTACTAATCATTTCAACATTTGTGCTAATTGGCTGCGGAAAATCTAAGGCCAGTGAATCAAAAGAGACTGTGAAGATTGCTTATCTTCCAATAACTCATTCACTTGCTGCACTTGAGGAAGCAAAGGAGCTTGAAGCCAGTGCAGATGGAAATGTTCAGGTTGAACTTGTTAAATACGGCTCATGGCCAGAGCTTTTAGATGCATTAAATTCAGGCCAAGTTGATGGTGCGTCAGTACTTATAGAACTTGCAATGAAATCAAAGTCAGAGGGTGTAGGAATCAAAGCAGTTGCCCTTGGACATAAAGATGGAAATGTAATTGTAGTTTCCAATGACGTAAAAGATGGTGCTGATTTGAAGGGACGCACAATTGCAATCCCTCATAGACAGTCATCACATAATATTTTAGTTAACCTTGCATTAGAGGAAAATGGCTTAACAATTGATGATATCAATGTGGTAGAGCTTGCACCTACTGAGATGCCTTCAGCCCTGGCTGCAGGTACAATTGATGGTTACTGTGTTGCAGAGCCATTTGGTGCTATGGGTGTATCAATCGGCGCAGGCAAGGTTCTCTATGAATCAAATGAACTTTGGGAGGATAGCGCATGCTGTGCACTTGTTCTTACAGACAAATTCATTGAGGAAAGACCAGAGGCTGCCAAGGAATATGTTGAGCAGTACAAGGTAGCTGGAAATAATTTGACAGAGGAAGAGGCAAAGGCAGTTGCAACTGAGTATCTAAATCAAAAGGATGATGTACTTGATATTTCACTTCAATGGATTTCATATGATGACCTTGTGATAACAGAGGAAGTTTATGATTCACTTGTGGAAAAGGTTAAGAAGTATGGCTTGAGTCATAATCCACCAGCATATGATGACTTTGTATTAAGCGACTTCTAGAGGATTATCAGAAAAAGGGAGAACAAAAATGAAAAAGATTCTTTCAGTTAGATATGTAATTGTATCCATTCTAATTTTAATAGTAATATGGCAGATCTTATTTTTAGTAAGTGATTATAGCGAGGCTTTGTTTCCATCTCCACTTATGGCTTTTGAAGCTTTAATAGAGATGATTACATCGGGACAGCTTTTTGAATCTATAGTTACCAGCATGGGTCGATTCATTGTAGGCTATGGCCTGTCAGTAATTATTGCTGTTGTTCTTGGACTTATACTTGGAAGTCTTCCAAAGGTTTTCAATTACATTAATCCAACCCTTCAGCTACTTAGACCTATATCTCCAACAGCATGGATGCCATTCGTAGTTCTGTTATTTGGTATTGGCGATTTGCCAGCTATAGTCATTATTTTTATTGCAGCTTTTTTCCCTGTACTTCTTTCTACAGTTTCAGCTGTAATGAAGATAGATGACATATATTTTAGAGTATCTGAGAATTTTGGAATAAAGCAGCCAAAGCTTATGTGGAAGGTGATTCTTCCAGCTGCATTTCCACAGATTGCAAACTCTATTCACTTAGCTTTAGGAAGTGCATGGATTTTCTTAGTAGCTGGTGAGATGGTAGGAGCCCAGTCAGGCCTTGGTTACCAGATTATTGATGCAAGAAATAATGTTAGGGCAGATATTTTGCTTGCTACTATTCTTGTTATTGGACTTATTGGATTGCTTCTTGATTTTTTAATTGGACTTTTAGAAAAGAGAATCCTTAGAGCATGGGGAGGTGAAAACTAATGTCATATATTCATATAGAAGATGCAGGTAAGACATTTACAGAAAATGGACAGGAGTTTACAGCTCTTTCTGGAGTTAATCTTGATATTGAAAAGGGCGAGTTTATTTGCCTTCTTGGACCATCTGGCTGCGGCAAAAGTACACTTTTAAATGCTATAGCAGGTTTTGATCTTGCCAATCAGGGCAAGGTGCAAATAGATGGCGAGGATGTTAAGGCACCTAGCACTAAAAATGTAACCATTTTCCAAAACTATGGACTGCTTCCATGGAGAACAGTTATTAAGAATATTGAGCTTGGACTTGAGTCAAAGGGGATAGATAAAAAGACTAGAAGAGAGATAGCTTTAAAATATTTAAAGCTTGTAAAGCTAGAGAATTTTGCTAACAGTTTTCCTAGACAATTATCAGGTGGTATGAAGCAGCGTGTGGCAATTGCAAGAGCATTGGCAGTTGAGCCAGATATTATTTTCATGGACGAGCCATTTGGTGCTTTGGATGCCATCACTAGAATGAAGCTTCAGGATGATATTTTGGATATTTGCAAAAGTGAGAAAAAGACAATTATCTTTGTCACCCATGATATTGAAGAGGCAGTATATCTTGCAGATAGAGTTGTAGTTATGACACCTAATCCTGGCAAAGTAAAGGGTGTTCTTACAGTTCCTCTTCATCATTTTAGAGATAGAACTAGCGGCGATTTTCTTCTTGTTAGAGATAAAATATTTGATTTACTTAACATGAAGATGGAAGACAATATTGAGTACACAATCTAAGAGTTTTTGTAAAGGGAGATAGAAAAATGAGTGAAACAAATTCAAAGGAACACTGTCACAACCATGCACATGAGCATCACGAACATCATGAGCATCACGGACATTCACATAAATCAGGGGTAGATCATATTCATTCTCATAGAAACCTGATTGGTTTTGATGCCCATGGTATTCCAACAGTTACTTTAAAGGCCAGTGACCATGGCGGAGAAAGTGACCCGGCAGATTTTACTAAGGATTACATGAATGCTGTGCAGGAGTATAGAAAGACATTCCCTTCTAAGCAGGATGTTATTGAGCAGACTCCAGACCCAGCAGTTAGAGAGATGCTTCTTAGAATGGAGCAGCTTGGTATTGATACTGCTTTTGATAGATTTGATGCTCAAAAGCCACAGTGTAATTTTGGTCTTTGCGGTACCTGCTGTAAGATTTGTAATATGGGACCTTGCCGTATTACCCCAAAGGCATCTAAGGGTGTCTGCGGCGCAGATGCTGACTTGATTGTTGCAAGAAATCTTCTTCGTTCAGCTGCAGCTGGTGCGGCTCAGCACGGAATGCATGCAAGAGAGGTAATGCTTGCGCTAAAAAAGGCAGCAGAGGGTGAGCTTGATGTTCCAATTTTAGGTGAGCAGAAGATTAGAGCTACTGCAGAAGCCTTTGGTATTAGACAAAAGAATAGACAGATTAAAAACGTGGCAAAGGATCTTGCAGATGCTCTTTTAGAGGATTTATCAAGAACAGTTCCAGCTAAATACAAGACTATTGAGGCCTGTGCTCTTCCTGAGAGAAGAAAGGTGTGGAAGGAGCTTGATATTTTACCTATCAGTGCTTACCACGAGGTATTTGAAGCTTATCATAAATCAGGCTGTGCTACTGACGGTGATTGGAAGAGCATTATGCAGCAATTCTTACGGTGCGGTCTTGCTTTTACATTCTCAGGAGTAGTAGGAGCATCTATCGCTACTGATTCATTGTTTGGTGTGGGCGATAGAGTTACATCAAAGGTTAATATTGGAGCACTTAAGAAGGGCTATGTTAATATTGCAGTTCACGGCCATTTACCACTTCTTGTAAGCGAGATTGTTAAGGCAGGAAAGCGTGATGACTTAATCGAACTTGCTAAATCTAAGGGCGCAAAGGGAATTCGTTTTTACGGTATTTGCTGTTCTGGTCTATCTGCTATGTATAGAGATAGTGGAGTTATTCCTCTTTCTAATGCTGTATCCGCAGAGCTTGTTCTTGGAACAGGAGCACTTGATTTATGGGTAGCTGACGTACAGGATGTTTTCCCATCTATTATGGACGTGGCAAAGTGCTTTAAGACTGCAGTAATTACCACAAGTGAGTCTGCAAGACTTCCAGGTGCAGAGAGATTTGAATATGATCATCACCACAGCAATCTTTCAGAGACTAAGTCACTTGCTGAGAGAATTGTTCGTCGTGCTATTGAAAGCTTTGAGGACAGAAAGGGAATTCCTGTATTCATTCCACCATTTGAGGTAGAGGCAGAAGTAGGATTTTCTGTTGAATATATTCACAAGAGATTTGGCAGCATGAAGCCACTTGCTGAGGCTATTAAATCTGGTCAGATTCTTGGTGTTGTAAACATGGTTGGATGTAACAATCCAAAGGTTTTATATGAGAAGTGTATTGTGGATGTGGCTGATGAGCTTCTTAAAAACAATGTGCTTATCATAACAAATGGATGTGCATCATTCCCTCTTATGAAGCTAGGATACTGCGCTATTTCTGGCAAGGAAAAGGCAGGGGAGTCATTACGTGAATTCTTAGAGCCTGATTTACCACCAGTATGGCATGTTGGAGAGTGTATCGATAATACTCGTTCTACTGGTATTTTTGCAGGTATAGCCGGCGAGCTTAAGAAGGATTTATATGAGCTTCCATTTGCATTCTCATCACCAGAGTGGGGCAATGAAAAGGGTATCGATGCAGCTCTTGGATTTAGACTTAATGGAATTAACTCATACCATTGTGTTGAGGCTCCTATATATGGTTCTCAGAATGTAATAGAGTTTTTAAAGCATGGAACAAAAGAACTTTTAGGTTCTACTATGAACGTAAATACGGATCCAGTTGAACTTGCGAAGCAAATAGTTGCAGATATGAAAGAAAAGCGAAAGGCATTGGGCTGGGATTAGTGAAAAATCAGTGAATTTTGTAAAAGAAATGTGAAATAATCAGTGCTGCTTATTTATTGGGGTATAATAAGTGGCAGTGAAAATGATTTTGACATTTCTTTTATAACGAAATGTTAGTGCTTTGGAAGGAGACTGATTATGTGGACTATTGGGGAAGTTAAAAGTATAGGAAAGGCAGCCTTTAAAGCCAACTACTGGCGATGTGTATTGGTAGCATTAATTCTTGGTGCTGTATCAGGTGCAGCAACTTATTCTATTAAGGACAATGGGGATTATAATCCTAAGGAAGTTGCTACAGCTATTGTTTATGGATTATCTTCTGAGGAATTCAGGGCGTTAATTACATTTATCCTTGGATTAATGGGACTTGTTATTTTAATAGGTTTCTTAGTTCAGATTTTTATTAAGAATCCACTTCAGGTTGGATGTTATAGATTCTTCAAGAAAAATGTAGAAGATGGACAGGCTGAGCTAGGACTTATTGGTGAAGGCTTTGGAGATTATGGTCGCGTATTTGTTACTCTATTGTTGAGAGACATTTTCCTATGCCTATGGTCGATGCTATTTTTAATTCCTGGATTAATCAAAATTTACTCTTACAGAATGGTTCCATATATTGTAAAGGATAATCCAGAACTTTCTGCAACAGAAGTTATTACAAAATCACGTGAGATGATGAATGGCCATAAATGGAAGGCTTTTGTACTGGATTTATCATTCATTGGTTGGATTATCTTAGGTTTAATTACCTGTGGCATAGTGTTTGTTTTTTGGACTGCTCCTTATATGGAGAGCACCGATGCAGCACTTTATATTGAACTTTCAAAAGACTCACAGTAGAAGACCTAAACATTAACAAAATAGGAATTTATAAGAACTATAGCCAGCTATAAATTCTATTGATAGCCGGCTATAGTTTTTTGTTATTGTTAAACCTATTGACCTAGTAGGTAATAACGTTTATGATTACATCAACATAAAACAAAAGCAAACAAAAGAAAGGCAGGCAGTACAAATGAAGCAGTTATTAATTGATTTTGTAAGACATAATTTTAGAGTAGAACGAATGCAGTTTTGTTGCTGTAGTCGATGTTGTTAATAAATTATAGAAAATAAAATTTGATTGATTTGAAAAGGAGAAAATATTATGAGCAATTATAGATTTGAAACATTAGCACTTCACGTAGGACAGGAAAACCCAGATCCAGCATCTGATGCAAGAGCAGTACCTATTTACCAGACAACTTCATACGTATTTAGAAATTCACAGCATGCAGCTGACAGATTTGGTCTTGCAGATGCAGGTAACATTTACGGAAGACTTACTAATTCAACACAGGGTGTTTTAGAAGAGAGAGTAGCAGCAATCGAAGGAGGTACTGCAGCACTTGCAGTTGCATCTGGAGCAGCAGCTATCACATATACAATCGAGGCACTTGCTGCAGGCGGCGGACACATCGTAGCACAGAAGACAATCTACGGTGGTAGCTACAACCTCTTAGCTCACACACTTCCACAGTACGGAGTATCAGCTACATTCGTAGATGCTCACAATCTTAAGGAAGTTGAGGATGCTATCAAGGAAGATACAAAGGCAATCTACATCGAGACACTTGGTAATCCAAACTCAGATATTCCAGATATTGACGCACTTGCAGAAATCGCTCACCGTCATGATCTTCCACTTGTTGTTGATAACACATTTGGTGCAGCATACTGGGTTCGCCCAATTGAGCACGGTGCAGACATCGTAGTTCACTCAGCTACAAAGTTCTTTGGTGGTCACGGAACAACACTTGGTGGTGTTATCGTTGAGGCTGGTACATATGATTGGAAGAAGAGCGGTAAGTTCCCTGCAATCGCAGAGCCAAACCCAAGCTACCATGGTATTTCATTTGCAGATGCTACAGCACCAGCTGCATTTGTAACATATATCAGAGCAATCCTTCTTCGTGATACAGGAGCTACAATTTCACCATTTAATGCATTTCTTCTTCTTCAGGGAATTGAGACACTTCCACTTCGTCTCGATAGACATGCAGAGAATACAACAAAGGTTGTAGAGTTCCTTAAGAATCATCCAAAGGTTGCTAAGGTAAATCATCCTTCACTTGAGGATCATCCAGATCACGAGCTTTATAAGAAGTACTTCCCTAAGAATGGTGGAAGCATCTTCACATTCGAAATCAAGGGCGGCAAGGATGCAGCATTTAAGTTCATTGACAATCTTGAGATTTTCTCAATCCTTGCAAATGTTGCTGATGTTAAGAGTCTTGTTATTCACCCAGCAACAACTACTCATTCTCAGCTTACAGAGGAAGAGCTTTTAGATCAGGGTATTACACAGTCTACAATTAGACTTTCAATTGGTACAGAGCATATCGATGACATCATCGAGGATCTTGAAAAGGGATTTGCAGCAATCGACGGCGTAAGCAGCGTAGGTTCAGACTCAAATTCAAACACAAAAGCCGTTTAATTTAAATAGCGGAGAAACACATTAAGTTGTATACTAAAAATAGTTTTTTTACACGGAGGTTATGTTATGGCAAACATTTACAAGAGCGCATCAGAGCTCATCGGCAACACACCACTTGTAGAGGTGACAAATATTGAGAAGGAACTTGGCCTTGAGGCAAAGGTTTTAGTTAAGCTTGAGTACTTCAATCCAGCTGGATCAGTTAAGGATAGAGTAGCACTTGCTATGATCGAGGATGCAGAGCAGAAGGGGCAGCTTAAGGAAGGTTCAGTTATCATCGAGCCTACATCTGGTAACACAGGTATCGGTCTTGCAGCAATCGCTGCAGCAAAGGGATATAGAGCTATCCTTACAATGCCTGAGACAATGTCAGTAGAGCGTAGAAATATCCTTAAGGCATACGGTGCAGAAATCGTTCTTACAGAGGGCTCAAAGGGTATGAAGGGCGCTATCGCTAAGGCTGAGGAGCTTGCTGCAGAAATCGAAGGCAGCTTCATTCCAGGACAGTTTGTTAACCCTGCTAACTCAGCTGCTCACCGCAGCACAACAGGTCCAGAGATCTGGAAGGATACAGATGGACAGGTTGATCTCTTCATCGCAGGTGTTGGTACAGGCGGTACTGTAACAGGTGTTGGCGAGTACTTAAAGAGCCAGAATCCAAATGTTAAGGTTGTAGCTCTTGAGCCAAAGGATTCTCCAGTTCTTTCAGAGGGCAAGGCTGGTGCTCACAAGATTCAGGGTATCGGTGCTGGATTCGTTCCAGATGTTCTTAACACAAAGATTTATGATGAAGTATTTGTAGCAGAGTCTGATGATGCATTTAAGGCTGCTAAGCTTCTTGCAAAGAAGGAAGGTATCTCAGTTGGTATTTCTTCAGGTGCTGCACTTCACGGTGCTATCGAGTACGCTAAGAAGCCAGAGAATAAGGGCAAGACAATCGTAGCTCTTCTTCCAGATTCAGGCGATCGTTACTACTCAACACCACTCTTCACAGAGTAAAATATAATACGAGCCTCTAGTTACGACTACAAGCCTTAGTATTTCTCCGCTCATCAAACACGATTCGTTTGAGAAATCTAAGAGCTTGATGTCTACTAGAGGCTCTTTTTATGCCCTAGACGATAGTGAGAGGGCTTTTTTTGTGCCCTAAACCACGGTTAGTGTGTTATAATAAGAGGCGCTTTACACTAACTATAATTAGAGGAGTCAAAATTTGGATTTAAGTAAACTGGATATTGGCAAAACTGCTACGGTTAAGGCAGTTGGAGGGAGTGGTGCCCTAAGGCAACATTTCCTCGATATGGGCATCATCCCCGGTTCAGATGTGTCCATGATTAAGTATGCTCCAATGGGAGACCCTATTGAAATTCGTATTTCCGGATATGAGCTTACCATCAGACTGGCAGATGCTAAGCAAATCGAAATTGATAACATTAGAGAGTTTTCAGTTGGGCAGAAGCAGGTTAGTGATAACCATGATAAAAAAATAAAAGAGATACCTCATCCAGCCCTTGGTGAAGAGGCTGGTACCCGTGATTATGAGGTGGAACACAAGGCAAAGGCAGTTAATACTGGCATGCTTACTTTTGCACTTGTGGGCAATCAAAACTGTGGTAAGACAACACTTTTCAATCAACTGACTGGTGCTAATCAGCATGTAGGTAATTTCCCTGGCGTTACAGTTGATAGAAAAAGCGGTTCAATAAAGGGTCATCCTAATACTGAGGTGGTGGATTTACCTGGTATTTATTCTATGAGCCCTTATACCAGCGAGGAGATTGTTTCTCGTAGATTTGTTTTAGAAGAAAAGCCTACAGCTATTATCAATATAGTTGATGCTACCAATATGGAGCGAAATCTATATTTGACAATGCAGCTTTTGGAGCTGGAGATTCCGACTATTCTTGCCCTTAATATGATGGATGAGATGGCAGGTAATGGTGGCTCAGTTTTGATTAATAAGCTAGAGGATTTGCTGCAGATTCCTGTGGTTCCTATTTCTGCTGCTAAAAACGAGGGTATAGAGGAGCTTGTGGCTCATGCCATTCATATAGCAAAGTACAATGAGAGACCAGGTCGCACTGATTTCTGTGGTAAGGAAGACCACAATGGCGCGGTTCATAGAGCTATCCACGGTGTTATGAGCCTTATAGAGGATCATGCCGAAAAGGCAGATATTCCAATTAGATTTGCAGCAACTAAGCTTCTTGAGGGAGATAAGCTTGTGGCTAAGGCTCTTAACTTAGATGAAAATGAGCAGGATACCCTTGAAAAAATAGTTCTTCAAATGGAAAAGGAACGTGGGCTTGATAGAGCAGCTGCCATGGCTGATATGCGATTTACATTTATAAACCGTATATGCGAAGAGACTGTTGTTAAGCCAAAGGAAAGTAGAGAGCATATTAGAAGTAGAAATCTTGATAGATTTTTTACAGGTAAATGGACAGCCATTCCTGCATTTATAGGTATTATGGCTCTTGTGTTTTATCTTACATTTAATGTTATAGGTGCTTTCTTCCAGGGGCTTTTAGAGGATGGAATAGGAGTGCTTACAGAGGCAGTTGATAGATTGCTTGCTGCCGGTGATGTGGCTGCACCAATTCACTCCCTTGTAATAGATGCCATATTTACAGGTGTTGGTTCGGTGCTTAGTTTTGTGCCTATTATCGTGGTGCTTTATTTCTTCCTATCAATGCTTGAAGACAGCGGATATATGGCAAGAGTTGCCTTTGTAATGGATAAGCTTTTACGACGAATTGGTCTTTCAGGCAGAAGTATTGTGCCAATGCTTATTGGATTTGGATGCTCGGTTCCTGCAATTATGTCCACAAGAACGCTTCCTTCAGATAGAGATAGAAAAATGACTCAGCTTCTGATTCCATTTATGAGTTGTAGTGCAAAGATGCCTATTTACGCATTTTTTGCGGCGGCATTTTTCCCAGATAGAGCAGCTCTTGTGATGGTATTACTCTATGTTATAGGAATAATTGTGGCAGTGATAGTGGCTCTTTGCAGCAAAAACACTCTATTTAAGGGCGAGGCTGTACCATTTGTAATGGAGCTTCCAAACTACCGCTTACCTGGACTTAAAAGCGTATTAATGCTTATGTGGGACAAGGCTAAGGACTTTATCCAAAGAGCCTTTACAGTAATTTTTCTTGGAACAATAGCAGTATGGTTCCTACAGAATTTTAACTTCTATTTCCACATGGTAGATTCTTCAGAAAATAGTATTTTAGCTGCTGTATCAGGTGTGCTTGCACCTATATTTATTCCTCTAGGATTTGGAAATTGGAAGATGGTGACATCACTTATTTCCGGATTTTTGGCCAAGGAAAGCGTTGTGTCTATGCTTACTGTTTTATATGGTGGCACAGCTGGAATGCAGGCAGAGCTTACACCACTTACAGCGTTTGTATTTTTGATTTTCTGTCTTCTTTACACTCCATGTGTGGCTGCAATAGCTGCAGAAAAAAGAGAAGCAGGACGCAGGGCCGCACTCAAGATGGTTCTTTTCCAATGCGCAGTAGCTTGGATAGTAGCCTTTATCATTAGAGCAGCAGGACTTGCCTTAGGATTTAACTAAAAACAACCTCCAAGCATGTTAGTGCTTGGGGGATTTTTTTATTTAATTCTTCAATTTTATTGATAACCAGCCATTAATATTACCTATATATGAATTAAGCATTATTCATTGTTATTCACCTACTAAAGTAGTATGATTTTGAAAAATCATTATAAGGAGTAATGTTTATGGGTGTTGAAGAATTAGAGGTGAAAGAAATTTCAGCGCAGGAATTTTCTGATTTAGATTTTAATAAAATCACAATTGTAGATGCCAGAGAACCAGATGAAGTTCTTATCCATGAAATTGAAGGGGCACTGAATATTCCGTTTAGTAAAATTGGAACAGATTTAAATAAGGTTCCAAAAGATAAGCCCGTATATGTAATCTGCAGAACGGGAGATTTAAGTGGAGAAATTGCTGAAATACTAGTGGATAGAGGCTATGATGCTACCAATGTTATAGGCGGTTATGATGCTTACAGAAAAGTTATTTCTGGAAGTAATCAGGTCAGTGAACCTTTAAAGGGGCAGGAAAAAGAAAAGCAGTCTAATATTTTTATAGATGCTAAGAGTCTTAGATGCCCAGGTCCTATTGTTAAGGTGGCTGATACACTTAGATCTTTACCAAATGGTTCAGTTGTAGAGGTTGAGGCTACAGAAGATGCTTTTGCTTCTGATATAAAGGTTTGGTGTGAGCGCACTGGAAATAGCCTGGATTCTTTGGTTGTCTCAGAAGGAATTATTAAAGCCAAGATAACAAAGAAGGAAGAAAAAATAGTTTCGACACAGACTGCAGAGGCCAATAATGACAAGACTTTTATAGTGTTTAGCGGTGATCTTGATAAGACTATTGCATCATTTATTATGGCTAATGGTGCAGCTGCAATGGGAAGAAACGTTACTATGTTTTTCACATTCTGGGGATTGAATATTCTTAGGAGTGTCAAAAAGGCTAAAGTCAGAAAAAACTTTATTGAAAAGATGTTCGGAATAATGATGCCACGTGGCACCAAGAAATTAGGGCTTTCAAGAATGAACATGTTTGGGGCAGGTCCTAAAATGATTCGTTGGATTATGAAGAAAAAAGGGATTTCTTCATTGGAGCAATTAATTGAAGATGCAAAGGCTCACGGAGTAAGAATCGTAGCTTGTCAAATGTCCATGGACATTATGGGAATAAGACAGGAAGAGTTAATTGATGGAGTTGAACTTGGAGGAGTAGCAACATTTATCGGAGCAGGGGAAAAATCTGATATCAGCTTGTTTATTTAATAGGGGATGATTAATATGAAGAAATTTTTCAGAGAAATACTTATTATTGCGTTTGCATTTATATTGTTATCAAGTAATGTCTATGCAGAGGAGAATGCAGAAAATACTGAGTCTGTAGCAACTCAGGCAGTGCCAGAGGCAGAAGAAAATACAGAGCCAGTAACATATTCTATTACAGGTATCGAAAGCGAAGGAGTTAAATGGTCAGGTCGAAGAACCCACCAAAATATTCCTGTTGATTCAAAAAGAACATATACTTTATATGCAAAAACAGCAGACAAGGATAAATATACAGTAACAGGCGTTGAAATAGAGCCTGCTGATGGAGCAGATTATTCTTTTTATGCTAATACCGGAGAAATTTCTATCACTAATGTTAGAGACAATATAAGTGTTAGAGCTTTAGTGACTAAAAAGACTACACCTACCAACATTGTGGTAGATAGTATTTCTGTTTCTGATGGTCAGAACTATAGCGAGCATAATCTTTTTGTTCAGTTTACTGTTAACGTAAAGGTAACTGATGATGATGGTGATATAGTTCCAGATACAACCGTTTATTTCAAGGACGATGAAACTGAGGTTTCATATGTCCAAGCAAGAAAAACAAATGGAGATGGCATAGCTACATTTGTTTACAGCTATGGTATTGGAGAAGAAGAAGGTGGGCGTAGTAGTTATAACTCACTATTTGCCCTTGATTCTGGCTTTTCTGGAGTAGTAACAAGTAAAGAGATAAATCTTGTTCGACAGTATAGAACAGGTTTAGTTCTTTATACAAATCAGATTATAAGTGCGACTCCAAATCAGAATGATGGAGAAGCTATTAATATTCCTTACAATTATGAAATATGGACAGGAGAAGTGCATCAGGCAGCACTAGTTGTTGGCTCTGGAAATTGGGTTCCACCAACAGATGGGAAGTTTACCGGTTTATCTTCAGGACAGCATGCTATAAGAGCAAGAGAGGTATTTGATGAGGCAAGCGCAACTTTCTATTTTGCATCTGATTATGATGTGTTTGAAGTTCCAAGAAAGCGTCATGAAGATACTGTAAAGGAAGAGCCTGTAAAAGAAGATAATGATAAGGAAGATACTAAAGTAGAAGAACAAGTTGGAAATGACACAAATACTGGCGATGTTTCAACTGATAATAAAGATTTAGAGGCAGATAATACAACTGAAACTAAAGAACAGCCTACAGCAAGCCAGCAGAGCCTAACAACAGAGCAGTCATCATCAGGTGGCACTGAGAGTATATCCACAGAACATTCATCATCAGGTGGTGGACAGAATACATCAACAGAGCAGCCTGCAACTATTACTCAGCAGAGTCCAGTTGTTTTACAGCCAGTAGCAACACAAACAGCTAATACTAAGCAGGTGCCTCATGTAGCCCATGGAAATACACAGCAAGAGGTTGCAAATACCGTAACTAATGAATCTCCGAAGAAAGAGACTAAAAAAGCTGTCTCTAATACAAAGGAAAAAACAAAGATTGAGGAGAATGAGGTTCCTTTAGCCGCTAAGGAAACAGTTGAAGATGACAATGATTTTATAGGGTTCCTTCCATTAATCTTAATAGTTATTGTTGCAGGTACATATTTTGTGATGAGAAATATAAAGAACCAGGGCAAAGGATAATTTGATAAATTCTAATAAAGAAAATAATAAATTGATATTAGTATTTTTAAGGGCGGTTCATCTTGGACTGCCTTTATTATTATGTTAAAATCTTTAGCAGAGTAAAGTGAGGATATATGTGTATATCAACTAGGAGAGTATAAATGGAGATTAAGCAATTAAAGTATTTTGTGGTCTCTGCAGATGTGGGTTCATTTAGTGAGGCAGCGAAGGTACTGTTTACAACACAATCAAGTGTTAGTAAAGTTGTGTCTTCTCTAGAGACTGAATTGGAGTATCCACTGTTTAAGAGGGAGAGCAGAGGAATATCTCTTACTGAAAAAGGAAAAGCATTTTATCAGAAGGCCAGTCATATAGTTCTTGATTTTGATAGATTGGAGAGCGAGAATTCCAATTTACATGATAATGTGGTTAGAATCGGTATGAATCACAGCTCTTGGCTTTCAAATTGTTTTTCTCAGTTTTATGACAATCATAGGGATGAGGATGCTTGTTTTTACATTCATGCAGATAGCACACTTAATTTAATAGAGCGTATTCGACTAGATGATGATGAAATTAGCTTTATATATGTCTTTCCAGATTCTAGACCTCAGATTGAATATATGATTAAGAAATATAATCTTAGATTTGTCAGCTTAAAGGCCATGAATGGCATGGTTTATTTGCAACCTGAGGATATGATAAATACGAATTTACCACAGGATAAAAGTCTTAAGGGGCTTAAGTTTATCCAGTCTGAAAATGATGAATACCTAAGATATGGAAAATGGACTACCTCAGATGGAAATCTTATTGATATAAGTCAGGATATATCAGTTGTAACCAATAGTGATTATGTCATGCACAATATGCTTGAGAAGAACCATCTGGCAAATCTTAGCGCAGCATCATTTAATAACTACGAAAGTGGATATTTGCCTGGGCTTGAGCTTTTTAATGAGGGTGGTCAGATAGAATTTGGTTATTTGATTAACAGAGAATATACACCAGGGCCATTGGCTCTTGAATTTTTAGATTACGTTAGACACGCGATTGAGGAGTAATTTTTAATGACGAGGAATGATTTTAGACAGTTACTTGAAAAGAGAACAGTATTTATTGATGGAGCAACAGGTACGGAGCTTCAAAAAAGGGGAATGCCTGCAGGAGTATGTCCAGAGAAATGGATTCTAGATAATCCATGGGCTATTCAGGAGGTTCAAAAGGCATATTATGAGGCTGGTTCAGATATAGTTCTTGCGCCAACATTTACAGCTTCACCTATTAAGCTAGCTGAGTATGGTCTTGAAGATAATATGGTTGAGATGAATAGGGGACTTATTCGTCTTACAAGACAGGTAGCTCCAGAAGGTAAATTTGTGGCTGCTGATATTTCTATGACAGGTAAGCAGCTATATCCTCTTGGAGACTTGATGTTTGAGGATTTGGTTGATTGCTATAAGGCACAGGTTGAGGCGATTCTTTTAGAGGGAGTTGATCTTTTTGTTGTGGAGACAATGATGAGTCTCCAGGAGTGTCGTGCTGCAGTTCTTGCAATTAAGGAGTTATGCGATTTACCTATTATTGTATCTCTTACATATAATCCAGACGGTAAGACTTTATATGGAACATCACCTGATACAGCAACTATTGTTCTTCAATCAATGGGTGTTGATTGTGTTGGAATGAATTGTAGTACAGGACCTGATGCTATGCTTGAGCTAGTGGAGCAGATGGCGAAAGTTGCCACAGTTCCTATTATTGTAAAGCCAAATGCAGGTCTTCCAGAGCTTGAAAATGGTAAGACTGTATATAAGATGACTCCAGAGGAGTTTACAGAGGCAAGCAAAAAGTTATATGAAGCAGGTGCATCACTTTTTGGTGGATGCTGTGGTTCTACACCGGATCATATCAGAGCATTAGTTCGTGCTCTTAAGGATAAGCCTGCTCATCAAATTATTGATAGACCACTTCGAGTTGTTACATCAGAGAGAAAGAACACATGGATTGATTTAGATGGTCCATTTATGGTTATTGGAGAGAGAATTAATCCTACTGGTAAGAAGAAATTCCAGGAGACTCTCAAGAACGGTTCTCTTTCTATGGTAGTTGATTTTGCCAGAGAGCAGGAAGAAAAAGGAGCTAACATTCTCGATGTGAACATGGGAATGAATGGTATCGACGAGAAGCAGATGATGCTAGACAGTATATATGAGGTTACATCAGCTGTTGATTTACCACTATGTCTTGATACAAGCCATGTGGATGTTATGGAAGCAGCCCTTCGTATATATCCTGGACGAGCTCTTATTAATTCCATTTCAGCAGAGGAAGAAAAAATGATTCCTATGCTTAAACTGGCTAAGAAATACGGGGCCATGTTTATTACACTTCCTCTTTCAGGAGCAGGTCTTCCAAAGGATATAGAGGAGAAGAAGCAGCATATTAATACAGTTTTAACTAATGCTGTTGAGTTGGGTCTTAAAAAAGAGGATGCTGTTGTAGATGTGCTTGTTCAGACAGTAGGTGCTGAGGGTACAGCAGGCTTACAGTGTTTTGAGACAATAGAATATTGTAAATACGAATTAGGGCTTCCAACTGTTTGTGGACTTTCTAATATTTCATTTGGTATGCCTAATCGTCAGTTCGTTAATACCACTTATCTTACTATAGCTGTAAGTAAGGGACTTACTATGGCAATTGCCAACCCTAACCAGGAGATGCTTATGTACTGCGCGGCAGCTGCAGATACACTTATGAATAAGGCAGGGGCACTTGAAAAGTATTCATCACTTCCGGTTGTTGAAACTAAGGCAGCCGCAGCTTCTGCTGGAGCAGGTGCTAAGACCTCAGGCGGTGGACTTTCTGTTGCAAATGCTTGTGATGGTGTGGGCCCAATTGCAGAATGCGTTATTAAGGGTAAAAAGGATCAGATAGTAACAGAGATTCAAAAGGCTTTAGATGAGGGAATGGACCCTCAGGTTATTATAGAGGAACACTTAATTAAGGGTATCAATGTGGTAGGTGAGCTCTATGACAAAAAGAAATATTTCCTACCTCAGCTTATTGCGGGAGCTAATGCAATGGAGCTTGGTATGAAGCACATTGAACCTCTTCTTGCCAGTGCAGATGGCGAGTCTAAGGCTACAATCGTAATAGCTACTGTAGAGGGTGATATCCACGATATTGGAAAGAATCTTGTAGCACTTATGCTTAAGAACTACGGATACAATGTTATTGACTTAGGTAAGGATGTACCTGCTGAGACAATCATTGATAAGGCAGTAGAGGTAAATGCTGACATTATTGGACTATCCGCTCTTATGACTACCACTATGATGCGTATGGACGATGTGGTTAAGCTTGCTAAGGATAAGGGCTGTCGTGCTCAAATCATCATAGGTGGAGCTTGTATTAATGAATCATTTAAGGATGAAATTAATGCAGATGGTTACTCTGCAGATGCAGCAGAGGCGGTAAAGCTTGTGCAGAATCTTATGAGTAAATTTGCTTAGTATGTTTATGATTTGGTATAGATAGAGCTAGTACGTATATTATTAGGAGACTTAATGGAAGAAGTTAAACACAAAAGAAGAGTCAGGTACTCTGGAAAATATCCAAAGAAATTTGAGGAAAAGTATAAAGAGCACAATCCTGAAAAATACAAGGACACAATAGAGCATGTTATTAGCAAGGGCTCAACACCTGCTGGTATGCACATTTCCATTATGGTAAATGAGATACTTGATTTTTTACAGATTAAGCCAGGACAGCAGGGTCTTGACTGTACATTAGGATACGGTGGCCATACGAGAAAGATGCTAGAGCAGCTTGAAGGCAATGGGTGTATCTATGGACTTGATGTGGATCCTATTGAGTCAAAAAAGACTGTAGAGAGACTTAGGAATGCCGGCTTTAGTGAGGATAATTTTCAGTTTAGGCTTATTAATTTTGCCAATATAGATAAGGTGGCAGAGGAAGCAGGTCAATTTGATTTTGTCTTGGCAGACCTCGGAGTATCATCTATGCAGATAGATAATCCAGAGAGAGGCTTTTCATTCAAGATAGATGGACCTCTTGATTTGCGTCTTGACCCTGACCATGGTGAGAGCGCAGCTGAGCGTCTTCACAGTATTACTGAGGAAGAGTTCGTAGGGATGTTGATTGAAAACTCTGATGAGCCTTACGCAGAGGAGATAGCCCACAAGGTATTTACTCTTATGGCTAAGGGCAATCCAATGGATACCACTACAGCCCTTCGTGAGGCAATAACAGAGGCTCTTTGGAAGGTGCCAAAGGAGGAAAAGGACCAGGCTATTAAGAAAAGCTGTGCCAGAGTTTTTCAGGCACTTCGTATAGACGTTAATAGTGAGTTCGAAGTTCTTTATTCATTTTTGGAGAAGCTCCCTGGTGTGCTTAAGCCAGGAGGAAGAGCAGCAATCCTTACATTCCATTCTGGTGAGGACAGACTTGTGAAAAAGTCCTTTAAAGAATTGGCTAAACAGGGAGTATATTCTGAAGTATCATCGGATGTGATTCGTCCATCTGCGGAGGAGTGTAGAATTAATCCACGTAGTAAGTCTACTAAAATGCGTTGGGCGATTAAGAAATAATTAGGGTTTTTAAATGGGGATACATTTTTCTTTAAAAAATTACAAAAATATTACGGCTTGCACTTTAATGTGCAGGCCTTTTTTGTTAAAATAATAAAGGTTATGTAAATACCCAATAATAATAAAATTAATAATTTATATGTGAGGGAGGAAAAGTCATGGGATTAATTAAGGCTTTTACAGGCTCAGTTTCAGGTGAACTAGCCAACCAGTGGAAGGAGCTTTTTGTATGCGACTCTATGGACAACAGTGTGTTATTAAAGAGAGCAGAGCATAAGGTATCTGGTCGTAGTACAAATACTAAGGGAGACCAGGATGTTATTACAAAGGGTTCTGTTGTTATCGTTAACGAGGGACAGTGCGCTATCTTGGTAGACAGCGGTAAGATTATTGATTTAGCTGCAGAGCCAGGCGCTTACGAGTGGGAAGACAATGGTTCAGCTTCTATTTTTGCAGGCAATTTTGCAGCAGTATTTAAGGAGTTCGGTAGAAGATTTACTTTTGGCGGTGAGAAGCCAGTGCAGCAGCGAGTATATTTTGTTAATACAAAGGATATTATTGGACTTAAATTCGGTACACCAAGCCCAATCCTTTTTAGAATTTTAGATCAGAACATCGGTCTTGATATGGATACTAACCTTAAGTGTAATGGTAACTACAGTCTTCAGGTTACAGATCCTACACAGCTTTATTCTACACTTGCTGGTAATGTTAAGGACGAGTATACAATCGAGGATGTTCAGGACCAGCTTAGAGCTACATTTATCCAGGCGCTTCAGCCAGCTCTTGGTAAGCTTTCAGCTATGGGAATCAGACCTTCAGGAATTCCTAGCTACACAAAGGAAATCTCTGAGGCGATGGCAGATGAGCTTGATCACGATTGGACAGAGAAATACGGTCTTGCTATTACATCTGTTCAGATTCTTTCTACAACAATTCCAGAGGAGGATGCTGCTACACTTAAGGAGCTTCAGAAGACAGGAGCACTTCGTTCTCAGGCAATGGCAGGTGCTACACTTGTACAGGCTCAGGCTGAGGCTATGAAGGCTGCAGCTTCTAATGAAAATGGTGCAGCAATGGGATTCTTCGGAATGAACATGGCTATGCAGGCAGGCGGCGCTAATGCAGCTGATTTATTAAACTCAGGTGCCCAGCAGGCTCAGCCACAGGGACAGCCTGTGCCACAGGCTCAGCCAGGACAGTTCAATGAGGTTCAGTCTCAGGGTCAGGCGCCAGCAGGTAGATGGTTCTGTCCAAACTGCGGTAATGAGAACTTTGGCAATTTCTGTGTGAATTGTGGAACAAAGAGACCATAGGTTGTTCGGGGAGATTAATTTATGGCTACAATGTTTCCTTGCCCTAATTGCGGAGGGCAGCTTAGATATTCAATCAAGGATAAGCAATTAAAATGTATGTCATGTGGTGAGCTTACTGACATTGAGCAGTACAAGCCAGACGACAGAATCAACGTTGATTCTGTTAACACTAAAATATACACTTGTCCTACATGTAATGGCGAGATTCAGTTGATTGATAATGATGGTATGGAATTTTGCCCGTTTTGTGGCAATCAGGTGACAATGCAGGAGCATTTCTCTACAGAGGGTGCTCCTAAGTATGTGTTACCTTTTATGATTGATAAACAGGAAGCTAAGCAGAGTTATGTTAGAAAGACAGCTGATATATCTTTTGCTCCTACAGGGCTAAATGATGATGCTAATGTAGAGAAATTGGTTCCTCTTTATACTCCATATTATCTCTATGATTACAATATTCACGACAAAATAAGTTATAAAGCTGAGAGATTTGAGACCACTTCTCAGTACTATGTTACCTATAAGGCTAACATAAAAGTAGATATGGACCTGGATCATTTAAAAGTTCCTTTTGATGCCTCACAGGCTCTAGAAGATGAGATATCAGAATTGCTAGAACCATTTCCAATGGAGAAGCTAAAGCCTTTTAATCCTAATTATTTGGCAGGATTTTTCGTTGAAAATTCAACCGTTGATAAGGAATTGTACAAGGACGATTCTGAGCACAAGGCGGTTGATTATCTCACATATAAGTCTCTAGATAATAGCAATAATTACAGTCCTGAGTTTGGTACTAAAGACTCATTAAAGAACGATATTGCTGCAGGTATTAAATACAATGAAACTGAGGGAGCTTATTTACCACTTTATTTCATGACTACAAGATACGGTGATAGAGTGGCCTATTCTATTATCAATGGAGCTACTGGGCAGACATATTTAGATATGCCTATTGAAAAGAAAAAAATGTTCGTAGCAGGTGCATTTGCATCCCTTGGTATATTTGCTTTACTTGTTTGCCTTAGTTTTCTTTTTAACTTTAGTTTCAAGGTTAAGACTCTTTGTTTATTTAGTGCCTTCATGTCATCTGTGATTGCATATATTGGTGCTGGACTTGCTAACAAGGCCTACCGAGCTGACAATCATTTGGATGATAAGGGATTTTACATGAAAAATGAGAATCTGGATGAAGAGCATAGAGTACATGGTAAAAAAGAGTACTATGCAGACAAAATGAGAAAGTCAAAGGTTTTTGGACATCCAGCGCAGATTTTAGGTATAGTTTTTTCTGCATTAGCTATTTTTTTAGTTTTTCAACTTTCTACAGGAAATTATGAAATTATAGATTGGATATTTTATGGAATGTCAAATCTCAGTTTTAGTGGAAGCAAATATCTTGGGATTATTGGCTATATAATAACCGGTGTAATCCTGATTGTGGCCCTATGTAAAGTTGGAAAAGGTAAAAAGACAGTTCTGTTTCTTGGCGGTTTAAGTTGGATTCTAGCTGTTGCCATTAGAATAATAAATAATCCAAATGATTTATTCTATTATGGAGCGTTGATTATCGTATTTACGATACTGGTTATTTCTATAAACGCCATTGTAGATGAGTACAATAGATCAGCGACTCATCCATCTCCTCATTTTGAGAGAAAAGGAGGTGGCCTTGAAAATGCGAGAAATTAAAAGAATCATTATGTTGGTGGCATTTGTCATTACATTTATGATGCCATTATCTGTAAAGGCTGCATCTGACAATGTTTCTATTCAAGATGATGCCCAGCTTCTTACAGATTCGCAGGAGCAGGAATTATATGATTATCTTTCATCTTTAGATGATGGAATAAACTACATTGCTGTTACAGCGGAAGACTCAGATTATAATGATGCTGATTCTACATTAGAGTATTACTATTCAAATACTTTTTCTAAATTCGATAATGGAATTGCTTTTATTATCGATATGTATCATCGTGAGGTATATATTCAGGGATATGGAGACGTACAGTATCAGTTGAGAAGTGATGATTGTACAGATATCACTGATAACGTATATCGCTATGCCTCTAGAGAAGAGTATTTTGACTGTATCAAAACTGCTTTTACACAGGCTGATACCATTGTAAATAAGGGATTTATCTTACGACCAATGAGATTCATTGTTTCATTCCTTATTTCAATTATCTTAGGATACTTCCTTGTATTTAGGAAAGCCATGAGACAGCGTGCCAAATTCGAGCCTTATGGTGATATTGCATCCACTGTAGTTACAGTAGGTGCACCTATAGCGGGCACAGTTATGGTTTATGACACTATTCGCAGACATCGAAGCAGTGATAGCGGAGGAAGCTCCGGAGGCTTTGGTGGAGGCGGTGGCTTCGGCGGTGGCGGCGGAGGCTTCAGCGGTGGAGGTGGTCACTCCGGAGGTGGACACAGCTTCTAGTTACCAATTAATTATTATGATTTTTTATGGGGGCGCAGGTTATCCTGGGCCCTTTATAATCTAAAAATGCTGCGGGATTTTCAGCCAATTATACAATTTAAAAAAAGTATTGCGAATATTAAATATTTGGTTGACAATACGGGGGTCCTTTGTTATATTTATCTAGTCGCTTGAAGCGGTAACAATCGCGAAAAGCTCTGGGATCTTAGCTCAGCTGGGAGAGCATCTGCCTTACAAGCAGAGGGTCACAGGTTCGAGCCCTGTAGGTCCCATTCAAAATCAAATATTTAGTTATTGAGGCGAGATAGCTCAGTTGGCTAGAGCACACGGTTCATACCCGTGGTGTCGAGGGTTCGAATCCCCCTCTCGCTACGCAACAAAAAAAGGAATCCAAAAGGATTCCTTTTTTTGTTGCGTAGCGAGGGGGATTCTATACTTAATCAAACCATGGGTTTCCCGTGATGTCGAGGGGCGAGCGTGGTCCAGTGGACCACATGGTTGCGAGCCGACCGAGCCGGCAGGTGAGAATTCGAATCCCCCCGTTTAGCCGGTCAGAGCGAAGCGAATAATTCGAATCATTTTCCGATTATCTTCAATTTTATTTAGATATTAAATGGTTTTCAGTTGATTTGAAGAGATAACCTAAGAGTAGATGGTATCTATTTTGGTGATATCACTTTAAATCAGGTTAGTTTACGTGAATTAAGTCGTTTTTTAATCATTTTACACGTAGGAATTAGAGTGCTTTTTCGGTTAGTTACGTGTAATATTCGTAATAATACCTTATTTACACGTAGAAATAATGGATAAACAATCGATTTATATAGTTTAGGACGCTAAAATTACGTGTATATGATAGATTTTAATTAAATTTTCACGTAGAAGTAATTATTTTACTAGTGAAAACCTACGTGTAAAATGTAGATTTTTATCTAATTTACACGTATAACGAGCTAATCCCTTCATTGGAATTACGTGAGATATTCAGATTTATTAGCTAATTACACGTAAATCCCAAAAGAATCTCCAGAATACCTATTTATTGGGTATTTAAATAGTATCTGCAGGATATATATAATTCTTCAATATCTTTCCCAATCTTACGGAATGAGGTATACTATACAGGTATATAAAGGGGATTGGAGATTTATTATGAAGAAGAAATTATTATCAATTATATTAGTAGGAACTATTTGCTTATCATTTGCTGCTTGCGGTGAGAAGGGCAAGAAGACAGAGCAGGAATCATCAGATGCATCTATAGAGACTTCTAGCCAGGCTAAGGAAGAAGAGGTGGAAGAGGAAGCAGATGCTGTTGTAGAAGTAATTGAGGGATATAGTCATACACCAGAGTACGATGAGGCCCTTTCAAATGCAGATGTTTACGGCGGAACAGATGGTAAGACCTATGATGATGTAAAGAGTGCTTATACTGCAGCTATAGCAGATGTGGAGGCTAATTCTCCTCAGTATAGTTTCACATATTCACTTATCTTTGTTAACGAAGACGATATTCCAGAACTAGTTTGTAACTCTAATGATGAGACATTTGGCGTCTATTTGATTTCTTATCATGAGGGAAGCCTTAACTATGCACTTACTAGCGGAACAGAGTTTACCTATATTGAGAAGCAGAATATTGTGGACAATACAGGCGTAGTACTTGGAGCATATTACGATAATCTTCTTGCTATAAGAGATGGGCAGTGGGTACTTCTTGGATACGGAGAGAAGGGAACTTCTGATCCATGGGCAGAGGATAGCTTTGATGAAAATGGTGAGCCTATTGTAGATACCTGGACATGGGATGACGACTATCTTAAAAATGATGCTGACTATAATTCTGTGTTAGAGCTGTATTATTCTGCAGATGTGGCAAAGTCAGTGGATAAATATGTATCAAAAGACGAGATTACAACTGAGATTGACGGATTGCAGTAATAGGCTATGTCAGATACACCTATAGGTTGGATTTATGCTAAAAGATAAGGACATTAGAGAGTCACTTTTTGACTATCTTGAAAGAGAATATAAAAAGGCAAGATTTTTCCAGGAGAAAATGATTGGCAAATCAAGAGCGGATGTGGTTATGGTAATTACATCCGCTTTAGTTGGTATAGAGATTAAATCAGACGCTGACACATATGCAAGACTGGAGAGTCAGATAAAGGATTATGATAGATACTTTGATTACAACATAGTGGTTGCTGGTGGAAGCCATGGACTTCATGTGTCAGAGCATGTGCCAGAACACTGGGGGATCATAACAGTTGACGAGGTAGATGGAGAACCTGATTTTTACTTTTTAAGAAGGCCAGAGCCAAATAAAAAGGCAAAGCTTCAAAGAAAGCTTGAGTTACTTTGGAGACCAGAGCTAGGGATAATTTTAGAAAAGTTTGGATTGCCTAAATATGCAAATCAAAGTAAGCCATTTGTCAGGAAAAAACTTATAGAGTTTACTAAGATGCCTCTTTCCAATGCAGAGATAACTCGAATAAAAAGAGCTGCAAAGCTAGAGGGGGTAGAGCCAGTTATACCTGAAAGCAGATTGGACGAAAATGAATTGTCTGCTGCTATAAGTGAGATTTTGTTTGAGAGAGATGAGCAGCAGCTTTTATCACAAATTGCTGAATTTAGAAAGGCCAAGAATCCTAGAAAGCGTGGCCCTAAAAAGTCTACAAGTGTAAGAAGAGTTCGGAGAAGAAATAAGAGTACATAGTCTACAAATAAAGGGCATAATGCTAGTTTATTAAAAAGATAAATAATCTTTTAATTTTTGCTTTTCATTTGTGAATTGATGTGTTATTATCTATGCATAAAAATTCAGTAAAGGGAATAAATATACATGAAGAAGAAATTATCGTTATTACTTCTTGGTCTTACAGCGGCACTTATGATTGGCTGCGGGAAAAAGGCTGAGGACACAGGCAAACAGGTTAGTACAATTGATGATTTAGAGGGAGCAACAATAGGTGTTCAGCTTGGTACAACTGGTGACATTTATGCATCAGATTACGAAGGTGATAAAGCGGGCACTGTAATTGAGCGTTATAACAAGATTACTGATGCGGTTCAGGCGTTAAAGCAAGGAAAGCTCGACTGTGTAATTGTTGATGAGCAGCCTGCTATTGCTACTACAAAAGATGAGCCTACACTCATGATTCTCGATGAGCCATTTGCTCTTGAAGAATATGCAATTTGTATTGCAAAGGATAACGATGAGCTTACAGCTAAGATTGATGAAGCTTTAACTGAACTTAAAGCAGAGGGTGTTATCGATCAGATTATTGCAAATTACATTGGTGATGATACTAAGGGAACATGTCCATATGTGACTCCAGAGGGAACAACATATGAGAATGGTACATTGGTAGTTGCTACAAACGTAGCCTTCCCTCCATATGAATACTATGAAGATGCTACTCCTGTAGGTATTGATATGGATATTATCAAAGCTATTGGCGACAAGCTTGGTATGGAAGTAGAGGTTGAAGATATTGAGTTTGACAGTATTATCAATGCTGTTGATTCCCACAAGGCTGATGTGGGTATTGCTGGTATGACTATGACAGAAGAGCGTCTTAAGTCTATTAATTTCTCAATTCCATATACAACAGCTACTCAGGTTATCATTGCTCCTGATCCAAATGCTACTGGAGAAGGACTTAGCTTTATAGAAAATTTCAAGCGTAACTTCCTTCAGGATAAGAGATGGAAGTACCTTACAAAGGGTCTTGTAAATACACTTATCATTGCTCTTTGCGCTGTACTTGTGGGTGTGTTACTTGGTTTCATTGTAGCTATTGTTCGTGTTACATATGACAAAACTGGTGGATGGAAATTAGCAAACTTAATTTGCAAGGCTTATATCACAATCATCCGTGGAACGCCAATGATGATTCAGCTTTTGATTATTTACTATGTAGTATTTAAATCAGTAAATGTTCCAAAGGTTTTAGTTGCAATTATCGCATTTGCGATAAACTCTGGTGCATACGTAGCTGAAATTATGCGTGGTGGTATCATGTCAATTGATGCAGGTCAGATGGAAGCAGGTCGAAGCCTTGGACTTTCATACAGACAGACAATGATTTCTATTATTCTTCCACAGGCTATTAAGACAACACTTCCTTCTCTTTTAAATGAGTTTATTTCATTGATTAAGGAGACATCAATCTGTGGTTACATAGGTCTTATGGACCTTACTCGAGGCGGCGATATTATCAGAAGTATTACATACGAGGCATTCTTGCCACTTATCGCAGTAGCAATTATCTATCTTATTATTGTTCAGCTTCTTACAATGGGTGTTGGACGACTTGAGAAAAACCTTAGAAAGAGCGAACGATAATTAAGAGAAGAGAGGATAAAAGAATGGGTAACGAAGTTTTAATAAAAGTTGAGAATCTTTCTAAGTCATTTGGCGACAATGAGGTTCTTTCAAATGTAAATATGCAAATTGAGAAGGGCGAGGTTATTGCAATTATCGGACCTTCTGGATGTGGTAAGTCTACATTTATCCGTACACTTAACCAGCTTGAAGATGCAATCAGCGGAGCTATATATGTTGATGGCGAGGATATAACAGCAAAGGGAGTTGATATAAACGATGTTCGCCGTCGCGTGGGAATGGTTTTCCAGCATTTTAATCTGTTTCCACATTTAACTATCAAAAAGAATTTAACTCTTGCTCCTGTTAAGCTTGGAATCATGAACCAGGAAGAGGCAGATGCTAAGGCAGTTGAGCTCTTAGCAAGAGTTGGTCTTTCCGATAAGGCTGATGCATATCCAGATAGCCTTTCAGGTGGACAGAAGCAGCGTATAGCAATTGCTCGTACACTTGCAATGAATCCAGAAGTTATTTTATTTGACGAGCCAACTTCAGCTCTTGATCCAGAGATGGTAGGTGAGGTTCTTTCTCTTATGAAGGAGCTTGCTGATGATGGCATGACTATGGTTGTTGTTACACACGAGATGGGATTTGCAAAAGAAGTAGCTGACAGAGTGATGTTCTTTGATGAAAAGGGTATCAAAGAAGAGGGAACACCTGCTGAAATCTTTAATTTTCCACAGAGTCAGCGCTTAAAAGATTTCCTTTCAAAGGTATTGTAATAATATGCTTAAAACTAACCCTCTATGGTTGCATTAGAGGGTTTCGTTTTTTTTATAAATGATTATAATAAGTATTGTTACAATTTGTTAGGAGATGATTTATAATGGAATCAACATTGAGAAGGACATGGGCCGAGATAAAATTGGACTCCATTGCCTATAACTATAAAAAGATTCGTGAAAAAATTGGACCAGATGTGAAGTTTCTTGGAGTTGTTAAGGCTGATGCTTACGGTCATGGCAGTATTCAGGTTAGCAAGTTACTTCAGGATTTAGGAGCAGATTATTTAGCTGTTAGCTCTGCAGATGAGGCTCTTGAGCTTAGAGTTAATGGTATTAATATGCCGATTTTGATTCTTGGTCATACACCTAAGGAACAGGTTGGCCGATTGATTGAGTACAATATTACTCAGGCTATCACTTGCAAGGCTAAGGCAGATGAATATAGTGAGGAAGCCGTGAAATGTGGCGGCAAGCTAAAGGTCCACATTAAGGTTGATACTGGTATGTCTCGCCTTGGATATCTCTGTGATAATGATTACTTTGATACAGGCGTTGATGGAATAGTAGAGGCTTGCAATATGCCAGGACTTGATGCTGAGGGTATATTTACTCATTTTGCAGAGGCAGATGAGTTTGGCGAAGAAAATGACGCATACACTAAGCATCAATTTGAATTGTTTAAAGGTGTGATTTCTTCTGTTGAAGAAAAGCTTGGTCGTAAATTTGCTATTCGACACTGTGCAAATACAGGTGCAGTAGCTAGATTTAAGGATACATATCTTGATATGGTGCGCCCAGGTCTTTTACTTTACGGTTATGGTGAGTTCGCTAGAGAGATGGGGCTTAAGCCAGCTATGACTATGAAGACTACAGTCAGCACTATTAAGATATACCCAAAGGGTACAGCAATAAGCTACGGTGGTGTGTATGTTACTGATAAGACCACTCGAATTGGCGTATTGCCTTATGGCTATGCAGATGGTTTCTTACGTAGCCTTTCTAACAAATGCAGTCTTTACACAAAAGAAGGTCCAGCAAAGCTTCGTGGTAAGATTTGTATGGATATGTGTATGATTGATATTACAGATATGCCTACAGTTGATGTAGGCAGTGAGGTAGAGATTTTTGGAGAAAAGAATTCCATTGATGAGCTTGCAAGTATAGCTGGCACAATACCTTATGAATTAACTTGCGCAGTTAGTAAGCGTGTTCCACGTGTTTACTACAGAGACGGACAGATTATTGAAAAAGAATTAATGTTACGTATGTGATGTTTGTTTTTTTAGAACGAGGAGTATATGAATTCATCATTTATCAACGAGGTCATAGCTGCTATAGAGAGCCGTGAGATTAAGGCCTATTATCAGCCACAGTATGACGCTAATACTGGGAGACTTGTGAGCGCAGAGGCTTTAGTTCGATGGGAGAAAGCTGATGGGGAAATTGTGAGCCCAGATAAGTTTATTCCTGAGCTTGAAAAGACAGAGGCTATCAACCTTTTGGATTGGTTCATGGCAGAAGAAGTATGCAGGACTATACATGAACTTGGTGAAGCAGCAATACCTATCGCCGTTAATTTTTCTAGATGGCATATCAAGGAGCGAGACTTTAGTCGAAAGCTCAATTCTTTACTTTCTACATATGGAATAAAGCCTAGGATGTTTGAGGTGGAGATTACTGAATCTGCTATGGCTGCAGTTGAGTTTAGCGTTATCCAGGAGTGGGCCTATAATGTGGCCGACTTAGGCGTTAGCATTGCAATCGATGACTTTGGTGCAGGTTTCACATCTCTGCAGTTCGTTAAGGATTTACCTGTTAATTTCCTTAAGATTGACAAGGCTTTTCTTGCAGATAACTGTCAGGATGACAGAGGTCGAGGCACACTTGAGACAGTTTTCTTTTTTGCCAACAAGCTTAACCTAAGCACTATTGCTGAGGGTGTAGAGACAATTGAACAGTTAAAATTCATGCAGAATATGGATTGTGACAGAGTGCAGGGCTATCTTTTCTCTAAGCCACTTAAGAAAGAAGATTTCCTTGTAATTGCACTTATGGATACACAGCCTACAGTAGAAGAGGATGATTTTCTTAAGAAGCAGGGTACATTCAGTACTCATAGCTTACTATTGAAGGCTATTAGAGATGAGTATGACATGATCATCTTTGGAAATCTCTACAAGAATAGCTATTATCTTATGCATCAAAAGGATGGAGTGAAGTTTGAAGCTGCTACTGCTGGTGTTATAGATGATATGACAGAAGCCACCATAACACGTAGTGCTGATTATGAAAGTGGCAGGAAATATAGAGATACTTTAGCTCGCCCTGCCTTAATTAAAGCATTTAACGAAGGCAAGACGAGAGTTGAATGTGAAGTGAATATTAAGACTGATCATGGAGTACATGAATTTGTGACTGTTGTTCACTTGATGAAACATCCTTATAGAGAGGACATTCTAATGATTGGCATGTCTAGAACTACTAAGGATCCTGTAGACACCGATCCAGCTTGATACAAATGTAAATACGTCAAAGGCGAATACAAGCCAGTTACGTAAATTAAAATCATAAAGACCAAAGCAAAGGGTACTTCCAATGCAGCCTAGCTTGATAACTAAGTCTTTCTTAGAACTTAAGGTTATAGTTAAAGCGGTGGCTGCTAAAAATGGAAGCCAGTCTACCCAGGTGTTTTGAGTAGTGAAATAGGTAAATACACCCTGGAATCCGATGAAAAAGATTTTAAGTGGTGTATTCAAATTCCATTTTAAGCAAATGAGATTTCTTATGAGGCTGACTATGTTGCTGACAACAGCGGCCATACCACCTAAAAAGGCATAAGAAATTGTAAATAATATTAGCTGTACATTCTGAGCTAAAAGCACAGTTCTTTTATGGCGAATGTATCCGATTATAACCATAAGGATACATGCCAACACTGAAAAAATTCTTCCAATTAAAATATAATTCATATTTAATACTCCTATTATCTTTGCAGAACACTATAATAAGACAATTATTTCTCATTTTAAAGTTTAAAAATGAATACAGTGTGATTTACCCCTTTAAATCACTAAAGACTTAGGGTAAAATAATTTGGATTATTAGTTATGTAATAGGAGGAATTATGGGTAAGGTATTTCGATTTCACAAAGATGTAGATACAGACCAAATCATCGCTTCTCAGTATCTACTATTCCCAACAATAGATGAAATGAAGGTTCATACATTTGAGTCCCTAAACTCAGATTTTGCATCACAGGTGAAGCCTGGTGATTTTGTTGTAGCCGATGAGAATTTTGGCTGCGGTTCATCTCGTGAGCAGGCGCCTAGCGTACTAAAGGCACTTGGAGTTAAGGCTGTTATCGCAAAGTCCTTTGCTCGTATTTTCTATAGAAACTCTATCAATATAGGAATGCCTGTTATAGTTAGTAAGGAACTCTATGATGTGGTAAAAGATGGAGATGAGATGGAGCTTGATTTGCAGGCAGGCGTGATTACTGTAGATGGCAAGACATACTCATGCACTAAGCTTCCAGCGAAGATGCAGGAGATTCTAGACCAGGGCGGCCTCATCGCATCGTTAAATCAGTAATTGATTATATAGAATATTTAATGTATAGATGAGCTTTGTAGTAGACAAGCTCTTAGGTTTCTGGCTCGAGGCGTGTTTGCCGAGAGAAGAAACTCTAAGGCTTGTATACGTAACAAGGCGGACTACAAGGAGATAATAAATTATGGGAATGACAATGGCTGAAAAGATTATTGCCTCAGCTGCTGGTAAATCAGCATGTAAAGCTGGCGATATTGAGACAGTTACTTTAGATAGATTAATGAGTAATGATGGTACAACACATCTTACTATTGATATGTACAATAATTTGAAAAATCCACACATTGCAGATGTGGATAAGCTAGTTTGGATTATCGATCACAATATTCCAGCAGATAGTCCAAAGACTGCAGCATCTCATAAGAAGATGCGTGATTTTGCAAGAGAGCATGGCATCACTTTCTATGAGGGAGAGGGTGTGTGTCATCAGGTTATGATGGAGAATCATGTACGTCCAGGTGAGCTTATTTTTGGAGCTGATTCTCATACATGTGCTTATGGAGCTCTCGGCGCATTTGGTACAGGTGTAGGCTGTACTGATTATCTCTATGCCATGGTTACAGGTACTTCTTGGCTTTTAGTACCAGAGACTATCCGTTTTAATTTACATGGTAAGCTTAAAAAGGGCGTATATGCTAGAGATTTAATCCTTAGCATTATTGGTAAGATTTCTGCAAATGGAGCTAATTATAAGGCTATGGAATTTGCAGGGGAAGGCCTTAAGGATTTATCTATCGCAGATAGAATTGCTATTTGTAATCTTTGCGTTGAGGCCGGTGCTAAGACAGCATTAATGGAAGTTGATCAGGTGGCACTTGATTATCTTAAGGAGCACGGTCGTGAGCCTAAGGAGATATTTAAGTCAGATGACGATGCAGTATTCTCAGATGTATTTGACATTAATTTAGATGAAATAGAGCCAATTGTTGCTAAGCCTCATTTTGTTGATAATATTGTTCCTGTTAAGGAATGTGAGGGAACTAAAATTGACGAGGCTTTCCTTGGCAGCTGTAACAACGGTCGTATCGAGGATTTACGTGTAGGTGCAGCTGTTATTAAGGGCAAAAAGGTAGCACCAAAGGTTAGATTCCTTGTAGTTCCAGCTAGCCGAAGTGTATACAAGCAGGCTCTCAAGGAGGGACTTCTTGATATATTCATGGAAGCAGGTGCAATGGTTATGAATCCTAATTGTTCTGTATGTTGGGGCGCATGCCAGGGTGTTATCGGTGAGGGGGAGACTCTCATCTCAACTGGTACTAGAAACTTTAAGGGACGTGCTGGTCACAAGGATTCATTCGTATACTTGGCTAGTGCTGCTACAGTTACAGCATCTGCTATAGCAGGCTATATCACATCTGCGGAGGTGTAAAATGAGCAAAATTTGGAAATTAGACAATGATATAGATACAGATATTATTTTGCCTACAGAGTATTTAGCATTTGAGACAGTAGAGCAGATGAAGCCTTATGCATTTTCTCCTCTTAGACCTGAGCTAGCAGGCAAGATTCAGCCAGGTGACATGATTGTGGCTGGTAACAATTTTGGATGCGGTTCATCTAGAGAGCAGGCTCCAGAGGTGGTTAAGGCTCTTGGAATTTCTTGCATAGTTGCAAAGTCATTTGCCAGAATTTTCTTTAGAAATGCAATCAACAATGGACTACTTCTTATTGAGCAGCCTGACTTATATGATGAGGTTAATGAAGGAGACGAGGCAGAAGTAATTCCTGGCAAGGAAATAAAAGTAAATGGTAAATCTTATCCTATCGCTAGTTTACCTGAGAATCTTACTGAGATTCTTGAGGCCGGTGGCCTTGTAAAGGCAATGAGAAAGCGCAACGGATTAGATTAATTTTGGAGAGTACAATGGGACATACACTTATTGAGAAGATAATTGGAAACAAGGTAGGCCATGAGGTTAAGCCTGGAGATATAGTTACTGTAGATGTGGATTGGTGCATGATTGATGACATTATGGTTCCATTTGCAGTTCAGAAATTCGAGGAAATGGGATTTGATAAGGTGGCAAATCCTGATAGTGTTGTTTTGATTTATGATCATTTTCTTCCTGCAACACAGGTAGATGACAGTAGACACTTTAGAGCTGGCGATGAATTTGCTGAAAAATATGGTGTTAAGAGAGTTCATCGTACCGATGGTATTTGCCATCAGCTTATGACAGAGGCTGGATATGTTAAGCCTGGAGATATAGCTTTTGGTACAGATAGCCATACTGTAACTTATGGATGTGTAGGAGCATTTTCTACTGGTATCGGATATACCGAGATGGCAGGTATCCTTGGCACAGGTCAGCTTTGGATAAAGGTGCCAGAGACGATCAGAGTAGAAATCGATGGTACACTTCCTGGCAATGTTACATCAAAGGATGTAATCCTTAGAATTATAGGAGACCTTACAGCATCAGGTGCTACATATCAGGCGCTTGAGTTTGGTGGTTCAACAGTAGACGCTATGAGTGTTGCTAGTCGTATGACTATGTCTAATATGTCAGTGGAGGCAGGCGCTAAGTGTGGCGTATTTGTTCCAGATGAGAAGACATGCGATTACTGCAGAATCCCTTATGATGATTCTGTTAAGGCACTTCAGCCAGACGGTGATGCTACATATACAAAAGTTATGAGATATAGAGCAGAGGACTTTGTTCCTGTATGCGCTTGCCCATCACTTGTTGATAATATTAAGCCAGTTTCTGAAATTAAGGGTACAAAGGTTAATCAGGTATTCCTTGGCTCTTGTACTAATGGAAGACTAGAAGATTTAAGAACTGCTGCTGCCTATATGAAGGGTAAGCATGTGGCTCCATATGTAAAGATGATTGTTACACCAGCTAGCCGCAAGATTTACCGTGAGGCTCTTGCTGATGGCACTTTAGAGATTCTTTCAGATGCTGGAGCAATTATTACTACACCAGGATGTGGCCTTTGCTGCGGACGTGGCGGCGGAATCCTCTCTGATGATGAAGTAGTAGTAGCTACCAATAATCGTAATTTCCTAGGTCGTATGGGTACAAGCAAAGTACAAATCTACCTTGCTAGCCCAGCAACTGCCGCAGCAACTGCCGTGGCAGGTTACATTACTGAAGCTTAAAACGTGGGGATTCTTGATATCGAATTTGCAATTCGACGGGACTCCGTGTATGACAGAAGAGCAATTGTAAATTATTATTGGGAATTAATTTCTATTCCAAATCACTAAATTATTAAACCCTACGTGTAAATAAGTAATTTTTCTTATCTTTACACGTAGGGTTTTTTATTTTTTGGACTTAGTGTGTATTATCTTTCCTGGAATAATAGACTTTTCTCTAATGCCACAATGGACCACTGACCCCGTCCCCTAGGGCCATTATTGTACGTGTTTGTCGATATAATTGCTCTTGTATTTGCTGTATACGATTTTCTGGGCACGGTAGAGTCCTGAATATCCGGAAACCCAGTAGCTGAAAGATACACCCAACAAGAAGTATGGCATTGGTTCATATCCAAATAGCTCGAAGCAGATTAGAAGACTGGCTATAGGGCAGTTGGTTACACCACAGAAGAGGGCGCCCATACCTACTGCAGCAAGTAGTGCAGGAGATAGACCAAGGATTGGTCCCATGGCAGCACCAAGTGTGGCTCCTATGAAAAGTGTAGGGACGATTTCACCACCCTTGTATCCGCAGGATAATGTGAGTGTTGTGAAAAGTATCTTTAGTAAGAAATATTCAAGTCCTATAGATGCACCCTTAAAGCATGAATCTATTATGGCTGAGCCTGTGCTGTTGTATGTCTGTGAGCCTACGATTAAAGTTAGAAGAAGTACTGAGCAGCCACCAATTAATCCCTTTAAATATGGATTTGGAACCTTGCTTGCTAAGAACTCTTCGTATTTGTGCATAAACACGCAAAACAATATAGAGACAATACCGCAGATAACTGCGAATAGACATATTAGTACTGCATTTTTGATTCCAAATTTAGGAATGGCTCCAATTACATACTGTTCTGCGTGGAGTCCTAAATATGAGGCGATGGCTCTTGCTACAAGAGATGAGACAACACAAGGAACTAATGCTGCATAGTGCATAATACCTACGGAGATAACTTCCATAGAAAAAATAGCAGCGGCCATTGGTGTGCCAAATAGTGCAGAGAAAGCAGCACTCATGCCACACATTATCATAGTCTTCTTATCGGTAGAGTTGAGCTTGAAAGCTCGTCCAATACCATTTCCGATGGCACCTCCCATTTGAAGGGCAGCACCTTCTCGACCGGCAGAACCACCTACAAGATGTGTGATAAGTGTAGAAATATAAATTAATGGGGCAAGTCTCAGTGGAAGTACCTCGTCAGACTGAATAGCTGCGATAACAGTATTAGTACCACTGTCCTTAACCTTAAGAATCTTTTTGTAAATGAAAGTGATGGCTATAGCACCTACGGGTAGTAGATAGATAAGCCATGGATATGTTTCGCGTGTCTTTATTATATATCTCATAGAAAGGCCGAAAGAGCTGGCAAATAAACCCACAATTATTCCAACTATAACTGCTCCTAGAGTCCAATTAACAACTGAAAGAGCGCGGTTTCCATTGTGCTGTATTTTGTGGGTGTAATATTGTTTCTTTTCTTGAGTAATCATTTGTTTTAGTACCTTTCATTTATTTTCGCTCTTATGCTATCATTTAAATATGAAATATAAAAGAATTAATGAGGATAAATATGAAAAATTTTTTTATTGTCAATAAAGCATCACGAACGGGTCGAGCTGCAGAGGTTTGGGAACAGGTAGAAAACTATTTAAAAGAGGAAAAAATAGAGTATGAGGCTCATTTTACTACAGGACCAGGGGATGCCACTGAATTTGCCAAGGCTGCCACTGGAAATGGTGAGAAAGTGGCACTTTTTGTAATGGGTGGGGATGGCACATTAAATGAAGCCTTAAATGGAATAGTTGACTTTGAAAATACCTTATATACACCTCTTCCTTCTGGCTCAGCCAATGATTTTGTCAGTGGAATCGGACTAGAGGGAGATGCTCTTGATATATTAAAAAGAGCCTTGTCAACAGATGCCTATAAAATATTTGATATGGGAAAGGTTATCTATCCAGAGGGTGAGAGATTGTTTGGCGTAAGCTCTGGTATTGGTGTAGATGCTTATGTGTGTCTGCAGGCTCTTACCAGCAAGCTAAAGAAATTCCTTAATAAATTTGGACTTGGCTCTGCTACCTATGGAATTCTTACAGTTGGTGATATTTTTACAATGCCATTTTCAGATGCCCATATTACAAGATGGTTTAGAGATGAAATAGAAGAGAAGGATGTAAAGGGTACAATTTTTGCAGCCGCCATGAATTGTAGAGCAGAGGGAGGCGGAATTCCTATGGCACCTAGTGCTAAACCTGACTCTGGTTTTTTGACTGCTTTTTATGCACATGATATTAGCAGACTTAAGTGTCTTACTCTTTTGCCTGTGTTAGTAGCAGGCAAGCATGAGGGCAAGGGCGGATTTGATTTATTAAATTTTGATAAAATACGTATTCAAATGAAAGATAAAATGTGCGTCCATGTAGACGGTGAACATGTAGGATTTTTCAATGATATTACCTTTGAATGTATACCACATGCGCTTAAGATTAGAGGCTGATGCGACTACAAATTATTAAAAAAATATAAAAAATTTCACAATTGAAACATTGTTATTAATGCCACACAAGGATATAATAAAAACTGAGGTGAGAGAATTTAGTTTCTCAAAAGTATAAATAATTTAATAAGGAGGACACGTTATGTTGTTCCAAATTACTAACTTGTGGCAGATTCTAGGCTGGTGCCTTGTATTTGCTGGGTTAATTCTTATGAACGAGCTTGGTCGTCGCACTAAGGTCGGTGGTATGATTATTTTTGTAATCATTCCAGCTATTCTTACTCTTTATTTTATCCTTGCTCATGTTGGCATGTTCGGCGGAAGCGCTAACCCAACTGTTGCATACATGGATGGATGGTTCCACTACTTCAAGCTTTACGCAGCTGATATCGGATGCGTAGGTTTCATGATGATTAAGTACAAGTGGGGCATTGGTAAGGAGAAATGGTTCGCTTGGTGGCCATGGTTCATCGTTGCAGCCAATATCATGATTGCAAACGTTTCTGACATGGAGTCAGCTCTTGCAGCTTACTCAATCACAGGCGACTTCTCAGGTGCTTGGTGGTGCTCAAATGAGGGTGTATTCATCTACGGTGGATGGTGGAACGTAGTTAACGCTATCGCTGGTATGATTAACATCTTCTGTATGACAGGTTGTGTACATCTTTACACATCAAAGGACAAGAACCAGTCAGATATGCTCTGGCCAGATATGACAATCTGGTTCATCATTGCATACGACGTATGGAACTTTGAGTACACATACCTTAACCTTCCAACACACACATGGTACTGTGGTGTTGCACTTCTTCTTGCTCCTACATTTGCTAACGCACTTTGGAACAAGGGTGCATGGATTCAGAACCGTGCTAACACACTTGCAATCTGGTGTATGTGGGCACAGGTAGTACCTCTTTTCCAGTTAAAGGGTACATTCGCAGCTGTTCTTCCTCGTGTATACGGTGGAGCAACAGAGGCTGGTGTTACAACAATGGATCTTTATGAGAAGGCTATCGCAATCTACAATGCTGGACAGGGCAAGACCGCAGCAGCAGGCGAAGCAATTGCAGCAATGGGTATCACAGCTGATCCTACAATGCAGGGCTTTGTAGCTATGGCAGCTCTTGCAGCTAATGTAATTTGTATTTCAGTTATTATCAGAAATGCAATCAGAATCGGTGGCAACCCATACTCTAATGAAGTATTCGTTGGTACTAGAGATTACGAAGAGGCACTTGCACGTGCAGCTAAATAATCTATATTAGATTTTTATTGCTCAGGCAGTTTAACTGCCTGGGCTTTTTTGTTAAACTAGAAATATACAATATATAGTATGGGGATAGAATAATGACCAAAGTATATTACATAATGCATAGTTGCTTCTTGGTGGAGCTGGATGATAGATACTTGCTATTTGACTACTTTGATAAGAGTGTGGTGAGTGATGTGGTAGAGTTTTCCGGAAGTTTGCCAGAGCTTGATCCTAATAAATATTTATATTTTTTTGCCAGCCACAGTCACAAGGATCATTGGTGGCTAGAGAATCTCAGATGGGCTGATTATAGAGATAATATTAAATACATTTTATCCAAGGATATTCGCCTTGGCAGGAATTATCTCCTTAGAAATGGATTTGACTTATCTATAAAAAATAAAATCCAATTTGTAGGTTCAATGAAGACTTACAAGGTGGATGATATGGTGATTGAGACTCTTCGTTCTACTGATGCAGGTGTTGCTTTTATTATTCAGGTAAATGGCCTTAATATTTACTATGCCGGGGATTTGAACTGGTGGAATGCAGAGGGCAAAGGCGAACTCTATGGCGAGGTATATGGCAGAGAGTACAAGAGAATGCTTAAGCCTATTTTGAATCGTCATTTTGATTTGGGATTTGTAGTGATGGATGCCAGAATGGGCGAGGATGGCTATTTCCTTGGTATGGAATATTTCGTTAAAAATATTGAGTGCGACCACATTTTCCCAATGCATATGTGGGGACAGTATCAGTGGATTGAGAGATTCAAAAAGCGTCCAGGCATTGCCAATCTAAGAGATAGAATCATAGATATTGATAGAGAAAATGTTATTTTTGAAATAGAGGACTAAAATGGTTTTTAGTAAAAGCCTTTCGGCAGAAGAGTTTAATCCAGAGGTTATTATGAATTCTGGTCAGGTGTTTCGAATGAAAAGAGAGACGCCTGGAGCTGATGGTATGCCAGATACCTACAGCGCATGCTCTGGTGACAATGATGTTTATTTTTATTTGAATAAAGAAAATGATACCTGGGACTTTGTATGTGAAGAGAATCAGTGGGATTTTTGGCAGAGATATTTTGATTTTGACACTGACTATGTGGCATTTAATGACAGTGTGAGAGCCAGCTCAGATAAGTTTCTTAAGGAATCACTTATGGATTCCTTTGGGATGAGAATATTGAGGCAGGATTTGTGGGAAGTATTTATCTCTTATATTATTTCCCAGAATAATAATATTCCAAAGATTAAAAAGTCCATTCAGGTACTTTGTGATAGATATTCTGATGGTATTCATTTTCCTAAGCCTGAGGTGTTGGCCTTTATACCTGAGGCTGAATTAATGGATGGTACGGCACTTGGCTATAGGGCAGATTATATTATAGGTGTATCAAAAGGTGTGCTTGATGGTTCTATAAATCTAGAGCAGATGGCGTCCCTTTCTTATGATGAGGCCTACGATTCATTGATTAAGATAAAGGGAATCGGACCAAAGGTAGCCAATTGCATTATGCTCTATGGATTTCATTTTATGGAAAGCTATCCAATTGATACATGGATGAAAAAGATAATAACAGAAGACTATAGTTCATACTCTAAAGATGAGTATTTGAACTATATAAATGAAAGCTATAGCGGCTTTCAGGGATACATTCAACAGCTTCAATTCTATCATAAGAGAAAGAAGAAATAGGTATGATTAATTTTTTTAAGTCATTTGTAAATGCTTTTTCAGCCCATTCATTTCTGCCACTTCCTTACTATGAGGATGAGGGAGATAGATACAAGATGGCATTCGTGCCTCTAATAGGGGTGATTATTTATCATTTGCTCTATTGGTGGTCAATGTTGAGCTGGTATAGACTTTACAATGACGTTGTTGAAGCCTTGGGGATGATTCTTATTGTAATAATTGTTACCGGCGGCAGACAGGCCCTTGGTTTTATAGCTTATATAGACAGCATTCCTACCTACAAATATAGATTTAGAAGCTGGAGTGAGAGTCGAGACAGAGGTGTTCTTAGATTTTTGCTGGTTATGATTTTTTGGACTATAGCTATGGCTAACACCTACGACTATATTTTCCCTCTTGTTTTGCTTGGGTTCATTGCATCTAGAATTACACTTGGCCTTATTACATCTATTTTCAATGAAAACTCAAATCAATCGCGGGTTACAATTGTCATTTTGATAGCTGAACTAGCCTATTTAATTTATTACGTGGTTGATGAATATGAGAATCTGACTATTTGTCCGATTTTAGTATCAGTGATATTATTTTTATTGTTCATTAATAGTTTCAGAAGAAGTACAGCTGAGAATCTTGAATTGTTAGAAGATGATTATGTTGTTTCTTTTGAGACAGCTTGGATTATTTCGGTAGCTTTAGTAAGTCTTGTTAGGTCTATTGGATAAGGGAGCGTTTGAGAATAATGTTTAGATATCATATTATTGCCCTTTTCATAGGGACAATTTTAGAAGTGTTTTTAGGACGTGTATACGGAGTTTGGAGTCCTTTTGACACTATTAAAAAGTGGATAAAGTATTTGGACAGGGCATTACTTGGGGATGAGCTGATTCTCTTAGAACCTGCCAAGCAAAAAAGCTTTGGAATGTGGCTTGTGATTCTTGTGCTTGCGCCGGTTTTTGTCCTTATAGTATTTTTTACAGTTTTAGCATACGATATTGCTCCTGTTTTAGGAGTTGTTTTTGAGGCGATTTGTAGCTATATATGCCTGGATGCCAATTATAACTATTTTACTTCAAAGGAGATAGTTAGCACCTACTACGGCGATGGAATAGAGGAGGCCAGAAAAGAGGCTGCTACTTTTACAGGAGTAGATACTGATGAGATGGGAGAGCAGGAGCTTATCCAGCTTGTTGTTACAAAGACTGCAAATGAGGCAGCAGATTCATCTGTTTCTCCACTTTTTGTTATGTTTTTATTTGGCCCTATCGGGGGATTCCTTTATAAGACAATCGACTTGATGGATTCCATGGTAGGCCATCATGACAATCGATATGAATATTTTGGTTATTATCCAGCCAGATTAAATCAGATAGTTGACTATATTCCTGGTAGATTTTCTGGAATTGTGGCTCTGTTTTGTGCGAGACATACTTTTGGTGGATTTAACGGGAAAAATGCCAGATTTATTCACTTGAGAGACAAGTATAAATCGGTATCGGCTTTTGCTGGCGCTTTAGAAGTAACTCTTAAAAATGGAACAATTGGAGATGAGGACAAGACTATCGAGCCTAAGGATATTAGAAAGGCTGCTTCTCTTCATAGAAATATGTTCATAACTTGCCAAATTATTTTCATTATTTTATTAGTATTTTTCTGAAATACTGGTGGAATTTGGGAGTGCTTTGGATTATAATTTAGACAAGTATGCAATAAAAATTTGAAAATTAGGAGGAATTGCCATGTCTGCATTTTTATCTAGTTTTGCAAGTTATTTAGTAAAGATGATCATACTCGTTGCTTTAGGCATCATGGGAGGCTTCATCGGAGTTAAGCTTCGTCAGTCTAAGAACAGAAAAGAAGCTGATTCTGTATCAGAGGTTTCTTCCGAGGAATAATTTTTGGAGGAATTTTGTTTTGAATAACGGTGTTAATGATTTAAGACGCGCCTACTTGGAGTTCTTTGAGAGCAAGGATCACCTTTGCCTCAACAGTTTTTCTCTTGTACCACACAATGATAACAGCTTATTGCTTATCAATGCTGGTATGGCACCATTGAAGCCATACTTCACAGGTCAGGAGATTCCACCAAGAAAGCGCGTTACTACATGTCAAAAATGTGTTAGAACAGGTGATATTGATAATGTAGGTAAGACAGCTCGTCATCTTACATTCTTTGAGATGTTAGGTAACTTCTCATTTGGTGACTATTTCAAGCATGAAGCAATTGCATGGTCTTGGGAGTTCTTAACAGAAGTTCTCAAATTAGATCCTGATCGTCTTTATCCATCTATCTATGGTGAGGATGAAGAAGCATTTGAAATCTGGACTAAGGAAGTTGGAGTAGCTCCAGAGCGTATTACCAGATTCTACAGAGATCCAGAGACAGGTGAGTGTGATAACTTCTGGGAGCACGGCGCAGGTCCTTGCGGTCCTTGCTCAGAGATTTATTATGACCGTGGTGAGAAATATGGCTGTGGTAAGCCAGATTGTAAGGTAGGCTGCGATTGCGACCGTTACATGGAGGTTTGGAACAACGTATTCACTCAGTTTAATGGTGATGGCCATGGCGGTTATGAGGAGCTTGCTCAGAAGAATATCGATACAGGAATGGGACTTGAGCGTCTTGCAGTAGTTATGCAGGATGTAGACTCTGTATTTGATATTGATACTATGAAGGCTATTCGTGACAAGATTTGCGAGATGTCAGGAAAGCAGTATCAGGTTGATGCTCTTGATGATGTTTCAATTCGTCTTATCACTGATCATATTCGTTCATCTACTTTCCTTGTATCTGATGGTGTTACACCTTCAAATGAGGGTAGAGGTTATGTTCTTCGTCGTCTTATTCGTCGTGCTGCTAAGCATGGTCGTGCACTTGGAATTAAGGGCACATTTATGGCTAAGCTTTCTGAGACAGTTATTAACGAGTGTAAGGACGGTTACCCAGAGCTTTGGGAGAAGAGAGAGTTTATCTTTAAGACTCTTACAGCAGAGGAAGAGCAGTTCAATAAGACAATCGATAAGGGTCTTGAGATTCTTGCTAAGATGGAAGAGGAGCTTGTAGCTTCAGGTGCTAAGGAGCTTTCAGGCGAGAATACATTCAAGCTTTACGATACATATGGTTTCCCTGTAGACCTTACAGCTGAAATCCTTGAGGAAAAGGGATTCGGTTATGATGCTGAGGGCTTTGAGGCCTGCATGGAGAAGCAGCGTCAGACAGCACGTGCAGCTCGTAAAGAGACTAACTACATGGGTGCAGATGCATCTGTTTATGATGATATTGATTTAGCTGTTACATCTGAGTTCGTAGGCTACGACAAGACTACATCTGAGTCTACTGTTACTGTACTTACTACAGAGACTGAGATTGTTGATACACTTGCTGAGGGCATGATTGGTACAATCATCGTTCCGGAGACTCCATTCTACGCTACTATGGGTGGTCAGATTGGTGACACAGGTGTTATCTCTACTGCTAATGGTCAGTTTGAGGTTAAGAACACAATCAAGCTCAAGGGCTGCAAAATTGGTCATGTAGGACAGATGGTTTCTGGCATGATTAAGGTAGGAGAGAAAGTTACTCTTACTGTTGATGCAGCTCGCAGAAGCCGCATTTGCAAGAACCACTCAGCTACTCACCTTATGCAGAAGGCACTTCGTGAGGTTCTTGGAACACACGTAGAGCAGAAGGGTTCATATCAGGATGCTGATAGAACACGTTTTGACTTCTCTCATTTCTCAGCTATGACAGCAGAGGAAATTGCTAAGGTTGAGAAGATGGTTAACGACAAGATTGCTGAGGGACTTGCAGTTGAGACAGCTATTATGTCAATTGATGAGGCTAAGAAGTCTGGTGCCATGGCTCTCTTTGGTGAGAAGTATGGCGAGACAGTTCGCGTTGTTAAGATGGGAGATTTCTCAATAGAGCTTTGTGGTGGTACTCACGTATCTAACACATCTGAGATTTCTGCATTCAAGATATTATCAGAGTCTGGTGTAGCTGCTGGTACACGTCGTATCGAGGCTATTACAGGACAGGCTGTATTTGAGTATTATGCAGATATCGAGGCTAAGCTTAATGCTGCAGCTTCAGCTCTTAAGTGTCAGCCAGCTGATGTAGAAGAGAAAATCGCACATCTTCAGAAGCAGCTTAAGGAAGCTAACTCTGAGCTTGATTCATTAAAGGCTAAGGCAGCACAGGCAGCCGTTGGTGATGTAATGGATTCAGTAGTAGAGGTTAAGGGAGTTAAGCTTCTTGCAACATCTGTTTCTGGTGTTGATATGAATGGTCTTCGTGATCTTGGAGATGACCTTAAGGGCAAGCTTGGCGAGGGCGTTATCGTTCTTGCATCTGACTGCGATGGTAAGGTTAATCTTGTAGTTATGGCTACAGATGATGCTCAGTCTAAGGGCGCACACGCTGGTAACCTTGTTAAGGCTATTGCACCAAAGGTTGGCGGTGGCGGCGGCGGTCGTCCTAATATGGCACAGGCCGGCGGTAAGAACCCAGCTGGTATTGCTGATGCTTTAGCAGAAGCTAAGACAGTTCTCGAAGGAATGTTATAAGATATTTAAGCCTTAATACATAAAGTGTTAAGGCTTTTTTATTCACTATATTGATTTCGCACAATTAAATGATGTATAATTTAAAATTATTATGGAGGTATGGCTATGTATTTTGATGATGTAAAAAGCAGAAGAAGTGTTAGAACTTTTGATGGATTAGGAATTACTGATAAATTATTAGATGATTTAAAGGCTTATGCAGCTACTATTGAGAATCCTTATGGAATCCCAGTGACTTTTGACTTTTTAGATGCTAAGGAGAATGAGCTTTCAAGCCCTGTATTAAAGGGAGAAGAGCTGTATGTTACAGCAAAGGTGAAAAAAGTAGAGAATGCTGATGTGGCATATGGTTATAGCTTTGAGTCACTTTTGATGCATGCTGTTAATAAGGGACTTGGAACTGTTTGGATCGGCGGAACAATGCCAAGAGATAAGTTCGAGAAGGCGTGTGGCTTAAAGGAAGATGAGATTATGCCTTGCGTTAGCCCTATTGGTTTTGCTGCTGAGAAAATCGGTGTAAAAGAAGTTCTTATGAGAAAGGGCGTTAAGGCTGATTCAAGATATGACTTTACCGAGCTTTTCTTTAAGAATGATTTCAACACACCATTAACAGAGAATGAGGCTAGTGAGATGGGTATCTACTCAGCACTTGAGGCTGTTCGTCTTGCTCCATCAGCTGTAAATAAGCAGCCTTGGAGAGTGGTTGTTAAGGATAACGCTGTTCATTTCTATGAGAAAAAGGATAGAGGATATGATAATGGTACCTATGATTTACAGAAGGTAGACCTGGGTATAGCTATTAATCATTTTGATTTTGAATCTAGAGACAATGGAAAGACATTGACATTTAAGATTTCTGATCCTAATATTGTTTTACCAGGTGATAATTACGAATATATCGCCAGCTATGAATTTTAAATCAATAGAAAATGGTTGACAAATATTGATTATATGCTAAAATACACGTTAGTGCTTTTAGATTAATGAGTACAAGTCCCCAAATGGAGGGAGGTTAGGATTAGACTATGTCATATGTTACAGTTAAAGAAAACGAGTCATTAGACAGCGCTCTTCGTAGATTTAAGAGAAACTGTGCTAAGGCTGGC
>JAFYYR010000015.1 GCA_017557435.1 Pseudobutyrivibrio sp. | reverse complement strand
TGGAGTCCTGTTTTTTCTTTTGCAGTAAACAAGTATGAATACATTGCTTATCTATATGACTATGTGACGTTCGAAGCTACAGATTCGGAACTTAAAAATGAACTAGAAGAATTATTACAGGAGGTTGAAAAAATTGAACGAGACTATAACAAAATCAGTGGATGAAATACAGGAAATGCTAAGTACATCAGATAAGGGATTTCCATATAGCACTATAGATAATGCTGCAATTATCCTGAGGGAGGATTCATTATTCAAGGACAGAATTCGTGAGAATATGTTCCGTGAGCGAATAGAACTGAATGGAACGATGCCTTGGAATAGATCAGGAATTGATGTAACTGATAAGGACGATATCCATATCAGATATTACATGGAAATGATTTATCACTATCGCGGAGAGAAAAGAGTGAGAGAGGCTTTGCAGATAGTTGCTACAGAGAATCAGTATCATCCTGTCAGGGAATATCTTAATTCATTGTACTGGGATGGTAATCCTAGGATTCGATATGCCCTAAATCATTTCTTGGGCGCAGAGGTTTCTGATTATCATTATGAATGCTTAAAGCTTTTCTTACTTGGCGCAATTAATAGAGTGTTTAGACCAGGCTGTAAGTTTGAATATATGCTTTGCCTTGTAGGTGGACAGGGAGCTGGGAAATCTACATTTGCACGGTTCCTAGCATCTAAGGACATGTGGTTTTCAGATGATTTGAAAAGATTAGATGATGAGAAAGTATATGAACATCTGGTGGGACATTGGATTTGCGAAATGGCAGAGATGATTCCTATTTTGAATACCCGCTTTATAGAGTCTACAAAGGCATTCCTGAGCAAGCAGTACGATAACTACCGAGTGCCTTATGGTGTCAGGGCAGAAGATAGACCTAGACAATGCGTTTTTGTAGGAACCTCAAATGTGATCAATTTTCTTCCTTTAGATAGAAGTGGTAACAGACGTTTCCTACCTGTTATGTGTGATGCAGCTAAAGCTGAGGTTCATATTTTGGAGAATGAGAAAGCATCACGAGAGTATATAGAACAGCTTTGGGCTGAGGCTATGGTTTTATTTAGGGATGGTAAAGAGAAGCTGAAGCTACCAAAAGATATTGAAAAGAATCTTGCTGAGTATCAGCGCCAATTCATGCAGGAGGATACATGGACAGGTCTTATTCAAGAATGGTTGGATCACACTGATAATGACTTGGTTTGTGTTCAGCAGATATACAATGAAGCTCTTGGTGAATTTGGAAAACCAAGAAATAGTGTAGCAAGAGAAATAGGCCAGATAATGAATGGGACTATCGTAGGTTGGAAGCCTTACCCAAATCCACGTAACATTCCTAAATATGGAAAGCAGCGTGGCTGGATGCGAGTGGAAACAAACTCTGGAAACACAGAGGAAACTTTCACTCCTGTTGAAGGCAATCAGATGGAGATACCTTTCGATTAGCCTATTTACTGGGCTTTTGTAGCGTAGATGATTATGTAACTGATGATTGTTTGAGTTTTTTTGAATCTGTTTCCAGACTTTGTTTCCAAGGTATGGGAGCAGATTTTTTATTGGAGGTGTAACGATGGTAACTGAAATTGAAATTAAAGATGATATGCAAATACTTGCAGATTTTATGTATTCAGTGATATTGAAGTATAGCGACAAGGTTGATTTGGATAGCTTGCCTGATCCAGAGGTTTTATTCATGATGCAGGATATAAAAAAGTTTATCAAGCTTAAGGCAGAGAAGCGTAAAGAAAAAGATTGGTGTGATATTGAATACGTTGTGTTTACATGATAATATATTCGTGTAAACGAAATTGATAGTATTCGGAAAGGCGGATAGAGGTTATGACAATAACAGAAAGAATATTTTTCTTAATAAAAGAACGTGGGTTAAGCCAGAACGCATTTGGTAAGGCTACTGGCATAGCTCCAAGTACAATCAGCGATTGGAAGACAAAAGGCCATAACCCTTCCGCCGATAAGATTATGGATATTTGCAGAGTATTAGAGGTTACACCTGAAGCTCTTCTTACAGGGAAAGGAATAGATGAAGTTGAGATCAAAGAGACTAAGGTGGATTACAAGGGCAAGCAGCTTCTACTGGAATACGAAGGATTAAATGAGGATGCCCAGAAGAGGTTGCTGACTTATGCAAAGAAGTTGGGAGAGTTGACGAAGTTGGAGGATTTGTAATGTTTTAGGTCACAATTTGTGACCTCTAAGAAGTAATAAATGAAAGGAACTATTGTAATTGGAGAATAATAGAAATGTAAAGATTATCAAAGATGAGAACGGAAAGGATATTGTATTAATTAATAGTATCAAGTTTAAAGGCAAGCGTTCTATAGATTGGGAGGAAGTAAAAGAATATCTGAAAACCTTTGTTGGAGACTCATTTAAAATCGAAAGCACTGGTGACTGGATTTTTATAGGTAATGATTTGCCAAATGAGTATATTGGGTCAGAATATACTCATGATTTAAAAGGCGCTAATGCCAAGGCAAAAGCAAATGCAACTCAAGGTATTCCTGAATTAATCAATACTGCACAAGGAGGAAATTTCAGGGAAAACAATAAGGAAAAGCATTACAGAAATGCTAAGTTTGGGTGGTATCGATATGATTCAAGGTTTGCACTACCTGTTTTCAAAGAAAATGGGGATATAGAAAGATACAACGTGTTCCATGCTTCTTTGATTGTGAGACATTCAGAAGATAATAAGCTTTATCTTTATGATATTTTGGACATAAAAAAAGAAACGAGCAACCCGCTTGAGCACTTGGCTGTACACGACAAAAAACCCATTTCTTGATTCTTATAATAAAGACGAAATCGGTTTATGTCAATAGTTTTTGGGATTATTTTAGGAAGGGGATATTTATGACTAAGGAGAAGACTAAAGTTTATATTTACACTCGTGTTTCTACAACAATGCAGGTTGATGGATATTCATTAGAGGCACAGAAGACCAGAATGAAAGGTTTCTGTGCATTCAATGAATATGAAATTGCAGGGGAATATGAGGATGCAGGAAAGTCAGGTAAGTCCATTGTGGACCGCCTGGCTTTTAATAAAATGATAGAAGATATAAAAGCAGGAAAAGATGATGTAAGGTTTGTTCTTGTATTTAAGCTTTCACGATTTGGAAGAAATGCTGCGGATGTACTTTCTACTCTCCAGGTAATGCAGGATTATGGAGTGGATTTAATATGTGTAGAAGATGGCATAGATTCTTCTAAGGATGCAGGAAAACTTATGATTTCTGTTCTTTCAGCTGTAGCTGAGATAGAACGTGAGAATATCCGAGCCCAGACAATGGAAGGTAGAATCCAAAAGGCCAGAGAAGGAAAATGGAATGGTGGCATGGCTCCTTATGGTTATAAGCTTGTTGATGGAGAACTGATTATAAATGAGGAAGAGGCTGAAGCTATAAGGAAGATTTTTGAAGTATATGTCAACACAACACATGGACCTGCTGGCGTTGCGAAGTACCTTGTAAATCATGGAATAAAGAAGATACCACGACGTGACTGGGAAAACGAATATTTTAGTGAACATACAATACGTCTTATTATTCAGAATCCTGTTTACATGGGTAAGATTGCTTTTGGTAGAAGAAAGACTCAAAAGGTTAAAGGTACTCGCAATGAATACCAAATTGTCAATTCAGATGAGTATATTTCTGCTGATGGAACGCATGAAGCCATTGTGTCAGAAGAGTTGTGGGAAGCTGCCAATGCCAAGATAAAAAAACGTTCTCACAAATATAATCGTGTTAACAAGCCAAAAGAGGAAAGAACACATCTGTTAACTGGAATTGTGAAATGCCCAATATGTGGAACAGGATTATATGCCAACAAGGCTACTAAACGAAAAGCTGATGGCTCCTTTTACAAGGACTTTTACTATTATTCTTGTAAGCATAGGAAAAAGGATAGAGGTCATGTATGTACCTATAGAAAGCAGATAAATGAAGAGCTTCTTGATGCAGCTGTTATTGAATCTATAATTCGTATGACACAAAGTAGAAAGTTTGCACAAGAAATAAAAAGAAAGATAAATGCTGAGGTTGATACTTCTGAACTGGATAAGGAAATTAAAGAATTAAAAGCTCAGATTAGAAAATATTATAATCGCAAAGAAGCTATAAATGATGATATTGATTCTTTGGACTTTGAAGATAAGCATTATTCAAGACGTAAACATGATCTTGAGGTAAGCCTATACAAAATTTATGATAGAATAGACAAGTCAGAAGAGTTATTATTAGAAGCACAGACAAAACGTCAATCAATAATGGCGAATAAAGTTTCAGCTGATAATGTATACAAGGCATTGGTTTATTTTGATAAGTATGTAGTTGATATGACCGATGTGGAATGTAGAGAATTTATAACCCAGCTTATAGAAAAGATTGAGGTTTATGAGGAACGTCAACCAGATGGAAAGTGGATTAAAGATATCAAGTTTAAGATTCCAATGTTAAACAACGAAACACTTTTTGGTTTGGACAATTTTAATCAGCTTGAGACTGTGGCAAAAATAGAGAGACAGTAATGGTCCTAGGGGACGGGGTTAGTGGACCATTAGGAAGTAATGGGGGAGCAAACGATGCATTTTGTTGATGCCAAAGGGATACTTAATAGAAACAGTGACCACTATGGAATGAATATATACAGGGGATGTTCCCATGGATGTATTTATTGCGATAGTAGGAGTAGATGTTATCAGTTTGATCATCCATTTGAGGACATAGAGGTAAAACGCAATGCACCAGAGCTTTTGGAGCAGGCACTAAAATCCAAAAAGAAAAAGTGTATGATAGGAACCGGCTCTATGTCTGATCCTTATATGCATTGTGAGGAACAGCTGCTGCTTACAAGAAAGTGTCTTGAGATTATTCGTAAATACGAATTTGGTGTTACGATGATTACAAAATCAGACCGAATTCTTCGTGATATAGATCTTTTAGATGAGATTAATCGTTCTGCAAAGTGTGTGGTGCAGATGACACTCACAACCTATGATGATGAGTTGTGCAAAATAATAGAGCCTAATGTCTGCAACACAAAACGACGCATAGAAGTTTTAGAAGAAATGCAAAAGCGGGGAATTCCAACTGTAGTTTGGATTACACCAATTCTTCCTTTTATAAATGACACCGGGGAAAATATTACTTCAATTTTAAATGAGTGTGCCCGTGTAGGAGTTAAGGGAATAATTGATTTTGGTATGGGACTAACCCTTAGAGAAGGCGATAGAGAATACTACTATCAGGCTCTTGATAAGTATTTTCCTGGCTTAAAGGAGAAATATATCGAAACCTATGGGAATACCTACGAATTGCCAAGTCCTAACGCAAGAGAATTAAGAAATATACTTAAAAAGATATGTAAGGAAAATGGCATTTTATCAACTCCGGAGGAATGCTTTACTTACATGAACGAATTACCAGAGAAATATTCTCAGATGAGTATATTTGATTTGTAGACTAGATACTTTTTCTATGAATTAAAATTAGGGGATTTATAAATAATTAAGAGGTATAAATATGAAAATAAAGTGTGACTATTGCGGTCAGATGATTGATGAGGGCCTTGATAGGTGCCCTAATTGTGGTGCATCAATTTCAGCTGTCAATCGTATGGCAAGTGGTGAGCCTAAAACAATCGAAGAGCTAAAGCAGTGGTATGTGGCCCACAACCTACCTCCAGAGGAGAAGACTAGATTTTTTATAGGCAAAGACATCAAGGAACCTAAGGCATTTGGTATTTATAAAAATAGCAAAGGTGATTTTGTTGTATATAAGAATAAAGCTAATGGTGAGCGAGCTGTTCGTTATGAAGGTAGTGACGAAGGATATGCTGTAAATGAGCTTTACCAGCGACTTCGTGCTGAAATAGCAGATCAAAAGGCAAATAGAACTAGAACCAGCAGATCATCAGGAAGTCGCTCAAGTAGTTCAAGCGGAAGTGGTATTTGGGCCCTATATGCAACAATAGGTCTTTTTATCTTTACTTTTGTAGCAATTGGAATGGTCGCTTGCGTATTGGCTATTACTGATAAATCTCCAAGTGAGGGATATTACAGATATAAAGGACAGGATTATTACTATCAGAATGATGATTGGTATATTTATGATTTGGTAACAGACACTTGGGATTCTGTTTTTGATGAGAGTGAGCTGAATTCTAACATTAATTCAGATACTGATGATGATTATCGTATATACGATCACGATGGTTCCCGTTTCGAGGACTCTTCCTGGTATGATACAGGAAGCGATGATGACAGCAGTGATTGGGATAGCGACAGCGATTGGGATTCTGACTGGGATGATTGGGATTCAGGCAGTACAGATTGGGATTCTGACTGGTAAAATTTAAGGCATTTATCCGCAGGGATAGATGCCTTTTTTATTGGGCTATACATACTTTGATGCATTTATGATACATTTATAAAGTAGGATTATTGTAGACTGATAGATTCTTTGGGAGAATTGCTATGATTAATATACTCATTGTAGATGATGAAAAACCTATCGCGGACTTACTTAAAATGGGCATGACAAAGGCGGGATATAATTGTATCTGCGCTAACGATGGAAATACTGCATTAGAGGAAATCGAAAAGCATCTTTTTGATTTGATATTACTTGATGTAATGATGCCAGGCATTGATGGTTTTGAGTTGATGGAGTACATAGGTGATATGAATATTCCAGTTGTCTTTTTGACAGCCAAATGTGCCTTGGATGACAAATTAAAGGGCCTCCGTTTAGGTGCTGAGGACTACATAGTAAAGCCTTTTGAGATGCTTGAGGTAGCTGCCAGAGTTGAGGGGATTTTGCGCCGTCACGGCAAGCTTCAAGATACTATAAATATAGATTCATTGGTAATAAATACTTCGGCCATGACAGTACAGCAGGATGGGCAGGAGATTAATCTGACAAAAAAGGAATATGATCTTCTTTTGATTTTTGCCAGAAATCCTGGAATTGTTCTTTACAAACAGACCATTTATGAGCAGGTTTGGGGTGGAGAATATCCAGAAAATACTAGAACAGTAGAGCTACATATTCAAAGACTTAAAAAGAAACTTGGGTGGACAGACAAGATTAAGCCTGTCTATACGGTAGGATATAGATTGGTGGTGAACTGATGAACTATAGGCTGAAACTCATTGTATCTTTTGCACTTTTGATTTCACTTGCCTTTGGTATAGGTGGAACTTTGCTTATTTCTTCATCATACTATTCACTTTTAAATGAAGAAGAAGCCGCAATTATAAATGAATATGAGACATTGCAAAATAATATTATGATGATTAACCATTTTTCTAAAGCAAGTTCTGCACAAAATATGCAGGACCTGGTTGATCAAATGGTTGAGAGAAATATGGCCCATTGGCAAGCTCTTTCTATAAAATCATCAGAAGAAACTATTTTGGAAAGTGGAGATCAGTCCCTTATTTTAAACTATGTAAATAGTACAAAAGAAGGGACCTATTCTTATGTTCATATCAATGAGGGAAACAGCCGACGATTGCTACTTTACAGTAAGCTTGTTGTCAAAAATGATACTTTAGATTTACGGGCTAGCTTTGATCTTTCCACATCATATAAGCAGTGGAAAAGTCAATTGCAAATGTTTTGGGCTATATATGTAATGGTGGTAATTTTGGGTGTAGGAGTTGCTATATTATTTGCAAACATTCTTACAAAGCGCCTCCAGACCCTAACAAATGCTACAAAAGAAATAGCTGGTGGCAATTTATCCATGAGAACTGCCATGAGGACAGATGATGAATTTGAGCAGTTATCCCGAGATTTTGATATGATGGCGGACCAGTTAGAGGAGAACATTCAGCGCTTGAAAGAGGATGTACAGCGCAAAGAAAATTTCATGGGTGCTGTTGCTCATGAGTTAAAAACACCACTAACATCTATTATCGGATATGCGGATTTAATGAGACAGGGTGGCTTGGATGAAAATGATAGATTAACTGCTGCCAATTATATTTATTCAGAAGGTCAGCGATTGGAAAAGCTGTCCCACAAAATACTTGATTTGCTCCTAATGGAAAAGGATACTTTTATATTAAAAAAAGTCAGCCTGAGATCTTTTATGGGGCAGATCCTTACTACTACATATCCTCTCGCTAGAAAGAAAAAAGTAAATCTAATGGTATCAAGTGATGATGCATATATTTATATTGAGCCAGACTTGGTAAAATCACTTCTTTATAATCTTGTTGATAATGCTATCAAAGCCACACCTGAGGAAGGTAAGGTAAAGGTTATAGCTAGAGGAATAAAAGATGGGTGCGAGTTTGATATTTCTGATACGGGATGCGGTATGGAGACACAGGAGTTAGATAAGATTACTGAGGCCTTTTATCGAGTGGATAAGTCTCGTTCGAGAGCTCAGGGAGGAGCGGGCCTTGGACTTACCCTCTGTAAGAGAATCGTTGATCTTCACAATGGAAATATGGTCTTTAACAGCAAACCGGGAAGTGGAAGCCGTGTAGTAGTACAACTTTTTGGAAGTATGAGTCAGGAGGTGGATAATGAAAAATAAAAAAACATCTCTTATTATAGTGCTTTCGTTTATAGTCGTGGCATTCTTTTTTAGCCTTCCTGTTATAGTTTTAAAATCAAGCGATGCAATAGCAGAGGGCAAGATTTATACATCGGATATTAAAACTATAGAGTTCGGGAAAAAGCTTAGTACAGAATCTTTGATATATCTAATCATCAATGGAATACGTATGGAAACACCGGAAAGTGATATGAATCTAGAATCTGCTGACTTAATGTCCATTGTAAAAGACGGTCTTTCACCATACTGTGATAATGGCTTGATTGTGGATGATTTAGGTGATTATACTATGAGGGATTATTGGTGCTATCGAGCTTATAGTGACTCAGATACAAGTGTTTCTGGAGCATACTGGGTTGTAGATTTGCAAACAGAATCATTTCCTAGAGACTATTTGTTTTTGACAATAGATGACCAGACAGGGAATGTTATTCTTATGTCTTACATTTCGGAAGAACCTACATATGCTTTATCAGATTTGGAAAGTTATCATAAAAGAATGTTTGATACGTATACTAAGACGGTTGGAATTGCATTTGATGAGTATGTTGACGATGGTACAATTTACAACAGAAACAATAGAGAATATTTTAAGGAAACGCCATATGGGGATATTTGCCTTAATTTCTATTTGACAGATTATGGATTTAATATCTCACCAGGAACAGGTAATTATGAATGATGCAATTTTGATGCATCTACGAACAATTATAGATGCACCTCTTTACTATCATGTTATATGTAGTAAGGAGGTGCTATTTTATGTGTGGAATAGTTGGATATACACAGAAACAAAATAAAATGGTTCATGTTTCCGTTTTAGAAAAGATGATGGATAGAATCGCCCATAGAGGACCAGATGGAAGTGGGCTTTATTATGATGCAAATATAGCAATAGGACATAGAAGGTTGGCAATCATTGATGTGGATGGTGGCGAACAGCCTATGAAAAATGAGGAGCAAAGCCTTGTATGTGCCTTTAATGGAGAAATTTATAATTACAAAGAATTAATGTTACAGTTGGTTGCCGAAGGACATGAATTCAAAACAAAATGTGATACAGAAGTTTTGATACATGGCTATGAGGAATGGGGCTATGAATTGCCTACAAAACTTAGAGGAATGTTTGCATTTGTTATTTGGGATACAAAAAATAAGGAGCTCTATTGTGCAAGAGACAATTTTGGAATTAAGCCATTCTATTACTATGAAAAAAATGGAAATTTCATGTTTGGAAGTGAGATAAAGAGTTTTCTTGAACATCCAGATTTTGACAAAGAGTTAAACACAAAGCAGTTAGAACGCTATTTGTCTTACCAGTATTCTCCAGGAAGTGAGACTTTCTTTAAGAATGTTTACAAGTTACCACCTGCACACTATTTAATTAAACGCGGTGAGGAAATGGAGCTGGTTCAGTATTGGTATCCAGTTCAAAATGAAGATAAAGAGACATCTATAGATGGATTTGCAGAGAAGATTAGCGAGATTATGGAAGACTCGGTTAAGGCTCATAAAATCAGTGATGTGGAAGTTGGAAGTTTTCTTTCATCAGGTGTGGATTCTACATATCTATCTGCAGTTTCTAAGGTAGATAAGACATTTACCCTTGGTTATGACGAACAAAGATATGATGAATCATCTAAAGTTAAAAGTTTTCCTACATCAGATGATTATAAGAATTACACAAGAATTCTCACTAAGACAGAATTTTTCGATAGAGTTGAAGAGGTTCAGTACTACATGGATGAGCCCCTTGCAGATGCAGCCAGCATAGCTCTTTATTTTGTAGACGAAGAAGCTTCTAAGCATGTAAAAGTTTGCCTTTCTGGAGAGGGGGCAGACGAATTATTTGGCGGTTACAACGTTTATAAAGAGCCATTTATGTGGCAGGGCTACAATAAGATTTGTCCTATTATTCGATCCGGAATTGGTGCAATTGCAGAATTACTGCCACCTATGCGTGGTAGAAATTTTGTTGTAAGACACGCTAATTCTGTAAAGGACAGATATATTGGTCCTACAAGCTTATTCTCAGAAAAGGAGAAGAGAAAGCTACTTAAAAACTATGTTGGAGCAGATAAGAAAAAAATCACTCTTTCAGTTCATTCAAATGATTCAGTAGAAGACGATGTGAACTACATGCAGATGACAGATTTGAATCAATGGTTAGTTGGAGACATTTTATTGAAAGCAGATAAAATGAGCATGGCACATAGTTTGGAAGTTAGAGTTCCATTTTTAGATAAGGAAGTTTTTGATGTAGCTAGCCGTTTGCCAGTAGCATATAGAGCCAATAAAGAAGCTACAAAAATTGCTTTTAGAAAATGCGCTGAAAAGGTAGTAGGTGATGAGGCTGCAAATAGAATGAAAAAAGGCTTCCCTGTGCCTATTAGAGACTGGATAAAGGAAGAGCCATATCATCAGAAAATAAAAGATGCATTTGAAAGCCAAACTGCAAAGACATTTTTCAATAGCAAATTATTAGTGCGTATGTTAGAAAAACATGTTGCAGGAAAGGGAGATTACTGGAGATATATTTGGTGTGTATATGTATTCTTGGTTTGGTACGAAAGATTTTTTGGATCAGTTACAGAGAATGTACAAATCAGCTCAAATATTGAACGTATGAAGCCTGTTTATTTGAACGCATAGATCCCTTTCTTATGAAGGAACATCAGAATTAATTGACTCTTTTTAGCGTCATAGTGTAATAATTGTGAAAAAGTGTTATATTAGTACATAAATTCTGCCAATAGATGGGTTTTTACCCAAAGATGATTTATAAATCCAGTCTTCATTAGACGGGATTCAGGAGGTAATTTTATGAAAAAGAGATTAACAATAGTACCAATTATTGCATCTATGGTATTAGCATTTGGATGTGGAAAGGCTGAGGATGCGGCTCAGCCTGAAACGGTAGAGCAGGCTGCTGAAGCAGAGAACTTAGAAGAGCAGACTGAGCCTGTAGAAGAGGTGGATAATACTGATGAGGCAGGACATTTACTTCCAGAGATAGATATTTCTGGTTGTGATACCTTTACCCAGATTGTAGATAAAAAACTGGAGCCAGGAATGGGCTATGCCAATGAAAAGATTGGTGAGGAGGATGTGCTTCTCGTATGTGATATGACTTACGATGATTTAGAAGGCCATATGGCATCTATAGATTCCATTATATACAGTTATATTGATGGTGTACCAACAGAGATTGGAAGTGTGGTTGCTGCTGGAACAGCTTATCCTATTGCGGTAGAGGATGGCTTTTTGTATGTGGGAAGAGGTCACTCAATCAGCAAGTACACTATAGAAAATAGCCAGCTTGTGCATGTGGTTACAGCTGGTGTGGATTACGATACGGATGGAAGTGAAAGATACTACTATCAAGAAGGTGATGGTGAACCGGAAATACTGGATAATGATGAGAAATACAACCAGCTTGCGAACGAGTACGATGATGCATCTATAGTTGATTTCACAGTGGTTGCAGAATAATGGTTGAAGCCTGTATTTGGGGCAGAAGCTTTCTAAAAAGCTAGCAGATTGTACAAAAACGTCCTAAAATGGTACACTTATTGTGTCTGTTTAGGACGTTTATTTTTTTGCACTGATGGAGTTTTGAAGTGCAAATTTCTATTTTAGGCTTTTTGAAAGGACTTGATATAGATGAAAGTAGTTTTCATGGGTACACCGGATTTTGCGGTGGAGACATTAAAAGCAATATATGAGGCTGGTCATGAGATTATTCTTGTAGTTAGTCAGCCAGACAAGCCAAAGGGACGCAGTGGTAAGCTGCAGCCTACTCCTGTTAAGGAATTTGCCCTAGAGCATGATATCCCTGTATATCAGCCAGTTAAAATCAGAGCTGAGGAGTCAGTAGAATATCTAAAGCAGTATGAGGCAGATGTATTTGTTGTGGCTGCTTTTGGACAGATCTTGCCAAAGGTTATTCTTGATATGCCACGTCTTGGCTGTGTTAATGTTCACGGTTCGCTACTTCCAAAGTACCGCGGCGCCGCTCCAATCCAGTGGGCTGTCATAAATGGAGAGAGAGTATCTGGCAACACTACAATGCTTATGGGACCAGGGCTTGATGATGGCGATATGCTTCTTAAGTCAGAGGTAGAGCTTGCAGCTGACGAGACTGGCGGTAGCCTATTTGATAAATTGGCTCTTGATGGTGGACAGCTTGCAGTTAAGACAATTGAGGCTCTTGATAGAGGCGAGATTACTCCTGTTCCTCAGGATGAATCACAGGCCACACATGTGGGCATGATTAAAAAGGAAATGGGTAATATCGACTGGAACAAGCCAGCTGTAGAGATTGAGCGTCTTATCAGAGGTCTTAACCCATGGCCATCTGCATTTACATTTTTAAATGGTAAGCAGGTTAAATTATGGAAGGCTACAGTAGTAGATAAATCTGGTGAGCCAGGCACTATTATTTCTGTAGATAAAAACGTATTTACGGTAGCATGCGGTGAGCAGGCACTTGAGATAAATGAGCTTCAGCTTGAGGGCAAGAAGCGTATGAATTCAGGTGATTTCCTTAGAGGATATTCACTTGATGCAGGAGCATTGTTCTCTTCAAATAGAGAATAATAGCTATTACTTTGGATGTTAGTCCAGAGTTTATAAAATTAATGAGGTTATTAAATGGCAGGAATCAGCAATAGAGAAATAGCTCTTGAAACTTTGATTGAGATTTTAGAGCATGGACAGTTTTCTCATATATATCTTAAGGCTGTACTTGATAAGTATTCTTATCTGGATAAAAGCGAGCGAGCCTTTATCAATAGATTGGTAAATGGCACTGTAGAGCGCAAGATTCAGTTAGACTATATTATTGACAGCTTTTCTAAAACAAAAGCAAAAAAGATGAAGCCTCTTATTCGTACAATCATGCGAATGGGCGCTTATGAGATATTTTTTATGGATGCAGTTCCTGATTCGGCCACTTGTAATGAGTATGTTAAGCTGGCTAAAAAGCGAGGCTTTTCAGGGTTATCAGGATTTGTAAATGGTGTCCTTAGAAATATTTCCAGGAAAAAAGATAGCGTTGAGTTTAAAGAGCTTGATGTTAAGTACTCGGTACCTGACTGGCTGGTAGACAAGTGGACAAAAGACTATGGACAGGCTGAGGCTGAGACCATTATGGCAGGCTTTTTTGAGCCACAGGATCTTTGCGTCAGAGTTAACACTTCAAAGACTACTAGAGAAGATTTGGTCAAGGAATTAGAGAATGCTGGCGTAGAAGTTCGTATATGCGATACACTAGACAGCGCTTTATATATATCAGGATATGACTCTTTATCATCACTTGATGCATTTAAGAAGGGGCTTTTCTATGTTCAGGATTATTCTTCTCAGTTAGTTCCAAAGCTTGCTGGTGTTAAGGCTACAGACCATATCATTGATGTTTGCTCAGCACCTGGTGGCAAGGCTCTTCATTGTGGAGAGCTGGCATGTGATGGATTAGTTGTTGCCAGAGATTTAACTGATGCTAAAGTATCATTGATTCAGGAAAATATTAACAGAACTGGCTCCACTAATGTGACTGCAGTTAGGTGGGATGCCACAGTTTTAGATGAGGATTCAATTGGTAAATACGATATCGTAATTGCGGATTTACCTTGCTCTGGACTTGGAATTATTAGGAAAAAGCCAGATATTAAATACAATCAGACAGAGGATTCACTGGCAGAGCTTGCGTCACTTCAGGGACAGATACTTGATACTGTTTGCAAGTATGTTAAGGATGGTGGAGTTTTGTGCTATAGCACCTGCACTATCAATAAGGATGAAAATGAAAATCAGGTAGAGAGCTTCTTGTCTTCACATGCTGATTTTAAAATAGATGAGATGACTCAGCTTTTACCTGACAGAGAACATGATGGATTTTTTATATGTGTAATGAAAAAGAATTAGTTGATATTAGATCTTTTAATTTAATAGAGCTTACAGATTATGTTACAGGAGACTTAGGTGAGCCCAAGTTTAGAGCAAAGCAGCTTTATGAGTGGATGCACCAGCATCTTGCTCTTAACTACGACGAGATGAAAAATATCCCAAAATCACTTAAGGAAAAGCTGTTAGCTAACTGTAATTATCATAATCTTCAGCAGATAGATTTGCAGATTTCCAAAATCGATGCCACCCGCAAGTATCTTTTTAGATTATACGATGGTGAGATGGTTGAGAGCGTTTGGATGAGCTACAAGCATGGCAATTCTGTATGTATTTCATCTCAGGTGGGATGTAAGATGGGTTGCCGATTTTGTGCATCTACTTTGGACGGTTGGGTCAGGAACCTAACACCTTCTGAGATGCTTGGACAGATATATGCTATTCAGCGTGACACAGGTGAGCGTGTTTCAAATGTGGTTGTCATGGGCACAGGCGAGCCTATGGACAACTATGATAATATAGTAAAATTTGTTAGACTATTATCTGATGAGAATGGACTTAACATTTCCCAGAGAAATATTACAGTGTCCACCTGCGGTATTGTTCCAAAAATCAAGCAGTTGGCAGAAGAGGATTTAACAATCACTCTTGCGATTTCTCTTCATGCCCCTAATCAGGCCAAGAGAGCAGAGCTCATGCCAATTGCCAACAAATATGATATTCATGAGCTTATTGATGCTTGCCAGTACTATTTTGAGAAGACTGGCAGACGCATTACATTCGAGTATTCTCTAGTGGGAGGAGTTAATGATCGGGATGAAGATGCAAAAGAATTAGGTGAGTTAATTGGCCATCTTAACTGCCATGTTAACCTGATTCCAGTCAACCCAATCAAGGAACGAGATTTCGTTAGTCCTAGCATGGACAGAGCCTATGCGTTCCAAAAAAAGATTGAAAAATATGTCAATAATGCTACTATTAGAAGGGAAATGGGCCGGGATATTGACGGGGCCTGTGGACAATTGAGAAAGCGTAAAATGGACGCTTCGAAAGGGACTATTTAATGATAAGTTGTGCAAAAACTGATGTAGGTATTAAGCGTAAGGTTAATCAGGATGCCATCTTTTATTCAGACACTGTTGTCGGTAAATTGCCTAATTTATATTTGGTTGCCGACGGCATGGGAGGAGAACTGGCAGGCGATTATGCTTCTGCAAAATGCGTCGAGACAATTATTAATTGCATAAAGAAGTCAAAAGAGACAGAGCCTGTTAGAATTCTTGAAGAGGCAATTCAGACTGCTAACAATCTGATTTACGCTGAGTCTAAATCAGACCCTGGCAAGGCAGGCATGGGCACCACACTTGTTATGGCCACCATCATAGATGGACATTTATTTGTGGCAAATGTAGGTGACAGCAGACTGTATGTTGCCAACTCATCTAAGGTGCTGCAAGTGACCAAGGATCACTCTGTTGTTGCAGAACTGGTTCGCACAGGTGAGCTTGATGAAGATGACGCTCGCACTGACAAGCGTAAAAATATGATTACACGAGCAATTGGAGCAGAGAGCGCAATTGCTGCAGACTATTTTGATGTTGCTCTTAAGGGCCGCGAGCATATTTTACTATGTTCAGACGGTCTTACAAATATGGTTTCAGACAAAGAGATTCTTTCAATACTCAAATCAGCGGACAGTATTGAAGACCGTGCTACTAGATTAGTTGAACTGGCAAACAGCAACGGTGGCAAGGACAATATCTCAGTTATTATTGTTGAATAATCTTACAAAAAGGAGAATACATGATTACACAAGGCGTTTTTATAGCAGATAGGTATGAGGTAATAGATAGAGTTGGATCAGGCGGTATGTCTGATGTTTATCGTGCCAAGGATCACATTCTCGGAAGAGAAGTAGCTATTAAAATATTAAAACAGGAATTTTCAGAGGATGCTACTTTCGTAGCCAAATTTAGAACTGAGGCTCAGTCAGCTGCAGGTTTGGAACATCCAAACATTGTCAACATCTATGATGTAGGTTCTGAAAATGGCATGTATTTCATTGTTATGGAATACGTTGAGGGTATCACTCTTAAGACATATATCGAGAAGAAGGGACAGCTTAATTTCAAGGAGGCTATCTCTATTGCAATTCAGGTTGGCCGTGGTATCGAGGCTGCTCATCAGAAGGGCATTATTCACCGTGATATCAAGCCTCAGAATATCATTATTTCCACAGAAGGTAAGGTTAAGGTTACAGACTTTGGTATTGCTAGAGCTGCAAGCTCTAATACTATCCATGCTGATGTGATGGGTTCTGTTCACTATTCGTCACCTGAGCAGGCTAGAAATGGTTTCGTTGATGGCAAGAGTGATATCTATTCTCTTGGTATCGTTATGTATGAGATGGTTACAGGTCGTGTTCCATTTGATGGAGATAACACTGTAGCAATCGCTATTCAGCATCTTCAGGAGGAGATGGTTGCTCCTTCAGCCTACGCTCCAGACCTTCCTATTTCTCTTGAGAGAATCATTATGAAGGCTACAATGAAGAGCCCAGATAGAAGATACAACACTATCTCAGATCTTCTTATGGATTTAAAGAGAGCACTTGTTAGCCCAGATGAGAATTTCGTTACTATTATGGAGTCATCAGAGCTTGGCAAGACTCAGGTTATGTCAAAGGTTAACTTAGAGCCTGAGGAGACTATTGCTAAAAAGGCAGCAGAGGCTCTTACATTCGACGATGAGTACGATGATGAAGAAGAGTACTACGATGATGAATACTATGATGATGACGAGTACTACGATGATGAGGAAGAGGACGAGTCTAAGATGGACAAGATTCTCACTATCTCTGGTATCGTAGCAGGTATCGCCATTGTAGCTATATTAGTTGCAATCCTTGGCAATGTTTTTGGCTTATTCAATTTCGGCGCTAAGAAGGTAAAAATGATTAATGTTGAGGGCATTCAGTACGAGGAGGCTGTTGGAAAGCTTTCAGAGCTTGGACTAGATGAGGACAATATTAAGGTCATCTACGAATCTAGCTCAGAAGCAGACGGCACAGTTCTTGAGCAGTCTACAAAAGAGGGCGATGAGTTCTCACTTAAGGATACACTTAGACTTACGGTTGCTGGTCAGGAGTCATCAGGAGATTCTGGTGAATCTGGAGAATCAGGCGGTTCATCTGATTCGGGTCAGCCACAGCCAGAGGAACCTGATGAAGGTGATGAAGTTACAGTTCCTAGCGTAGTTGGATTGACACAGGCTGAGGCTACAGAGCAGCTTACAAGCATCGGTGTTGTTGTTACAAGCACATCTCAGGAATACTCTGATGATGTGGCTGAGGGACTTGTTATTAGCCAGTCTATCGAGGCCGGTGAGAGTGTTGAGGCCAATTCAAAGATTACACTTGTAATCAGCAAGGGTAAAAAGGAGGCTACATACAGCTATAGTATTGCTAATCCATATGCTGGAGAATGTACATACTCAATAGTTGAGCTTAATAAATCAGGTACTATTCCAAAGAATGGTGCAATCAATATCTCTGACGTAACACGTGCAGAGCTTACAATTACTTTGACTTATACACCTACATTTACTACAGAGGATGGCAATACAATCACTCTTGATGACAAAAAAGAAACATCAACACAGACTGTACAGGGAACACCAAATTAATGCAGGGTAAGATAATTAAGGGTATCGCTGGTTTCTACTATGTATATGTGGTTGATTCCGGTGTATACGAATGCAAAGCCAAGGGCGCTTTCAGAAAAGATAAGATTAAGCCTCTAGTAGGAGATGATGTTGAGATAGACATCATCTCTGAGGAGGAGAAGACGGGCAATGTTATTAGCATTGGTCCACGCAAGTCTGAGCTTATTAGACCTGCAGTGGCTAATGTGGATCAAGCATTGCTCATTTTTGCGACTAAGAATCCTGAACCTAATCTGAATCTTCTTGATAGATTTTTATGTATGATGGAGGAGCAGGATGTACCTGTAGTAATCTGTTTTAATAAGGACGATTTGGCTGATGATTCATTTAAGAAGCAGATTCGCGATACCTATGAGCCAGCAGGCTACAAGGTGATTTTTACCTCTGCTAAAAATGAAGAGGGAATCGACAAAATAAGAGAAGTTCTCAAGGGTAAGACATCGACAGTTGCTGGACCATCAGGTGTTGGCAAGAGCTCAATTGTCAATCTTCTCACTGAGGGTCATTCTATGGAGACAGGAGAGGTGTCTGCTAAAATCGGCAGAGGAAAGCATACCACCAGACACTCTGAGCTTTTATATCTTGGAGATGATACTTATATCATGGACACACCAGGTTTTTCATCATTGTTTGTACCTAAGTGTGACCCAGTTGAGCTGTATTCATTATTTCCTGAGTTTATTGAGCCGGAGCAGCATTGTCGCTTTGGAGGCTGTGTTCACTACAAGGAACCGGGTTGTGGTGTAAAAGAGGCTGTTGAAAAGGGCCAGATAGCTGCTAGCCGCTATGAAAATTATTTGCAGATATATTCTGAAATGGTACAGCAGCAGAATTCAAAATATAAATAATAAATTGTGTGGATTTGCTTAAGTATAATCCTGCAAGATGTTATAATTACTAGGAGAGATATATGGACAATTCCGAATTATTAGGAGAGAATAATATGGAAAAATGTTTGGCGCCATCAATTTTATCGGCAGATTTTGGAATTCTTAAGGAACAGTTAGAGACTATCGATGAGGCAGGAGCCCAATACGTACATTTTGATGTAATGGACGGAGTATTTGTTCCAAGCATCAGCTTTGGACTTCCAGTTCTTAGAACTATTCGTAAGTACACGGACAGACTTTTTGACGTGCACCTTATGATTGTTAATCCGGAAAAATACATTAAGGACTTTGCAGAGGCAGGAGCTGATATCATTACAGTCCACGCAGAAGCTTGCAAGCACTTAGATGCTACAATCGATTTGATTAAAAGCTGTGGCGTGATGGCTGGTGTTGCAATTAATCCAGCGACTCCTATTTCTTCCATTTCCCATATCCTTGAAAAAGTTGATATGGTTCTTGTAATGACGGTTAATCCTGGTTTTGGCGGCCAGAGTTTGATTCCATATACTTTAGATAAGGTTAGAGAGCTTTCTGTGCTTGCTCGCCAGAAGAAGCTTAAGATAGACATCGAGGTAGACGGTGGAATTAACATGGACACTATCGAAGATGTTCTTGAGGCTGGAGCCAATATTATTGTTGCTGGCTCAGCTGTATTTAATGGTGATCTTAAGTCAAACACAGAGGCACTTTTAGAAAAGATGGAATAGCCTTTGGATTTAGGTGAATGATAAATGAGATATGTGATAATAGCAGGCGGAACAGTAGAACTTGATTTTGTAAAGACATTTGTAAGCCAGCGACAGCGAGATGAGATGTATATCATTGCCTGTGATAAGGGATATGAGGCCTGTGAAAAGCTAGATATAATTCCTAATCTTTTGGTAGGAGATTTTGATTCAGCTGGTGAGGAAGTAGTTGAACGTGCACTTTCATCTGGAGTTTTAGTCAAGAGGCTTAATCCTGTTAAGGATGACACAGATGTGGAAGCGGCTCTTGTAATTGCAATGGATATGACAGAGCCTGATGATACTATATTCATACTCGGTGGTACAGGCAACAGAGTGGATCATATTCTGGGAAATATTGCACTTCTTGCAATGGGAGTTAAAAATAATCGATATGTTATTTTGATGGATTCCCATAATACTATTTCTGTAATAAAGCCGGGCACTGTCCATCTGATTGATAAGCAGCCAGGTTTATATGTTTCGATTTTTCCATACATGGGTCCAGTTACAGGGGTGACAATGGAAGGATTCAAATATCCTCTTACTGACGCCACAATTGAGGGCTTTAATACACTTACCGTCAGCAATGAAGTAGTTGCAGACGAGGGTAAAATATTCTTTGATGGTGAGGGCTACCTCATCGTAATGGAAACAAGAGATTAAAAAAGCAGCATCCTAAGATGCTGCTTTTATTTTTATTTACTTCCAGTGTATTTCTCCTCGCAGTATTTGCAACGATATACTTCGTTCTCTGGGTCTGTGAGGATGAAAATCTGGTCAAGCTCTTGCTCCACGGTACTGATGCAACGTGGGTTCTTGCAAGAGATTACATTTTTTATCTCTTTTGGAAGGGAAAGCTGTCTCTTTTCTACAATTGCGTCGTCTTTAATGATGTTGCAAGTAATATTATGGTCTATAAAACCAAGAATATCTAAATCAACTCGCTCGATAGGACACTCGATTTTGATGATGTCCTTTCTTCCCATTTTGTTGGACTTAGCATTCATAATCATGGCAACAGTGCAATCGCTACCAAGATTAGCAAGATGTAAGTTGTTGTATATTGTCATTGATTCGCCAGCCTTGATGTGATCAAGTACGAATCCCTGATGAATTCCACTAATATTTAGCATAGAAATAATTCCTTTCTTATGAGCTTACAAAAAGTGAATATGATAATTCCTTTTATCCTATACCAGTTCAAGTAATGTAAGTATCAGAGCCATTCGGATGAATACTCCATATTTAGCCTGGGTAAAGTACATTGCTCGTGGGTCATCGTCAACATCTACTGAAATTTCATTTACACGAGGAAGTGGATGGAGGACCATCATGTCTTTCTTTGCCAGGTGCATCTTTTCAGGTGTGAGAATGAAGAAGTCTTTTAATCTGATGTAATCCTCTTCGTTGAAGAAACGCTCTTTTTGAACTCGAGTCATGTAAAGGATATCAAGTTCGCCCATGACATCGTCAAGGGAATCAACTTCTTTGTAATCGTATCCATTCTTCTCAAGGACGTCCTCTCTAATGTACTCAGGAACTCTAAGTTCCTCTGGTGAGATGAGAACGAATTTAATTCCAGGGTAGCGGACAAGTGCATTGATAAGAGAGTGCACTGTACGACCGAATTTTAAATCACCGCAAAGTCCAATGGTAAGGTCTTTGATTTCACCACGTAAAGAACGAATGGTAAATAAATCGGTAAGTGTTTGAGTTGGATGTTGGTGACCACCATCACCTGCATTAATAACTGGAATTAAAGAACGCTGAGAAGCGACTAATGGAGCGCCTTCTTTTGGATGACGCATAGCGCAGATATCTGCGTAAGAAGAAATAATACGAATAGTATCGGAAACACTTTCGCCTTTGGCTGCTGAAGATGAGTCAGCTGAAGAAAAACCAAGGACAGAACCACCAAGACTAAGCATGGCAGATTCGAAAGATAAACGGGTACGAGTGCTAGGCTCGTAGAAACAAGTAGCAAGCTTTTTGCCGTGGCACTTATCGGCGTAATTGTCCGGATGATTCTTAATATCATCTGCCAAGTCCATAAGCTGCTCTAGTTCCTCTCTGGTGAAATCCAGAGGGCTCATTAGATGACGCATAGGATTCTCCCTTCATAGAAAACTATTATATAAATCATCTTATTATAGCGAGTTTGATTTCAAATTAAAAGAGTTTATGCTAAAATATTTTTCATGAAATACGCAGATATTATCATTGATATCTCTCATGAGAGATTAGATAAAACATTTGAATATATAGTACCTGATGAGCTGGAGAATCAAGTCGCAGAGGGTGTGCAGGTGGTTATTCCTTTTGGACAGGGCAATCGTGCCATCACAGGATATGTGGTTGGACTACACGATAAGCCTGAGTTTGATGTCACAAGACTAAAACCTATAGCACGTGTTATGAGAGATAGCATTGCGATTGAGTCACAGCTTATTTCTTTGGCTGCATTTTTAAAGCGTAATTACGGTTCCACCATGAACCAGGCTCTTAAAACTGTTATTCCTATCAAGAAAAAGGAAAACGAAAAGTTAAAAAAAGAGATTAGTCTTAATATTTCCTTGGAGCAGGCTAAAATCGAATTAACAGAGCTTTTAACTAAGAAAAATCATGCAGTAGGCAAGGAGCGCCTACTTAAGGAGCTTCTTGATGTGGATGTTCTTGATTGGGAGCTTGCAACTAAAAAGCTTCAGGTGCCATCTGGCAATATTAGAGATTTGGAGAAGAGAGGAATCATAAGAGTCGAGTCTGTTCGTACCTTTAGAAACCCTCACATGAATAAAGATGCTGTGAGAAAGAATATCGTTTTAAACGATGAGCAGGAAGCAGCAGCTGAGCGAATTAAGGCTGATATAGATACAGGCCGTCGCAAGACTTATCTCATCCATGGGGTCACAGGCTCTGGTAAGACAGAAGTCTACATGGATGTGATGGAACACGTGATAAACATGGGACAACAGGTTATCGTTTTGATTCCTGAAATTGCCCTTACATATCAGACTGTTATGAGATTTTATTCTCGCTTTGGCGACAAGGTCAGCATTCTAAATAGCCGCATGTCACCAGGTGAGAGATTTGACCAGTTTGAGCGTGCAAAGTCTGGAGATATTAGCATCATGGTTGGACCTCGTTCGGCTTTGTTCACACCTTTTGCAAATCTTGGTCTTATAATAATCGACGAGGAGCATGAGCCAAGCTATAAGTCAGAGGTCATTCCTAGATATCATGCTAGGGAGACTGCTGTTTACAGAGCGCAGCTTTCAGGTGCTACAGTTATTTTAGGCTCGGCCACACCTAGTCTAGAGGCATATAGCAGGGCTCAGTCAGGAGAATATGAGCTTATTACACTAAATAGCAGAGCTATGGGCCAGGATATGGCCACTGTTGAGATTGTTGATTTACGTCAGGAGCTTAAACAGGGCAATCGCTCAATGCTTAGCCATCGTCTGTTAGAACTGATGGCAGATAGACTCAGTAAAAAGCAGCAGATAATGCTTTTCCTAAATAGAAGAGGACTTATGGGCTTTGTTTCCTGCAGAGCCTGTGGTAAGGTGTTAAAATGTCCACACTGTGATGTGGTACTTCACCTTCACAAGGATGGCACAATGAAATGCCATTACTGCGGATTTACTACTAGAGCTGTAAAAACATGTCCTAGCTGTGGCAGTAAATACATAGGCAGTTTCAAGGCCGGCACACAGCGACTTGAGGAGATGGTTAAGGAAGCATTTCCTAGCGCCAGAGTCCTTAGGATGGATGCTGATACCACCAAAGGCAAGGATGGACATGAGGAGATATTATCAGCTTTTGCAGCCCACGAGGCTGATGTGCTTATAGGCACACAGATGATTGTTAAGGGCCATGATTTTGCCAATGTTACCCTGGTGGGAATTGTGGCAGCTGATATTTCCCTTAATGAGTCTGATTATCACAGTGGTGAGCGCACATTCCAGCTTCTTACGCAGGCAGTGGGAAGAGCAGGCAGAGGCAGCGAGCCTGGAATTGCTGTTATCCAGACTTATCAGCCAGAGAACTATGCAGTAGTTACTTCGGCAGCCCAGGATTATAGCGGATTCTATCAGCAGGAGATTGCATATAGAGGACTTCTTGGCTATCCACCATGTTCTCATATTTTGGGAATTCAGGTTAGCAGTGAGAATGAAAGAGATGCTGTAGCACAGGCAGATATTTTGGCAGGTCTCATTAGAAAAGTTGACCCTCAGGTTATAATTATGGGACCACAGGATGCTTACATAGGCAAACTTAAAGATGTTTTTAGAAGAGTTATCTATGTAAAAGACCAGGATTATGATAGACTAGTTAAGATTAAAGACAGCATTGACTCATTTTTATTAGAGCAAAAACAATATAGAAACACCACCACATGGTTCGATTTCGATCCGATTAATACATTATAGTGGTGGACATAGAAAGGAAATAAAATGGCATTATTAGAAATTAGAGAATATGGCAAGGATGACGTACTTCTTAAAGTATGTAAGCCAGTTAAGATTTTAACACCTAGACTTAAGACATTAATTGGAGATATGTTTGACACAATGTATGATGCAGACGGCGTAGGTCTTGCAGCTCCTCAGGTTGGAGTGCTTCGTCGCATCTGTGTAATCGATGTAGGTGAGGGTCCTGTTACTCTTATTAATCCAGAGGTACTTGAGACATCAGGTGAGCAGACAGGAAGTGAGGGATGTCTTTCTGTTCCTGGCAAGACAGGTATGGTTACACGTCCTAACTACGCTAAGGTAAAGGCTTTAAATGAAGATATGGAAGAGATCATCGTAGAGGGTGAGGGCCTTATGGCAAGAGCACTTCTTCATGAGATAGATCATCTTGATGGACACATCTACACTGAAAAGGTAGAGGGTGAGCTTTACGATGTGGAAGACTTCCTTGAGGAGACAGAGGAAGAATAAATATTTTGACATTTTGTCAAATATTTGAAAATTAATTGACTATTTCTTGTCTGATGATGCATAAAGGATTATAATAATTATCGTATATACAGATTAAGTATGGGGGGTGTAGTATGATAATTAGTGAGAGAATTTTTAAAATCATGGAAGACAAGGGGATGAATCAGTTGCAGTTTTCAAATGCAACAGGTATTGCCCAGAGTACAGTCAGCGATTGGAAGCGCAAAAAAACTAATCCTACAGCTGACAAAATCATGACTATCTGTGATGCTCTTGATGTATCACCATTTGAGCTTTTGCAGGATACGATTCCTTCTAAGGGAGCAGGGGAGGTTGATTTCCTTATTGCAAGCCAGGGAACTAGCGAATATGCTGTTCTTAAAAAGATGGAAAAGCTTAGTAAGAAATCAAAAGAGAAGTTAAATACCTTTGTTAAAGGATTGAAATAAGCTGATGGATAGAAATAAAAAAATCATTCAAACGAGTATTATAGGAATAGCTGCCAACTGTTTGTTGGCAGCTTTTAAGGCATTTATAGGGCTGCTTTCTGGTTCCATTGCAATTGTACTTGATGCAGTCAACAACTTAAGTGATGCCCTTTCTTCGGTTATTACAATTGTTGGAACTAAGCTTGCCAACAAGGCACCAGACAGAAAGCATCCTTTGGGACATGGACGAGTTGAGTATATCAGCACAGCAGTTATTGCTATTATCATTTGCTATGCAGGTATCACTTCACTTGTAGAGTCTATTAAGAAAATAATAGACCCACAGTTACCAAAATATACTACAGTGACACTTCTTATTGTTGCAGTAGCTGTTTTTGTAAAAATTATTCTTGGCACCTATGTTAAAAAGGTGGGAGAGTCAGTTAAATCTGAATCCCTTGTAGCATCAGGAGAGGATGCCAAGCTTGATGCTGTTATCTCCACCTCAACTTTAGTGGCAGCTATTATATTTATCCAGTTTGGTGTCAGTCTTGAGGCGTATCTTGGTGCCATCATTTCCATTGTCATCATTAAGGCTGGATACGATATGATTTCTGAGACCATTTCACATATTCTGGGGGAGCGTGTTGAGATAGAGCTTTCTCATCAGGTTAAGAGGATAGTGGTTTCCTTTGATGAAGTCTCTGGTGCTTATGATTTGAGTCTTCATAATTATGGGCCAGATAGATATGTGGGTTCCATCCATATCGAGGTGGATGAGGATATGACCATGACTAGATTAGACCAGCTTCAACGCCAGATAGCATACGTGGTTTTCAAGGAGACTGGTGTTGCCCTAGAGGGTATTGGAATCTATAGTAAAAATAAAAAGGATTCCGAGGCTGATATGCTTCAAAAAGAAATTGCAAGATACGTTAAGACTTTTGATTATGTAAAACAGATTCATGGATTTTACTACGATCCAGCACAAAAGCTTATGAGTTTTGATGTTGTAATTACATTTGATTCTCCAGATAGGGATGCTACTTATCACCAAATTGTAGCGGCCTTGAAAGAGAAGTATCCGGATTATACATTTAGTGTGAACATGGATGTTGATCTTAGTGATTAAAGTAGTAGCTAGTAGTTGAAAAACTACTAGCTTTTTTATATTTAAATAGAGCTTTTAAAAAGGGAAATTTATTTTATTTGCAGTGTTGACATAGAAAAGAATAAGTATTACACTACTACCATATAATGACAATAAAACGAATGTTGATTGGAGAAAAATAATGTTTTGTAAAAAATGCGGAACACAACTTAATGAGGGGGCAAGCTTTTGTAAGAACTGTGGTACACCAGTTGATAAGCCTGTTGTAAAGCCACAGCCTACAGTACAGCCAAAGCCTGTAGCACCACAGCCTACAGTAGCTCCTCAGCCAGAGGTGAAGGTGCAGCCTACAGTAGCTCCTCAACCAGAGGTAAAGGTGCAGCCTACTGTAGCACCACAGCCTACAGCAACACCTCAGCCAGAGGTGAAGGTGCAGCCTACAGTACAGCCAAAGCCTGTAGCGCCACAACCTACTGTGACTCCTCAACCTACAGTGCAGCCACAGCCAAGACCAGTGCAGCCACAGCCAAGACCAGTGCAGCCAGCGCAGGTGACTCCACAGGCTGCTAAACAGGGCGGAAATGGCAAGACAATTGCTATCATAATTGGAGTTTTAGTTCTTGTTGTAGCTATTATAGTAGGAATATTTGCATCTGGCGGTAATTCCTCAAATAAGAGACATAGAGACGAGGACGAAAGAGAAGAAAAGGTTGAGCCAACAGCAGCAGATGGCGCAGTTAGAACTCTTATGGTTTATATCGTAGGAAGTGACTTGGAGTCAGGCAGATACGGTGGAGCTGCTTCTCGAGATATCAAGGAGATGCTTGAAGCGAATATTCCTGATAACTGTAATGTAGTTCTTCAGTGCGGCGGTGCCAAAAAATGGGAAAATAAAGATATTCCTGATGGAGAGGTTACTATTTTCTCAATTAGAAACGGCAAGTTAAATAAGGAGAAGAGTCTTGGTAAGACTTCAATGACTGAAGAAGGGGCTCTTTGCGAGTTTATTACTTACTGCAAGGAAAATTTCCCAGCTGAGAATTATACATTGGATCTTTGGGATCACGGCGGCGGAATTCCTGTTGGCTTTGGTAGTGATGAGCTTAGCAATGACCCAAGCAAACTTCTTTATGATTATGAAATCAGAAATGAGATTGAGAAGTCGGGCGTTGATTTTGATGCAGTTATTTTTGATGCATGTAACGTATGTACACTTGAGATGGGCTTATGTCTCAAAGAACATGCTAAATACATGGTAGGTGCTGAGAGTTATGTAAATAATAAGGGTATCTATTATACAAACTGGTTAGGTATACTTGACGGTGATGCTCAGACATTCTCAGAAAAGATTGTTCAGGATTACATGGATGATATTGATAATGATGGATTGGTTGGTTCCATGTCAGTTATTCGTCTTGACTATATTGACGATGTATACACTGCTTATGTGGATTATATAGGTGATGTTGCGAGCGCAGTAGAAGCAGGCGGATTTGGAGATTACGTAAGGGCTAGAGGTAATTGCGGTTCATACGAGGGAATTGACGCAGTAGATTTAATTGCTTTAGCTACGGCATTTGATACAAATGAGAGTGCAGCAACACTTATCAATTCAGCTGTCAATGCTGTATCCTATACGGAAAGTGATTTTGCTTATGGCCACGGCCTTATGGTTTATTGCCCATTTGAGCTATGTCAGGCTTACGATATAGGACGTACGCAATTTGTTGAGTTAGATTACGATCAAACGATTACTGATTTCTACGATAATATGGCTTCAGCAGCCCTTTATTTCGAGGGTGAAGAGTACGTTAGTGCCTATGCTGGAGATTGGTACACAATGGACTATGCAACTGCTGGAGCTTCCGCTGGTAATGTAAATAGCAGTAGTTTGGCCTTAGTTGATATGGGCGACTATTATGCTGTAGAGCTTAGCGATTCTGACTGGGAGGCTATCGATCATGTAGCTCTTACATTTGCGGTAGAGGATGGTGATTCATACGTCCTTTTAGGTCAGGATTATACATATAAAACCGATGATGATGGAAGGCTTGCTTTAGTAGATCCTGAGTCATGGACATTTGTAAATGGCAATCTTGCTGGATACTTCTGTGTAGATTTCTATAATAATCCAGATACTGGTGAATGGTCACAGATGGGTTATATTCCTATTACAGTAAATGGTGAGGGTGCGTTGCTTTACGTTTATTACGATGAAGATCACCCAGAAGGTACAATCCAGGGATATACAACATATGACTACGAAACAGAAGAAGAAGGTTCATACATGTATGACCTATATTCAGATGATGAAATTGATTTGGTATACTATGAATTATCTAGTTCAGGAGATGTGTCATATTCAATAGCAGGTAATCCATTCCAGGCTAGTACACTTAGTCTTACATATACAACAATTGATTTTGCACAGTATACTACACTTGGTTACTATACAGTCTATGATATATATGGCAACGAATACGAAACAGATGCAACCTACCTTGGTCGTTCAGATGCTGTATAGACTAAATCTAGTTTAAACAATCAATATATGTTAATATTAATTCAGGGCTTCAACTTATTGGGCCCTGAATTTTTCTATTTATATAGGAGGAAAAATATGGATTACAATTCTAGATATAATGAGTGGCTTGAGCATCTTTTGGATTCGGACCCTCTAAAAGCGGAATTGCTTTCAATAAAAGATGACGAAAAAGATAAGGAAGATCGTTTCTATCAGGATTTGTCATTTGGTACAGCAGGTCTTCGAGGCAAGGTAGGCGCTGGTACTAATCGTATGAATTTCTTTACAGTAGGCAAGGCTACACAGGGGGTTGCTGATTTTATAGTGTCTAAGGGTAAGGAAGCTATGGAAAAGGGTGTAGTTATCGCCCACGACCCTAGACATTTTTCTAAAGAATTCTCACAGCTTGCAGCAGGTATTTTTGCTGCAAATGGAATAAAGGTATATGTTTTCCCAGACCTTAGACCTACTCCTGAACTTGCATTTATGATAAGAAGACTTGGAACTGTGTCTGGTATTAATATTACAGCCAGCCACAATCCTAAGGAGTACAATGGCTACAAGGCATACTGGGACGACGGTTGTCAGGTATCATCTGAAATAGCTGATGGAATGTACGAGCGCATCAAGGCTGTTGATATTTGGACTGGTGTTAAAAAATCTGATTTTGCTGAGGGGGTAAAATCTGGCAAGATTATTGTCCTCGGTGAAGAGTTCGACAGAGAGTATCTTGATAAGATAGAATCTCTCGCTATTCATGAGGGTGATGAGCTTGACCTTACAATTCCTCTAGTATATACACCACTTAATGGCTGTGGTTCTATTCCATTTAGACAGATGTTAAATGATAGAGGTTTCTCTAACTGGACTATTGTGCCAGAGCAGGAGAATCCAGACCCTGATTTCACTACAGTTGGTTATCCTAATCCAGAGGACCCTAAGGCATTTATGCTTTCAGAGGAGTACGGTCGCAAATTTGGCGCTGAGCTTCTTATGGCTACAGACCCAGATGCTGACAGATTTGCTATAGAGATTCGTGACAGCCAGGGCAACTACGTGCCTCTTAATGGTAACCAGACAGGATACCTTCTCGTTAATTATGTTCTTGAGGGCCACAAGGATGCGGGCACACTTCCTGCCAAGGGAGCTATGGTTAAGTCCATTGTTACATCTACACTTTCTACAATCATGGCAAAAGCTTACGGCGTAGAAATGTTTGAGACTCTTACAGGATTTAAAAATATCTGTGGTAAGATTCCTTACTTACATGATAATGGCTATACATACCTATTTGGTTATGAGGAGTCTGTAGGATATGCTATTTGCGAGGATATCAGAGATAAGGATGGTATCTCAGCAGGTATGATGGTTGCTGAGGCTGCTGCATATTATAGAAAGCAGGGCAAGACACTCTGGGATGTACTTCAGGAGATTTACGCTAAATACGGATTCTTTGCAGAGGATGAGCCAAATATTATATTAGAAGGAATTCCTGGTGCGCAGAGAATTCAGCGTATGATGAAGTGGTTTAGAGACAATATTCCTTCAGAGGTCGCTGGTTCAAAGGTTGAAAAGGTAATCGATTACATTAATGGCTATGAGGACATTCCACCTCAGAATGCTATTCGTATTTTCCTGGAGAATGGTTCTTGGTTTGCAATCAGACCATCAGGTACTGAGCCAAAGATTAAGTTCTACTTCTATTCTAATCAGGACTCTAGAGAGAATGCATTAAAAGTAAATGTTTCTATTAAAGAAGAGATATTTGCTCTTATTAATTCAGTTGAATAATGTTATTTTAATAACAATGCCCCAACACTATATGTTGGGGCTTTTTCCATGTATAAAAGGGGATGTACCCACTACATCTATGAATATTTTGTGATCGTGGCAACATGTTACGACTTTTGGCAGGATGTGACTTTACATATCAATAAAGGTTCACATTTTGACGATAGACTCTCTATAAAGAACAAGGAATGTTATATCAAGTAACTAAATTGTTCTTTTCCTAGACGGAACCATGGGCGGTTTTTTGATTCCACGAAAGGAGTGACAGGTATGGTTAGAAAAAGATTATATGGCATATTAATAGCAGCGGTTTTAGTAAGTTCAGCTATTGGTGGTGCATGTGTTGGAAGCGAATTTGATGTAGCCTTTGCAGAAGAAGCGCTTGGCGAAGGTGGCGGCGAAGACGGAGAAAATCCAGACGGTCAGCCAGGTGATGACGAAGACGGAGAAAATCCAGACGGTCAGCCAGGCGATGACGAAGACGGAGAAAATCCAGACGGTCAGCCAGGCGATGACGAAGACGGAGAAAATCCAGACGATCAGCCAGGCGATGACGAAGACGGAGAAAATCCAGACGGTCAGCCAGGCGATGACGAAGACGGAGAAAATCCAGACGGCCAGCCAGGCGATGACGAAGACGGAGAAAATCCTGATGGTCAGTCAGGCGATGACGAAGACGGAGAAAATCCTGATGGTCAGCCAGGTGATGACGAAGATGGAGAAAACCCAGATGGTCAACCTGAAGATGGTGATGGAGCGCCATCAGAGGATGAGATAAATCCTGTAGATACTTATGCAGATGAGATTAGAAATGCTGAGGAAGGTGCAGATATCACTGGTTCTGTTTCAAATCTTTTGATGGCACAGTTTGAAGACACAACAGTTACTACAGAAGATATAGAAGGAAATACTGTTTATGTAGTGACAGATGATGAAGGCAATAATACATATTACATCTTTGGTGGAGTTGATGAATCAGGAACTGTTTCTATCAAAGAGATAGCTATAAGCACTGAGCCAGGACAGGAAAAGACTTTTAAAGATACAAGTAGTTTTATCAACTATGTAAAGGATATGGAATTAGGTGTAGATTACACATATACATTCCAGCCAAAAGAACAAAGCAGAGATTATATAAGTCATAGTATTGACACAGCAGCTGGCTTAACTGACTATGTAAATGTTTTTGAACATGATAGCCATTTAAACAGTTATTATGGATACAAGCCTCAGTCACAGGCTGATTTGTGGGTAAGCTCACCAACAGGAACATATACAATAAATGATATGTTGCCTCCATATTGTGCTGATCTTAATACGAGATATGCAGCAATGATTGATACACCTAGCGGAAGCCATTATGGATTATGGCAGGGAGATGGATGGTACATGATAGTTCCTAATCCATCAGGTGGTTATGTACTTAGCCCATATTTTACAACCAGTACAAAGGAAGCTTTCTCAAATATTAGAGTAATTGGTTACGTAAAAGATGAGACAACAATTATACGTTACAAAAAGGGTGGAACTTATGTGGTTACTACAAATGGAACTCAGGGTATAACAGAAGTTAATTCTTACAATTACCCAGTAGTAACTCCAGTAGATCCAGTAGATCCAGTAGATCCAGTAGACCCAGTAGATCCAGTAGACCCAGTAGATCCAGTAGACCCAGTAGATCCAGTAGATCCGGTAGACCCAGTAGACCCAGTAGACCCAGTAGATCCAGTAGACCCAGTAGATCCAGTAGACCCAGTAGATCCGGTTAATCCAGAGACACCAGTAGAGCCAGAGACACCAGTAGAGCCAGAAACTCCAGTAAATCCAGAGACACCAGTAGAGCCAGAAACTCCAACAGAGTCACAGACTCCTGAGTCAACTCCAGCTCCTACACAGGCAGGTGGTGGCGGTGGATCAACAGATTATCCAGTTGGCGTAATTACAATACCAGATACTTTTATACCTCTTGGTTTAACAGGTCTTTTGCCAGAACCACAGCTTACAGCAGCTAATGATAATAATGCTAGAGTAATTGAGGCTGATGACACATTGGCACCTGATATGGGAGCAGTTCTTATAGAGGAGCCATTGGATGAAGAAACTCCTTCTTCAATCACAATTGAAGATACAGAGACAGCTAAGGCTATAATCGAAGATTTAGTAGGTAGATTCTGGTGGTATTGGATTCTGATAATCATCGCAGCTATTACAGCAGTAACTACTACTTACAAAATCAAAAAACAGGAAAACCAGTCAGAGAAGTAAATGATATTTCTAAGAGCTAGGCCATTGGTCTAGCTCTTATTTTTGTCTACACAAGAAAGTCTTTTTTATATATAATGAATAGTTGAGTTGTGATGTGATTAGTGGAGAATAAATAATGAAATACGAATTCGTTTTTGATAAGTTAACCAACTATAAAAAAAATATCTATAGAGAGTGGCTTTTGACCAATGGCCTAGGCAGTTACGCAGCAAGCAGTATTATTGGTTCTCACATGAGAACTCAGCAGGGCTATCTCATTGCCAGCATTCATCCTCCAGTTGAGAGATTTCTAGTTTTTTCCAAAACTAATGAGCGTCTTGTATGTGGTAGCAGAATCTATGATTTGACCACTGCCCAGCACAAGGGACCATACGCCAGCGAATTTAATCAGGGCAATATGCATCTTAAGAGTTTTACTTATGATGGTACTGTTAATTTTGTATACGAAGCAGGTGGTATGCGACTTACTAAGACCATAGCTTTGGTACAGGGTAAGAATCAATGCGTTATCGCATATACGTTAGAAAATAATGGACCTGCAGCAGGTGTTGTAATTACTCCTCTTATGAATTACAGAGACCATGGTGAGCATATGACTGTAGAGAGCCTTAAGTACGAGCTTCCTGAAAGTGCATTTGGGGAGATTAGAGATGAGGCTACAGGCAATACAGGGTTTTACTATTCTCCAGTAAGCAATAAAAATGTTAGAGTATCGCTTGTTAGCGCTGGCTGTGAGATGGTAAAGCGCAACAATATTTACGATGAAAATATGGAGCTTCAGTTTGAGATTGACAATGATGCTGAGGCTTTGGACTGTCACCTTAAGCCATATGATTTTGTAATGGAAGTTGATGCAGGTGGAGTTTCAAGAGCTTCTTTTGTCTGCACAGTTGACGTTCGCGACCAGGTAGGCAGAAAGAAAATCGAGTGGTTAGATATTCCAGAAGTTGAGATAGATACAGCTTTTATTGAAATAGAAAAGGCTAAGAATCGTGTGGATGAGTTAATCGAAAAGTCAGGATTTACTGATGAGGAGGAGCTTGGCCAGATTCTTACTGTTGCAGCAGATCAGTTTATTGTTGATAGATTGTCCACTGGCAAAAAGACAATTATGGCCGGTTATCCTTGGTTTACAGATTGGGGCAGGGACACAATGATTGCCTTCACTGGATTATGTCTTGAGACAGGTCGATATGACGATGCCAAATCTATTTTGCTTTCATTTTCTAAATGCATTAAAAATGGATTGGTTCCTAACATGTTCCCAGACAATGGCAAGGAGCCTCTTTACAATACAGCAGATGCTTCATTATGGTATTTCTACGCAGTGTACAATTATTTGAAATACGTAGATACGGATGAGGCATGGAAATTTGTGGAGGATTATCTTTACTCAAGCCTCCAGGAGATTATGGCAGCCTACCGCAAGGGCACACAGTTTTCAATAGGCATGGATGACGATGCCCTTATGACAGCAGGCTCAGGGCTTGATCAGGTTACATGGATGGATGTGCGCATCGGTGATGAGGTGGTAACTCCTAGACACGGCAAGCCAGTTGAGATAAATGCTCTTTGGTACAATGCCCTTATGACAATGGAGGAGATTTCACGAGGAATCGCAAGACGTACCCATGACAAGCCAGAGAATTATCTTGCATACGCAGGTGGTTGTAGCCAGCTTGCTATGTGGGTAAAGGAAGCTTTCAATGAGGAATTTTGGTATGAAGAGGGTGGTTATCTCTACGACGTAATTGGAGAGGATTTCAAGGATGCCACACTTAGACCTAATCAGATATTTGCAGTAAGCCTTCCATTTACAATGCTTGATATTGAAAAGGAAAAATCAATTGTTAGAGTTTTAAAGGAACGACTATACGTGGGAGTAGGTCTTCGCTCGCTTGATACAGAGGATGAGAATTATCAGGGCACTTATCAGGGCAGCCTAGAGAAGAGAGACCATGCATATCATCAGGGTACAGCATGGGGATTTTTGCTGGGAGCATTTATTGAAAGCTACCTAAAAGTGGGTGGAGGAAGCGCCCAGTCTATAGAGGAGGCAAAAGCAATGTTTGAGCCAATAGAGCAGCATCTATTTAGCAACTGCATTGGTTCTGTTTCCGAGATTTTTGATGGTGATGAGCCACATGCTGGCAGAGGATGTTTCGCTCAGGCCTGGTCTGTTGGTGAGATACTTAGAGCTTATGCTCTCTTAAATAAATAAAATGAAAAAGAATGATTTGATTTTAATCTTTGGGATTTTAATACTGGCGCTATTTTTCTACGGAGGTATGACGCTTTGGCAAAAGAGCCATACTGATGATAGCGCCTATGTGGAAGTAAAAATAGACGGAGAATTATATGGCACCTATCCTTTAGATGAGGATATTAAGGAGCGGATTGATAGCCCTGATGGTGGTTATAATATCTTAGTGATTTCAGATGGCAAGGCATCTATTGAAGAAGCAGATTGCCCAGACAAGATATGTGTTAATCATCGTGCTATTCATTATTCAGGAGATTCGGTGGTCTGCCTACCTCATAAGCTGACAGTTACAGTTGTAGGTGGGCAGGATAGCGAGATTGATGCAGCTACTAATTAATAGGAGCAGATTATGAAGACAAAAGATATTGCCATGCTTGGACTTTTAATAGCCCTGGCATTTGTGCTGTCCTATGTAGAGTACTTGCTTCCAATTAATATAGGTATACCGGGAGCAAAAGTAGGACTTGCAAATATAGTTACTTTGGTGGCCATTTACAAGATAGGATACAAGAGAGCTTTTGCTTTATCCCTTATTAGAGTTCTTTTGGTGGCACTTACTTTTTCCAATATGGCAATGGCTATGTATAGTGCAGCAGGAGCATTGCTTTCTTTTATAGCTATGCTAGTTGGAAAGTCATCTAAGAAGTTTTCCATCACAGGTGTTAGCGTTTTAGGTGGCGTTTTTCACAATATTGGACAGATAATGGTTGCTATGGTGCTTATGGAGACCAGGGAGTTAGTTTTCTATCTTCCTGTACTTATTGCTATCGGAACTATTTCAGGTGTTGTGATTGGTATACTTTCAGGTATGATTTGTAGTCGTATCAAGGTTGCATTTTAATATCGAGATGGGGTATACTCAAACAGGCTATAGATTTAGTAACAAAGGAACAGGTATAAAAATGGGAGATTACATTATTAGTTGCTGTTCGACAGCGGACGTAACAGCCGAATATCTTAAAGAGAAAAATATCGAATATATTTGCTTTCACTATTATTTAGATGGCAAAGAATATGTTGATGATTTATTTAAGTCTATGTCAGTTCAGGATTTCTATCAGGCAATGGTTGATGGAGCTATGACTAAGACTTCACAGGTTAATGCAGATGCATTTACAGAGTATTTTAGAGGATTCCTTTCACAGGGCAAGGATGTCATTCATTTGACACTTTCTAGTGGTATCTCAGGAGTTTTGAATTCTGCTCGTATTGCAGCAGAGGAGATGAAGGAAGAGTTCCCAGATAGAAAGGTTGTGGTTATCGATAGTTTGACAGCATCATCTGGTTATGGACTTTTCATGGACAAGCTTGCGAGCCTTCGCGATGAGGGATATAGCTTTGATGATCTTTGCAGCTGGGCTGCAGAGCATGTTCAGAATCAGAATACATGGTTCTTTACAACAGATTTAACCTTCCTTATCAGAGGTGGTAGAGTATCAAAGGTATCTGGTTGGTTTGGTACAGCTCTTAATATCTGCCCACTTATGAATATTAATGATGAGGGTAAATTAATTCCACGTCAGAAGTGCCGTGGTAAGAAGATGGTTAAGAAGGCAGCTCTTGCAGCTATCAAGGAGCGCATCGAGAATGGTTCTGACTATGATGAGAATATTTTCATCACTCATTCAGTATGTTATGAGGATGCCAGAGAGATGGCAGACATGCTTGAGGCAGAATTCCCTAAGCTCAAAGAGAAGATTCGTATTTTCGATATAGGACCTACAATTGGTGCACACACAGGCCCAGGTACAGTTGCTATTGGTTTCTGGGGCTGCAAAAAAGAACATTAATAATAAAGTGTTGGGTCAAAAGGCTCAACACTTTTCTTCATTGGAGGTAGAGGGATGAAAGAAAAAATCAAAGGACTTAGACTTAATATTACAATTTCAGCAGTGATTAGCATTATCATTGGTGTGCTTTTAATGGCATTCCCTACAGAGACTACAGAGTTTCTTAGCCGTATCATTGCAGGCATTATTATTTTAGCTGGAGTTGCTATTATAATCAGTCAGGTTTTTGAGAATTCTAAAAATGTTATGGGGATTGTAGTGGGGGCTATACTTGCTATTCTTGGTATTTGGATGTTTATGTCTCCAAAGGGTAACATCTTCATTAATATAATACCTATTGCCATCGGTGTTATTTTGGTGGTACATGGTGTTCAGGATTTGGGCATGGGCTTTGAGGTTCTTAAGACAAAGCAGGGAGGTTCCCTTCTATTATTTATAGGTGCAGTAGTCAATATTGTACTTGGCCTTTTATGTATCGCAATGGCATTTGATATTATCGCTACTATTGTTTGGCTAATTGGTCTTATGATGGTATTTGATGGTGTGACAGATATATTCTTTGTCCACAAGGTTAGAAAATCAACTTCTGCTATGATTGTTGATTCTACAATTGTAGAGGAGGAAGTTGTAGAAGAAGTGGTAGAGGAAGAGACAAAAGAGGAAAATGTCTAATGGGACAAATGGAATTTAAGATGGAACGCACAGGGCTTCTTGAGATTGGAGATGTGCTTTCCATTACAGAATATGAGTTGCCTAATTCATACTACTATGTGCTGGGCAGGTCCTATGCCATGTCAGGCAACTATACTACACTTCAGCGTATTTCTGCCAAGGAAGGGAAGGTAGTAGATATCAAAGAAACCCCAAAGGGATTCTATGTATCAGTGGAATATCAGGATTCTTAAGGAGCATTAATGAATAATCAAACGCAGAATGCAATTGACATCGTGTTGGCTGAGAGCTTGAAGGAGCTGGCGGCCACCAAGCCAATTGATAAGATTACAATAAAAGAGATTACCAATAAAGCAGGAGTTATTCGTCCTACTTTTTACAATCATTTCCAGGATAAGTATGAGCTTCTTGAATGGATTACTGTCAACGAGCTTTTTGCTCCTATTGAGCCTCTTCTTGCAAATGGAATGCTTAGAGAGGGTATCACCTTGCTTTTGACTACCATTTACAAGGGCAAGGATTTTTACAGAAGAGCTGCTCAGCTTGAGGGACAGAATTCCTTCAATGAGATTTTTAACAGATGCGTGGCTAACCTGGTAAAGAAATATATTGATATTGATAGTTTGCTTAGCATTGCCAATTATGAGTGGCTTGATGAGAAACTTGTATCGGAATTTTTAGCCCATACTATTTCATGGGTTACAATTCAGTGGATTATGAGAGGTATGGATTCGCCAGTAGATGAGCTTGCAGATGTCTATGTGAAGATTTTCCATAGCCCTATTATTCAGGTTATTTCCAATATGGATAAGTAGAATACAAAAGCTGATTTTTGTAGCTTGTGTTAACACTACTTTTAATGATTGAATATTTTTGGAGAAAATATATACATTATAATATAGATATCTTTTGTGATTGATTGGAGCGTATTTGTATATGAGCTGGTTAGAAAATATGCTAATAATGGCTGGTATATTGCTTGATGTATTTGCTGCAATGGAGATACAGGGTGCAATGCTTGCCAATATAAAAAAGAAGACATTAATAATTGCCTGCGTGGTTGTTGCAGCAGTTGAGTTGATATTCTATTTGGTTGGATATTTGATTTGCTGGGGATTGTCCACTAATGGATATATACCTAATCCAATCTACTATGGCGAGGCAGTTGCAGCCATAGTTCTTGCATTACTTGGAATGCGACTTATTGTTAAGGCTGTTCAGCGCAAGTTTGTACAGGAGCGCAGACGTGATACAATTAGAGTCTGGGATTACATTAGACTGGTTGTTATGTCTAGCATCTACACTGCAGCAGCTGGTTGCGTGTGTGGACTTGTGGGAGTTACCGTTTGGCAGGTAATAATAATTATATTTGTAATTTCAGTGGTGATGGTTGTATGTGGTTTCTACACAGGACTTCACTACGGATTTGAGATTAAGACAATAGCTTATGTGGCTGGCGCATTACTTCTTTGGGGCGTTAGCATTGAGATGTTACTACATCGCATTTTAGATGTAATTTAGTTTATGAGGAGATTTTTATGAAATTATTATCTTTTGCAGTACCTTGTTATAATTCAGCTGCATATATGGAACACTGTGTTGAGACACTTTTACACGGTGGAGAGGAAGTAGAGATTATCATTGTAGATGATGGTAGTCAAAAGGATAACACAGCTGAAATAGCAGATAGACTTGCAGCAGAGCATCCTTCTATTATTAAGGCAGTTCATCAGGAGAATGGTGGACATGGCCAGGCTGTTAATACTGGTCTTAAGAATGCCACTGGTCGTTACTTCAAGGTAGTTGACTCTGACGACTGGGTAGATGAGAAAGCTTATGACAAGATTCTCGATGTTCTTCGTCGCACAGTTGATGAAGAAAAAGAGCTTGATATGCTTATTTCTAATTACGTATACGAAAAGGAAGGCGCTATTCATAAAAAGGTTATGTCTTACTCTAACCTTCCTAAGGACAGATACTTTACATGGGATGAGACAGGTCGCTTCAAAAAGGGTCAGTACATTCTCATGCACTCAGTTATTTATCGTACAGAACTTTTAAGAGAATGTGGACTAGAGCTTCCAAAGCATACATTCTATGTGGACAACCTCTATGTATTCTATCCACTTCCTTATGTTAAGACTATGTACTATCTTGATGTAGAGTTCTATCGTTACTACATCGGTCGTGAGGACCAGTCAGTTAATGAAAAGGTTATGATTAGCCGTATCGATCAGCAGATTAAAGTTAACAAGCTTATGCTTGAGTCATTTGACTACAAGAATATTGAGAATGAGCATGTTAAAAAATATATGTTTAACTATCTTGAGATGATTACAGTTGTGTCTACAGTGCTTCTTATGAAGAGCGGCACTAAGGAACACCAGCAGAAACGCCACGACCTTTGGAGTTACATCAAGTCAAAGGATGAGTTTATATATAAGAAGCTTCGCTACGGAATCCTTTGCGGCACTACTAATCTTCCAGGCCATACAGGACGTTTCATCTCTGTATCAGCCTACAAGATTGCACAGAAGGTAGTAGGATTTAATTAATCATCAAGATTAATTAAATCCGTAACAGGCAATGATTATAAATCGAAGGTTTCATAATCATTGTTTTGCGAAGCAAAATTTAACTGTGCTTTACATTGAGCACAGTTAAACCCCAGGATTCAACTAATCATCAGGTTTGCCCTAAAAGTTATAGTAAATAATTCACTAAACAGCATAGTTCAAATTGGTATATATTACTCCAGGAAATAGTCCTGGAGTTATTTTTTGCCAAAAAATGACACTTATTGCCAGACATCTTTTAAATAAAAAAAATGTGCCGTAATATACTATTCGGACACATGTTGAACACATCTTTCTTTTGGAAAGACTTGAATGTAGGAAGATGTGTTTAAGAAAAGGGAGTAACAATGTCTATGAAAAAGTTGACTATGCTTAATAGAATACTGTCTTTGGGACTTGCAACAGCGCTCGCTTTATCGTCACCGATAGTAGCCTATGCGGAGGGTGATAACGAAGTCGTTGCTGCTGAGTACTCAGTTAATGATAATTCTGAAGAGGTCTCATCTTCTGAAGCAGGGAGAGCAGAAGATGATGCCACTAGCAGCTCCGAGGAGGACGCATCCGTTTCTGGTGATGCAACTTCTGATAATCATGATGGAGATGCTACATCAAATGATTCCCAGGAGGAACAAATTAATAATGGGTCAGAGGACGAGTCAGTAGCCGATGAGGCTGAGGCTACTGATGAGGAGGCTGAAGACGATGAGCTTGAAGATGAGGAGCTTGAGGATGAAAAGAAATGCAAGCACGAGAAATTCGAGTACGAGTCAAATGGTGATGGAACTCATATCAAGCGCTGCAAGGAATGCGGCGAAATCATCGAAGAAGCTGAAGAGTGTGAGTTCGATGAAGATGGAATCTGTATTCATTGTGGATACAAAAAAGAGGAAATCGAAGATGAGGACAAGGAAATAACTCTTGAGTTCGAAAACGATGAGGTCATTGTCACTGTCACAGCAAAGAAGAGCGTACTTAATGGTGCCACAGAAGTTAAGGCCGAAAAAGTAACTGATGAGGACCAGTTGGAAGAGGTAGCTACTTCACTTTCTGAGGATGCTGAAGAATCTGGCAAGGAGCTTAAAGCATTTTTGGCTTATGATATTTCTCTTATGAATGAGGATGGCAAAGTAGAGCCAAAGGATGGAAGCGTTTCAGTTAACATCGTAAGCTTAAAGGCACCTGAGACAGATGAGGAGCTTGAAGGTACAGATGTAGGTATCGTTCACTTCGAGGAAAATAGTGATTCTACAGAGGCTGTTGATTTGACAGAGGAGTCTACCACATCAGTGGAGACTGGTGATGATATTTCTACAGTAGATGTTTCATTTGAGACAGAGAGCTTCTCAGTTTTTGCCATTAAGTGGACAACTGTTAGCACAGATAAAAAAGTAGGAACCATCATATGGAAAGATAATAATCACGCGAAAAATACTCAGACACTTAATCTTTATGCAGTTGACCAGTATGGTAACCCAATTGAGAGTGTAACTGGTCAGATTGAAACTTACGACAACATTCCAGCAAATGAAAATTTGTCATGTCGTGTATCGGCAACTAACTACAATTACTTTACAACACTTGCCAGACAACTTTCTGTAGAGGGATATACATATAGAGGTGCATATCTTGCAGATAAGCGTCAGGTTACAAATATAAGTTATAAATATGACCCAGGTCGATTGTACTGGGCAGCTACTATTTATGGACAGGGTGAGAATAACTGGCAGTATATTGCAGAGGGTGCAAATAGTTCTAGTGAAGCAGCCAAGAGAACAACTGTAAATGTTTTCTTTGTATACCAAGATAATAGAGAGATTGCTGATGACAAGTATTTCTCAGCTAATCTTTTCAACTATAGCAAGGATTCAATTAACAATGCATCTCTTAGAACAGGAAATGCTAACAATGCATTAATTTTCCATGATGGTGGAGATATTATCACAAATGGTTCAGCATACTACCAGCCATGGAACAGATGTAATACTAATTCATCTACAGATAATCCAACAGCATACCAGGGTATCGTAGGCAATACATTATCTAACAACATGCCTACATTTAACTATGCTGTAGCACCTATTTTTGATCCAGATTCTTGGCTTTTCGCATCTAGAACTGGAGCTAATACATATTGGGATAGAAAAGATGATATTTTAGCATACAGAAATGTAGCTATTCCTTTCTATTTTGAAAATGGATATTACACATTTGATTCTAAGGTAAACGATTACTCATTTGATGAGCCAAATAACCGAATGACTCGTACTCAGAGAAATGATAGTGAAGGTCAGTTCTGGCCATTCTCTGGTACTAAGGATGAGCCACATTTCGGTATGAATTTACAGGTTAACTTCAACATCGCTGAAAATGGCAAGGATGACAATGGAAAAGATACAGTCTTTGAATTCTCTGGTGATGATGATGTATGGGTATTCATTGATAACAAGTTAGCTCTTGATATTGGTGGTATCCACGGCGTTGTATCAGGACGAATCAATTTTGCAACAGGTGATTGTATTGTTGATTCTGCAGCTAGATCTGTAGTTAACAGAGGCTCACGGAGCACAACAAACCTTTATACAAATGTTTTAGGTTACAAGACAGTTGAAGAAGGACGCAAGGCTTTGGCTAAGGGTGGACATACACTTACATTCTTCTACCTTGAGCGTGGTGCTTCCTTATCAAACTGCAAGATTACATTTAACTTTAAAAATCAGAATATAGCAGTTCCTACAGATGTATATTTCAACAAGGCTGACGGAGCTGGACGTGCTTTAGCAGGCGCAGAGTTTGGTCTCTACGGTGAGGCTGATACAGAGTGCAAGGGCACAGCTCTTTACACAGCTACATCTGATGCAAATGGTAAGGTTACATTCTCTGATGTAGAGGCTGGTACCTACTATATGAAAGAGATGGTAGCTCCAAAGGGTTATCGAGTAAGCAAGACTATCTACGTTGTAGAGGTTGTAAATGGTACTTCTTCTATAATAGATGGAGCTGTTAAATCAAAGACACAGGGTTCATTCAAGATTTACAAGAAGGATGACCAGAATAAAAAAGAAATTACTACAATCAAGAACTTCAAGAATGAGTCATACAAGAAGAACCTTACAATCAAAAAGGAATGGGATGACAATAATTCAACTAGCAGACCAGACAACATCACATTCGATGTATACGGTACATTTGCAGATGATTCTGGTGTAAAGTACATCAAACTTGATGGAACAGTCTGTGATAGCAAAGAAGCTGCAATTACTCCTGTAGTAGTAACAAAGGATGATAATTGGACTCGCACAATTGAGAATCTGAAGATTTTCGCTGATGAGGATTGTACACAGATTATCAGCTGGAATGTTGAAGAGCGAGAAATTATTGGATATGAGTTAACAGATCACGATGTTACTTATACAGAAAATACTAACATTACAGAAGAAATTTTAATTCCTTCACCTGCTACTGAGGGTGGAGAGCAGTACAGCCACTTAGATATTGAAGTAGATGCTGTTTCAGATGGCGATGATTCTGGTAGAAGAATCACTAACATCTACGATTTAGATGGAAATAGCGGTCGAATAACACTCATCGGATACTATGATGACAGCTACAGATGGGTTGCTGATTCAAAGAGTGTTCAGATGACTAAGCAGAACGGCTACGAGTGGAGAGCTGATTCTCAGAAGCTAGGCCAGAATTCAGTTTTAGCATTCAAGGTTAAGTATGAGGGCTCAAGCGATACAAAGCTTGTTATTATCGACAGCAATTCATACTATCCACAGGATTCTAGATACTACAAGCCATCAAGCGAAAAGGTAGGCGGCGAACACGAGCCATATAGAAACGTGGCTATGTACTATACAGGAACTTACAATCCTAGAAATGGTTATGTTGATTTAAGCGGTGCAAATCTTTTCACAACAGCAAAGGTTGAGTGCCCAGTCACAATTAGTAATTCAAAGGGTAACTTCTATTCAAGCAATTACGGTTATGACAGAACAGGACTTGATTTTATTCTTTCACCAAAGACAATTGCTCAGGTTTCTGTTGAAAAGCTTGGTAATGAGACACATACATTTACAAACAAGAATGTAAAGGGTTCTCTTACAATTGAAAAGAAACTCACTGGTAATTCAACAAATGCTTCTACAGATACCATGTATGGAATCAAGGTAGAGCGAGTTCTTGAGGATGGTACAACAGAAGTTGTTAGTCCAATTACAATTGGAGTGATTCAGACCAATATTATTTCTTACTACAACGGAAATAAACTGCTTGGAGTAGGCTACAGCAATGATGCATTTAATATTTTTGCTGACCAGTCATTTACAATCACCGATTTGCTTCCAGGCGAATATAGAGTTACAGAGTGCTATGTTTACGACAAGAATGCAAATGGTGAATACGAGAAGGCTGACTTAGAAAGATACGAAACTACAATGTATCAGGTTGTAGATGGAGCTGAGCAAGCACTTTCTCTTATAGAAAGAACTACATCAGTTAATGTAGAGAGTGGAAAGGACAGCCAAGTAAAGGTTGTAAATGAGCTTAAGCAGTCTTATGAATTTAAGATTGTAAAGAGAAATGCTAATACATACGAAACTCTTGCTGGAGCACAGTTTGAGTTAAGAAATGCTGATGATACATTCACTGTATTCTACGGTGTAACAAATAGTCAGGGAGAAATCCTTTGGTTTAATAGTCTCTGGGAAGTTGAAAATCCAGATTCTGAGCATTCAAAGCCTCAGACAGTTCAGGATGGCACATACATCCTCAGAGAGACAAAGGCACCAAAGAGCTTTGCACTTAGCAAAGAAGAGTGGATTGTCACATATGAAAAATATGAGGGCGTATCTGTAAGGATTAAGTCTTCAAACAAGGTAGTACATGCTACCGTAAGCAAAGCAGGCAACATCGCAACATATGAATATAGTTTCTTCGATGTTGTTGCTTATACTCTACCTGAGACAGGTGGAAGGGGAGTCTATGTATATACAATCGGCGGAGTTCTGTTAATGATGGGGGCGGCGCTGTTGTTATATAAATCAAAGAAAAACAATAAAAACAACAAATAAAAAAAGGAGAGAAAAAATGAAAAAAATCAGAAAAATCGTTGCTCTTGCGCTTGCGACAGTAATGATGATGGCAATGAGCATTACTGCTTTTGCCGCAGAGAACAACACAACAACACTTACAATTAACAATTTTCCTACAGTAGCTAATGGTTATACTGTAAACGCATATCAGATTGCTTCTGTAGACGAGAACAATGCAATTCAGGTAGTTGACTGGGCAAAGGATGCTTACAAGGCAGTTCCTACAAATGATGATACTCAGCCAATCGAGATGACACCAGAAGATGCTAAGGCTTTAGCTGCAGCATTCAAGGCTGATACTAAAGTTGATGCTTCTGCAACAATCACAAATGGTGTTGCTACATTCTCAGGCCTTAAGGCTGGTGCTTACTTCTTCAAGGTTGCTAACTTTGATGGAGATCTTGAGTTCAACGCTATGGTTGCTGTAACTGTAGTAAAGGATGCTAATGGTAACTATGTTGCTAAGTCTACAGAGTCTCTTTCAGCTAAGAGTGAGCCAAAGAAGGTAAAGAAGACTGAGGATGACAAGTATGCTTCAACAGTTGATGAAAAGGAAATCACATACACAGTTGAGACAACAATTCCATATGTAAAGGCTAATGAAATCGTTACAAAGAAGTTTGCACTTGTTGATCACATCACAGGTGGTGCATATTCAGTAAATGCTGATGGCAAGCTTGATATCACAGTTGCTTATGGCGATACAACAGAGGTTAAGTCAGTAGACGTTGTTGACAACGGATTTGAGTTAGACCTTAACTACCTTGTTGAAGGTAACGCTCATGCAAACGAAGTAATCACATTTACATACAAGGCTATCGCTTTAGATGTAAAGATTTACAACGATGCTTACACAATTACACCAAGTCATCAGCCAGGTGATGATTTCGATACAACAAGAGTATATTCTTACACAGGAAAGCTTGTAGTAGAGAAGTTAGATGACGAAGAGAATCCACTTGAGGGCGCTGAGTTCATCATCCTCAAGAAGGTTGGCGAAGACAAGTATGAGTATGCTGTACTTGATTCAAACAACAAGCTTACAGGTTGGACAGATGATGAGACAAAGGCTACTCCTATCGTTACAGCAAAGGATGCTAATGGTAAGGCAACAGCTTCTGCATTTGGTTTTGATGTAGCTGACGAAGTAGATGGAAAGCTTGTTATGAACACATACTTCTTCAAGGAGACAAAGGCTCCAGAGACATGGACAATCAACCCACAGATTAAGGAAGCAGCTTTCAACGGCACAGTATCACTTGATCAGGCTTCAGCAGACGAGGAGTTCGTTGGTGAGGCACAGTTCATCGATTCTAAGCTTGTACAGCTTCCATTCACTGGTGGTATGGGTACAACAATCTTTACAGTACTCGGTGTAGCTATCATGGCTATCGCAGCAGCACTTTTCTTTGCAACAAAGAAGAAGGCTTCTAAGTAATTAGAACTGATATTTAATCTAACTGGTACTTAGATAAATATAATTGGTGCAACCCTGGCGTCTATGCCAGGGTGTACAGCACCAAGGAGAGGACAGCAATAATGAAGGCATTTTTTCTAAAATACTATAAGACTATAGCCATCGGCGCTCTCATGCTTGCTGGTTTGTCCTTGCTGGTGTACCCGCTAGTTGCCAACGCATGGAATAATCACGTACAAGCTACACTTGTTAAAGATTATGAGGCAACAGTCGAGGCAGCAATCCAGGAAGGAACCCTTGATGTACAAGCTGAGCTTGATAGAGCAACTGTATACAACGAGGAATTACTTCCAAGTATCTTGCCAGATTCCTTTGCAGAGGCGGAGGCCAATGGCGTAGATAGCAATTATATGAGCATTTTAAATGCAAATGATGACGGAATAATGGGATACATTCAGATACCTAGTATCAATGTAAAGCTTCCTATTTTCCATACAACAAATGATGATGTGCTTCAAATCGGTGTAGGACATCTAGAGGGAAGTTCACTTCCAATAGGAGGTCCTGATACACATTCAGTACTTAGTGCTCACAGAGGTCTGCCAAGTGCCACACTTTTTACAGATCTTGATAAGGTGGAGGTTGGCGAGGATTTCTTCATTATCATCATGGGCGAGTACTATGCTTATGAAGTAGATAATATTGAAGTGGTTGAGCCTGATGATACTAGCCTACTTGCAGTTCAGCCAGGCAAGGACCTATGTACTCTTATTACATGTACACCATACGGTGTAAATACTGAGAGACTTATGGTTACAGGTCACAGAGTAGAGTATACACCAACACTTCTTGCAGATGCTAAGACTCCTACTTTTGGAGCAGTAAGTCTTCACACTAATTATCTTTTATGGGTAATTGTAGGACTTGCAATTGTAGGTGCATTTATTCTTTTACTTTACTTATATGACAGAAAGCGCACAAAAAAGGAACAGGCGTGAAACAGAAATTAGTTAGGTTTTTTGTAATTTTATTATTCATCGTTGGCGTGGGATTTTTAGCTTATCCAACCATTTCAAACGAATGGAACAATTATGTGCAGAGCACTGTTATCCGTGAGTATGAGGATTCTCTCAGCCAGATGACTGAGGAAGATTATTCCGCTTACTGGGATGCTGCTAGGGCATTTAATGCAAATATTACTGAAAACGCCATTGGCACAGATGCATTTGGAGCAGCTGCTGATGGAAATGCAGTTAAACCAACTGAAGAGTTTTTGAATTCAGAGTACTTTTCAGTTTTAAATATTAATGGCGATGGAGTTATGGGCTATTTGTCCATTCCAAAAATAAAAGTTAAGTTGTCCATTATGCATGGTACTTTTGATGAGTACATCCAGACGGCAGTTGGACATATGAATGGTACAGCACTTCCAATTGGAGGCGAGAGTACACATTCAGTAATAGTTGGTCATAGAGGCTTGCCTAGTGCAGAGCTATTTACAAATATTGACCAGCTTCAGGTTGGAGACAAGTTTTACATCCATGTTTTAGATGAAACACTTGCCTATCAGGTAGACGAGATTTCGGAGGCAATACCAGCAGAGGATATTAATACTCTTGCTGAAGCAATGAAAGTGGAGCCTGGCAAAGATTACGTTACTTTGTTTACATGTACACCATATGGTGTTAACACCCACAGACTTTTAGTTAGAGGCACAAGAGTTGAATACTTAGGAGAGGATGAACCTCCAAAGGGTGCCGAGGCTGTTGTAGAAACTGTTAAGAATTATTACGTGATTATCGGCATAGCTGGTTTAATCGTTGCAATTATTCTTATTCTTATAATTCGAAAGTTATTCAAAAAGAGTAATAAGAAAGCTGAAGGGAGAGCTCAGTGAAAAATTTAGGGTTTAGTAGAAAAAAACTTATAGCGATCGCTGCGACAGTAGTTACACTTGCGTCTTCGTTTGGAGCCTATCGAGTAAATGCTGCTGGTCATATTGATTTGACTGCAGATGTTCATATATCTGCTGCCATTGGTGCAGGAGATAATTCTCAGTTTGCCACAAGCTTTGAGGGCGAGATAGTCATTGATTTATATAAAATCGCAGAGCTTGATGAAAGCGGCAATATCAAGGGATTGACTGCTGACTTTGCAAACAGTGGCGCAGACCTTTCAGTTTTAACAAATAAGACTTCTGAAGAGGAAGTTAAAACTAAGATAGTAGAAAAGGTAAAGCCAGTTGCACAATCAGATGCAGTTAAGCCTACTGATACAATTAAAGCTACTAAGACAAAGGATGGCCTTACAAATGCTACAGCTACTATAGCAAATGGCGCAGGTATTTACCTTTTTGTTCCACAGGATTGTTCTGACAATGATTTTAACTATACATTTACATCATACATTTTATATGCCCCAACAAGTGACTATATAACACTTGGTTCTGGCAGTGATGAGTGGAAGTATGATGCAAGCTTTTTACTTAAATCAGAAGCTAAGCCTAAATATGGCAAGGTTACTATTACTAAGAATTTAAAGACTTTCAATGATTCTCTTGGAACAGCAAGCTTCATATATGATGTTGAGGCAACAAGAGATGAAAAGACAGTTTTTAGCAACGTCTACACACTTACATTTGATAAAAATGACAATTATGTAGATGGAGCTTTTACAAAGTCGATTACTATTGACAAGGTTCCAGCAGGAACAACAATCACTGTTACAGAGGTTTATTCAGGTGCCAGCTACACTATCGATGTAGAGGAGAATAAGACTCAGACAATTGAGGATTTAAAGGCTGGAGAGACAGGTACTGTAGAATTTACAAATGATTATGATGAGCATCTTAAAGAAGGTGGAATTAGCGTAGTAAATACATTTGAAAAAGTTGAGACTACAGTTGATGGACTTGCTACTGTAAATTATAACTACACAGGAAACAATTTAGAGGGAGGCAATTAAAGTATGAAGTTTAAAAAGTATTTTATGATTGCCGCAGCTCTAGCACTTGTGAGTTTGGCGTCAGTAAAAACTACAATGGCATATTTTACAGACACTAAGCAGGCAACTGGTGGTGTAATACTTTCTCTTGGAGATTCAAGACTTACTCCACATGAGACTGTTGATGGTTTGGTTAAGCATATTACGGTTGAGAACACAGGTAATTATGATGTGTTTATCAGAGTTAAGGCTGTATACGGTAGCAATTATAATGCAGAAGTTGCTGTTAATACATCAGCTGGCTGGGAGCTTAAGGAAGATGGCTACTACTATTACAAGGATGTAGTTAAGGCTCATGAGACTGCACCAGAATTACAGCTTAAGATTTCGGTTAAGGACAACACAGCTGTTGAAGAGAGCTTTAACGTAGTAATTGTTCAGGAAGCATCACTTGCTATTTATGATGCTGATGGCAATGTGTCAGTTGATTGGACTAAGACAGTTATGAGTCGCAGCGACTATGATGCTAAGTTCTCTGAATCAACAAGTAACGAGACAGAAGGCACAGAGACAACTACAAATCAAGAGGAGGGTGAGAACTAATGAAAAAGATAGTAAAGAATCCTCTTGTAATACTTGCAGTTGGAGTGCTTGTAGTTGCAGGTAGTTCAGTGGGAGCAACAAGAGCGGCAATTACTTACTCAAGCAGAGCGGAGCAGGTTGATTTTACAACAGCCCAGCTTGAGGTACAGCTTCAGGAGCTTCAGGGTGATGATTATGTAGTGGTTAATAATGGCGATGGTGAGGCTGATTCACTTACATTTCCATCTATAGCTGAGGCAATGAAGACTAATGATGCAGATAAGTCCAATGACCTTCCTTTCACAGTAGGTAAGACTTATGCTGAGAATGTTAGAGTGGTAAATACATCTGAAGGCGGCTATGACGAGTACGTTAGAGTATACGTCAGAAAGAGCTGGAAGGATGATAATGGCAAGAATACAATTCTTGATCCAAAGCTTATTGATCTTGAAATTGCTTCTGGCTGGTATGAAGAAACATCTAATAAGGATGATGACGAGAAGACAGAGGCAGAAAAAGCAGGTGAAGGAGCTGTATATTACTTAGCTAAGCCACTTGCTTATGGTGAGTCCCATGACCTTATCAAATCAATCACAATCGACAATGAAGTTCTTACTTATGTTAAGACAGTTGATGGTGATAAGACTGGTGTTGTTGTGGACGAGTACCAGTACAATGGAAAGACATTTTATGTGGAAATCAGAGTAGATGCAGTTCAGACACACAATGCTAAAGAGGCAATACTTGGAGCATGGGGTGTTCATGCAGAAGTTGATGATAATGGTGTTATTACTTCAATAAATGAAGCAGCAGTTAACTAATTAGGAGAGAATAATGAAAAAGTTACATTTGAATATAGTTCTTGCTCTCATGGTGATGACCGCAGGCTTCGCTTTTGCAGGAACAACAGCACATGCTGAAACACTTAAAATAGAGCCTTGGGATGTTACTTACACTGGCTCTTCAATGAAATCAAATTATGACCCAGCAAAGGCAGTTATTTCTGACACAATGCCTGGCGACACAATTGAGTACACTGTAAATTATATAAATGAATCTAAGTCAGATGCTACATTCTACATGAGCGCTGATGTTGTTAAGACTTTGGAAGAGGGCTCTAAAGCAACAGGTGGATCTTATACATACAAGATTACATATTCTGGAAGCGACCAGCCACTTTTCGACAGCGAGACAATCGGTGGTGATGAGAACGCTACAGCCGTTGTAGGTCTTAATCAGGTAAATGGAAATGAGGGTTCATATTTTTCCCTTGGTTCTGTTGGAGTTGGTGAATCAGGAAATGTGACAGTTACAGTTACTCTTGATGGTAATTCACAGACTAACAACTATATGTCTACACTTGCTCAGCTTGAGATTAAATTTGGCGCAGAGCCAACAGATTCAGCTAGAGAAGGTGATACTGAAGAACAGCATAATACAGTGGTAAAGAGAGTAGTTAATACTCTTGATGGTGGTACAGAAGTGGTTGTTATCGAGGATGATTCTATTCCTCTTGATGGCGGCAATCCACTTACTGGCGATTCACTTTTCCCACTTGTTTTATGTGCAATAGCTCTTTTTGCAGGTCTTTTGATGATTTTATGGTATTTCATCATTACAAGAGACAGGAAAGAAGAGGAGGTGGCCTAGATGAAAAAAGCTAAGAGATTATTGGGCCTAATCCTTACATTTGTTTTTGTGCTTACTCTTGCAAATCTTAATCCTGACATTGCAAAGGCTGAAAGCTATACATACAGAGTGAATATCCGCATCGGTAACAATGAAGATGCTTCATTTATTGATGATGGCGTGGCTTCCCTTAAGGCAAAATATGGTGATGAGCAAGTATCAGTTAATGATGACGTGGTCACTATTTCTGGATTTAACTACGGAGATGAAATAGATGTTTCTGTAGATAAATTAATTAAGGTTAGTCCTAATGCGAAAACTGGAAATACTAAGTATTATATTAGTGGTCTTAGAGTTTCTGGTGGAGATACAATCGTTACTCAGGCTACACAGGATGCAGCTGGTAATAGAGCTGTGAATTTTAATAGCACAGTAAAGGGTGACGAGGACTATGTTGTAGCTTACGGTGTAGGCTCTACAATTCCTTACACAGTTAAATATGTGGATGCTGATGGCAATGCACTTGCTCCAGATGATGTTTACTGGGGTACTTTAGGCGAGATTATTTTAGTTCCAGCAAGACATCTTGATAATTATTATCCAGATGCTTTATATCGCACAGCATCAGAAGGACTTAAAGAGAATACAGTATTCACATTCCAGTACACTAAGTACAATGGAAAAGTTAATCATATTGATGAGACAACTTACGTGTCAGACACAGTCTATGGAGAGCCAGTTTACGAGTATCAGTATGTAAACCGTGGCACTAGAACAGTAGATGGTGGAAGAAACACACGTCCAGCCGGTGGTAACGGCGGTGCAAATGCAGGTGGCGATGATGCTGACGCAGATGCAGGTGAGGACAATGGTGACGGTGGAGATGCTGATCAGACTACTACAATTGAAGATGAGCAGACACCTCTCGATGTAATCGATATCGACGACCCAGATACAGCAAAGCACGGCGAGACTGCAAAAGATAATTTCAAACGCAATATGATTATTGGAATTATGATTGCAATAGTTGCAATAGTTATAATCCTTATTGCACTCCTTGTTGCACACAACAAGCGCAAAGCTGTTATTGCCAAGGTAGAAGAGAAAAAGGATACAAAAGAATAATTTGTAAAACATGGCGCTCAACTTCGGTTGGGCGCTTTTTTGTGCTATAATTGGCCTATGGAGAAAATATTAAGAACAATAGGGACCATATTAATAATAATTGTGATTGTGGCATTTGTGCCTATAGTGTTTCCTAAATTGATAGGATACCAGAGCTACAATGTCATATCTGGTTCAATGGAGCCGACTATTCCGGTTGGGTCCATAGTTTATGTTAAGCCAGTGGATTTCTCTGAGATTTCAGAAGGGGATATTATTTCATTTGAGTCAGGAGCCAGTGTGGTTACCCATAGGGTTGAGTCTATTGATAAGGAGCAGATGCTTATTACCACAAAGGGTGACGCCAATGAAACTGCTGATTTCAGTCCTGTGGCCTATACCAATGTATTAGGAAGGACAGAGAAATATTTTCCTTTAATGGGAAATGTAGCTTCATTTATATCAGAGCCTATAGGCAAGATAGTGGCTATTGTTATGGTACTAGTTGGTGCAATTCTTTCAAGCGCTGGCGATAAGTCCAAAAATAAAAAGGCAGCAGATGAATCTGATAAGAAAAAGAAATCAGGGGTTAATCCTAAGATTATCTTGTTTACAGGACTTGTAATTGTGTTTGGTTCATTGGCTGGTTTCCTATTTATTTATATGGGTTATCAGAAGTCCAATAGCTTATATAACAATTTAAATGAAAAATATGTAAAAATATCCGAGACTAATCAGCAATGGTATGATATGATGGATGTCGATGTTTCGAAGCTTCAGGCTATCAATCCTGATGTAATAGGTTGGCTATACGTTGAAGGAACAGATATAAGCTATCCTATATTATACTCAGGTGATGATGATAAATACTTACGTATGACTATGGACGGAGACAGGGCTACAGCAGGTAGTATTTTCCTGGAAGGATATAACCTTCCTAATTTCGCAGACAGTCATAATGTGATATATGGCCACAACATGAGAAATCTTTCAATGTTTGGCAGCTTGAAGTTCTATAAGACAGAAGATAACTATCTGCAGGATCATAAGTATTTTCAGATTATAACAGCGGATAAAAAGTATAGATATGAGATATTCTCATATTTTGATACGGATGCAGCCTCATGGGTATACGGCGTGCCTTATTCAGATTCAGATGAGTTTGGTGATTATATCAGTGAGTTACTTAAGCATTCGTATGATGATATTGAAATAGGAAAGGAACTATCTTCTAAAGATAAGGTAACCACACTTTCTACTTGTTCAACATCGGGGAGGAGATTTACAGTGCATGGCTACCTTTGTGAAACCTATTGATTATCTAAAATAGACATATAGGGACAGGGTAACATTGGTTACTTTGTCCTCTTTTTTTCGCTCAAAAATAGCGTTATATTAAATAATGAAAACAGTGAAAATGGTGTGATACATAATTATTTGGCAAAAACGTCCATTATTTGGCAAGAACAGTTACTTAAAGCACTTTAAAAATAAAATTTACGTGATACAATAACACTTACATTGAGGTTAGATTTAATTTTTTGTCATAACACGAGAGAGGTTATACAGTATGTCAAAGAAAAAAGTTGAAAATTTATTAAAAGGAGTTGCCATTACAGGCGCAACAGTTGGTGGTGCATCTGTATTCGGTGACGCTAATTTAGCATATGCTGCCGAGCTTGGAGAAGAGCAAGCAGCCGCCAATGCTGGAGGGGTTATCACAGTAGAGGTTACCCAAGAGCAGGCAAGGGAAGTTGTCGAGACTACTGTCGAGAGCGTTCAGGAAGAGACAACCCAAGAGACTGTGGTGGAGGAGACCACAACAGAGCTTGAAGAGGTTGACTTAACTGCTCAGGCGACAGCGGTAAATGCCGAGGGGGCAGACGTAGAAGCGCAAGGAACAATGGGGGATGATGTTTCTTCAGAAGTAGCAGCTCAATCTGAAGCAGCTAGCACTTCTTTTTCTACAGAGGAATCACAGATTTCTTCGACATCAAATTCAGCAGCCGAATCATTAACATCAGAAAATGAGTCAATTGCTAGCACATCTGAGTCAGTATCTGAGAGAATCAGTTCTGAGAGCGAGAGCCTTTCAGAAGCTATGTCTGATGCAGAGTCTTCATATGATTCAGCTTCAACTTCATTCTCAGAAGCTGGAGAGGATGATTATCTTGAGAACCTTATTAAGGAAATCGAGGAAGCAAGAGCAGAGCTTGAGGCAGTACAGCAGAGAGCTATCAGAAATGGTCAGTATCTTAACCATGACGATAGATCAAATAATTACTATGGTTACGGCGATAAGCTTGCTAACCTTCTTATTCAGTATTCTTTCTATCAGGAAGGTTATGTTGGCGAAATCCTTTATAGTGATTGGGATTTCAGCAACTACAATACTAACGGCGTAAAGGTTACATATGTTGATGCAGCAGGCGAGACAAAGTACGCTTACTTTGATTATGTAACAATAGATAAAGCAGGAAATGCATTAGTTCCTGGATTCTATGATAGCCCAGCTCAGGGTAGAGAGCATGATAATGCAAATGTAGTATCTGGAATCATGGTTGTTAAGAAGACAAACCAGTACAAAGATGCTAATGGCAATATTCTCACATGGAATTATGAAACAGAGACAGCTGCTGATGGTACTGAGTCAACAGTATGTCGTTACTATGTAAACGGACAGCGTGTAGCTGACGATGTAAAGGTTACAATCCAGGAAGATGATTCATTTACTCTTTCTTGGAATTCATATAACGGAACTACAAAAAATGTTGTAGCTCAGAATAACAATCCATGGTCAAATATTTATTATTCTGAAGATGGTCAGGTTATCTATCATGATTTAGGTAGCTATTCATCTGCAGATAATGTATGGAATGGACAGCTATCAGGTGTTTGCAGAAACTCTGCAGACAATACACTTGGTGTAGTTGTTTCTAATTCTCAGGGTGTTGGAACATATTCAACACTTACAGATGGCAATGGAAATACAGTTTCTTACAATAACCAGAGAATCAAGATTGGTGGTAAGACTTATTTCTATAGAAATTCTAGAATCGTAAATAATGGAAATGGCACATATACATTTACAGCCACTATAGATGACCACGGTGCTAGCAATTGGACTCAGACTGTTACATTATATACATCAGCTAGTTCAACAAGCTACAGCGTTAATTTTAAGGATAGCTTTATAGCAAAGGCTAAGGAAAGCACAGATACATACTTCAATAATGCTGGTCAGGCAAAAGACGGTAACTTTGGAGTAAAGGGATATACATACTTCTCAATCAATGATTTTGATAAGGGAAAAGATGATTACGCTCATGAGAGAAGTGAGTTCACTTCAGTTTCTGAGTCAGTAAGTGAGACAGTATCAGAGGTTTCTTCTGAGTCTGATTCATGGACAGAGTCAATCAGCGAGAGTGCTAAGGCATCTGAGAGCTCATCAGCTTCTAGAAGTGAGTCAATGTCTGAAAGTGCATCTGCATCAAACCAGGCATCTCAGTCAAGAAGTGAGTCTATTTCAGAGAGTGCATCTGCATCAGCACAGACTTCTGAGTCACGCAGCCAGTCATTATCAGAGAGCGCAGCAGCTTCTGACAGCGCATCTCTTTCAAGATCTGAGTCAGTGAGCGCTTCTAATTCAGCTAGCGCATCAATGAGCCAGAGTATAAGCGAGTCACTTAGTGCAAGCCTTTCACAGTATGTAAGCGAAAGCATTTCAGCAAGCCAGAGTGCATCTGCTAGTGCTAGTGCATCAGCATCTGAGTCAGCATCAGCAAGTGCAAGCAACTCAGCATCAGCAAGCGAGTCAGCAAGTACAAGCGCATCAACAAGCGCCAGCACTTCAGCATCTGAGAGTGCTTCAACAAGTGCAAGCACATCAGCATCAGCTAGTGAGTCAGCAAGTACAAGCGCATCAACAAGCGCCAGCACTTCAGCATCTGAGAGTGCATCAACAAGTGCAAGCACATCAGCATCAGCTAGTGAGTCAGCAAGTACAAGTGCATCAACAAGCGCAAGCACATCAGCTTCTGAGAGTGCATCAACAAGTGCAAGCAACTCAGCATCAGCAAGCGAGTCAGCAAGCACAAGTGCATCAACAAGCGCAAGTACTTCAGCATCAGCAAGCGAGTCAGCAAGCACAAGTGCATCAACAAGCGCAAGTACTTCAGCATCAGCAAGCGAGTCAGCAAGTACAAGTGCATCAACAAGTGCATCAACAAGTGCAAGTACATCAGCTTCTGAGAGTGCATCAACATCAGCAAGTTTATCAGAGTCAGCAAGCGTCTCTGAGAGCATAAGAGAGTCAGAGTCAGCAAGTGCCTCTGCAAGAATAAGTGAACTTGAGAGCCAGAGTGTTTCAATGAGCATTAGCTTATCTGAATCAGCTAGCGCAAGTGAAAGTGCTTCTACATCAGCTAGCACTTCAGCTTCAACTAGCGCATCTGCTTCAGAATCAGCAAGCACAAGCGCGTCTACTTCAGCAAGTACAAGTGCATCAACAAGCGCAAGCACATCAGCATCTGAGAGCTCATCAGCAAGTGCAAGCAGCTCAGCATCAGCTAGTGAATCAGCAAGTACAAGTGCATCAACAAGCGCAAGCACATCAGCTTCTGAGAGCTCATCAGCAAGTGCAAGCAGCTCAGCATCAGCTAGTGAATCAGCAAGTACAAGCGCATCAACAAGCGCAAGCACATCAGCATCTGAGAGCGCATCAACAAGCGCAAGTGCATCAGCATCTGAGAGCGCTTCAACAAGTGCCAGCACTTCAGCAAGCGAGAGTGCATCAATATCAGCAAGTTTATCAGAGTCAGCAAGTATCTCTGAGAGCATAAGAGAGTCAGAGTCAGCAAGCGCCTCTGCAAGAATAAGTGAACTTGAGAGCCAGAGTGTTTCAATGAGCATTAGCTTATCTGAATCAGCTAGCGCAAGTGAAAGTGCTTCTACTTCAGCTAGCACTTCAGCTTCAACTAGTGCATCTGCTTCAGAATCAGCAAGTACAAGCGCTTCAACAAGTGCAAGCATATCAGCTTCTGAGAGTGCATCAACAAGCGCAAGTACTTCAGCATCTGCAAGTACATCAGCAAGTGAGTCTGCATCAACATCAGCATCACTTAGCGGTAGCACATCAGCATCTGAGAGTGCATCAGCAAGTGCAAGCAGCTCAGTATCAGCTAGTGAATCAGCGAGCACAAGTGCATCAACAAGTGCAAGCACATCAGCATCTGAGAGTGCATCAACAAGCACAAGTACTTCAGCATCTGCAAGTACATCAGCAAGTGAGTCTGCATCAACATCAGCATCACTTAGCGGTAGCACATCAGCATCTGAGAGTGCATCAGCAAGTGCAAGCAGCTCAGCATCAGCTAGTGAATCAGCAAGCACAAGTGCATCAATAAGTGCAAGTACATCAGCAAGCGAGAGTGCTTCAACATCAGCAAGTTTATCAGAGTCAGCAAGCATCTCTGAGAGCATAAGAGAGTCAGAGTCAGCAAGTGCCTCTGCAAGAATAAGTGAGCTTGAGAGCCAGAGTGTTTCAATGAGCGTAAGCTTATCTGAATCAACAAGCGCAAGCGAAAGTGCTTCAACAAGTGCAAGTACTTCAGCTTCATTAAGTGAGTCAGCATCAACAAGTGCATCACTTAGCGAGAGCACATCTGCTTCTATATCAGCAAGCGAGAGTGCATCTACATCAGCTAGCTTGTCAGAGTCAGCAAGCACATCGGCTTCACTTTCTGAGAGCGCAAGTACTTCTGTATCTGAGAGCATGTCACTTTCTGTAAGCTTAAGCCTTTCAGAGAGTATGAGCATCAGCAACTCTGAGAGACAGTCTGCATCAGCTAGCTTAAGTGCTTCAGAGTCAGCAAGTACATCAGCTTCACTTAGCCAGTCTGAGTCAACATCAGTAAGTGAGAGCGAGAGCGCATCAGTATCTGCTAGTGCATCAACAAGCGCAAGTACATCAGCATCTGAGTCAGCATCAACAAGTGCAAGTACATCAGCATCTGAGAGTGCATCAACTAGCACATCTGCAAGTGAAAGCGCATCTACATCAGCTAGCACATCAGCTTCTGAGTCGGCATCAGCTAGTGCAAGCAACTCTGCAGCAGCAAGCACTTCAAATGACAACTCAGGCAGTGGCGCTGGTTCAAATGGTTCTGCATCTGAGAGCAATGGTGTAGCAGGAAGCACAACAGAAAATACAAATACAACTTCATTTAATGAGGTTACAAATAATACAGTTTCACGAGTTTCTAACTTTAATGAGCTTGAAGGTGATGAGATTCAGGGAATTGCAGACGAGCAGGTACCACTTGCTGTAGTTCTCGATGATGATCAGACCTTAGCAAATGTTGGAGACGGAGACCTTACTACAATCGAAGACGAGGAGACTCCTCTTGCAATTTCTAAGAGTGGTCTTGCTGGAAGAGTTTGGTGGTATTGGATTCTCATTATAATCAGTGCATTAGCTGGAAAGAAAGCAAAAGATAAGAAGGAAGCTAAGACTGAGGCTGTAAAAGCCAAAAATGAGAAATAATTCACAAATTCTTTACAGAATGTAGTTTAAAGTGAATTATAATTAGAGAGTGATATACTTTGTCACTCTCTAAATTATTTTATGGAGGATAGGGGAATGAATAAAAAGCTTAAAAGATGTTTAGAATTTTTTGGGGTTCTTGCGATAACATTTGTTATTTCGTTGTCTAGCCCACTAAATCCATGGATGAATAATGCATTTACAGCAATGCAGGAGGGAATTCTTGATATTGCACATCAGATTCGCGATGGATTTTTAGCCTATGTGGAGGTAGATGGAAATTATGGTCCAGTTCTTTTCGAGTTCTATGGACTAGGCTATCTTCCAACAGATACTCATATAGTTCACTTTATAATGGAAACAGTTGGAATATTTTTCCTTGTGTTATTCCAGTACAAGACTGCAAAATTATTTACATCAGAGATTTTTGCAATGATTTCTGCAGGTATTTTAACTGTGTTTGAGTGGGGCGCACTTACTCATGCAGGCGCAGAAGAGATGATGTTCTTCATCCTTACATTAACATGCTATCATGTAGCAAGACAGCTTCAGCAGGGATTTTTGTCATATCATACATATTTGCTCACTATTGATTTGGGCTTAGTATTTTTCTTGCAGCCAGGATACATCTTTATCTGGGTTGTCTTACTGATTTTCTTTGCTATCAAGTTCAAGGTAGATGGCCTAGAGGGCAAAGAATACCGAGCTTTTTACGTATCAGTATTTGAAGGACTGATTACAGTAGGAGTTCCAATGGGACTTTATCTTTGGTATTTTAAGAATGCAAAAGATTTCTTCCAGGATGTTGTTGTATACAACATGAATAACATTGGCGGATTTGCTGAAGGCATGAAGATTATTTGCGGAAGTCCATGGATTATTCTTTTTGCGGTTCTTGTTGTAGTTACAATTGTAAAAGTATTTTTGGGAGAAAAGTTCTCTACATACTGTTTCTGGATTGGATTTACTATTGTGACATTTGTTGTAATCGCAATTCAGGGCGATAACTTAAGCACATTTAAAGAGCTTTCAAAGGCCGTATACATAGTTCCTATTGCAGGTGTATTCTCACTTATTGACAAGGCTGTGGGACTAAAAGTAGAGGAAAGAGAATATTAAAAAATAATAAAGGAGCCTAGCTGGCGTTATGCTGGCTAGGCTAATAGTGCATTATGGAGAAAATACGAATACTACAAATTGGAACTGAAGATTGGAAAAATAAGTATAGCTTTCCTTCATATATAAAGCATATTTTTGCCGATGGCAAAGTGAAATATAAAAAGGAAATATATGAAATAGTTGTTCTAGAGAGAAATCTAGAACCTGATGAGATAAAGGCAGTTAAGGATATGTCATATTCCTACTGTCTTTTTGCTGTGGATAGCTTTGAACTGGATGAGGCCAATGGGCTATTGTTTGAACAGCGCATGGGCAAGCTTTTGCCTACCTACAACATTCAGGATTTCATTAATAATGAAGCAAAAAAATATTTCAGTAAGCCTTATGGCGAGAAATTTAACCCAGGCTCTGTAGGAATAGCTAATGGATTTAAGGGGCAGGTTAAATGGAATGGCCAATATAGCGTCAGTCTTGATGGTGACTATGGTTATGAGATGAAGCAGATAGCTTTTTGGCGAGGCAATATTCCTCTAGAGGAGGGCCAGGCTATTGATTTTTGGTTGGAATATAAAAAGGATGAAGGGGTAGAAATATCCCTTTCAATCAAGCAGTTTGTATCAGGTAGTCTTTCTGAAGTACTTGATTCCTGGGAATTCTCAGAAGAGGATTTAAAAAATGAAGTTCGTATAGAAGGAAGAAATGGTGCTGGATCAATTTTCTGTTCCCTTAGAGCAGTGGGAAGTGGCCATCTGGAAATAATTGGACTCCACGATAGAATCTCCAGATGGGATATAGGAGAATTTATGGTAGGAGGAGAAAGATATGTGACCTCCGAGCGAGAGGAAATATTTGCATATTTTGATCCAGGTGATTTGAAGCCACCTCTTGCAGTTTATTTTTCAGGATACAAGACCATGGAAGGCTTCGAGGGATATTACATGATGAGAAAAATGGGATGTCCTTTCCTATTATTAGCGGAGCAGCGTTTTGAGGGTGGTGGATTCTATATGGGCTCGCCAGAGTTTGAGCGCACCATGGTTAAGATAATAGATAAATATTTAAGTAAGCTAGGATTTTATCCAGGTGATTTGATTTTATCAGGAATCTCCATGGGAACCATCGGTTCTATGTACTACGGATGTGATTTGAAGCCACATGCGCTTATATTGGGCAAGCCACTAGCTAGCCTTGGAAATATTGCTCAGAATGAAAGACTTAAGAGACCGGGAGGATTCCCTACTTCCCTTGATTTGCTCCAGAAGTTCTCTGGGGATATGACAATGGCAGGAGTGGAATCTTTAAATGAAAGAGTGTGGAGCAAAATCCGTAACACTGACTTTAGTCATACCAAATTCATTGTCTCTTACATGTTCGAAGATGATTATGATGACACCGCCTATGAGACCCTTTTGTCAGAGCTAAATTCTGCTGGTGTGCAGGTTTATGGCAAGGGTTTACACGGACGACATAACGATAACACTGCAGGTATTGGCGCCTGGTTTAAGGGCCAATATGAAAGAGTTTTGAAGGAAGATTTTTACCGAGAATAGTGCTTTGTGGCCTATGGCAAGAACGGCGTAAATTTGGCAGAATGTAAACATTTTGTACATTGTTTTTTCATACTTAATTTCTATAATACCTTTACAGAAAAGATAATATTCGACCGATATACCTTATAAGAGAACAAGATAGGGCGAGTAAAGGAGATAGTAGTATGGGTAAGAAAGTACAGGATCTCGTAAAAGGAATCGTAATCACTGGCACAGCAGTTGGGGGCGCCAGCGTTTTTTCTAATATGGGCTTGGCGTATGCACATGAAATAGAAACAACAGGCGAAGAAGTAGTATATGATTCTGCACCTGAAGCAGCACAAGAGGCACCTGATGAGACAACATCACAAGAGCCTACAGTTTCAGCGCAGGTAGCGCCAGAGACACAGGCAGCAACACCAGAAGCAGAGGTAACACCGGAAGCACCAGCAGAAGCACCAGCTGAAGTTCCAGCTGAAGCTCCAGCCGCACCAGCAGCAGTAGAAGGTGAAGGTCAGGAGGGTGACGTCTCAGGCGCAGCACAGGCTCCAGCAGCAGAGGGTGAAGGTCAGGAAGGATCTGAAGAAGGTGCAGGCGCGCCAGCAGCAGAACCGGCAGCACCAGTAGCAGAAGGTCAGGAAGGATCTGAAGAAGGTGCAGGCGCACCAGCGGCTGAACCAGCAGCAAATGAAAACCAGTTAGATGAAAATGAAGTTACTACTGATATTTCTGCTTCAAAGGTACAGCTTCGTACTGTAGCTCCAACCAGAAATGTAAAAATGCTTGCAGCACCAGCTCCAGCACAGCAGACACCAGATACTGCAACACTGGATCCAAATGCGCCTTTAGAAGCAGGTAGTGATACTGAAGCATCTTCGACATCAGAGAGTACATCAGAAAGTACTTCTGAGGTAACTGATGAGGAAATCGTATCTGCAAGTGAATCTATTTCTACAGAAGAATCTCAGTTAACATATATATCTGAGTCAAATTCTGCAAGTCAGGCAGCTGCATCAGAAAGTTTATCAATTGCTGAAAGTGAAGCAGCAAGCGAATATGTAGCTACATCAGAAAACTTTATTACATATGGTTATAGTAATAACGGTGTAGAAGAAACTCAGCTTAAGGTTGAAGCTCTTAAGCATGCAGAAAAAGTTCAAAGAGAAGCAATTGCAGCTACAAATAAGCCTCAGCTTACAATGAGCAATTATTATGAAAACTATGCTCGCCCATTGGCTGAAGCCATGATTGAATATAAGCTCTTGGTTGAGGGCAAAATTCTTTATGCTAATATCCAAAATGGTAATTTACATACTGGATGGTACGGAAGTAATTACTATGAGAAGAGATTAGTTGTAAAGTATATAGATGTTGAAGGAAATTACCAGGAAGAGTATTACGACTATGTAACAATGGGACTTGATGGTGTATCAATTTTAAAGGATTCCCAGAATAGTATTAATGGTATTTCTGCAGAAGATTATGCACCTGGCGTATCAGGAATCAATATTTTAAGAAAAGCATACGTACAGACTTCTACTCCAAGAGGTTCAAAGGAAGTATTTGTAAACTATGTAAAGCCTGATGGTACGGTAGTAAAAAAGATTTCATGTGATAGATATAATTACGAGTTTGACAAGGATGCCAAAGGCAATATGATTAAGGGTACTGATTGGTACAGTGAGGCAACCTATCATTCTCAGGCATCTGAGCGTGACAACATGATTTCTAGCTTGAGCGGTTATGATAGTACTTCAACTGCTCTTAGCAATAATGTAGCAGCCTTTTCTGACAGTGTTAAAGGTAGTACATCTGAATTTTTATCTACTTCTGGAACTCTTGCTTCATTAAGAAGTCAGTTATACCAGACTTCAGAATCGGCTAGCACTGCAAAGAAGGACAGCCTTGCAGCAAGTACATCTGCATCAGAGAGTGCTGCACTTGCAAGCACATCGGCATCTATAAGCACAGCTGAATCAGAGAAAGCAGCAAGTGAATCAGCATCAACAAGTGCATCTACATCAGAGAGTGCAGCAAACAGTGCTTCCACAGCAGCTTCAGAAAGTGCTTCAGTATCAGCATCTGAGTCAGCATCTGTAGCTTCATCACAGAGTGGCTCTACATCAGCATCAACAAGCGCTTCAGAATCAGCATCTGCAAGTACATCAATTAGCGCATCAGAAGCAATTGAGGGCTCAGAGAGCATTACAATTTCTAATGCAGCAACAGAGTATATCAGTGATGCAGCAGGCCGTGTTGATACAAATGTAGCAGCAGGCAACACATATAGACAGGCAGCAGTAATTACACCTATAGATAATGATGCAAGAGTTCCACTTGCAGTACTTGATCAGGAGATTCTTGATGATGATATTGTAGATGCACCTGCAAATGTAGATGTAATCACAGGCATCGATGATGATCAGGTTGCTAGATATGGTGAACTTGGTCCAAATGGTTGGGCTGGAGCATCACTTCCAATTATTGGAGGTCTCACAGGACTATTTGTAGCAGCAAAACGCAGAAAAGAATCTAAAGAAGAAAAGTAATCTAAAGAGTTTTAAGCCAGGCCGATTATAGGCCTGGCTTTTTTCCTGCTGAGAGATAGTTACTATTCACAGTAACTCCACCCTCATTCATAATGGAAGTCTTTCAGACTTCTTTCTCAGTGCTGAAGTACTATATTTTGTATATTTTATAAATGCACTATACAAATAATAGTAAAAAGTGATAATATTTAAGTAGATTACTATGCTATACTATATGAATTTTTTGACGGGAGGATGCTTATGAAGGGAGAATTTTCTGGAAAATCTATTTTTAAGCATAGATACATAGGCATGGCTGAAGATGATATTCGTCAAGAAATAGATAGACTTCAGGGCGAAGTGTTTGAGTTGCAGCAGCTTTTACAGCTCTATGCTATTGAAAATGGAGAAATAAAACAAAAGATCTATGAGTCTCAGACCACTAATGAGAAGCTTTGTAGAAACGTACAGACTAAGATTCAGAATCTGCAGGATGCCCTGGACTACACTAAGCCAGTTAAGGCACAGATGGACAATCTAATTAAGGAATTTGAGCTTAATTTGGAATCAGTCTATAATCATGACGGAGTAAAAAAGCAGCAGCGAGACATCAGGATTTTTTCTGTGTTTACAGCGATTAATACATTGTTACTATTGTGTTTGATAGGATTGTTGGGCTATTCAATTTTTTTCTAGATTATTGGAGTTTATACTATGGATTGGCTTACAGTTAATATATTTGTTTGTGCAATAGGCGTGATGCTTTTGTTTTTGATGCCTGTCTATTTCAAGCAGAAGAATACTAGACGAGCAGTAGAGGCTGAGTACGAGTCATATATTTCTAAAATGGAAAAAGATGACAAGCTATACGCACAACACACAAGACAGCTTAATAAAAATCTCAACATCATTAACTTTTGGCTCAAGACAGGTAAGGACCCTGCTGAGAACGAGGAGGATTCTGAGACTGTTGAGCAGGAAGACCGTTTCTTTGCTGGGCTAATGGACCCTATGGAGGCCAAGAGATGGAAGAAGTCAGTTGAGAAAGCTACTTCCGATGATGAGGAGGATGAGGATGTTAAATCTATTCGAGTAGATGAGTTTAATGTTACAGGCATGGAGCCTATGGAGGTTGACCAGCCTGAGATGACTTTCTATTATAATACAGACTACGGCGAGTATATTTACTATTGTGTTACACCAGAGTATTTGGAGAACAATGACTTCACTCACGTGATTTACTTTACCACATCACGTTCTACTAATATTCCTCTTGTGTTCCCACACAAATATGAGGGAGCTCAGATGCTTTCACTTTACAAGCATCCAGCTCAGACAGTCTGGTTCCTTAAGAACTGGAAATTAATTCGCGAGGGCTTAGAAGGCGATGCGGCTCAGTTGCCTCCTCTCGACGAGAGTGTTACAGATGAATTTGATTTATAGTGAGGATTTTAATGGCAGGTAAAAACCCTGAAAAAGAGAAATTTGTTAAAGAGTTCATGGAGCGCAAGCCTACTAGATGCTCCAAATGTAAGGGACGCATCAAATATATAGGTGGTGGTCGTTATGAGTGCTATGACTGCGGCCATCAGGAAGTGGACGATTTTGGCAAGGTTAAGGATTACATAGATGAAAACGGTGCTAGCCCTGCTATAGTTATTTCTGAGAACACAGGGGTTCCTGTGGATATGATTAACGCTATGCTTAAGGAAGGAAGACTTGAGATTCCTGAGGGAAGTGTAGTTTACATAGAATGCGAATCATGCGGTTGTAGTATACGCTACGGACGTTTTTGTCCTGACTGCATACGCAATCGCACTAATAATCTTAAGGGCATCTACTTCAATCCTGATGTGGGAGAGAAGCCTAAGAACGCACCTAAAAAGAGGGATGACGGTCGTATGCATTTCCTTGGATTATAGTTGTTATACTTTAGTCTGCTAACGCGTTACCGTGCTGTGCTGACAAATGTCCGCAATTGGTGTACAATCACAGCTGTTTGAAATAATAATGAAAGCGGTGTTGTGATGAAGCAGATAATTAAAACAGCTTTAATCGTAGTATTAGGGAATTTTGTTTACGCATTGGCGGTAGCATTTTTCATTGAGCCATCAGGGCTTATTACTGGCGGTGGTACCGGTCTTGCCTTGTTCTTTCATCACACTTTTGGATTTCGTACATCTTATGTAGTATTTATCATAAATACTATGCTATTTCTGATTGGCTGGCGATTGATGGGACATCGATTTGCAGCCAATACATTACTTTCCACATTTTGCTTACCAATAGAAATACATATAGCAGAGATGATTGCGGCTAATTATTCTCCAATAGAGGATATTGTGCTTTGTACTGTCTTTGGCGGCCTTATGATTGGCGCAAGCCTTGGCATTGTAATAAGAACAGGTGCATCAACAGGTGGTATGGATATTCCACCTATCCTATTAAATAAGTACTTTGGTCTTCCTATTTCTGGAGTTATGTGGGCTTGTGATCTATTTATTTTAGGGGTGCAGGCGCTTTTTACCGACAAGACAAAGGTCCTCTACGGAATAATTCTTGTCATTATATACACTCTTACATTAGATAAGACACTGATTCTCGGTAAATCAAAGAGACAGATTAAGATAGTCAGCAAAAAGCATGATGAAATTAGAAGAGCAATTCTTCAGGACATAGATCGTGGCGTTACAGTTATGTATGGTCGTACAGGATATCTTGCTAAGGATACAGAGATTACACTTTCAATTGTTTCCACAAGAGAATTGGCTCGCACAGAGCGAATTGTACACGATATTGACCCAGAGGCATTTATCATCATAAGTCGTGTTTCTGAGGTGAAAGGCCGCGGTTTTACTGAGCAAAAGAAGTATTTATAGAGGAGATTTATCCACCTATTAAAAGAATAGGTGGATTTTTTGAAAAAATTTATTGCACTAAAGTGTTAAATGATGTAAAATCGTCTCTAGGTTGCGCAGGGAAGACAAATGTCCGCGCCTACTGAACGTTTATCATGGAAGGAGAATAATAAAATCATGAATTTTAAGAGCAGTTATTTACAGCGCGTTTATGACGGTCTTGAGTCAAGAAACGCAGAGCAGAAGGAATTCTTACAGGCAGTTAGAGAGGTTCTTGAGTCATTAGAGCCAGTTGTTGCTGCAAATCCAAAACTTGAGGAGCTTGGCGTTATCGAGCGTATCGTTGAGCCAGAGCGTATTATCCAGTTCAGAGTTTCTTGGGTTGATGACCAGGGTAAGGTTCAGGTAAATCGCGGTTACAGAGTTCAGTTCAATTCAGCAATTGGACCATACAAGGGAGGTCTTAGACTTCACCCTTCAGTAAATCTTTCAGTTATTAAGTTCTTAGGTTTCGAGCAGATCTTCAAGAACTCACTTACAACACTTCCAATCGGTGGTGGTAAGGGTGGTTCTGATTTCGATCCTAAGGGTAAGTCAGACATGGAAATCATGAGATTCTGCCAGTCATTCATGACAGAGCTTGCTAAGCACATCGGTGCTGATACTGACGTTCCAGCTGGTGATATCGGTGTTGGTGGACGTGAGATCGGTTTCATGTACGGTCAGTACAAGAGACTTCGCAATGAGTTCACAGGCGTTCTTACAGGTAAGGGACTTACATATGGTGGTTCACTTGCTCGTACAGAGGCTACAGGTTATGGTGTATGCTACTTCACACAGGAGATGCTTAAGTCTGCTAAGAACACATCATTCGAGGGCAAGACAGTAGCTGTTTCAGGTGCTGGTAACGTAGCTATCTATGCTATCCAGAAGGCTTATCAGCTTGGTGCTAAGCCTGTTACATGTTCAGATTCTACAGGTTGGATTTATGATCCAGAGGGAATCGATGTAGATCTTCTTAAGGAAGTTAAGGAGGTTAAGAGAGCACGTCTTTCTGAGTACGCTGCTGCTAGACCTTCAGCTGAGTACCATGAGAAGAAGAATGGTGAGCACGGTGTATGGCAGTACAAGGTAGACATCGCTCTTCCATGTGCTACACAGAACGAGCTTGATGAGAACGATGCTAAGATGCTTATCGACAATGGCGTTCTTGCTGTATCTGAGGGTGCTAACATGCCTTCAACTCCAGAGGCTGTAGAGGCATTCTTAAAGGCTGGCGTTCTCTTTGGACCAGCTAAGGCTGCTAACGCAGGTGGTGTTGCTACATCAGCTCTTGAGATGTCACAGAACTCTGAGAGACTTCACTGGACATTCGAGGAAGTTGATTCTAAGCTTAAGGGCATCATGGAAGGTATCTTCCACGCATGTGATGACGCTTCTAAGAAGTACGGTTTAGAGGGCAACTATGTTGCTGGTGCTAACATCGCAGGCTTCGAGAAGGTTGCAGAGGCTATGATGGCTCAGGGTATTGCATACTAATTTAATATAATAGACTGAGATACTCCGGTTACGCTCTTAATCTAAACTCCCCCTTCACTTGAGGGGGAGCTAGAGATTGAGGGGTGCCGGAGTTTTTTGTTTCTAGTATTAATTGGTATTTTTCTGTTAACTTATGGAATATGCCCGCGTAGTGAATTATAATAGTTTATATACAATATACGTATGGGGCGGGAAATTGAAGAAACGATTTTTTCCAAAAACACTTATTCAAAAATTAATATTCACGCTGATAATTATGACTGTGTATCTCATAGGTAGAGAGCTTCCACTGTATGGTGTGGATTTGGATGCCTATGCTGCATTTAGAAATGATGCAGAAGATTTGATTATGCAGACTATCGGTGGTGATAGATACAGGACTAGTATTTTTGCTCTTGGTATTTCGCCTTTTATGTTTTCCATGCTTTTTGTGCAGGTGGTTGTGTCCTTTAAGAGTGCAGATAGCAAGGCTCACACTTCACCTAGGAAGACCACTAGGGCGACTCTTATTTTGATGCTTATTTGGGCATCTATTCAGGCTGTGCTCACAGCTCAATCCACTCTTTTTGTTTATGATGGAGGAATACAACTGATTGCTGCCAAGATAGTAGCTGCAGTACAGATGATTACAGGTTCATTTGTAATCTTGTGGCTTGCTACTAGAAATGGTAAATACGGAATAGGCGGTCAGACTGTACTTATCTATGTAAATATTTTGGATAGCGTGGTTAATACTGTTAAGGGAGCACCTATCAAGGAGCTTCATGTTGTAGGAGGTATCAGCGTAGTTGCACTGCTTATCACTATTATTTTTGAAAACAGTGAGTACCGAATTCCTATGCAGCGTATTTCTATCCATAGTATTTATTCAGACAAGAACTATATACCTATTAAATTAAATCCAATTGGTATGATGCCGGTTATGTTTTCATCAGCATTTTTCATGCTGCCAGTTTATACCTGCCAATTTTTATCTATGGTATTTCCGAATAATTCTACTCTAGCTTGGGCTAGTGAAAATATGGACACCACCCATCCACTGGGTCTAGGCGTTTATATTGCTGTACTTTATTTCATTACGGTGGTTTTTTCATTTATTTTCATCAGTCCAAAGAATCTAGCTGAGAATTTACAAAAATCTGGAGATAGTATCACTGGACTTAAGGCAGGCAAGAAGACTCGTAGATTTATTAGCAATAGAGTTTTTTCGATAGCTATATTTTCAGCATTTTTCATGAGTATTTTCCTAGGGCTTCCACTGGGGCTTCATATTAGAGGATTTATAGATGCATCCCTTATCAGTTTGCCATCTATTATCATCGCTATGGCTAGTATCAACTGTAATCTTTATAGAGAGTTTAGGGCGGTTCGTGACTACGATGCCTACGTACCCTTTATTTAAAAAATAGTTTTTGCAGCACAGCCTTTGCAAAGGCAATTATCAATGCTGTGCTTTCCAGTAGATTTAGGAGACATTATGCTTTATTTTATTCCAGCTTGGTATCAACAGAATAAATGGCGCGAGTCTGAGCAGAGTTGGCATACTCGTAGAATGCACACTGAGTTTGACGATACAGTAAAGCAGGTGCAGATGTTCTACCGTAACGGTATGCGTGATTTCAAGATTTTGCTTTTGAGTCACACTCCGAATTTCCGTCATTTCCTCCATCGCCAGGGAGTTTTTCATGCGCCATACTGGTCTTGTTTTGATGCCATTCAGGAGGTGGAGAGAAGAAAGGCAGCGGTATTTTCTTTCCATAACTTGAGCTGGCCGGACAATATAGAGTTTGTCTATACACCATTTGTGGTGGTTGCATATCTTGAAAATGTTAAATACGCAGAGATTAATTTTGGTGAAGCTGGCAACCCTATCGAAGTTAGTATGTATAATGCTGGCTCATTGAGCCGTAGAAATATTTATGACGATAGAGGATTTGTTTCTTCTACAGAAGTTTACGATAACGGCATTATCGCATATACGGATTACCTCACAGAAAAGGGCAACATAAAGCTTAGAGAATATGCGGCCACTGGTCGTGTGGAAATCAATGAAAAGTCCAATACATTTCTTATCTCAAAAGATGGTGGCTCCGAGCGTAGAGAATTTAAAAAGCTCACCTACGACAGTATGAAGGATGTCATTCAAGAAGTGATGTCTGCCAATCTAGAAGTGAGAGATGAGGATGATGTTTTCTGTGTGGCCATGCACGAATTAAATGTGCAGGTAATGAAAGAGTTTGTAGAAAAAAGAAAGTTGATATTGTCATTTTACGGTGATCGCTATCGAATGAGGGATCATCTAGACAATAAGGATATGGTGAAAAAGGCGGGATACGTAGTTACGGATTCTGAGGCTACTACTAGATACCTACTTAGGGATATGGATGAGGAATTGACAAAAGTCATCGACATTTCTCCCTATGATTCACGAATGGATTTTGGTATCAGTCAGCAGCTTACGGTACAGAAGATTCTCGTTCCAGTAGACAATCTGTCGGAGGATAGATTTATCACATTGATGGTTCAGCTTGCTAACTACATTCTGACTAATGAGAATGCCATGGTTCATATTTTCACTAGAAACGCAGAGTATGATTTGCCAGACAGACTTTTAGCCAGAATTGCAGAGATATTAGAGGCTGCTGGTTTTGACAGGCGGATGGTTATTCCAGATCAGGTTGAGGATGACACTGCTGAAAACGAGCAGGAGATTGAAGAAGAGCAGGTGCCTGTGAGATTTTTTGTGGAGCAGTGTGTGGATGAGCTTTCTGTTAGTAGATGCATCAGAGAGCAGCGTATTATGGTTGATATGCGCCACAATCCGGATCTCTTTTTGCAGATAAACTGTATCAGTAGTGCTATCCCACAGATTATTAGGCGAGAGACTCAGTACATGCAAAATATGTACAACGGATTTGTAGTTACTGATTTTGAACAGATTCCAGCAGCACTTGAGTATTTCTTAGATTCTCTTTACAACTGGAATCAGGCCAAGGTGTATTCCTATGATATTGCCCAGAGATTTACCACTAAAAAGCTTCTAGGCAAATGGAAAGATGTAATGGATTCATTGGAGAAATAAATGGAAAAAGCGATTTGGACAATCTATTGGAATGAATATAGTTCTGATACCTATCTCTATGGCTCGAAAATTGATTATGAGGCGAGAAATTGTGTCAGGTTTAAAAATGAGCTGATGCCACCGGGCACAGTTATCAAGCAGTGGTATTCTTTGACCAATTATCAGGCTCAAAGAATTGAGCCATCGCTGCCTATTATAGACGGTGAGAGCCGCTATAGGATTAAGATAAATATAGACACCAAGGATGGCAAAGGCTGCCTGGTGAGACTGGTATTTCTGGACAGATATGAGCGCGAGGCAGGAGATTTTACTATTAGAGGTACGGAGGCAGAGTTTTCTTGTCCTCTTAAAACCTACAGTTACAAAATGCAGTTGATAAATGCAGGTATGAAAGAATTTGTTTACCATTCAGTAACCATAGAAGAAATATAAGATGAAAATTAAAAAGACTAGGTCGATAGTAAAAAAACTTCAAAGAGAACTGAAAAAGGTTAAAAGCTACAAGGAACAGGTGGCAGCCCTTACTGATGAGCAGCTTCAGGCAAAGACTAAGGAGTTTAAGCAGCGACTTGCAGATGGCAAGACTCTTGATGACATTATGCCTGAGGCTTTTGCTGCTATGTGCGAGGCGGATTACCGTGTGCTTCATATGTACCCATTTGATGTTCAGATTATGGCAGGGATAGCTCTTCACAAGGGTTATCTTGCAGAGATGAACACCGGTGAGGGCAAGACTCTTACAGCTACACTTCCTATGTACCTAAATGGTCTAGAGGGCAAGGGGGCAATCCTTGTTACAAATAATGAGTACTTGGCTCTTCGTGACGCTGAGGAGATGGGACCAGCCTATGAGTTTATGGGACTTACAATTGCAGCAGGTGTTAAGCGTGATGAGTCCGAGAAATTTGAAAATGATGAGAAAAAGGAAATCTACGCCTGCGATATCGTATATACCACCCACTCAGCATTGGGATTTGATTATCTGATTAACAATTTGGTGAAGTCTTCAAAAGAGAGATTTTTGCGTGAGTTCAATTACATAATTATCGATGAGGCTGACTCGGTACTTCTTGATAGTGCCAGCACACCTCTTGTTATTTCTGGTGCTCCTCGTGTCCAGTCTAATCTATATGAGACTGCTGACTTCTTCATCAGAACCTTAAAGGAGGATGAGGATTACGAGGTAGAGGAGAAAAATGTATGGTTCACTGAGAAGGGACTTGAGTATGCTGAGAGTTATTTTGGCATAGACAATATTTTTGCTCCTGAGTATTTTGAGATTTATCGTCATCTGGTACTTGCTCTTAGAGCACATATGATTATTGAAAAGGGTACTGAGTACATGATTTCTGAGTCTGGTGAAGTGGCGCTTATTGATGCCAGCTCCGGTCGTATGCTTAAGGGCGTTAAGCTAAGAGGTGGACAGCATCAGGCCATTGAGTGCAAGGAGCAGGTGGAAATTACTCAGGAGAACCGTTCTATGGCATCCATCACCTATCAGAATTTCTTTTCAATGTTCCCTAAGATGTCTGGCATGAGTGGAACCATTTATGATGCCAAGGATGAGCTTTATGACGTGTACGGTAAAAAGGTAGTGGTTATCCCTACCAACAATCCTATACAGCGTGTGGACTGTCCTGACTGGTATTTCAGCGATTCCAAGAAGCAATTTGAGGCAGCAATCAGGCTGGCTCTTAAAAAGCATGACACAGGTCAGCCTGTGCTTATAGTGACCACTATGATTTCCGATACAGAAATCATTTCCCATTTATTGGTTGAAAAGGGTATTCCACATTCTGTTTTAAATGCTAACAATGCCTTCTGGGAGGCTGATATCATAAAGGAGGCAGGCCAGATGGGCGCCATGACTGTGGCTACTTCTATGGCAGGCCGTGGTACTGATATTAAGCTTGGAGCAGGTGTTAAGGAGCTTGGTGGTCTGGCAGTTATCGGTGTAGGTCGAATGCTTAATATTCGAGATGAGCGTCAGGCCAGAGGACGAGCAGGCCGTCAGGGTGACCCAGGCTATAGTCGATTTATTGTTTCTCTAGAGGATGATATTGTTGAGAAGGGTACCGACCCTGAAAAGCTTAAAAAATATATAGAGGGCAAGCGCAAGATTAGCGATAGACGAGTAAAGCGAATCGTTAACAATGCCCAACGTATTAATGAAGAGGTAGGCAGCACCAACAGAAAGACTGCCAAGGACTATGATATTGTTCTGCAGCTAGAGCGTAAGCTTATGTACGACACTAGAGATATGCTTCTTGATGGTGGCACTCTGGAAAAGGAAAGGCTTATTGCAATAGCAGAGGACAATGTGGACTCGTTCCTTAAGGAGAATCCTAATTTGGATGGTCCTGCCCTAAAGAGATTTTTACTGGATAACATTTCCTATAGCATGGATAGAGAAGTAAATGTGATGGACTACAAGAACAAGTCCAGAGTTAAGGCATACATTATGGCCAGAGTGGAGAAGTCCTTCCAGGAAAAGTTGGACACTCTCAATTCTAAGAATGCTATGAATGATTTCGTGAGAATCTCTGCCCTATCAGCTATCGATGATGCTTGGATTGAGCAGGTTGACTATTTACAGCAGCTACAGGCCGCAGTTTCCGGACGTAGCTCTGCCCAGAGAAACCTTATGTATGAGTATCACGCAGAGGCGCTAGAGTCCTTCAGAAAAATGGAGGCGACAGTTAAGAAAAATATTATTCGAAACGTACTTCTATCTGAGGTGCGTCTTGATAAGAAAAATAAGTTACACATTTTATTGCCATAACGGAGGCTTTCATGATTTACAATTTCAACTTAGGAATAGGTTGGGCTTCATCAGGTGTTGAGTATGCTCAGGCCTACAGAGCAAAGATTTTCAGGAAAATTAAAGCCGAGGCAAAGTTCATATTTACCGATATGTTTTCTCGGGATAATCTCATCGATATGACTAGAAATATCGGTTTTCTTGACGAGGAAATCATTTGGCTGTACACATTTTTCTCTGACTATGTGCCAGAGCCTGTGACATTTACTCTTGATGATTTGAAGGCCACTATAGCTGGCAAAAGCTTTACCTATGAGCGTGATGGAAATATTGGCAAATTGATTTTTGAGGGCCAGGGTAATTTCTATAGAGTTTATTTTACTGATGATAAAAATGAGCTTGTGCACAGAGTGGAGATGGTCTCTGCAGGTTGCCTCATTCGAAAGGACTATTTTACCTCAGGGCGAATTTTCAGCGAGTATTATGGTCCTCTAGATGGAAAGGCCCATCTTTATCACAGGAGATATTTCAATCGAGATGGCTCTGTTGCATACGAGGAGATTATCGATGATGATGTGGTAATGTACAAGTTCCCAGATAAAGTTATCTGCTCAAAGGAGGAGTTAATAGGCTATATGACTTCTCGCTTGGAGCTTACGGCGGATGACATTGTTATTATTGATAGAGCTACTGGCCAGGCTCAGGCTATACTTGAAAAAAAGGGAGATGCCAAAGTTGGTGTAGTTATCCATGCAGATCATTTTAGTGAGGGTGCTACAGATGAAGATAATATTCTCTGGAATAACTACTATGAATACACCTTCTCCATGAATAAGCATATTGATTTTTATGTGACTGCCACAGAGAACCAGAGGCAGCTTTTGATAGAGCAGTTTGAAAAATATTCTGGTGTGAAGCCTACAGTATACACAATCCCAGTAGGCAGTTTGGACGAGTTGAAAAAGCCGACAGAGCCTAGAAAGCCGCATTCTGCTATTACAGCATCTCGACTTGCCACAGAAAAGCATGTGGATTGGCTGGTTGCAGCAGTTGCTGAGGCCAGAAAGGATATTCCGGATATCACCCTAGATATTTACGGAAAAGGTGGTGCGGCAGCTGATTTGCAGGCTCAGATTAAAAAGCTTGGAGCCTCTGACTATATACATCTGATGGGACAGCAGAATCTAGAGGATGTGTACATCAAGTATCAGGCATATTTTTCTGCATCTACCAGTGAGGGCTTTGGACTGACCCTTATGGAGGCTGTAGGTTCAGGTCTCCCAATAATAGGCTTTGATGTGCGCTATGGAAACAAGGCATTTATTGATGATGGAAAAAATGGTTTTAAGATTCCATATTCCATCGGTATGGAAAGTACAAGGCGCCAGAAGAAGTTGGTGGAGGCTATTAAAAAGCTATTTATAGACAGCGATATGGATGCATTTTCTGAGCATTCCTACAAGAAGGCTAAGGCATATTTGACTAGTGAGGTGGAGTCTAAGTGGAAAGAAGTAGTGAACAAAAAATAATACTTCTCATGGATTACTTTAATAAGGGTAGCCAGGATTTGGTGGAATCCTTCAAGAATGCAGACCTGGATTTTCAGGCTGTAGTCATTAATGATGAGGGATTTTTGCCTGATGGTGTGATTAATGTTTTTGAGTTCTACTTGGGAGATTTTTCTAAGAAGAATCAAAAGCCCCGCTATTTCAATCAGGTGGAGGTGCCTGATTTTTGGGAGATAAGTGGCAATAACACCAGTGGTTCCATTCATGACAAAAGTAGAGAGCGTGGTCGTATTTTTTATGCTGAGCCTAAAAACAAGCGCTTGGTTAAAATCGTGGACTGGCTTGATGAGGCTGGCAATGTGCGTATTTCTGAGCATTACAACAAATATGGATGCAAGTACGCCCTCACCACATTTAACAAGAAATCTCAAAAGGTGAACAAGTCATATTTTGATGCAGAGGGCCGGGAGGTAATCATTGAAAACTTCGTAACCAGTGACATTGTGCTAAATGTAGATGGTCAGACTTTGATATTTAAGAACCGCACCGAGTTTGTAAAATATTTTATCTGCAGCCAGGGCTGGGAGAATAACAGAATATTCTTTAATTCTCTTTCAGTGCCATTTTTTGTTTCAAATGCTTTGGCGGATGTCCAGGGTGAAAAGGGAGATATTCTCTTTTGGCAGGAGAATGTGGGCCAAGATATTCCTGGAAATATGCAGATTATTTTCGATAAAAAATCTAACCGATGCCAGAGGGTGATAGTTCAAAACAGGCAGGCCTACAATCGACTTATGGAGCTTAAGGCGCCAAAGGATATGATTTCAGAGCTTGGATTCATTTACACCTTTAACAGGGAAAATCTAGGCAGGCCATCAGCCCTCATTTGTACTAACACTGAAAATGTAGAGAAGCTTAAGGAATTGCTTGAAGCACTGCCAATGGTGAAGTTCCATGTGACAGCATTGACGGAGATGTCAGCAAAGCTTCTTTCTCACGAACAGTATGAGAATGTAATTATGTATCCTAATGTGAAAATGGCTACACTGGATAGGCTCTTTGTTGAATGTGACATTTTCCTTGATATAAATCATGAGGGCGAGATAGTTGAAGCCACAAGACGTGCCTTTTTTAACAACCAGATTATTTTTGCCTTTAAAGAGACAATCCATTCAAAGGAATACATAGCCGACGAAAACGTTTATTTGTCGAACGATTATAAACAATTAGCGGGGCGGATAAAAAGCTTACTAGACAGCAAAGATGCAATGGACAAAGCAGTCAGAAAACAGCATGAACAGGGGCTTGCGGCAGAAAAAAGAGACTATATTTTTTAAATGACAGTAAACAGCAGCGAATAGTGTGAAAATATTGCACAAAAATCGCTGCTGTTTTTCTGTTATTTTTACAGACAAAATTGTTTGAAGTGGGGTACAATTTGTGTTTCAATAGAAAAGGACCGTCTGCAACCCCGTTTAAATACAGGCGGTTTCAGTATCGTTATTTATATTTTTAGGAGGATTTTGTAATGGCTAACAAATGGGTTTATATGTTTAGCGAAGGTGACATGACAATGCGTAATCTTCTCGGTGGTAAGGGTGCAAACCTTGCAGAGATGACAAGTATTGGGTTACCAGTTCCACAGGGTTTCACAATCACAACAGAGGCTTGTACACAGTACTATGAGGACGGCCGTAAGATTAACGACGAGATCATGGCTCAGGCTATGGACGGCGTTAAGAAGATGGAGGAGATTAACGGCAAGAAGTTCGGTGACCTTAAGAATCCACTTCTCGTTTCAGTTCGTTCAGGTGCGCGTGCATCTATGCCAGGTATGATGGATACAATCCTTAATCTTGGTCTTAATGATGAAGTAGTAGCAGCTATGATCGCTGGTAATCCAGATCCAGCTTTCGAGCGTTTCGTATACGATTCATACAGAAGATTTATTCAGATGTTCTCAGATGTAGTTATGGAAGTAGGTAAGAAGTACTTCGAGCAGCTCATCGATGAGATGAAGGAAAAGAAGGGTGTTAAGTTTGACGTAGACCTTACTGCAGCAGATCTTAAGGAACTTGCTGAGCAGTTCAAGGCTGAGTACAAGAATCAGCTCGGTTCTGATTTCCCTTCAGATCCAGTAGAGCAGTTAAAGCTCGCTATCGAGGCAGTATTCCGTTCATGGGATAACCCTCGTGCAAACGTTTACAGAAGAGACAACGATATCCCTTATTCATGGGGTACAGCAGTTAACGTAATGCCTATGGTATTCGGTAACTTAAATAATGAGTCTGGTACTGGTGTTGCATTTACTCGTGACCCAGCTACAGGCGAGAACAAGCTTATGGGTGAGTTTCTTATCAACGCACAGGGCGAGGACGTAGTTGCTGGTGTTCGTACACCAATGCCAATCGCTCAGATGGAGAAGGAGTTCCCAGAGGCATACGCAGAGTTCATCAAGGTATGTGAGACTCTTGAGAATCACTACCATGATATGCAGGATATGGAGTTCACAGTAGAGAACAAGAAGCTTTACATGCTCCAGTGCCGTAACGGTAAGAGAACAGCTCCAGCTGCTCTTAAGATCGCTTGCGACCTCGTTGATGAGGGACACAAGACTCCAGAAGAGGCTGTAGCAATGATCGACCCACGTAACCTTGATACACTTCTTCACCCACAGTTCGAGGCTGCTGCTCTTAAGGCTGCAACTCCACTTGGTAAGGGTCTTGGTGCATCTCCAGGTGCTGCTTGCGGTAAGGTTGTATTTACAGCTGATGACGCAGAGGCTTGGGCTGCTAGAGGAGAGAAGGTAGTTCTTGTACGTCTTGAGACATCTCCAGAAGATATCACAGGTATGAAGGCTGCTCAGGGTATCCTTACAGTTCGTGGTGGTATGACATCACACGCTGCCGTTGTTGCTCGTGGTATGGGTACATGCTGTGTATCTGGTTGCGGCGACATCAACATGGATGAGGAGAACAAGAAGTTCACTCTTGCAGGCACAACATTTACAGAGGGATCAGAGATCTCTATCGATGGTACAACAGGTAACATCTACGCTGGTATCATCCCAACAGTTGACGCTGTTATCGCTGGTGAGTTCGGCCGTGTTATGGCTTGGGCTGACGAGTTCAGAAAACTTAAGGTTCGTACAAATGCAGATACTCCAGCTGATGCTAAGAAGGCTAGAGAGCTTGGTGCAGAAGGTATCGGTCTTTGCCGTACAGAGCACATGTTCTTCGAGGCTGACAGAATTGCAGCATTCCGTGAGATGATCTGCTCAGATACAGAGGAAGAGCGTGAGGAAGCTCTCGAGAAGATTCTTCCTTACCAGCAGGGAGACTTCAAGGCTCTTTATGAGGCACTTGAGGGATGCCCAGTTACAATCAGATTCCTTGATCCACCACTTCACGAGTTCGTTCCTACAGAGGAAGCTGATATCAAGAAGCTTGCTGATGCTAAGAATAAGTCAGTAGAGGAAATCAAGGCTATCATCGACTCACTTCATGAGTTCAACCCAATGATGGGTCACAGAGGATGCCGTCTTGCTGTTACATATCCTTCAATTGCTAAGATGCAGACAAAGGCTGTTATCCGTGCAGCACTTGAAGTTCAGAAGGCTCATCCAGATTGGAATGTTAAGCCAGAAATCATGATCCCACTTGTATGTGAGGTTAAGGAGCTTAAGTACGTTAAGCAGGTAGTTGTAGAGACAGCTGATGCAGAGATCGCTGCTGCTGGTGCTAAGCTTGAGTACGAGGTTGGTACAATGATCGAGATCCCACGTGCTGCTCTTACAGCTGATGAGATCGCTGCAGAGGCAGACTTCTTCTGCTTCGGTACAAACGACCTTACACAGATGACATTTGGTTTCTCTCGTGATGATGCTGGTAAGTTCTTAAATGCTTACTATGACACAAAGATCTTCGAGAACGACCCATTTGCTAAGCTTGACCAGACAGGTGTTGGTAAGCTTATGGAGACAGCTATCAAGCTTGGTAAGCCAGTTAATCCTAAGCTTCACGTAGGTATCTGCGGTGAGCACGGTGGAGATCCATCTTCAGTAGAATTCTGCCACAAGATTGGTCTTGACTATGTATCATGCTCTCCATTCAGAGTACCTATCGCAAGACTTGCAGCAGCTCAGGCTGCTATCGCCGAAAAACATTAATAAGTACCTAAAAATAAAAGGGCTTTTGTAGAGGTTAAAAAAGTCGATTTTTCCTTGAATTAAAGGGAAAAATACAGATTTAAAAATCTGCGAAAGCCCGGAAATAACGGGTTTTAAAGTATAGAGAGTCTTCGGACTCTCTATATTTTTACCTAAAAAAGTGTGGTAGTAACAGTCCTATTTTTGAAGTCCCATTCTTTCAAAATAGGACTTTTATTTTTAAAATTTATTCAAAATAGGACATGAAAATAAGGTGATTTTTTCAAAACCGGAGGATTTCTTCCGGTCAAAGGAGGTTTTGGTATGAGTCGATTTACAGCAAATCAATTAAAAGTGATAAGAGAAGAACGAGGATTTTCTCAGAGTGAAGCAGCTAAATATATGCATATCTCGGATAGAACATTGAGAGCTATTGAAGCAAATGAACGCCAGGTAACATCAGATGAGATTATTCAGTTTTCTAGAATCTACCAAGTGGATGTCCGAGAACTTCTATTAGAAGAATATGTAGAGCAATCTGAAGAACAAATCCTATTTAATAGATACATTTCTTTGTATCGAATCTTTGATCAGCTTGGAGATAAAGATAAGGAGGATGTTGTCTGGGTACTGAAACAGAGAATAGCGGGATTAATATAGGATTTGGTATTTCTTGATGTATGAGGATTAGCTATAATAGAAGGCAGTGAAATTAACAAATCGCAGTTTGAAGAATTGTTTGGCAACTTTAGGAGGGACATAAATGGAACAAGGAATTATATTGGAAACAGAAAGATTGTATCTTCGGGAGATGAATAATGATGATTTTGAAGCATTATACAAAGTTCTTGCTGATAGGGACATCATGCAACATTATCCATATACTTTTGACGAGAAAAGAGTTAGCGATTGGATTGAAAGAAACATGAATCGATATCGCGAGAATGGTTTTGGCCTATGGGCTGTATGTTTGAAAGATACAGGAGAGATGATTGGTGACTGTGGATTGACACTTCAGAATATTGAGGGAGAAATGCTCCCAGAGATTGGTTATCACATTCGAGCAGATTATCAGCGTAAAGGTTATGCTAAGGAAGCAGCTGCAGCTGTACGAGACTGGGCATTTGCTAACACAGATTATCCTGCACTCTATTCATATTGCAAATATACAAATGTTGGTTCTTACAAGACTGCAGAATCTATAGGCATGCATTTTGAAAAGGAATATCCAGATTCCGAAAACAAGATTACTCATGTATCGGTAATCTTTCGTGGAGAGACGACAGTCGTATAAATTTTAGTTTGTCGATCTAATTGAATAATGAATGTTACATAGCAGTTATCGAAAGATAGCTGCTCTTTTTTTGCGCCTATGCGCGGTAACTATTCACTATTCAAAGGAGGTACGAAATGGAGTACGAGAAATTCAAAGAGCAGTTTGTGGAGGATTTGAAGGAGAGATTAGAAGCTGGAGGCGAGAAGTTCAGTGTCGACCTTAATGCGGTTCAGAAGATGAACCAGAATTATGAGGCAGTCACTGTAAAGCCTGAGGATGCAATCATTGGCGTAAACCTCAACATGAATGAAATCTACGAGCGTTATGACAGAGGCATGAGCTATGACACCTTAGTAAGTGAAGTTGCTGAGAAGGCTGACAGAGCTCTTCATGATCGCCCAGATTTCAATCTTGAGGCCCTTCAGGATTACGATCACATGAAGGAGACCCTTTCCATGGAAGTGGTATCAGCGGCTCGTAATGCTGAACTTTTGGAGAAGGTTCCACACAAGGAAATTGAGGACATGGCGGTGGTATATCGCTTTGTGGTGGATTCCGGTGATGATGGCAGAGGCTCTATCTTAATCACCAATCAGATGCTTGATAACTATGGTATCACAGCAGAGCAGCTTCATGCAGATGCATTACAGTATGCTCCGGTAATGCGCCCAGCAGTGATTCAGACTATGGCTGAGACTCTCTTAGAGATGATGGGATCGGAGGCCAAGGACATGATTCCGGTGCTCCCAGATGATCCATTATTTGTAGCTACGGTACCGGATAAGATTCAGGGCGCCAGCGTCCTTGCCTATGAGAACTTCATGGAACAGGCGGCTGAGCGAGTAGGAGGCGACTTCTATATTTTGCCTTCATCTATCCATGAAATTTTGCTTGTAAGAGATGATGGAACTTTTGATATTAACCGTTTGGAGGACATGGTCAAAGAGGTAAATGAGACTCAGGTAGCTCCAGAAGATCTCCTTACCGATAGCGTATATCACTATGATTCCAAGGAGAAAGTCTTCGAACTTGCTGAAAAGTACGAGGAGCGCATGTCCACCAGAAAGCGCGAATCCACATTGGATAAGCTTCAGGAGAAGAGCCATGAGCACATTGCGAAGGATATTGGCTCTCGTCCAATTGCGAGAGGAGGCGAAGCTTTGTAATGGGATGGAGCGGCTGGAAAAAGCCCGCTGCTTGCAAAGGTTGTCCATATGGGATGCATCAGCCATGTATTGGCTGGTGCACCCGTAAGATTATCAAAGAATTAAAGGAAAAGAGGAAGCAGAAATGACGTTTGAATATTTCTATGGTCGCGAGAGCGACCTTTTTTCATTTATAAGAGTGCCAAAAGCTCTGTTTAAAGAAGAACGCTTCAAAAGGTTATCTGCAGAATCGAAGCTATTGTACGGCCTGTTACTGGACCGCATGTGCCTGTCACAAGAGAATGGCTGGCTGGATGAAGAAAGCCGTGTCTATATCGTCTATACGATAGAGGAGGTGCAGGACACATTAAGCTGCGGCAGTAAAAAGGCAGTTGCAATCATGAAGGAATTGGAGGAATGCGGCCTCATAGAAAAGAAACGTCAGGGACTCAGCAAGCCAAATCTGATCTACGTGAAGAACTTTACTACCGGTCCACCGGATGGAAAATTCAAGAATTGTCAAAATGACAATTCAGGAGTTGTCGAAAAGAAAACTCAAGAGTTGTCGGAATTACAATCTAATAATACTGACTTAAATAATACTGATTCTAGTGATACTGATTCTATTCAGTTCTCTTCTAATCCAATAAGGCTACATTGGGATGATGGTCCCCATACCGAACAGAACAGAAGAGATGCGATGGATACTACAGAACAGTATAAGAGGTTGATAGACGACAACATCTCTTTGGACATTTTGAAAGAACGCTATCCGCATGAAAGGGACTTTCTTGATGAGATAGCAGCCATCATCCTGGATGTGGTTTGTTCTTCCAAGGACAAGATTCTTGTAGGCAGAGAGCAGAAATCAATGAATCTGGTGAAAAGCCAGTTTTTAAAACTTAATAGTATGCATATTGAGTATGTCTTGGAGCGGATGAATAAGAACACGACTGAGATTACCAATATGCGCCAATATCTGATTGCAGTGCTTTATAACGCGCCCATGACAATGGATGCGCATTATAAAGCCATGGTGAATCACGATATGGCAGAGGGGCTGATTTAAAACTCTCAACAGTGATGAGAGATTTAGGAGGATGTGATGAGTAAACCAACAGTAATAGCCCTTGTGAATCAAAAGGGCGGTACAGGAAAGACGCAAAGCACCGAGAACTTAGGAATCGGTCTTGCGGCGGAAGGGAAAAAGGTCCTTCTGGTGGATATGGATCCGCAGGGTTCACTGACCATCAGTTTAGGACATCCAAGAGCAGATGAACTTCCGGTGACGGTAGCAGATATCATGGCAAAGGTATTGCAGGAGCAGCCAATTGAGCCTGGTGAAGGAATCCTTCATCATCCCGAAGGCGTGGACTTGATGCCAGCCAATATCTCCCTATCTGGTATGGAAGTATCGCTGGTAAATGTCATGAGTAGGGAAAAGGTGCTGAAGGACTATATCGATTCTGTTAAGCAGAATTACGATTATGTACTGATTGATTGTATGCCTTCCCTTGGAATGCTTACCGTAAATGCGTTAGCAGCTGCGGATAAGCTGGTTATTCCGGTACAGGCTCAGTATTTATCAGCCAAAGGCTTGGAGCAGCTGTTGCAGACGGTGAATAAAGTCCGCAGACAGATAAATCCTAAGTTAAAAATCGATGGCATATTGCTGACTATGGTTGATAACCGTACCAATTATGCCAAAGACATCAGTAACCTGATTAGAGACACCTATGGTAGCAAGCTGAAGGTGTATAACACAGAGATTCCACACTCGGTTCGAGCAGCTGAAATCAGTGCCGAGGGAAAAAGCATTTTTGCCCATGATCCAAAGGGTAAGGTTGCAGAAGCCTATAAGAAATTGACGAAGGAGGTGTTGAAGAATGAAGAAAGAGCACTCAAACATTCAGCTGAGCAGTTACGATGATATCTTTGGTGGCGCCGCAGCTACTGATGGCAAGGCTGATACGGTTGTAGATATTCCACTTGGAGAACTGCATCCCTTTCGGAACCATCCCTTTAAGGTTCGTGATGATGCTGATATGGAAAAAACAGTGGAGTCCATTCAAGAGTTTGGTGTATTGCAACCAGCTATCGTACGACCGGACGGCGATGGAGGCTTTGAAATCCTGTCAGGACATCGAAGACATCATGCCTGTGAAAGAGCAGGGTTAGAAACACTTCCTTGTATTGTTCGGGATTTAGATGATGATGCAGCCACAATCCTTATGGTAGATAGCAATTTGCAAAGGGAAGAGATTCTTCCAAGTGAGCGAGCTTTTGCTTTTAAGATGAAGCTGGAGGCGATGAAACATCAGGGCAAGCGTAGAGATTTAACTTTGTCCCAAATTGGGACAAAGTTACGTAGTGATGCTGTGATGGCTGATGAAGTAGGTGTTAGTCGTAACCAGATAGCTCGTTATATCCGCCTTACCAACCTTCATCCGGAACTTCTCCAGTTAGTAGATGATAAGCTTATGGGCTTCAATCCAGCCTACGAGCTTTCTTTTTTGAATGAAGCGCAGCAGAAGGATTTACTTTCAGCCATTGATTATGCTCAGGCGATTCCTTCATTATCTCAGGCTCAGCGAATTAAGAAGTTAGCACTAAATGGCGAGATTACCCAGGAAGGCATGAACATCATCCTCTCAGAAGAGAAGAAGCAGGACTTGGACCGAGTCACTCTAAAACATGACACTTTGAAGAAATACTTCCCAAAGTCTTATACGCCAAAGCAGATGGAAGATACCATCATCAAGCTATTGGAACAGTGGCAGCGGAAACGTGATAGAGATTTAACCCGATAGGAGGTGATTTGATGCAGGAAGAAGTAGAAGAGAAAACTGTCCGACTTGCAGTATCAACCATACAGCTTTCCGCCCGTGCTTTGATAGCTGGAATCCGGCTGCATATGCATCATAAGGATATGAAAATATGGAAACATGATGATCATATCGTTGGTAAGCAATCCATTGATGAGCTACTAAAGCAGAATCAGGGCGTTAGTAGCATGGAGATTGGTGATGTAGGTATTCGTAAGTTTGAACGTATTGCCAAGAAGTACGGTGTGGATTTTGCCATTATGAAGAATAAGCAGGTGGACCCGCCGGTGTACACGGCTTTTTTCAAAGCCAAAGACATGGATGCCATGGAGGCTGTGGTCAATGAATACAGCTTGAAGATGATGAAGATGAAGGAAAAGCCAAGTGTAATTAAGAAGCTTCAGAAGTTTATTGAGATTGCCAAGAAGCAGCCTCAGAAGAATATCAACAGAGCACAGGAGATGACGCGATGACAAAGAAACAGAAACGATTCATCTTGCTGAATATCCCGTATGTTCTGGTGGGACTATTTGCAACAAATCTGGGAGAAGTCTGGCGACTTGCTCAGACAGTGAAAGCAGTCAATGAGGTATCAGCCTTAGCTGAGACACTGCCTATCGCATTTGCGAATCTGATGCCAAGCCTCAATTCCTTTGATTTGATGGTGGGTATTTTCTGTGGTGTTTTGTTGAAGGTTGTCGTTTATATTAAAGGAAAAAACGCGAAGAAATATCGCCATGGTGCAGAGTATGGAACTGCCAGATGGGGAAATGCGCAGGATATAGAGCCTTTTGTGGCTCCGAACTTTAAGGATAACATCATCCTTACTCAGACCGAGCGACTGATGATGAACAGCCGCCCAAAGAAATGGAAGTACGCTAGAAATAAGAATGTACTCATTACAGGTGGATCTGGTTCCGGTAAGACCAGATTCTTTTTGATTCCAAACCTTTTACAGATGCATTCTTCCTATGTAGTCACGGACCCGAAGGGGGATGTGGTTATCAATACCGGAAAGACATTACTGAAGCATGGGTATCGAGTGAAGATATTCAATACCATCAATTTTAAGAAGAGTATGCACTACAATCCATTTGCCTATATTCGTTGTGATAACGATATTCTGAAGCTTGTGAATACGCTTATCGCAAATACGAAGGGTGATGGAAAAGCAGGTGATGAATTTTGGCAGAAAGCCGAGACGCTTTTGTATTGTGCACTCATTGGATATATCCATTATGAGGCTCCGGAGGAAGAGCAGAACTTCAATACATTGCTGGAGTTTTTGAATGCATCTGAGGTTCGAGAGGACGATGAGGACTACGAAAATCCGGTAGATATGATGTTTAACGAGCTGGAGAAAAAGAATCCAAAGCACTTTGCAGTAAGGCAATATAAGAAGTACAAGCTAGCTGCTGGAAAGACAGCAAAGTCTATCCTTGTTAGCTGTGGTGCTCGTCTTGCTCCGTTTGATTTGGATCAGGTACGAGAGATTACAATGTACGATGAATTGGAACTGGATACCTTAGGTGATCGAAAGACAGCACTTTTCCTTGTGATGAGTGATACTGACCCGACCTTTAACTTTCTAATATCCATGATTTATAGCCAGCTCTTCAATTTGCTTTGTGATAAGGCATACAACGTGTATAAGGGAAGGCTTCCGGTTCATGTACGCTGCCTCATTGATGAAACAGCAAACATTGGCCAGATTCCTAACCTGGAGAAGCTTGTAGCCACTATCCGAAGCCGTGAAATTAGTGCTTGCTTATTTCTACAGGCAAAGTCACAGTTGAAAGCAATTTATAAGGATAATGCAGATACGATAATAGGAAACATGGATTCCCAGTTATTCCTTGGCGGTACCGAACCAACCACACTAAAGGATTTATCTCAGGCTCTTGGCAAGGAGACCATTGATATGTATTCCACCGGTGAAAGCCGTGGTAACAACCCATCCTATTCCATGAACTACCAGAAGAGTGGCAAGGATTTAATGACTATCGATGAGCTTGCGGTAATGGACGGTGACAAGTGCATTCTGCAGCTTCGAGGAGTACGACCATTTTTGTCGGACAAATATGATGTGACACAGCATCCACTTTATAAGGAGACTGGGGAGTATGATGATAGGAACAAGTTGGATATCCAACAGTTCGTGCATCAGACGCTGAAAGTTAAATCTGGTGAGGTTTTTGATGTGATAAAAGTATAGAAAATGCATTTCTTCTCGCTGCACTTCATGTATAATGGAATGCAGTGAGGAGAGATATACAAATCGTGATTTTCAGGGGGAATTTTATGTGTATTATATGCGACAGAATTAAACTAATAAAAGAAGGAAACAATCCATACTTTGTGAAAGAACTTGAAACAGGATATGTGGTTATAGGGGATCATCAGCATTTTAAGGGATATTCACTATTCTTATGTAAAAAGCATGTAGTTGAATTGTTTGATCTGGCACCAGAGTTTAGATCAAAGTACCTTGAAGAAATGGTTATGGTATCAGAAGCTGTTAGGAATGCATTCGGCGCTGAAAAGATGAACTATGAGAGTCTTGGAAACGGAGACGCTCATCTTCATTGGCACTTGTTCCCTAGAGTGTCCGGAGATATAGATGGATATGGTAACAACGGTAAGGGGCCGGTATGGTGTTATCCTCTTGAAAAAATGTATTCAGATGATAACAGACCTACTGATGATGAACTACAAGAAATGAAGGAAGCACTATCCAAAGAACTTGATGTTTTAATGAAAAGATAATTCGAATTTGTAAGAAGGTTATGATAAATGGAATTTAGAAGGCTAAAGGTATCAGATTTATATTCTTTGCTTGAATTATATAAACAGCTTGATGCAGACGATGATGAGTGCACTGTAGACATGTATGAAAAAGTCTGGAAAGAGATTGATGCTGATTCAAATATCCAGTATTACGGTGCAATTGATGACGGCAAGGTCGTATCAACCTGTTATGTTGTTTATATACCAAACCTTACACGGGGTGGTCGAGGTATCTGTTTTATAGAAAATGTCGTTACAGATAAAGCTTATAGAAAACTTGGCCTGGCATCACGTGTAATAGATATGGCAATTGAGTTTGCAAAGGAACATCATTGTTACAAAGTGATTTTGCAAAGTGGGAAAGCCCGAACAGAAGCACATCAGTTTTATGAGAATATAGGCTTTGATGGTGCATCAAAGAAAGCATTTGATATGCGACTGGATTGACAAATTCCAGTTTGATAAAACAATTATCTTTGAATTTCATGGACTAAACGAAATGGCTTTTGGAGGTGACATATAGTGAAATGGTTTTGTAGGCATTGGTATGAAGTAGGGCTTTTTCCAGCGGGAGTAGCACTTGTCTGCTTGATCGTTCGGTGGGCAGATTTTTCAGTTCTTCAAAGAATTAGTCTTGTCAATTTCACTGGCATTATGCTCCATCAGTTTGAGGAATATGGCTATCCCGGGGGAGCACCTGTGTTCCTTAACAAATATATGCGTGGTGGTACAGAACGATATCCGTTGAATCAGTTTTCGGCTATGTTGGTT
>JAFYYR010000014.1 GCA_017557435.1 Pseudobutyrivibrio sp. | reverse complement strand
GTTACAGTTGAGATTGCAGAAAATAATCATGTGACTGTAAAAGGTCCTAAGGGTACTCTTGAGAGAACACTTCCATCAGAGATGGATATTAAGCTTGAGGGTGCAGAAGTTGTTGTTACTAGACCTAATGATTTAAAGAAGATGAAGTCTTTACACGGTCTTACAAGAACACTTATCAACAACATGGTTGTTGGTGTTACAACAGGCTATGAGAAGACTCTTGAAGTTAACGGTGTAGGTTACAGAGCATCAAAGGCTGGTAAGAAGCTTACTCTTAACCTTGGTTACTCTCACCCAGTTGAGATGGAAGATCCAGAGGGTATCGAGTCAACTGTTGACGGAAATAAAATTATCATCAAGGGTATCGACAAGGAAAAGGTTGGACAGTACGCTGCCAACATTAGAGATAAGAGAAGACCTGAGCCATACAAGGGTAAGGGTATTAAGTACGCTGATGAAGTTATTAGACGTAAAGTCGGTAAGACCGGTAAGAAATAGTAAAGGAGTGAATGTAAAATGGTAAGTAAGAAATCTAGACAAGTAGTTCGCCAGACAAAGCATAGAAGACTTCGTAACACTCTAGCCGGTACAGCAGAAAGACCACGTCTTGCAGTGTTCAGAAGCAACAATCACATGTATGTTCAGGTTATTGATGATACATGCGGAAATACACTCGTTTCAGCATCTACTCTTGACGCAGACGTTAAGGCAGATCTTGCAAAGACAAATAACGTAGAAGCTGCTTCAAAGCTTGGTACAGTTATTGCAAAGAAGGCACAGGAAAAGGGAATCAAGGAAGTCGTATTCGACAGAGGTGGTTACATTTATGCCGGCAAGGTTGCAGCTCTTGCAGACGCAGCTAGAGAAGCTGGATTAGAATTCTAGGAGGAGAACACATGAAACGTGAAATCATTGACGCTAGCCAGTTAGAATTAACTGAGCAGGTTGTAGAAATTAAGCGTGTAACAAAGGTTGTTAAGGGTGGACGTAACATGCGTTTCACAGCTCTTGTTGTAGTAGGCGATAAGAACGGACACGTTGGCGCCGGACTTGGCAAGGCAGCTGAAATTCCTGAAGCTATCCGCAAGGGTAAGGAAGATGCTATGAAGAAGCTTATTGCAGTTAAGCTTGATAACAACCACAGTATTACACATGACATCCAGGGCAAGCACACTGGTGCTTCTGTACTTCTTAAGAAGGCTCCAGAAGGTACTGGTATCATCGCTGGTGGTCCAGCACGTGCCGTATGTGAGCTTGCAGGTATCGGAAACATCCGTACAAAGTCACTTGGATCATCAAATAAGCAGAACGTTGTTCTTGCTACTATCGAGGGACTTAGAGCTCTTAAGTCTCCTGAAGAAGTAGCTAAGGCTCGTGGCAAGAAGGTTGAAGACATTCTTGCTTAAGGAGGAAAGTAAAATGGCAAAGAAGTTAAGAGTAACACTCGTAAAGTCTACAATCGGTGCTGTTCCTAAGAACAAGAAGACTGTAGAAGCACTTGGCCTTAGAAAGGTCAATAAGACTGTTGAGCTTCCTGACAACGATAGCGTTCGCGGAATGCTTAGAATGGTCAATCACTTAGTAAAAGTTGAAGAAATTTAATAGAAGGAGGTGCCATAATGGATTTATCTAACTTACAGCCAGCAGAAGGCTCAAAGCACAGCGATAATTTCAGAAGAGGCCGTGGTCACGGTTCAGGAAATGGCAAGACTGCTGGTAAGGGTCATAAGGGACAGAAGGCTCGTTCTGGCGGAAGCATCAGACTTGGATTCGAAGGTGGACAGATGCCTTTATACAGACGTCTTCCTAAGCGTGGTTTCAAGAATAGAAATACAAAGGAAATCGTTGGTATCAATGTTTCTTATTTAGAGAGATTTGATAATGGTGCTACTGTAACTGTTGATACTCTCATCGAGAGCGGTATCATCAAGAACCCTCGCGATGGCGTTAAGATTCTTGGCGGCGGCGAGCTTACAAAGAAGCTCAACGTTCAGGCTAATGCATTCAGTGCTAGCGCAAAGGAGAAGATTGAGGCCTTAGGCGGAACAGTAGAGGTGATCTAATGTTTCAGACACTTCGAGATGCTTTAAAAATTAAAGATTTAAGAAGACGCATTGGCTTTACACTTTTTATGCTCGTTATTGTCCGACTTGGAAGCTTGCTTCCAACTCCGGGCATTAACGGAAGTGAAGTTGCGCGCTATTTCAAAGAAAATAGCAATACAGGATTGAATTTCTTTGATTCAATCACTGGTGGTTCTTTCTCATCAATGTCAGTATTTGCATTGAATATCACACCATACATTACTTCTTCTATCATTATGCAGCTTCTTACAATAGCTTTTCCAAAGCTTGAAGAGATGCAGCGTGATGGTGAAGCAGGCAGAAAGAAGATGACACAGATTACTCGTTATCTTACTATTGCTTTAGCTTTGGGTGAATCAATTGCTATGGCTATCGCATTTGGAAAGAGTGGCTATCTTTTAAAGTTTAGTCCATTATACGTAATCTTAGTAGTAGCATCTCTTACAGCTGGTTCAGCAGTGTTAATGTGGATCGGTGAGAGAATCACTGAAAAGGGTATCGGAAATGGTATTTCTATTGTTCTTACAATTAATATCATCAGCCGTATACCTGCTGATTTACAGGCTCTCTATACTCAGTACATGCAGGGCAAGACAATTCCAAAGGCAACTTTGGCAGCGATTATTATCGCAGTTATAATTGTTCTTATTGTAGTATTTGTAGTAATCTTACAGAGCGCTGAGAGACGAATTCCAGTTCAGTACTCAAACAAGATTCAGGGCCGCAGACAGGTTGGCGGTAACTCATCTGTAATTCCTATGAAGGTTAATACAGCTGGTGTTATCCCAGTCATTTTTGCTCAGTCTTTACTTCAGACACCAATCATGATTGTTTCAATGTTTAACAAGAATTTGACAGGTGTTTGGGCTAAGATTCTTAATGTTATGAATCAGAAGAATTGGTTCGATCCTACAAATTGGGTTAATTCAATCGGAGCACTTGTATATGTTCTTTTGATTATTGGATTTGCTTATTTCTATACAGAGATAACATTCAATCCACTTGAAATTGCAGAGAACTTAAAGCGCTCAGGCGGATTTATTCCTGGTATCAGACCTGGTAAGCCAACTTCAGATTATCTTGCTTCTATTCTTAAGCATGTAATCTTTATTGGTGCAGTTGGTCTTTCGATTGTAGCATTACTCCCAATCGTATTTGATGGTTTACTTGGCACAGATGTTTCATTCGGTGGCACATCAATTATCATTATTGTTGGTGTAATCATTGAGACATTAAAGCAAGTTGAATCACAGATGATGGTTCGTAATTACAAAGGATTTTTAAATGACTAATGGTCATTAATGCATCGAAGGAGATACGTGGGTTATACCGCGTATCTCTTAAGGTGTTTTTAAGAGAATATTTTTAACGTAAATAACGCAGGAGGTTTTTTACATTATGAAGATTATTATGTTAGGTGCACCTGGTGCAGGCAAAGGAACTCAGGCTAAGCAGATTGCAGCTAAGTATTCTATTCCTCACATCTCTACAGGTGATATATTTCGCGCTAATATAAAGAACGGTACAGAGCTTGGCAAAAAAGCAAAGGAATACATGGATCAAGGTTTGCTTGTTCCAGATGAACTTACATGTGATCTTGTAATGGACCGCATTGCACAGGATGACGCGAAAAATGGATTTGTATTAGATGGTTTCCCAAGAACAATTCCACAGGCAGAAGCTCTTGACGCAGCTCTTACAAAAATTGGACAGTCTATGGACTATGCAATTGATGTAGATGTTCCAGATGAGAATATCATCAACAGAATGTCAGGACGTAGAGCATGCCTTAACTGTGGTGCTACATATCATATCGTTTCTATTCCACCAAAGAAGGAAGGCGTATGTGATACATGTGGTAGCGCTCTTGTATTAAGAGATGACGACAAGCCAGAGACAGTTAAGAAGAGACTTGATGTATATCATGATCAGACACAGCCACTTATTGATTACTATAAGGGTAAGGGTATTCTTAAATCTGTTAGTGGTACACAGCCAATGGAAAAGGTATTTGAGGATATCACAGCTATATTAGGAGCTTAGGATGTCAGAAGCAATTACTATTAAAACTGAAGAAGAAATTCAATTGATGCGTGAGGCAGGCAAGATTCTTGCTCAGGTTCACGAGACTCTTGCAAAAGAGATTCATGAAGGAATGTCTACATTAGATGTAGATAGACTCGGGGAAGAAGTTATTCGAAGCTATGGCTGTGAGCCAAACTTCAAAGGACTATATGGTTATCCTGCTAGCGTATGTGTTTCTGTAAATGATGAAGTTGTTCACGGTATACCTACTGCTGATCACATCCTTGTAAATGGAGACATTGTTAGTTTAGATACTGGTGTTTTATACAAGGGATATCATTCAGATGCAGCTAGAACAGTTGGCGTAGGTGAGATTTCTGAAGAGGCAAGACTTCTTATAGAAAGAACTCGTCAGTCTTTCTTCCAGGGTATGAAATATGCAAAGGCCGGAAATCATCTTTATGATATATCAGGAGCAATCGGAGATTATGCTGAGAGCTTCGGATATGGAGTAGTTAGAGATTTGGTTGGTCATGGTATTGGCAAGTCATTACATGAGGCTCCAGAGATTCCAAACTTCAGAAGAAAGTTTAGAAAAGGACCAAAGCTTTTAAAGGGAATGACACTTGCTGTTGAGCCAATGATTAATGCTGGAAGCTACGATGTGGCTTGGATGGATGATGAGTGGACAGTTGTTACAATGGATGAGTCGTTATCAGCTCACTATGAAAATACAATTGTTATTACAGATGGTGCACCAGAGATTTTAACATTAACACCTTCTGAGCTTGCTAATCCGGAGGGAAATACATGGATTTAATGCTTGCTACTTCAAAGGCAGGTCACGACCAGAAAAAAGTATACGTAGTTATCGACGAGGTTGATGAATATTTCATTCTCGCCAATGGAACTACAAAGACGGTTGCCAAGCCTAAGAAAAAGAAGAAAATTCATTTACAGCTTATAAAAAATATTCCATCAGATGTGCTTGAGGAAATAAAAGACATCAAAGCACTTGATGATATTTCAATTAAAAGAATTCTTAAAAGTTATAATAGGAGGAACGAAGATGTCTAAGGCAGATGTTATTGAAGTTGAGGGAGTAGTTGTTGAGAAGCTTCCAAATGCAATGTTTAAGGTAGAGCTTGAAAATGGTCACCAGATTCTTGCTCATATCAGTGGAAAGTTGAGACAGAACTACATCCGAATCTTACCTGGTGATAAGGTAACAATTGAGATGAGTCCTTATGATCTTTCTAAGGGAAGAATTATTTGGAGAGATAAATAAATTTTTGTTGACATACACTAAAACGCCCGCTATACTGTTATACGGACGTTTTTAGAATGTTCATATTATAGATTGACCACAACCTTTGAAAAAAGGGCATGGAAAGGAGGAAAATCGTGAAAGTAAGATCTTCTGTAAAGCCTATGTGCGAGAAGTGCAAGGTCATCAAAAGAAAGGGTAGCATTCGTATTATTTGCGAAAACCCAAAGCATAAGCAGCGTCAGGGTTAATTCTGAGCAGCTTATTTAGCATTTATTATGTGCGGCTGCAGTCTAAAGTGTATCTAATTTAGACTGTTCATAATAAAAAGGCCTATCATACCGAGGCCAATCAGGACAAGATATGGGTGTACACACATTTCAGGCCGAGTGATCGGAGCTGTATTACTTGTATCGATTATTAATTGTAGAATTTTTATGGAGGTGTAAACACACATGGCTCGTATTGCAGGTGTAGATTTACCAAGAGACAAGAGAATTGAAATTGGTTTAACTTACATTTACGGAATTGGTAGAGTAAGCTCAAACAAGGTTCTTGAGGCAGCTGGTGTTGATCCTAACACACGTGTCAAGGACTTAACTGATGAAGAAGTTAAAAAGATTAGCACAGTTATCGATGAGACATTAACTGTTGAAGGTGATCTTAGAAGAGAAGTTGCTCTTGATATCAAGAGACTTCAGGAAATCGGATGCTATAGAGGAATCCGTCACAGAAAGGGTCTTCCTGTTCGTGGACAGAAGACTAAGACAAACGCTCGTACTCGCAAGGGTCCAAAGCGTACAGTAGCAAATAAGAAGAAGTAATTATTCAATAGAAAGAAAGTAGGTTAGTTTAATTATGGCTAAAGTTGCAAAGAAGACAACAAAAAAGCGTGTAAAGAAAAACGTTGAACACGGACAGGTACATGTTCAGGCATCTTTCAATAATACTATCGTAACTATTACAGATGCTCAGGGTAATGCTCTTTCATGGGCAAGTGCTGGTGGTCTAGGATTTAGAGGTTCAAGGAAATCTACTCCTTATGCTGCACAGATGGCAGCAGAGACAGCAGTTAAGGCTGCATTAGTTCACGGATTAAAGAGTGTAGATGTATTCGTAAAGGGACCAGGTTCAGGACGTGAGGCAGCAATCAGAGCGATTGACGCTAACGGCGTTCAGGTTCTTACAATCAAGGATGTTACTCCAGTTCCACATAACGGATGTCGTCCACCAAAGCGTAGAAGAGTCTAATTAGGAGGAAAATCTAATGGCAGTTAATAAGACACCAGTTCTTAAAAGATGTAGATCTCTTGATTTAGATCCTACATTTTTAGGATATGATAAAAAGTCACGTAGACAGAAGAATAGAGGAAGAGGCAAGAAGTCTGAGTACGCTCTTCAGCTTCAGGAGAAGCAGAAGGCTAAGTTCATCTATGGCGTACTTGAGAAGCCTTTCCGTAATTATTATGAGAAGGCTGACCGTCAGAAGGGTATGACAGGTGAGAACCTTATGACAATGCTTGAGAGCCGTCTTGATAACGTAGTATTCCGTATGGGATTCGCTCGTACAAGAAAAGAAGCTCGTCAGGTTGTTGATCACAAGATGTTCCTTGTAAACGGCAAGCCAGTTAACATTCCTTCATACCTTGTAAAGGCTGGAGATGTTATTGAGGTTCGCGAGAAGTCAAAGAGCCTTCAGAGATTTAAGGACATTACAGAGATTACAGCAGGCAGAACAACTCCTGAGTGGGTTGAGGTTGATGCTGAGAACCTTAAGGGTACAGTTAAGGAGCTTCCTAATAGAGAGCAGATTGATGTTCCTGTAGACGAGATGCTTATCGTCGAGTTATATTCAAAATAATAAATTTTAGTAGATGTTTACAAAAAGCACTTATACAAGCTTGCTTGTATAAGTGCGATTTGTTACAATTTTACTATGCGACAATGAGCAATTTAGCAGGATATTTTTAAATATTCTGTTTTTTAGAGTCTATTACATTATATTAAGGAGGCAATGTAGTGTTAAATTTTGAAAACCCAAACATTGAAATCGTAGAGATTTCTGAGGACAAAAAATACGGCAGATTTGTTGTAGAACCTCTTGAGAGAGGATATGGTATAACACTTGGTAATTCTCTTCGTAGAATTATGCTTTCATCTCTGCCAGGAGCTGCAGTTAGCCAGATTAAGATCGAGGGTGTTCTTCATGAATTTAGCGCCATTCCAGGTGTTAAGGAAGATGTTACTGAGATCGTTATGAATATCAAGGAGCTTGCTATTAGAAATAACAGTAGCTCTGATGAACCTAAGACAGCATATATTGAGTTCGAAGGTGAGGGAGTTGTAACAGCTGCTGATATCCAGGTAGATTCAGATATCGAGATTATTAACCCAGATTTAGTTATTGCACATCTTAATGGTGGTAATGATTGCAAGCTCTACATGGAGCTTACTATCACTAAGAATCGTGGTTATATCTCTGCAGATAAGAACAAGACTCCAGATACTCCAATCGGCAAGATTGCAGTTGATTCAATTTACACACCAGTTGAGCGTGTAAACATGACAGTAGAAGACACTCGTGTAGGACAGGTAACAGATTACGATAAGCTTACACTTGATGTATATACAAATGGCACAATGGGTCCTGATGAGGCTGTTTCTATGGCTGCTAAGGTACTCAGCGAGCATTTAAATCTTTTTGTTAATCTTTCAGAGGCTGCACAGGATCTTTCAGTTATCGCTGACAAGCCGGATGATACAACAGGTAAGACTCTTGAGATGAGCATTGATGAGCTTGAGCTTTCAGTTCGTTCATACAACTGCTTAAAGAGAGCTGGTATCAACACTGTTGCAGAGCTTTGCGACAAGTCACCTGATGACATGATGAAGGTACGTAACCTTGGTCGCAAGTCTATGGAAGAAGTAGAGCAGAAGCTTAGCGAGCTTGGTCTTTCACTTAGAATGGTAGAGGACTAAATCGCCTAATATAGTTACAGGAAATAATACGTGGAGGGTAAGACCGATGAGCACATCTGCGTAAGCCTTTCCATAATCAAGTTACGGGATAAGACCGATGAGCACCTGTGACGCCAGTTATAAGGAGAAAAGAAATGGCAAAGTACAGAAAGTTAAGCAGAACATCTTCACAGAGAAAAGCACTTTTAAGAAATCAGGTAACTGAGCTTCTTTATCATGGTAAGATCGTTACAACTGAGGCTAAGGCTAAGGAAGTAAAGAAGATTGCTGAGCACATCATTACACTTGGTGTAAAGGAAAAGGATAACTTCGAGGAAGTTACAGTTCAGGCAAAGGTTGCTCGTAAGGATAAAGATGGTAAGAGAGTAAAGGAAGTTGTTGATGGCAAGAAGGTTACTGTATACGATACAGTAGACAAGAAGATCAAGAAGGATTCAGCTTCTAGACTTCACGCTCGTCGTCAGATGATGCAGGTTCTTTACACTCCTACAGCTAAGGGTGAGAAGAAGAGCCAGTCTCACAAGGTTGATATGGCTAACTTCGTATTCGATGAGATCGCTCCAAAGTACGTTGATCGCAAGGGTGGTTACACACGTATCGTTAAGATCGGACCACGTAAGGGCGATGCAGCTATGGAAGTTGTTCTTGAGTTAGTATAATAAATATTGACTTATTTCCCAGGACTAATGTCCTGGGATTTTTTTTATTATAAATTGATTAAAAATAAGTATTTTTTATTTATGTATTGTTGTATTATGTGCATAAGAGGGTAAATAATTATTAAAGGATAAGAGGAATAGTATGGCAAGAAGCACAATTACTAAAATGACAGAGGGTAATCCACTATCTTTAATTCTTGGCTTTTCAATCCCTATGTTAGCTGGTTTATTATTCCAGCAGATGTATAACCTGGTAGATACAATTATTGTTGGGCAGACACTTGGAGATAGTGCTCTAGCTGCAGTTGGGTCTACAGGCTCTATTAACTTTCTAATTAATGGTTTTTGCATGGGTATGTGCTCTGGCTTTGCTATTCCTGTGGCTCAGCGATTTGGTGCAGAGAGCTATGATTCCATGAGAAAGTTTGTTGGAAATTCAATCATACTATCTATTATTTTCTCAGCTGTAATCACAACATTAGTTAGTATATTTTGCTATCAGATACTATCTGTTATGCAGACTCCAGATGATATTATTGATTTGGCATATTCCTATATTTCAATAATATTCTTTGGTATTCCAGTTACTTTTCTTTATAACTTAACAGCAGGAATAATCAGGTCACTGGGGGATAGTAAGACACCTACCTACTTTTTGATAATGGCAGCAGGTATTAATATCGTCCTTGATATAGTATTTATTATTGTGTTGAAAACAAGCGTAAATGGACCTGCGCTTGCAACTGTTATATCCCAGCTGATTGCTGGACTTAGTTGCCTGATATATATGAAGCTTAAATTCCCAATTCTAAAGATGAAAAAGTCGGATTTGAAGCTAGGTCCACATCATTGTAATGTGCTTATTACAATGGGAATTCCATTTGGATTGCAGTATTCTATTACCGCCATTGGCTCGGTAGTATTGCAGACAGCGGTTAACGGGCTTGGTACTACTGCCGTGGCTTCAATGACAGCAGGTGCCAAGGTTTCCATGTTTGTAGTATGTCCATTTGATGCTTTGGGTGGCACTATGGCTACGTATGCAGGACAAAACGTTGGTGCGAAGAATATTCCTAGGGTTAGAAAGGGTGTATGGACTGCCCAGCTTATTGGAACAATTTATGCTGTGATAATTCTTGTAGTGTTATTCTTCAGTGGAAGATACATGCTTAGAATGTTTACTGATACATCAGTAGTAATTAATCAGGCAATGATGTTTTTACTTGCCAATGCAGTGACATACACTTTGCTTGCAGCCGTTAATATATTTAGATTTGCAATACAGGGCATGGGATTTTCTGGATTTGCCATTTATTCCGGCGTAATGGAGATGGTGGCTCGAATTCTTGTTGCATTTACACTTGTACCTATGATTGGTTACGCAGGAGCTATATGGGCTAGCCCTGTTGCTTGGTTGTTTGCAGTATTCTTCCTTATTCCAGGATTCTATTCTTGTTGTCGTAAGCTTGAGCATAAGTTCTGCGAGGACAATTGCCATCATCTATAGAAGGCAGATTTCATAAAATGATTAATGTAAGAGCTTTACCGTAAGGTAAGGCTTTTTTACATTGTCTTTTAATTATTGACTTTAGCCATTAAAAGTGCTAAAGTGTTCACCATAAGCGAAAGAGGAGGAGAAAATATTATGAAGAAATTTCTCGGATTAGTCACAGCATCAGTTTTGGCTGTTGGTTTAGTTGCATGCGGCACTGACTCAGCTAAGGAACGTACAGAAGCAAATTCAGACAGTGCAGCTACAGAGACTACAGCAGAGTCTACTGATGGTCAGACTTACAAAGTAGGAGTTATTCAGCTTGTACAGCATCCAGCGCTTGACGCGGCTACTCAGGGCTTTGAGGATGCTCTTAAGGAAAAGCTTGGGGATAATGTAGAGGTCACAGTTGAGAACGCATCTGGTGACAATGCTACATGTGCTACAATCGCCAATACATTCGTATCTGACAATGTTGATCTTATCATGGCAAATGCTACACCAGCACTTCAGGCTGCTCAGACAGCTACAAGTGATATCCCAATCGTAGCTACATCTATTACAGATTACGCTACAGCACTTGGAATTAGCGACTGGAAGGGTTCTACAGGAATTAATGTAACAGGTACTTCTGACTTAGCACCACTTGATGGTCAGGCACAGATGCTCAATGAGCTTTTCCCTGATGCTAAGGAAGTTGGTATTATCTATTGCTCTGGTGAGGACAATTCATTATATCAGGCAAATAAGATGACAGAGTACTTAGAGGGGTATGGCTACAATGTAAGCGCATATACATTCTCAGATTCTGCAGATGTTTCTACAGTAGTTCAGACAGCATGTGGTTCATCAGATGTTATCTATGTTCCTACTGACAATGTTGCAGCTAGCTGCGCAGAGACAATCAACAACGTAGCACTTTCAGCAGGTGTTCCAATTGTTGCAGGTGAAGAGGGTATCTGCAAGGGATGTGGTATCGCTACACTTTCAATTCAATACTATGACATCGGACACGAAGCAGGTCTTATGGCTTACGACATCTTAGTTAACGGTGCAGATCCAGCATCATATGAGATTAAGTATGCAAGCGACTTTACTAAGGAATATAATCCAGTAATTGCAGAGACACTTAATATTGAGTTACCAGACGATTACGTTGCAATCGAAATGGAAGACTAGAAGAAATCTCTTCTACATAAAATATTAAAATGCGGGCAAGGTCATTAACTGACCTTGCTCTTTGGAGTTTAAAATGGGAATCGAAACATTAATAGCAGGAATGCCTGGTACCGTTGCACAGGGTATCATCTATGGAATTATGGCACTAGGCATTTTTATTACATTTAAATTATTGAATTTTGCAGATTTGTCAGTTGATGGCTCTTTTGCTACAGGTGGAGCTGTGGCAGCTATGGTTATCGTATCAGGCAAGTCGTGGGTTTTGGCGTTGGTACTTGCATTTGTTGCAGGAGCAGCGGCAGGCTTGATTACAGGTATTCTTCATACAGTGCTTGGTATACCTGATATTTTGGCAGGTATTTTGACACAGCTGGCACTGTATTCTATCAATCTTAGAATTGCTAACAACCAGCCTAATACACCTATTTCAGTTGATAAGTACAACTTAGCTGTATCTCTTAGATACAAGGAAGATGCTCTTATCACAGTGCTTATTTTTGCAGTTATCATTATTGCAATTATGTACTGGTTCTTTGGTACAGAGCTAGGTTCAGCAATTAGAGCCACAGGAACTAATCCTGCTATGGCTAAGGCACAGGGTATCAATGTCAATTTTATGAAGGCATTAGGTCTTGTTATTTCCAATGCTATCGTTGCATTTGCAGGCGCTTTATTTGCTCAGTTCAATGGTAATGCCGATGTAAATATGGGTCGTGGTGCTATCGTTATCGGTCTTGCATCTATAATTATCGGAGATGTACTTTGCAATGCAATATTTAGAAAGAAGAGAAACTTCATCTCTACACTTTCATTTGTAGTATTTGGTGGTATTCTTTATTATCTGTTCATTGCAATAGTACTTTGGATGAAGATGCCAGCTAATGATATGAAGTTATTTACAGCTATAATTGTTGCTATTTTCCTTGCCGTTCCTTACCTTAAGAACAAGGCAAACAGCTCATTTAGAAAGGCTGCTAGGGAAGGAGGTAAGAATAATGCTTAATGCCATTAATTTACAGAAGACCTTCAACCCAGGCACAATCAATGAAAAGGTAGCCTTGGCAGGCGCAACACTTCACCTTGAGGAAGGAGAGTTTTGTACAGTAATCGGAGGAAATGGAGCAGGTAAGTCTACATTTCTTAATGCGGTAGCTGGTGTTTGGCCAGTAGATGGCGGTCAGATATTAATCGACGGCACAGATGTTACTGGACTTCCAGAACATATGAGAGCAAAATACTTGGGACGTGTATTCCAGGATCCAATGACAGGTACAGCTGCTAGCATGCAGATTGATGAGAATATGGCTCTTGCTGCTAGACGAGGCAAGTCTAGAGGCTTAAGTTGGGGCGTTACTAAGGCGGAGCGTGGAAAGTATCATGAGATGCTTAAGGAGTTAGGACTTGGTCTTGAAGATAGACTTACAGCTAAGGTAGGTCTACTTTCCGGTGGACAGAGACAGGCTCTTACACTTCTTATGGCTACAATTCAAAAGCCAAAGCTTTTACTTTTGGATGAGCACACAGCAGCCCTTGATCCAAAGACAGCAGCCAAGGTCCTTGAGATAACAGACATGCTTATTAAGGAGCATAATCTTACAGCTATGATGGTAACTCATAATATGCGTGATGCCATCAGATACGGCAATAGACTTATCATGATGAACGAGGGTAAGGTTATCCTTAATATCAGTGGTGAGGAGAAAAAGAAACTTACAATCGAAGATCTCCTTCATAAGTTTGAGGAAGTATCAGGCGAAGAGTTCACTAACGACACAGAGATATTGTCTAAATAAATGACATATAAAACAGCTTGTTTCTTAATGATACAAGCTGTTTTTTTAGTTACTAAATTAATAAAGATTGTTTACCATTAATTTGTATTAAAAATTTATTAAAATCGACATTTTTTCATCAATATATGATAAATTAGAGTAGACGATTTTTAGATAATACGGAGGCAGATGTGAACGAGAATAATAACAACCAAAATGGTAATAATAAGAAGAATCATCAGCCATTTTATACATTGGGAATTCTGGTGCTTATAGCACTTTTCTTTACTAGCATGGTGTATAAAGGTGCATCTTCTAATTCTTCTCAGGAGATTAAGTACTCTGAGTTCTTGAATTTAGTAGAGGAGGACAAGGTTGCTGAAGTCACATTTAAGGATGACTTAATCAATATTACACTTAAAAAAGGTGAAACATACGGCCTTAGCGAAGAAGAAGCTAATTTAATGCAGCAGTTTTACGAGTCTACAGGTCAGAAGGCTGTGACTAAGCTTTACACAGCTTATGTTAGAGATGACGACCTTGTTCCACTTTTAAAAGAACACAAGGTAGAATTTGAGGGCACAGAGGCTGATTCTACAGCAGCTATTATATACAATATTCTTTCATTTATTCTTCCACTTGTACTTCTTTGGGTAGTACTTGGATTTATAATGAGAAAGATGGGCGGTGGCCCAATGGGAGTTGGCAAATCAAATGCTAAGCTCTACAACATGGAAAAGGCCACAGGCGTTACATTTAAGGACGTAGCTGGTCAGGACGAGGCTAAGGAATCTGTGCAGGAGATGGTTGATTTCCTCCACAATCCTAAGAAATATACAGAGATTGGTGCTAAGCTTCCAAAGGGAGCCCTTCTTGTAGGACCTCCTGGAACAGGTAAGACACTTCTTGCCAAGGCAGTTGCCGGTGAGGCTGGAGTTCCTTTCTTCTCACTTGCAGGTTCAGATTTCGTAGAGATGTTTGTAGGTGTAGGTGCATCTAGAGTAAGAGACCTTTTCAAAGAGGCTCAAAAGGTAGCACCTTGTATCGTATTTATTGATGAGATTGATGCCATTGGTAAGAGCCGTGATGCTCATTATGGCGGAGGTAATGACGAGCGTGAGCAGACACTTAACCAGCTTCTTTCAGAGATGGATGGTTTCGATTCTAACAAGGGTCTTTTGATTCTTGCAGCTACAAATAGACCAGAGGTACTTGATAAGGCACTTCTTCGTCCAGGACGTTTTGATAGACGTATTATTGTTGATAGACCAGATCAGAAGGGCCGTCTTGAGATTCTTAAGGTACATGCCAAGGATGTTAAGATGGATGAGTCGGTAGATTTAGATGCTATGGCACTTGCTTCAGTTGGTTTGGTAGGTTCAGACCTTGCTAATATCATTAATGAGGCAGCTATTCTTGCCGTTAAGGACAAGCGCAAATATGTTAACCAAAAGGATTTATTCGAAGCATTTGAGCTTGTTGCTGTAGGTGGTAAGGAAAAGAAAGACAGAGCCATGAGTGAGAAAGAACGCAAGATCGTTTCTTATCACGAGGTTGGTCATGCACTTGTTTCTGCTCTTCAAAAGGATGCAGAGCCAGTTCAGAAGATTACAATTGTACCACGTACAATGGGAGCCCTTGGTTACACACTTCAGACTCCAGAGGAGGAGAAGTTCCTTGAGACTAAGGATGAGCTCATTGCCAAGATTGTCACATTCATGGGTGGTCGTGCAGCAGAGGATATTAAGTTTGGCAGCTTTACATCAGGCGCAGCTAATGATATCGAGCAGGCTACTAAAATTGCCAGAGCGATGGTTACACGCTTTGGTATGTCAGAAAAGTTTGGAATGATGGGACTTGCTACAGTTGAGAGCCAGTATCTTGACGGAAGAGCATCTCTTATCTGTGGTGATAACACAGCAGCTCAGATTGATGAAGAAGTTCTTAAGATGATTTCTGATGCCTATGCCAAGGCTAAAGAGCTTCTTGCAGAGAATATGGAGTGTCTTGATAAGATTTCCGAGTACCTCTTTGAGCACGAGACAATCACTGGTAAGGAATTCATGAAGATTTTCAGAGAGATTAAGGGATTACCTGATCCAGAAGATGAGAAGGCAAAGAATTCCTCTGATACAGATGAGAAAGAGGATTCAGTTGTAGAAGAAACAAATGAGTACAAGAGCATCTTTGATGATAATGATTCAAAGGATGATCATGATAGTATTTTTGACGAGTAATATATGGTAACAGAAAAAGACCTTAGCAAACTCCCGGATCAACCGGGAGTTTATCTCATGCACGGAAGAAATGATGAGATAATTTATGTAGGCAAGGCTCGCTCTCTTAAAAACAGAGTGCGCCAGTATTTTCAGCCTAGTCACGATGAGGGGCTCAAGAAAAAGCAGATGGTGGCAAATATAGACTACTTTGAGTTTATTGTTACAGATTCTGAGCTTGAGGCCCTTATTTTAGAATGCAATCTAATAAAAGAATATAGGCCGAAATACAACACAATGCTTCGAGATGATAAGACATATCCTTATATTGAGGTTACCTTGACTGAGGATTATCCTAGGGTTCTTTTTTCTCGTCGAATGAAAAAGAATGGAAGCAAGTTCTTTGGCCCGTTTACTTCTGCTGGGGCAGTACATGATACAGTAGAGCTTGTTCAAAAGCTTTATAAAATTCGCACTTGTAATAGGAAGTTCCCGGAGAGTTTTGGTAAGGGCAGGCCATGTCTTAATTATCACATAGGCCAGTGCCTTGGAGTTTGTCAGGGCAATGTTTCAAAAGAAGAATATGCCAAAAATGTTGAAAAGGTAATCCAATTTTTAGATGGGGATTATAATGACACCTTAAAAGATTTGCAGGAAAAGATGCTTGCAGCATCTGAGGAGATGGACTTTGAGAAAGCAGCCATCTACAGGGATTTGATTGAATCGGTAGAGGCATGTGCAGGCAGACAAAAGGCCACCCAGCTTGATGGGGAGGATAGAGATATTATCGCTATGGCCAAGACAGCAGAGGATGCAGTTGTTCAGGTATTCTTTATCCGTGGAGGCAAAATGATAGGCAGAGAGCATTTCTTTATTAATGTGCGAGTAGACGATAATAAAGAGGACTTGCTGGAGTATTTCATTAAGGATTATTACACTGGCACACCATTTATTCCAAGAGAGATATTTGTTCAGTTTGAGATGGATGAAGTAGAGCTTTTGGAAAAATGGCTTTCAGATAAAAAGGGTTCAAGAGTTTACATCAGGACTCCAAAACGAGGGGACAAGGAAAAACTAGTAGAGCTTGCAGCTAAAAATGCTCAGATGGTTCTTGACCAGGATAGAGAGAAAATCAAAAAGGAAGAGGGCAGAACCATTGGCGCTATGAAGGAGATAGCGGAGCTTCTTGGACTTCCAGGTGCCAGCAGAATGGAAGCTTACGATATTTCCAATATTTCCGGATTCCAGTCAGTAGGTTCAATGGTTGTATTTGAAAAAGGCAAGCCTAAGCGCTCAGATTACCGCAAATTCAAAATCAAAACCGTGGAGGGACCAAATGATTATGCTTCAATGCATGAGGTGCTTACAAGGCGTTTTTCTCACGGCTTAGAGGAGCTCGAGGCTAATGGAGGAGACATAAAGGACAGCTTTACAAAGTTCCCTGATGTTATCATGATGGATGGTGGTAAGGGTCAAGTACATATAGCTAAGCAGGTGCTGTCAGAACTTGGTCTTCACATTCCAGTAGCTGGTATGGTAAAGGATGACCATCATAGGACTAGAGGTTTATATTTCAATGATGTGGAGCTTCCTATAGATACTCACTCAGAGGGCTTCAAGTTGATTACAAGACTTCAGGATGAGGCACACCGATTTGCTATCGAGTATCACAGAAGTCTTAGAAGCAAGGGACAGGTTCGAAGCTTCCTTGATGATATTGATGGAATTGGACCAAAGAGAAGAAAGGCCCTTATGAAAAAGTACGTTTCAGCTGAGAAAATGGCGGCGGCTTCTATTGATGATTTGGCAGACACAGAGGCCATGACAAGAGAGGCAGCGGAGAATGTATACAATTACTTTCACCCTGTTAATTCAGATTGAAATGATATACAATTTTAATAACGACTTTATAGTATAATGTGGGAGGAATTTCTATGGCTAATACAAAATATGTTACTGTAGCAAATGTGCAGGAGAGATTTAATCTTATTAACTATACACCAGAGCTGAATCTTGAAGATATCCATGTGACGGTTGCTGATGTTAACAGACCAGCCCTTCAGCTTCATGGATTCTATGAGCATTTCGAGCCAAAGCGCATCCAGGTTATTGGAAACGTTGAGGTAGCATATATTGCAAAGAAATCAGATGAGGAGAAGGCTCAGAGCTTTAGAAAGCTTTTCTCTTATGACATTCCTTGTATTATTTTCTGCCGTGGTGAGAAGCCAGTAGATATTTTACTTGAGGAAGCAGTTAAGGCCAATGTTCCAGTACTTGGAACAGAGCGAGCTACTTCAGAGTTTATGTCAGCTTTGATTTTCTCCCTTAACAAGGATTTTGCACCATACACTACAATCCACGGTGTACTTGTAGATGTATATGGTGAGGGACTTCTTATTACAGGTGAGTCTGGAATAGGTAAGTCAGAGGCAGCCTTGGAGCTTATCAGAAGAGGTCACAGACTTGTTTCTGATGATGTGGTTGAGATTCGCCGTCCTAATAATGAGCGACTTTATGGTAGAGCACCATCTATCACTCAGTATCTTATTGAGCTTAGAGGTATCGGTATCATCGATGTTAAATCCCTCTATGGTGTTGAGGCTGTTAAGGACGAGCAGCGTATTGACCTTGTAATCAAGCTTGAGGATTGGACAAAGGAAAAGGAATATGACCGTCTTGGTATGACAGACGAGTACATGAATATTCTTGGTATTGATGTTACCTGCCATTCTCTTCCAATTAGACCAGGTCGAAATCTGGCTATTATTTGTGAGACAGCGGCAGTTAATCATAGACAGAAAAAGATGGGCTACAATGCAGCAGAGGAGCTTTATCGTCGAGTTCAGGATAATTTGGACGAGAATAAATAAGCTCACAGGTATTAGAGCCTAATTTAGAGAGTTAGGAGTAAAAATAATGGAACGCAAGAACGCATGGCAAAAGTATACCGCTGAAAAGGATAAGAAAAAGGTATTCAAGTTTGCTGAGGATTATAGAAAGTTCTTATCAGAATGTAAGACAGAAAGAGAGTGTGTAAGCTTTTTCATCGAGACAGCTGAGAAGGCTGGTTACAAGAATCTTGATAAGGTTATCAAGGATGGCAAGAAGCTTAAGGCTGGTGATAGAGTTTATATCGCTAACAAGGGTAAGGAAATTATTCTTTTCAATATTGGTACAGAATCACTTGAGAATGGTATCAATATTCTCGGGGCACATATTGATAGCCCACGTATGGATTTAAAGCAGAATCCAGTTTTTGAAGACACTGATTTAGCAATTTTAGATACACACTATTATGGTGGTATTAAGAAGTATCAGTGGGTTACTATTCCACTTGCACTTCACGGTGTAATGATTAAGAAAAATGGTGAGTCTGTCACTGTAAATATTGGTGAGGACCCATCTGATCCAGTATTTGGTATTTCTGATTTACTTATCCATCTTGCAGCAGACCAGATGGATAAAAAGGGTGCCAAGGTTATCGAAGGCGAGGATTTAAATGTAATCGTTGGAAGTATTCCAGAATTTGCTAAGAATGGCAAAAAGGAAAAGGAAGCAGTTAAGGCTAATGTGCTTAAGCTTCTTAAGGATAAGTACGGCATCGAGGAAGAGGATTTCATCTCAGCAGAAATCGAGGTAGTTCCAGCAGGTCCTGCTAGAGATTTTGGATTTGACCGCTCTATGATTTTAGGCTATGGCCACGATGATAGAGTATGTGCATATCCTTCATTTATGGCACTTGTTAATTGCAAGGAGCAGCTTAAGAAGACAGCTTGCGCAATCCTTGTAGACAAGGAAGAAATCGGTTCTGTAGGTGCAACAGGTATGGAATCTAGATTCTTTGAGAATACTGTTGCTGAGCTTTTTAATTGCTTAGGAGATTATTCTGAGCTTAAGCTTCGTAGAGCACTTACAAATTCTAAAGTTCTTTCATCAGATGTTTCAGCAGCATTTGACCCTACTTATGCTTCAGCATTTGAGAAGAACAACTCAGCTTACCTGGGACGTGGTCTTGTATTTAACAAGTACACAGGCTCCAGAGGTAAGGGCGGCTCTAATGACGCTTCAGCTGAATATGTTGGCGAGATCCGTAGCATCATGGAAAAAGAAAATGTATTCTGGCAGACAGCAGAGCTTGGTAAGGTAGACCAGGGTGGCGGTGGCACAATCGCTTACATCATGGGTAATTACAACATGCAGGTAATCGACTCAGGAGTTGCTGTGCTTTCAATGCACGCTCCATGTGAGATTATCTCAAAGGTTGATTTATACGAGGCATTATTAGGATACGAGGCATTTATTAAACATGCTTAATGAGAAATATCATAAATTAGCAGAAGACATAACTAAAAAATTTCCAGGGGCACTAGTTCTTACAGAGGAACCAATGAAGGGCCACACCACTTTTAGAATTGGTGGCCCTGCTGATATTTATATTGAGCCAGATTATGCATCTATTATTCCACTGGTTCAGTACCTTAAGGAGCAGGATGTTCCATTTATGGTCATTGGCAATGGAAGCAACCTTCTAGTATCTGACGATGGAATAGATGGAGTGGTGATTTCCCTTGGCAAGAATTCAGATGGCATCACAATCAGTGGAGATACAATGGTTGTAGAGGCAGGTGCCATGCTTTCATCTGTTGCCAATGCAGCAGCTGATGCAGGACTTACAGGATTGGAATTTGCATCGGGAATTCCAGGTTCCATAGGTGGCGCAGTATATATGAATGCTGGCGCTTACGGTGGAGAGATTAAGGATGTAATTGAGTCGGTGCTTGTCCTTACTGAGGATCTTGAGAAGAAAGTAATGACAGCCGAGGACTTACATATGTCATATCGCCACTCTTCTTTAATGGAAGAGGGAGGCTATGTGCTCTCAGCAGTACTTAAGCTTAGCAAAGGTGATAAAGAGGAAATTAAGGCTAAAATCGCTGACATTAGAGAGCAGCGTGTTGCCAAGCAGCCTCTTAATTTCCCTAGTGCAGGCTCTACTTTTAAGAGACCTGAGGGGTACTTTGCAGGCAAATTAATAGATGATGCAGGCCTTAGAGGCTACAGTGTGGGAGGAGCTCAGGTTTCTGAGAAGCACTGTGGATTCGTTGTTAACAAGGGTGATGCTAAGGCAGCTGATGTACTTAAGTTGATGAAGGATGTGGATTCAAAGGTATTTGAGATGTTTGGTGTTCATCTTTCACCAGAGGTAAGAATAGTTGGGAGGAACATCCATTGAAGCTACTTATTTTGACAGGAATGTCTGGAGCAGGTAAAAACACAGCCTTTAAAATGCTTGAGGATATGGGCTATTATTGTGTTGATAATTTGCCTATACAATTACTTAAGTCAGTGGTAGAATTGGCTGAAAATGGTACCTTTGATAAGAAAATTGTAGTCGGAATAGATGTGCGAGGTGGCAACGCTGTCAAGCTTTTACCAGATATATTGCAAGAGTTAGACAACGACCAGAGGCATTATTCTATACTATTTTTGGATGCTGAGGACGATGTGCTTGTAAAAAGATACAAGGAGACACGTAGAAATCATCCTCTTTCTGGTAAGGAGCGAATCATGGCCGGTATCCAGGAGGAGAGAGAATCAATTGGTTTCCTTAGGGATGAGGCTGACTATGTAATAGACACTACACATCTTCTTACAAGAGAACTTAAAGAAGAGCTTGAAAAGATTTTTGTGGAGGACGCAGACTACAAGAGTCTTTTTGTTACAATAGTATCCTTCGGTTTCAAGTACGGTATTCCAGAGGATGCAGATCTGGTATTTGATGTGAGATTTTTACCAAATCCATATTATGATACAGAGCTTCGACCATTTACTGGCAACGACCAGCCTATTAAAGACTTTGTATTAAAATATGATGAGGCTCAGACGTTTTTAGAAAAAACTACAGATTTGATAAAGTTTCTCATTCCTAATTATATTAAGGAAGGAAAAAATCAACTTGTCATTGCAGTGGGCTGTACAGGAGGCAAGCATCGTTCGGTATGCTTAGCTGATGAGATCTTTGAAGCCCTCAATAATGATGAGTCTTACGGATTAAAAATAGAGCATCGTGATATAGGAAAAGATGCATTGAGAGGAAAATAATTGTCATTTTCAAAGAAAGTAAAAGAAGAACTTTTAAAAGTAATCCCTAAGAGTAGACACTGCATGGTTGCAGAGCTTGCGGGGATTATAACATTGCATGGAATAGATTCATTGGAACCTGATTCAAGTGATGGATTAGATAGAAAGGTCTTTACTTTATTAAATAAAACACTTAATATAGGGAAAGATGTCACAACAATAAATGGGGATGTCTTATTTGAGACTCGTAAAATGCTTAAGTTATCGGAGGATGATACTTCGGTAGACGAGATTGTATTGCAGCAGCCATGTTGCAAGAGAGCATTTATACGTGGCGCTTTTTTAGCGGCAGGCTCTATCACAGATCCTAATAAGGGATACCATTTCGAAATTGTATGCATTGATGATAAACAGGCTGATTTACTCATCAAGGCAATGGGCGCCTTTGAAGTAGAGGCAAAGCAAGTAGAGCGAAATGGTAAGATTGTTGTATACCTGAAGGAGGGAGCTCAGATAGTTGAGGCTCTTCGTATCATGGAGGCAGCACATTCTGTAATGGAGTTGGAGAACATCCGCATAGTTAAGGAAGTACGTGGCACAATCAACCGCAAGGTTAACTGCGAGACTGCTAATATCAGCAAGACAGTTAGTGCAGCAGTTCGTCAGATCGAGGACATTAAGCTTATCGATGAGAAGCTTGGCCTTGATACATTGCCTGTCCAATTACAGGAGATAGCCCAAATCAGACTAGATTATCCGGACACACCTTTGGGAGATTTAGGTCAGTATCTTGACCCACCTATTGGCAAATCAGGAGTTAATCACAGGTTAAAAAAGCTGGCGGCTATAGCTAGGGAGTTCAGGTAGCCAGTAGAGGTTTTATTTAGTTATTCAGGAGGACGTCATGCAAAAAGAAGTTACTATCCAGATGTCGAATTCAATGGAAGCAACACCTATCGCACATTTGGTGCAGCTTGCGAATCAGTTTACCAGCTCAATTTATTTTGAGATGGATGAGAAGAAAGTTAATGCAAAGAGTATTATGGGAATGATGAGCTTAGTTTTATCATCAGGCTCTAGAGTTGTAATTGATGCAGCAGGAGATGATGAGGAGAAGGCAGTAGCTGAGCTTTCAGAATTTCTTACAAAATAAACTTAGTTAATAGGTAGAGGCATATGTCAAAGAGATTATTATTTATTATTAATCCCCGTTCAGGTAAGGGGCAAATAAAAGCACATCTTGCAGACATCCTCGATATTATGATTAAGGCAGGCTTTGAAGTCAGTGTACATATTACACAGGCTGGAGGAGATGCCACAAAGCAGACAATAGAGCAGGCGGAGAATTTTGATAGAATTGTTTGTTCCGGCGGTGATGGTACCTTGGACGAGGTCGTAACAGGTATGATGACCCTCGAACCATCTAAGAGAAAGCCTATTGGTTATATTCCAGCTGGTTCAACAAATGATTTTGGAAATTCTCTGGGCATCGATAAGAACATGGTTAATGCAGCCCAGATTAGTGTTTCTGACCACCTATTTCCTTGTGATATAGGTAGATTTAATTCAGATTCATTTGTTTATGTGGCTGCATTTGGTATTTTTACAGAAGTTTCTTATGCTACATCCCAGGATTTGAAAAATGTGCTGGGTCATGCTGCTTATATCATTGAGGGTGCAAAACAGTTGCGTGATATTCCATCATTTAGAATGCAGGTGGAGCACGATGGCAACGTAGTTTACGATGAATTTATATATGGAATGATTACCAATTCCAAGTCAGTAGGTGGCTTCCAGGGAATCATTAGAGGCGATATAGGCCTCAATGATGGAGTATTCGAGGTCACTCTTATTAAGATGCCTAGAAATCCACTGGAACTCAATGAAATCCTTGGTTTTATGACGGGAATTATACCTGATTCAGATATGGTATATTCATTCCAAACTAGTGATATAAAATTCACTTCCGCAGAGGAAGTACCATGGACTTTAGATGGAGAATATGGTGGAAGTCATAAGTCAGTAGAAGTTACAGATGAGCAGAGTGCCCTACAAATAGCTATTGAATAGACTTTATCGTTATGTTAAAATTTGCGTTAGATGGGGTCATAGAGACCTAAATAACGTTTTTATGGAGGAATAATTATGTTAGTTTCTGCAAAAGAAATGCTTGATAAAGCAAAAGCAGGCCACTATGCAGTTGGTCAGTTTAACATCAACAACCTTGAGTGGACAAAGGCCATTCTTCTTACAGCTCAGGAGCTCAACTCACCTGTAATCCTTGGTGTTTCTGAGGGCGCTGGTAAGTACATGACAGGTTACAAGACAGTAGCTGCTATGGTTAGAGCTATGGATGAGGAGCTTGGTATCACAGTTCCTGTAGCACTTCACCTTGATCATGGTTCATACGAAGGATGCTACAAGTGCATTAAGGCTGGTTTCACATCAATCATGTTTGATGGTTCACACTATCCATTCGAGGAGAACCTTGCTAAGTCTACAGAGCTCGTTAACGTAGCTCACGGTCTTGGTCTTTCTATCGAGTGTGAAGTTGGTTCAATCGGTGGTGAGGAAGACGGCGTTGTAGGTATGGGCGAGTGCGCTGATCCTAACGAGTGCAAGACAATCGCTGACCTTGGCGTAGATATGCTTGCAGCAGGTATTGGTAACATCCACGGTAAGTACCCAGAGAATTGGCAGGGACTTTCATTTGAGACACTTGATGCTATCCAGCAGAAGACAGGTGCTATGCCACTCGTTCTTCACGGTGGTACAGGTATCCCTTCTGATATGATCAAGAAGGCTATCGAGCTTGGCGTTTCAAAGATTAACGTTAACACAGAGTGCCAGCTTTCATTTGCTGATGCTACACGTAAGTACATCGAGGCTGGTAAGGACCTTGAGGGTAAGGGCTTCGATCCTCGTAAGCTTTTAGCTCCTGGTACAGACGCTATCAAGGCAACAGTTAAGGAAAAGATGGAGCTTTTCGGTTCAGTTGGAAAGGCTTAATTAATCATGATGTAATGGCTCTTACATGAGCTTTTAGAATAGACAATCGGTGTATTTTGCTGATTGTCTATTTCTATATAATGTTTGAAAGGATTACAAATTAATGGAAGAATTTTTTAATGTGGCAGACATCTTTGGCGAGAATGTTTTTAACGATTCTGTTATGCAGGAGCGTCTCCCAAAGAAGACCTATCAGAAACTGAAACAGACAATTTCTGAGGGTAAGGAGCTAGATTTAGAGACAGCAGATGTTATTGCTCACGAGATGAAAGAATGGGCAATTGAAAAGGGAGCAACACATTATACTCACTGGTTCCAGCCACTTACTGGTATAACAGCTGAAAAGCATGATTCCTTCATTTCGGCTCCACTTCCTAGCGGCAAGGTTCTTATGAGCTTTTCTGGTAAGGAATTAATAAAGGGTGAGCCAGATGCATCATCTTTCCCTTCAGGTGGTCTTAGAGCCACATTCGAGGCAAGAGGCTACACAGCTTGGGATCCTACGTCTCCAGCCTTTGTTAGACAGGATGCAGCAGGAGCAACACTTTGCATTCCTACAGCTTTCTGCTCATACACAGGTGAGGCTTTGGATCAGAAGACTCCACTTCTCCGTTCTATGGAGGTGGTTTCAGAGCAGGCTATCAGATTGCTTAGATTATTTGGAAATACTACATCAAAAAGAGTTATTCCTTCAGTTGGCGCAGAGCAGGAGTATTTCCTTATTGATCGTGAAATGTATCTTGCTAGAAAAGATTTAATGTATACAGGTCGTACTCTCTTTGGCGCAATGCCTCCAAAGGGACAGGAAATGGATGACCACTACTTTGGTACTATTCCAGAGCGTATTGCAGGCTATATGCGTGATGTTAATATTGAGCTTTGGAAGCTTGGAGTATCATCTAAGACACAGCACAATGAGGTTGCACCAGCTCAGCACGAGCTTGCTCCTATTTATGCTCAGTGTAATGTTGCAGTTGACCACAACCAGATTATTATGGAGACACTTCGTAAGGTAGCTAATCGTCACGGTCTTCAGTGTCTACTCCATGAGAAGCCATTTGATGGTGTTAATGGTTCTGGTAAGCATGATAACTGGTCACTTGTGACAGATGATGGAATCAATTTATTTGAGCCAGGCAAGTCACCACATGAGAATGTTCAGTTCTTACTTATTCTTTGCCTTGTACTTAAGGCAGTAGACAAGCATGCAGATCTTCTTAGAGAGTCTGCATCTGATGTAGGTAATGATCACAGATTAGGTGGTAATGAAGCACCTCCAGCTATTATATCTGTATACCTTGGAGAGCAGCTCGAGGACGTATTAACTCAGCTTATCTCAACAGGTACAGCTACCAAATCTAAAAAGGGCGAGAAGCTTGCTACAGGTGTTAGAACTCTTCCTGATTTCAGAAAGGATGCAACAGATCGTAACCGTACATCACCATTTGCATTCACTGGAAACAAATTCGAGTTCAGAATGCCAGGTTCACAGGATTCAGTTGGTGAGCCAAATGTAGTTTTAAATACAATTATGGCAGAGGCACTTTGCGAGGCTTGTGATGAGCTTGAGAAGGCAAAGGACTTTGACAGTGCAGTTCATGATATGATTAAGAAGCTTGCTACAGAGCATCAGCGTATCGTATTCAGTGGTAATGGTTATGCTGATGAGTGGATTAAGGAAGCTAAGAAGAGAGGTCTTCCAAGCATTAATTCACTTGTAGAGGCTATTCCAGCTCTTACAACTGATGCAACAGTATCTATGTTTGAGAAGTTCAAAGTATTCTCTAAGGTAGAGCTTGAGTCACGTGCAGAGATTGAGTACGAGCAGTACATTAAGTCAATCAATATCGAGGCACGTACTATGATAGATATGGCTTCTAAACAGATTATTCCAGCTGTAATCAGCTATGCTACAGAGCTTGGACTTTCTATCAGCACTATCGCAGATGCATGTCCTGAGGCTGATGTAAGCACTCAGAAGGAGCTCCTTATCAAGGTATCTAATTACCTTCGTGAGGCTAAGGAGGCTCTTGTTAATCTCCGTGAGACTAACGAAAAGGCATACACTATGAAGGCTGATAGCTGCAAGAAGGCTAACTTCTACCACGACAAGGTAGTTAAGGCTATGGAAGAGCTTCGTGCTCCTGTTGATGCCCTTGAGATGATTATCGACAAGGACTCATGGCCAATGCCAAGCTACGGCGATATGATTTTCGAAGTTTAAGAATGTTATCCCCCTAGTTACTAGGGGGATATTTATTATTTGCGACAAAAAAATCCCCTTAGTTACTAAGGGGATTTTTTATTTATGAACTTTTATTGCGCCGGCGCTGCAGGTGGTACTGCCGGTGGTGCCGCCGGAGGCACTGCTGGCGGTGCTGCAGGAGCAGCCGGTACTACTTCGATGGTGCCTTCGCCACCAGGATTGGCTGGAGCAACAGCTCCACCTCCTCCAACAGTTCCTGAGTTAGGAAGCGGATATCCTCCGTGGATAGGGCAATATTGTCCAAATGTAGTAGCATCTAATCCATAAGCTGCATCAGCTGTTCCAGGAGCTGCGCCTAGGATAAATACACCAGTGTAGGCTGGGCATTCAGAATTTGCAAACATGTGAGTTGCAGAACATACAGTACCAACATAATGGTGATCACAGGTCTCAGTAGGCTCGGTACCTTCTTCAAAGTACTCGGTGTAGACCTGAGAACCACGAGGGTCACAATCACAAACACCAGGTATTGCAAGCTTTCCAGATTTCTTACAAACTTGCTTAGTTACAATTCCACTAGGCTTAGTGAAGTCCTTGTACTCTAGATTCTCGTGGATTCGGCTCATTACAGCCTTCCAAATAACCTTTGAGTATGTGGTATAGCTCTGAGGTGTATTATCATCGAATCCACCCCAAATAACTGCTGTGTAGTAAGGTGTATAACCGGCAAATACGGTATCTTTGTTTTTAGTTGTTGTACCTGATTTACCAGCCACTGCCATACCTTCGAAGTTGGCAGCTTTACCTGTACCAGTTGTCATAACATCTTCCATTGCGCTTGTAAGCAACCAAGAAGTTGTTTCCTTTAAAACTCTCTTAGACTGATTTTCTCTATTATCAAGAATTATATTTCCTTGATGATCAACTATAGTTGTATAGAAGATAGGTGCATTGTATTCACCGCCATTTGCAATTGTTGAGTAGGCTGTAGTCAAATCTAAGTTTGTAACACCCTGTGTTATACCACCAAGTGCTAAGGCTGCATTGTTATCAGTATCTGTCAGGGTTGTGATACCAAGGTCTTGTGCGTATTGATAACCAAGACTTGTGCCTATATCCTGCATAACTTCAACTGTAACTACATTAATAGAATATGTAATAGCTGTACGAATATTAGTCCAGCCTAAGTATTCCTTATTATAGTTGGAAAGCTTTGTTCCATCAGCGTATGTTGTAGGCATATCATTTTCAACAGATGCAAGTGTCATACCACCTGCGTCAAGTGCTGCAGCATAACATGCTACAACCTTGAAAGTAGAACCAGGCTGTCTGGTAATGCCTGTAGCTCTGTTAAGAGTCTTAGCTGCTTTTTTATCACCACGACCACCTACTAATGCTACAACCTGACCTGTTGAATGATCAATAACTGTCATAGCTGCCTGAGGCTGTAATGTGTAGGTGATGGATTCACCTAAAACCTCGTCGCCAGGCTCCATGATGGCTTCTTTATATGCTTTAATGGCAGCATCTGCTTCTTCCTGAGAATCAAACTCTAGATTATAACTCTTATCACTTGCTTGATAATAAGAAAGCATTGTTATATCTGAGTAGTTGGCAGTAGAGCCATCAGCTTTTGTGATTGTAAGTCTATAAGAGAAAGAAATCTTTTCAATGTTGTTATAGTTCTCTGTATTATTAACTTCCTCTTCAACGATACCCTGAATTCGGCTGTCCTGTGTAGAGTAAATTGAAAGACCACCTGAGTATAAAAGTGAATAAGCTTCTGTCTCAGAATAGCCAAGCTTGTTTTGTAAATCATCAATAATCTGATCTGTAAGTGCATCTACGAAATAAGATGTAGATGAAGTACCGTAATCTGTATTGGCAACCTGAATTCTCTCGTATACATCATCAGCTATTGCTTCATTATATTCAGCCTCAGTGATATATCCCTGTTCAAGCATATTATTGAGAACTTTCTTGCGTCGCTTTGCATTGTCCTCAGCATGATATATAGGATTATATTTAGAAGGATTCTGGGTGATACCTGCAATAACAGCACATTCTGAAAGTGTAAGGTCTGAAACTGACTTACCAAAATATCTCTGGGAAGCAGATTCAACACCAAGTGTATTCTGACCTAAGTTAATACTGTTTAGATAATTCTCCAGGATTGTATCCTTGCTGACTACCTTTTCAAGCTGAATAGCTAAGTATTGCTCCTGAATCTTACGATTAAGACTGTCTGCAAAAGTATGCTCAGAAGTCCATGTAGTAAAGTAGTTGTTTTTAAGTAACTGCTGGGTGATAGTACTGGCACCCTGTGAGAAATCAAAACCATTTGTGACACCTGTGTATGCTGCACGGATAATACCCTGAACATCTACACCATTGTGTTCTCTAAAACGAGAATCCTCGATTGCAATAAAAGCATTTTGAAGATTCTCGGGAATGTTTTCAAGCTTTACATAAGTTCTGTTGGAACCTGTGGCTGCTAGAGTCTCGATTTCATGACCATCTGAGTCGTACACCTTACTAAGATAACCAGTAGGTGAAATATTAATTTCTGATACATCCTCAGGTAACTGAGAGATGAGATTTTTCGCATAGAGGTAAGCAAAAATACCACCAGCTACAAATACAGAGACAATGCATATCAATGATATACGAATAATGGCAAGTCCTGCGCTGTGACGCTTTCGTTTGCCACGTCCTGCAAGCTGTGCGGATCGCTTAGCTGCATTTTCTTTTCCGTAATTCATAATAACCTCCAATTTAGACTTCATTATAGCAAACTCTTCATTTATAATAAAGTGAATCGGTATTTTAAAAGATAGGACAGATATGGAAGAAAAAGAGTTTAAAATAGTATATGAAGCAGGCCAGGGTGAAATCGAAGAGAAGAAATCCCGATTCATTGCTCACGTAGCACCTGTTACTTCTGAGGAGGAGGCTGTTTCATTTATTAATGGAAAGAAAAAAGAATACTGGGATGCAAGACACAATTGCTCTGCTTTTGTTATTGGAGACAATAACGAGATTACCAGATGCAATGATGACGGTGAGCCGGCTCAGACTGCAGGCAGACCTATGCTTGATGTTCTTTTAAAAGAAAATGTCCATAACTGTGTAGTGGTGGTTACCAGATATTTTGGCGGTGTTCTACTTGGCACAGGTGGCTTAGTCCGCGCCTATCAGAAGTCTGTTCAGGAGGGACTGAAAAATGCCAGACTCGTTGCCCCTAAAAGAGGAAGAGTCTGCCACATCAATACCGATTATAATGGCTACGGCAAGTTAGAATACATTCTTCGTGAAAAAGACTTTCCTATATTAAATACGGATTTTGGTGCAGAAGTTGTTATTAAATCTGTAATACCATCTGAATTTGTAGAGGAATTTACAAAAGCAGTGGCCGATAAAACAGCTGGAAGTGCCCTAATTTCCTGGGATGACGAGATTAAATATGCCATTCTAGAAGGGCAATTAATAAATTTTTAAAAAAGGTTTGAAAAAGTGCTTGCTATTTTAAAATCTATGCTTTATAATAGCATTCGTTGACGCCGATAAGACAGTCGGCTAGCGAATATAAGCTATATTGGCCCATCGCCAAATGGTAAGGCAACGGACTCTGACTCCGTCATTTCAAGGTTCGAATCCTTGTGGGCCAGCTAAGACCTAAGCATAGCGCTTAGGTCTTTTTCTTTTGTGGAGGTTACAATAATGTATCAGTACAGTGACAGAATCAGCTATAGTGAGGTAGATGCTAATCTTAATCTTACTTATTTTAATTTGGTAAATTACATGCAGGATTGCAGTTGTTTCCATTCTGACGATGTGGGAGTAGGCGTTCATTATCTTGCACCACTAGACTTGGGCTGGTTTGTTACTACATATGAGATTCATATTAATCGTCTTCCTAAATATATGGAGCGCATTAAGATTTCCACTTATCCGTATCAGGTTCGTGGCATGATGGCTCGCCGTGTGTATGTGATAGAGTCTGAGGATGACGGTGAACTTTTAATCTATGCAGATTCCCTTTGGGTGCTTATGAACCTTAAGAGCCTTCACCCTGCCAGATTAAATGATAAGATATTAGAGGCTTATCCTCTTGATGACGAGAAGCCTGATTTTAAATTTGACAGAAGCAAGCTTCAGTATAGGGATGAGGGAGAGCTTGTAGGCAAGTTCAAAGTTAATGAGAATCACATCGATACAAATGGTCATATGAATAATTCCTTCTATATAGATGTGACCAGAAGATATCTTCCTAAGGAGGACTTTTCTCAGATTACAGTTAACTATAAAAAAGCAGCATTGCTATTTGATGAGTTAGATGTATATTTGGTAGAATTAGAAAGTGGTTACCAAGTAGTCCTTAAAAAGGATGATGAAGTTTATACAATTGTGGAGTACAAATAATGAAGCTAGGAGAGATACAAAAGCTTAAAATAGAAAAAAAGGTGGAGTTTGGAGTTTACCTATCTGATGGTACAGATAGAGTCCTTCTTCCTAAGAAGCAGGTTCCAGAGAATTATAAGATAGGTGATGAGATATCAGCCTTCATATATAAGGATTCCAAGGACAGACTTATTGCTACCACCAACACCCCAAAGCTTACATTAGGCCAGTATGGTCTGCTTACCGTTAGCCAGGTAAATAAAGTAGGTGCATTTATGGATTGGGGCCTTGAGAAGGATTTGTTCCTTCCTTTTAAGGAAATGACTCGTCAGCCAAATGAAGGTGATGAGATTTTAGTAAGAGTTTATATCGATAAAAGCGAGAGACTCTGCGCCAGCATGAAGGGCATCTACGACATGCTTTCCAAGAAGCCACCATACCAGGTGGGAGATGAGGTTGAGGCCAGAATATATGAGTTCGGTCATGACTTTGGTACATTTGTTGCACTTGAGGACAAATATTCTGCCATGATTCCTCGTCATGAGGATGTATCCAAATTCAGAATTGGAGACGTTCTTATGGTTAGAATCACTGGAATAAAGGAAGACGGCAAATGCGATGTAACAATCAGGGATAAGGCATATGTTCAGATGGATGAGGATGCTGAGGCACTTCTTGATTTGATTGATAGTTATGCAGGAGTTCTTCCATTCACAGAGAAAGCATCTCCTGAAGTAATAAAGCGAGAGACAGGACTTTCAAAGGCTGCATTTAAGCGTGCAGTTGGCCGTTTATATAAAGAACGTAAAATTTCTCTTGAGGGTGGCAAAATTCGCCGCCTATAATCTGAGATAAGTGCTATACTATATATAATTTATGCTAGAAATAAGTCAGTAGATACAAGGAGGAAATGTAATGAAAAACGTAATTGCAACAGACAAGGCACCAGCAGCTATCGGACCATACTCACAGGCTATCGAGGTTAACGGAATGGTTTACACATCAGGTATCATTCCAGTAGATCCAGCTACAGGTGAGATTCCAGAGGGTGCAGCTGCACAGGCAGACAGAGTATTCAAGAGCATGACAGCTCTTTTAGAATCAGCAGGCACATCTATGAAGAATGTTGTTAAGACTACAGTCTTCATCAAGAATATGGAAGACTTTGCAGCTATTAATGAAGTATATGCAAAATATTTCCCAGAGCCATTCCCAGCTCGTTCTTGTATTGAGGTGGCACGTATTCCTAAGGATGTTTTATTAGAGGCAGAGGCCATCGCTACAAAGTAATTTTTCGGAGAATAAAGTTTTATGGTTTATGATGTAATTGTAATAGGTGCAGGCCCAGCTGGGCTTACAGCTGGTATTTATGGCAAGCGTGCGGGGCTTGACATTCTTGTCTTAGATACCAGTTCTATTAGCGGGGGACAGATTCTTAATACATACGAGATAGATAATTATCCTGCCCTTCCCGGTGTTTCAGGCACTGAGTTAGCAGAGAGTATGCGCAGTCATTGCGAGAAGCTTGGTGTTGAGTTTGCGAGAGGTCGAGTTACTTCTATTAATGAAAAGGACGGCCTCAAGGAGCTTATCACTAAAAAGGCTACTTTCTTAGCAAAGACTGTAATCATTGCTACAGGAGCTTCCAACACAAAACTTGGTTGTCCTGGCGAAGAGGAATTCTCAGGCATGGGCGTTTCTTATTGCGCTACATGTGATGGAGCTTTCTTCAAGGACAAGACAGTGGCTGTAGTAGGTGGCGGTGATGTAGCTCTTGAGGATGCAGTTTACCTTGCTAGATTTTGCGAAAAGGTATATCTCATTCACAGGAGAGATGAGTTTAGAGGCGCAGCTTCTTTGCAACAGCAGGTTCTTTCGTCTGACAAGATCCAAATCATTTATGACACTACAGTAGAGGCCATTAATGGTTCAGAGGCTGTGGAGTCAGCTACAATTAAAAATAAGAAAACAGGAGAGACTTCCATTCTTAAGTTGGATGGAGTGTTTATTGCAGTTGGTACTGCTCCAAATACAGCATCGATTGCTGGTCTTCCTGAGCTTGATGAGAGAGGCTATATCATAGCTGATGAGACTTGCGAGACCAATGTTCCAGGCATATTTGTTGCTGGGGATGTGAGAGCTAAGCAGCTTAAGCAGGTTATTACAGCTACCGCAGATGGAGCCAATGCAATTACATCAGCCCAGAGATATTTGCAAGCAAAATAGCTTACTAAAATATTACGATTATTACGTATTTTTGAGGCATAAAAAACATAAAACTTTTGAGGTAATTTACGGGTTGACAGAGGCTATTTTAGATTATATAATGTCAACAGTTGTAACAAGTTTGTAATAAATTTGGAGGTTTTCTTACAAATGAATTTAAGATTGACAAAAGCTGTCAGCTACTCACTTGCTGCATGCGTTTTAGCAACTAGTGTGTCTCTTACATCAGATGCTGCCAGTGCCGTATCAGGTGCTAGTGCATTATCTAGTGTGACAGGTACATTAGAGGATTCAGAGTACAGCGCATATGCAGGTGCACAGCTTACAGTTGACTATATGCTTGCTGATGCTACTGCTATTTCAGCAGAGTCACAGCTTGCCGCTAACGAGGCAGATACAGTTGCCTCAGCAGATGATCCTTATGCAAATATAGCAATTGCGCAGGTTGATAACTATGTATATATTCGAGAGTCAGCATCTCCTGATAGCGAATACGTCGGAAAGCTTTATAACAATTCCGCAGCTACAGTTTCAGAGACAGTAGAGGCAGAGGATGGTACATGGCTTAAGATTACATCAGGTGATGTTACAGGTTATGTTAAGAGCGAGTACGTAGTACAGAACGATGTTGAACTTGCTAAGTCAGTTTCAAGACGTCTTGCTACATGTCATACTACTACTCTTTATGTTAGAGAAGAGGCTACTACAGATTCAGATGTTATTGATATGATTCCTGACGGAGATGACTTAACAGTTATCGACGAGTCTACAGCAGCAGATGGCTGGGTTAAGGTTACATGTAATGCTGGAGAGGGTTATGTTAGCACTGATTATATTTCCCTTTCAACAGACTTTACTGTAGCTGAATCTAAAGAAGCAGAGATAGCACGACTTGCTCGTGAGGAAGAGGAAAAGCAGAAGGCTAAGGAAGCAGCTGAGAAGGCTACAATTACTGCTCAGGCAGTTCAGGCTAATGAGTCATCATCATCTTCTTCGTCTTCATCATCATCAGGTAAGACTTATGCAGCACCTTCAGGTACTACTGGTAGCTCTGTAGTTTCATATGGTTCACAGTTCGTAGGTAACCCATATGTATACGGTGGATCATCACTTACAAATGGTACAGACTGTTCAGGATTTGTTATGAGTGTTTACTCAGCATTTGGTGTAAGTCTTCCACACTCATCTAGTGCACTTCGTGGCGTTGGTTATGGTGTATCATATGATGAGATGCAGCCAGGTGATATTGTATGTTACTCAGGTCATGTTGGTATCTATGCTGGTAATGGTCAGTTATTACATGCATCTACATACAGAACAGGTATTACATACTCAAATGTTAACTATAAGAATATCTTAGCTATTAGACGAATCTTCTAAAAATATAAATAATTTAGGGCACCGGAGTTTCGGTGCCCTTTGTTGTTATAATTTTTGCATGTTACGAAAACGATTTATATGCCTTGAAAAGGGAATTTTATAATATTGGATAATAAGAAACACTAATTGTCAGAATATTAAAATTCGTAAAACTCAGCCAGATTTTAAAAGTTGCACAAAAATAGTAGAAGTTAAAAATACATATAATATAGCATATGGGGTGTTGATAACAATTAATCAACAAATTGTCAAACAATCAAGGCTGAAAATCGGACTTGTAAACGAGTTATCCACTTTATCCACCGAAAACGAAGAAAATTGTGAAAAGTTATCCACAATCATCGAAAACGAATGTTTTGTCTTAATTTTACAAAAGTAGGCATTTTGTAGCAAAAGATTAACTAAATGGAGCGATGGTATTTGTCAGAAAAAAGTTAGCATTATCTGAAAACAAAGGAAATTGTATCAATATTTACAAAGGATATTTGGGCAAAATGGATACTAGTTGTAAATTTGCATAACAAAATCCCAGTTTCCTATTTTATTTTTTGGTTATTTATATTAGAATGGGCATAGGTTATGTGAAATAGTATGCAAAATTAGGATTTCGCATTGTTTATATTGCATATATTACATAGGAGGTATTCGATATGATTTCGAATCAGATTATGCAAAATACAATAGAAGGCTTACATCAGCTTACCAAAGTTGATTTGGCTGTAATGGATTCCGAGGGTACTGTATGTGCCAGCACATTTATGGATACTGCTGGATATACTGATGCTGTTTCGGTTTTTGCTGCTTCTGAAGCAGATAGCCAGGTCGCACTTGGATGTCACTTCTTCAAGGTGTTTGATGATCAGCAGCTTGAGTTTGTGATTCTGGCCCAGGGAGATGATGAGCAGGCTTCTACTATTGGAAAGATTGCTGCTTTCCAGATACAGGAGTTGATGATTGCATATAAGGAGAGATTTGATAAGGATAACTTCATTAAAAACTTACTCCTTGATAATTTACTTCTTGTAGATATATACAATCGTTCTAAGAAGCTTCATGTGGACATCAATGCACGTCGTGTAGTTATGATTGTTGAAGTTGGCCCTGATAAGGATGGAGATGAGCTTGATAGAGTTCGTTCCGTATTTGGTGGCAAGACTAGAGATTTTGTTACTGCTGTTGATGAGCATAATATTATTGTAGTTAAGGAACTTGGCGAGAATGATACTTATGCAGACATTGACAAAATAGCAGCAGTTATCATTGATGCTTTCCATGACAAGAACTCTAAGGACATTAGAGTTTCCTATGGTACAGTTGTAGGAGAGATTAAGGAAGTTTCACGTTCTTACAAGGAAGCATCTATGGCTATGGATGTTGGCAAGATTTTCTTTGCTGACAAGCGAATCATTGCATACTCTGCCCTTGGAATTGGTCGTCTTATTTATCAGCTTCCTATTCCACTTTGCAAGATGTTCATTTCAGAGATTTTTGAGAATAAGTCACCAGATGATTTTGATGAGGAGACACTTACTACAATTAGCAAGTTCTTCGAGAATAGCTTAAATGTTTCTGAGACATCAAGACAGTTATATATCCACCGTAATACTCTTGTATATCGTTTGGATAAGCTTGAGAAGAGCACAGGCTTAGACCTGCGCGTTTTCGAGGATGCAATCACATTCAAGATTGCTCTTATGGTAGTAAAATATATGAAGTATATGGAAGATGAGAAATTCTAACACTTCATATTAGGTAATAAAGAAAGAGGTACTTACATTGATACGATTAGATCACGTTAGCAAGTCCTATGAGGTTGGCAAGCCAGCCTTAGAGGATGTGACTATACACATAGATCCAGGCGAGTTTGTTTTTGTAGTAGGAGATTCTGGATCTGGAAAGTCTACACTAATTAGACTACTACTTAAGGAATTGGAGCCTACAAAAGGCAAGATTTACATCAACGGTCAGGATCTTAAAAAGGTTACACATAAAAAGATTCCAATGTACCGTAGAAATGTTGGCGTAGTATTCCAGAACTTTAGACTTCTTCCAGATAGAAATGTATACGAAAATATCGCATTTGCTATGAAGGTTGTAGAGTCATCAAATCGTGAGATTAAAAAGCGAGTTCCTACAATGCTTTCACTTGTTGGACTAGCAGCAAAATACAAGTCAAGACCTAGTCAGTTATCCGGTGGTGAGCAGCAGCGTGTTGCTATCGCCAGAGCTCTTGTTAATGAGCCAAAAATCATTCTTGCTGACGAGCCTACAGGTAATCTTGACAGCGATAATACATGGGAAATCATGCGACTACTTGAGGAAATAAATCGCAGAGGCACTACAGTTGTTGTAGTTACCCATAACATGGAAATAGTTAGAGCAATGAATAAACGAGTTATCACCATCAAAAAAGGCGTGGTAGTAAGTGACGTTGGAGGTGATGACTATGAAGATTAGCACTCACTTATATAACATTGGCCAGGGTATTAAAAATATCTGGAGAAACAAGCTTTTTTCATTGGCATCTATAGCCACAATGACAGCTTGTATTTTCCTTTTTGGTATATTCTACTCACTTGGTACCAACTTCCAAACTATGCTTAAGGAAGCAGAGGAAGGTGTTGCAGTTACTTGTTTCTTTGACAAGGGAATCTCTCAGGAGAGAATAGATGAAATCGGAGGAGAGATTAAGAAGCGCCCAGAGGTAGCATCTTATAATTTCGTCTCAGCTGAGCAGGCTTGGGAGAACTATAAAGAAGTTTATTTTGAGGGACATCCAGAGGCGGCAGAGAGTTTTAGAGAGGATAATCCTCTTGCAGATTCTGCCAACTATGAGATATATCTCAGTGATGTATCTATGCAGTCCACTCTTGTATCTTATCTTGAGGGACTTGATGGAGTCAGAAAGGTAAACAAATCAGAAGTAGCAGCTAAGACACTTACAGATATCAACAGTGCTATTACAATAGTTTCAATGGCGATTGTCATTATTCTGTTATTCGTATCTGTATTCTTGATTAGTAATACAGTCATGGTTGGTATTTCTGTTCGTAGAGAAGAGATTGCTATTATGAAATTGATAGGAGCAAAAGATGCATTCGTCCGAGCTCCATTCGTAGTTGAGGGTATTGCAATTGGATTGATTGGTTCTATCATTCCTCTTGTACTGTTGTTCTTCATATATGAAAAGGTAGTTGCTTATGCAGCCAGTGAGTTCAATTTCCTCAGCAGTATGGTTTCTTTCATACCAGTAAAGACAATATTTAACACACTTGTTCCTATATCATTAATACTTGGTGTAGGAATCGGCTGGGTAGGTTCTAGACTGACCTTGCACAAACATCTTAGAGTTTAGTATAATGATGAAATCTGGGGAGTGCCTTGGCAGACGCCGAGGCACTTTTAATATATAGTTGCAATATGAACTATTTAGATTGAAGGTGAAGAATGATGAATGAAGAATTTGAAGGCACAAATGAAAGTGTCAATAAGGAAGAGGAAGTAGAGGAAGTTAAAAAGGATACTCATGTAGAGGTGGATGAGCCACGCCCTAAGAAAGCACATAAGGGGGTATTTACAGCCCTACATGTATTTATAGGCATTATTGTTGGTATCGCTATTACAATGGCTATAAGCAAAAGCTATATAGATACTCAGAATGCTAAGCTTATGGGAAATTCTGACTACAAGTTATCATATTTGGAGGAACTGATTAACGCTTATTATTTTAATGATGTGGATCAAGAAACTCTTCAAAATGGTGCTTATCATGGAGTATTTGATAGCCTTGAAGATCCATATTCTCAGTATTTTACACCAGAGGAATACGAAGAATACAGCAGTGTGGTCAATGGTAACTTTGGAGGAATTGGTGCAGGTCTTCAAAAGGATGCTGACACAGGAGAGGTTGTAGTTACAAAAGTATATGAAGATTCTCCAGCTGAAAAAGGTGGTATAAAAGAAGGAGATATTATCGTATCTGCAGATGGTCATAAGGGCGTTAACTATTCACTTGAGGACTATGTATCTAAATACCTTCGCGGTGATGAGGGTACAGAGGTAAATCTTGTTATCGACAGAGAAGGCGAAGAGATTGAGCTTACATTAGTTAGAGATATTATTGAAGTAGAGACTGTTGCCTATAAGATGCTTGATAACAACATCGGCTATATTCAGATCTCTCAATTTACAGGAAGTACAGATAAGGAATTTGAGAAAGCTTTTGAGGATTTAGAGTCTCAGGGCATGACATCTGTAATCTATGATTTGAGAAATAATGGCGGCGGAATAGTAGATACAGCTACTAATATTTTGGATTACTTACTTCCAAAGGGTACAGTAATGTACACAATGGACAAGGCAGGCAATCGACATGATTATAATTCAGATGCCAGCCACAAGGAGATTCCTACTGTTGTACTTGTAAATGGAAATACAGCATCTTCCGCTGAGATTTTCACAGGAGCTATACGTGATTTTAAGTATGGAACTATCATTGGCACACAGACATACGGCAAGGGAATAGTTCAGACTAGCTTTAAGTTGCAGGATGATTCAGCAGTTAAGCTGACTACTCATAAGTATTACACACCTAGTGGAGAATGTATCCATGGACAGGGTATCACACCGGATATCGTACTTGAATATGAATTCTTAGGTGGCGAGGATGATGAGTATGCTGTAGAATTTGACAACCAGCTTCAAAAGGCTTTAGAAGTATTGCGCCAATAGTAACCCAACGGCAATTGTGCCAAAGCAAGCCCTAGAGGAACTAATGGCAGAGATAGTTATAGCGGGAATAGTTATTTATGAATAGCTTGTAGTCTACAATCTCTTAGTGCTCTTTGTAAGGACATTCTAGTCCGACAAAGAGTATCTAAGGATTGTAGACGTAACAAGCGAGCAATGAAAAGAGGTGATTTCGTGATAGAACTAGATCAGTTCAAACAGCGACTTGCGTCGCACAAAAATTCTATGACGGAAGTGAGGGATTCACTTTGACGTCGCAGCTAAGAAAGCTCGTATAGAAGAGCTTGAGCGCGAGATGGAGGCTCCAGACTTTTGGACAGATGCGCAAGCGTCTACTAATAAAATGAAAGAGCTTAAGTCAATGAAGGATGATGTATCAATCATCGATAAGCTTGAGGACCTATATAAGGAAATAGAAGATTACATCGAACTTGGCAATGAGGAGGAAGACCAGGAGATAGTTGATACTGTTGGCCTTCTCATCGAAGAGTTTGAAAACGATTTAGAGACACTTAGAATGAAGACTCTTCTATCAGGAGAGTATGATGGTGATAGCGCTATTGTTACACTTCATTCTGGAGCAGGCGGTGTGGAGGCTTGTGATTGGGTTCAGATGCTTTACCGCATGTATTCTCGTTGGGCTTCAGATGCAGGATTTTCTGTTGAGGAGCTTGATTATCAGGAGGGTGATGAGGCGGGTATCAAATCAGTCACATTCCAGGTTAATGGAGAAAATGCCTACGGCTACCTTAAATCAGAAAAGGGTATCCACAGACTTGTTAGAATTTCTCCATTCAATGCACAGGGTAAGAGACAGACTTCATTTGCATCATGTGATGTTATGCCTGATATAGAAGAGGATGTAGATGTTGAGATTAAGGATGAGGATATTCGTATCGATACATATCGCTCATCAGGTGCTGGTGGACAGCATATTAATAAAACCAGCTCCGCAATACGTATCACACATTTTCCTACAGGAATAGTTGTAACCTGTCAAAATGAGCGTAGTCAGTTCCAGAACAAGGATAAGGCTATGCAGATGCTTAAGACTAAGCTCCTTTTACTTAAGCAGGAGGAGAATGCGGCCAAGGCCAGTGGAATTAGAGGAGAGGTCTCAGAAATTGGTTGGGGCAATCAGATTCGTTCTTACGTATTGCAGCCATATACTATGGTCAAGGATCTTCGTACAGGTGAGGAGTCAGGCAATGCAGATGCAGTCCTAGACGGCAAGCTTACTCCGTTTATGAATGCCTATCTGAAGTGGCTTTCTCTTGGTTGTCCAGACCGTGGAGCAACAGCAGAGGACTAAAAATCAAAAAAGCCTAATAATACTAGGCAATAATTTAATATAGTACTTGAAATTAGGTAGTGTTTAATGTTATTATCTTCTGAGCGTGTACAAATGTTTTTGTGCTAAAGACACTTATGGAGGATTTATGGCAGAGAAGACTACCTATTTTGTTTTAAAAGAAAAGGCGGTTCCTGAGGTTTTGCTTAAGGTGGTAGCTGCGAAGAAGCTTATTGAAACTGGCAAGTGTGATTCGGTTCAAGAAGCTACAGAACAGGTTGGAATTAGTCGTAGCTCTTTTTATAAGTATAAGGATGACATTTTTCCATTCCACGAGGATGCAAAAGGGAAAACCGTTAATATGGTCATTCAATTGGAGGATGAGCCTGGAATTCTTTCCAAGGTACTTGAGGAGATGGCTCATTTTCATGTGAATATTTTGACAGTACACCAAAGTATTCCAGTCAACGGATTCGCTACAGTTACTATTTCGGTGGATGTCCTTGAGGATTCAGGAGACTTCTCAGAATTAGTCAATTCTATCGAGAATGTTGGCGGTGTTAACTACGTAAAGATTTTAGCAAGGGAGTGACAACATGAAAGCAGCAATTATGGGATACGGAACAATTGGTTCCGGTGTAGCAAAAGTTCTTGATACAAACAAGGATATTATTAAGGCTAGATTAGGTGAGGAACTTGAGCTTAAATATATCTTGGACTTGAGAGATTTTCCTGGTGACCCACACGAGGATTGCTTCGTTAAGGACTACAAGAAGATTGCAAAAGATGAAGAGGTACAGATTGTCGTTGAAACTATGGGTGGTGTGGAGCCTGCCTTCACATTTGTTAAGGAAATGCTCGAAGCTGGAAAGTCTGTCACTACTTCAAATAAAGCCCTGGTAGCTGACAAGGGCGCAGAACTTATGGAAATCGCTGACAAGCACGGCGTTAACTTCGTGTTTGAAGCAGCAGTTGGCGGCGGTATTCCAATTATCCGTACACTTACAGCATGTCTTACAGGTGATGTTATCGAGGAGATCGATGCAATCTGCAATGGTACAACTAACTACATGCTCACAAACATGGAACAGTTTGGTAGCGATTATAATGAGATTCTTGCTGAGGCACAGGCCCTTGGTTATGCAGAGAAGGACCCAACAGCTGATGTAGAGGGTCATGATAGCTGCCGTAAGATTGCAATTCTTACATCACTTGTTTCTGGAAAGACAGTTGATTTCAATGATATTCCTACAGAGGGTATCAGCAAGATTTCTTCTACAGATTTCAAGTATGCTAAGGAAATGGGATGCAGCATCAAGCTTGTTGCTAGAAGCGTTAAGGAGGGAGATACATATTCATGTCGTGTAGCTCCATTTATGATTAAGCCAGAGCAGATGCTTTATCATGTAGCAGGCGTTATGAACGCTGTTTCTGTAAAGGGAAATATGCTTGGTGAGTCTATGTACTATGGCGCTGGCGCAGGTGCACTTCCTACAGCATCAGCAGTAGTTGGCGATATGGTATTCCTTGCTAGAAATACAAATAGACAGGTTAAGGTAGGCTGGGATGCGGACAAGCTTACACTTGCTAATCCATTAGAGCAGAGATATCGTTTCTTCGTTAGAACTTCTGCTTTACAGTCTAATATCGAGAATGAATTTGGCAAAGTTGAGTATGCTAGCCTTGACTTAGACAATGAGACAGGCTTTGTTACAGCGGAGATGTCTGAGGCAGAGTTCGAGGAGCGTGCAGCAGCACTTGGCGGTATTATTTCAGTGATTCGTTTCTACTAAAATTAGTGGTAGATAAATCTAATGTAATGCTGTAAATTGAAAACTTAATGTAACTATAAATATTAAAAGAGCCAGTAGGCATCAAGCTCTTAGGTCTCTCAAGCGAAACATGTAGTTGAGCTGAGAGACTCTAAGGCTTGTAGCCGTAACTGGCGTACTAATAGAAATTGGAGAATTGTTATGTATATTACTTGCTTAGATTTAGAAGGTGTTTTGGTTCCAGAGATTTGGATTGCTTTTGCTGAGGCTACAGGTATTCCTGAGCTTAAGAAGACAACAAGAGATGAGCCAGATTATGACAAGCTCATGAAATATCGTATTGATATCTTAAAGGAGCACGGCTTAGGTCTTAAGGAGATTCAGGAGACAATCGCTGGCATTGATCCACTTCCAGGAGCTAAGGAGTTCTTAGATAAGCTTAGAGCATTTGGACAGACAATTATTATCAGTGATACTTTCTCACAGTTTGCAGGACCTTTAATGGAAAAGCTTGGCATGCCTACTATTTTCTGCAACGAGCTTATTGTTGGTGATAATGGCGAAATTACAGGATATAAGATGAGATGTGACAAGAGCAAGCTTACTACAGTTAAGGCTCTTCAGTCATGTGGCTTTGAGACAATTGCCAGCGGAGATAGCTTTAATGATTTAGCTATGATTCAGGCATCAAAGGCAGGCTTCCTTTTCAGAACTACTGAGGCTATTAAAAATGACTATCCACAGTATCCAGCATTCGAAGAATACGACGATTTATACAATGCAATTGTGGCTCTACAGCAGTAATTAGTAATCAAAGCAGGTTTTGTTATCAAAACTTGCTTTTTTTATGCCTAATTTTAGTGATTTTTGAGGTAAAAAGGGCAGACTGTCCAATAATTAAAGTTCGGAAACCGTCTTAACTAGTGCAAAGTTGACAGATTGTTAATATTATGACAATGACAATATTAGGCAATTATGCACACATAAGTGAAATTATGAGAAAAATATATGTTGATATTTACCTATAACTGCGTTATGATTTAATCAGATAAGTTAATAAATGCCCGTGAGAGATGAGAATGTGGCTGTGACAAGAGATGAGCTCTTGCTCCTTTAGGCATGTTCTTTTTTTGTGCCTAAACATAGGCAAAGGTGCTAGGGAGGAGTAGATAATGCATAGAGAATTCATCGAGAAGCTGGAGGTTAATCCAGTTATCGCAGCCATAAAGAACGACGAGGGTTTGGCCCATGCCTTAAAGACTGATTGCGAGATAATCTTCATACTATATGGAGATGTTTGTACGATTCCGGAGATTGTACGTCAAATCAAAGCAGCTGATAAGGTGGCCATGGTGCATCTGGATTTAATTACAGGCCTCAATAACACCAAGGAAATCTCCGTCGACTTTATCAAAAATAATACTGAGGCAGACGGTATTATCACCACCAAAGGCAATCTCATTGGACGGGCCAAGGAGTTGGGCTTGTACACGGTGCTTAGATATTTTGTTATTGACAGCATGGCTCTTGTGAATATTGAAAAGCAAGACCGTCATGGAATATCTACACCAGATGTCATCGAGATTCTTCCTGGAATAGTCTTACCAAAGATTATCAAGAGGGTGAACAAAGCTAGTAGAGTTCCTGTCTTAGCGGGGGGACTAATTAGCGACAGAGATGATGTTATGAATGCACTTAATAATGGGGTGCTGGCAGTGTCTACCACCAATGAAGATGTCTGGCAGCTATAAGTGCTAAAAGCCTTCTCCTAAACTAGCCAATGCCAAAAGGCGCAAAAAGAAGGAGGAGTAATAATGGCAAAATATGTAATGGCTCTTGATGCCGGAACAACAAGTAACAGATGTATCCTTTTCAATGAAAAGGGCGAGATGTGCTCTGTTGCACAGAAGGAGTTTACACAGTATTTTCCACAGCCAGGTTGGGTAGAGCATGATGCTAACGAAATCTGGCAGACACAGCTTTCTGTTGCTCGTGAAGCTATGAGAAAAGTGGGTGCTACATCAGATGATATCGCAGCAATCGGTATCACAAATCAGCGTGAGACAGTTATCGTTTGGGACAGAGCTACAGGACAGCCTATCACTCATGCAATTGTTTGGCAGTGCCGTCGTACTGCAGACTTTGCAGAGCAGATGAAGGGCAAGATTCCTGGTATTGTTGAGAAATTCCAGCAGAAGACAGGTCTTAAGTTTGACCCATACTTCTCAGGAACAAAAATCCGTTGGATTCTCGACAATGTAGAAGGTGCTCGTGAGAGAGCAGAAAAGGGTGAGCTTGCTTTTGGTACTGTAGATTCTTGGTTAATCTACAAGCTTACAAAGGGTAAAGTACATGTTACTGATTACTCTAATGCAAGCCGTACATTATTATTCAACATCAATACTCTTGAATGGGATGATGAGCTTTGCCAGATTCTTGAGATTCCAAAGAGCATGCTTCCAGAGGCTAAGCCTTCTAGCTGCATCTATGGAGAGACAGATCCAGAATTCTTTGGCGGTCCTATCCGTATAGCAGGCGCTGCTGGTGATCAGCAGGCAGCTCTTTTCGGACAGACATGCTACAAAGAGGGCGAGGCTAAAAATACATACGGTACAGGTTGCTTCATGCTTATGAACACAGGTGAGAAGCCAATATTCTCTAAGAATGACCTTCTTACAACCATCGCTTGGGGACTTGATGGAAAAGTTACATACGCACTTGAGGGTTCTGTATACGTAGCTGGTGCAGCAATCCAGTGGCTCCGTGATGAGTTAAAGATTGTTGATTCTTCACCAGATTCAGAATACTTCGCAACACGTGTTAAGGATACAAATGGCTGCTACGTTGTACCTGCATTTACAGGCCTTGGCGCACCATATTGGGATCCATATGCTCGTGGAGCTATCACAGGACTTACACGTGGTGTTAATAAGTATCATCTTATTAGAGCAACACTTGAGTCTTTAGCATATCAGACATATGACGTATTACATGCTATGGAGCTTGATTCTGGTAAGCATCTTACAGCTCTTAAGGTTGACGGTGGTGCATCAAACAACAACTTCTTGATGCAGTTCCAGTCAGACATTATTAATACAGACGTTCTTCGTCCAAGCTGTGTTGAGACAACAGCTATGGGTGCTGCATATCTTGCAGGTCTTGCAGTTGGCTACTGGAAGAGTAAAGAGGATGTTATTAAGAACTGGTCTGTTGATCGTGAGTTCAAGCCAGAGATGACTGATGCAGACAGAACAGCAGCTATCAAGGGCTGGTCAAAGGCTGTAGCAGCAACAAGAGGCTGGGCAAAGGAATAAAAAATTTCATTAAAGGGGGTAATGAATATGTCAGTTTATGTAGGTGAGTTTATCGGTACAATTATTCTTGTATTACTTGGCGATGGTGTATGCTGTAACGTTTCCTTAAATAAGTCAGGATTTAAGGGCGGCGGAGCTGTTCATATCCTTATTGGATGGGGAATGGCCGTTATGGTTCCTGCATTTGCAATGAGCAATTTCACAGGATGCCCTTCAGCATTCAACCCTGCAGTTACAATTGGTATTGCAATCAGAAGTGGTGACTGGAGCACAGTTCCAGGACAGATAGTTGCTCAGATGCTGGGTGGTTTCGTTGGTGCAGCTATTTTGATGCTTCTTTATCATGATCATATCAAAGCTACTGCTGAAGATGATGTTGTTAGAGGCTGCTTCTGTACAGCACCTTCTATACCAAATCAGTTCCTTAACTTTATGTCAGAGTTCGTAGCTACATTTATTCTTGTATTTACACTTGCACTTATTCCTGCAGGTTCTGACCGTACAGTTTGGGTACTTGTATATGGCGTAATCGTTGCTTGTGGTGCTTCATTTGGCGGTCTTACAGGATACGCAATGAATGCAGCAAGAGATACAGCTCCTCGTATTGCTTACCTTTGCTTAGCACCTAACTTTGGTAAGAAGAATGGAAATTGGAGTTATGGATGGATTCCAGCTGTAGCACCTATCTGTGGTGGTGTTGTTGCATCCCTTCTTTACAACGCACTTGCTGCAGCTCAGATGTTTGGTTAAACATTGTTCACAGAAATATAATCTGTGTAAGTTATTATTAATTCAGTATTCAATACTGAACCTGTAACCATTTTAAAACTTTATTATTGATACACTGAGGATTGGAGTCGGTATTGAACGCATGATGAGATGCGTCTAATTGCCGACTCCTTTTTTCAAAATATGTAAAAGGTAGGAGAAAAAACTATGTTGTATGATGTCATAATCATAGGCGCAGGCGTTTCTGGTAGCGCAATTGCAAGAGAACTCTCACGCTATGAGGCAAATGTCTGTGTACTAGAAAAATGTGAGGATGTATGTGAGGGTACCTCGAAAGCTAATTCGGCAATTGTCCATGCAGGCTTTGATGCACCGGCTGGCTCATTAATGGCAAAATTAAATGTCAGAGGAAATGAAATGATGGACGACCTCTGCCGTGATTTGGACATACCGTTTAAAAGAAATGGTTCAATGGTTGTGTGTATCCACAAGGAAGCACTTCCAGGACTTCAGGACCTTTACGACAGAGGTATTAAAAACGGCGTAAAAGATATGAAAATCTTGAGCCGTGAAGAAGCCCTAGAGATGGAACCAAATCTTTCTGACAATGTAGAAGGAGCACTTTATGCACCAACTGGTGGTATTATCTGCCCATTTAAGCTATGTATAGCTATGGCAGAAAATGCAAATGTAAATGGAGTTGATTTCAGATTTAATACCAAGGTAGAAGATATTAAAAAGGGCGAAGACGGAATGTGGCACATTCGCACCAATAATGGTGAGTATGTTTCTAGATATGTGGTAAATGCCGCAGGTGTGTATTCAGGCGTAATCCACAATATGGTAAGTGAAGATGATGATAAAATTGAAATCATTCCTCGCCGTGGAGACTACTGCTTGCTTGATAAGGAAGTAGGAACTCATGTAAGCCATACAATCTTCCCACAGCCAACTAATCTTGGTAAGGGTGTTCTTGTATCACCTACTGTTCATGGAAATCTTATTGTAGGACCTACAGCTATTGATATTGATGACAAAGAAGGAACAAATACAACAGCTGAGGGAATCAATGATTTGATTGCAAAGGCAAATGATCATGTGAAGAATCTTCCTATGAGAAAGGTAATTACATCCTTTGCAGGACTTCGTGCCCACGAAGCAAGACACGAATTCATTATTGGCGAAGTAAAGGGAGCTAAGCATTTCATTGATTGTGCAGCTATTGAGTCACCAGGTCTTACATCAAGTCCAGCCATAGGCGAGATGGTTGGCAATATGTTAAAGGATATGATGGGACTTACACCAAAGGCTAATTGGATTAGCACAAGAAAGGATGTAATGAACCCAGAAAATCTATCCATTGAAGAAAGAAATGAGTTAATCAAGAAAAATCCGGCATATGGTAACATTATTTGCCGCTGTGAGTCTATTTCCGAGGGAGAAATTCTTGATGCAATTCACAGACCACTTGGAGCTCGTTCACTGGACGGTGTAAAGAGAAGAACGAGAGCTGGAATGGGAAGATGTCAGGCAGGTTTCTGTTCTCCAAAGACAATGGAAATTATTCACAGAGAGCTCGGCCTTGAATATGAAGAAATAACAAAGAGTGGTGGACGTTCAAACATCGTTATTGAACGCACCAAAAATCAGAAGGGAGGCGAGCAGTAATGATGAACTATGATATTGTTATTGTTGGCGGCGGCCCAGCAGGACTTGCAGCAGCTGTTGCAGCACGAAATGCCGGAGTAGATAAAATCCTTATATTGGAAAGAGATAAGGAATTAGGTGGAATTTTAAATCAGTGTATACATAATGGCTTTGGCCTTCACACATTTAAAGAGGAGCTTACTGGACCAGAATATGCATATCGTTTTATTGAAAAAGTACTTGATGCAAAAATAGAGTACAAGCTCAATACAATGGTTATGGATATATCTGAGGACAGAGTTGTTACAGCAATGAGCCGAGAGGACGGAATGTATCAAATTAAGGCTGGAGCTGTAATCCTTGCAATGGGCTGTAGAGAGCGTCCAAGAGGTGCTTTAAATATTCCAGGCTTTAGACCTGCAGGAATTTTCTCAGCAGGTACTGCTCAGCGCCTGGTAAATATAGAAGGCTATATGCCAGGGCGTGAGGTTGTAATCCTAGGCTCTGGTGATATTGGACTTATTATGGCCCGTCGTATGACACTTGAGGGGGCAAAGGTTAAGGTAGTGGCAGAGCTTATGCCATACTCAGGTGGACTTAAGAGAAATATCGTTCAGTGCCTTGATGACTTTGGAATTCCTCTTAAGCTTTCCCATACAGTTGTTGATATTGAGGGAAAGGAAAAGGTAACAGCTGTCACAATCGCAGAGGTTGATGGCAAGGGCAAGCCAATCCCTGGCACAGAAGAGAGATACACATGTGATACACTTCTTCTTTCCTGCGGACTTATTCCTGAAAATGAGCTTTCAAGAAATGCAGGAGTTGAGATGAGCCCTATCACAAGTGGTCCAATAGTAAATGAATCCCTTGAGACAAATATTCCTGGTGTGTTTGCTTGCGGTAATGTTCTTCATGTTCATGATCTTGTGGACTACGTTTCAGAGGAAGCAGACAGAGCTGGTCAAAATGCGGCCAAGTTTGTAAAGGGTCAGCTTTCAGACGCAAAATCAGATGTTGAAATCATAGCAACAGAAGGTGCTAGATACACCGTGCCATCTACAATCAATATAGACAGAATGGATGATAAGCTCACTGTTAGATTCCGTGTGGGAGCGGTATACAAGGACTCATTCGTAAGTGTTTACTTTGATGATGAGCGAGTTATGCACAACAAGAAACGTATCATGGCTCCAGGTGAAATGGAGCAGGTTATATTACTTAAGGATAAATTAGCTGAAAAGCCTGGACTTAAGAAAATAACAGTAAAGATAGAGCAGGAATAGGAGGCGGCAGACAATGGAAAAAAGAGAATTAACATGTATCGGCTGCCCTATGGGTTGTGCCATTACCGTAGAATTAGAAAATGGAGAAGTTGTTTCAGTGACAGGTAACACCTGTGGTATCGGTGATAAATATGCAAGAAATGAAGTTACACATCCTGAGCGTACAGTCACATCCACAGCTGTCATACTTGGGGGAGACAAGCCTCGTGTATCAGTAAAGACTAAATCAAATATCCCAAAGGATAAAATTGATGCAGTCATGAAAGAAATTGATGCAGCAGTTCTTCAAGCTCCAATCCGCATAGGTGATATAGTAGTTAAAAATGTCTGCGGAACAGGTGTCGACGTAGTTGCCACCAGAAACGTAGAAAAAATATGAACCTAGGGGACGGGGTTAGTGGTCCGTTTTAAAATGAAATAAAAAAGGAGGTGCTATTAAGCACCTCCAATTTTTTTAGCCACGTCCAAGACACATCTGGAAGCATACTACCTCATTGTTGTCATTTAAAGTAAAGTAAATGCTATAGCCATTTGTGTAAGTGTAACTTATCATATGTTCTCCGTCTTCTGAATCATATTCGTCGGCTGACTCACCGTAAGCGCTTAAGATTTCATCTACAGTAGAACCAATTGTAATTCCCTTGCTTGTTTTCCAAGCATCACTAAAGCTTTTGAACTCAACAATCTCTGTAGTATCTCCTTCAGTGCTATATGTCAATTCTCCTGCATTATAGTATTTGCTAGTGTGGTAATCACCGTCATCAGTTGTGCTAGCAGGCTCGCCAAGTTTCTCAAGAACTGTCTTGCCATCATCTAAAATAGAAAAGCTAATGCCTTCATTCTCATTTTCAACTGTTACTTCTAATACTTCGTCGTCTGCAGTGATAAGCGAATCATCAGCTGTTTCGCACTCTGCTTCGCACTCTGCTTCGCCATCCTCTAAGCATACGCCACATCCATTATCCTCATTATAAAAATCATCATTCTTTCCACATGCAATAATGGATACGCCCATTGCTATTGTCATAATAAATACTACTAATTTCTTTTTCATATAATGCATCTCCTAACTGTATGATTTGTAGTAATACGGTTATAACACTTAAAAATTATCTTGTCAACAGAAAAAATATTGGAAAATTTAAAATGCTCATATATAAAAAATCCATGAAGTTGATAAGAAGTTTTATTTTATATATACTGAATTAGTAAAAATCCGTAGGAGAAAATTATATGAAAAAAAGAATTATAGGCCTTGATATTCTTCGAGATATCGGTGTTATTTTTATATTTTTATATCACTTCTGTATAGAGTATTTGAATTTGGCTCAGGGCACAGATCCTCTTATGCCATCTATCAATTATTTTGCTAATATCTGGGCACGACCTGCCAGCCTATTCCTATTCATTATTTCTGGCTATGCACTTATGTATAATCGTGAGAATGAGTTGCCACTAAAGGAATATTACATTAGAAGATTTAAGGGATTATTCATTCCTTTCTACATCGCATATACGATAATGTTTCTTGCTTATTTTGCTGTAAATAATGTTGCAGCAGGAAGCACTTCTTCTTTATACATGTTGGTATTTACCATACTTGGTGTTGATGCCATGGTTCAGGAGATGAGCGGAGGACTAGGCTTTTACCTTATAGGTGAATGGTTTATGTCTTGCATCGTATTTTGCTATATATTCTTCCCACTTTTTGCTAAAGCTGTTAAAAAGGCTAAATATGTATTGCTGGTAGTACTTGCACTTTGGAGCGGATTTATGCTTTTTATTTTCAATCCATTTGATATGCAGGTGGAGCACAATCCTTTATTTGTCCTTTTATATTTCTATATTGGAATGGTTCTTTATGAAGTAATTGGACAGAAGGCAGTCTCTAAAAATATCAGAATCATTTGCACAGTAGTGTCAGTGGTTATTTTTGTATATCTACTTCTTGCAGGATACACAGCAGTTTTTCCTGTTGTTTTAAATCAGCCATTTGAAATAGTATGTGTCATTTGGTCCCTTGCTATGTTCTTAGCAATAAGGGATGTAGATATTAATCCTGAGAAGAGAATTTATAAAGTTATCACTTACATTTCCGCTATCAGTTGGAATATAATTTTAGTTCACCATATGATAATCATATTGTTATTTAAGCATTATGATATTTCTTTATATAGCCGAAGAGAGACATTTACACTATTGTTGCTTGCTATGGCATTGACCTGGGTTGGCGCCATTGTGGTAAAATCTCTTTCGTCAAAAGTGAAAAATAAAAACTAGGAGTACAACATGGATATTACTAAACAGATTGCGACAGAGCTTCAAGTTAGACCTGCGCAGGTTGAGGCTGCTGTGAAATTATTGGATGAAGGGAATACAGTTCCATTTATTTCCCGCTATAGAAAAGAGGCTACAGGTGGTCTTAATGATGAGCAGTTACGTGCCCTTTCAGAGAGACTTACCTATTTAAGAAATTTAGAGGATAAAAAGGCAACATGTCTTGCTTCCATTGAGGAGCAGGGCCTTCTTACAGATGAGCTTAAAAAGGCTATTCTTGAGGCAACAACCCAGGTGGCTGTTGATGATTTATATCGCCCATACAGACCAAAGCGCAGAACTCGCGCTACTATTGCTAAGGAAAAGGGCTTAGAGCCACTTGCTAACATAATCATTCTTCAGATGACAGACAAGTCTCTTGAGGATGAGGCTAAGGCATTTATCAATCCAGAAAAAGAAGTTAACACACCAGAGGATGCTATTGCTGGTGCTTGCGATATTATTGCTGAGAGCATTTCTGATGATGCAGATTATCGTACTTGGATTCGTGAAAAGACATTTAAAAATGGCCGCATTATTTCAAAGGCTAAGGATGATCAGGCAGAATCTGTATATGAGAATTACTACGACTACGACGAGGCTATTGCTAAGCTTCCTGGTCATAGAATTCTTGCCCTTAACCGTGGTGAAAAGGAAAAGATTTTAAAGGTATCTATCGAGGCTCCTGTAGAGGATATTCTCAGATACCTAGAGAAGAAAATTATCAGCAGAGATAACGTAAATACGAATCAGACTTTACAGGCTACAATCGAGGATGCATACACAAGACTTATTGCGCCTTCCATTGAAAATGAAATCCGAAACAATCTTACAGAGATGGCAGAGGATGGAGCGATAAAGGTATTTGGTAAGAATCTTACACAGCTTCTTATGCAGCCACCTATCGCAGGACGTAATGTTCTTGGCTGGGACCCTGCCTTTAGAACAGGCTGCAAGATAGCAGTTGTTGATGCCACAGGTAAGGTGCTTGATACAACAGTAGTTTATCCTACAGCACCTCAGAACAAGGTAGAGGAGACAAAAAAGGTTATCAAGGCTCTTATTAAAAAGTATAATGTTTCACTTATCTCTCTTGGAAATGGTACTGCCAGCCGTGAGTCTGAGCAGATTATCGTAGATATGCTTAAGGAGATTCCAGAAAAGGTGGAGTACATCATTGTAAATGAAGCAGGTGCATCAGTATATTCTGCCAGCAAGCTTGCAACAGAGGAGTTCCCTAGCTTTGATGTGGGACAGCGTAGTGCTACATCTATGGCTCGTCGTCTTCAGGATCCACTTGCTGAGCTTGTAAAAATAGATCCAAAATCTGTAGGCGTTGGCCAGTACCAGCACGACATGAATCAGAAGAAGCTTGATGAGACACTTGCTGGAGTGGTGGAGACATGCGTTAACGCAGTAGGTGTAGATTTAAATACTGCATCTGCATCATTGCTTGAATATGTTTCAGGTATTAACAAAACACTTGCTAAAAATATCGTTGCATACCGTGAGGAGAATGGTAAATTCAATTCTCGTGCCGAGCTTAAAAAGGTTCCAAAGCTTGGACCAAAGGCCTTTGAACAGTGCGCAGGCTTTATGAGAATAATTGGTGGCAAGAATCCTCTTGATGCCACAGCGGTTCATCCAGAAAGCTACGATGCTGCTAAGGCTCTTCTTGAGAGACTTGGATTTGATACAAAGGATATTGCAGCAGGTACTTTAAAGGATATCCACAAGAGCATCACTAACATCAAGGCTTTATCCACAGAGCTTGGGGTTGGTGAGATGACTTTGGAGGATATTGTTAAGGAGCTTGAGAAGCCAGGACGTGATCCACGTGAGGATATGCCAAAGCCTATCCTTAAGAGTGATGTCCTTGAAATGAAGGATTTAAAGCCAGGCATGCAGCTTAAGGGTACAGTCAGAAATGTTATCGACTTTGGTGCCTTTGTTGATATCGGAGTTCACCAGGACGGTTTGGTACACATTTCTCAGATGACCGATCGCTACATTAAGCATCCATTAGAGGTGGTTTCTGTAGGAGATATTGTAGATGTGGAGGTTCTTTCCGTAGATGAGAAGAAGGGAAGGATAGCCCTTACAATGAAGCTTTCAAAGAAATAATACAATGATTAGGGGATTATGTGAAATGGGGCGTAAATCTACTTAAAGGTTTTCGTATTATCAACACATAATCATCAGTGATTTTGTAGCATTTAGACAAAATAATTCCCTGAATAGCACAAGCTGTTGACATTCTTGTCATACAAACATATACTTACTTTAGTAAGAAAAAGTAACAGACAGTTTGCTTTTTAGGAGAAATGGTTTAAGAATGAGTCGTAAGGGGTTTCGACTCGTTCTTTTTTTGTATATAGAAGTATATTATGATAAAATACACTATATATAGGGAGAATTTGATTATGACTAATATTAAGTTTAGCACTAAAATTTCAGAGAACGATTTATATAGATACAACTTACATCACACATATACTTCCAATCAGGGAGTTCTTTCTATATTATTGTTTGTTCTTTTAGTCACAGTGTGGATTTTGCGTTTTCAGCAACTTTCTCTTGCGTATAGAGTGATGTATCCAGCTGTTGCAGTGGTGTTTTTGCTTTACCTTCCTATGAGCCTTAAGCTTAGAGTTAAGAACCAGATGCTTCAGGAGGTATTTCAGCATCCACTTACATATGAGCTTATTGAGACAGGCATTTTAATCAGTTCACCTACAACTGATCAGCCTGCAGAGCTTCCATGGGAATACATATATAAGGTCACTTCTTGGAAGGATTACCTTTTGATTTATTCCAACAGAGTTAATGCATATATTATTCCTATGTCAGATATTGAAAATGAATATTCTGCAATAAAAGAATATATTACAAACCATGTAGAGGATTATAAATTACAGTTAAGATGATAGAGATTATTGAAACTAATTCACCAGAAGAAACAGAAGCCTTAGGTAAGCGCCTTGCTGAGGAAGCTACCCCAGGACAGGTATTTACCCTTATAGGAGACTTGGGCGTTGGCAAGACTGTATTTACTCAGGGATTTGCCACTGGGCTTCAGATTGATGAGGCTATATGTAGCCCTACTTTCACCATAGTTCAGGTATACGATACAGGCCGACTTCCTTTTTACCATTTTGATGTATATCGTATAGGCGATGTGGAAGAGATGGACGAGATAGGATACGAGGACTACATCTTTGGCGATGGCGTATCTCTCATTGAATGGGCTAATTTAATAGAGGATATTTTACCTGATTCTTATACTCAGGTTACAATAGAGAAGAATTTAGAAAAAGGATTTGATTACCGTAAGATTACGGTAGAGAAGATACAGAAATAACTATGAAAATATTAGGAATCGATGGCTCGGGGCTTGTGGCTTCAATTGCCATTGTAGAAGATGATAATTTAATTGGTGAGTACACAACTGGATACAAGAAGACCCATTCTCAGACACTACTTCCTATGCTTGATGAGTTGTCTAAGATGGTTGAGCTTGATCTTAATACAATAGATGCCATTGCAGTTGCAGCAGGTCCTGGTTCATTTACAGGACTTAGAATTGCATCAGCTACTGCCAAGGGCCTTGGCTTATCTTTGGGATGTCCGATTATTTCGGTGCCTACAGTGGATGCCTTAGCATACAATATGTGGGGCAGTTCAGATGTGATTTGTCCTATTCTTGATGCTAGACGTGGACAGGTTTACACAGGTCTTTATGATTTTGACCAGTCAGGTCACCTTAATGTTTTAAAAGAACAGTGCGCAGTAGATTTTCATGATATAGCAGAAGAGATTAATTCTCTCGGCAGGCCAGTCACATTCTTAGGTGATGGCACTCCTGTTTTCGCAGAGTTGATTTCATCCATTATTCAGGTTCCATATAGATTCGCTCCAGCACATGTCAATCGCCAGCATGCATCTTCTGTTGCAGCTCTAGGAGCTGTTTATTATGCAAATGGAGATTGCGAGCCAGCTGCAGACCACAGACCAGAGTACCTTAGACTTTCTCAGGCTGAGCGAGAGCGTCTTGAAAAGAAAGGTAGTTTGCAATGAGTTTAGAATTCAGATTTGCAAATCAGCAGGACCTGAATACTATAGTAGAAATAGAAAATGCCTCTATGAGCAGTCCTTGGACTTTGGACTCTTATAAGGAAGCTCTTGATTCTGATCATGCATTTATTATGGTTGCCGATGAGGCGGGAGTTTGTGTAGGCTTTGCAGTCTTTTATTTAACTGCCCCTGAGTCAGAGTTGCCAGATATCGTTGTATCGGAGTCTTATAGAGGACGAGGTATAGGTAAGTTACTTCTTGATGCTAGCCTTAGGGAGCTTTCATTGAGAGGTGTTGATACAGTTTTTTTAGAAGTTAGAGTTTCTAATGAAAGGGCGCGGGCCCTCTATGAAAAAATGGGATTCGAAGAGATAGGCAGACGGAAGTACTTCTACTCTGATCCTATAGAGGATGCTATATGTATGCGCCTTGAGATTGATTCATAATTTTTAAAATCAGCTAGAATTTGAGGATATAAAATGTTAGATGTTTGTTTGTTGGGAACAGCCGGGATGCTTCCTTTGCCTAATAGGTGGCTTACCTCATGCTTGATGAGGTTCAATGGCGAGGGGCTTCTCATAGACTGTGGTGAGGGAACTCAGGTGGCTTTGAGAGAAGCTGGCTTTTCTCCCAACCCTATTTCCATAATTTGCCTTACACATTATCATGCTGACCATGTAAGTGGTTTGCCAGGATTTTTGTTATCAATGGGCAATTCAGACAGGACCGAGCCTGTTACAATAATTGGACCAAAGGGCTTAGAGCGAGTGGTTAATTCCCTTAGAGTTATTGCTCCTGAGCTTCCTTTTGAGATTCGATTACACGAGATTACTGAACCGGAAGATACTATTGAAATAATGGGTTATCATATCCATGCTTTCAAGGTTAATCATAATGTACTTTGCTATGGCTATAGCATTGAGATTCCTAGAAAGGGCCGCTTTAATGTAGAGGCAGCCAAGGAGATGGACATTCCAATTCAGCTTTGGAATCCACTTCAAAAGGGGCAGGACGTAGAGTTTGAAGGCAAGACATATACCCCAGATATGGTAATGGGTGCTGCTAGAAAGGGTATTAAGGTAACATACTGTACCGATACAAGACCTACTGCATCACTTGTTGAGGGGGCTAGAGAATCTGACCTTCTTATCTGCGAGGGTATGTACGCAGAGGAAGAAAAATTAGCAAAGGCAAAAAAGAATAAGCACATGACATTCTATGAAGCAGCACAGGTTGCTAAGGATGCAGATGTGTCAAAGCTTTGGCTTACTCATTTTTCCCCATCTATGACGGGGCATAAGAGATATATGAAGGCAGTCTGTGATATATTCCCACAGGCTGAGCTTGGAGAAGACGGCAAGTTCTTAGAGCTAGATTTTGCGGAGGAGTAATATGAGAAAGGTACTGCGAATTGGAATAGCGGTAATCTGTATGGTATGCCTAGTGGTGGGATACTATGCCTATTTGTCTAGAAGAAATTCTCAGAGCAAGGCAGAGGAGACTGGTGAGGTTTCTGAGGTACAGGCAATTATCAACAAGAATTTCAAGTCAGATTATCCTGCTACAGCCCGTGCAGTTGTTAAATGGTACAATCGAATTATTACAGCCTACTACAGTGAGGATTACTCCCAAGAAGATCTTGAGAAGATGGCAGATCAGGCGCGTATGCTAATGGATGATGAACTTTTGGCATACAATCCTAGGGATACATATTTGGCATCTCTATCTATGGAGATAGAGGATTATCACAACAGATCTAGGACTATAGTCTCAGCGACTATCAGTGATTCCAAAGAGGTCCAGTATAAAACGGTTAATGGTTATGAATGTGCTTTCATATCAGTCTACTATTTTATTAGAGAAGGCAGCTCATACGACAGAACCTACGAGGACTTCTGCTTGAGGAAGGATAAAGACGGTAATTGGAAAATCCTTACCTGGAGATTGGCTACAAAGGATGAAATAAATGGATACTAAAGAAATAAAAATACTTTCTATAGAAAGCTCCTGCGATGAAACTGCAGCAGCTGTGGTTGTAAATGGAAGGGATGTTAGAAGCAATATTATTTCCACACAGATTCCACTTCATACATTATATGGAGGAGTTGTTCCGGAGATTGCTTCTAGAAAGCATATAGAGAGAATTAATCAGGTTATTGAACAGGCTCTAGAAGAGGCTGATATGGGACTGGAGGATATGGACGCTATAGCAGTCACATACGGTCCTGGTCTTGTGGGCGCTTTGCTTGTTGGTGTTGCAGAGGCAAAAGCTATTGCTTTTGCTACAGGTAAGCCTCTTATTGGTGTACACCATATTGAGGGACACATCAGCGCTAATTACATAGAGAACAAAGACTTAGAACCACCATTTTTATGTCTGGTGGTTTCAGGCGGTCATACACATCTTGTACGTGTTTCCGATTATGGTAAATACGAAATACTTGGACGTACTAGAGATGATGCAGCAGGAGAGGCTTTTGACAAGGTAGCTCGTGCTATAGGACTGGGATATCCAGGTGGACCAAAGGTGGAAAAGGCAGCTCACGAGGGCGACCCTCAAGCTATCCAGTTTACTCGACCAAAGGTTACAGACGAGCTCTATGATTTTTCATTTAGCGGATTGAAATCACAGGTATTAAATTATATAAATGGAGCCCAGATGAAGGGTGAGACTGTAAATGAAGCGGATATTGCAGCTTCATTCCAGCAGACTGTCATTGATACTTTGTGTGATCATGCAGCCCGTGCTATTGATGAATTTGGCATGGACAAATTTGCCATAGCAGGTGGTGTGGCTTCCAACCAGACCCTTAGAAATGCCATGGAGAATATGTGTCAGGAAAAGGGTGTGAAATTCTACCACCCATCACCAATCCTTTGCACAGATAATGCGGCCATGATTGGTGCGGCAGCATACTATGAATACTTAGCCGGACGTAGAGATGGCTGGGATTTAAACGCTATACCTAATTTGAAATTAGGAGAGCGCTAATTTTACTATCGTTTTGCTTACATAAATACTAAAAGGGATCAATAATGAACAAGTTTACAGCAATAGTTCTTGCAGCAGGTAGCGGCAAGCGAATGGAACAGGATATACCAAAACAGTATATGAAAATCGGCGATGCGCCATTGATGGTTCATTGCTTACGTACATTCCAAGAAAGCAAGGTAACTCAGATTGTACTTGTTGTTGCTCCTGGTGATGTTGAGAAGTGCCGCAAGGAGATTATTGAGAAGTATCATATAGATAAGTGTGTTGCTATCGTTGAAGGCGGAGAGGAGAGATATGACTCTGTATACGCAGGCCTCAAGGCTATTGATGATGGCTATGTTTTGATACACGATTGTGCTAGAGCTTTTGTATCGATTGATATTATTCATCGTTGCATGTCCGCAGTAGCTTTATATGAATCATGCGTAGTAGGCATGCCTAGCAAGGACACTGTAAAGGTCACAGACTCTCACCGCAAGGTTCTTGATACACCTGATAGAAGTAATGTGTGGATTGTACAGACTCCGCAGTGCTTTGAATACAATCTTATACGTGGGGCCTATGACAAAATTATCCCTACAGCAGATAGTTCTATTACAGATGATGCTATGATAGTTGAGATGGCTACAGATCATGAAGTACATATGATAGAAGGTTCTTATATGAACATAAAAGTTACCACTCCAGAGGACGCTGCTTTCGGAGAAGCAATCCTTAAAAGGAGGTAGAAAAATAGCCCTAAATACTAGCATTGTCGCAATTTTCTGAATTCAAGGTTTTTAGAAAAAACTTACGTCTTTTTTGTTGACATCTGGGGTATGGGATGATATTATACTATTCGTGTCCGAGAGATACGTAATTAAATATGCAGAGGTATCGAAGTGGTCATAACGAGGCGGTCTTGAAAACCGTTTGTCCGCAAGGGCGCGTGGGTTCGAATCCCACCCTCTGCGCTGAACAGGCAATCACATTAGTGGTTGCCTTTTTGTTTTCATAAATAATCTATTCATATAATAAGTAAGTAGAGAAGCTGTAGAAGATAATATCTTTTAGGCTTCTTTTTTGATTTTGTAAAATATGGTTGTGTTTTAGTGAATTTTGAGCTAGTCTTAACTCGATACGAAATTTGGAGGAAATAAATATGCTATATTTTTCTTGTGACTATGCAGAGGGATGTCATCCACAGATATTGGAGGCACTAACTAAAACTAATATGGTTTCTACACCAGGTTATGGTGAGGATGAGTATTGCGATAGAGCTAAGGCTAAGATTCGTGATTATATAAATTGCCCTCAGGCTGATATATATTTCTTAGTAGGTGGTACACAGACTAATCAGGTTGTTATTGATTCTATGCTTTCTAATTATGATGGTGTGGTAGCAGCTACAACAGGTCATGTAGCAGTTCATGAGGCTGGTGCAATCGAATACAGCGGTCACAAGGTAATAACAGTTCCTGGCCATGCAGGTAAAATTGATCCAGCAGAGCTCAAGCAGATGCTTGAAGACCATTATGCTGATGATAGTGCAGAGCATATGGTTAACCCTGGAATGGTCTACATTTCATATCCAACAGAGTATGGAACACTCTATTCTCGCGCTGAGTTAGAAAGTGTTTCTTCTATATGTAAGCAGTACGATATACCTCTATTTATTGATGGTGCTAGACTTGCTTACGGTCTTGCTGCACAGGATGACCTTTCTATGGAAGATATTGCGTCCTATGCAGATGTCTTCTATATAGGAGGCACAAAGGTAGGTGCTCTATTTGGTGAGGCTGTTGTATTCACTAACGGCAATACTCCTAAGCATATGATTACACAGATTAAGCAGCATGGAGCACTTTTAGCTAAGGGAAGACTACTTGGCGTCCAGTTCGATGCGTTGTTTACAGATGATCTTTATATGAAGATGGGTAAGAATGCAATTGTACAAGCTAATACTATAAGAGAGGATTTGAAAAAGAAGGGATATCATCTCTTTATGGAGAATCCTACTAATCAGATATTTGTTGTAATGGAAAATAGCAAGCTGGAAGCCTTGAAAAAAGAGGTGGCATATGGCTTCTGGGAGAAGTATGATGAGGGTCATACTGTCATTAGAATTGCCACTAGTTGGGCAACAGAAAATGCCTCTGTTGAAGCACTGAAAAAAATCTTATAAAATTTGAAAAAAGCTGTTGACATTTAGTTGTCTCCTTGCTATTATAAACAAGCTGTCGCGTGAGCGAGAACACCTTGAAAAAGCGTGTGATATCTCACAAAATCAGCTGAAAAAATTTAGTAAAAAGTGCTTGACAAAAAGCCATCCACTTGATACTATATACAAGCTGACTCGAAAGAGCTTCAGCCCTTGATTTTCCTAAGAAAGTCAAGAAAAAATAAATAAAAAAGTTGTTGACAAAAAGCTAGCGACATGATAGTATAAACGAGTTGCTGCTGAGGGCAACAACAAAGCGAAGATTGATAACTGAACAGTGAAACAAACCTTGAATTAATACAAGTTTTTAAAACATGTATCCTTGAAATTCATTTAGTTTCTAAGACG
>JAFYYR010000013.1 GCA_017557435.1 Pseudobutyrivibrio sp. | reverse complement strand
TCGTTCAATTTTTTCAACCTCCTGTAATAATTCTTCTAGTTCATTTTTAAGTTCCGAATCTGTAGCTTCGAACGTCACATAGTCATATAGATAAGCAATGTATTCATACTTGTTTACTGCAAAAGAAAAAACAGGACTCCATGTAGAATCCTGTTCCTCTGTTGGTCTATATGAAATTTTTAGCTGATAGAGCTTATCCATTAAAGTCGAAAGTGATTGCACCAGATTTCTTTTCTTCTCTGCAAAAACTTGTTGTTCACTTTTCTGTCTTTTATATTCCCTTACTTTTGAATCATCCTCACTGGATAACCCAAAATCTGAAACAATCTTTTCTGCTGCATCCTTCGAAGACAAACCATAAAGCTTTCCTTCGAAGTCAATAACATCTCCTTTTTCACCGCAGGAGAAACAATAAAATCTTTTATCTACCTTCATGCTTGGATGCTTGTCATTATGGAAAGGGCAACATATCAGTTTGTTTCTAGTTGGATTAAATCCCTCAGCCACTGCCACATCATAAGCAGTTACATTTGCTTTTACTAATTCAAATACGCTCATCGGATTTCCTCCTCTCTGATATTTCTTTTTGAAGTCTTCCTCTCGATTGAATCAATTTCTGCCTGTCTCTTTTTAAGTCTTTCGACTATGCTAGGACGAGCGGCATCAACGACCTGATTAGTTAGTTCTGTCTTCTTTTCTATTGATTTAAGAGAAGTCTTAATCTTATCTATCACTCTATCCCTCACCCTTGTAAGCAAATCATTTACGCCATCAAGATGCTTTATGATTAATGGCTTAACCTTACTTGGTGCTTTACATTTTTCTGAGGATATCCAGCGTTTATATTTCTCAATTTCATCATTGTCCTCAGTTCGAACTCGGTCAACGATTTCATCTACTATAGTCTCACAAGCCTTATCGTATGCTATCTCAGATACTTCCTTTACCAGGCTTTCCATATCTTCAATTTTAACTTCAAGCTTTTCATTGATAGCTGTGAGCTTCTCATTTTCTGCAATAGCTTCACTATACATAGCATCCATTTTCTGAAACTTCTCCTGAAGCTCTTTATAATTTGCATTAAGCTTCTCAATAATGAATTCTTTCTTCTCAAGATACTGCTTACCACCATAGATAGGTTCTTCCTCAATCTGTAGGCCGTGCTTATGACAGATTTCAAGGAACAGCTTTCTGCATTCAGCATCAAATGACATTTTTCTGTTATTGAACTTTCCCTGCTTCTTGTTTGGATCAGGTAATTCAAATCCCATTTCCTTTAATGCCTGCTCCTGCTTAGGCTGTCTTTCTCCGTACTTGTTTATAACATCAAAAACATGACGTTCATGGATGTGGGGCGTGGTCTCATCGAGATGAAGAGACCAGTTCAAAATGTGAACATGTTCTCCATATCTTTCCTGAATAGTGTTGAAAAACTCTGCTGCAACTTCCAGCAAAACTCCATAATCAACAGTGCCATCAATGTTACCAATCTGATAAACCGTTTCCTCTGGACAAGTCATTTTGTTTGTTCTCAGATCATCCATTGTTCTGCATCTTTCCTTATGTCGACTTGCTATGTGTCTAGCATTTTGACCTTCCAGGTAATCCTTATAAAGTAATGCATAGAAGCCTTTCTCAACTTCAGTAAATGAATGCCAGTGTTCATCTCTATCCATATGCCTTACAGGAATCCTGTCTATACAATTCCAATAAACATTGTAGGGTGTCATTTCTTCATTAATGTCTTCTGACAAATCTACGTTAAACTCTCTATCATTATGCTTTGGATTATAAGAACCATTTTTCCCAGCTCTTCCATTATGCCTTGATGCTCTCATAACGTTTTTCCTCCTTTGTTAGAAAATCTTTTTTATGTTTTTAGGGCCGCGGGGTAACACCGTCTTCAAAGCCTGAGTGGGCTATGTGTGACAAAGAATACCCAGTACAATATGTCGCTAGCGAACATATAACTGGGCTGGGGTTAACCGCCCCAGACCCCGCAAAGAAATCTCAAATTCTCCATCTTTGCCCTTAATGGAGTCTTTGAAATTTCTTTATATTCCAAAATCTCGCGCTCAGATTTTGGAAGTAATGGGCAAATCAAAAGCCGCCAGTTCATCCTGACGGCCAATCATTTGCTCATTACAAAAAGCAAAAACCTTAAAACCTTTTCCTTCCTCGTCATCTCCCCAAATCAGTTCCTAGCAGGCAACCTTTCGTGGCGCTGTGCCGTTTTTTCTATCCTTGGTCCGCTCCGTCTCTTCACATCATCGCTTGACTTCCCCGAAATAGTATCCATTTGGAATGCTCATTCAGTTTTCATGATGTGAGTATGCCATTTTAGAAAGCCTCATCCCGTATATCCACGATGATGGAAATATTTGTTTTTTATCAAAATTTCCACGCTCGTGGAAACTGCTTTTTTCTTATGCTAGAATTATTGAAATGAATCAGTTGACGGGGGAATAAATATCATGAAATGTAGACTGACTCCACAGGAGAAATTAAGGGACCTTAGAGACAAAACAGGTCTTTCTTTGACACAGGTTGCCGAAGCTACACACATTAGTAAATCCACAATTGGAAACTATGAAAGTGACGATTTCAAAGAACAGCAGCTTAGTATCTTAACTGAGCTTGCAGCTTACTATAATGTTCCTTTGGCATATTTAATTGGATTAACTGACAACCTTGAAGAATCTGATACTAGTATTTCTGATTTGCATTTAGATGATGAGACTATAAAGATTTTAAAATCTAGACAATTAAACAATCGACTACTATGTGAGATGATAAAGCATCCATCTTTTCCGAATCTACTCTCAGATATTGAAATATATGTAGACAATCTTGCCGGGAACTGGATTCATAATTTAAACAGTTTTATTTCTAAAATGAGAACTAAAATACAATCCAAGTGTGACGTTTCTGACAATGATATCCATATGAAAACATTTGCAGCTGCTCTTATCGACGACGACAACTATTTTGGAGACTTGATTGAATCAGACATTAAGACAATCGCTAAAGACATTAGAAGTGCTCATAAGGACGATTGGGATACTGGAGACGAAGAACCTATAGCAGACAAGTTCTTTGAACAACTAGACGAACTAGCTGAAGAATATAAAGATGAAAACACCGCTAATCTTGAGGCTATCATGGAGCAAGAAGACTTCCCTAAAGATGATTCTATGTCTCAGCTTGAAATGGCAGAAGTTGCTAGGCTCTCTAATATTTGGGGAATTAACCTTAAGAAACTTTCCCCAAATGAGCACCAGGTTCTAATGTATTTAGTTAGAAAGGCTTCTAAAAATCCCATTTTTAAGCAGCCTACAAATGGCAGAAGACGAAAGAAATAATCTCGATTCCAAAGATAAGAATAGCGAGAGCTCAATGCCCTCGCTATTCTGCAGTATTCCTAACAATATTGTCTTTCATTTAATTATCTTACACATCAAAATTGACGTATCGCTACCCCTTTATATCAAAATATCCAGATGTAAATTGCTCCGAAGCCGCCATGGATAGTTTTAAGGAAAATTGATTTGTTAAGCTTTCTAAATCTTTACCTTTTAATACCATCTGATAAGAAACATCTTTATCGGCCTTCTCAATTGCTTTTTCTTCTAACTTCTTATGCTCAAGTTTCTTTTCATTTTCTTTTTTCTCTGCTTTCTTTTCCTTAATTCTTTCCAACCATTTTTCAATATCAGGATCTTTTCCACCACCATCAGTTACAGTACAAACGCACATAGTACTATATTCTTCTCCGAATTCTATTGATACAAATTTAAGCGTAGAGCCTCTAGCTAATGCTGACTGCTGGGCTTCTTTAATATAATCTGGGGCTTTGGATAATTCTCTTTCAAGCCATTCACTCGTTTCCTCATCATTCATTGCTTTTCTCAATAATCCACTCGTGATTGACACAGATGCATTCTTACCTGGCGTAAGGCAAGCATATTTCTCCATTAAATAATTAGCATACTCTTTCTCATTTTTAGTTTTTTCGCGGCTATTTGCTTCGGCAACCATTTCTTGAGTTTTGACTTCGGCCGAACTATAGGCGTTTGTTACCTGCATACAATCCCCCACTTTCATAATTGATTTTAGCCTAATTAAATATCACAACTATTCCTCACTTATCACTTCACGCTCGGGAGTTTCCTTAGACTTGTAATAATTATCAAACAATGAATCAGCAGCATCCATTGTACGCTGACTTATGTCTGGAAGTTTCTTTCCCCATGCTTTAGTTGCTAAGTTAAAGCCTTTATGCATAGCTTTCTGCATTTCCTTCATCTTATCTACATCATCACCAGCTAATGCACTTGCGAAATCGAACAGTCTTTGTGAGGTTTGTTTTACACCCCAGTAACCATCCTCACCTATATCTGCTTGCGCCTTGGCCTTAGTTGCAGCATCAACCTTAAAATTACCACCAGAAAGCATGCGCCAGAAATTGTCATCATTAGCTTTACCAAATGTACCAACCTGACCTGACAGAGTTTTATTTACTAAATCAAGCATTTGCTGTTTCTGGTTTTCCATATCAGCTTTTAACTGATTTACAAGAGCAGCTCTGTCCTCCTTGCTCATTTTATTAATTTTATATAAGCCCGATTCCTTTGATTCAGTTTTTTCGTATGTTACTCCAACTTCCTCTGCCTTTGAATCTGTTACCTTCTTCTCCGTTACTTTAATATTATCGCTATTCTTTGCTTCACTAGTAACTGTCTGTGTGTTTATTGTATAAGTAACCCCATTAATTTCCATTGCCATAGTAAAAACCTCCTTTTCTTTACTACGATTTATTCCTTTACATCAAACTTACTTGCCAACTGATTTACTGCTTTGGAATATGTTCCTTTATTTGTATATGCACTACCTGATCCAGCTGCGTTAGCAATTGAGTTTCCTTTACTCATCAACTGCGAAGCATATGAATTATGTCCCATAAATAATGATTTTAAATCTGAAATTTCTGCTTTCTTTAGCTGTTCCTCATCAAGCGAAAGCTTATTGCCCTTGCCAATTGATATTCCTACTTTTGCTAACAATTCTCTATTTACTGAAGTTGTTTTAGTCATCCAAGCAGCATTTCTTAGAACAGCTTTTGTATTTGAATTTCCAGCCTCTTCTACTGTACTGTTATAATCATCAATAAATGTATTTAATGCTTTTGCTATAGCACTCCAATCATAATCTGATTTTGTAGTTTCTTCTCCCGTAGCTTCATCTTTTTCTGTAAGACTTTTCTTTGTCCAGAGAGCCCCATTCATCAATGCTTCCGATGATTTTGACAAAGCTGCAGCTGTATCTGCCATAACACTTAGTTTGGATTTAGAGTCCTTACCAGAGGATGAAGCCTGAGCTTTCTCTTGCGCATAATAGGCTTTCATCAACTTTCCATAAGTTCCACTTTTAATAAGAGAATAATCCGCCAAACTAAATGTACTACTTGAAGCTGCTGGTGAGGACACATTTAAGCCTGCCAAGAAATCATTAGAATAATTTTGATTTTTCACATTATAGTTATCATCAAAATACTTGTGATTTGATACATAATCGCTTATCCTTGCCATAATTATCGACCTCCTTGTCTTTTCATAAAATCCATTTAAATACGATAATCGAATCCCTGATAATTCTCTGGTAATAGATTTTCTTTTTCTTTTATTTGCTTCTCAATTAATTCTTTTTCTTCGATTGCTAATGGGTCTAATTCTTCAGTTATTTCCTCCAGTTCATCTACAGTTTCCTCTGTGATTTCTTCAGTAACCTCGTCCATAACATCTGTTAACTCATCAAGAACCTCTGATAATAAACCTTCAGATTCTTCTACTCCAGTTGCCTCTTCAATCATATCTTCACGACGTTCTTCTGGAGTCTTTGGCTTATTCTTTTCAGCAGCCTCAGCAATCTTTTCAGCAAGCTCCTGGGCTTCATCAAATACATGAAACATCTGAGAATTGTTGTATTCCATCTTTGCAGCCGCTATTTGATTTTCATAGCCATGAAATAACTCAAGCTTTCTAGATATTTCCTCAAGGGTATTGGCTTTCATATTTTTAAGATTCTCTTTTTGCTGCTCATAAAAAGCTATTTGATTATCACGCTTTGCTTGGCGATCTAATCTCTCCTGAATACTCTTTAATCCTATGTTCCCGAATAAATCCATGCCTTGCAAACTAATATTCATCGGCATTCCTCCTACATAATCTAATAAACATTGCTGTTATTAAATTATTTCATCAACATTGTTACCTACAGGATTATCTGGATTGACTTCAACTCCATCAGGAACAGCCTCACTCTCTTGACTATTCTTTTTGTCATTATCCTTAACTTCTTGTTTCTTATCCTCTGTATCCTGAGTATCCTTTATTTCTTTATTCGCCTCAGCTAACATTTCCATTTGCGAAGATTGTATTTTGTTTGCTTTATCCTCAATAGATGCTAATTCTTCCTCTTTACGTTCAACATTAGCTCCACGAGCACTATCAAGTTTTATCTCTGTTTCAAGCACACCAGCCTGTCCGTCCAGCTGTCCCTTTAAAGCACCTTGCACTTCAATCTGATTTAGTGTAGAACCAGCTGTAATAATGGCTTGCATACTAGCCTTTGAAATAGCCCCATTTTTCTTTCCTGCTTTACTAGACTGCTTGGCTCCTAGCATATCTTCCATAGACGAGCCAGCGCTTTTCTTTTGGCGGTTTTCTCTTTGCTGCTCAATTTGATGCTGACGTAATTGATTCTGCAAATCACTAATCTGTTTTTGAATCTCTTGCCGACGTTTCATCTTCTCATCAGGAGACAACTCTTTATTCTCACCAATGGATTGCAGTTGTTCCTGAGCATTCTGTATCTGATTCTGTATATTCATACTTACAGAATCTTCCCCTGTAATCTTTCTTAATTGAAATGTATTAGTTGTATTATTTTGATTTGAGCCAACATTATTTACCGTCATAATCCCACCTCTCTTCCTTGAGAAATAATCGAACTCCTTTTCCTTGATTACACACATTTATAGCTTTCTATAATCGCTATCGACTATTAATTTTTCAATCTGAACCAATTTGTTGTGAACAGCATTTTATCTGGTGTGAATAGCATTAATAGAAAAAAATAAAGCCTGCTACATCTCTGCAGCAAGCTTCATTTTCACTTCCTTATGATACAAGCATTATGTTAAGTACAAACCATAATCCGTCTTTTTCACTTAATTGTTTTATTTCTATATCGCCATTGTGCTTCCTAGCGATTTCCCGTATATTGCGTATACCGTATCCATGCCCATCACCTGTCTTTATTGAAATTGGAAGGCCATCTTCATTAAATACAACCTTTTTATCCGTCCTATTTTTAAGACTAATAATATAAACATTATCGCGTTCAACTGATGTAATCTCGACATAAGAATCCTTCACATTAATTGAGGCTTCATAAGCATTTTGCAAAGCATTTGAAAGAATCACACACATATCAAACGGATTTACATCTATCTTACAAGGATATTTAAAAGTTTGCTTTAAACAAATCTCTCCCTCAGCAAACTTGTCTACATACTCTGATAACGCCACATCAGTTACAGCATTTCCAGTCTTAACGGAAGGCACTGCATCCTTATATGCTTCTTCCCATTTTCCAATATAATCTCTTAATTCATCATACTTCTCAGACTCTATCAAACCAGAAATTACAGCAATATGATTACCAGTATCATGTCGCATTGATTTCATCTTTTGATAAGTTAACTCTACTTGCTCTACGTATCTCTTACTATCCTCAATCTGATTAGCTAAAACTCGATTTGCATATTCAATATCTTTATTTTCCTTAATGCTTTGGTAAAAATACAGCATTACAACAAGCGTCAGGTAAGACAACACACAAAACAATATCCTATATACATTACCTGGAATATTCGCTTGAATACTTCCATTCTCAATGCCATCAAACCACAGCATATAATATGAATATATTATTCGAGTAACAAGAAAAATACTTGTACATGGGATTAACAGCATTATTAGCTCTTTCCAAGACAAATCTTCATGCTTATTTCTATATGTCCTAAGAAATAACCTAACGGAAAGAAATAGTAGTATTAATGCTAATCCATACTCCAGAATAGATGAGACCACGTATTCAGCAACAATTGCTGGCACACTTTCTCTAAATAATCTGAACTCCAATATAATGTCGCGCTCATAGAATCCAAGTTCAGTAAATATTTCTAACGTCAGCCATCTGATAATGAAAAAACTTACACATAAAAATATCTTCTGCATAGGGTTTCTTTTTTCATCCAACAAGTATAGTAAAAAACCTACTATAAAAACTGAGCTTACAGAAATTAACAATCTTAACCCACTTGATATATCTGCATATCTAAGTATACAGTCTGTACACCATTCTAAGAGAACGGAAATATAAACTGCTCTCCTATTTCTCACAAAAGGTCGAAGCCAATATATGAATATTAACGAGGTAAAAATACAGTAACCTTCAATTATTCCATTCATAAAATTACTAAAAAATGTCTCTGAACCCACCATCATAAACCTCTTGTGTTAAATGATAAAAATGCTTTCACTAGCTCCGGATACTTACCTCTGGCAACTGGTATTTCTATGCCATTAACATTTACCGCCTTAGAATTATAGGCCTGAATAGCTGAAAGATTTATCAAATAAGCTCTATGCACTCTATAGAAATCTGATCCCGCAATTTTCTCTAAATCCGCCATTTTTCCATAGTATTCAATTTCATCATTGTCTTTCATGTGAAGTACAATTCTACGGTTAAATACTTCCGCAAAAGCAATCTCTGAAATATCAATACTTCTACTTATTCCATTTGACTTTATTATGAATGATTTTTCATGTGCTATCTCATCAATAGGCTCGTTCTTTTTATCAATGACTTCTTTAACAGCTGCTTGTAATACTTCAATAAATTTATCTTTATTAATTGGCTTAACAAGATAGTTAAATGCCCTAACATCAAAGGCATTAAAAACATATTCCTCTATCGCAGTTATGAATATTATCACTGCCTCACTTCCTCTAAAACGTACTCTTCTCGCAAGTTCCATTCCATTGATTCCAGGCATCTGAATATCTAGAAACATTATATCTGCATTCTCATTTGCTTTAAGAAAACTTTCCGCAGACTCAAAGCATAATATATCAGCATCAGATAATTCACTGGTAATACAATCTTTAATAAAATCTCTTATGTACTTTTCGTCATCACATATAGCTACCTTCATAATACCGACCATCCTCTTATTACTCATTATAGCCAAATATGATTATTATGCGCTCTATTAATTGCGTGAAACGCACTTTTTTTGTTGTGAAATGCAAAAAGGATTATGATTTGTCATAATCCTTTTTTACATGCTATATCATTTTAAAATGTTCCAGTGCTTCTTCAATTATCTTCCAAGTCTTCGGAGGACATTGACGCTGATTGTATTCACTATTCTGTGATGGTCTATTATTTTTCTGTTCAATAATTCCATGTTTTGCTTTTACTTGGGCTATGTAAAGATTTGGAACCTTCAAATCATATTTTTCTAAGATCCACGCCTTAATCTCTTCATAAGTCGCTTTACACTCAGACTTAGTAACATCCATTTTATCAAGTTCCACATTAACATTTACAAAGTGCTCAGCCTGTGCAATTTTTTTGGACAATAACGCGCACGTTTCCGTGTGCATGGTGTGGCCGAATTGGTCGCAGACTGTGTATTTTTCTAGGTGGTAGCCCTGAGTCTCAAGGTGCTTTAGGTCACGGGCTAGTGTAGCACTGTCACAGCTGACGTAGACGATGCGCTTTGGCTGCATTTTAACCATGGTATCAAGAGCTACTACATCGCAACCTTTTCTAGGTGGGTCCACCATAATAACATCTGGGTGGGACATCTTCTCATAGATTTCTGGAAGAACCACTTCCGCCTCGCCACAGTAAAACTCTGCATTATCAAGGCCGTTAAGCTTAGCGTTGGCCTTGGCATTTTCGATGGCCTGTGGCACTACCTCGATTCCGATTACTCGACCTGCGTGTTTTGCCATGGATAGAGAAATGGTGCCGATACCGCAATATAAGTCCCACACATCCTCTGTACCATGCAAATCGGCGTACTCTAAGGCGCGACTATAGAGTCTCTCCATCTGGTCATGATTTACCTGATAGAAAGAATTAGCGCTGATATCAAATGCAATAGTGTCTCCATTTGTAAGCGTTATGGTATCTCTTATAGCTTCCTTACCATAGAGCACTCTAGTCTCATAACCCATGATCACATTATCACGGCGGGTGTTGATGTTGAGCACAAGTGATGCCAGCTCTGGCTCTACTGATTTCACATGCTCTATAAGTGAATCCACAGCTGGCAGCTTATCTCCATTTACAACTACGCAGACCATGGTCTCGCCTGTAGCCTTGCCTTCACGGACTAGCACATGGCGGATTAGGCCCTTACCTGTGGCCTCATCATATGGGGTCACGCCACATTCATTCATGTAAACTATTACCGCGTATACGATATCCATGCTCTTTTTAGAGCAGATTTTACAATCATTTGATGGAACAATTCGATGACTTCTAGCCCCGTAGAATCCGGCAATGATTTTGCCTTCCTTGTCTACACCAATAGGCACCTGAGCCTTATTGCGATAGCGCAGTGGCTCTGTCATTCCAAGAATAGGCTCTCTGATACTCTCTACAAATGAGCGGTCATAGCCACCAATTTTCACCAGATTGTTAGCTACAATATTGTCCTTAATCTCAAGCTGCTTAGAATAGTCCACCTGCATAATCTGGCAGCCGCCACATTGCTTGGCATTAGGACATGCTGGCTCCACTCGAAATGGACTAGGCTCCAAAACCTCCTTAAGGGCAGCAAAACAATAGGTCTTTTTGACCTTTGTGATAATCACATCACAAACATCTCCCACCACTGCATCTTTCACAAAAATGGTCACACCATCAGTGTGACCAATTCCAGCCCCCTCAAGGGACATATCTTCAATTGTAAGTCTTACAATATCATTTTTATTCATTAATTTTTTCCTGTTCTACGGATATTTGAATCAAGCAAGCGATTGAATCCCTGCCATGTCAAATTGTTCTCCTCAACATTCTCAAGAGCCTCGTAAATAGTCTCAAGCTTAGCATCAAGATTGTCCGCAAATGAAAGTGCAATAGCCTCTGCAATTGCTGGCTTCTTAGGTGAACCAAACTCAAGCTCTCCGTGATGAGAAAGTATACAGTGGATGAGTTCCTTTCTCTTAACAACTGGGAATCCCTCGATGTCATCGATAGCTCTATCAATCATAGTAGCTCCCACGTAAATGTGGCCAAGAAGCTGTCCCTCATCTGTGTAGTCATTTCTAGGGAACTCTGAAAGCTCTCTAACCTTTCCTATATCGTGGAAAATAGCTGCTGTAATAAGCAAATCTCTATCAAGGAATGGATACTGTCTGCTATAAAAATCGCAATTAGTAGCCACTGAAAGTGTATGTTCAAGAAGACCACCTGTAAATCCATGGTGAACTGACTTGGCAGCCGAATGTGCCTTAAACTCATCGATAAATGCCTTGTCATCGACAAAGAATTTCTTAAGTAATGCCTTAAAATATGGCGCCTGGATTGAATTGATAAGTGCTGTCAAATCATTCCACATAACACCGATGTCTTTTTTACTAGAAGGGATGTAGTCTGTAATCTCAAACTCTCCCTCATTGGCCTTGCGAAGGCGCTTTATATTAAACTGTAATGCACCATTCCAGCTAGTGATATCACCTGTAACTGTGATGAAATCAAGCTCATCATAATCGCTGATTCCCTCAGAATCAACATCCCAAATTTTAGCATCGATAGTGCCTGTCTTGTCACAAAGTGTAAGAGATTCAAATGCCTTACCGGTCTTTGAAATTCCCTGTGTTTTTTTCTTGCACAAATATGTCTCTGTGCCTCTGTCTCCCTCTTTAAGTGTGTTAATGTACTTCAAATTACTCTCCAATCTAAGCTCCAATGGAGCAGCGCAGCTTTGCTGCAAATTTCTTCTTAATTATACGAAATAGAGGGCGGATTATCAACGTAAGACTGCAATCTAAAATATAAAAAACCCTTAAGTAGATTTAACTCTACTTAAGGGGCTTTGATTACCAGTCTTCGCCGTTAACTTCAATATCACCAAGTTCACATGCGGCTTTAATTTTAACATCATCTGTTGGCTTCTCAGTTCTAATATCAAGATCGCCTAAATCCACGTGTGCATCAATGGAATCAAAATCTCCATCAAGATCCACATCACCTAAGTCCGCTTTAGCAATCACTGTTGGATAAACGCAATTTGTCAACTCAATTGCTCCAAGTTCCGCTGTTGTATCCACCATTGTTCCCTGACAATTTTGAATCTTAACATCTCCTAAAGAAGCATTCACTGTAAGGTTATCTGCTGATAGTCCTTCAATCTCTATATCACCCAAATCTAACTCAATATCTAAGTCTGAGAGAATCGATCCATTTGGTATCGTAATTGTCATTTCATAATTTTTTTCACCAAATAAAGAACCATTAAAATTCCAGCCATTCTCGGATTGTTTTATACTAAGAACTCCGTCTTTTAATTCTACCTTTGGTGCAAACTTTTTAGGATAGTAATATTCAACCTGAAAAACAGGACCATATTTTATTTCAACATCTCCAATATCCATATCTAGATTAACTTTTGTAACATCCTGACCTTTAAAATCAGCTACCGCTAAAGTTCCCTTCTCACCAAAGGAAAATCTATATAAGCAAACACCTACAATAACTGCTAAGGTAATTAACCACAGAATTACCAGATATATTTTCTTTTTCTTTCTTTTCATAATTAATCTTCCTCCTTAGTAAGTGTAAGCCTTAAAATCTTATTAATTGCAAATGCTATTGGCCAAATAAGCCAGGTAATCTCCCAGTGAAATGTAATGAAGCTGATAATAAGATAAATGCAAGTTACTGTGCTCCAGTAAACTTCCATAATTCCCTTTGCCTTATCATTTATATACTCAACATCCTCTTCTTTACCATATCTTCCACTGATAGTGTTTTGGTCATTGAGACTTAAAATTGTCTCATAACCGCTGTAAACATATGAGCTATACACAAGAAGAAGAACACCTATGCCTATTGAAAAGAATAAGAGTACTGGACAAACCTCATTGTCCATCATTGCGCATGGCAACCAACAAAAGGCACATAATAAAATACCCAATGTGTGCATCCATGCCCTTGTAATCTTGAAATCCTTTCTCTTTTCCTTAACCATATTGGCTGTTGCCATATCAATCTGACAAGGCTGTTTCTTAAGAAAATCCCAATCCTTTCCTGTAAGTCCATTAAATACAAATAGTCCCACAGCTACTGCGATGCACATAAACATTGCAAGTACTCCATATTTATCTGCATTGCCTGAATAGTAAATACCATCGGTTATAATAGGACCGCACACACTAACAATACAAAGCATCACTCCAAGTCCTACAAATAATCCGCTCTTTTTCCTAGATGCGATGAAATCAAAGACCTCTTCCATTGATACAAAACGTCTAGAAACCTCCTGCTCTCTCTCGTGAACTTCCTCAACCTCTTTCTCAAGGCCAAGGCTCTCAGCCAATTCATCAAGGTTTCCAAACTCAGAAATAACTGTGCCTACTGCAGTGTTCTCATTAACGCCCTCAGCAATCAATTCATTGTACTTGTCCTCCATCATTGAAAAAAGCTCATCTTTTGCTTTTTTAACTTCTGGAGTATTTGGCATGTTAGCAAACATTGCCTCCAAATAACTTTTTATTGTTTCCATAATTTTCTCCTAACTGTCTATAAAACGTCCCACAACTTCCTTTGTTAATTCCCATTCCTCGCATTTTGATTGATAATATTCCTTGCCCGCCTCTGTAACGCGATAATAGGTTCGCTTCTTACCGTTACCTTCTGGATCCGGATCAGCCACAAATGATTCTATATATCCATTCTTTTCCATTCTTGTGAATGCTGAATATAGGGTAGTCTCCTTGATAATGTACTTCTCTTCAGATATCTTCTTAATCTGCTTTGAAATCTCATAACCATAGGAAGGTTCCTTAATCAGAATGCTAAGAATCATGGTATCATTGTAGCCGCGGATTACATCACTACTAATCTCACTCATGTGCTCCCTCCATATTAAATTTATACTCTATCTGATGTGCTACGTCTGACGTAGTACTTCATCTGTTGAAGTAAATATACTACGACTGATAAAGTATGTCAACACCTTTTGAAAAATATTTTTTTATCTGATTTAATTAATTTGCTGAAATGGTGAATTTTCTGGGAAACATCTGCATTTAATTGACATAATTTTCAGACATTTTTATAATTAAAGTATCTATAATAAGGGTACTATGTATTAAGGAGAAAAATTGGAACCTATCACTATCGAAAAAGGCAAAAAATTAATAAATGAAGGCGATCCAGTAGACAGCATGTATGTTGTACTGAAGGGCAAAATTGTTCAGCAGTGGAGAGGTCAAAAGCTGGCTTTAGGACCTGGAACTGTTGCTGGTCTTTCTGACGCCCTCAACATTTCTTACGAGGCTGACTATACTGCTGCCGAGGATTCCACTATCATAAGATGTTCATACAAGCACATGTCTGACTTTGAAGCTATTTTCAAAGAACAGCCTGTCTACATCTTTGGATTCGCCAAGGGCTCATTCAGACAATGTCGTGACGTTTTTAAAATATATGATGGCTATAAGAAAAAGGTGGATGATTTCACTGACTATTGCAGAGGAATTAATTCCGAGTACCGCAAACAGTGCCGTGCTATAGGCGCTACTGCCGGTGAGATTCCTATGCTTGAGGAGATGGAGCCACTTGAGCTTAACGGTGAGATTTTAAAATGGGAACACGACTACATCGACAGTTTAAATTCTGTTGATAACAAAGAAATTGAAAATATTTATGGTAAGCGCACTGAAATCGTTAACGGTGTTATTGGTATCAGCTGCGGCTATATGAAGCGTGCTATCGAATGCTCTGAGACTATGGGCTTTTATCTTGATGAGTTCACACCTATTCTTCTTTCTGCTGAAAGAGATGACATGTTCGAGCTCATTTTCAACTTAAGAATATACGCTGCAGAGCGTGGCGCTGCTCAGGATGACATTATAAAGCTCATGAAAATGCTTTATAAATATCTCTCTACCTGTGGTCTCTATGACAAGGCTCTCCTTAAGGAACGTTGGACTGAATACGAAAGCCACGATTTTGCTGCAAGTGCTGCAGCCTTTGATGAGGCTAAAATGCAAAAGCAGGCTGAGTTTACTCAGACCTTTGAACACATCTGTGAGTTTGCTGAAATTGAAGAAGAAAAAGTTGAGGAATATAGAGCTCAGCTTGATGCCTATCTTGCTCTTAGCGACCGCGAGGGTAAGGAGGACAATGAGCGCCGTACCAGAAAGAAAGCTACAGATTTATTCTATGAAATCTACCTTAAGACCTTCTTCAGAGCTCTGGAGTTTGAGGCCTATGGTGGCGAACTAGATACTATTATTTTGATGTTCCTTAACTTCGGTTACATCGATTATGGCGCAGTTGGCGAGGAACTTACCAATGAACTTGCCGACATAGTTGAAAGACTTGATACTCTCTGCCAGAGCGAGCATTGCTTCACAATATACAGCTGGCTTAGAGCTGTATACGCAGGGGAGCGTGAGCCTAGCAAGAATGAGCTTGACCTCGACTACAGAGGATTCATTCTTGAAGAGCGTAAAATGGGAAATATTTCCGAGGCAGATATGCCTACATGGATGAATGACCAGGAGCAAAAAGTAAAATTTGAGATCAACAACTTCTTTGTTTCTTCAAATAGAACTACATCAGGTAAGATGACTGCATTCTGTCCAGTTCTTACAAAAGAAGACTTTGGTGCCGAGCCATCACGAATGCTTTTAACTAGCTCAAAGCTTCAGGAGGCTCTTGGTAAAATAGAGGAAGTGGACTACGGTATCTTTTTACGTGAAGGCTACTTCACTGATATGGAAGCCAATGTAAAGAGTGAGGCTTACCTCAAGAGAGTTGAGCCAGATATTATTCTTCTTCCTAACTGTGGTATGCGTGCCATGATGTGGCAGGAATGTGGTGGAATCAAAGTAGACAGCCCAGGTCGTTTCGTATTCCCAATGTTTACATTTGATGACCTAGACAAGCTAATGATTTACTGCTGCGGTGCCTTCCGTTGGGAGATTTGCCGTAAGGAACAGGGTCCTAGATGGAATGATATTTCCAGCGATTGCCTGACATCAGACTTTTACGATTACTTTACCTTCTATCGCAAGAACAAGGAACTCTCAGCTGAGAACAAGGAAAAAGTCAAAATATTGCTTAAGTCTTCCCGCAACAACATGCGTGAGGCCTTTACAAAACAATACACAATCTGGATTAATTTCGAAGCCAAGGGAAGTATCCGCCTGAACAAGGCCGAGCGTAATATTCTCAACAAATATTGCACCTTCTCAAAGGCTTACCGTTCCAAGGTTGCAAACCATCCAATGTACGAACAGGTTCTCTCTCGTCATGAGATAAAGACAGCCCAAGCCGTTAACCACCTAAAGACCATCATTGACAAGGTGGAAAAGAATGGTGGCGAAGTCCCTGATGAAGTACGCCAGGGCATGGACTACCTACGTATGTAAATATTCCATTGCCCTCCGCTCATATGTATACTGAAGGGTCGGCCCCCATAATGGTTTTGCCTAGGGCTCCACACTTTGCCTTCAGATTATGATTTTCTAAGTGTGCAGGTGCGCTTCTTCTATAGGCGGATGTTCTTTCGATTATTTGCAATTCTGTTGCTACAGTTTGTGTATGACAGACAATATTAAACTAGCTAAAATGCTTCCAAGCTGTGCTAGGGTACATTGCGTGATTTTGGAGTGAGCTTAGTGGAATAAAAAAGAGTTTTGTAATTTATTGGCACGAGCCGCCATGGACGGCGGCGAGAGTACGAAAGCAACACGACGTTGCATAAAGTACGGTGACAATACATACAAAACTCATTTTTTTAATTCCACTTAGCGAACGGATTATGAACGCAATTACCCTAGGCACGGCTTGGAAGCTTTTTGTATATATATATGATTGTCTGTCATACACATACAGTAGCTTCGAATAGCAAAATCAGCGAAAGGACACCCGCTAGAAGCTCCCTTTGCGCACTAAGAAAATCTATAATCTTCGCAAAATTGTGTGGAGCCCTAGGCAAAACCATTATGGGGGCTGCCTCAGAAATTTCTATAGAGCGGAGGGCTATCATATCTCCATTTAACTAATGTCTTATTTGAAGGTTACGATTGTTACGCCTGCGTCGCCTTCGCCGAATTCACCGAGATGGAAGTCGGACACGTTTTTACATTTCTTTAGGTACTGATGAACGCCGGCACGAAGTGCTCCAGTTCCCTTGCCGTGTACTACTCTAACAGAGGTAAGGTGGCTAATGTAGGCATCGTCTAGGTATTTTTCTAGCTTTGCAATACCTTCATCTACTGTACAACCAAGGAGGTTAATCTCTGGAGAGATTGATGCAGCCTTGTTAAAGCCTCCGTAGGTCATATTCTTAACTCGAGTGCCCTTCTTAGGTACGAATTTATCTTCCTCTTCAATTAAAACTAAATCTTTTATGTTGACGGTGGACTTCATTATGCCCATCTGTACAGTTACGTCTCCCTTGGAGTTTGGAGCTGTGCAGACCTGACCTGTTAAGTTCATAGAAAGCACCTTAACCTTGTCGCCAACATGAAGGTTGGTAGGTACATTGTGATTCTCTTCCACCTTCTTTTCTTCCTTGGCCTTGCTCTTATTTTTGTTAATGTTTTTACCAAGAGCGGCTCTCTTTGCCTCCATGGCAGAGATATTACCTGCACCTTTTCCGAATTTATTGAAGTCACGAATTGTCTCGTCAGCTATATCCTTTGCCTCCTGCAAAATTGCCGCCGCATCTTCGTGAGCTTGTCTAATAAGTTCTTCTCTCTGTGATTTGATTTTCTCTTCACGGGCAGTTGCATCTGCCAATTTTTGCTCAGCTGCAGCCAAATCTGATGCAGCTTTTCTTGCATTTTCTTCCACCTCGTGACGTTTCTGTTCTAAATCTACCATCAAATCTTCGAATGATTTATCATTTTCAGACAATCGACTCTTTGCATCATCAATTAACTCACAAGGAATTCCAAGTTTTGTGGAAATAGCAAAAGCATTAGATTTTCCTGGCACACCGATGATAAGTCTGTAAGTTGGACTTAAAGTTTCAAGAGAAAACTCACATGAAGCATTCTCTACCCCCTCAGTTGACAGGGCGTAGACCTTTAACTCACTGTAGTGAGTGGTTGCCATTGTACGTACATCAAGTGTATGAAGTCTATCAAGAATAGACTGTGCAAGTGCAGCACCTTCCTTAGGGTCGGTACCTGCGCATAACTCATCAATAAGAATAAGGAACTGAGGAACCTTTACCTCAGCCTTTGAACCGTAAAGCACCTTAGAATGCTTAAGGTCCTTTTTATTCTTTGCTATTAATTCTTCGGTCTCATGTGAATAGCTTCCACCATTTATAGCCTCTAAAATGTGGACAATGTTAACCATATGAGATGAGAATGTGGATAGTGACTGCTCAATTGACTGCTCGTCACCTATATCTGCATATACGTCATCAAATACCGCTACCTGGCTTCTATCCTTAACTGGAATATGAAGTCCTGCCTGGGCCATAAGTGTAAGCAATCCACAGGTCTTAAGGGATACTGTCTTACCACCGGTATTTGGACCTGTAACCAAAAGAAGATTGTAATCATCACCTAATTTAATATCAGTTGCCACTACTTTCTTTGGGTCCAAAAGTGGATGGCGTGCTCCACGTAAATTAATGATTCCATCTTCATTAAACTCTGGGCTGCAGGCATTAAGCTCTACTGCATAACGACCCTTAGCTAGGTTGAAATCTATCTCTGTAAGAAGCTCGAAGTTTCTGATGATTCCCTCTGAAGCCTCTGCAATTCTATTTGAAAGTGTTGCAAGGATTCTTTCTATCTCATCCTGCTCTCTAACCTGAAGCTCTCGCATCTCATTGTTCAAATCAACAGCCTGCATTGGCTCAATAAAGAATGTAGAACCTGTAGATGACTGATCATGAACCATACCTGGAACTCTTGATTTATAATCTGAGCGCACTGGAAGACAATATCTGCCCTGACGCATTGTAACTACTGGCTCCTGGAGATAGCCTCTTGTAGTTGAATTATTAAGCAGAGAGTTCATTACACTCTTTATCTTGTCATTTGTGCGCTGCATGCCCTTTCTTATATCAAAAAGAGCTGTGCTGGCATCATCTGCTATTGTCTCTTCATCTATAATGCAGCGGCGAATTTCATTTAATATTGCCACCTCTGGAGAAAGCCCATTAAAGTAGAAGCTAAGGGCATCTTCCCCTTCAAGCTGCTTGCCGTAGGCAGATACACGCTTTGTCACCTCTAGCACATTAGCTACAGCTAGAATCTCTTCTATTGTAAGAGATGAGCCCAGCTCAAGCCTTGCAAGAGATGGACGCAAATCAGTTGTTCCACTGGCACTTACATCTCCCACCTTAATAAGTCTATTAAAAGCGCTGGCAGTCTCCGACTGCATTACCTTTATCTCTTCTATATCATTTATAGGAAGAAGCTGCTGACATCTGAGCCTTCCTGCCTCGCAGGTAGCCTTCTCAGAAAGTCTCGCCACTATCTTGTCATATTCAAGTGTTTTTAAAACTTTAAGATTCATATAAATTACCTTTCAATAAAATCTTTCTCTATCTGACCTTATTTCATTATATATATTATCAAATAAAATTCTACTTTTATGCCTTATATTTCATTATTACAGCTTATTTTACATTACTGCCAACAAATAAAGGAAGCAGCCGTAAGCTGCTTCCTAAAATCACTTGTTCAATATAGCTATTCTCTATTTTTTATGTCTATGTAGGCCTTAACTACTTCGATTAGCTTATCGTAATCCATCACTCCTGTGTCTAAGCAGAAGTCATAGTTCCTTGCATCATTCCAATCACGGCCCGTGTAGTACTTATAGTAATCTGCACGATGCTTGTCGATGGCATGCATCCTCTTAATAAGCTCCTCGTCAGTTCCGCTAACCTGCTTTCTAAGTCTCGCTAAGCAATCCTCTTCAGATGCATAGAAGAAAAGCGAAAGCACATAAGGTCTATCCCTAAGGATATAATCAGCGCAGCGACCTACAAAAATACAACTCTGTGTGTTGGCAATCCTCTTGATAACATCAGCCTGAAGCTCAAATAGATTGTCATCAGAAGTAAATGCTGCGTACTCAGGTGTCAGTGGCATGCCTTTGTACTTGCCCTTAGTGGAAAGGAAAATCTTCCTAACCGTCTCATCCACCTGACCAAATAACTCTTCGTTGATTCCACTCTGGTCCGAGGCCATTCGTAGAATCTCTCTGTCGTATACTGGAATCCCCAATTCCTTCGACAGTTTCTTAGCAAGGGTTAAACCACCAGATCCGTAACTACGTGCAATAGAAATAACTAGCTTCTTCTCCTCCATACTAGCCCCCCTTATTATTTGCAATCCTATAAGAAAAGTCCTAGTAACAACGGTCTAACAGCCCCTAAGAAATCTCCACATAGAACTGCATATTCTACTCGCCCAAGTATGCCTTCTTGATAGAATCATCATTAAGTAGGTCCTTAGCATCACCAGAAAGAACCACATTACCTGTCTCAAGTACGTATGCTCTATCTGCTATTGCAAGTGCCTTCTTAGCATTCTGCTCTACAAGAAGTACTGTGGTGCCTGCGTCAGAAATAGACTGAATGATTTTAAAAATCTCATCTACATAGATAGGTGAAAGTCCCATTGATGGCTCATCCATAAGTACGATTTTAGGATTACTCATAAGGGCACGCCCCATTGCAAGCATCTGCTGCTCGCCACCTGAAAGTGTACCAGCTAGCTGATTCTGTCTCTCCTTAAGTCGTGGGAAACTCTCGTAAACCCTCTCTAATGTATTAGCTATTTCTGTCTTGTTACTTCTAGTATAAGCTCCCATTTTCAAGTTTTCAAGCACTGTTAATCCAGGGAAAACTCTACGTCCTTCAGGTACATGAGCCATACCCATAGACACTATTTTATGGCCTGGAATTGTAGTAATATCAACGCCATTTAACAGTACACTACCTGAGTTAGGAGAAAGCATTCCAGAAATAGTCTGAAGGGTAGTTGTCTTACCTGCGCCATTGGCACCGATAAGGGCAATAACTTCGCCTTCATTTACTTCAAAACTTATGCCTTTAAGAGCCTGAATAACTCCATAATTAACTACTAAGTTCTCAACCTTTAACATTTCTAAATCCTCTGTTTGTATTATTCTCCAAGATAAGCCTTAATAACCTCTGGATCATTAAGTACTGTTGATGTCTCTCCCTGTGAAAGTACACGTCCAAAATTAAGCACTGTAAGCTTCTCACATATACCAGATACAAGTTTCATATCATGCTCAATCAAAAGAATTGTTACACCAAACTCTTTTCTAATAAGAGCTATTGTATCCATCAAATCCTTTGTCTCATTTGGATTCATACCAGCAGCTGGCTCATCCAAAAGAAGAAGTGATGGATTAGTTGCAAGTGCTCTTGCAATCTCAAGCTGACGCTGCTTTCCATAAGGAAGATTAGAAGCAAGTACATCAGCCTCCTTATCAAGTCCAAATACAGATAAAATCTCAAGAGCCTTCTTGTCCATATCCTTTTCTACCGAAAAGTACTTTGGAAGTCTAAAGATTCCTGTAGCTGTACTGTAGTCAAAGGAATTGTGAAGTCCAATTTTTACATTATCAAGAACTGACTGATCTCCAAAAAGTCTAATATTCTGGAAAGTTCTGGCGATACCTGCCTTATTAATGTCAGCTGTCTTCTTGCCTGTAATATCCTTGCCATCAAGGAAAATCTTGCCGTCTGTAGGCTTATAGATTCCAGTAAGCATATTGAAAACTGTAGTCTTACCAGCTCCATTTGGTCCAATCAGACCGTATAATTCGCCCTTTTCGATTTTAAGATTAAATTCATCAACTGCTCTAAGTCCACCAAAGGAAATGCCAAGAGATGATACTTCAAGTAAACTCATTACTGCACCTCCTTTTTCTTTTTACCAAATTTCTGTGAAAGAGCTGCGGCTGTAAATCCGTGCTTCTCTCTCCATTTTAAAATACCTGGTGCCCAGTTAAATAACATAAGTACAATAAGTACTATAGAGTAGATGAGCATACGGTAATTCTGCATGCCTCTTAAAAGCTCTGGAAGCAAATAAAGCACTGCTGTTGCAATGATAGAGCCTCTGAAGTTACCGATGCCACCAAGTACAACATAAACCAAAATCATGATAGACATGTTGTAACCAAAAGTATTAGTTGTAGCCTGAATTGAGCTGATATTGTGAGCAAAAAGCACACCGCCCACTCCGGCAATACCTGCTGATAATGTAAATGCAATCAGCTTATATTTTGTAATTGGAAGTCCAACTGTCTCAGCTGCAATCTGATTATCACGGATAGCCTGCACTGCACGTCCTGTTCTCGAATGTACAAAATTGTAAGTAAGAATAAGAACTATAATAAGGAGTACCACGGAGATAAGGAATGTAGACTGGCGAGGTGTACCTGTGATACCCTGAGCGCCATTTACAATTACCTGTCCTCCTGGCTCCATGCCAAGTGAAAGCATATCCTTGATTGAAACATGAACTCCATTTCCATCAATTCCTACGTAAAGAGTGTTGATTACATTTTTAATAATCTCGCCGAAGGCAAGTGTTACGATTGCAAGGTAATCTCCACTAAGTCTAAGAACTGGAATAGCAATAAGGAATCCAAACAATGCTGCCATAGCTGTACCAATGATAAATGCCAATATAAAACGTGGTACATCTGGAATAGTATTCATAAATACCTTTGAGAAAAATGCTGATGTAAATGCACCAACGCACATGAATCCAGCATGTCCAAGTGATAACTCTCCAAGATATCCAACGCAGAGGTTAAGTCCTACTGCAACAAGAGAGAATGCACATACAGGTACCATAAGACCACCCATAAGAGAGCTGAGATTACCTGTTGCCTCCATGATTGTAACCACTAAATATAAAACAACGATTAGTCCGATAGTTGTAAGTAATTTCTGTGTAGATTTATTAAGATTTTTCATAGCTGCCACCTACACTTTCTCTTTTGTCTGCTTGCCAAGAATTCCTGTAGGTTTAACAAGCAACACAATAATAAGTACTGCAAATACGATAGCATCTGCAAGCTGGCTTGAGATGTACGCCTTTGCAAGATTTTCGATAATACCAAGTAAAAGTCCACCAATTAATGCTCCAGGAATAGAACCGATTCCTCCAAATACCGCAGCAGTAAATGCCTTGATACCTGGCATAGAGCCTGTGTATGGTGTAAGAACTGGATAAGAACTGCAAAGCAATGCACCAGCGATTGCTGCAAGTCCTGAACCAATTGCAAATGTAAGGGAAATAGTTCCGTTTACATTGATTCCCATAAGTGTGGCTGCATCTCTATCCTCAGATACAGCTCTCATAGCCTGCCCTGGCTTAGTGTGCTTAACAAACCACATCAAAGCTACCATGATAATTAAACATGTAATAATAGTAATGATTGTTACACCATTGATTTTAAGCTGTCCACCTGCAAGTGTGATGCCCTGCCAAGTGATTACTGAAGTAAACGAAATAGGATTAGAGCCAAAAATCAACAGCGCCATATTCTGCAAGAAGTAGCTGACGCCGATAGCTGTAATCAGTACCGCAAGGTTTGTTGCCTTTCTAAGGGGCTTGTATGCCACCTTTTCTATAAGCATTCCAAGAGCTGTACAGCAAATGATTGAAATCACTATTGAGACCACAACTGGCATTCCTGAACCTGTCATTGTCATGAACACCAAATATGCGCCAATCATGATTACATCACCGTGGGCAAAGTTAAGCATCTTAGCAATACCATAAACCATGGTATATCCCAAGGCGATTATCGCGTATACACTTCCTAAGCTTAAGCCGTTAATCAAATAGGTTAAAAATCCCATAACCTAAACTTCCTTTCAAAAAAAATTAAATACGATGCAAAGAAATCGCAGATGGATTTCCCCACATCGTCATTGATGTATCTATATTCAGTAATGATAAATCCGGCAGTAGATAACAAACTTTATCCCTATCCGTAGCTATCAAGCTCTAAGTGTTGAGAGCAAATAGGCTATCCCACGTAAGTGGGAAAACCTGTTTGCAACAGCGCACCCATCGCGAAGCGATTATTAAATGGGTGCTGCTTTCCCGCTAATATCTTAGGCTTGAGAGCGTAACGGAATAATTATATTTGTGAACGTAACCGACCTACTTGGTTATTCTGCTGATACGTAACCGCCATCTTTGATGATGACAGCCTTTGGTGCCTTTGATACTTCGCCGGCATCATTCCATGTCATATTCTCACCTGTAAGTCCGTTGTAGTTAACCTGCTGAATCTGTGCAATAAGTGCATCACAGATTTCCTCGTTAGAAGCATCTGGTGTAAGGCCTTCTGCCTCGATAGCTTCCTTTAAGATGTAAACTCCGTCGTAAGCATCTGCTGCGAACTGGTTAGGTGTGCCACCAAATTTCTCCTCGTAGCTTGCTACGAATGACTTTGTAGCATCATCTGTTGCATCTGCTGCGAATGGTGTAAGAAGATATACACCCTCTGCAAGGCTAACATCGAAGTTCTCAACACCAAGTAATCCGTCGAAACCATCTACACCAAACATTACTGGATCATATCCAATCTGGTTAGCCTGTGTAAGTACTACCGAACCCTCCTGATAGTAGAATGGAAGGAATAAAAGGTCTGCACCTGCGTCCTTACACTTGTTAAGCTGTGTTGTAAAGTCTGTCTTGTTATCCTGTGTAAATGACTCTGTAGCAACAATCTCAAGGCCCTTAGCCTGTGCCTCTGCTGCGAAGTTCTGATATACACCTGAAGAGTATGGATCAGAGCTATCAAAGATTACACCGATTTTAGTTCCAAGATTGTTATCTGCAATATAGTCTGCTGAAACAGTACCCTGGTTAGGATCTGAGAAGCAGATCTGGAATGTATTGTCATTTCCCTCTGTTACACTAGTAGATGAAGCTGATGGTGTAAGCTGGAAAATTCTGTCATTGTATGTCTCTGCTGAAACAGCTGCGCAGGCACCAGATGTAACTGTACCCTCGAGAATCTGCATGCCCCAATCCTTAAGTGTGTTGTAAGCATTAACAGCCTTCTGAGCATCTGCCTCATCATCCTGGAAATTAAAAGCTATCTGGTATCCATTGATACCGCCCTCTGCATTTATCTCATCAACAGCAAGCTGAATTGCATTCTCAACTCCCTGTCCATACTGAGCAGCACCACCTGTTACAGGGCCGATGCCACCAATCTTCCAAACAAGTTCTCCTGAAGTATCTACATTATCTGATCCTGTAGAATTACCGCTATTACCACAGCCTACGAGTAAAGCAGTCGCCATTGATGCGCTAAGCGCAAGACTAAGAAACTTCTTCATATCTATTTCCTCCTGTACTTGAAAATCCCATTCCCCAATCAGATTTTCACTTTTTCGCTTTATCGCTTTAAATTCTAAAACCCCTCGATTAGACTATGATAAAACTTGTTTGTTAAATCGTCAATAAAAACTTTCACACTTTAGTTTGTTAATGTGCCCAACAGGTAAATCTTCCTCATCTAGGGTAAGTTGTCCAAAAGAAGTTCGCTTTAATTCAAGGACTTCCCTGCCTACTGCAAAGAACATTCTCTTCACCTGATGGAACTTACCTTCATGGATTGTAATGTAACAGGTATTGCCTCCTTCATATTTAACTGTAGCTGGAGCCGTAAGATCTCCCTCACCGATTCGTACTCCAGATTCTAAGGCAGCGATATCCTCATCTGACAACTCTCCATCTAGCGTAACAAAATATGTTTTATCCACGTGTTTCTTAGGAGATAAAAGCTCATGTGCCAGCTTTCCATCATTTGTTATGAGAAGAAGTCCTGTTGTGTCCTTATCAAGTCTTCCCACTGGTGACAATCCCTTTGGGGCGTCTGGACATTTCTCATAAAACAAATCCATAACCGTCCTATCGTGAGCATCCTCTGTGGCAGTTATCAATCCCTTAGGCTTGTTCATCACATAATAAGAAAATTGCTGGTATGTGTATTCCTTACCCTGATATGAAATCACCACTGAGTTTTCATCTACCTTTGTCTCAGGCTTTATGGCCTTTTGTCCGTCTACAAAAATAAGGCCCTTCTTAAGAAGAGCCTTAACCTCAGACCTTGTTCCGATATTTAATTCTACCAAAAGCTTGTCTAATCGCATCAATATGAAATTACCTCGTATCCAGTCTCTGTAACAAGTACCTGATATTCCCACTGGGCTGATGGCTTGCCATCAAGTGTGGAAACTTCCCAGCCATTGTTAGGGTCTGTCTTTATTTTCTGTGTGCCCATGTTAATCATAGGCTCAATTGTAAACATAAATCCTGGAACAAGTAACATCTCTGTGCCAGGAAGTGTATTATAGCCAACCCATGGCTCCTCGTGGAACTCAAGTCCCACTCCATGACCACCGATTTCTCTAACCACCTGATAACCATTAGCGTGAGCGTGCTTGCAGATAGCTGCTCCAACATCGCCTAAAAATCCCCATGGCTTAACCTGCTCTAGTCCTAAATCACAGCACTCCTTTGTGACCTCAACAAGCTTTCTTGTCTCTGGGTCAACATCGCCTATCATGAACATTCTAGATGAATCTGAAAAATATCCATCTAAAATTGTGGAACAATCTACATTTACTATGTCACCACTTTTAAGGATAACATCATCAGAAGGATAACCGTGACATACCTGGTCATTTACTGATGTACATACGCTGTATGGGAAGCCCTCGTAATTAAGTGGTGCAGGGATACCTCCCATTTTAGTAGTTGTCTCGTAGACAATCTTATCGATTTCTGATGTTGCCATGCCCTCGTGAATTGCCTCAGCAACAGCATCAAGGCATGCCATGTTAATAACTGCTGACTGTCTAATTTTCTCAATCTGTTCCGGTGTCTTAATCAGATCGTGAGTAGGAACCTTGTGTCCCTTAACCGCAAAGCTTTCGATTTTTCTATCGAAGGCCTCATGGCACTGCTTGTATTTACGACCACTGCCGCACCAGCAAGGGTCGTTTCTATTTAACTTACTCATTGTTATTGCCTTTCTAATCTTCTTTCTTTTTCTTGTTCTCATTATTTAAACCATTAATGTAATTTAAATGAGTATGTGTCAGTGTAACATCTCCAAGAACAAATCTATTCCAGAGCTTGTCATTAATTTTAATGGAATGCTCACTTCTAATCTGCTCATAATAGTAGCCGTCGTATTTGTATGCAGCTTGGCTCGGTCCCTTATTCTCAGCAAGGTAATTTTGGAACTTCTCTGCCACAGCAGCAAGTCTAATCTGCTCATTGATGGTATCCTGGTCGCATGGCAGCTTCTCCCACTGCTCATCATATAAGTCTTCCCAGAAATCTGTAATGGCAAATTCTAAGTCTTTTTCCTCGTCGGCTGTTAGAGTATCCATACCGTCCTCCACAGCAAGCTGATAGAAAAGATGGTCGTGAATAGCCATCTCCATCACAACATTTTTGGCCTCTTCCTGAATGAAGGTGTCATTGGTGTGGAGATTCCAATAATCCTTTGGAGAATCTGGATTGTATATTCTAGCCTGCTCCTCCACCTTTCTCTCCTCAAAGAGAATGTAAAAAGCCAAATCCTGGTAGGTTACCTTTTCTCCGTCAATTGTAACTGCAACATCAGATAAATGCTCATTATAATCAAGCTTGTCTCTATTAAAGTTTACATTAAGTAATACGTAGCCTACTACAGCTACGCATACTAATAAGACTATTGATTTAATAAGCTTTTGTTTTGTCATAGTACTCTTCTAATTGTAATGATTGAGTGACAGTTAACTGAACGGTAATTGGTAATACCTGTTGCTGTACTCTGGGCCTCAACAATTGTGCCGCCGCCCTGGTAAATTGCCACGTGACCTGGGTAACAAACAATGTCACCTGGCTGCATGTAATTGTAGCTAACCTCCTGGCCAACATTTCTAAATGTACCAGATGTCATACGGCCACCATAGGTAATACCAAAGTTGGCAAGTACACCCTGTACAAAACCTGAGCAGTCACATCCATTGCTGAGGGAATTACCACCCCATACATAAGGACAGCCTACATATTGATTAGCGAAAGAAACAACGCTTCCACCACTAACACCTGTTCTGTAACCCGGGTTTAAGTCTCCATTAACATTGTAGCCAGAATAGCCAGCTGAAACACTAGCTGTGGCATTACCCTGATTCTGAGCACGAGCCGCTGCCTCACGGGCTGCTCTAAGAGCTGCCTCACGAGCTGCAATCTCCTTAGCTTCTTTTAACTCAGCATCAAGATCATCCATATGTCCACGCTTTTCATCAGCTACAGCCTCAAGCTCAACCTCCTGAGCTGCCAGTTCGGACTTAGCTGATTCAAGCTCCTGCTTTTGAATATCCAAAGCTGCTGCAAGCTCTTCAATTTCTGCTATTGTAGCAATGAACTGATTGAGCTTTTCATCGTCATATTCATGTACGCTATTGGCATAGTCCAGTCTGTTAAGGAACTGGCTGATACTACCTGACTCCATAAGCATCTCAAAGACACTAGGGTCTGGAGTCTCATACATATATTTTATACGAAGCTTCATAGCCTCATACTGCTCATCACGGGCAGCCTCTGCTGACTGAAGAGCCTCCTCCGTCTCAGCAATCTCCGCTTCTGTATCATCTATCTCTGCCTGTATCTCAGCAATCTGACTAACGACTGCATAAATATCCGAATCTATTGCATCAATCTCATCCTGTAAGGCCTCCTGCTCTGCCTCAATCTCTGAAACAGTACGAGTGGCAAACGAAACAGTGGAATCTGATCCAATAATGCATGCTATTAACCCAAAGCAGCATGCTACCTTAGCAATTTTCTTGTATTTCATAACACTATATCTATCCTTCTATATCTAGTGCAAATTCTCATAATCTCTCAATATTATGATACAAGTTGTAGTGTGGCTTTTCAAGTTACTATTCACAGTTATAAATATTTAATGTTCAATTTTCGTCAAGCTTGCTTGTAAGAAAATTATCATTAAATATTTATAAACTGGAATCAGTGACTCCTCCTACATGAATAATGTTAAGTGCTTTAGCACTGAGAAAGAAGTCTGAAAGACTTCCATTATGAATGTAGGGGAGGAACTGTGAATAGTAACTTTTTATTTATAAGACTCTATTAACATCAACTAAAAAGAGCCGCTGATTTAAATCAACGGCTCAATTCTTCATTATTTAATTGTAACTAGTAATCAAACTCTAGCAAAGTTTCATGCGTATTTCTTTAGTAATGATGTCTGTATAGCTAAAGGAAAGTAACTGTGATGGACATGTCTCAGTGTCGTCAACTAATATAGTAAATACACTTGGGTAAGCCTCTTGAATAACACCTTGCTGAATGTCAACTTTGTTACGACCCTTGTCTAACTGAATAACAACTCTACTACCGCATTGCGCTCTGACTGATTCTCGCACCTTGTCGAAGTCTTCGCGTTCCATGATGTCCTCCCCCTTTTCTAGCATTTGAATACTTTAATCAGCATTCTTATGTGGTTTGCGATATTGTATCACTTTTTGGTTATTTTGTCAAAATTTATATTCATTTTTTTGAATATTTATTATAATTATCCCCTCTCAAAGCCCACAATTGCTAAATTTTGTCCTCTATTTTATAATGTATTCATAAACATAATTTGGAGGTCAAAATGCTAAGAACCATTCTTGCAATTACATTCGTAACACTTTTCTTAATCGTAAGTATTCCTATTTGGGTAATTTTATTCATAGTTGGATTATTCAGCAAAAGAGCTAAGGACGTCATCGGATATAAATGTGTTGCCTGGGCTTTTGGAGTTATCGCTTTTATTTCAGGTGTTAATTATCAGGTTAATGGATATGACAATATTCCAAAGGATAAGTCAGTTCTCTTCGTTGGTAACCATCAGAGTTTCTTCGATGTAATCCTTGGATATCATATTTGTCCTGCAGTTACAGGTTTCCTTTCAAAGAAGACATTTGAGAAGATACCTCTTTTAAATGTTTGGATGTACATGAACTACTGTCTCTTCCTTACAAGAACAGATCCACGTACAGATTTAAAGCTTATCATCAAGGCTCAGGAATATATCAAAGCCGGCATCAATATGTTCGTATTTCCTGAGGGCACACGTTCTAAGACTGGCGAGATGGCTGAGTTCCATGAGGCATCTATTAAAATTGCCACTAAAACAGGAGCACCTATCGTTCCTGTATGTTTCACAAATACTAGAAACGTCCTTGAGGCACACGCACCTCGTATTAAAAAGACAAAAGTTATTATCACTTTCCTTCCACCAGTTGACTTTGCCACATTGGAAGGGGACAACAAAAAACGTCCAGGAGCTTATGTACGCAGTTTAATAGCTGCACAGCTTGAGGCAGATGCTAAACTCTTGTAGTTTAAAGAGCGCTTAATTAAAGCGCTCTTTTTTAATACACTAATATTTAAAACTAAGGGGAATAATAATGGGGGAGAAAATTCAAAAACTCAAATCTAACATGGAACAGCGCATTGTAGGCAAGGGTCCTGTTCTAGATAAAATCATAGCTTGCCTTTTAGCCGACGGCCACGTACTTCTAGAGGATGTTCCAGGAGTAGGTAAGACCTCTATCGTCAAGGCACTGTCAGATTCTATTGACCTTTCTTTTTCAAGAATCCAATGTACACCAGACACTACACCATCAGATATCACTGGTTTTTCTATGTACGACCAGAAAAACGGTGATTTCAAAGTAATAGATGGACCTGTCATGAACAATATCATTCTTGCAGATGAGCTTAACAGAACCTCACCTAAGACTCAGGCTGCCCTTCTGGAAGTAATGGAGGAGCATACTGTAACTATTGATGGTAAAAAGCGCTTGGTTCCAGAGCCTTTTATGGTAATTGCCACCCAAAATCCTACTGAAATGGCTGGCACCTATCCTATCCCAGAATCCCAGATGGACCGCTTTATGATAAAGCTAAGTGTAGGCTATCCCGACACCAAAGCATCAGAGGATATGGCCAATAGATTCCTGGAGGGAACACTTCACGAGAAGACAGCACCTGTCCTAACTGGAGCAGATATTATAGAAATGAGAAAGGCAGTTAATGCCGTTACCATTCATGAAGAGCTACGTAGTTACGGAGTAAAAATCGTTGAAGAGACAAGGCACACCCCAGAGATTTCCTGCGGTGCTTCTCCCCGCGGACTTCTTGCCCTCTTTAGATATTCTCAGGCAATTGCCTATATAGCTGATAGAGACTATTGCATCCCTGAGGATATTTCGGAGGCGGCATCCTATACTCTGCCTCATAGAATCATGCTTACCACCGAGGCTAAGCTTTCTAAGACCACAAAGGAATTCATGATTGAACAGATACTTCATAAGGTCAAAGTGTCATGAGAATTTCAATTCACTTCAAAAACTTTGCAATCTATATTGTAATGCTAATCCTAAGCATTGTTTTTGCCAGCTTCTTCGGGGGGCCGGTTGCCTTTGTATGGCTATATGCCATGGCCCTTCTAATTCCAGTATCTATTCTTTACATAGCACTTAATTACAAATTCCTGTCCCTGTATCAGGAAATAGAGATTCACAAGGTTTCAAAGGGAGAAATCCACAGATACAGAATTCTCCTTGAAAACTCAGGAATCCTTCCAATCCACAACATGGCTCTATCTACCTATTCCGATAGATGTGATCTGCTTGAAATTACAGACGGACAGCTAATATCACTTGATGTAAGAGAAAAAATAGAGCTTCTCTCTAACATTAGCTGCAAATACGCTGGAGCCTATGATGTAGGTGCAAAAAGCCTTACATTTACAGACCCCTTTAATATTTTCTCTGTTGATTTAAATGTACTTTACACATTCAAGGCGGTGGTTCGCCCAAAAATCACTAACATTGCAAATGCTGCCCTTGATTTTGAAAATCTTGTAAATAACTCTGGATTTAAAAGCATCAAGCAGGTGGAGGATATTCCAGGAAATGATATGAGAGCTTACCAGGCAGGAGACAGCCTATCTTCCATCAATTGGAAGGTGTCAGCTAAATTTTCAGAGCTTATGGTGAGACTTCCAAATCCTATGGAAAAGCGCAGCGTCACCCTAATAATGGACGCCGCCAATTGGCAGGATAGCAAGCAGAACTTAGACTACCTGAAAATGCGAGATTTCTTTTTAGAATTTGTAGTCTCTGCAGCCTGGAATTTCGGCCAGCAAAGTGTCCCTCTTGAAATCATATATCCATCCGGTGACATCAAAATTTCCACAGTTAATTCCTACGAAAGTTTTATGGAATTCTACAATGAAATTGCTGATGGAGTTTTCTATAGATCAGATGCAGTAAAAAAAGAACTTCAGTCCCTTATACAAGAAAAGAGTGTAGACTATGACAAAAACACGTGCATTCTCATTAAGGAAGATAGTAGAGACAAAAAAGATTTCTGCAGCATTATTGGATGAGCTCAAGCTGATAATGTTTGGGTACTGCCTGCTAATTATCTCTGTGGAAATGTATAGGATTTACAAAGGATACGGCGAGGATTTCTCTGCTGGCTCCTTTATTTTTGATGCTCTTTTTTCTCATACTAAAGTCATCATCTTTTCTATTATTGTAATTCGCATCATTCTACATCTCTTAAGACGCTTGAAAATAGTCATGGACTATGCTGGCATTTTCCTTGCTGTTATTGCTATCTGCCTCTTCCTTGCCTTTGGAAGTTTTTGGGAAAAAAGTCCTATAAACACAGTTCTTTTAATATGCCTTGTAGCACTTTCTCTCAGTGTTATCCAGCCTAAGAAGTTTTCCTTTTATTACTTCATCCTACTTGGGCTTATTATTTATCTTATCCCAGTTAGGCAGGAGCCAATCAACTGGACTCCTATAACAGAAAAAGCAAATGTGGTCATAAGCAATGTGTCCTACTATTTTTCTAATGTTTTTGGCACTGATAAATACACCACCGGCTATAGCACTCTTAGCCAGTCTGGCAATAAAATCAAGCTTTCAGACACAACACAGCTTATTATCACCACTAATGATGCACCTTACTTTATATTCTTCGATGAGACCACCTCAAAGAGAATGAAGCAGGCAAAGACTCTGTATCTTACTGGAACCGAAAATTCTGATATTACAGGCTTCATTGAATTTGCCAATCTCCTATCAAATAACAATGTAGACAAGGCAACTGCCAACCTTTTCTCATCTGTTTCCAAATTGTCTCTAGAATATTCATTTCTCACCACAAGTGATGAAATCGCTCCAATAAATGCCATCAATCTCACCGATGAGGATGGCAAACCACTTAAGGAGGATGATAAAAAGCATCAAAAGGGCTACATGCTAAATGCCAGCTATTTGGAAATCGACTACGGAAGCCCATATCTTATGGAGCTTTATAGAAATCCGTCTTCTAGTACCTTTATGAATTATGAGGACTGTATGACATACCTGAAGTCCCTCTATGGTACAGATTTTTCCAAGATGATTTCTAAGGAAACCTACGATGCCACAGTAGAAAAAATGGGGAGCTCTAGTGAAGATTATTTAGATACAGACGGCGTCACAGATAGAATGACATCTCTAGCCACCACTCTCACTAGTGACTACAATAATGATTTTGATAAATGTAAGGCCATCGAAAACTATTTACGTCAATACACCTACTCAACTGACTTAGATGATGACGCAGTTGAGGCAGATATGAATGAAGCCAAAGGCATGAGCCTCCTTGCGGACAACTTCCTCTTTGAAACTGGAGAGGGCTACTGCGTCCACTATACCTCTTCAATGGTAATGCTACTTCGTCTGTCAGGAATTCCTGCTAGAGCCGTCAGTGGATTTCATTACCAGTTCCCTCTGGATGAGTCCAGCAGCTACAATGTGTCTGCCGCCTGTGCTCACACCTGGCCAGAGGCCTATATTAAAAACGTAGGTTGGGTTCCTTTTGAGCCAACCAGTCAGTTTATACCTGCAGAGTATCGCTCATGGAGAAGGCAGCTTGAAGGCGATTTAGATACCGTCACCATCCCAGAAGTCCCTGACATTCCAGATAGTCTTTCTGATGAGAATCAACAGAAATCATTTACAACTCTGCACATAATTAAAATCATAGCTATAGTTTTTGCTATCCTAATAGGCTTATTAGTATTGGTTCTTTTGGGTCTTAAAATCTTTTACAAGTTACGATACATTTTTGCCACCCCAGAGCGAAAGCTGGAGCTAGATGTGGAGCAAATTAAAAAGACCATTCAAAAATATACTGATGAAGATATTTACGACAGGGGATTATTATCTGATTATGTAAAAAAAGCACCATCCTATATTCAGGATGATGCCATTAGAATGTTTGATTTGTACTATAACGTAAAATACGGTAAAAAGTCCTAAGAATGCTTATAGGCTGCTGCCTTTTTGGCTAGCTCTACCTCGCATTTTATGCGGACATTAAGTATCTCAATCTGCTGATTAATAAGGGACTCTTTTGCCTCCTCAGTCTGAGCCATAGACTTCATAGTCTCCACAGACTCATACATATTCTCGTATTGTGATACCTTGTTATTATATTCGTTCTTAAGCATAGAAGGCACTTCAACAGTCTTGAAAATCTTATCAACACTTTCATGTACCTCTAGCATTTTATTATATAATTCCTGCAATTTATTTACCCTAATTTTGTCTTAATAGCCTCAACAACAGCTGAGAAATTCATAAAGTGCGATGCCTTCACAAGGATTGTGTCGCCGCTTCTGATGATAGGAATCAAATCCTCAAGCATTCCCTCTACTGTCTTGTAGTGGTGAGCCATGCAAGAGCTGTTCTTCTGGCTGAGGGATTTGTTGATTTCCTCAGAAAGCTCTCCCACTGTGAAAACATATCCGATATGATTCTCCTCAAGTGACTGGCCAATCTCATAGTGAAGCTTGCGCTCGTCACTGCCAAGCTCTCCCATATCACCAAGTACTGCTATAGTTCTGCCAGATGCCTTGCCAAGCACCTGAATAGATGCCTTCATTGAAACTGGGTTAGCATTGTAGCAATCATCGATGATTGTTACTTCACGAACCTTAATTATATTGTTACGGCCTGCGATAGTGCCTGCATTTTCAAGTCCTCTTTTTATATCTGAAACAGAAAGTCCAAGCTCTCTTCCAACTGCAGCCGCTGCAAGTCCATTCATTACATTGTGAGTTCCTGGAAGAGGAATTGTCACTTCAAATGAATCTGAACCGATACTAACTACAGCCTTAGTACCTGTAATTCCATCAGCCTCCACATCAGTGGCACTGATTTCCTGACCATTAAGGCCATAGAATATTTTCTTTTGTCCAAAGGTCTCAGCACCAATCAACTTGTCATCATCACCATTTAAGATAACAACACCATTTGCAGGCATGTGCTCAAATACCTCTGTCTTGGCTCTAAGGATTCCGTCTCTATCCTTCAAAAACTCAAGATGGCACTGGCCAATATTAGTCATTACCACATAGTCAGGCTTTGCTATATCTCCAAGGCGATGCATCTCGCCAAAATCGGAAATACCCATCTCTACAACTGCCACCTGATGCTCAGGCTTAATACGGCAGATTGTAAGTGGAAGTCCAATCTCGTTATTAAAGTTACCTTCTGTCTTGAGTACATTAAACCTTGTCTCAAGAACAGATGTAATCATTTCTTTTGTACTAGTCTTACCAACGCTACCAATAACACCAATTACAGGAATTGTAAGCTGCATTCTGTATGCTGTTGCAATCTGCTTAAGTGCTACCTTTGTATCTTCTACAATAATGTAAGGACCTGATGGATTGTTAAGATGACGCTCTGAAAGAGATGCAAGTGCCCCCTTAGAAAAAGCATCCTCAATGAAATCATGTCCGTCAACCCTAGCGCCAACCATTGGAATAAAAAGAAAACCCTCTTCTATTTTACGGTTATCATTAACCGCACCCTGAATCTCCTTATCCTTAAGGGCCTCCATACCCTCAGGAATATTCAGCTGCCCATTAACAACCTGAGCAACATAAGCCAATGTCATATTCTTCATATACTACGTCTCTCTACTTCTATCTCTTATCTATATTTTTTCAGTGAAACCTGAATTAAATGCTCGCAAAGGTCTTCAAAATCCATGCCTACCTGAGCTGCCTCCTGTGGAAGGAGACTGGTTGGTGTCATACCAGGAAGTGTATTTGCCTCAAGGCAGTACATATTTCCATCCTCATCCATCATGAAATCCATGCGGGCGTAAGTTGTAAGTCCAAGTGAAGTAAATGCCATCTCTGCAAACTTCTGCATCTGAGCAGTTGCCTCTGGGCTAATCTCAGCAGGACATGTCTCAACTGCTGAGCCTGCTGCATATTTATTCTTGTAATCATAGAAGCCCTGCTTTGGAGCAATCTCGATTACTGGAAGTGCCTTGCCCTCGATAACACCATCAGAGAACTCTCTTCCCTTGATAAACTGCTCGATAACAACCTCATCTTCCCACTGAAATGCTGCATCAAGTGCTGCATCAAGCTCTGTAGGATTCTCAACAATAGTAACTCCAATTGATGAGCCGCCACAGTTTGGCTTTACAATGCAAGGATATTTTTCAAATGTAAATCCTGCTCTATCCTCTTTTTTAAGAGAAGTACCTGCAGGTGTTGGCACGCCAACTCTTTCAAATACATTTTTGGTAAGCTGCTTGCTCATAGAAATAGCACTAGAAACATAATCATTTCCAGTGTATTTGATTCCATATAAGTCAAAAGCTGCCTGAACTTTACCGCTCTCGCCATCGCCGCCGTGAAGGGCCATGAAAACAATATCTGCCATCTGACAAATCTTAATTACATTTGGTCCAAAGAAGCTTGGGCTCTTGTCTGCACGACTTGCAATAATAGCATCAATATCTGGTGCTTCTGTAGGGATATCAGCCACCTTTACAGAGTTTGCTTCACTGTTCTCAAATATGTCAGTGACATCACACTCTGCATCAGAATATCCCATAAAAACATCAAGCACCAACGCTCTATGTCCTCTATTTCTAAGGGCCTTTGCAACCATTGTGCCTGATTTAAATGATACATCTCTCTCTGAGCTAAGTCCGCCAGCTAAAACTACTATATCCATTTATTTATACCTCTTTAAATTATTTAAAGCTTTTCTCCTCGATTAATATAGTATTTTGGGGTAAAAAAAACAAGTCATCCAGCCTTTCTATAATTATGAAGATAGTTAACCATCCTCTGAGATGCTAGGATAAACTCGTCTATAACTAAAGCTCCTTCTTCATCATTGGCCGCGTTAAACAATTCCCTTTGGATCTGTAGTCCATGATACAAAATCCTAGAGTCCAGTGCCTCCGCAATTTTCCCCAATAAATAATTGATACATTTTTGAGCCTTGCAATAATCCTTTTTAGTAATAAGAACCTTTGCAAATGTGGCAGATATAACCTTGCATCTTTGGATATGATAATCCGTATTTCTATTTAAACTATATTTCATTAGCGCTGACATAAGCTTCTCTGCAAATTCCAGCTCACCTAATTCATAGTGTCCCTTGGCATATTCAAAAATAATCATATGCTCTATCCTTGTGAGATGAAGCATATGCAAATCTTCTATCTTTGGTATTTTTCTCCCCTTTTCAAAAAGTTCAATACATCTATCTATATATTCTTCAATGCCCATGCCCCTTTTTCTCATGCAAATAAGATAGCCTAGGGCATAGTATTGTTGGTGTTCTACATTGTCTTTTATCATTAGTTCTTCAAATCTGTTTAGCTTTCGTTCTAGTATTTCTTCTCTTCCGTCATGGATGGCTGCCAAAAGCTCATCCTTTGCCTTATGAAAATCATAAATCTCATTCATAGGCAATTCTTCATAGGTAAATCCAAATTGTTCAAATATGGAATCTAATCTTGCAAAAAGTTCAAGTCTTGGGAATTCCAATCCACATTCAATTCGAGAAATGGTAGATGTTGCGCATCCTGCTTTCAATGCTAGTTCTTCTTGAGTAAGATTTGCCGCTCGTCTGAAGTAGGCCAACTGAAAACCGAATACAGTTTTATTCATAAAAATACCTCCTAAAGATAAAACACAGAACCGAGTTCCAATTCTATCATTAGGAGGTTAAAATTCTTTGAAATTTTCTTTATAAAAATTTGAACACTAGAACTCTGGCTCTATAAGACCATAAGCTCCATTTTTTCTCTTGTAAACTACGTTAATCTCGTCTGTATCGGCATTTCTAAACATGAAGAAGTCATGTCCTAGCATCTCCATTTCAAGGCATGCATCCTCAGCATACATTGGTTTCATATCAAATGTCTTTTTACGGATAATCTGAATTGATTCCTCCTCGCCTACTTTCTCTTCAATGAAATCCTGTGCGAAAATCACACGAGAATCTGATTGCTTTCTGTCGATAATTTTGTTTCTGTGTTTCTTAAGCTGCGCTTCAAGTGTGTTAGTAACTGCCTCGATAGATGCATACATGTCAGATGTAACTTCTTCGGCTCTCAAGTAACTTCCCTTCATAGGGATTGTAACTTCTATTTTCTGACGTCCTTTCTCCACGTCCAATGTTACTATTGCTTCCGTATCCTTGTTAAAATACTTGTCTAGTTTTTTGAAACGCTCCTCCACAGCGTCCTTGAGACCTTGGGTTAATTCGATGTTCTTTCCTGTGATTGTTGTTTTCATGATGTCGTACCCCTTTACATGTGGATTTGATATACTAGAGGTATCAATTAGATGTGATACTTTTGAATTGGTATATCATGTAAATAGTATATCAATTGCATGGTAAAACCACAAGGCATTTATCAGATTATTAATATTTATTTTATAAATTGTATACGCTATTAGCCATTGACAAAGGAGAATTCAATGAAAAAGACAGCTATCATCACTGGAGCCAGCAGAGGAATAGGAAAAGCTATCGCAGAGGCACTTGCAAAAGAGGGATATCATCTTGCACTTTTCTGCCATAAGAATAAAGAAATGTTAAATGCTCTCGCCACTGAGCTTTCAAATGAATATCACGTTCAGGTATACACCTACTGCGGTGATATAGCTGACAGCTCTTTTACAATAGCTTCCTGTGAGGATGCCCTAGCAAAGCTTGGCCAGGTAGATGTACTTGTAAATAACGCAGGTAAGGCTTCTATTGGACTACTTACTGATATGTCTGTAGAGGATTGGGATAGCATGATCGGCACCAATCTCTCTCCTCTTTTTTATACATCAAAAGTCATTGTCCCAAACATGGTAAGCAAAAAATCGGGAAATATCATTAACATCAGCTCTATGTGGGGCACTGTAGGTGCCAGCTGTGAGGTGGCATACTCTGCCACAAAGGGTGGTGTTAATTCATTTACAAAGGCTCTTGCCAAGGAGCTTGCTCCAAATGGCATTGCTGTAAACGCCATCGCTTGCGGCGTAGTAGACACAGATATGAATTCTCAGCTTTCTCCTGAGGAAAAATCAGAACTTGCCGATGAGATCCCTGCAGGCAAATTCTGCTCCCCTGAGGAAATAGCCCAGGTAGTTTTAAACATAATAAATGCCCCATCATATATGACAGGGCAAATTATAGGCGTAGATGGAGGGTATATCTAAAACTAGAGGACTTATAAAAACTATGCCAGTTACGACAACAAGCCTTAGACTCTCTCCAGTCATCTAACACGATTCCCTTGAGAGAGCTAAGAGCTTGTTATCTACTGGCTTACATTTTTTAATACATAAAGTCTCGTCTACTACTAGCTCATCTCTAATATACCCTCCAGGTATTTACGGTAGTTTATAACCTCCTCCTCTGGAAAGGCCACTGTGGCTCCGATGCCCACAAGCCATCCGTAGAGCTGAGGAGATACAGCTACAGATATGCGGGCCTTTACATAATCGGCTCCATCTGGTCGCACATCTATTTCTGTTCCAAATTTATCAAGGACTACTCCAATCAAATGCTTGGCAAATCTGATTGTAATAACCTTCTCATCTCCTGCAAACATGCTAATATGCTGCTTAGCATACTCATGAGGATTAAGCTCTTTTATTAATTCAAGTCCACTTCTATCCTCTTCCATTTCAGAGGTGGATGTCATCTTATCTACTCGATAATGTCTAATCTCACCGCTTCCCTCATCAAAGGCTACAAGATAATAGTTCTCGTCATTTCTAAGCAAAAATGCTGGGCTTACTACATATGTTTTTCCACCGTGGCGAGGCTGCATTTCCTTACTTAAGGTCCACTCCTGATATTTAAAGGACATCTTTTTATTGTTATCAATGCACTGGTAAATAACATCGATGGAATAGAATATCTTTTCATTTCCTGCCTTAGGCTTGTCTGGCACAACCACTTGGCGGCTAAGCTGCTCTGCATCGTCTACTCCAGCAAGACTTGTAATCTTTTCCACAAGCTCCCTTGTTTTTTTCTGAGATATGAACTTTGATGCCCCCACTGCATCCACAAGTAGCTTCAGCTCTGCCAACTCGAAAGTACGGGAGCCAATGTAGTATCCCTTTGTTCCCTTAATTACATCAACTCCTGCGTCAATAAGTGTCTCCATGTCCTTGTAGACACCCTTGCGCTCGGCAGGAATCCCGCGCTTTTCCAAGCGTCTTGTCATCTCAATGGCATTAATTGGATGGCGCTCATCGCTTTCTTCCATAAGAATCTGATACTCATTTATTATCTTTAATTTTTGACCTCCAACGTGTGGCATAGGCTCATTCTCCCTAATGTTTTTACTTGTACGAATTTATGTTATAATATCTCCCGAAGAAAGCCCTGCTTAGCAGGGATATTTTTTCTATATTATAACCTACATTAGATTTGAATAATATAAAGGAATTATCATATATATGAGTAGACAAGATTTTTATAAAAAATGTAGAGAGGACTACCCTACTTTTACTTATCAGGGCTTCTCTTATAATTTAGATGAGTCAGGCATTTGCATGACTTTTGATTTTTCAATTGATGGTCTGTCAGAGTTTCATCCTACTTGGTATATCCCAAGAATCAATCCAGTTGATGAGATTAATACTGAGCTTATTGAGGACATGGTGTTTTCCCTTGGAATGGTGGAGCTTGTCAGCTACTGGAAAATCGCCTGCCCACCTACTGTAATTATCAAGGACAGGGCATTGACCCCTGAGCAGATTGGCTGGTGGAAAAAGCTTTATTTCAATGGCCTTGGAGAGTTTTACTACACCAATGGCATCAGCGAAGAATTCGAGGACTTCATGACTATCAACTGCGATAGCTCTAAGGCTACCAGAAGCTTTGCTCCTATGACTACTCCAAAACTCACAGGCAATAGAAAGCCTTCTGTTATGGTGCCTGTTGGCGGTGGCAAGGACTCTGTTGTATCTATTGAGCTTCTTAAGGATAAGGCAGATGTAAATTGCTATGTAATTAATTCTCGTGGTGCCACTGACTCTACAGTAGAGGTGGCAGAGCTTACAGATAAGACAATCTACGCTAAGCGTACACTTGATAAGAATATGCTAGATCTTAATGCCAAGGGATTTTTAAATGGTCACACACCATTTTCTGCCCTGGTTGCCTTTTCAAGTATTATCGCAGGCTATTTAAATAACTCGGATTATGTGGCTCTTTCCAATGAATCAAGTGCCAACGAATCCACTGTTTTGGACAGCTATGTTAACCATCAGTACTCAAAGAGCTTTGAGTTTGAGGCTGATTTCAGAAGCTATGAAAAGAACTATATTGGCTCAGGAGTATTTTATTTCAGCTTCCTGCGTCCTCTTTCTGAGCTTCAGATTGCTATGCTCTTTTCACGTTTCAAAAAATATCATGGTATTTTCAAAAGCTGCAATGTAGGCAGCAAGCAGGATATCTGGTGTGGACATTGTCCAAAGTGTCTCTTTGTTTATATCATCCTCTCTCCATTCCTTTCACTTGAGGAATTGGATGCCATCTTTGGCAAGAGACTTTTTGAGGATGAGACACTTATGGAGGACTTTGACAAGCTCTGTGGTATCCTACCTGAAAAACCATTTGAATGTGTTGGCAGCCGCGACGAGGTCAACGCTTCTATCACCGAAACAATCAGCAAGTACGCTGCAAAGCAGATTCAGCTTCCAGCTCTTTTAATGCACTATCAGGATGCTGCTGTAGTACCAAGTATCGCCTTTGATAAATACATCAAGCAGTACAGCAAGGAGCATGCATTAAATGATTATTTCGAATCTATAATAAAGGACGCACTTAAAAATGAAGGAAACAATTAGAAATTTAGTTAAAGATAAAAAAGTATTAATTTTAGGCTACGGCCGTGAGGGTCAATCAAGCTTTCGTATGGTCAGCTCAGTAGGCGGTTACGCTTGTCTTGATATAGCTGATGCCAACGCAGTAAGCTCTGACCTTACATCAAGTCACAAGGTAATTACTGGTGCTAACTACCTGGACTGTTTAAATGATTATGATGTGGTATTCAAAAGCCCTGGAATCGTCCTTCCAAAGGACATTAGCGAATACACTTGCCGCATTACCTGTCAGGCCGATTTATTCCTGGAGGTATATGGTGCACAGACCATCGGAATCACCGGTACCAAGGGCAAGTCCACAACATCTTCACTTTTATATCATATACTTAAAGAATGCGGAAAGGATGTGCTTTTCGGAGGTAATATAGGTATTCCTATTTTTGATATTACAGACCAGATTCATCCACGTACAATAATAGTTTTTGAGCTTTCTTGCCATCAGCTTGAATATGCAAAATTTGCTCCTTCAAAAGCCATACTTCTAAACCTTTACGAGGACCATTTAGATCACTATGGCACAGTTGAGAAATATTGGAACGCCAAGAAAAACATATACAGAAATCAGGGCTACTGTGATTTCCTATTCTGTAACCCTGACTTTTTACCTGCCACAGGAGAATGCAAGGCAACTGTAATCAAGGTTAAGTCTCAGGACCTTCCTTTTAATTCATTTGAGGAAATCCCTGGGGTAACTTTAAGAGGTACACACAACCTGTTCAATACAGCATTCGTCTATGATGTATGTCGCAGATATGACATCTCTGATGAGGATTTCAAATCAGCACTTGCCACCTTCAAGACACTTGCTCATCGTCTTCAGTACCTTGGCAAGCTTGATGAGATAGATTATTACGATGACTCTATTTCCACCACTGTCGAGTCTGCTATTAGTGCCGTTAGAGCTATTCCAAATGCAGGCACAATACTTCTTGGAGGAATGGACAGAGGCATCGACTACGACCCACTTGTAGAGTTTCTTCCAACCACAAGACTTGAGCACATCATACTTATGTATGACAGCGGCAAGGTCATATTAGAAAAGCTTCAAGCTACTGCATCACCAGAGTTTATGGGCAGGGTTCACTATATTGAAGACCTAAAGGATGCATGTGCTTTTGCCAAAGAAAATGCATCAAAGGGTACTGCGGTAATTTTATCACCTGCTTCAGCAAGCTACGGAGTATTTAAAAACTTCGAACAGCGCGGTGATTTCTTTAAGGAATATGTAGGACTTTAATTCCACCCATTCGGAGGATTTGTTTATGACACATTCAGCTCTTGATTTTTTAAATAATAATGGTCCAGTTGTTAGGTATTGTGAAAGCTGCGGCTGCAGAATACCTATCAGCTCCCCTCAAGGCAAATGTAAGGAATGCATAAAAAAAGAACTCTTTCCAAAAGTAAAGGCCTTCATAAGCGAGAACTATGATGTAAACGAAATGATAGTATGCCAAGAATTTGGCATAGACAAATCCATCATCCATGAATGGGTAGAGGAAGGTCTCCTAGAATACAAAAACCTACACCGCTTCTAGCCACCACACAACTTTTATATTAGGCCCCGCACATAGGGCAGCACCTACGCCCCGCCGGGGGTCCCACACAATTTTGCGAAGATTATAGATTTTCTTAGTGTGCAAAGGGAGCTTCTAGTGGGTGTCCTTTCGCTGATTTTGCTATTCGAAGCTGCTGTACGTGGAAGACAGACATGAGCGTAATATAAAATAGCTTCCAATCAAGACTTAGGATAATTGCGTTCATAATCCATTCGCTAAGTGAAATTAAAAAAATGAGTTTTGCATGTATTGGCACCGTACTTTATGCAACGTCGTGTTGCTTTCGTACTCTCGCCGCCGTCCATGGCGGCTCGTGCCAATACATTGCAAAACTCTTTTTTATTTCACTAAGCTCACTCCAAAATCACGCAATTATTCCTAAGCTTGCCTTGGAAGCTATATTTAAAAATAAATGTGTCTGTCTTCCACGAACTGTAGCGTCAGAATTGCAAATAATCGAAAGAACGCCCACCATAGAAGAAGCGCACCTGCACACTTAGAAAATCATAATCTGAAGGCAAAGTGTGGGACCCCCGGCGGGGCGTAGGTGCTGCCCTATGTGCGGGGCCTATCTATTTTGTGGTGGTGGCCTACATGTGGTGTAGGTTTATTTTACAATCTGCTTTCGTGGCATGTGAAGTAGACGGTTTGGCGATCCTTCGCTATGCGGTTAAGGAGCTTAAGTGACTCCTTTATTTTTTTGTCGTCTAGGTTGGTAAATGGATCGTCTAAGATGAGAATAGGCTTCTCATCTGGATAGAGCACATCTACAAGAGCAAGACGAGAACAAAGTGCAACCACGTCCTGATAGCCTTGTGATAGGTATTCTGCCCCCTTAGTGCTACCAGAGTAGGAAAGCTTAATGTTAAGGTCCATATCCAGCTCAAAGTCCTCTATAGAGTAGCCTGAATGGGTGCCTGTAGGTCCATCAATAAGGCTTAAATACTTGTGGAGACCATTCTGCAAAGGCTGCATGTATTTTGCCTGGAAGCTCTCACGAGCCTTCTGTAAAAAGTCTTCTGTCTTAATTAAAAGCTCTGCGCTCTTTTTATATTCCTTTTCCTGAACCTCAAGGCGCTCTATCTGCTCTGAAACATCTGTAAGTCGCTCCACTTCCTCAAGGGCTGCAGATAAATTATCCTTCTCCTGAAGAAGCTGCTTGTTAATCTCCATCATCTGCTCATCAAGAGCATTCTGCTGTCGCTGCAAGTCATCTACTGACAGTACATTGTCATCTACGGCGTGCTTAGTTTCAAATGCAGCTATCTCTGACTTAAGATTCTCTATACGCTCCTTAATAGCAAAATAATCACGCTTTTTAGCGCTTATGGATTGAATCTGCTCAGCTCTATCAAGAGTTGTATCCACTGGGAACTTCTCAAGGATATTTTTAATATCAGTTGTCATAGTTTTTATAGAATTCTCGTGACGAGCTATCTCTTCTGATTCCTCTAAGAAGTCTGAATATCTATCTGCATCCTTTTTAAGCTTTGCCAAGAATTCGTATTCTCCACCCATCTCGTATAGATTAATACCGTATGGTGCGGCAAATGGCTGTATCTTAGTGTAAAGCTCAAGCTGCAGGTCTGCCAATTCATCAAGTGTGCCTTCCGCCTCCTGATGTCGAGACTGCTCCTCATCTAATAGATGTCTATACTGGTCTAGCTTACGACGAATCTCGTAAACATTTTCCTGCATGGTATCCGCTCTGGTTAAGAGATAATTAGACAAGAACTCATTACATTTTTCCAGTAACTCTCTAAGCTCAAGCTTAGTAATCTCGATAGAGTCCTCCTCCTCTTGGATGCGCTCCTCGTAGTCCTTGGCCTCTTTTACTCTATTAACGCGAGCTCTCCTGCCGGATATAACAAGAAGAAGTAAATCAACTACTATTGCTGCAATACTTCCTGTTTCAACAATTCTGCCTAAATACTCGTCTAAATATTGACTGAATACAATTCCAAAAATAATAAATATCACAAGGAGCACTGTGCCTAGTATGTGCCATATTTTGATATTTCTTTTTTTATTGAGCTTCTCCATTATGTCTCGCTCAGCTGTAAGACTTTTAAGTCTGTCATTGCTCTGGGACAACTGGGCCTCTAATCCTGTAATCACAGTTGTGGCGTGCTCAACCTCTGCCAACTGCTCATCTGTAGGCACTAGCTTGCCAAAGAAAAACTTAAGCTCTGTAAGCTGCTTATTAGACTCCTCTGAAAGCTTGGAATGCTCTGCTTTTGCTCTAAGCTCTGAGAGATTAGCTGCCATCTTATTCCACAGATCAAACTCTGAAATATCTGGTATTCTCTCCTTAAATGGAGCCTCAAATACTGGATTCTCGCGCTGAATATTCTCCTTGAGACCATGAAGTGCTCTCTCATGAACAGTCAAATCTCTCTCTGTCTGCTCAAGCATTGCAATCTCATCATCATTTGGAACACCAGTTGCAAAGAATGTCTCAAATTCACTGGCCTTTTCCAGCTCCTGATTGAGGTTCTCCTTTTGAATTCTGTATGCGCCAAGCTCCTGCTCTCTCTTACTCTGTTGCTGAATAGTCTCAGTGAGTTTCGCTTTTTCCATAACAAGAGCGTCTAAATTAGCCTGCTTTTCCTCAACAAGGCAACTCATAGCCTCCACGCTCTCTTCGAAAATAGGAAGCTTTTCAAACTCTTCTTTGCATTTGTTGATTTCTTGCTTAACAGCAACAAGCTTACCTGGATTGATTTTACTATTTCTGGTGTACTCTGTTCTTGCGTCCTTGACACTCTTAAGGGCCACATCGAAATTGCTGATGTCGTCCTTAGCTGCTGCAAGATTACCCATCTTAGCATTCAAAGAATCTGTCATAGATGTGCCCAGTGAAAGCTGTGGAATATATACACTCTTTTCAAAGGAATCTCTGTCCACCTTGAAAATCTCTTCTCCCACATTGCTTGTATAGGCTGTGCACTCAAGGCCTGTCACATCGTCATAAATTGCAAATGTGTCTTCCTTGTCTGTCTTACCAAAGGTCCTCTCGATTCGATACTGGCCCTCTTTGGTAGAAAAGACAATATTGCCACCACAAAGACTACCATCCCAAGGAAGATAGTGATTGCGCTCTAAAAGCTTTTTCTTGGTGTTTGGAGAGTACTCCAAGCCATAAAACATAGCCTTAATAAAAACAGAGAATGTGGTCTTACCCCATCCATTCTCCTCAAGGATGGAATTGAAGCCATCATTAAAATCATATTTAAAATCATTTATCTTGCCAAAATGGGCAATATAACAAGAAATAAGTTTCATCCTATATATCCTCCCCCATTATGGCCTTTATGCCTATCTCTATAATTTTAGCCTTTTCGTCCTCATCCATATCCTGGGACTGAACCAGTCTGACAAACTCCCCCTTAAGGGATTTATCGTACTGATAGCTAGCGTAGTCAATCAAAGTCTTAGTTCTGTCATAGCACTTTACAAAGAAGTATTTATTCTCAAATGCTCTAACAAATCTAGTGATATCTATCTCATCCTCAAGCTCACGCTCTCCTGTGATGACAAACTTAATCATATCCTGAGGATCCACATCATCCAGCTGCCTCTTAGCCTTACTTATGACGGCCTGAACATCCATCTCTGCTGTGACAGCCACCTCAATCTCGTGAAGACGTCTAAGGGCAAATGGGATAAATTCTGATGTAATAACACCATCCTCAACCTCCATAAGGACAAAGCCCTTGTCTCCTGTCTCATCAAATCCTCTTCCCTCTAGGCAGCCTGGATAGCAATATACGCCTCTATCATCTAGCTGCTGGAAAATATACTTATGAATATGACCAAGCGCCAGATAATCGATGAATTTGCCCTTTAAGGCATTAGTATTTACAATCTCTGCTCCATCCTTGCCGTCATAATCTGACTGCTGACCATGAAGCATAACAATATTGGTATTTGCCGAATCCAGCACCAGACTCTGAGAAAGAGTATTGGCATTTGATGAGTTAATCTCAATACCTGTAATTACCACATCCTCACATGTATAGCTAGTCCAGCCCTCATCTGTAAACATATGAAAATTAGCAGGCACCTCATCGATACCAGCCTCCATAAAGTCACATCTATCGTGGTTGCCCTTGAGATAATAAAAATCAATCTCAGGATGAGCTACAATCTGCTCCACCACTCGCCTTTTAACCTCCTTGCGGATGTGCTGCTTATCAAACAAATCACCGGCTATGAGAATAGCTCTAACCTGATTGTCTACAGCGTACTCCACCATGCGCTCGTATGTCTCAATAAGCTCCGAGCGCCTGAGTAAGGCCTGTTCTTTATCTAAATTGCTCTCCATTTTGGAATCTAAGTGCAGGTCTGCACAATGAATAATTCGCATACGTTCTCCCTAACTTTATTCACCCCTCAATTAGAAATATTTTATCATAAATAATAAAGCGAGACCACCTAAGATATACTTAAGTGACCCCGCTTGTAAGCTAGTTATTAATCTGCTTGCTTTAAGAAAATATTTTCTATAGCATTTATTATTTTAGTCTGCATAGGTGGCTTTACAAAGTATCCTGCCGGCTTCAAATCAAGAACTGCATCTACATGTTCCTTGTCTGCTATTCCAGTAAGGAAAATAACAGGAACGTCCTTGTAATCATCCTCAGCCCTAATCATCTCAAGTGTCTGCTTGCCGTCCACGACAGGCATCTCATAATCAAGTATCACAAGATCCGGTCTATCCTGGCCTAATACTTTCATGCACTGAGCTGCAGAGGTTGCAAGTGTAACTCGATATTTATCCTGAAGCATATTTCTCATATTTCTAAGAAGAACGGGATTGTCATCCACAACAATTATATGACGCTTATCAGTCTCCACTACTGCATTTAAAATTGGATCTGCACTCATGCTAAATTCCTTGCAGATAGCTCTTATGAGAGATTCTCTATCTGCCTGTGGAATATGCTTGCACTGGCCTGTATAGTAATATGAGATAAACATCTGCTTATTCTTCTCACGGCCATAGGTAATAACCGGTATCTCATCACTATATTCCTGTATCACTTCAAAAATTTCAGTATGAGTATTATTAAAACAATCCAAATCCATCAAAACTAAATCAGGAGTGTACAATTTCAGCATGCTCTTTACAATCTTTGCACTATTAGTACACAGCTGAGTGTGGAAATGCTGTGATAAAAATGAATTTACGTCAGATGTATCATTTGTAAAATCACCAACAATAAGTATTTTTCGCATGAGCCCTCTCCTTCAGCAATTACTTTTGTAGTTCATCGATAGCTTCTAATGCCTCATCATCCTCCAGATTTAAAATATGGATATTTAGAGAATCGATTTTCTCTTGTATCCCCTCCTCATAGGAGAATGTCATTATCTGCTTCATGGTGTTATCAGCAGATTCTGTATCGTGAGAACGAATAGACATCTTAAGCATCTCAAGCATTGCAAACAAATCATCTATGTCTTCTAGCATCGGCTTTTCTGTCTCTGATGCAAGTACTTCCATTCTTGCCTTCATATTATCAAGTTCTTCTAAAAGCACCGGTGTTAATAGTTTAATTCGTTCAATATCCCCATCTCTTGCTGCAAACTCACACATCTTTGCAAGTCCGCCTAGCCCCACAGCACCAATAGTATTTGACATACTCTTTACGCTATGGACCTTGATTCTATAATCCTCAAGAGACTCTCCCGTTTCTATACCATCATAATAGCTTAATATCTGGTCCCGTTCATAATCAATAGAGTCATAGTAATCAACTGCTGTCTGATATACCATGTTGGAATCAGGAAAATGTAACAGTGCATAATCCCAATCGATTCCTTCGATATCAGGTAATTCTATCTTTTTAACACGATTCTTTCTAGCCTCATCCTTGGCATTTTGTTCATGGTACTCAAGCAGATGTTCTGGAAGAAAATCCCTTATCATCTTCTCAAGCTGCGCTGGAACAATTGGCTTTGGAAGGAATCCATGGAAACCAGTTGTTAAATATCTTTCCTTGGCTCCTGCAATAGCATTTGCAGTAAGTGCTATAACTGGAGTGCCGAGACATTTATTGCCTTCTAGTGTCGCCATAGCTCTGAAAGTCTCTATACCATCCATGCCCGGCATCATGTGGTCAAGGAAAATCATATCAAAGTGCTCTTCCCTAATAAGTCTTAGGCACTCCATTCCACTGTCGGCCTCAGTAATCTGCACTCTGGAGTCCTTCAACAATGCCACAAACACCTTACGGTTCATTGTGTTATCATCAACAACAAGAAACTTTGCATTTGGCGCTTCAAAGCTGGTGCTATATTCGTAGTTGCCTGTAATCTGCTTAAGTTTCTGCTGAAAATCCCCTATTGGCTCAGGGTCCATAATCTCCTGCCTAATGGTAAATGAGAATGTAGAACCCTCCCCGTATATACTCTGAACATGAAGTGTACTACCCATCATCTTTAGAAGATTTTGAGTAATGGTCATTCCAAGTCCAGCACCTTCAATATTTCTATTTCTGCTGACCTCAAGTCTCTCGAAAGAATCAAACATTCGCTTGATATCCTCTTGCTTGATTCCGATACCTGTATCGCTAATCTCAAAGGTTAGGTCCGCAAACCCCGTTTCTTCCTTTACGCAATAGGCTGCAATAGAAATATAACCATCTTGTGTATATTTTACCGCATTTGTAATTATATTTGTTAAAATTTGTTTAATTCTAATGTCATCGCCAATCATATTACATGGAATATCAGAAGAAATATTAAGGCGAATTTCCAGATTTTTCTCTTTTGCTCTTAAGGTCACATTGTTAAGCACGTCATGCATCATACTCATAAATGCGTATTCACCCATAACAATGCCCATCTTACCAGATTCAATTTTAGTAATATCCAAAATATCATTGATAAGCGACAGCAGGTTTTGGGATGCTGTCTTGATATCTAGAGCATATTCCTCAACCACCTTTTCAGATGTCTCTCTTAGAATCATTTCATCCATACCCATGATAGTATTGATAGGGGTTCTGATTTCATGAGACATATTTGCAAGGAAATTACTCTTTGCCTCTGTAGCCGTCTGGGCCATTTTCTCAGCCTTTTTCGCCTGCAAAGTCTTTTCTAACAGGTCATCATTATTGATAGATGCCTGCTTGTAAAGCTTAACATATACACTCTTTTGGAATTTTACAATGGCACCTATTGCTAGAGAACTAACTAAAAGAGACTGAATAGTATCAAAGAAGACACTCTTTTTTGAATCTAACTCTATTACATACTCAGGGTGATAATAAGAAACCACATAGCAACCTATGATAATCGCTATGTCAGTCAACAACATAAAGACAAAATCCATGCCATCCAAAAGCATGAATATGAAAATTATTCCCATTGAAAACCAGCAGACCATACCAGAGTTGATACCGCCGGTAACAAAGAACATTACAGGGAATAAACCAATGGCCACTACGAAACAAACTGCAATCATACTGTTCTTCAGTCGATTTCTGCGATTTGCCATATAAATGCATACAATATCAATTACAACAGCCACCGCAATAACTGTTGTAAGAACGCCTGAAAGGCCATTTACAATATTAAATGGTACAGTAATAACTCCACCAGCGCATCCTACAATAGTAATAATATTAAAGAGGACTAACTCGGTGGGGAGATCCTGTCCAAAAAAGCGTTTGCTAATCTCGATTAACTTCTTCACACTAACCCGCCTCTATCATTATTTCCACATATCATAATGTGCGTAAATCTCTAAACTAACTATAATTTAAACCCCTTAAAATAACAAGGAATTCAGCGGATTAAACCATGAATTTTCTGTGATTTCTGGTGTTTTAGATGTTATCTATCTGCCAATCGATTGGCTCAAGACCCTTTGACTTTAAAAACTCATTAGCCTGACTGAAATGCTTACATCCAAAGAAGCCTCTATAAGCAGAAAGAGGGCTTGGATGAGGAGCCTTTAAAATCAAGTGATTTGGGTTGTTAAGCTTGGCACACTTTTTAGCTGCTGGTGAGCCCCAAAGTAAGAAAACTATAGGTCTATCCTGCTTGTTAAGCACATCAATTGCAGCATCAGTAAACTGCTCCCAGCCAATACCTGCATGGCTTGCTGCCTGATGAGCACGCACTGTCAGTACATTGTTAAGCATTAAAACACCCTGACGCGCCCATTTTTCCAGGTATCCATTATTAGGAATGCTGCATCCCAAATCATCGTGAAGTTCCTTATAGATATTCACAAGTGATGGTGGAGTCTTCACCCCTGGCTTTACTGAAAAGCAAAGTCCATGGGCCTGGCCCGGCTCATGATATGGGTCCTGACCAATTATTACCACCTTAACCTCTGATAGAGGTGTGAAATCAAATGCATTAAAAATATCATCAGCAGGTGGGTAAACCGTCTGCTCATGATATTCCTTTTTTACCTTTAAATATAAATCCTTGTAATATGGCTTTTTAAATTCTGGAGCCAGTGGCTCCAGCCAATCATTGCTTATCGCTGACAATTTTCGACTCCCTACGCAAGTTACATTCTCAAGCCTTAGATGTTGCTTTCGTCGACTAACACGTCAAAATCATACTAAAAGTCGACTGTAAGGTAGACTTTTAGTGTGTACACAAGCGAATGCTTGTGCTAAGAAGCTGCAGCAACACTAAGAGCTTGATAATTACTTGCTTAATTACTCGCTTAATTTAGCCCCTTGGCTAAACGTTATTTTAAAATCCAATCATCAAGCGGCAACCAGTAGCCCTTTTCTTTAAGCTCCTGTTCGATGATATCAAGGGCTTCTTCGCTGTCTGCGCTGATAGTGTGATAATGATATCCACTGGTGGCAGAGCTAAGGGATTTAGACTTACCGGACTTGATAGCCTCCATAAATTCCTTGGCATCTAATCTAGAATGCACATTAAGTGGTGCCTCAAGACGATTATAGTATCTATGATTAATAATGATATTATCAGCTGAGCCTCCATTATCAACAATTGTAAAAAGCTCATCTAAAATCTCATCATCAGTATGACGACATTTTATCACACGTGAAAACTTTTTGTTATCCGTATTTACGATATAGCCTCGATTAGTAGAAATAATATCTATACCATTGGCTCTAATTAAGGCAATATCTGTCACAACCACCTGACGACTGACATTAAGCTTGGCAGCAAGAGCAGTACCTGATACTGGCTTATCTGATTCGCTGACCAGCTCTATTAATCTCTGTCTTCGAGTTTGTCCGTCCATGACGCCTCCTATACTGCGTGTAAGTTCTTCATTGAAATATCAAGAATAGGTGCTGAGTGAGTAAGCGCACCGCTTGATACATAATCAACTCCACTGTCGATGATGTTCTTGATATTTTCTTTTGTTACATTGCCTGAGCACTCTGTCTTAGCTCTGCCGTCAATTATCTCAACGGCTTTCTTCATTGTCTCTACATCCATATTATCAAGCATGATAATATCTGCGCCAGCTTCAACAGCTTCCTTAACCTGCTCAAGTGTCTCAGTCTCAATCTCAATTTTTCTAACAAATGGTGCGTATGCCTTTGCCATCTCAATAGCCTTAGTGATTGAACCTGCAGCACCAATGTGATTATCCTTTAAAAGAATTCCATCTGAAAGATTGTAACGGTGATTCTGACCTCCGCCGCACTTTACAGCATACTTCTCGAAAATTCTCATGTTAGGTGTAGTTTTTCTTGTATCAAGAAGAACTGTCTTGCTTCCCTTGAGAAGTGAAGCCACCTGATTAGTGTATGTAGCAATACCACTCATTCTCTGGAGATAATTAAGGGCAACTCTCTCACCTGAAAGAAGCACTCTAATATCGCCCTTAACCTTGGCCATAAGCTCGCCCTTTTTTACAGCATCGCCATCATTAACATATTTTTCAACTATAGTACTCTCATCTAAAATCTTGAATACTCTCTCGTATACGTCCATTCCACAGATGATACCGTCTTCCTTGCAGATCAGGTCTACCTCTCCTGCCTGATCACTTGGCATTACTGAATTAGTGGAAACGTCCTCGCTTGAAATATCTTCTTTAAGAGCCATTCTGATAAGCTCGTCTGCGTTAAGTGTCATTGTTATGTTGTTCATTATATTGCCTCCTTTGCGGCTCTTAATTTTTCTTCTTTTTCAATCTCTCCCATTACCATGGCATGATAGTATTCCATGATAGATGGCAAATCCTCGTAGCCATCCATATTTACTAGATTATCAAAATCTGCTGGCTTTTTAAAGGAATCCGTATTTGCGATATCATGTGCTGCCCTCTTTGCAAACACAAGACTCTCCAAAAGTGAATTGCTGGCAAGTCTATTTCGACCATGTACTCCATTGCAGCTGGTCTCACCTACTGCATAGAGCTGTTCCATTGTAGTCTTAGAATCCTTGTCTACGTATATGCCGCCCATGAAATAATGCTGAGCTGGGACTACCGGCACATAGTCAGTAAGTGGGTCATAGCCTGCCTCCTTACATCTCTGATAGATGTTAGGAAAATGGTTAAGTATCTCTTCCTTTGGAATAGGGGAGAAATCAAGCCATACATGCTCTGTGCCCTGTTCCTTCATCTTATCAAAAATGGCCTTACTAACCACATCTCTAGGCTGCAATTCATCTGTAAATCTATTGCCGTCCTTATCTCTAAGCACAGCTCCCTCGCCTCTAACAGACTCGGAAATCAAGAAGCTACGTCCGCCCTGCTTAGTATAAAGTGTAGTAGGATGAATCTGCACATAATCACAGTTCTCAAGTCTAACATTATGATACATGGCAAGTGCCAATGCATCTCCTGATATATGTCTATAATTAGTAGAATGCTGATACACGCCACCAAGTCCACCACAGGCCAACACTGTCACATCAGCCTGAATGGCAGTGGTCTTACCGTCCATATCTGCAACTACGATACCGTAGCACACATTATCCTGGCAAACCCAATCTACCATAGTAGTGTGGGCCATAAGAGTAATATTCTCACGCTCCTTAGCTCTAGCTAAAAGCTTGCTAGTGATTTCCTTGCCAGTGATATCTGCATGGAAGAGAATTCTGTTATTAGAATGGGCACCTTCCTTCGTAAATACGAACTCTCCGTCCTTCTTCTCAAACTCTACTCCAAACTCTACCAAATCCCCAATTACATCCTGGGAACTCTTAATCATGATTTCAACTGATTCCTTGCGATTCTCATAATGACCTGCTCGCATGGTATCCTCAAAGTATGCATCATAGTCCTCGTCATCTCTCAGCATACAGATACCACCCTGGGCTAAAAATGAATCACATCCCTCAAGGGCATCCTTTGAAATGCAAAGTATTTTTTTATCTCTTGGTAAGCTAAGGGCACAAAACAGTCCTGCCACACCGCTACCAACAATTACTACATCATATTTTTTATCCATATCTTTATTACCTTTATTTAGCAAGCTCTAACATACGAGCAAGTGGCTTAAGTGACTTCTCTCTCTTCTCATCACTAACTTCCACAACACCTGTGTTATCTCTAAGACAATCTCTTACCTTCTCAAGTGTTACCTTTTTCATATTAGGACAAATCTGAACTCCACCTGCGGAGAAGAATGTCTTGTCAGGATTGTTCTTCTTAAGCTGGTAAAGTACACCAAGCTCTGTCGAAATAATGAACTCTTTTTTATCTGACTTAGTAGCATAATCGATGATTCCCGAAGTACTGCCAATGTAATCAGCAAGCTCAAGAACATCTAATGTACACTCTGGATGGATAAGCACCTCAGCCTCAGGATGTGCCTCCTTAGCACGGCTAACCATATCAGCTGTAACTGCCTTATGCACATGACAGAATCCATCATTGAAAATGAAGTTCTTCTCAGGCACCTTCTCAGCAATATATCTTCCAAGATTCTCATCAGGAATAAAGAAAATGTTTTTATTAGGCAACGCCTTAACAATCTTCATAGCATTAGCAGATGTAACGCACACATCAGAATGCATCTTAAGCTCCGCAGTAGAATTGATATAGCAAACAACAGCCACATCATCATACTCCTTGCGAACTTCCTCGATGCGCTCAATCTCCGCCATATGAGCCATAGGACAATCAGCCTTAGGATCAGGCATAAGCACTGTCTTCTCAGGATTTAAAATCTTTGCCGACTCTCCCATAAACTTAACACCAGCAAACACAATAGTGCTCTCCTGAAGCCCCACTGCAACCTTTGCCAGATAATAGCTATCGCCAATATAATCTGCAATAGCCTGCACCTCATCATTAACATAGTAGTGTGCCAGCACCACCGCGTTCTTCTCTTTCTTTAACTTCTCTATCTCTTGTACAAGTTCGTTCATTGGACTTCTCCCTTTACATCTATAAAATATTTAACACATTCTAGCACATGTAAAGTCTACTGACAAGACAGTTGTAAACACATTTATTTACAGCAGCCTCCGCCGGCTCCCAAATCCCTATTCTGGCCCCTTCACTGATGCCCCTGCACCGGCCACCGGGCCCTGGGATATACAATTCGAGGAGAATCCCCTGTTTTCAAAATGCCAACAAAAGCTTTTGAGTGTGTCCTTTCAAGCTTTTACTATTCGAAGAAAATGCTTTACCCATGACGAACATTTTTGAGAATCTTATATCTGTTTTTACATCTAGAATTTGCATAATTCCTCTTCTGATACATTCTCCAAGTAAAACTACGAAACAGGTTTTGTAAACATATGCACCGCCTTCAAGTTCAGTCCGTTTCACTGTCAGGCTCTCGGCGCCGTCCGTGGCGCCTCGTGCTTATGTTAAACAAAACCTGTTTCTGTTTTACTAGGTTCATTCCAAAGAAGCGGAATTACTGCAAATCTAGATTGTAAAAACAGATAACTAAAATATAAATAATGTCCGTCATGGGTAATCATTTTCGGCAGAATTGTAAAACTTGGAACGAACACACTCTAATAAAAAAGCGTTGTTGGCGTTTTAGAAAACAGAGATTCTTTGAGAGTATATCCCAGGGCCCGGTGGCAGGTGCATGGAGGGGCTATCAGTGAAGGGGCTCAATTTATAAAAAAAGAGAGCCGGCGGAGCCTGCTCTCTTTGTGATGTGTGTTTACAACTGTGTTACTGGGCCATGGCCTGTTCGATGCCCTTAGCTAGCTGGTCAGCGCAGCTTGTGCCCTTCATTCCGCAGAGGTTACCCTTGAGGATGTCTACGGTGTTAGCGGCGTCAGCGCCCTCGAGAAGCTTGCTGATTGCCTTAGTGTTGCCGTCACAACCGCCAGTGAATTTTACGTTGTGAAGCTTGCCATCTTCGATTTCGAAGTCAATTTGGCGTGCGCATACGCCCTTTGGTACGAAAGAAAATTTTTCCATTATTACTCCTTTTATTTTTTGATAAATAACCACTTTGATTTTATTATCAACTTTTTAAGAATAGTATATACAATATAGGCCACTAATCCTACTGCAAATACACCAAGTGTCCACAGTAATAATTTAACCAGGAAGCCTGACACGTCATTGTATAAAAGTGTTGGCCAATCCTGTGTCTGCCAGATACTGTAGGCAAGTCCATTGTCGTGAATAAGATATATCATAAATGTAGCCTGGGCTATCATGTTGATTGGCCTTATGGATGGGATTCTAATCCTGCGGGCTAATTCAAATAAACATATGCCGATTATTACTACCATGACGCTGAAATTCTCGTAGCGTGGTATGGACTGGACGAATTCTAACTCTGTAAGATTCTGGGTAGCTATTGTGTCATAGTAGGTGTCGATTTTGCCTATTACGTTGTTGTAATAGGAAAGTCCTATTATTACATTGGCAAGTATTATGAGAATTATGAACACATAGGCTCTCACCTTTTTGAATGGGTCGTACTTTTTAATGTAGCCAGCAAGAGCATATAAAAATACGCCGATGAATACTGTTCTAAGTCCGCTTGCCAAATCGTCTAAGAGCTTGCCTGACCAGCCTAGTTCTGTCACAGCAAATATAGCAAGTAAAAATCCTATATACTGTCTCTGAGTAAGTTTAGCAAGATATTTATTCAAAAACATAAATGCAATGAGAATGATTATGAAATAGTAGCCAACAAACCATGACATCTTGTTAAAGTACTGGATTTTGATGTAGCTTATCATGTTCTCAGATAGGAACTGGCTCTTGCATGAATACCAGATAAAAAATGAGGATGCAAGAACTAGAGTTACTGCCGCAAAAAACAGCTGTGATATAAGCTTCTTAGATACTTTAAGCATGTCGATTTCTCTATCTGCCAGGAAGTATCCTGATATCATGATGAATATTGCATTGCCCACAAGTCCAAGTGGCATCATAAGTGCTAGTAAAAGTAGCTGGTCATAGAAATCAGGAGTGCTAAACCAGCCATTCTGAAGTCTTTCTATTGATGCTGTGTTGCTTATCTGAATGTTAACGCAGTGAATGATAATGTGATAACAGATAATCATAAGCATAGCTATGATTCTGAGTAGTTCTATATTAGACTGACGTCCGCTTTTATTTTCCATAATTTCTCCTTACAAAAAATCCTCTACAATTATACATACTACGCCTAAAAAATCCTATGTTAATTCATAACAAAAAGGACTAGCTTATAAGCCAGTCCTTAGACAAAACACATTATCTTACATAGTATCTAGCTCATTTAATAAGTCGAGGTTTTTTACCTCAGTTTCATTAAACACGCTTTCAGAAAAATCAGCCGGCATAACTGATGGATTATACCAAATGTAGCACATGAAATAATTGTAAAGGTCCTGATCCTTAAATGAATATCCATGTCTTGCATAGATTTCATTTTTAGCTGCATGAATAGCCTCTGGGCTCATGCCCTCGAAGTCTGCTGCAGTATATAGCTTTGCATCAGTGTCAAACATGTGCATTGACTGCCATGCCACATCTGTTACACCTCTTTTTGATTCCCAGAAGCTGTTTACAACTGATGCATATTTGGTGTTTGAAATGTACTCACTGCGCTCTGAAATAGCCGCATCTATTTCTTCATTTGACCAGCCTGCTACCTCCTCAGCCACGTCTGTAAATTCGGCTGGTGCATCTCCCACATCCTCAACAACCTCAATTACAACATCTGCATCAGGGTCGTCTGCTGGGAGTCCCTCACCATTAACTTCTGCCTCACCTTCAACTATCGGTGCCTCAGCGCCCTTCTTGCTTACCTCAAGGGATTTAGGCTTATTCAATGTGTGATATGTGAGGAATGCAGCAAGTATACCTACTGCAATTGAAACCAGTCCTTCAATTGTCCATCTTCTTACATTAGGCTTAGCCCATAAACCAGCGAAAAACTCCTTTACAGAACTAAAAGTCTCCACAACTTTTTTTGAATCTCTAATATCTTTCATACACTTCTCTTCCCTTTTCTCCAGTTATTCTGTACTTTTATACAGTATAACACAATTGTTACGTTTTGTTGATGTTTATTACAGTTTTGTTACAACGTGTTTTCTATAGCACTTCTTGTGGCATTTATATTGCCCTGAGCCATCTGCTTATTACCGCCACCCTTGGCTCCAAGCAACTCTCGAAGTCCTGCAGCAATAGCGCCACAGTCACGGGTTGTGCTGCCAATGACAAAGTCATAGCCACTTTCATCATCACCTGAGAATATGCAGCAAAGTCCGCTGTGATGCTCCATAAGAGCGTTTACACCATCACGCATATTCTTAATATCTAAATCCTCAGTGAAAATAGTCACATCACTTATATCTGATGGATATTTTTCAATTTGCTCCATAAGTGCCTTTGACTTGATTTCACTAATTCTAAATTTCAAATCCTTGTTGTCCTGTAAAAGGCCTGCCACTCTGTTTGGCAGCTCCTCCTCAGTACAGTTAAGAGTCTGGTAGGTGCTTGATAAAATATTAATCCTGCGATTGTAATCCTCAAGAGCACGAAGTCCGCACAAGATATAAACTCTTACGCCGCCCTTGTATTTCTCCCAGGAAACCACCTTCAAAAGTCCCACCTGACCTGTGGTCTTCACATGTGGTGCACAGCAGGCACATATATCTATGCCATCTATCTCCACAAGACGAACTGGGCCATTTATCTCCTTTTTGCTCCTATAATTAATTGCAGGAAGCAAAGCTGTCTCAGGATAATAGGCTCTAACCTGTAAATCCCTTGCTATTACCTGATTGGCCTTGTACTCGATTTCCCTCACCTGATCCTCTGTCATCTCGATATTTAAATCCAAGGTGACTGTGTTGTCACTTAAGTGAAATCCCACATTTTCTGCTCCATAAGTATTGTGAGCCAATCCTGTAAAAATGTGTTCTCCCGTATGCTGCTGCATATTGTTAAATCTATGATCCCAATCTATCTGGCCGTGAACTACCTCGCCGCTTAAGAAGCCGCTACTGCAATAGTGGTAAATCACCTCATCCTCAATCTGCACATCCAAAACAGCTGCTGAATCCAGCGTACCCTTGTCACTAGACTGACCGCCCTGCTCTGGGAAAAACATGGTCTGATCTAAGACAACCTTGTACAGCTTTTTCTCCCCCGTAATTTCCTCTTGGCATGAAATAACCCTTGCTGAAAATTCTTTTGCAAATGGCTCTCTGTCATACAGTGGAATCGTCTTCATATTCTCTCCTAATCCAAATAAAGGCCCTTGCCGTTTTAGCAAAAGCCTTTGTGCTTAATGTTTTTTAAATAGAATATCTCTATTAATCTCAGTGTAGAATGCCTCTCTAAGGCGGGTGTTGCTGTAGTTCATACCACGAAGCCACATAAGCTTTGTAATGGTAGCCTCAAGTGTCATGTCGTAGGCCTCAATCATGTGGAAATCAGCCTTAATCTGACGGCCTACCTCGTAGACTGTCATATTGCTGCCCTCATTGGCTACCTGAGTGGTCATAACTGCAAGCTTGTCGGTACCCTTCCATTTTTCCATCTCATCATAGAATGTATCCATGAGAGAATTAGGCATACCGCCTACACCAAAGCTCTCGATAACTACAATATCGTAGTTTTCAAACAGGAATGATAAAATATCTGCCTTCATCCCTGGATATAACTTCAAGAGTGTTACCTTATCAGACATCTCATAGTAAAAGCTTGGGATGCCACGAACTGGTACCTCTGGAATATATCTAACTATTACTCCATCCTGAATTACTGCAAGGTATGGAAAGTTAATACTAGAAAATGCATTGTAGCTTTTAGCTCTTTCCTTTTTAGCTCTAGTACCGCAGATGACCTTGCCATCAAATACAATGCTCACATTTTGTGATGCATCGTCAGCGGCATAGATAAATGAATCTAAAAGATTAGTCTTAGCATCTGTGATATCTCGACTAATTGGCTTCTGCGAGCCTGTAACTACAATAGGCTTAGCAGAGTTTTGAATCATGTAGCTAAGGGCTGCCGCTGTGTATCCTAGGGTATCTGTACCATGGCACACAACAAAGCCATCATAGCTAGCATAATTATCCTCTATAGCCTTAACAATCACTTTCCAGTGTTCTGGAGTCATGTTAGTGCTATCAAGATTAAGAACCTGTATGGTCTCTACCTGACAAACATGCTCCACGGCAGGAATGTACGATAAAACATCCTCAGCAGTAAGTCCTGGTGTAAGACCAGCTTCTGTCTGCTTTGAGGCGATTGTACCTCCTGTGCCTATCATTAAAATCTTTTTCATGCTAGTTCTTTCCGATTGGAATTCCAAAAATTTTGGTCTGGAAACCGCTCATCAATGATTCATAATCTGTATAATTGATATTTGCCTTAAAGAAGTCATTCCATGTATCTCTAAGGGTATCGCAAATCTCAGTACCATTTTCCTTTTCTAAAAGAATAGATGGGAAAATGTAGTAAATCATGAAATAATTGAGATTCATAAGCTCTGCAGCTCGTACCTTACCGAATTTCTTAAATTCTTCCTGAACGTCCTGACATAACTCAAGACCCTTAGCTGCATAATCCCCTGATTCTGTCAAATCACTTAACAGAGAGAATCTATCTGCTCTAAACATATCCATAGCTGCTGCATACTCTTTTTTAGTATGAACCTTGCTAAGATGCGATAAATCCTCAAATATTTTTCTTACTTCAAAAGACATATAATATCCTCCCAATTACATTTAACTAATGTCTTTTATATGCAGGCATTAATTGAAGCTTGTGCAAGTTAGCAACATGCTTTTTATCAATTAATTCTCTAGTGTCTGCTGGGATATCTGCATTTGAATCGGAAATATACTCATCAAGCATATTGTATGTAAATCCCAATTTCTCCTCATCGGACATACCTGACAATCCATCAGAAGGCACCTTGTGCACTAGCTCATTTGGAAGTCCTAAGTATTCTCCAATCTGAAGAACCTCTGTCACTGTGAAATCCTGAAGAAGTGAAACGTCACCAGCCGCATCTCCATATTTAGTTGAATATCCCACATAATCCTCAGATGCATTACAAGTATTAACAACGAATGATGTAACATCCTGTCCCTGTGCTACAGCATAAAGAGTAGACATACGAAGACGAGGTGCAAGATTGATTTTTAAATCCTTAGTCACCTTAAATGTCTGTGCCTTTTCAAATGTGGCTATAGCTGCATTGTAATAATCTGTGATTGGAACTATCTCATAAGGAATCTCAAGATGATTAACGAGAAGCTTTGCATCATCTAGGTCTACCATCTGCCCATTTGGCATGATGATTCCAAGAACTCTGTCTGCTCCTAGGGCTGCCTTTAATACTGCAGCTGTAACAGAGGAATCCTTGCCGCCGGATATACCTATGATTGCTTTAGAATTGTCACCAAACTTATTAAACCAATCTCTAGTGTACTGGATTAATTTCTCTGTCTGGTCCTTAACATTAAACTCTCTCATTATCCTTGTGTCTCCTACTTAAGCATGTATACCTCAGACATTCTACGTCCTACAATTGACTTAGTCTTCTCACCAAGTGCCTCAATTCTATCGGCAACCATGATTCTGAAGTTAGCCTTGTAAAGCTTATGTCCGAGAAGTAATTCGTAGATTACCTGTAAATCTGGCAATGTAAACTTAACAGGTGCCATACTAAATGGCAAATCAGTGTACTCGATTTCTTTTCTGATTTTCTTCATTGCCTCGATAATAATCTCAACGTGATCAAATGCAAGTCTTGTCTTGCTCTTAAGAGTTGGTGTGAGGTTTGGATATTTAATATGACCATTCTTAAATCTCTTTGTAGAAAGCTCATATACAATATCTACTCCGATGTCCTCGTTGAAGATATGGATCTGTGAGTCTGTATACTCAAAATCAAACCATGCTGCTTCAAGAGCATCATCTCCGCCACGTACTGGTACAGTTTTGCTAGTAAGTGCTATATATGCAACACTGATTACCCTTGTTCTAGGGTCACGATCTGGCTTAGAAAAAGTATAAACCTGCTCAAGGAACACGTCCTTAACACCTGCTTCCTCACTAAGTTCTCTCTTTGCTGCCTCGTAACAAGTCTCATCTGGATGAACAAAGCCTCCTGGTAAAGCCCAGCAATTAAGGTATGGGTGTCCACCACGCTTAATAAGTAGGATTCTAAGTCCTGACAAATCTTTCTTTGGTCCAATGAGTAACATATCAACTGTTACCGATGGTCTCTCATAATCCCCTGGATCATATTGGGCTAAGAATTCTTCTTCTGTTAAACCGTTCTGATCTCTTAATCCTTTTGCTGTTGTTAATGCCATATTGTCCTCCTATGTGCAAAATACCATACAGTAGTAATTTATTACTATTTTCAAATTATGTCAATACATTTATTTTTTTTATTCCCTCAATTATGTCTGAGGCTAGCACACTTTTTACCCCTACTTCCCTAGAAATATAATTCCCACTTAGGCCGTGAAAAAATGCACCGATAGCCGCCGAATCCGCCACTGGCAAGCCCTGGGCTACTAGTGAAGTAATAATGCCTGCCAACACATCTCCTGACCCTGGAGTTGCAAGAGCCTCATTTCCACTTGCAGAATAAAAAATATTTTCTTTTGAAGAAATAACAGTTGTGAAATTTTTCAAAACTACAGTTATTCCAGTTTTAAGGGAAAAGTTATGGGCAATGGATTCCATGTTATAATTTATCTCTTTCACAGGAACCTCAGTTATTCTTTCCATCTCCTTTAAATGAGGGGTAATAATAACTGGATTGTCTTTGGCATAATTGATCAAAGCCTCTTTTTCATTGGCACAAATATTGATTCCATCTGCATCTATGATAAGTGGTACACTGGCCTTTTCAAGGACAGTTGTCACTATTCCTCTGGAAATTTCTGAAGTGGAAAGTCCTGGTCCCATTAAAATCACATCAGCCCAATTAATAGATTCTATCAGCTTCTCCTCTTCAAAGCTGTCATATCCATAGAACATAGCCTCAGGAAGGGCCTGTCTAATAGATTCTAAATTGTTCTTATGGGTAAATATCTTGGTAAGTCCTGCCCCTGAGGTAAGTGCCGCCTTTGCTGAAAGATAAAGGGCACCGTAAATATTTTCACTTCCTCCGATAATCAAAATCTTGCCGCAGGAACCCTTATTGGCTGTAGACTTACGCTTTGGAAGAATCTTCAAATCTGCCTCTTCCAAAATCATAGCCTTATCTACAGTATCATCTAGATAAATGCCTACGTCCGCCACATGAACTTCGCCCGCAGCCTCCTTACACTCTCCCAGCATAAGTCCCTTTTTCATGTAGGCAAATGTAATGGTATGGCTTGCAATCACGCCGTCCTCTCCCAAAAGTTTTCCACAATCAGTATGGTAACCCGATGGAATATCAACAGCCACCACTGGCTTACCTGACTCATTTATCGTTTTTGCTGCCTCAAGATAGTCTCCAGAAAGCCCTCTGGTAAGGCCTATTCCAAACATGGCATCCACATACAAATCAGCTGATTGTATTTTTTCTGCACTAAATCCGCAGACAAAGTCCATGCCATAGCTTTCAGCAATCTCCACTTCTTCCTTAAGCTGCTGAGAAAATTTGTCCTTTTCTGACATCAAAACAGTTGTCACCTGTCGTCCCGAAAGAAACAGAAGTCTTGCTATAGCCACTCCGTCTCCTCCATTATTACCTGGTCCACACAACACACATATCTGATTATTCTCAGGATATTTATCCATGATAAAATCCGCCACGGCCCCTGCCGCTCTTTCCATTAGAACCAGAGATGGTACCTTATGTTTTTCAATAGTAGCCTGGTCACAGGCCCTCATTTCCTCTGCTGAAAGTATTGGTTTCATATTATTCTTTCCTCAAACAACTTCCAAAGTGCTATAATACTGTAATTATAATACTTATTGTAAGACAGGAGAATTATTTTGAGAAAGAAAATTGTTATAACTCTTTGGATTTCACTTGTTATTCTGATTATCGCTTTCGGTTCCCTTGTGGTAATCCAAAATAAAAAAGCTGCTAAGGAAGCGGCTGAAAAAGAACGCATCGAGGCCCAGCAGGAGCAAGCTAGACTTGAAGCTGAAAAAGCAGAAAAGGAAGCAGCTGAAGCTGCTGCCGCTGCAGCCGAGGAAGAAGATGAATACACCTTCACTGATTTTGAGGCTACATACTTTGCAGTTGCTGACGCCACTGTCAGAGAAGAGCCATACGACACCGCTGAAATAATCGGCACTCTTTCAATTGACCAGAGAGTTTCCATCGTAGCCACCTGTGACCAGACCGACTACTACAAAATAAAAGTCAGCGACGACTTCGGCTACGTTTCATTTGAGGATGTATCAGAGGAATATATAGACATTCCTCTCCCATCCACATCAAAGCCAGTACCAACTGCCACAAAAGACATTTTATTCATTGGAAATTCAATTACCATGTATCCTGCCACCAGCGACTGGTGGGGCTCAGGCTGGGGTTGTGGAGCTTCCACCGCAGCCAATGACTACGTACACCTTACAGTAGCCGCAAAGGGTTACTCATCCTACGACTACATGTCACTTAGAGCATGGGAATTTTCCAACACCAGAAACAAGGAACTTGACGACCTTGACCCATACATCACCAACTACCAGTATGGCACCATCGTCATCGAACTTGGTGAAAACGTAAAAAATCACGAGACCCACTTTTCCGAGGATCTCACCGATATGATCAAATACATCAGAAGCTACAACCCTAACGCACGCATCGTAATGCTTGACAACTTCTGGGCATACTCAAGCATCATCAGCACCAAAAAGTCCGTAGCTTCTGCCACAGGCTGCACCTACGTCAGCCTCTCTGACATCCAGGGGGTTGCCGACTACCAGCTTCAGGAAGGTCAGGAATATGTCACCCCTGACGGCCGCGTATACACCATCGGCTCCTTCTTGGCCGGTCACCCTAACGACGCCGGCTACGCCGCCATCGCCCAGCACCTCATCGCAGTACTCTAAAATTCAGCCCCGCTTGGCCGGGGCTTTTTTGCTGCCCTTTTCTACTGGCTAAGCCGCGCCCTGCCCCTGGCCCCGCCCGCCACCCCTAGGGTGTAACTTTGCAAGAATATTATGTTTTTCATATATGCAAAGTTCACATCTTTTATAGGCATGTGTCTTTTTCAAGCCTCCACAGTTTTCAAAAATGTAGCTTCTGCGCGGACACACTGTACACTAAGATGGCAGTTAAAAAATGATTCTGAGGGTGTTATGGGCGATTTTGGAATGAGCTTAGAAAAATATAAAGCAGGTTTTGTAATATATTTGCAGCTGCCGCTAGGACGGCGGCAGCAGTGGTCACGCTGAGACACGATGTCGAATGTGCCACGGTGCAAATATATACAAAACCTGCTTTTTAATTTTTCTTAGTGAATGTATTATGAGCCCAAAACACCCTCTTAAGAATCATTTTGTAAAACTGCCATTGATACCAAATAGGTGTCCACACAGGTCAGCTACATTTTTAAAAACGGTTTATTCTTAAAAAGACACATGCAGATGTTCACTCTTTGCATATTGAAAAACTATAATATTCGCAAAATTGTTTCCACACCCCGGTGGCGGGCCCGGGCAGGGCGAGGGCGTGGCCTTTAGCTTACTTGGCGCTGTGGATGAAAGGGTTATAGGCTAAATATAAAGACCTGGATGGCCAGGTAGTATGTGGCTAGATTTATGAAGTGTACCACTCGCTTGATGGTCTTGCTTCGGTAGTGGTAGAAGTAGAGGAATATGATGGTGAAGTCGCTGATCCAGAAGAGGATACCGGCTAGGGCTAGCCATGGCATACCCTGTGTTCCGCATTCTATGGCCTTTAGAGTCATTGTAGTGATGAAATAGCAGTATATTAGGCATGGCACGAATAAACGTCCCATATGGAGTCGGAAGTGGCTTCTCAGCCATGCCAGTAGTACGCAGGATGCACATGGCAGGATATAGATTAACAGGCTAGTCCTGTCTGTGATTCGACACATATAGTTGAGAAGACCTACGTGACCTATCATAAAGGCTATAATGCCTAGTATCATAAACTCCTTGCGGGTGTAGGTATTGTAGAGACCCATTAGGATATCTCCGACGAAGCATGCAAATAAGGCCCACATCATCATTGTGAGTTTCTCAGAGAAGTAATGGTTTAGGAATAAAATAGCCAAAAAGGAGGCACTACATACCACCTTTAATGGGACATAGTACCTCCTTGATAAGCTATTATCACATACCATAAATAATCCAATTATTAATGCCACATAAATAATAGTTTGAATAATCATATTTCCACCTGTTTAATACTCATCTCTCTGACTTTCAAGTATTGCTTCTAACTTCTTCTGGCGACTGAAGAGAATTGCGCCTGCTCCAAGTAAGAATATTGCAAGGCAAAGAAGATATCTGTTATCAAATCCGTCGGCTGTCTTAGGAGTGCTATCCTGTGTATGACCTGAAGAAATAGAGCCGTCGGAACTTACCTTGTAAGTAACGGTGGTAGTTGTCTTGCCAGCAGTTGTTGCAGCTGCTGTACCGCCTGTAATTTTCAGTGTTGTAAATGCATAACCATCTGTGTACTGGAACTGGACTGCATGGTCACCATTTGCAAGATTGGCTACGTACTCTTTTGTAAGAGTAATGATTGTAGAGCCAGACTCCATTGTGTAGTTGGCTTTGTCTACCTGATTGCCATCTATTAATAAATAAACAAATTTATCAACTGGGCCATCACATACGATGCGCACTGGACCTGAGCCTGCTACAACTGTCTGGTTAGCACCCTCTGTAATGTGATACTTGTTTGTTGTCTGAGCCTCTGTCGATACAGTACCTGGTATTACAACTGGTGCAGGTGCGCTGCTCTCACTAGATGAGCCACCGCCGGAACTTCCTCCGCCTGAGCCACCACCGCCACTATTCTTAGTGTAGGTAAATGTAACTGACTGGTTATCTGCTTCTACTACTGTGTAAGTTGTAGGAGCCTGTGCTGTATATCCATCATGAGGTGTTGCGCTAATTGTTGCTCCAGCCTCATATTGATTTGTTTCATTCTTAAATACTGTGCCGTCTGCTGCCTTCTCTACAACAGTAACATTGTACTTAGTTGTAGGAGTAGGTTCTGGTCCTGGTCCTGGTGTAGGTCCTGGAGACTCCTTAGTGTAAGTAAAACTAATTGTGTCATCAGCATCAGCTGTAATTGTCTTAGATGAATCTCCGCTAATTGTATAGCCATCGTAAGACTTTGCATTGACAGTGAGCTCGATGCCCTCTGTCTTAAAAGTTGTGTATGTATCAAATGTAGTGCCATCGCATACAGCATTAACTGTAATTGTGTATGTTGTTGATGCACCATCTAAGATTACGTTTGGATAATTGTGTGAGAAATACTCAACTATAGGACTTGTAGGTCCTGCGCCTGTAATATTAATGTGTGTTCCATCTGTAGGCCAGTTATTGTGTGTTCCAATAGTCTGGATGCTAGAAGCACTGTTATTCTGGAATGAAAGATTAGTGATTGATGTATCATCAAGTGCATAATCACCAATAACTGTTGTGCCTTCCTTTATGATGTACTTGTTGTCTGATACGGCCTTACTTGGCACATATATAAGCTTTGATCCAGTATAAAGTCCCTTGTTGTGGATATAATAATCACCGCCAGAAATACTAAATGCTATGTTAGTACAGCCAAGGAATGTAGTTGCATCTGCGCCTGACATGCTCTCGCACGAAACACTGCTTAATGCTGCGTCACCCTTAAGTGAGCCATAACCTAGATTAAGATTTCCATTTACTTTTATTGTTGAAAGTGAATTGAATCCTGATAGAGCACTGTCATCGATAGTCAAATTGCCATCACCAGTAATTCCTGTGAGGGTATCCTCGTATCCCATAAGCTCTCCTAGCTCGATATGTCCATCTGTAACTACGTAGGTACTGCCTTCCCATGTACCCTCTGCTTCTGAAGTGGTCGAGCCAAAGAAAGTAAAGCCCGTCAGAATAATAGATGCGCTAATAAGAATACATCCTAGTTTTTTCAAAAATCCCTTTTTCATCTTAGCCATAGCATTCCCATCCCTAAATCCAAATGTTTAAAGATTATAGTTTTATTTATTTTACCCTCTTAGCCACCACAAACATTCTGCCATTTTCGGTGTATGTGTTGCATGTGCTTAGAGTTAATAATTTGTCCTCGCTAGTAATATCAATAGTCTCGTCAAATACCGATAAACTTTGGATATTATCTATAAACTCCTGAAGCTCCTCACCTGTAAGGGCGTCTATGAAATCGTAGTACTTGTAGGTGTCGTCATCGTCGTAACCTACTTCAGAAAGTCCCACGCCTACCACCTGGTAAGTCTGCTCCTCATATAGAGTTTTAAAAATTATAGTCTTATGCGCCTGATAATAATCATAATCAAGATATCTCTTGAGGCCACCAAACATGGTGCCTGAGCGCATGTTATGTCCGTAGATAATTGTATTAGTGGTTGGATTAACTATGTCACACCTGTAATCCACGAATAAAGTCCCTGCTGTGCTGCTCTCACCGTAAAAATCACGTCTCAGATAATATTCTGGATCGCTAGGTGTCTGAACAACCGGATAGTTGATATCTGTATCTACTACTGTAAGAACTCCCACAAAATCCTGATTTTGAGAGTATAATTCATTCATTTCAGGAAGGATTGTTCTCTCCCCTGCTGCATAATTTGTATCCCACTGACTATGGATAAAATCATCATCAATTTCATTTGCAGGTGCAGTATTTCCTGATTCACCCCCATTTTGGTTCTCTACAGAATGTATATCGTCAATTACATTACTATTATTAACATTATTTTGTGAATTATTAGTGTTTCCTGTGGCATTTGCGGCACTCTCTACCTGCTCGTTAAGCTTCGCCAACTTTCTAGTGTGTATGATTTCCTTGATCTCCACACTGGCAAACACTCCGATAAGCACCACTGCAAGGCCTACAAACACATATCCCAAAGCCTTAGTACTCTTGGCTCTACCAGCTGCTTCCTCGATAATCTCTCTATCATCTAGAAGGCCGGCTGATTTCTTGGCAACTATATCTGCCACATGCTCTGCGTACTGCTGTCCGATTGGACTGTTAAAAGTAATAATACCGTCACGTATATCATTATAAAGGCGCAAGGCCACCTCAGGGTCTTGAATATCAAGTTCCTGATTGATGCACTCTATTTTTCTAACGTCCTCCTGGGCTCCTCGGTACTCATAGTAGGTCTCAAATTCGAAGCCGCCTATGATGAACTTTTTTCTTTCAGACATACCTTCCCTATCCTAATATCAATAGATACTTAAATTGTATAGAAAAACGTCTGTTCATACAATACTTTTCTTGTTTTTATTAACGCAAAAACAGCCCCATCCGAAGATGAGGCTGTCTCAATTTTACTTATTTTGCTGTTGCACTTACGTAATCAGATTCTGATACAAGCTCTAAGTCTTTATTGCTGTCAAGATAGTAGCCTTGTACGTAGTAATAGTAGGTCTTTCCGCTAGTCAATCCTGAGTTGGTGTAGCTTGTCTCTGCACCAGATGACTTAGGAATTACTGCTATAAGTGTATCGTCTGCCTTTGATGTTGTGTTGTCATCGCGGTAGATGTAGTACATGGTTACGCTTGATGAATTTGTACATGTAATTGTCATTGAACCAGCTGAGTTGCTTGCAACTCTAAATGCTGCTGTTGAAATCTCAGTTGCCTGGTCTATGCTTACATCCTTAGAGCTAAATATTCCAGTTCCAACGTAAGCACGTGCAGAAATTCTGTACTTTGTGCTACCTGTAAGGTTCTTGAATGTGTAGCTTGTTGCCTTGCCTTCCACTCTGACTGTCTGGATAGCGCCTGTTCCAAGGTTCTCAATATCAAGCTCTGTTCCCTCTGAATACATATCTCTTGCCCATGCTACTGAAATACTATCCTGAGTATATGCTGTAACATGTAGATTAACTATTGGCCAGAGAGCAATTTCAAAGTTATCAAGTCTTGTGCCTGAGAAGTTGCCAGTACCCTTAATTGTAATTGTACCTGTGCCGCTTACCTCTCCACCGTATGTAACAGTGTAGTCAGAATCCTTAAGAGTATACACTCTTGATTTACCATCAATATCCTCAACCTTAAGGAATATTGTAAAGCTTGGAGTCTGTGGCTTGCCAGTGTATCTCTGGGTCTTAGCAAGTACTACCTTACAATCGTCGATTGGACGCTCTATAATCTTGTACTCTACTGTCTGCTCACCAGTCTGAGTAGGATCACTCTCTACGAACCAATGAACTGTAGCTGCTATAGTTCCTACATTCTTAAGGTCATCATCTGAAGTAACTGGTACATCAGTGTATGAACCGTTTGAATTGTAAGTTCTTCTAAAGTATTCTGTGAGACTATCATCTACTAAAATATTAGGATAATTTGTCTCAAAGTCAGGCTTAATAGCACGGCCTGTGTACATGTACTCTTCGTTGAAGTTGATAATCTTAATAAGGCTCTTATCAAGAGCAATATTGAAGTTACCTACCTTTTCTCCTCTGAAGTATGCACTCTTAGCTGTGATTGTAACCTTACCTGTTGAGGTATAGTTATCATCAGAAGATACCACTACTGTATAATCAGTATTCTTTGTAAGAGTCATGTATGTTCCATCTGATCTGTAGAGGATTACCGCAAATATTGGGTCAATCTCCTGACCTGTAAGGAACTGATCTGGAATGCCTTCAACAGATGTATCAATTGTTACACCGTCTGGCTTGTAGCCTACAAATGTACACTGATCCATGTTAGCCATGATCTTGTACTCTCTGTAGAGCACACCCTTGTAGCTTCCTATACCCTCTACATATACATATCCCTTACCAGGGTCTCTAGGTTGCTTCTTGTTAGCCTCAACTAGGCTTTCAGTTGAAGTGTCTTCCAACAACTCTGTTGTGTAGTAAACCTTGTAATCTGTGCCTTCCTTAAGCTTAGCGTCAGCTGTGTTAGATACTACAACTGCTGGAGTTATATATGTACCTGTGTAGTCAAATGCATAATCTAATAGCTGCAACTCATCTTCGCGTTCAAACTGTACCTTGAACTTACCATCTCCGATTGAGCTCTGACCTATTATGAAGTATGCCTTAATAGTTGTTGTTGAACCAGCATAGTTGCCTGAATCTGTTGGGAATGTAACTGTTACACATGCCATCTTAGCATCAGGAACTGTTGGGTCGTAGTACTTATTGTTGTCATCATATCTTACTGTGTAGTCAACATTTTCTCTAAGTATCTGTGCTGTAGAGCCGCTTGCAAGACCACCATCAGTAATTGTGATTGTAGGTGTGATTGGCTTACCATCATATTCCTGATAATAGTAACCTGCAAATGAAGCATCACCAAATATCTCAGATGACTTAGCAGCTGTAAGTGTAGTAAGATCTGGTCCCTCTAACTTAAGAGTAACCTTATCAATATTTACACCGCTTGTATCGCGAGTATAACTATTCTTCCATGTAACCTCACCTTCAAGAATTCTTGTATTTATCTTGTAAGAATCAGTTACTGTACCGTAGTATCTACCCTTACCGATAATGTTTACAGTCTTAACTCCTGCGTTTACTGTATCAACATCTCCAGAATCATTTACTACCTGGATTTCAAAGTCTGTACCCTCTGTAAGAGTTGTGTGTGTTCCATCATCCTCTACAACATATACTTCTGTAAGCTTAGGTAAATGACTTACTCCATCGTATGTAAACTCTTGGATGTAAGTGCCATCCTTGTGGTAAGAGAACTTGCCTTCTGCTGCAAGATCAGGAAGTGACTTACCAACGCTAAATGGTACCTTAAATTGCTCTCCACTATAGTTTCCTGTACCTGTGATAACCACGTATGGTGAGCCTTCTTTTACATCATAGTTTCCATAAGAATCCTGTGTCTTTGAAGTATCCCATCCACCTTCACCTGATTTATCATTTCCAACTACAGTAATTGTATAGTCTGTTGGCTTTGTAGAATCTGAACCATCGTTCAATGTAACTGGATTATCTACTGATGCTCCAGCCACACCTGCGTCCTTAATAACAACTGTTGGTGTACCACCAATTGTAGATACATCACCTACTGTAATAGAGATGCTTCCTGTACCATTTACATAGTTTGCAGGAATTGATCTGTCTGTTACAGTAAATCTCTTTGTTATAGACTGATCACAACTTCTAATACCAGTAATTGTGATTGTATATTCTCCCTTATCTACTATTTCAGATACAGGAGAATTATTTGAATTAAGGATTGTCAATTCATAGTCACTATTGTATTCAAGTGTTTGACCATTTACCTCAAGACTTAACATGCTGCTGTCAAGTGGCACAGGATCTCCTGTGTATTCGGCACTTGTCTTTCCAATAGTTACTGTTGTGCTACGTAAATCTAACTTATTAATTCTAAAGTCAGCATTTAAAGCACCACCTGCAATTGCATAATTTCCATTTGTACCAGGTGTAATAGTTACTGATGGATAAGCAGTAAATGGCTGACCTATCCTGGTGGCCTCAGCCTCAAGATAATCAGTTGCGCCGATATCATTGTTCTTGTACGCAGTCTCATCATTAATCTGATAGTCTGTTCCACGCTTAAGTGTAAGAGTACCATAAGTAATTCTTACAGCTGGCTTTACTGGAACACCAGGGCCTGCATATACTGCCTGATCTACACTTATATTACACTTAGATAAATCTACTGGTGTAATTGTATAGTACATATTAAATGTACCTGAGTAAGCACCCATACCTGTAACTGTTACATATGTGCTTCGCTCTGTCTGAGTAGCATTTATACAGTTGTGATACTCAAGTGTGTAATCTACATTTCTAACAAGTGTAGTAGCGCTATCTGCTTCAGGCTTAATTAAGACAGTAGGCTTAATATCATTGCCTGTAAATTCTGCAGTATATGATTCTGCATATGAGCCATTGCTCTGCTTAAAGGCTCTATAGTAATCTGTGATATCAATACCACTTACCACAAGCTCTATTGTCTGAGGATCACCCATTACATCTGTGGCTGTCTCGCCCTTAGAGATTGTAATAGTGTGAGTTCCAACATTTCTTACTGTCTTTGAACTAGGGTCGATTGCAAGTGAAGCAGAAGGAACTGTCTTTCCTCCACACACAACAGTCACGCTAAATGAAATATCAGAGCCTGTGTATGCTGCGCGATATACACCATCGGCGCCATAAGTAATACCTGTGCCAGAAAGAGAAATCTCAGCATCATTTAAATCATATTTTATGTTGTATGTAAGCTGAACTGAACCAGTGTAAAATGCTGAGTCAGGCTTTGCTGTAAGTGTAATTGTCTTAGCACCTACTGACTTGATATCTGTTGGATATGTAACTGTGTAGTCCACATCCTTCTCACCGTAGGCAAGTGCTATATATGTATCAACATTTATATCGCCACCAGTATAAGCAAAGTCGCTCTGAAGTAATCTTGCATTAGCAACATCGCTGTTTATAGGTGTCTTAAATGGAACATTGTCAAATGTAATCGCTCCATTTACAAAGTTAGTACCAGTTGTAACTCCTGTAACAGTGACAGAACCATTTCCTGGTCGCTGACTACCTGTAACAGTGTAGTTAGAAGCGTCAATTGCTGATGACCATGTGTCTGTTCCAGTTGAGTAGTAAAGATAAGCTGTAGGTGTCTCGCCTACTGTAAATGTAGTGTTATCAAGCTCTACCTTTACGAGACCGTTCTTAGCAACGAGCTTATTTCCCTCCTTAGAGATGCTCATATTTCTAAGCATCATGTAAATATTGATATTTTCTTTTTTCGTTCCTTGGTACTTGCCCTTACCTGTTACTTGAACATAGTTATCGCTAAGGTTCTTACCAGGAACTGTATTTGTACCATAGCTTAATGTATAGTCTGTATCTTCTCTAAGAAGAGTTGTTCCATAGTATACAGTAATGTCTGCTGGCTTAATCTGACTTCCTGTAAATTCATAGTAAGGCGAACCTACTATTACCTTGAAATCATCGCCACCTACATCAATTGCACGTACCTCAAATGTGGCTGTTGCAGTAGATGTAGTTGCATAGTTACCTGTACCTGTTGCTGTGATTGTAATTGTTCCAATTCCATTTACAAGGCCTGTTGTATCATAGTTTAATGTGTAATCTCTGCCCTGTGTAAGTGGCTTGTTACCAGAGTTGTATACAGTTAAATTTGAATCAATATTAATTGAAGAGCCTGTGTAGTATACCCAGTACACACCACTGTCGTCTTTGTAGACCTGACCACCTTCTGCAATATCAATTTTCTTTAACTCACCAGCACCAATTGTATAGATGTAATTGAATCCATTCTTGTAGTTGCTATCTGCTGTTGCAGAAACATAGACAGTAGTTACACCCTTATCTGGTCCGATGGTTTCTGGAAGCATTGTGTAATCCTTGTCTGCACCATACTTAAGCTCTTCTGAGAATGAGCCCACCTTATATGTAATAGTTAACTCACCATCATCAGGTGTAGTATGTGCAAGATTTAGCTCTTCTCCTGTGTACTTTCTAGTAGCAGGATCATTTTCACACTTAAGTGAAATATGAGTATTGCTTGGAGTGCTTCCATTTACGGATAAATCAATTCTCTTGATTCTATATTTGTATGTATATGTTCCGTAGTAACCCTTATCCTCATTACCCTTAAGTACTACAGTGATAATGTTCTGATCACCATGTGAGTTATAAAGGTCATATCCAGCATCTGATGTTCTACTTTCTACCTGATACTGATAATTTGAAGGACTAGTCTCAGAAGAACTTAATGTAGCACCATCTACTGTAAGCACTTCATAAGGAGTCTTATCTGAGCCAATGTAATCAACCTGATAACATCCTTCTGATAATGAATAATTCTCTGTTGTGTCATAAGGATTCTTAAGTACAACTGTTGTTGGATTTGAAATATCATGACCAACGCCATAAGTCTCTTCTACTGTTCCAGTATAGTTACCCTTACCTGTAATAGTAGCTGTATAGCCTGAGCCAGCCTTTGTTGCTGTGCTGTCAGCTGTTACAGTATAGGCTGTTGCTGGATCAAGAGCCTTTCCGCGCTTACTTGATATCAAATCTGAGCCATTATCAACAATTGTAATCACTGGGCTATATGTGCCAGTGTGGCTTGCTGACCAATCAGGTGCAGCAACTGTTATATCTATTGTGCTTGCGCTTAGGTCTCTAGGCTGGATTTCGAAGAAGACATAGATATCTCCTGTTCCATAGTAGTTACCTTGACCACTAATTTTTACATAACTTGCCTTTAATGTAGATACGTTAGATGAATTATATTCAACAACATTTTCGTTATTAACGTATGTATATGTGAAGTCATCATAGCTGAGCTGTGTTGCTCCATCAAATACCTCTACGCTAGGTCTGAGCTTCTTGCCTGTATATTTTGGCTTATAGCTTGAGCAGTACTTATATAAATCACTTGAACCACTTGCTGGGCTAAACTCGCTGTCAGTTACCTGATATCCATTGAGCTTTATTGTTAAATTAGCCGCACTTCTGGATGTAATTGTAAATGACTTAGGCACTGCACCAGTAAGGTTGTTAACACCAGTTACAGTAACTGTAGCTGTGCCTGCTGCAATATTATTAGCGTATGAAAGTGTGTAATTGCTATCACTTACAAAGTTGCCATTATCAAGTGTCAATGTAACACCTGGCTTATTTTCCGCACCAGTGTAAGCAATGCTAGTGTATTCAAGGGTAATATTGCTATCCTTGATTGTTGCTGGTGTAATTGCAAATGTACCACTTAATGAACCAGTGTAATTGTTTTCAGAGGCCTTAATTGTAAAGCTTGCTGAATTAGTTACATCTGTGTGATTGTTGTTGTAAACAATTGTAAAGTCCTTATCAGCGCCTTCTACAAGGTCTGTTCCATTAAATGATAATGTATAGTCTGTTCTCTTCAGCTCTACTGGATCTGCTGTATAAGTAAAGGATGTAGTATTTAAGTTAAAGCTAATATCTGTATTTGTTCCAATATTTACCTTTGAAACGGTATACTCTGCTGCAGCGCAGAATCCATTATATTTACCAGTACCAACACAGACAAGATACTTTGTGCCTGCATTAGCTGTAAGCTCAGATGCCTTGTGCTTATCAGCGGTAACGCTATCAGCCCACTCTACATAATAACCATCTGCTGTACTATTTACCTGAGTCTGTGTCAATCGAGTACCGCCCAAATATAAGTGAGCAGTTGGTTGAATCACGCTTCCAGTATAAACTCTCGAATATCCAGACTTCCATCCTGTACTGCTAGATGCCTTATAATTACCATTCTGATTTACCCAGATTACAGCATCATCCGTAAAGTTAGGAGTAATTGTAAATGATTTTGTCTGCTGACCTGTAAAGTTTCCAATACCCTTTATTGTAATTGTAGCTATACCTGCTGCTGTGTTATTAGCATAAGTAAGCTCATAGTCTGTATCCTTTACAAGTGTCTTTGTAGTAGACTCATCTACCTTAAATGTAACAGTGAGATCGCTTTCAGGTCTTATTTCTTCGCCTGTACGTGTGTACTCTGACTTAGCAAGTGTAGCTACTACACTACTGTTATTGCTGATTGATAGTTCATAAATATTAAAGTTAAGTGTAAGTGTACCCTTGTAACCATCTACAGCAAAGCTAATTGTAGCATCACCTACATTTTCATTATCTGTATATGTAGCAGTTGTATTACCGCTTGTTGATGTCTTTGGTGCAACCCAGCTTGCTACTTTCTTTGTGCCTGCCTCATAGAATATAAAGTAATTTGCCCAATCATCTGTAGGAGTTGTGATGGCCTTTCCTGTATATTCAAATGAAGGCTCTTCATCATTTACCCAATGTACCTCTAAGTACTTTGAAATATCATCTGCACTAGTATCTACAACATAAGTTCCATAATTAGAACCATCTTCTGTCTTGTAGTTACCCTTACCTGTAATGGTAACTTTATAGCTAATTCCTGATGTGCCAGTAGTCTTATCAGAAAGTGCCACTGTATAATCAGTACCCAGTGTAAGTGGAATATCTGCAAGTCCGCTTGTTGCTCCAGTAACTGATGATACAGTGTTCTTTGATGTGTCGATTACGAAATTAGCGCTTGCAAAATTAGCATCCCATGTCAAAAGCTTTGGAGTAATAGTAAAGTCTTTTGTAAATGTATAAGTCACTCCACCAGAGCTTGTATATGGAACATTTACTGTTGCTGTACCAGCATCCTTGTTGCTTGAGTAGCTAATATTTCCAAGCTGCTCCTCGCCATAGTTTGTTGTTCCATCAGAAAGCTTTACATGAGGCTTCTGTGGCTGAGCATTGTACTCTACTGAATAATTTGTTGTATATGAACCTGATGTTGTATCAGAAAGTGAAATAGCAAATACAGTAATTGTTACCTTTGCAAATATAGTGTCACTGTATTTTGCCTGAACTACTGCCGTACCTGCAGAGTTAGCTGTGATGCTACCATCACTTCCAAGGCTGATACAACTTCCTGAATCTAATGTCCACTTAATTGATCTTGCATAATTAGGTGTCAGTGTGGCGATTAACTTATCTGTCTCACCAACTGAATAGTAAATCTTGTCACCATCTAATGTCTTGTTCTGAGATGTTATAGTAATTCCTGTTACATCATCTGGAGCATCTATTTCTTCAAGACTAAGTCCTATAGTTCCAAGTACACCAGGCTGTAACATCGCAGACGAACCCGTCATTGTATAAGTGTTATGTGAGCTAAGCCCCATCTTCACTTCATAATTTCTTCCCACGAAACCAGAAATTACTATTGAATAATAATCCCCAGGATTTACATAAGAATCAGTACCTGCTGTATAGGTGAAATTAAATTCCGCCTTGTACCAACCTGGGTTAGTCGCAGTGATTCCTGCACATGTTGCTGTTGCTATTGCATTTCCAGTTCCAGGCTTATCATTTGTTGTGCTATTACTATCATAGAATGTAGCTGTAAGTGTTGGAGCATCCTCCTCTTCTTCAAGCTCAATATATATGTAAGCAGTAGTTACTCTTGTATATTTAGTAGCCTGTGCACTAGTTGCCAGTTTCGTTCCACCTTGGACAGTATATGATTCTTCTGGCAAAGTCTCCTCTGCAGAAATAATAATGTATGAGAAATGCTCTGACTCAAATGTTACGTCAGAACCACTTACACTAGAGTCAAGCTTTGTAACTCCATTGCCTTCCTCTACACGGTGTACCTCTACTGCACTATCATCTACATCATTTAACTCACCAATACCACTTACAGTGATTTCAACAGCGCCACCATCAGTCTGTGGTTGATACTTGTTTCCATCAGCATCGTAAATTGTGATATCGTAAGCTCTAAATACTTCGTTGTTTTCTTTTCCTGCATTGTCCAAAATCTGCTCAGCGTAATCAAGGCTGATTGGCTGAATCTCTACAGTTGCATTCTCTGGCATTTCACCCTTTACAGTAATTTCTACGCCATCGATTGTCTTTGAAATTTTTGTATAGACAAGCTTGTATCCCATGTCTTCCATTTTGAATCCACAGTGGATACATACGCCGTCAGCATCAAACTCACAGTCTTCTGTCTCATCTGAGATTTCTTCTTCGCCTGTCTTCTTGTTGCGCTTTATTGTTCTTTTAATATGAGTTCCATCACCATTTGGTGTGTACTCGTATTTATATTCGTATTCGTCTTCTTTTTCTTCTGTGTAACCACAGTGAATACATACTCCATCTTCCATAGAGCAGTCTTCTGTCACTGACTCACCACAGAGAGCACAAATCTTCTCATGTGTGCCGTCGCCATTGCTAATATAATCCCACTGATGTTTACACTCTTTATCCTTCTCGTCCTCTTTTGCCAGCTCTTCTTTCTCGTCCTTTTCTTCGAGCTCTTCTTTTTCGGACTCTTTCTCTTCCTCCACCTTTGGAGTTTCAGTTTTCTCTTCTGAAACATTCTCATCAGATGTGCTAGGTTTTTCTATATTGTCGTTATTTGTATTTGTCTCATCACTTGGTGTATCTATAGTTTCAGGGGTGTTGGCATCATTATTAGCCTCATTTTGATTTGAGGCTCCATCTCCATTTTCTGGAGTAATAATATTTCCGTTTTCATCTACTATTACAGGATTATCAATACCTGTATTATCCTGGCCTGGAACTTCTCCATCTACTCCAGGTTCTCCAGTAATATCTCCAGTCACATCCGCTGGGACAACTTCTTCTACCGGAGCTTCTCCCTCTGGTGCTGTATACTCGCTACCTCCACCTTCTTCTGGAGCCGCAGCGTTTTCCTCTCCCCCAGATTCTTCTGTGCTTTCTATAACTTCACCTTCAGCCCTGGTGTAAAAGTCATCTCCAACCATTGTTGTTACAAGCAACAATGCTAGCAAGAAAGCCATTAATCTTCTTAAAATATTCATGCTATTATTCATGTGCCAACCCTCTTTTTCTGTTTTTTTTTATACAAAAAATAGACGTAGATATACCACTACGATTTCCATATCGGCAAATTCTATTATTAATTTTATATATGAATGCAGTTTTTCTTATGAAATTTATGTGAAATTAATATGTTAAAAGCCCCTAGAACAGGGGCTTTAGAATATGTTGGCACATTTACCGAAACATGTGTATTATCTTACTGATTCATTTCCACCAAGCAACCATATAAAAGTTCCTCAAACGGCTCATAATTTAGCACGGAACTTTCCTTGCTGGCAAGTATCATATCGTTCTTCGTAGTCTTAGAAAAATCGATGTCAAAATGGTTACTATTCTTGCAGATATACTCAATAAAAACTCGCTGGGCTCTGCCATTGCCCTCCCTAAATGGATGGATCATATTAATCTCTCCAATCAGATAGGCAAGCTTATGGGCCATCTCTGTTTTGTTATCCACATCCTTAAGATAATTATTATGAATTATCCACTCATGGACCTTTTTAAATTCTAATTCTATAAACTGAGTCAGGCAGAAAATAGTGCCCTTTGAAATATCTACGGTGCGAATCTGACCCGCCCACTCGTATATATCCTGAAATAAGTACCTGTGAATGGCACAAAGATGTTCTAAAGAAAAATCCCCTGGAATCGGACGCTGGCTAATCTCAAAATATCTGGCAGAGCTAAGCTCCTGCTCCACCTTGAATAGCTCGTCCTTGTCCTTAATATCCAGTTTGTTTTTGAGTACATGAGTGTGTGGATAGCAGTACTGGCCGTTATCCTCATACTCATAGCGGTAATATTCATCCATCATGGGCTTATCCTACCGAAACATACCTGGATGTAATCTGTCGAACTACATCTTCCACATCAACCTCTTTTTCGATAATCATTCTCCCACGCTCTATCTCCTCAGGAGTGAGTATCATGTCTTCCATAGCAAAGGAAGCTCTTACGCTTGCAATTTTTTCATCTGTAGACATTAGCCTCTCCTTAGATATCGACTTAAATTCCATTCTTCAACACCTTTTACGTCGAAATGCTAAACAACGGTTCAAAAAAACTTAGTTACATTATATCACAATTGTCTGACATTTCATACCCGCCGCTTTCAGTTGAAATACATACCAACTATCCGGCAAAATCCCTCTCAATCCACCATCCTGCCCTTCATAACCCACCCTTTTCCACCGGCCCCAGGCCCACATCCCGCTTACTTTAATTACCAAATATAGCTCTAGCTATCCATAAAGAGGCACCTGTGGTATCACAGCATGAATATTTGGTTTTTCTACACGCAAATTGGCAACAGGCAGTTCATGTGTCTTTCTCAAGCCTTTACAGTTTTCAAAAAAGTAGCTTATGTGTGGACACACGCTACTCTAAGATGGCAGTTAAAAATGGTTCTGAGGGTGTTTGGGGCGATTTTGGAATGAACTTAGAAAAATATAAAGCAGGTTTTGTAATATATTTGCAGCTGCCGCTAGGACGGCGGCAGCAGTGGTCACGCTGAGACACGATGTCGAATGTGCCACGGTGCAAATATATACAAAACCTGCTTTTTAATTTTTCTT
>JAFYYR010000012.1 GCA_017557435.1 Pseudobutyrivibrio sp. | reverse complement strand
TCTTCTTAACAGTCTCGATGATTTTCTTGGCAGATGAATCTACTAACTCATGATCATAAGCCTTGAGTGTGATTCTCATAACTTGATTTGCCATAAAAAAAGTCTCCTCCTTTTTCGTTTTTCTAATTTCTGAAAAATCGAACAAGTGGCGACTGTACACTTACCCGTGTGTATCATGGTTTAAAACTCAAAGTTCGAACCAAGTTCTCACACGTCGTCTCCGCAGATGCGGACGGTTTTCTGTTGTACAGTGACTTGTCGTCAGTTTCCTAACTTGACATTCGCTCCACGGAAAACCAACCTGAGTAACTAGGTTGCAACCTCACGCTTCATAGCTATCATGTCACAGCAAGTAATAATATACACGAGAAAGGGAATACTAGCAAGAAAAAGATAAAAATTATTGTATTTTATTTAGTACAATTTAAAAAACAACTAAATCTAGTGGTTGAAATGCATTTTTTGAACTAGAAATCATTGAAGAATAATAATCTTTCAGTATAATAGTCAAAGCAAACAGTTTTGTAAATAGTGTATCTACATATTATATAGAAAGGATTGTTACTACTTCAGTAACACTAAAAATTATGACTCCAGCTAATAATTGGAAAGATTACGAGATTATAGATTGTAGCTCAGGTGAGAAATTAGAGCGGTGGGGAGAATATGTTCTTCTTCGTCCTGATCCACAGGTAATTTGGAACACAAAAAAATCCTCTCCTTATTATAAGAAGCTTAACGCTCACTATCATCGTTCAAATAAGGGTGGCGGTGAATGGGAATTCTTTGATCTTCCAGAGCAGTGGACCATTAGCTATCCTATCTGCGATAAGAAGCTTACATTTAACCTAAAGCCTTTTGCATTTAAGCATACAGGATTATTCCCTGAGCAGGCTGTTAACTGGGATTGGTTTTCTTCTATTATAAATAAGGAAATAAAAGAAAAGAATCGTCCAGTTAAGGTACTTAACCTTTTTGCATACACTGGTGGTGCTACACTTGCTGCCGCAGCAGCTGGCGCCCAGGTTACTCACGTGGATGCTTCAAAGGGTATGGTCCAGTGGGCAAAAGAAAATGCAGCCTCATCTGGTCTTTCTGATGCACCTATCAGATGGCTTGTGGATGATTGCCGCAAATTCGTTGAAAGAGAAATCCGCCGTGGCAATAAATACGACGGCATTATTATGGACCCACCTTCTTATGGAAGAGGTTCCAAAAATGAAGTTTGGAAAATCGAGGATGATATATTCCCATTTATCCAGCTTTGTGAGCAGATTCTTGCAGATGACGCTCTATTTTTCCTAGTTAACTCGTACACAACAGGTCTTCAGCCTGCTGTACTTAACTATATGATAAGCACCGCACTTTTAAAGAATCATCCTGGAGAAGTTACAGCTGACGAAATAGGTCTTCCTGTTACTGAGTCAGGGCTTGTACTTCCATGTGGTGCCAGTGGTCGTTGGACCAGAAAATAAATATAAAGCTACATTATTATAAAGAAGGTATCATTTATGACTACAACAATACAAAACCCACTTGGAACTGAACCTATCGGAAAGTTACTTAGAAAATTTGCCATACCAAGCATCGTCGCTATGCTTGTAGGTTCTCTCTACAACATGGTTGACCAGCTTTTCATTGGCAATTTTGTTGGACCACTTGGAAATGGTGCAACTAATATACAATTTCCACTTTCTATTTTAAATATTTCTATCGCTCTACTCTGTGGCATTGGCGCAGCATCTACATTTAACCTTGCCATGGGTCGCGGGGAGACTGAAAAAGCAGGCTATTACATAGGAAATGCAATTTCACTTATGCTTATAGGTGGATTTGTTCTTCTTATTGTTACAGAGCTTTTCCTTGAGCCCATCCTTATAGGATGTGGAGCAACTGAAAACATATTACCTTATGCTGTTGAGTACTCAAGGATATGTGCACTTGGCTATCCGCTTTTTATTCTTTCTGCAGGTGGCGCACATATTGTTAGAGCAGACGGCAGTCCAAATATGACTATGGCAATCAATGTCACTGGTGCCGTAATCAATACAGTTTTGGATTTCCTCTTTGTTGCAGTATTTCATTGGGGAATGAAAGGAGCCGCAGTTGCTACAATCATCGGCCAGTACGTTGCCGGGTTTATGGTTCTTTTTTATCTTAGAAAATTCAAGACTGTAAAGCTTGAAAAGCAACACTTCACTCCAAGCCTTGCCATTATCGGTTCCATTGCCGCTCTTGGTACTGCACCATTTATCAATCAGATTGCCATGATGATTGTTCAGATTGTTATGAACCATGTAATGGGTCACTATGGTGCTCAGTCAATTTATGGTTCAGATATTCCTATTACATGTGCAGGTATTATTTCAAAGGTTAACGGAATCTGTTTCTCATTTGTAATTGGTATCTCTCAGGGACTTCAGCCAATTATCAGTTTTAACTACGGAGCCCAAAATTATAAGAGAGTTAAAAGTGCTTTTTATCTAGCATTAAAGCTTGCCGCTATTATTACTTTTACTAGCTGGGCTTGCTTCCAGTTATTCCCGCGCCAGATTGTTTCAATTTTTGGAACTGGCGACGAGCTATATTTCCAGTTCTGTGAAAAATACTTCAGAATATTCCTCTTTGGAATCTTTACAGCATTTTTCCAGCCACTTGCTTCCAATTTCTTTACATCAATTGGAAAGCCATACAAGGGAATCTTCATGTCTCTTACAAGACAGGTGCTTTTCCTTGCACCACTTATTATTTTCTTGCCAATGATATTTGGATTTAACGGAGTTCTTTTCGCAGGACCAATTGCAGATGCCCTTTCTTTTACTATCTGCTTTATACTCGTTAGAAAAGAATTCTCACATCCCGAATTTAAAGAAGCATAAAAAAACGCCGTCTAGTTATATTCTAGACGGCGTTTATTATTGGTTTATTTACATATTATCTGATTTCGACCAGTTTCCTTGGCCTCGTATAAATTAGCATCAGCACGGTTAAGCACTTCATCAGCAGTCTCCCCTGGAACAAGTGCCGTCAGACCAAATGACATGGTAATCTGGCGGTCGGTGTCTGGCACGTAAATGGTGCGAATCTGATCCATTATCATCGAAAGCTCTCGTCTTGCAATATCAAGCTCACGGTCCTTAAATATAAGAAGGAATTCTTCGCCGCCCCAGCGTGCTGCAAATCCCTTGCCTACCATTCCAGCTTTTAGCTTGTCTGCAACTGCCTTTAGCACCACATCCCCCATCTCATGACCGTAGGTGTCATTAACCTTTTTAAAGAAGTCGATATCGGCGATGCAAAGGCAATATTTAACGCCCTGTTCTACTGCAGCAATACGAATCTCCTGAAGCTTCTTATCAGCGAATCGTCTGTTGTTAAGCTCTGTAAGTGCATCGTATTCTACCAGCATCATAAGTGAATGAGCCATTCGCTTACCATCGGTGGCAAGATGCTTAATCTCATCATCGGCACTCATCAACTCACGAGGCATCTCGCTTTTGAATTCTCCATTGGCCAAAGCATTCATGTACTTGTCAATTTTGACAATTCTATTGGCTATGCGCTTATTGTAGCGAACCATAATGAAGCCAAAGAAAAGGGAAATAATCAGGCATACCCCTATAACAGGAATTACATATTTAATAACCTCTCTGTTAACAAGTGCGCCCGATTCGCATACAGCTATCATTCCAATAGCTGTGCCGTCATCTGATAATAGAGGCTTGTAGTATGCAAAGCTCTTTTCATCATAGACCATTACATTTGTATAAAAGGCACTCTCTTTCTTCTCTAATACGTCCCTTTTTACAACTGCAGCTGCAGCTGTACCCATGGCGCTGTTGCCTTCTTCATCAGATAAGGTAGTAATAATTCTGGTGTCGTTGTAAAAAATAGAAATCTGAATCCCTAATACATCTGATAGATTCTTCATCAAGGTGTCATCGCCATTGAGCTTTTCATCCCCCTTATATAAATCTACCTCGCCTGTCTCACTATTGGTCTCAACTCTAAAATCACCAACATAATACTTATCAAAGATGAAACCCACAAGCTCCGCATTACTTATCAATTCATCCTCTATTTTGTCGGTAATGGCCTTTTTTACAATACTTCCACTTACGGCCACAATAACAATTGTCATAATGGCAAGAGGAACTATTGTCATCCGAAGCATTTGAGTTTTAAGACTGTTTTTAAACTGTTTCTTTTCCATAATCACCCCTCATAAAACCTATTGCTAGTCTAATTATACAACATTTTAGCCAGTTGGTAAGTATTTATAAAAAGCGCAAAAGACGAGTCGATTAAGACTCGCCCTTTGTGTATGAAAGATTAGATTAAAGAAAATGAAAGAACCTATTTGTTACGTCTAGCCTTAACCAGTGCAAATACTGACTGGAGAATGATGAAAATGCAAAGGAGGGCTGCTGTGGCGATGTTTGCCCAACTTGAAAGGAGCTTTCCGTTTGTATTAACAAGTACTGTAATTGTACCTGTAATCATTACACCGAAAAATGATCCTATAACATTTCCAACACCACCTGTAAGGAGGGTTCCACCAATTACGGCTGATGCGATTGCATCCATTTCCAATCCTGTTGCCTGATTTACTGAACCGGACATTGTATTCAAGCAATAGAGAATACCACCGATTGAGCAAAGGAATGATGAAAGGATGTGTGATAACATCTTGGTCTTCTTAACGTTAAGCCCCATCATTGTTGCAGACATCTGGTTACCACCAACTGCATAAAGGTTACGACCAAACTTTGTGTACTTAAGCATTAAGAAAATAAGGATAAGTACTAAAAATGCAATAATAACTGTTGGTCTCATGTATGGAACAACGATTTTTCCATGTCTGTTGGCCTTGCCTAAAAATTCTGGGAGGTTAATCTTGGCATTTGCCCAGCCATAGAATGTTGGGTTGTCCTGCTCTGTAATAGAAATCTGACCTGAACAGATAACTGCTGTCATACCTCTAGCAAAGAACATACCTGCCATTGTTACGATGAATGGCTGGATTTCCAGGTATCCTACAAGGAAGCCCTGAACTGCACCAAATACAATACCAATCACAAGGATAAGGATTACCATTTGAACTGCGCCCATTTTCCACTCAGTCATACCGTATACCAAAAGCATACAGTCCATAGCTATTACTGAGCCAACGGAAATATCAATTCCACCTGTAAGCATTACGCATGTCATACCGCAAGTTACACAGATAAGACCTGCGTTGTTAATTAAAATATTTAAAAATGTCTGGAGGTTTCCAAAACCTTTATCCTGATAGATTCCACAACCGATAGCATACATAACTACAAATAAAGCTATGGTTATGAAAACAAGTACAGTGTTTGAATCTAGTTTTCTCTTTGTCTTCATTATGCTGCCTCCTTTACACTGGCTCTTTGAGCTCTTCTTGCTGCCATGTATGCCTTAAAGGCTGGAGCCTGCACAACTACGATAATAATAACGATAATTGCCTTAAATACTGGTGCCTTATCAGTTGAAACACCCATTGCAAGAAGTGTTGTAGTGATAGCCTGAATTGTATAAGCACCGATGATTGATCCTGAAAGATTGAACTTACCACCACCAAGTGAGTTTCCACCAAGAGCAACTGCAAGGATGGCATCCAATTCAAATGTAAGACCAATATTGTTTGAATCTGCTGAGTAGATTCTTGATGAAGCAACAATACCAGCAATACCTGCGCAGATACCGCAAATTACGTAGCAGATAAAGCAAATTACTTCTGAGTTGATACCTGAAATTCTTGCTGCACGGCTATTGATACCAACTGATTGAATATAAAGTCCTAAAGCTGTCTTCTTAAGAAGTATAGATACAACAGCTATTACAATTATAGCAACAAATACCGGTGTAGGAATTGGGCATCCCGGTAAGAAATTACCCAAATACTTATAAGGCTCATAACGAATGTAAGTAATCTGGTTGTTGCAAAGCAAAAGTCCTATAGCTCTACCCGCCGTAAACAGAATCAGCGTGGCAACCATTGGCTGTATCTTAAGCTTAGCTACAAGTGCACCATTCATTGCGCCGCTGAGGCCGCCCATGAATACACCAAATAACATACCAACTATCATTGGTACTGCAAGTTCCGATACTGAGTTGTTGCCATATCCTGCAAGCAACATACAGCATCCACATGCTGAAAGAGACATTACTGAACCCACTGAAATATCGGTTCCCGCTGATACCGCTACTACAAGGGTCTGTCCAACTGCTAAAATCGCGATTTCTGAACCACGATTTAAAATATCAATAATTCTACCAAACAAAACACCGTTGTTGATTTTGATTACGAAAAAGTCTGGTGACTTAATCACATTAATCAACAATACCAAGATCATACAGAAAATCGGCAAGAACAGTGGTTTCTTTGCAAGCTTCTTAAAATTCTCCATCATTATTCTCCACCTCCTGCTATGGCAGCCATGACTGATTCCTGAGTCATTTCGCCAGATATTTCTCCAACTTGTGCGCCATCACGCATTACGTACATTCTTGTACATGTACGAAGCATCTCCTCTATTTCTGAAGAAATAAATACGATACTCATTCCATCTTCCTCCGCAAACTTAAGAGCAAGCTTCTGGAATTCTGTCTTAGTACCGATATCGATACCTCGTGTTGGCTCATCAAGAATTAAGAAATCAGGATGTGTGCATAACCATCTTGCAAGGATAACCTTTTGTTGATTACCACCTGATAACTGATTTATAGGAGTCTCCCTTGATGCAGTTTTAATCTGCAACATATCTATGAACTTATCTGCAATTTCATTTTGCTTTGACGCTGGAATCTTTTTGAACATACCATTCTTCGCCTGAAGGGCAAGAATAATATTCTCCCTAACTGAAAGATCACCAATACATCCATCAGCTTTTCTATCATCTGGCAAATATCCCATGCCAGCTTTGATAGCATCAAGAGGCTCTCTAATATTGAGCTTCTTGCCGTTGATTTTTAACTCGCCAGTTTGAGCTTTATCTGCACCATAGATGCAGCGCACCATCTCTGAGCGGCCCGACCCAAGAAGGCCAGTAACGCCCACAACCTCGCCTTTTTTAATTTGAAAATCAAATGGCTTAATTGTTCCCTTGTGGCTGAGATTAGTAGCATCAACAACAACATCATCCGAAACATGTGAGGCTCCTTCCTTTTTAATAGAGGCCAGATCGTCGAAATCCTTGCCAAGCATTGCCGCCACAAGCTTGACACGAGGCATTTCTTCTACTGAATACTCACCTGCAAACTCGCCATTTCTCAGAACAGTAATTGTGTCACACACTTCATAAACCTGCTCTAAGAAATGAGTAACAAATATTATTCCAACTCCCTTTGCTTTAAGATCTCTCATTACCTTGAAGAGCTTCTCTACTTCGTTATCATCAAGTGATGATGTAGGCTCATCAAGAATAAGAACTTTACAATCCATATCTACAGCTCTTGCAATTGCTATCATCTGCTGTATTGCAAGAGAATAATTTTCAAGTGCAATAGTTACGTCAATTTTTAATTCCAATCCATCGACAATGGCCTTAGCATCTTTGTTCATTTTTCTCCAGTCGATGGTTCCAATAGGTGTCTTTGGCTCACGGCCAATAAATAAGTTTTCTGCCACAGTCAGGTTAGGACAAAGGTTAACTTCCTGGTATACTGTAGCAATTCCTTTTTCCTGGGCCTCTAATGTTGAGTGGTTAATTACTGGCCCATCCACTCCTGCTACATGAATCTCACCTGCGTCGAGAGAATAAACACCAGTCAACACTTTGATAAGTGTAGACTTGCCCGCACCGTTTTCTCCCATAAGCGCATGTATCTCTCCCTTTCTAAGAGTAAACTGTGCATGATCTAATGCTTTTACACCTGGAAAGGATTTGGATATGTCCCGCATAGTAATCAAAATATTTTCATCCATAATCGTTCTCCACTTTCTTTATTTCTAATATCTACGCTAGTTACGCATACAAGCCTCAGCTTTTTATACCTGTTACGTTCACAAGCCTTAGTATTGCTTCGGTCATCTAAAACGATTCCCTTAAGCAATCTAAGAGCTTGTGAACTACAGGTAAGTAAAGTATTTATCAACAACGGCTTGTATGCTACTAGCTTTATTTTTCTAATAACTATAGACTCATATCTATAACAAAGGGGGAAGGAAATTCCCTTCCCCTTTTTAGACATATCTATACGTTTTTTTAATATGAAGCCTGTGATGCTGCATCAGTTACTACGATAAGATCCTCTGTAACCTCTTCACCAGCGTTGTTTGTATATGTAATTGAAGGAAGGATATCTTCTGCTACGTACCATGGCTCTGTCATGAATGTTTCCTTAGCAACTGTCTCGCCACTCTCAAGTGCCTTGATGATATCTGCACAATATGAACCCTGAAGTGGGTAGCACATGAAGTCTGCATTGATATCGCCTGACTGTACATACTCAAGACCAGCCTTGCAAGCATCGAATGAGATAAGGATTACATCGCCATCAATACCATAAGAAACACCAGCTGCCTTCATAGCATCCATAGCACCAAATGCTTCGTTATCATTCTGGCAAACAACTACGTTGAACTTACCTGCATAAGACTTGCAGTAAGACTCCATAACCTGCTGTCCACCTTCCTGTGTAAAGTTACCATCCTGAGAATCAAGGATTGTCCATCCCTCTTCGTCAGCGTACTTCTTAAATCCGTCTGTACGTCCGATCTGAGCTGAAGAACCATTAGAACCCTCGATAACGAGAATGTTAAGATCATCAATACCCTTTGCCTCAGCGTAAGCCTTGAGCCATGCACCAGATGCAAGACCTTCGTTCATGAACTCTGAACCTACCCAAGAAACATACTTGGTTGAGTCTTCGATTGTTCTATCGATTACGATTACAGGAATACCAGCATCCTCGCACTCTGTAAGAACTGTATCCCAACCTGTTGAAACGATAGGATCAATTACGATGTAATCAACGTCGTTCTGAACGAACTGTCTAACTGCATCAATCTGAGCCTTTGAATCGTTATCACAATCAACAAACTGAAGATCATATCCGTTAGCCTCTGAGAAAGCATCCTGAACTGATTTTGTAGAAGCTGTACGCCAATCTGACTCATGTCCAACCTGTGCAAAACCAACTGTAATCTTCTCTCCGCTAGCAGCAGCGTCTCCGCCGTCAGCCTCTGTAGCCTCACCACCATCTGCTGGTGCTGCTCCACCATCTGCTCCACTGTCTGATCCGCCACAAGCTACCATTGAAGCAGCCATAAGTGTTGCGAACAATCCTGCTAAAACTCTTTTTTTCATAAGGTTAATCTCCTTCCTTCTCCTAACCAGCCCCAATTGCTGGCCCTTGTTTTTTTCTAATCTTAATTTAGCATCATGTTTTTTTAGCAACAATAAAATAGGTCCAAAAAAACTGGTTTCTAAACATAGGATAGTACCAATTTTTATACCTACTCAATTTTTCATACCAATTTTATTTATAAATGTTGATTTTTCATTTTTAGGTTAAATTTTTTTTAATTAAAAAGAGAATATTTTAAGATTGGTATGTTTGAATAATAAACAATTTTCATACCAATTTTAGAGAAACTGTGCTATCATTTGAATCAGGAGTGGGGAACTCTTACGCTTAGGGGGATAATTTTTATGATTCCAAAATATATTTTACTTAGAGAAAAATTAAATGAGGAAATTTTACAGGGCACATATCCAATTGCCTCAAAATTACCTACAGAAGTTGAACTTGCTGAAATTTATAAGGTCAGTCGCTCCACAGTACGACAGGCTTTGGACCTACTAGTTAAGGATGGAATTATCAGCAAGCATTGGGGAAGCGGAAACACTGTTATCGGAAAAAGTGACTCTTCTAAAAAAGATACTATAATGATTCTCCTTCCAGATTTGTCATCACAGGAGGGAAGCTTAGTTTTATCTGATATTTCATCTACACTTTTAAAACAAGGCTTTAAAGTGGAGCACCATCAGACTTCTAATGAATTTTCAAAGGAGCGCAGCTTCCTTCAGCTTATGCTAGATGATATCTATGCCGGTCTTATAATTGAGCCAGCTCTTTCCGCATTGCCTTCCATGAATGTAGACTTAATGCAGCAATTGCTCCGCCGGAAGACTCCTGTTATTTTCCTAGAGGCCACACCTGCTGGAATATACAATGGCAAGGAGATTTCATCTGATAGTTACAACAGAGGCTATCAGACAGCTCGTTCCTATATCAACACCGGCAAGAAGGCTTTAGGTGGAATATTTTTACAGGACAACAAGTCTTCTGTCCTTGCATATTCTGGTTTTGCAGATGCTATTAGAGATGCAGGTCTTACCTATCATGACAATTGCTTCCTTTGGTGTAATTCAAAGGATCCTGTAGGAATTAATACCAGAAGTTCCGCCTTTATAAACAAATTTTTAAAGCAGGCCTATAACACAGTAGAAACTGTATATCTTGATGACGATACAATAAATGTTGATGGCATCTATCCTGTTTTTAGATCTGAGATAGAAGCTAAAAGCATCGGAAAGGCTGCCGCTAAATCACTTATAGCTTTAATAAAATAACAAAACGCAGAGGTTTTTCTCCTCTGCGTTTATCATTAGAATTTTCGTGATGAAATAAAATCCACATCAAGCATATCGCTTGTAAAACAATCCTCATGGATGTATGTAATCTTTGGTACCACCTTATCCTTCTCTAAATGATTAATAAGGTTGTAAATATATGGCCCCTGAAGAGGATTACATTCTACCTCTATGCTAATCTGGCCTGCCATGCACATGGTAAGAGCTGAATTCATAGCATCAAAGGAAACTACCTTTATTCCTCCCTCAACTCCATATTTTACTCCAGCTTCATTCATGGCAGCTATTGCGCCAAATGCTTCCTCATCATTTTCGCAATAAACTACGTCAATATTTGCTGCCCCAACTTCCCTTAGGGCATTTGACATAATTTCTCGTCCCTTAGCCTTAGTAAACTCACCACAGTCCTGATGTACTATATTCCAATTGTCGTGGGCTTCTATGGCATCCTCTAGGGCCTTAGTTCTACCAAGCTGTGCTGATGAGCCCAGGGTACCTTGGATGTGAACTATATTTACCTGTCCATCTGCCTTTCCATTTTCTGCTAGAAGAATTTCCAAATTCGTAATTGCGTATTCTCCCTCAGCCTTGAAATCAGAGCCTACAAATGCTGTGTACAAAGATTCATTGGAAACTGTTACATTTCTATCACAGATAATTACAGGGATTCCTGCTTCCTTGGCCTCAGACAACACTGTATCCCAACCTGTCTCTACGATAGGGCTTATGATTATGTAATCCACTCCCTGTTGAATGAATGTCCTTATGTCTTTTATCTGATTATCCTGTTTTGAGCGGCCGTCCTTATAGATTAGCTTGTAGCCTCTCTCCTCAGTAAAATTCTCCTTTACAGAATCTGTTAAGGCAACACGCCATGCGGACTCTGCTCCTGGCTGAGAAAATCCCACAGTAGTAAGTGAACTTTCCTCTTCTTCTACATATGTATCAACTGTCTTCTCCTGACATGCAATCACTATAAATGCAAGCATAATGCAAAGGAGACCAACCACTATTCTATTACTTTTAAACATTGATTATCCCCTTCTCACTATTTCGTATTTTAGGAATAACAGCAATTACTGTCGTTCCAACCCCCTCGGTACTTGCTATGGTAAGTCCATATTCCTCGCCAAACAAAAGTTGCATTCTCTCATGAACTGTTCTAAGACCAAATCCTGTCTTTTCACCATTCTCGATGGCTGTTCGCATCTCTGCTAAGCGCTCTTCTGTCATGCCTGCGCCATTATCTCTAACAGAAAGCTCTATCTTGTCTCCCAAATCCACCGCCTCTACTCTAATAGAGCCCTTCTCTCGCTGAAGCTTGATTCCATGATAAATACTATTTTCAACCAGCGGCTGAAGTGTAAGCTTTGGAATGGAATAATCGTACAAATCCTTTGGAATAATTACTTCGTAATCCATCCTATCCTGATATCTCACCTTTTGGATGGCAAGATAACTAAGTACGTGTTTTTCCTCTTCCTCTAGAGTGATGATATCCTTACCGCGGCTTAGACAGAATCTAAAGAAATCCGACAAGGCACTTACCATCTGGATACTGTCTTCCTTTTTATCTGCCTCAATCAGCCAGATGATTGTATCCAAAGTATTGTATAGGAAATGTGGATTAATCTGGGCCTGAAGTAGCTCAAGCTCTGCGTGACGTTTTCTTCGCTCAGCCTTTTTATTCTCCTGAATCAAAGAATTAAGCTGGCCTACCATTTCCTCAAAACCATCTGACAGGGTCTGGACCTCTATCTCCTGGGCCTCAACAGGTATCCTCTGCTCAAAGTCTCCCTTTTGAATATCCTTTACACGATTAGTAAGCTTTGTAAGAGGATTAGTAATTTTTTCTGTGGTATGTGATGTGTATACGCCAATAGCTATAACTAGAAGTATTACCGAAACTATGGTAGCTATAATCAGATACTGAAGCTCTCTAGTAAGCTCTGCCTGCAACTGGCTTAAGTGAACTGATTCATGATAGAGATAGTCGTACATAAATGTCTGAATCAGTTCCGTCAGAATATAAATATTGTTCTCAAGCTGAACCATTCCCTCATCGTATGAGCTGGCGTCGTCTATTTCATCCATTCTCTCCTCAAGGGTTATGCATAAATCTCTAACGGATTCTATGGCATCGATACTTGCCTTCTCCTGAGTTTGCTTCAAAAGCTGGTCAGCAAGTTCCCTGGCGCTTTCAACCTCATCTACTGGCTTTCCCTCGGAATAGGCACTATCGCTGACGTAGTAAAACATTTTCAAATCAATATCATTTTTGAAATCCTGGTTGAACTCAGATGCGGCAGTTACATTGTGAAGGATAGTTCGATATTGAATTGAATACCATCCTAAGATGCCTATGAGAATAGCGATAACTATACTCATAGGCAAAAGAATTACGGTTATTAATTTGTGCAGCATGTGGCTGGTGGTTGTTTTTTTCTTAAGATCCCCGCGTATTTTCATTAGCCCTGCCCCTTTGCTCTAAATTCTTTTGGACTAATTCCGTAGGTCTTTTTGAAAATGTAGCTGAAATAATGAGGGTCCTTGTATCCCACCTTTTCAGCAATCACCTGAGCCTTTTCACTGGTGCTAAGAAGCATATGCTTAGCATGCTCCATACGCCTAGATGTCATGTACTCTACAAATGTAGTCTTATTTTCTCTAGAGAACATTGCGCTCAAGTAGCTAGGGGAAATGTTAACCTCCTTTGCCACCTCATTAAGGCTGAGGTTGGAGTCCCCATAGTGCTCATCCACATATTTGATAGCTGCTGCAAGCTGTGATTTTGACTGCTTGCCAACTAAATTTTTGCGCTTTGAAATAGCCACTTCAAACATCTTCTCCACCAGCTCCATCACTGTCTGGTTTCCTACATTTTCAATGGCTTTTCTTGTATCATCTTCCAATGCCTCATTAGGGTCAATGGATAGTTTTCTCAAATAATCGCAGACGCACATATACATTGTCATAGCAAAATACTTGCAGAACATAGTAGAGTTAAGTGCATTTTTTGTCTGCTTGCTAATGAGATTGCTTAAGAATCCCTGAATCTCTGATTCCTCTGCATTCTCAAGGAAAAGTGAAACCAATCTCTGGTCGATTGATGCTTCAGCATTTTCCTCATTATTTTTAATAGCTTCTATATCCTCGTCTGTAAAAATATGACCGGCTGGGTTCATATATCTACAGCTAAGTCTCTTATTGGCAATCTGGCATCCCTTGGCAAATTCTGAGAAACGTGTGAGAATTCCGCTTTCTGCCAAATACCAGTTAATCTCGTCCTCATATACCATGCAGCGACGCTTAATATTTTCAATTAAATTAGAAGTGTGTGTTTCTATTGTTGATTCGTCGCCCTTGACAATAATGGCATAGGTATCCATGCTCCAATGGAAAACTATGTACTCTGGGCAACACTTGAGATATTGCATAAGCTGCTCTGAAAGCCGGGCCATCTGCTTAGAATAAGCTGGCGCAGCTGCTACACCTGTCATAGGTGTAAAATCAAGAAGTACTAGATTGTAATGAGTGGCATCAAGAGAAAGCCCCAGCTCCTCGGAACGTTCGTAAACTTCCAAAACAGACATGGTGCCATTAACTAATTGATTAAAAAATTTTACCCTGGCGAATTGCTCGTACTCTTGAGACTCTTCCTTGAATTGCTCTAGATAATTATTTTTTTCATTTTCCTTATCCAGTTTTAGCTTGACCTCGGACATAACATCCCCAAGCTTATCCTTGGTGATTGGCTTAAGAATATAGTTGTCCACGCCAATATTAATTGCCTCCTGGGCATAAGAAAAATCATCGAAACCACTTATGATAATTATACGTGTATCAGGAAGCTCCTTTCGAATCATTTTGGACAAAGCTATGCCATCCATAAATGGCATCCTGATATCTGTGATAAGTACGTCCGGCTTAGTTTGTCTAATAAGTGGTAACGCCATCTCTCCATCTGCAGCATCCCCCACATAAGCGAATCCCGACTGTTCCCATGGAAAGCTAGCCTTTAAACCGTCTCGGATTACAATTTCATCCTCGACTAAAAATACACTATACATTATTTCCCCAAAATTCCTTTATATAACCTTACTTCTCCTTTGATTTCAAAAACTCTGAAATCATTTTGTAGAGAGCCTCTGCTGTAGCTTCAACCCCCATAAGTGAACTGTTCACGCAGAAATCATATCCTCTACTATCACCCCACTTCATCTTTGAATAGTAGTTGTGATATGCCTTACGCTTTTTATCGTGTCTAAACATCTTGGCCTTGGCCTCTAGCTTGTTAAGCTTGTAAAGACGACAGATACGCTCTGTCTTAGCCGCCTCATCCCCTCTAACAAAGATAGAGATAAGGGCTGGATTGTCTCTCAAAACATTCTCAGCACATCGTCCAACAACCACAAAGCTCTCTCCACTAGCTGCCTTCTCACGAATAAAATCAAACTGTAACTGGGCGATGGTGTCTTGAACAGATGATGAATGGCCTCTAACAGTACGATGCAACCCCTGATGCTTCATCTCTTCGTGCTTGTGGAGCTCCTCAGAATCGATACCATTTTTCTCGGCCATCTGATCCAGCATATTTCTGTCGTACATCGGAATATTAAATCGTTCCGAAAGGATGCTGGCAATCTCGTGACCACCACTACCATATTCTCTACCTACTGAAATGATAAACTGCCCCATACGCTCCCCTCCTCCAGTATTTTCTACTTTTATTTTAAATGATTAATTCACAGAAGTCGAGTCATGTCTTTGAGTTTGCGAAAATAGAGTTTCTTTTTAAAAAAATCTCCCTTGGGTATTAACCTCAAGGGAGACTGAAATTTATAGATATCTGATATAAATACTAATCATAGAAACTACAAGCACAATGATTGTACCTGGCACAAGTTCCTTACAGTATGTACCCCAGCTGATAGGGTAACCTTCCTTACCTGCTGTAGAAATACCTACTACATTGGCGCTGGCACCGATTGGAGTCATACTTCCACCGATGTCTGTTCCGATAGCAAGTGTCCATGCCATAGTTGAAAGATCAACGCCTGTTGTAGCAGCAAGTGTGCGAATAACAGGAATCATAGTAGCTGAGAAAGGTATATTGTCGATGAATGCTGAAGCGATAGCACTTACCCAAAGGATAATTGCAATCATAACAAATGCATTACCGCCTGAAACCTTAGCAATAAACTCAGCGATTATCTCAAGAATGCCTGTCTGCTCCAAACCACCTACTACAATAAATAGTCCAATGAAGAATAAAAGTGTTGGGTAATCAACTCTCTTAAGAAGAGTGATTGCCTTGCGACCAGCAGTAATAAGTGTAATAGCCGCAATGAAAACACCGATAAATGCCACTGTAAGTCCAGTCATGGCATGTGTAACCAAAAGAGCAACTGCAATAAGGAAAATGATAGTGCTTGTCAAAAATTCCTTCATGTTGTCAATTCGAATCTCTACATCAATTGTAGATGAATCTACCTTATCAGCAGGGTCCTGAAGTCTATTTCTCATTGTAAAATAGAAATAGATGATAATAATTACAAGAGAAACTGCTCCGATTGCACCTGTGTTAAGGACAAAATCAGAGAATGAATATCCAAGTGATGTACCAATGATAATATTTGGTGGATCACCACACATAGTTGCGCTTCCGCCTAAGTTGGCGCAGAAAATCTCAGCCATAATAACTGGTACTGGATTAAATTTAAGTGTTCTTGCAAGTCTGATTGTAACTGCTGCAAGGAACAAAATAACTGTGATTGAATCGATAAACATAGCAAGAACAGATGACAAAACCATAAATGCCACAAATATTCTCACTGGCTCATAATGAGCAAGCTTCGCTATTTTCAAGCACAGCCAATCAAAGAATCCTGCCTCAGCCATACCTTCAACCATTATCATCATGCCCCAAAGGAAAATAATGGTAGCCCAATTGACACCTGAAGTCTGTTCTGAAGCTTCACTGGCAGCATACCAGAAATCCTTCTTAAAAATACCGCCCACAGCAATAGTATCAACAAAAGCTTTGACGCTGTGCATACCAATTCCAAACACAAAAATGCTAGTAAGCGCACCACAGCCAAGGGTCACGTAATGCTTAGGAAATCTATCCCATACGATAAATCCAAACATTGTCACGAAAATTAAAACTGCGAATATTTCCGCCAACATAAAAAGCTCCCTCCGTATACCTTGTTTACTTCTTACTATTGTATACGAGGGAGCATAATTTTAAAACCAACAATTTCAAAATATTGTCTCAAATTTTTGCTTGTTCCATTAATTTCTTCATTGCTGCTGAATCTTTAATTGCCGATAAAATGTGTATTACTGCCTGCTGTAATTCTCCAAGAGCAAAGTACGCACCTCTATCAATACCAAAATATGTAATGGTTCTCGTGCCATCCATCTCAGTTTCTATTTTACAGAGGCCTTCTTCCTGAGCTTTTAATGCTCTTGGATTAATTTCAATGTCCATTGGAACTTTGGCAACCACTGTATCTTTTCCATTTTTGTCTAAAAGGAATGAGCCCCAATTCTCGTACTTAATCATTGGGATATTGTAAATATATGCTGCCTCCACAACAGTAACATAGCCATCCTCAGCAAATGTTGGAGCAGTCTCCATCATGGATTCAAGAATTTTATCTGGGTCATATCCTGGCATAATCAAATCGCATCCTGAATGTAAATCATATGATTTTTCAGTATCGCTACCCCAATCGGACATAACAAAGCCCTTGAATCCCCAGTCATTTCTCACAATATCTGTATTAATTCCTCGCTGTGAGCAGGCTGGCTCACCATTAATACTATTGGTAGTGCTAAGGACTCCAGCTGGCTGGCCTGTAAAATGACAAACTGAAAATGATCTAAGATATATTTCACCAAAGGCCCTGGATGACACATTGATATTCACATCTCGTCTGAAGTTCTCCTGATTGATGGTAGGAAGATTCTTCATGATTACATCACGGCCTTCATATCTTTTTACGCCCATTATGAATCCAGCACCCATGATTCCGGATAAACTTGGATCCTCTGAATATAGCTCGTATGCTATGCACTTCATTGGGTTTCTCACAATATTAAGTGATGGTGCCAGACAATAATCTATACCGTAGTGCTCCATCTCTCTGCCGTAGGCTCTACCCATTCTTATCATAGCTCCCATGTCCCAGGTCTGTGCCATATTCATAGGAGATGGATAGCAGGTGCAAGAGACACCCTTTAAATGAAGTCCCGATGGTCCATCAGCTATTGTCACTCCCGGAATACCAAGAGTGGTTGCAAATTGAGCTGTTGTTCTGGCTGCAACTTCAAGCTTGTTTCTATCAAACCTAAAATCAAAACCAAATCTATTTTCATTTTGAATTTTTGACTCATTTAATTCTCCTGAGACAATTCTTGCCAATATTTCCGGAGAAAGGGATGAGACAAATTCTTCCATGGAAACATTTCCTTTAATAACATCGAAAAATGTCGTTGTACCACATGGCTTTACATACTCTATTATTTCTTCTGCTCTAAATGGAATCTCATATTTATTGCTATTTACATAGGACACATAATTGCTTCCCTCTGGCACAAGTGTGGTAAAGCTCTTTGTTGGAAGAACTACTTTATTCTCCGAATTGAAATCATCACCAGAAAGTGAAGTAGAGAAAATGTAGCCAGTCTTCTCAAGAGTTCTTGGTGGTGGAGTCAAAAATTCCAGCTTCTTCTTTGGAGACATTAACTCTGTTACACGCTTATAGACAGTGCGCTTGTCTAGCACTAGCTTTGCGCATAAAGTAGTGTTTCTAGAGTTGTCACCCACCCTAAATAGATAGTCTCCCTTCTCCATAATCCACTGGCTGTTTTCCTCATCAAAAGAACATAACTGCATAATTGGTATCTTCATAGTTATCTCTTCTGATTCACCAGGCTTAAGCTTACCGGTTTTTCCAAAGCCTACAAGAATCTGATAAGGCTTATCCAGCTTGTCCTCCGGCTGAGAACAATAGACCTGTACAACCTGTCTGCCAGATACATTTCCCGTATTGGTTACCTTAACTCGGATGATTACTCCGCCCATCCAGCTAGCCTCAAAATATCTGGCATCAATTCTAAAATTGGTATAGCTTAGGCCATAGCCAAATGGATAAAGAGGTGCCACATCAAAGGCATCAAAATAACGGTATCCCACATAGATACCTTCTTTGTAATCGATTTCTTTAGCTGTATCTTTTCTTTTGGTTGCATTGTAGCAAGTAGAATAATCCTTATATTTTTTAGCCCAGGTGGATGTAAGACGACCGCTTGGATTCACAATTCCTGTAAGCACATCTGCAAGGGAATTTCCTGCTTCCATTCCTGGAATTCCCATGAGAATTATCGCCTTTACGTTTTTCATTCTTACTACAGAACTCAATTCAATCATTCCTGAATTGAGTACTAGAATTACATTTTTGAAGGAGGCGGAAATAAGCTTAATATTCTCATGTTCCTCCTCTGTGAGCTGATACTCCAGGCTTCCTATATCCTCATAAGTAGCCTGTCTACGGATAACGTAAATACATGTGTCAGTACCAAGTATAGCCTCTGCCATATCTGCAACGGAAATAGGCACTTCTTCCACATATGCCCTACGTCCAGAAAATAGCTTGTCCTCTGCTTGATTCTTTAAAACTTTCTCCTCCTGCTTCAAGGACTTTTCCATTTTTTCAAGCCAAGAATCAGTGGTGAAAGTAAATCCATTTTCAAGGAGGCCCTCTTTAATGTTTACATTTCTATCCGTATATACGTAATTGTAATAAATACCACAGCATACAGTATCTACTGCGCCCGCGCCAAAAAGAGCAACCTTGCCTCTGTTGATAGGAAGAAGATCGCTGTTTTTAAGTAATACCATGCTGTCTGCGCCAAGCTGTCGCACCAAATTCTTCTGTTCTGGGAATTGCATTTTCCCCGCTTTGAAAAAGACTCCCCTTAACTGCTGTAAGTTCATTATGATGCTCCCTTTTGTGATATTCCACCAAATAAAAAGTATATCCTTTTTATTAGTTAGTAGATATGATAACATTTATTTATTTAAAATATGTGTAATTAGTATGAATACTTCAAAAGAAGGGTGTAAAAAGGTAAAAAATGTTTAGAGAAATGTTAAATAGGGATACTTCTATGTCCTTTGAAGTCTTTCCTCCTAAGAAAAATGATGAATTCGATAACTGCTACAATATTCTTGATTCGCTAGCAAAGCTTAACCCGGATTTCATCAGTGTAACTTACGGTGCAGGTGGAAGTCGTTCAAAAAAGACAGTAGAAATTGCTTCATATATTCAAAACACATTAAAGATTGATGCTATGGCCCACATGACTTGTGTTGGCTCTACAGAAGAAGATATTCTTGAAGTTACAAAAGATTTAGAAGCTAATGGCGTTTCCCATGTGCTTGCTCTTAGGGGTGACAAGCCAAGAGATATGTCTGATGAACAATTTGCTAAGAGAATTTTCCCTCATGCAACTGATTTGATTAGATTTTTAAATACTAATACCAATTTAGCTGTTTCTGCAGCCTGCTATCCAGAAAAGCATCCTGAAGCTATGTCTATTGACTCAGATTTGGCTTTCATGAAAATGAAGCAGGATATGGGTGCAAAAATGTTTATCTCTCAGCTTTTCTTTGACAATGCAGATTTCTATCGTTTTGTTGAGCGAGCAGACAAAGCAGAGATTCATGTACCAATAGTAGCTGGTATCATGCCTATTACATCTGCAAAGCAGATTGGTTCTACAGTTACTCTTGCTGGTTCTTCTGTTCCTAAGAAGCTTGCTGATATATGTGCAAAATACGGTGATTTCCCAGAAGATATGAGAAAAGCTGGTATAGAATATGCCATAGATCAAATTAGAGACCTTCGTAAATGCGGTATGGGTCACATTCATGTTTATTGTATGAACAAGCCAAAGATGACTGAAATAATTTGCAAATCAATATAGTTTCATTTAACAAAAAGCGCCTGACCAATCATTTGGTTCAGGCGCATATTTTATGCTATATCTTCATTTTCTTCATTAAAGAACGACATTTCTTTTTCAAGAATCTTTGAAATATCATTTAAGCTGCTAGCCTTTTCAGATAACTGACTTACTGTCTCTGAAAGCTCAATCATAGAAGCTCTTGTCTCCTCTGTGCTTGCAGCATTCTCCTGTGAAATAGCTGAAAGAGAATTGATTGTATCTGCAAATACCTTTGTAGCGTGATCTGATATTGAAACACTCTCAGCAATCTTGTTTGTAACTGTAAGTGATTCATCGATATTTTCAATCATCTCATTTACAAGGTCGATTGTCTTTGTTATTACTTCACCCTGCTTTGCTACAGAATCCTGTACGTTTCCAGCATTCTCCATTGTAGCCTCAGAATCATTTGAAAGAATAGCCATGGTCTCCTGAATATTTTTGGCAGCTGAAGCAGATTTATCTGCCAAATCACGAATCTCATTGGCAACTACAGCAAAGCCTCTACCATATTCTCCTGCTCTAGCAGCCTCTATGCTGGCATTTAAAGAAAGAAGATTTGTCTGGGCTGCAATTGAATCGATAACCTCTACAGCCTCGCTAATAGAACCAACAGCCTGATTGGTCTTTGCAATCATCTTCACGATTTCATCTATGGCCTCAATTGCCTCCTCAGTGGATGTCTGAAGCTCCTGCAAAGCAGCAGAACTTGTCTGTGAGCTACCCTGCATTGATTCAGCAATTTCATTCATATGATTCGTATTTTCGGTAATGAGCTGGATGGCATCATTAATCTCCTCTACAGAAGTTACAGCATCCTGAAGTGACTCAGCCTGATTTGTAGCACCATTTGCCACATGATCAACTGCACTTGTTACATTGTCAGCTGTGATTGAAATATTCTCAGCTGTCTGTGACAAGTACTCTGCTGAAACATCAAGCTCGGTGGAAGAATTTCTAGCCTTGCCTATTACTGACTGAAGCTTCTCAGAAAGATTAAATACAGAGCGAGCCATAAGTCCCAGTTCATCTGGTCTATTAAATACCTTCTTTGGAATATTAATATCAAGGCTTCCAGTTGAAAGCTTATTAACAGCCTGCACATTAATAGTAATTGCCTTAGAAATCTTAAGTGCTGCAAAGATTGAAATGCCAATAAGTATAGCCATCACTGAAAGAGAAACTATAACCATGGCACGTGTCTTTGCACCTACATATTCCCAAATATCCGACTTCTTAAGACCTACAAATGCCATTCCCACAATTTTAGTGTTATGAACAAGTGGCTCATAGTGAACATAATATAAATCACCGCCGATATCTACGTTGCTGGCGCTATAACTCTCACCATTTTTAAGAACAGCCTCTACAACCTCATCTGATACCTTGGTTCCAACTACATGATCTATTGATGAACGCTCTCTTGTATCATCCAGAATTAATGTGTAGTCATAGCCTGAGTCCTTGTGTAACTGAAACTCTAGACTATGCATTTCTACAGAATCATCAAATGTAGTTAATTCCAAAATATCTACATAGGTGTTACATGAAGCCTCGATACCTCTCATGGCCTCGTGCTCCATTCCATCACGCAAATTATATAAGCTATATAATAAATTGATTACCCCTAATAGTGAAAGCATAATAAGAACCATGCCTATAAGGGCCTTTTTTATTGAAAACTTAACCTTCATAATATATTCATTCCTTCTATACTATTTTTTGACTAGGAAAATATACACAATTTCATTGCCTTTGAAAATAGTAAATATGCACAAATGTTACTAGCGATTTAATTTCTGCCGTGAAAGATTTATCTATAACATTATTCTCAAATGTGTATAGGACAAATTCTACTTGATTAAAAATCTCAAGCAATAAAAATTGTTATGTGTTACAATAAAAAAAGCATTGATTTTATAGGATTGAGGGAAATTATGGACGGTAAAAAAATTGAACAGGAAATCCTTGAGATTACCGAAGAACTGATTAAAGATTATAAATCAGACAGGGCTATTGATAAGATGGATACTTATCATCAGCCAAACAAGGATAGCATTATTGATATCACCAAAAAGCTCCTTAGAATTGTTTACCCTGGTTACTACAGAGATCACGTATACAAGGTATATAATGTAGAGACTAATCTTAACACTCTAATGGAAGATGTTGTATACAACCTTAACAAGCAGATATCTCTTATACTTTGCTATCGACCTGATTTTGATGGATGCTGCGAGGAGATTTGCACTACAAAGGCTGAGGAATTATCCCTTGCATTCCTTAAGAGAATCCCAAAGGTGAGAGCTCTTCTTGATACTGATTTGCAGGCTGCTTTTGATGGAGACCCTGCTGCCACATCTATCGATGAAATCGTATTTGCTTATCCAGGTATACTTGCTATCACAATCTATCGATTGGCACATGAGCTTCATTTACTTGGGGTGCCTATCATTCCACGTATTATGACAGAGTATGCTCACTCAAATACTGGTATTGATATTCATCCAGGTGCTACAATCGGAGAATACTTCTTCATCGACCATGGTACTGGTATCGTAGTTGGTGAGACTACAATAATTGGTAACAATGTTAAGATTTATCAGGGCGTCACTTTAGGTGCACTTTCAACTAGAGGCGGCCAGAACTTACGCGGCGTTCGTCGTCATCCTACTATCGAGGACAATGTTACTATCTACTCTAACGCATCTGTGCTTGGAGGCGATACAGTGATTGGACACGACTCAATCATCGGTGGTTCTACATTTATCACAGAGTCTGTTCCACCAGAATCTAGAATTTATTATGATGTAAAGCAATAATTTATACTATTAAAAAACTCCCTAGCTTATTGCCAGGGAGTTTTTGTTTATGAATTATTTATCTTCATTCTTAGTAACTACAGCTACATCGGCGCCGTTGATGTTAACATTCTTGTTAACCTTAGCATCGTATGTATTAGCCTTCATGATTTCAGCAAGGTCTACGCCTGTTGCTTCTGACATTGTGTCAAAAACCTGCTTCAAAACTACTGGCATGTTGCCAGAGATCTTAGCTGCTCCACCTTCTGAACCATCGCCAGACTCGTAGATATTAATCTTATCAATTGCTGCAAGTGGCTTAGCAATCTCAGCTGCGATTTCAGGCATAACCTTAATCATCATCTCAGCCATAGCTGCGCCATTGTACTTGCGGTAAGCCTCTGCCTTCTTCTCCATTGCCTCAGCCTCAGCAAGACCCTTGGCCTTGATAGCCTCAGCCTCTGCCTTACCTTTTGCTGCGATACCAGCTGCCTCAGCATCGTACTTAGCCTTGATACCAGCTGCTTCCTGCTCTGCTGCGAACTTCTGAGCCTCAGCCTGTGCCTTTCTAGCATCAGCCTCACGCTCCTGCTCGTACTTAGCAGCCTCAGCCTTCTTCTGCCTCTGAACGAGCTCTGCCTCAGCCTTCTTCTCAGCCTGGTACTTCTCAGCATCTGCCTGCTTCTCAATCTGAGCTGCAAGTTCCTGCTGCTTAACGATAACTTCTTTCTGCTTAAGTTCTGCCTCACGCTCAGCCTTAGCAATCTGTGCATTTACAGTAGCAGTCTCAATTGACTTCTGCTGCTCCTGCTGCTGGATTGAGTATGCTGCATCGGCAACAGCGTTTGCTGTATCAGCCTGCTGCTTTAACTCTGCCTGCTTGATAGCAAGTGCATTGTTCTTCTCAGCAATCTCTGTCTGTGCTGTAACTCTTGCATCATTTGCTGCCTTGTCAGCCTCAGCCTGTGCAATAGCTACGTCTCTATCTGCCTGTGCCTTGGCAATAGCTGCATCCTTTTTAATCTTTGCAGTGTTATCCATACCAAGGTCATTAATAAGACCATTTTCATCTGTTACATTCTGGATATTGCATGAAAGGATCTCAATACCCAGCTTGTTCATATCCTTTGATGCCTTCTCCATAACCTGATCTGAGAATGAATCTCTATCTGTATTGATAGTCTTTAAAGAAAGAGTACCAATAATCTCACGCATATTACCCTGAAGAGAATCCTGTAAATCCTGAGTAATCTGATCTGGGTTCTTATTAAGGAAGTTCTTTGCTGCAAGCTGAATTGAAGAAGCATCTGTACCAATTCTTACCTTTGCAACAGCATCCACATTAACGTTGATAAAGTCATTTGTAGGAACCGACTGCTCTGTCTTGATATCAACAGTCATCTGTCCAAGATAAAGCTTATCTACTCGCTCGAAGAATGGAATCTTAACTCCGGCGCGTCCTACTAAAATACGAGGGTTCTTTCTAAGACCCGAAATGATGTAAGCTCTGTCTGGTGGAGCTTTTACGTAGCCAGCCGCAACTACCAATACTATTAATAAAATAATGGCAATTAAAGCAATTAAACCTGTTTCCATAACATATATCCTCTCTTTCGAAAAAAAATAACTGTCCGAATAAAGTTCCGAACAGTTATTTTATATCACATCCTAAGTAGTAAGTAAATACTCTTTTCAAAAATTATATTAAAATTATTTTGTACCGAAGATTCTATCTCCTGCGTCCCCAAGACCTGGGCAGATATAAGCATCTGAGTTAAGCTCTCTATCAATATGTCCAATGTAAATCTGAACATCTGGATGCGCCTCATGAAGAGCTCTAACTCCTTCTGGAGCTCCGATGATAGCCATGAACTTAATGCGCTTTCCGCCGTGCTGCTTGATAAGGTCGATAGCATCGATTGCTGAACCACCAGTTGCAAGCATAGGGTCTGTTACTACGATAAGTCTCTCCTCGATTGGGCTTGGAAGCTTGCAGTAGTACTCGTGTGGCTCATGTGTCTCCTCATCACGGTACATACCGATGTGACCAATCTTTGCTGTAGGTACAAGTCTCTGAATACCATTTACCATACCAAGGCCTGCACGAAGAATAGGCACAATTGCCATCTTACGACCTGCTATAACAGGTGACATGCACTTCTCAATTGGAGTCTCACACTCGATATCAACTGTCTGTAAATCGTTGAGAGCTTCAAAAGCCTCAAGCATTGCTATCTCCTCAACAAGAGCTCTGAACTCTGCTGTTCCTGTATTCTTGTCTCTAAGCATTGTAATTTTGTGCTGAAGTAGAGGGTGTGTTAACTCTACAACATTCTCAAGTTTCTCCATAAGAAACCTCCTCTAATAATATTTTCTTTTAACGGGTTGTTCGCCCATTTATAATTAAATTCCTTCTTTATCAAAGCGATATGGCTCTGGATTTCCATATTCATAATCACGTCCAGGAATAATCGCGTTGAGAACTACACCTGCGATAGCAGCTATTGCAAGGCTTGTAAGTGTAATATCAGTGCCATTTATTGTAAATGTAAGTCCATCTGAAAAACCAAGACCGCATACTAAAATAACTGCCGCAATAATAAGATTACGTGAGTGAGTGAAATCAACATGATTCTCAACCACATTTCTAATACCTATTGCACTAATCATACCATAAAGCATAAAACTGATTCCACCTACGATAGCGGTAGGCATTGTTCCAATAATATCAGCCATCTTTGGAATAAATGAAAGAACTATCGCATAACCAGCTGCAATTCTAATTACCTTTGGATCATGAACTTTTGAAAGCTCAAGTACGCCTGTATTCTCACCATAAGTTGTATTAGCAGGGCCACCGAAAAGTGCTGAGATTGATGAAGCAAGTCCATCACCGATAAGTGTGCGGTGAAGACCTGGGTCTGTAACTAAATCCTCGCCTACTGTAGCAGAAATTGCTGACATATCACCGATGTGCTCCATCATTGTAGCAATTGCGATTGGTGCCATAACAAGGATTGCCTGAACATTGAACTTGCAGAAGAAGAAATCAGGAATTCCAACCCAAGCTGCCTGCTTAACAAGTGCAAAATCAAGAATCGCGCTGCCATCTGCATTTGTCATGCCCATTGCATTAAAGATAATTGCGCAAACATAAGAAATTACAACACCCATAAGAATTGGAAGAATTCTAAACATTCCCTTTCCCCAGATGTTAAATACAATAACCACGCCAAGTGCAATTATTGCAAGCAACCAGTTCTGTGAAGCATTTGTAATAGCTGATGGTGCAAGTGAAAGACCGATGCAAATGATAATTGGTCCTGTTACAACAGGTGGCAAGAACTTCATTACCTTCTTGATACCAACAAGCTTGATGATTAAAGCAAGAATCAAATAAAGTAATCCAGCCACAACAATACCACCACATGCATATGGAAGCTTCTCGCCCATTGACATGTTCTTGAACATACCTGTATGTAAATTAGCTACTGTATGAAATCCTCCTAGGAATGCAAATGAGGAACCAAGAAAAGCTGGAACTTTTAATTTAGAACATAAATGAAAAAACAAAGTGCCAAGACCGGCAAAAAATAGTGTAACCTGAACTGAAAGACCTTCGCCTTCGAAGTAATTGTTAACTAGAATTGGAACTAGAATAGTTGCTCCAAACATAGCAAATAAATGCTGTAGACCAAGAATTAACATTTTTGGCACTCCGAGAACGGATGCATCTTTGATAGGTGCGTTTGTGTTCATAAATTTCCTCCCTTGAAAAATATAATTTTATTTAAACTTTCAGTATTCTATCACTATATCTAGGTTTGTACAATATAGTAATCTACAAGTATTAATAAACAAATGTGTAGAGGATAAAACAGATAGAAAAATTTCCTGATAAATTTGCTATCTCTTCCTCTACCACCCCTGTACATGCCAATTGGAACAACCATAGCCATTGCAAACAACTCTATAGTGCTTGATAAAATCGCTAAGGCTCCAACTCCTGCCATAAAGGCTATAACACGTATTCCAGGTTCTTCCCCATTTAATATGCTCATCAAGCATATACAACAAATACCAGCTTCTCCGTAATCTAGAAATGTAAAATGTGCAACCGCCATACCTGCGCACATAATTACCATTTTAAGCGCAAAACTGCACTCATATTTTTCAACAAGGCTGTATAGATGAAGACAAATCAATCCCAATAACAGTCCCCACAGCACATTGTTGTGTTGCCAATAGAACAATCGGTGATAAAAAAGATAATCAAAAGGTACCTCGGCTAACAATGCCACTGTCAAAACTCTCAGTGCATATTTCCTAATATTTCTAGTGTGGGCTACTCCCTCCACTAAAAGGAAACAATATATAGGAAAGGCCATCCTGCCAATGGCTCTTAGCACATGGTAAAAAGAATAATAAAAACTGTAAGTATCAGCCGACATTGAAGGCATGTTTTTAAGAATCCAGTTGGTAAGTGGGCCAAGAGCAATATGATCTACAAACATAGTCACTACTGCAATTATTTTTAATCCAGTACCTGTAACCTCTATCCCATTAACCAGTTTGTCTTTTATACTACTTAATAAACTATCCATTCAATAAACTCTCTAACGCAGCCTCTTCCGCCATCTTTTTTAGATACGAAATCAGCCAACTCTATAACTCCCTCTGCTGCATCAGCAGGACATCCAATAAGCCCTCCGGCTTCCTTGATTGCCTTCATTACTTCAAAATCATTTAAGTCATCACCCATGTAGGCACAATCCTTTAATGACTCCCCTCTCTCTGAGAGGATTTCCTTTAACTCGCCAAGCTTGTCAGATATTCCCTGATGAACCTCATTGATTCCAAGCTCCTTGCAGCGGTTCAAAACAATATTGCTGGTACGACCTGTAATAATCATAGGCACTATACCTGCCGGAATAGCCTGATGACAAATTCCATAACCATCTTTTATATTGAAAGCCTTACAAAGCTCGCCATTTTCTCCCATATAAACACAACCATCTGTAAGCGTGCCATCCACATCAAGCACAAGATATTTGATATTCTTCATTATCTAACTCCTTACAATCGAATTATTATATTCTCTTAATTAATAATTTTAATATATTTCCATTATTATGTGGGATTTATTTTTGAATAAAATAATTTACCAAAGCTTTTGCATCTTCTTATAACATTAAAAAAAGTGCCAGGGTTAAGCATAATGCCCTTCCCTGACACTTCTATAAAAAATAGCAAATCCGATTTAATTTAAGCCTGAGCCTGAGTCTTAGCCTTAGTAACATTCTTAAGCACAATAAGTGTTCCAACCATAAGAACAATACCAATAACAAGGCAGATAAACCAGTTTCTAATAAATCCAGATATTATATAAGAAACAAGTGAAACTGCTGCTACTGTAAATGCGTATGGAAGCTGTGTGCTTACATGACTGATGTGATTACAATCAGCACCTGCAGATGCCATGATTGTTGTATCTGAAATTGGTGAGCAGTGATCTCCACAAACTGCACCAGCCATACATGCTGAGATAGCAATAATCATAAGCTCGTTGTTAACGTCACCACCAAAAACATTAACTACGATAGGAATGAGGATACCAAATGTTCCCCATGATGTACCTGTTGCAAAGGCAAGGAAGATACCTACTAAGAATACAAGTGCTGGAAGCAAGCTCATAAGAGCTCTATTGTCAGCAATATGTGCAACTATGCCACCAACATACTCTGCTGCACCAAGTGAATCTGTCATAGACTTAAGTGTCCATGCAAATGTAAGAACAAGGATGGCAGGTACCATACTCTTGAATCCCTCAGGGATAGCATTCATACACTCATTAAAGCTAAGTACTCTTGTTATAAGATAGAAAATAATAGTAATAATAAGTGCAACTACTGAGCCATAAACAAGTCCCACTGAAGCATCTGAGTTAGAGAATGCATCAATAAAATTAGCTCCCTCAAAGAATCCACCTGTATAAATCATGCCGATTACACAGCACACAATAAGTGAGACGATAGGAAATACAAGATGGCTAACCTTGCCTTTTTCTGAGATAGGTGGATGAGGCTGGTCCTCAGCACCTGTCAGGCTGGCTGCATCCTTTTTCTTGCGCTCCTTCAGCTGTGCTCTGTGATTGAGCTCTGCAAGATTCATAGCGCCATAATCAAACTTCATATATGTAATAGAAAACATCATTACAATTGTAAGAAGTGCGTAGAAGTTGTAAGGAATGGCTCTAATAAAAAGTGAAAGTCCATTAGCACCATCTACAAAACCTGTAACCGCTGCTGCCCATGATGAAATAGGAGCAATGATACAGATTGGAGCTGCTGTAGCATCAATAAGGTAAGCAAGCTTTTCTCTTGAAATACCATGCTTGTCAGTAACTGGTCTCATAACTGAACCTACTGTAAGGCAGTTAAAATAGTCATCGATAAAAATAAGCATACCAAGGACGATTGTAGCAACCTGAGCTCCAGCCTTTGTCTTAACATGGGTAACAGCCCATTTACCAAATGCTGCAGAGCCACCAGCACGATTCATAAGCATAACCATGCTTCCAAGAACAACAAGGAAAATAAGAATACCTACATTCCAGCTGTCTGAAAGCTGACCAATCATGCCATCTACAAAGATGTGTTGCATCGCAGCTGTTAAATTAAATCCTGCATATAGCAATCCACCTGTAAATATACCTATAAATAATGATGAATAAACTTCCTTTGTAATAAGGGCGAGAATAATCGCGATTAATGGTGGAAGTAAAGACCAAACTGTATTAGTAAATTCCATAAGCTTTCATGTTCTCCTCTAAAATTTTCGCATGAGCTTCTTCCATTTCTGTAAGTGGTTTTCTAAGTGGTCCAGCTTCAAAGCCCATTAAGTTAAGCGCCTTCTTAACAGGGATTGGATTGACTTCTGAGAAGAGGCTATCAATAAGTGGAAGTGCCTCAAGCTGCATCTGAGCAGCCTTTTTGAAGTCTCCATCAAAGCAAGCCTGGCAAATATCATGTGTCTGCTGTGGTGCCACATTTGACAATACGGAAATAACTCCGATTCCACCAAGTGACATAATAGGAACGATCTGGTCATCGTTACCTGAATAAATATCGATAAGACCTGCACCTATGTGAGCAAGCTTAGCTATCTGGCTGATGTTACCAGAAGCCTCCTTGATAGCAACAATATTTTTTACATCCTTAGCAAGCTTAACTGCTGTCTCTGGTAAAATATTGCAGCCTGTCCGGCTAGGTACATTGTAAAGAATACATGGGATGCTGATTGCATCTGCTGTGTCCTTGAAGTGTACATAAAGACCGCCCTGTGTAGCCTTGTTGTAGTATGGTGTTACAAGAAGTACTGCATCTGCTCCAGCCTTTTCAGCCTCCTGTGATAAATAAATAGCTGTCTCAGTTGAGTTAGAGCCTGTACCTGCAATAACTGGTACTCTCTTATTAACTGTCTTAACGCAATGTCTAATTACATCTAAGTGCTCCTCATGAGAAAGTGTTGAAGCCTCACCTGTTGTTCCACAGATTACAATTGCATCAGTGCTGTTCTTAATCTGAAATTCAATAAGATTATCAAGCTTCTCGTAATTAACTGAACCATCTCCATTAAATGGAGTAACTATTGCTACTGCTGCGCCATTAAAAATACTCATCATATCCTCCTATAATAAAAAAACTGACCATACACAGATGGTCAGCTAATAAATGTCTACGATTATGATAGCTCCCCATCTATATTAACTATAAATGACAGTCATATAGTTATTAACTATATGCCCAAGACCAAACACCTACAGGCGGTGCCCTCTTTCGGCGAAATCCCCTTTCATCTCATATCACATGGGCCTGTCCCATCAATGAGATTACTAATGTCTCTCGCAACCTCTATCTCTTATTAAGTTGCCCTCATAGTACAACTTCAATTGACACCTGTCAACAAAAAATTGATAATAGCCCCCTTTGATGATAAAATTATTTAAAATATATAAGGAGAATTGTTATGAGATTATTCTTTAAAAAATGCATATCTTTAGCCCTTTGTTTAGTGGCGTCAGTTAGTTTATTTGTCAGCAATGACTTTACTTCAGAAGCCAAATCCAGCAAGACTTCTAAAAATATTGTAGTTGTTTTAGACCCTGGTCACGACAACACACATTTAGGTTGTCACTATGAGAACTTCGAAGAGGGCATTGCCAATCTATACATTGCTTATTACTGCAAGCAGGAGCTTGAGAAATATTCTGGCGTAACAGTTTATATGACTCGCTACGGTTTTGATTGCCCATACGGTGCCGATGAGAATTCAAAATCTGATTGTCTCACAGGTCGTGTTGACTATGCAAAGTCAGTTGGAGCCAATGTAATCGTCAGCCTTCACAATGACTATGATCCAGACTTAGATGCCTCTCAAAATGGCTCTAAGGTCATCATTCCTAATCCTAACTATAAGCCAGCTTACTGTGCAGTTGGACAGAATCTTGGAAGCTCCATCTTAAATGAGCTTGTTGCCACTGGCCTTCAGGTTAACAACTGGAAGCTTTGCCCAAATGGCACAGGTATTGTTACTCGTGATTCTGATTCAGGTACATATCCAGATGGCTCTGCCAAGGATTACTACGCACTTATTAATCGCTCTAAGACTTCTGGTATTCCATGTATTATTGTTGAGCACGCATTCTGCACTAATTACTCAGACAGAGTAAATCACCTAAGCACTCCTGACCAGTATCAGCAGCTTGGTATTGCAGATGCTACAGGTATTGCAAAGTATTACGGATTATCTCTTAAATAATAAATAATTGGGGGTTTTACGTTTTGAAAAAACAGCGTATATTTAACATCATTCAAATTGGAAATAAGGAAGATATTGTAAGCCGCGCATTCGATATTTTTATTGCAGTGGTCATCATTCTCAATGTATTTGTGATGGTTCTACAGACATTTAGCAACCTGTCTCCTTATTTTCCAATACTTGACGCTGTTGCCCTTATTACTATTATTATCTTTTGCATTGAGTATGTCCTTAGAATTTGGACTGCTGATTTGCTTTATCCTAATCTTTCAAAGAAAAAGGCCATCTTCAAGTTCTTAATTTCCTTCGATGGCATTGTAGATTTATTTACAATACTTCCATTTTTCTTTTTATCTGGATTTATTGCTTTTAGAATCCTTAGAGTCGTTAGAATTTTCCATTTATTTAGAATCAACGGGCAGTACGATTCTTTTGCTGTTATTTTTTCCGTACTGCATGAAAAGAAAAATCAGATTCTTTCTTCCATTGTTATCGTGCTTATACTGATGTTAGCCAGCTCAATTGGTATTTACTATGCAGAGCATAATGCCCAGCCAAATGTTTTTGAAAACGCTTTTTCTGGAATTTGGTGGTCGGTATCTACCCTGCTTACTGTTGGCTACGGTGATATTTTCCCAGTTACCACTCCTGGAAGAATCATGGGTATCTGTACAGCCTTCCTAGGTGTTGGTGTTGTAGCTATCCCTACTGGTATCATAAGCGCCGGCTTCGTTGAGCACTATTCTAGAGTGAAGATGCTTACTAATTTCGCTAAAGATGAGCACATCGACATGCTTACTGTAAATGTAAATGATAGCCACTGCTGGAGCGGCCTTCGCGTAGATGAGCTAGGCTTGCCAGAGCATTTTCTTCCTGCAGTTGTTATGCGAGATGGAGAGGCACTTATCCCTATTAATGAACTGCAAATAAAAACCGGCGACACTGTAGTACTTGCCGCCGATTCATACTTCTTCCATGTTTATTAATTTTTTAATTGTGCTTCTATATTTTTCAACTGGAGCATCACTTTTTTGAACTTTGTTGGCTCCCAGTTTCTTAGCCTTTCTTGCCTCCTCGTCTGTTGATGCAATGGCAAGAACAGGTATGTTGGAGAATCCTTCTCTTGTCTTTATATATCTGGTAATTATGCCTTCGGCTTCCATTTCAACAGCCATATCTAAGATAATTGCTTTGATGTTATCTCTGTACTGACTTATGGTTCTAATTGATTCATCAACATCCGAAACCACCTTGTATAGAAAATCTTCACAATCGTCTCCGATTTTCGCCAAAGGCCCCTCTTTTGATTTTACAATATTAATAATTATTGGCTTAATTGAAACCTGAGTCTCTTTTTCCACCATCCAGGTTGTAACACAGTTTTTACCCCGTAATTTAGACTTATATAGGGCATCATCCGCGATTCTAAATACATCTTGGCTGGCGTGGTATCCCTTGTCAATAACAGCACCTATACTTACAGAAAATGGCTGACCATTTCCCAGTTGTACATCTGCCAAAAACATTTGTAGCGTGCGACATCTCAATTGCAAGATAGCTGGATCTGTCATATTTGGCATTACAACCACAAACTCATCTCCACCATATCTTCCGATAATATCGTAAACTCTGAAGCTGCTAATAAGAAGCGAGCCCACTTTCTCAAGAAGTAAATCACCTGTATTGTGACCTAGATTATCATTTACCTGCTTGAAATCATCCAAATCGATAATAAGCATAGCACTTGGAGCTTCTGCCTCTTTTTCTAGATAGTAATTATCGATTTTCTGAAGAAGGGCTCCCTTATTAAGAACGTGGGTCAATTTATCAATAGAGCTCATCTTCTTAAGCTCTATCATATTAAGCCCCGCCTTGCTTCGCATTTCCAATGTAATATGTGCAATTATCATAGCTATAATGTAGGCTGCTATCAGAATATGCAAATCAAGTCTAAACAGTCTTATTTCCTTGTTAAAATAGCCCAGTGGCACATAAATCAGAATAACAACTAATTCTTCAATGGCGTATTTAAACCACTTATCAATGTATAGCACAGGAAATACAATAAAGGCCAATGGTGTCCATATCATCTGCACATTTTTGTTGCCAAATACATCCATTGCAACGTATATCAAGACCATCAAAAAATAGAATATACCACAGATTATTCCAGTTGCATGGGTACTAAGCTCCGCATTTCGATCTCGAACCTTCTTATTTATGAAGAAATAAACTATTAAAAGAGGAGCTACTAAAAAGAATGTTCCACTGGCCTTAAAGTTAGGCATAATAATACCAGCTATAACAAACATCAGCACGTACACCATGGAAATGTACATGCAAACTCGTCGTAGCATGTATAAATTATCTTTATCGATATTCTTTATGCACAGTCGAAAGTAATTTCTAATATCCTCATTTGCTTCCTTCTGCGATTTAAAAAATTCCTCTTTCCTCTTTCGCATAAGAGTAATATATCAGATGTTTCTTACCATTTTTTGCATACTGTGTGAAATAAATGTGAAAATGCCTTGTACTCCACATCTTTCACTACATATGTCATTGATGTATTATAGAAGAAAGCCTTAGGGCATATAATAATTTAAGGAGGTTTTTATGAAAAAACAAAATGGTTTAAAAAGAGTGCTCACTCTTGCACTGGCATTGGTATTTGTCCTTTCAGCGGTATTTGTACCAAAAACTGCCTACGCCTACGATGGCAAAGCTGATGTGAGAGCTGTAAGTAGTATTTCTAATGATTTATCTGGAAAGACTATTATTCTCCACACAAATGACATCCATGGCGCAGTTGATAAATACGCAAAAGTCACTGCTTTAAAGGATGAGTTAAAGAGCAGAGGTGCAGAGGTCATCCTTGCAGACGCCGGTGATTTCAGTCAGGGCACACCTTATGTAAGCACTTCCAAGGGCGCATTTGCAGTGGCTCTTATGAATACAGCAGGATATGATGTTGCCACACTGGGTAATCATGAATTTGACTATGGCTATCCACAGCTTAAGAGCAATTTAGCCTTGGCCAACTTCAAAACAATATGTGCTGATGTTTTAGACCAAAAGGGCAATCCTATCCTTAATCCAAACTATGTATATACATCAAATACAGGTCTTAAAATTGGATTCTTCGGTATGGAGACTCCTGAGACTCAGACAAAGGTTAATCCAGCACTTATCAAGGGAATCACTTTCCTTTCAAAGACTGACCTTTACACATGTGCTCAAAGCCAGGTAGAGACATTAAAGAATCAGGGCTGTGATTTAGTTATCTGTCTTGCTCATCTTGGTGTTGATGAGGAATCAGCTCCTGATGGACACAGAAGTACAGACCTTTATGCTAATACAACTGGCATCGACATGATTATTGACGGACATTCTCACACAGTAATGACAGAAGGTGAGGCCGGAGAGCCTGTAACATCTACTGGCACAAAGCTTGAATATATCGGCGCTATCGTTATCGACAATGCTACTAAGACTATCGAGGATCACTATCTTGTTAGCACAGAGGGTATCGTTGATAATCCTGCTACTGCACAGATTGCACAAGCTGTTATCGACAGAATCGATGCTGAATATGATGTAGTATTCGCTCAGTCTGAGGTAGCTTTAAACGGAAGCAAGGAGCCTGGCGTTCGTACAGAAGAGACAAATCTTGGTGATTTAATTTGCGATGCACTTATATGGAGTGTTACAAAGGAAAAAGGTTCTATTACTGTTCCAGCTGACCACATCGTAGCAATCACTAATGGTGGTGGAATCCGCGCTAGCATCAGCGAGGGCGGTGTTACTAAAAAAGATTTGAATACTGTTCTTCCATTTGGAAATACAGTTTCTGTAGTATATGTAACTGGCGATGAATTACTTGAGGCTCTTGAGGCTAGTACATACTGCGCACCTAATGCTCTTGGTGGTTTCCCTCAGGTTTCAGGTATTAAATTTACAGTAAATACTGCCGTTCCTTTTGCTCAGGGTGAAGCTTATCCAGACTCTACATACTACAGCCCAGCTGCTATCGGAAGAGTTTCAATCGAGAGTATCAATGGCAAGCCATTCTCTACCAAAGATACATATGCTGTAGTTACAAATAATTTCGTAGCTGCTGGTGGTGATACTTACTATGTATTTGGAAATTCTACTAATCAGTTTGATACAGGTATCGTCATGGACGAAGCTGTAATAGATTACGTTCAGACAGAGCTTGGCGGCAAAATCACAGCTGAAAAATATGGAACTCCAGCTGGCAATATCACAATTAAATAGCATAAAAAACATGAGGCCGATTCGTCGACCTCATGTTTTATTTTTAAGCTAATTATTTTTTACATATTCAAGGAATTCATCTACCGGGATTGGCATGCTAAAAAGCATTCCCTGCAAGTAGTTACAGCCACATTTTTTCATAGCCTCTGCCATCTCTTTCGTCTCAATTCCCTCGGCAGTGACAGTATATCCACTTTCTGTAAATGCATCAATCATTCTTGGAATAATCACTCCTGGATTCTTCATATACTCCCAAACCAAACTCATATCCAGCTTAATATTTATAAATGGATATTTTTTGATTCTACTAATATTTGAATGGCCTGTTCCATAGTCATCCACAACTAGATAGAAGCCTTTCTTCTGCAATTTTTTAATCTGATTTTCCATGAGACTTTCATCCACCATGGCCGCTTCTGTGACCTCCAAATGGATTATCTCAGGACTTAGATTGTATTTTTTAATAATCTCCTCAAATCTGTCTGCCAGATTATGCTGCATGAACTGGATAGTTGATACATTAACATTTACCCACTCCATTCCAAGCTCTTTAATGTTATTTTCACTGACAAACTGGCAGGCCTTCTCAAACATCTGCTCACCCAATGCTGTAATGTGACCATTGCGCTCGGCAATAGGTATAAAAAGACCTGGTGAAATTAGTTTCCCATCATTGTCTCTAATTCGACATAGAGCTTCAGCACCTATTACTTTATGGGTTTCGATATCCACTATAGGCTGCAAAAATATCTCAGTTTTATTCTGGCCAACAGCAATCTCTAGACAGCGTCTTACCTCAATTTGTTTTCTATTATCCTCTATGGATTGCTCATTTATTTCTACTTCATTTATGGAAGAATCTGCTCCTAATTTATTAAGAACACTAATGATTGTTGTAATTAATAGCTCTGGGTCATACTCCGTAATATCGATAGTACCCATTGCTATGCCTACTTTCAAGTAAAGCTCTGTATTTTTAGATACCCAGCGCTCCTTAAATCTCTCCACCAACTTTTCTTTCGATTTCAAAAGATCTTCAAAGTCCTTGCCTATCACCACAAATCTGCCATTGCGATAATAGAAAATTTTCAGCTTAGGAAATGTTTTATTCAGATAGCTTCCGATTAAATATACACCTTCATCCATCTGACGGGGTCCGTATACTTCTCTGACCTCATTATAATTTTTTATAACAAATCCATGTATATAATGATCCCTCATGCTATGCTTTTCCCTAAGGGTTTCATGTAAAGCTTCAGCGTTAAATAGATTAGTTCTCTTATCTATATAAAACTCCGGATTCATAAACACAAGATTTATGATTATTACTGACATTACGCAAAAGGTATCGAATAATAATACGTTAGGTAACATTATTCTAATACCCAAACCTATAATTATCAGGTCTGTATATACAACAACGCATACCAGGTCTCGCTTTCTTCTAATACGTTCTTTATATCTAGCAATATAATAAATTGCCAGCACAAAATACCATAAATATGGGAAATATATTATGTCATAATGAGGGCCGCGGACATATCCATTTTCTGTTATCGAAAAAACACTTCCCGTCCAATATGAACTTATAATTACAATTGTAGTGAGTATAATAGGAATATCCTTAACAAATGCACCAATCTTATCTTCATAAGGATCAATAGAAAAGACATTACAAGTGATAGTATCGAACATCTTTATTCGAGCTATAAATGCAATAAAATATAAGATATTTAACCAAACCACCAAATCGTATGGCAGTTCTTTATATTTCTCATCAGCGTATGACGCAAGAATGTCAGAACCAATTACCACCACTTCTGTGACCAACAAAGCCACGAAGCCGCGGTTAATTCTGATAGGCAATCTCTTTAAAGTAAAATAATAAAACAGAAGAATGCACAATATTAAAATGCTAGGAATAACATAGCTATAGTCCCACATAGTAACTACTACCTCTGTTCTCCCTTTACAAGTTAATTTTATGCAATTATTCTACTTTATTCCAATGAATTATCTGTGAAGAGGGTTTCAGACGCCCTCTCTCTTCAAAAGTGCCACTGTTTCAACGTGACTTTTTTTGTCCAAAAACAATTCCATATCTTTTTCTATTATTGGAAGCTTAAATTCAATAGACTTTAACCACTGCCCATTAGACTGTTTTTCTGGGTATATTTCTATTTTGTTTATAAGCTGCTCAACAAGAGTGCGGCGCTCTTTTACATCCATTTCATCTACTAGTTTATCAAAATAGATTAAAGTTTTGTACACGTTATCAACAGATACTTTTTGCTCTACGATAGATTCTCTTTTTGCCATTATTTCTTCCAACAAAGATTCACATTCGTCTATAGAATCATAAATATCGTATAAACGTTTTTCTAAATCTTCTTTTTTACGTTGATAATGCTTATCTTCTAAATCTAGTGAATTCATATCAGAAAGAATATCGATTTTCATATTGATAAAATGATTCAAACGCTTTTCATAAGTGGACTGCTCCTGATCAATTTCAGAGACATCCACCTTAGATTTAATCAGTTTATTCATTTCTGAAGCAAATTCTCTTCTACTCACCAGGTTAGATATAACCTCTAGAACTGCATTATCTAACATGTTTTCGCGAATTTGTTTTCTGTAAGTGCATTTATAGCCTCTGGTTCTATCTCTGTGCTTACATGCATAGTAATAATAAGTGTACTTTGTTCCTTTAATGACCTGAGAAGATTTATTTGCATACATACCAGCACCGCACTCTGGACATGCAACTAATCCCGATAGCATATGACTCCGCTCCAGCTTAACAGCCTTATTTCCCCTTTTATACTTCTTGCTATTTGTATGGCGCTTTTCTTGAGCCTTATTCCACACTTCTTTAGATACAATAGCCTCATGTATACCATCGACTAAAATATAGTCATCCTTTTTAACTAGATGATAATCATTTCTTGTCCCTTTAATCTTCTCTGTGGTTCTTCTTCCAAATGCTATTTTTCCGCAATAAACTGGATTCTCTATTATTCGGTTTATCAAAGAAGCGTTAAACAATGAACATTTTCCATTTTGTCTTGGAAGTTTTACTATTCCGTGGTTATCTAAATATTTGGCTATTGAAGTGCTCCCCATTGTTGTATTTATATATAGGTCAAATATTGTTCTAATTGCTATTGCTTCCTTTTCGTTTATCTCAAGCTTCCCATCTACAAGCTTGTAACCATAAGGAGCAAATCCACCATTCCATTTTCCTTCCCTGGCCTTCTGTGCTCTACCTTCCATAGTCTGAACACGTATATTTTCACGTTCTATCTCAGCCACGGCTGAAAGAACAGAAATCATTAGCTTGCCTGCATCTTTAGATGAATCAATACCATCTTCGACACAAATAAGATTAACACCATAGTCCTGCATAACCTGGAGTGTAGCTAAAACATCTGCTGCATTACGTCCAAATCTAGATAACTTGAATACCAGCACATAAGAAACATCATCTTTCCCAAGCTTGATATCATCAAGCATTTTCTTGAAGGAATATCTTCCCTCAGTAGACTTCCCAGACTTTCCTGCATCCTCATACTCCCCGACTATTTCGTAATCATTATAATCACAAAAGGCTTTCATTCTAGTCTTTTGTGCATCCAGTGAATAACCATCAATCTGTATTGCAGTAGAAACTCTGGTATAGATATATACCTTTGTCTTCTCCTTTACCATAAATCCCCCTGACTATTTTAACTTCAACTTATTGTTTGCGCTTAACTGGTCAACTAAAGCTTTATATTTTATAGTATCACTATCTTCCAAAATCGTTGTTGCCCTAGAGCCAGAATCTTTTGAAGATGAACCACATAAATAGACTTTTTCTTTATCTGTTCCATAATCCAAGATAATGTATCTGTCATGAAAAATACCACCTGACTCATATAGTTCAATCTTCATTCCTGAGTATTGTTTTCTAAAATCTGTATACTCTGCAACAGTAAGTCCTTTACCTAAATTATCACTGTATACCTTGATTTCTACACCTGCTTTTGCGTGTGTTAGCAACTGTAAAGATTTTGATCCAATATAATTGTCAATTACGTAAATTGACTCATCAGCTTTAGAATAGATATCTCCATAAGCTACATCTGCATCAAATATTTGTCCGTTCAAAAACAGATATCCACTATCACTACTTTCAACACCAAAATTTGAAAAGATATCTGCTAGTTCTGACTTACGAACTACATCACTTAATTCACCCATTACTGTAGCCATATTGTCTTCAACAATACTAAGATTATGCTTTATCTCTATGATACTTTTATTAGCATCTGACACTTGCATTGATAGTTTTAACATTTCACGGTTAGCTGGAAGCATATCATTAGCAATTATATAATCCTTCATTTTTTTGAAAGTTCTTATTAATGCTTTACTTTGTTCCGCTGCCAAATCGCCTTTTAATACTGTCATAAGCATATAAACACCCTGTTCAGTAAAAGCATAAGGACAATATCTTCGACCACCCCAACTTGAGGTCGATTTTTTCGACCTCAAATCCATAAATTCTTCTTTGGTAAGTCTGAATCTAAAATCATCATCGAATCTTTCAATGTTATTATTTACCTGCTCGTTAAAACGCTTAGTTGAATATCCATATATTTCAGCCAATTCAAAATCCAACATTACCTTTTTCCCTCTAATCAGGTATGTTCTTTCTCGAATTGTGTCCTCATTTATTATGAATATATCATTTGTGATTGCTATCTCATTCTTCATATCATCTTTATCTTGAGGTCGAAAAAATCGACCTCAAGTTCCTCCGTTGTTCTACTTATACTTTAAATACCTATATGGCATACCAAACTATAAATCTTCTAATTTGTTTAGCTCACTAAGTGCTTTTGCATAAGCCACCAATCGTTTCCTTGCATCATCTTTTAAGCCACAATACTCAACCATAAGCTGTTGTCCTTGGTAATCCAACTCAACAACTTCAGTTTCGTCATCTACATCTATCCCTTTACCAGTCAACAACTGCTCAGGTGTAAGATTCAATACTTCACATATATCCATTATCTTATCTGATGATGGATTGTGTTTCTTGGTCTTCCAATCACTTACAGTACTTGGTGTTATTCCAACCCGTCTGCAAAATTCCCTTTGAGACATTTTTTCTCGTTCAAGTATTTTAAATATGCGTTCGCTTATAGTCATATACCACTCCGTTTTTCCATATATCTCTGTTCAGTTATACGTACATATTAACATCCAAAGAATACATATTCAATCTCAAAATAATCTTTTTCTTTTTGCATTTCACTCCTTTTTTGAGCCAAAACTTTATACATCCATTTAAGATTCTTTAATGTTAAATACAAATCCGGGTCTGGCAACTCCTCAAGGTTAATCTTACATATATACTTTGCAATCATTTCTCCTAAGAAGTCTGCAAATATCTGCATATCATCTTTAATCTCTATTTCTGCTAACATTTCTCCACCTCCAATAAAAAATCTGCCACCATACCTTGGAAACAAAGTCTGGAAACAGATTCAAAAAAACTCAAACAATTTTCAGTTACATAAAATATAACACCAGCAATCCTTGTAAATAGGCTAATCGAAAGGTATCTCCATCTGAATGCCTTCAACAGGAGTGAAAGTTTCCTCTGTGTTTCCAGAGTTTGTTTCCACTCGCATCCAACCACGCTGCTTTCCATATTTAGGAATGTTTCGTGGATTTGGGTAAGGCTTCCAACCTACGATAGTCCCATTCATTATCTGGCCTATTTCTCTTGCTACACTATTTCTTGGTTTTCCAAATTCACCAAGAGCTTCATTGTATATCTGCTGAACACAAACCAAG
>JAFYYR010000001.1 GCA_017557435.1 Pseudobutyrivibrio sp. | reverse complement strand
CTGTGCGAAAGCTGCAAGCTCACGATACTGAGCAAGCTCTACACGGATAGGAGCTGCGATTTTCTTCATAGCCTTAATCTGAGCAGAACCACCTACACGGGATACTGAAAGACCTGCGTTAACGGCTGGTCTGAAACCTGCATTGAATGCCTCTGTCTCAAGATAAATCTGACCATCAGTAATTGAGATAACATTTGTAGGGATATATGCTGATACATCGCCTGCCTGTGTCTCAATAATTGGAAGTGCGGTAAGTGAACCGCCGCCTAACTTATCTGAAAGTCTAGCTGCACGCTCAAGAAGTCTTGAGTGTAAGTAGAATACATCACCTGGGTAAGCCTCACGTCCTGGTGGACGACGAAGAAGTAATGACAGTGTACGGTATGCTGTAGCATGCTTACTCAAATCATCATAGATGATGAGAACGTCCTGTCCATTCTCCATCCACTCCTCACCGATAGCACATCCTGAATAAGGAGCGATATACTGAAGTGGTGCAAGCTCTGATGCTGTAGCGGCAACAACTGTTGTCCAAGCCATAGCACCGTATTCCTCTAAAGTCTTAACAAGGGCTGCAACTGTTGAAGCCTTCTGACCAATTGCAACGTAAATACATTTTACGCCCTGTCCCTTCTGATTAATGATTGTATCAATAGCGATAGCAGTCTTACCTGTCTGTCTATCACCGATAATAAGCTCACGTTGTCCACGTCCGATTGGAATCATGGAGTCGATAGCTTTAATACCTGTCTGCAATGGAGTATCTACGGATTTACGTGAGATAACACCTGAAGCAACACGCTCGATAGGACGGAACTTAGTAGTTTCGATAGGTCCCTTACCATCGATAGGCTGTCCAAGTGCATTAACTACACGTCCAAGCATAGCGTCACCAACAGGAACCTCAACAACACGACCAGTTGTCTTAACTGTATCGCCTTCGTTGATATTCTTATCGTTTCCTAAAAGAACACAACCAACATTGTCTTCCTCAAGGTTTAAGACCATGCCGTAAACTTCACCAGGGAACTCAAGGAGCTCACCCTGCATAGCGTTTTGTAATCCGTGAATACGTGCAATTCCATCGGCAACCTGAATAACAGTACCTACGTCTGCCACGTCAAGCTGCGCTGCATAGCGTTTCATTTGCTCTTTAATAACCGAGCTAATTTCTTCTGGTTTTAAATTCATGGAGCGCATTCACCTACTTTCAATTGAATATTTGATAACTCGTGTGACAATTTATTAATCTGAGTTTTGATTGAACTATCAACAACTCTATCTTTAATGCGAATTACCATACCCCCGATTAACTCAGGGTCTACGATATAGTTCATTACAAATGAACTATATTCTGTAGTTTGAAGCAAACGCTTCTCGACATCTGCTTTCTGAGCATCTGTAAGTTCAAGTGGAGTTGAAACAGTAGCTCGTCCGATTTTTTTGTAATCGTAAACTTTTTCGATGTAATAGTTTAAAACACCTTCTATTTCTTTTATGTGGTCCTTCTCCTCAAGCATTCGAAGGAGTCCCACAATCTCATCACTTACTCTGCCTTTGAAAATCTCGTCGATAATCTGAAGCTTCTCTTCTTTATTGATCTTTGGATGATTCATCATCTGAGAAAAGCCGTCATCTTTTTTAATAACTTCGATTACGCCTTCTGCTTCTTTTAAGAAGTCATCGACTCTTCCTGATTCCACAGCTAACTCAAACAACGCATCACCGTATACGTTTGAGACTAATTTAGCCATGTTTTTTCACCCATTTCCTTAAGTGTTTGCTCAACTAAGGTATTCTGAATAGTTGTGTCGATGTTAGCAGCTACAACCTTCTGTGCCATAACAGCGGCAACTGAAATCATCTCCTGCTTAACCTCGTCTGCAACCTTCTTCTTCTCAAGCTCTGCCTCTTCGTTAGCTCTTGCTACGATAGCAGCTGCTTCTTCCTTAGCGTCGCTTACAATCTTGGTTTCATTCTTCAAGGCTTTCTGTCTTGCTTCACTTAAGATGGCATCTCTCTCTTTTGAAATGTCCTTAAGTTTTGCTTCGTACTCCGCCTTTAGCTTTTCTGCCTCTTCCTTATCGTTCTTTGCATCTGCAATATCCTTTGCAATGCCTTCTTTTCTGTCCTTAAGCAGCTTTCTAGCTGGGTTGAACAGCATGTTGGACATTATAAGGAATAGGAAGAATACTGCAATGGCTAAAAGTACTGCATCATTAAGCAATTGTGCATCTAAGTCAAATAGTCTTTCCAACTTTTAGCCCTCCTTTTTCATTTTTTCTTCCTAGTAAATTTATCCTACTAATGGCTGTACAAAGAGTAACAGAAGGGCGATAACTAAGCCATAAAGACCTGTTGTCTCGGCAACGGCCTGACCAAGTAACATAGTAGACATGATCTGTCCCTGTGCTCCTGGGTTACGTCCAACGGCTGCTGCACCGTGACCTGCTGCAATACCCTGGCCGATACCAGGACCAATACCAGCGATAACTGCGAGACCAGCACCAATTGCTGAGCAAGCTTTAATTAAGTCTGTACCTGAAATGTTCATAAATGTTTTCCTCCTAAAAAGTATTATTCTTTTTCAGTCTTCTTAAGAATCACCATAAGACTGAGTAATGTACGTCATTGTTAACATACAGAAAACGTAGGTCTGAATTGCACCTGAGAAAATATCAAAGTATACATGCAATGCTGCAGGCCATACTAAGGCGAACTTTCCTAGCAATCCATATACAAGACCCATAATGATTGTTCCTGAAAGAACGTTTGCAAATAAACGTAGTGACATTGAAATAGGCACCGCAATATCAGAAATGACATTGATTGGAAGCCAGATTGGCAACCATGGTGGCAATGGTGAACATTTATCCACCCAAATGTCCTTTGCACTCTGATGCCTTACCTTTACTACATGAATGCAAACAAAGGTAATTAATGCAAGAGCCAGTGTTGTACCGTAATCGGCTGTTGGTGGTCTTAGGCCAACCAAACCAGATAAGTTGGATACCAAAATGAAACAGAATATGGTACATATCCAGTTTGCAAACACTGGTGCGTGCTTACCCATACTTCCTTCCACTATGCTATCAAGAAGTCCTACAATAAGCTCCAAGATATTTTGGAAGGTATCAGGAACTTCAGTGGCATGCTTAAGCTTGCGATTGGCAATTATTGAGAATATTACCAATGAAAGCCATACGATTAAGATGCAAACATGTGAGGTTGTGATCCAAACCTCCTGTCCAAATACTTTGTACTTGAACAAGCCTTTTATCATGTCCACAGTATCGCTTGAGGCCAGCAAAATTCCTTCTGTCACACTTTCACCTCCTTTTCACTATTTTTTTCTAACTTTTCATTGCTTTCCACATCCTTATGATTCTTTTTGAAAGCTTTTATTAGCAAAGGCTGTGCATAAGCACTAACCTTGAGCCCAAGTACACCGATGATCGCTGTAAACATGTTGCCAAGTTTAAAAAACGTCATCCCTATCATAATTGCACACACGACAAAATATCTTGCTACTGACTTAACTGAAAGATACTTGTCGTGACCAGGACCAATTCTCACTGATTCCTCAATAATCATTGCTATATGAATCGCCATGCCAATAGCACATCCAATTCCAATTAAAAGTCCTGTAGTATATCTAAGTTTGTCACTAACAAACCAGACACCAATAATCTCAACCAGCAATCCGTACAGAAGGATTCCTAAAACCAAGCCCGGCAAGGCCTGATTCAATCTTTTCATCCAATTAATCATCCTTTACCTCTTGACTTTGTTTTGCTTCTTCTTCCAAACGTCTCGCTCGCTCCCCCGGAGACTCTGGATTTTTGAGATAACCCCTAACCATTCTGTAGGCACCATTAAATGCCGCTACTATACCTATCAGAATTCCTGCTATCGTATATCCCTTGGAGCCAAAGTTTTTAGTTAAAACTGCTCCAACTATGGTGCATAGCAATATTGGCGTTATAACGTTAAGACCAAATTGCAGCACAAGCACCAGGGAATTTGCTACTTCCCGATTTTGCTTTCTCTTGTCCTTCAAATGCTGTCTCCTATAAAATCCGACAACTATAGTGTCATTTTAATTTCTCGATTTGTATGTTGATACTGATAAAACTCCACCCCAGCCGCTCTAAGCATTCTCTTTGATGCGATAACTGATGGTGTGTTTTCATATTTGTCGCTATCGTAAATTATTGTCTTTATACCAGACTGAATAATCGCTTTAGCACATTCATTACATGGAAAAAGAGATACATACAACTTTGAGCCTTCAAGTGAACCACCCCTATAGTTCAATATTGCATTAAGCTCGCTGTGTGTTGTGTAGAAATACTTATTCTCCAGAGGGTCTCCTACTCTTGCCCAAGGAAACTCGTCGTCTGAACAACCATTTGGAAAACCATTGTAGCCCATAGAAAGAATCTTATTATCCTGGCTAACAATACAAGCTCCAACCTGTGTATTTGGGTCTTTAGATCTCATACCCGATAATACTGCAACGCCCATAAAGTACTCATCCCAGCTAATATAATCTAGTCTCTTATCACTCATGGTATTCTCCTCCAATACGATTATAAATTATGCCTCTAATACCCTCATTAACTTCTCAATCGATGCCTTTAAGACCTCATAGCACAGTCCGTAAGTCTGTACTGAGCCACCATACGGATCCATCACCTCAAGCTCATCCCCTACCAGCTCATTTAAAAGGCGTGTATTTTCCTCTGTGGCATTAGTGTATTCACTTAATATCTTTTGCCTCTGGGTCTCTTCCATGGTAATCACCAGTGTGTTCTCAGAAAAATCCGAGTCCATTAGCTGCTTGGAAGAGTAATCCGAAAGCTTACATCCATTACTTATTAAAACTGCCTCTACCTTTTGATTCAAAGGCTCTGGAAACTGGACAATCAAGCCTCTGGCCTCACAAATAATAGGCCTGTCATGGGCTATAGCATGAAATATAGCTGTAGCCATAGGTGCTCTGGACGTCCCACTTCCCGAAGCAAAAATAACTCTATTTATATTTTTCATATCCATATTCTCCTGGGCAAGCCTCCCTAGACCTCTATGGTCTTTTGCCCTGCTGCCTTAAGCAACCTGTTCATAATAGCCTGACCCATCTTTGGAGTAGCAAAGCTCTCTGAATAAATAAGGTCAACGCTAAGTTCATCAAATCGTCTGAGAATATCGTATAGATTGTGAGCTATACTACTCTCATCAGAACGATTTCCAATAACAAGCACCTCTCCCTCAGGGTATCTATCCGCAGTTTCAGATGTGGCGATAATGCCCACCTTTTTACCCTCTTTAAGTGCTTCTCTTGTTAATTGATTGATCTTGTCAACTACTGTATCTTCCTCACCAGAGATGATTGTCAAATCACCCTTTGGTGCGTAGTGCTTATATCTCATGCCTGGTGCCTTAGGCTTAGCTCCACTGGTAGTCCCCTTGTCATTGTAGACAATACCAGGGTCCATCCTAACCTCACCAACTACTTCTCTTAGCATATCCATATTGATGAAGCCAGGTCTAAGAATGGTAACCACATCCTCTGTCAAATCCACTATCGTAGACTCAAGACCTATATCAACTGCTCCACCATCTAATATGGCTTCTATCTTGCCAGATAAATCCTCGTATACGTGATTGGCCTTAGTAGGGCTAGGTCTTCCTGATGTATTAGCACTAGGTGCTGCTATCATACAGCCGCTCTCTCTAATAAGCGCTAGAGCCACTGGATTGTTAGGCATCCTCACTGCCACTGTATCAAGTCCACCAGTAGTCTCATAAGGGATAACCTGATTCTTATTGCAAACCATAGTAAGTGGTCCTGGCCAAAATGCATCCGCAAGCAATCTGGCTGTCTCAGGTAAATTCTCTGTTATCTGTTCTAGCTGTGAAAAATCTGCTATATGAACAATTAAAGGGTTATCCGATGGACGACCCTTTGCTGCGTATATCTTACGCGAGGCCTCTTTATCGGTGGCGTCTCCTCCCAAACCATAAACCGTCTCTGTTGGGAAAGCTACTAGCCCACCACTTTTTAATATCTCAGAAGCCTCTCTGATATACTCCATATTTATTGGCTCCTCAGAAACATCCATAATCTTAGTAATCATACTCAAAATTATATCACTTTTCCCTTAGAACACAATATTTTTAGAATGTGCAACCCCTTGTAAAATGGGGAAATTCTATGATTTTTCTGTGTCTTACATGGCTTATAAATATTTGGCGATAACATTCCATGTAGCTGAATTGTCAAAGCCCTTCTTCCAGAATGCAGCTCCGGCAAGTCCATAGCTATCCATTACTTTTAGCTTTTGCTCAATTGAGTTCTCATCCTCAATCCATACTCTGTAGATCTTATCTCCATCTACATACTCAACATAATATTGACCAAGCTCATCTGACCATTCAGGTGTCAGTCCGTTAGTTCTGATATATGACTGGATAGCATCTAATCCGTATGCCTTGCTATCGATAATTCCGCCATCCCCATTAACCTGCCATACTCTGCAGTAGAATGGCATTCCAAGGATAACCTGCTCTGCTGGAACCTCCTCAAGAGTAGCGGTAACACCCTCCTCTACAAATCCAATTGATGCAACTGATCCTGCCTCGTCGCTTCCATTTGTGTGCTCATCATATCCCATCATTACTACATAGTCGGCGTATTTAGCCTGCTCTGCTCTATTGTAATGTGGTGTATATTTTGGCATGTAATTATCTACTGATAAAACAATGTCATTCTTCTCGCACTTAATAGAAAGTTCCTTGATAAACTGAATGAATCCATCAGAAGCTTCTACTGATACTTCTTCAAAATCCACATTGATTCCGTCCAAGCCATAAGTAATTGCCTGAGCAAGAATATTATTTACAAGAGCATCTCTAGATGATGTTGTATTTAAAACTGTAGTTGTCTCGATGTCAGGATTCTCGAAATCGCTTACAAGTCCCCACACCTGCACATTATTAGAATGACAAACGCTTACGTAATTGGCATTTGCAATAGATGCGATGCCACCCTTGTTGTCACTTAAGTGAAACCATGTAGGTGAAATAACGTTAATATTACCTGAGTTAGTAAGTACTGTAGCTATTTCTCCGTTGGCCGCCTGTGATGTAACCTGGTGCCAAAGGAGTGAAATATCACTTCCTAAAGAAATATGGTTATAAGTTCTCTCTGGAAGAGATGCCTCCACAGTCTTAGCTGTTGGCTCAGAGAATTTATTATTAGGAATGTATCCCATAACGCCCTTAGCTGATACTACAAAGCTCCAATCCTCGTCCTCAGAAACGCGGATTACATTTAACTCCTCATCCTTATCAACATCCTCTAAAATAGGGCTCTTTCTACCATTAGAAATTCTGATTGCTGTGTCCTTTTTGGCAGTGGCAACCTGCTTTTCATATCCCGCTGTCTCAATGACAATTCTGTCTGGCTCTTCAAAAAGAGTGTATTTAAAATCAGATAAAATCTGGAGATAATCAAGTGCGATAAAAACTGCATCTCCCTGAGCCACAATTACTGGCTCCCCAAGAGAATTATTGCTCTTATCAACTACATAATCAGCACTTCCTAGAGTCGCTGAGTATACCTCGCTATCAGTAGCATATCTAAGTGTAATCTCAGATGGATCATATACATAGCCATTGTCGATATTAGCCTTTACAAATCCAAGTTCAAGATAAACACTTCCCTCGCTTTTAATAGCGTTGGCATTAGGCAAAGCCGCCCCTGTTTCATCCTGAGATTTCTTATACTCACCGTTCAAAACAACTGATACTTCATTCTCATGAGTATTCTCAAAAAATTGTGTCAGTTCAACATGCTCATTTGTAAACGAATATTTTTTGAAGGCAAGAAGACTCACTAATACAACAGTCAAAAATATTGCAACTGTTCCGATATAGAAATATCCTCTTGGAATATAATTTTTCTTTTTTCTCCTACGATTGTAGTGATTGTTTCTATAGTTACGATTATAGTTATGGTGACTTTGATTCATAAGCGTCTCCCTTTCTCTCATATACTGTAAAAGTATAGCAAATCACCTAGGTAAATTCCACATTTCCCCCTATATACGTAGAAAAAGAGAGTGATTTACACCACTCTCTTTAATGTACGTTATTTATACATTCTTATTTCTATCCTGTTTTTCTTATTGTCTTCTTCTTATATTAATGACGATATCAAAAATCCTATCTATACTAACTCCTTTCTGCAGCTACCTATAAAAAGTTCATAAGGTCTTCAAAGTTCTCTTCTTTTAATGAAAATGGATTATCTATTTTAGGCAAGTTAAAAAGCCTACATCCGTAGGTTTTATAAAAGAACTGCTCGCCCTTTTTATCCCTACATAGCTGGCAAAAATGAATTGTCTCCATGTCGTATTTTTTATAAATATTTTTCCTTATGAATTCATGGAAATCTCGTCTCTGCCATGGCATAAAACTTCCTATTATAATTTTGTTCTTACATTTATTAAGAACTGCTGCAGTGCTACTATTTAAAACTCCTAAATCTACTACTATATATCCTCTTTCTCTTGCAAGTATTTCTGCCACTTCTTCTATATCATTTGTCAAAATATATTTGACACCCTTGTAGCTATAGCCAATTCTCTGCCCTATGGATATCTGATTTTCTCCGACTAATCCAAGCAAACTGCTTTCCTCTTTTAGTTCTATATAAATCACATTCTCTCTCAAACACGAAGCTATAAAATTAGCTAATGCAAGAGAAAAAAAGGTGCAGCCCAATTTAGGTGACACTGCAGTCACACATATAGTTTTTCCTGTTTTGTTGTTATCTTTTTTGTTTTTTAATTTACTTAATATAATCCTTTTCATTTTTAAAAATCGCGGTAAATACTCTCTCTTCCTCTTTGGATAAATCTACCTGGTTTTTGATTAGTGGATACATATAGACTCTTTTTCCAAGCTCCTTGGCTTTTTTAATAGAAGTTATCTTGTTAGAAAAATTATTGATTATATACACATTTTTCTCCTTAATCCAAGGAGGATAAATCATGACTTGCTGCCAAGGCCTGCCGCTTATCACATAGATAATAATATCCACAGACAGCAGTATATCCATAGCCTCTTTTCCACAATCAATAACACGCAATCCAACAGGAGGCCTGTGCTTTTCAATAGCATCGCCATAATTCATGATGCCCCTAAAGCTATCGTGGTATAAAACGCCCTCTTCTAATCTTGCGCCTTTCATAGATTTCCAAATGTGGTTTACAGTATTTTCTCTTATGTCCTGGTAATAGGTATCTATTTTCCTTTTGTTGAAAAATTTACATAGAGATATCGCAATATGTGTCGTACCTACTGATGTATTTGCACCTACTACTGCGATTCTTTTTTCAAGATGCTTTTTCCTTAATTTTTCATTTCCCATGCTCCCCTGTAGAGTTATCAGCTGTTCTTTAAGCAATGATATGCTTTTAGTCCTAAATTCCACATTTTCAGCTGTAGCTTTTTCTATCAGATAGGCTAATTTAAAATCATCTTTTGCATAACTGTTGCTTCGCATAAAATCAATCACCTTGCCTACGGCATAGATGTCACATCGTTCATCTAGAAAGTCTCCTCTTAACTGCTCTGGCGCCGCCCAATTAGGTGTACCATGAGGCTTAATCTGCCTGCTCTTTGATTTTTCTACAGATATTCCAAAATCGATAAGACGAATTCTTCCCTGTTGAATAATTAAATGATCAGGTTTCATATCAAGATAAAGAATAGGCTCTTTTTCTGCCTTGTGTAAAAGCTCCACAATAGAACAGATTTCTATTGCAAACTTTATCAATTCATCTTTAGTGATTACTTTGCTAAGCAAGTACTCCCTCAATGAAATTCCATCTATATATTCTTCAATCAAATAATAGACTTCATCATCTTCTTCTACTTCATAAATGGTGGGTAATAGGGTCGAATTAAACCCCTGTAAAAGATGTGCTTCGGATAGGATGCTGTGTGCATCAGGACTGGCTTTCGAAATGGCCTTAAGAATCCTGAGTGCTCCTATCTTCTTATGTCTGACAAGCACCACTGCGGTAGCTGCTGACTGTTGCAGTGTCTTAATAACCTCATACCTGTCATCCAAATTGATGTTAATCAATATATCAGCTCCTTCCAATTGGAAAAAGCATCTTGCGCTAAAATTTATATCACATAAAAAATTATATTGCAAGCATATTTTTTAATTGACAACTTTTCTATAACTGGTGTGCGTTAATAAAAATTTAAGATTTTTTCACTGTTTTTATATGCCTCTTTCCTTTACTTTCCGATATAATATATATATAATAGTCGAACAAGAAACGTAATAGCATCTTTTTCGATTCGGGAGGTGATTTTATGAAGATTGAAAAAATCAACGAGAACCAGATCAGATGCACTCTTTCAAGAGAAGATTTAATCAGCCGTCACATCAAGCTATCTGAGCTTGCTTATGGCTCTGCCAAGGCAAGAGAGTTATTCAGAGAGCTTATGGAGCAAGCATCATATCAATACGGATTTGAAGCAGAGGATATTCCTCTAATGATAGAAGCAGTACCACTTTCTTCGGAGTCAATTGTTCTAGTAGTCACTAAGGTAGAAAATCCTGATGAGCTAGACACTAGATTCTCTAGATTCTCTGAAGACGATGACGATGATTACGACTATGACGACGATGACACAACAACTAGCAAGACCAAGCCATTTAATGAAGCGTCTGCTAATGACATACTTAACATGTTCAATAGTCTACTCGAAAAGGCAACAGAAGCCGCTAAGTCTTATCCAGAACAGGCAGCGAAAAAGGGATTGCCAGTTGATATCACTAAGATGTTCGTATTTGATAATCTTGATGATGTCATTCGACTTTCAACAATCCTTGCTACCTTCTATAACGGCAAAAACTCTCTCTACAGGAGTCCATTTGATGGTCAGTACTATCTGGTAGTTAGCAAATCAGACGACACACCAGAGGTATACAACAAAGTTTGCAACATTCTTTCAGAATACAGTGACCAGCAGAATTATGTAGTTGGTACATCCCAGTATATGTCTGAGCACTACGACACAATGATTCAGGGTGACGCTGTTCAGAAACTTGCAAAAATATAGTAAATTACAAGCCCAAGAAATCTTGGGCTTGTTTTTTTGGAATACTGCGGGAAGACACGCCCATTGAAAGATTTGCTTCGCAAATAGGGCGTGTCGTGGCAAACAAAAAAGACTAACAGCTAATGCTGTTAGTCTTTTTATATTTGCTTTAATTAGCCCTGTGAGATAGCTCCTGTTGGGCAAACACCTGCGCAAGTACCGCAATCAACGCAAGCACCAGCATCGATATTGAACTGTGAGTCTCCCTGTGAGATTGCTCCTACTGGACACTCTGGCTCGCATGTACCACATGAAACGCATGAATCAGAAATAACGTATGCCATGATTAAACTCCTCCTTAAATTCTGTTATTAATAAAAATTATCAATTTCGCAACTGATGAATTTAATATACACCTTAATTGTGTCTAAATCAAGAACATTTTTTGTATTTTTAAAAATGCTTTATTTTACAGCCTTACGCGGGTTCGTCTAGACTAACTATAATTGAAATCAGCTAACAAAAGTTCAAATTGTGTACACAACTATTTTATAGATTGCATGCAATAGAATTGTATATTATCAACAACAATTCATATATGCCGTTGATAAATGTTTTGAACCATGTTATTATCTGAAACTAGGAGATAAAAAGAAAGGAAGGAACATATAATGGCAAGAGTTTCTAAGTCAACTATGATCGGCGAGCTTCTTCAGATTGATGCTGACGTAGCTCCTATCTTACTTAATATCGGTATGCACTGCCTTGGATGCCCATCTTCTCAGATGGAGACAATCGAGGAGGCAGCTATGGTACACGGTATCGACGCTGATGACCTCATCGAAGAAATCAACACATTCCTTGATTCAAAGGCTTAATAAGTAAGACAAAAGAGTATCGCATTTGCGATACTCTTTTTTTTAGCAATTATAAAGCCTATTCATTATCTAAAATCTCAAGTAATTCCTTAAAGCAACTTACTTCACAGTCAGGAACATAATTATTGTTAATAGGTTCTTGCTCGCAGCTTATCCCTTGCCGTAGCCATATAGTTTTAAATCCAATTTCCTTTGCTGGAAAAATATCATTGTCTAATCTATCACCTATCATGACAGCATCTTCAGGTCTACAATCTGCTTGTTCAAGCGCTCTTAGGAAAATTTTTCTATCTGGCTTCTCTAAGCCTTCAGTTTCAGAAAGTAAACAGATGTCAAAAAATCTATCCAAGCCATCTTTTTCTAATCTACTCTGGGTTTCACTTGGCTGATTGGCAATCACTCCGATGTTATACTTTAAGCTAAGTCTTTCTAGTGTTGAAACAACATCTGGATATACTTTTTCTTTGTCTGCGTAATATGGTATTGTCTCTTCTATGCCATATTTATTTCTTACAGCAGCAAAAGGGGATTTAGCGTATGCTGCCGCTGCTTTTATCATATCCTCATAAAAAATATCCGCAGTAACATCATAATCCTCATTGCTCAATAAGGTCTTTACTCTATCCTTATCTGCTTCAGTCTCATCATATATCGTATTTCCGATATCAAAAAACAACCACTTTACGTCCATCTATTACCCCTTTATAACATAGTCAGCTAATTTACTTGGCGAATATTTACTTTCGTAATATCTCTCAGCAGGGAAATATCGATTCTCATATTTCTCCCGTATATCATCAGCTGTTCCAATGTATCCGTCTCGCTTTAAAACTCTCTTTAATCTCTCAGCTTCTGGAACATCAATATAAATCATATAGTCAAACACCTGAGACAATTCTTCTCTTTGGAGAAAAATTCCTTCGACTAAAACTACACTGCCTTCCTTGATATCAACTGGCTTTTTCTCATACTTGTCCTCGTCTTTATCATATAATTCGATAAGGCCATTGAATTTTCCATTTTGCTTTATTGGATTTATAACACTATCCAGTAGATAGTCATAGCGCCACTGCAAATTATAGTAGCATTCCCACTCAGCATAGTTATCATTGTATCTAATATTCTTTGGATGAATAAAATCATCTATATGAAAAACTTCTATAGGAATATTTTCTCCTGATAACTTCTCATATATGTCTTCTGAAATTGAACTTTTTCCTGCTCCACCTAATCCATCAATTCCAACAATAACTGTCTTACCATCTGTTAGCTTTTTCTTTATTGTTTCTAGCATATAATTATACGTCTCCAAAAAATTCCAAAAGTCTATTTTCTACATCTTCATCAGCCATACTCTGTCCCAAATGAATACTAGGCTTTGTTTTACCATGAAAATCGCTTCCTATTGTTTCAAGCAAATTGTTGTCTTTTGCAAAACTGTGATAAAAATCCACTTGTTCTTTAGTATGGTAACTACTAAAGACTTCTATTCCTTTTACTCCTGTATCTATTATTTTTTTCAGGACTTCTTCATCCTCAGAAATATTTTGACCTGGATGAGCAAGAACTGGTATACCTCCTGCCTCTACTATCATATCAACTGTCTTTTCTAAATCCATATAAACAGGTTTTAAATTTGAAAACTCGCCATTTCCAAAATAATCCCAATAGAAATTTACATAGGGATTATCACTGCGACTGCCTCCATCTAAATATTCCTTCAAAATACCATGATTATTTTTGTTAGCCAGAGCAACTTCGGCAATCATCTCTCCTGTCACTGCGCCATTTGATGAAAGCTTATACACTTCATTTTCATCAATTTCAATCCCTACACTTTTAATGGCATCTATTCTCTTCTTTGAAAGTTCAATTTCTTGAGAAATAATACTTTGTTCATATTCATCTATAGCATCAAGATTTTTATTAAGATTATAACCTAAAACATGTAAATTTATATTTCCAATTTTACAATCTATCTCTGTGGCATTGATAAATTTAATTCCATTTTTCTCTGCATATTTTTTTCCTTCCTCAATTCCTTTAACAGAATTATGATCAGCAAATGCCATCATTTTTAATCCAGAGTCTATACATTTATCAATTATCTCCTTTGGTGTAAACTCTCCATCATCACTATATTTTGTATGCATATGTAAATCTATTTTTCCCATATTTTTCCCTTTGCAAGCAATCTTTATTCTACACTAATAATACATCACAAATAGCCCATAGAAATAAATCTATGGGCTATATTTTTAATTAGCACAATACCTTTAACTCTTCTTTTTGTCCCAAAAGCTCACTTGTTTCATCTCTTGAAATAAGCATTGCCTTGTCAATTTGTCTCTGCGCCAATTCTTTTTGTTTTCCATTTAATAAGCTTTCAGCAAGTTTTACATAGAACTTAACCTTTAGAGAATCGCACTGAGAATAATCGATATTATTATTCTCTAACGCTATTTCCATGGCCTTAAAAAATCCATCGCTATCAACATTTGCTTTAACTTCATAGAAATTATTTAAACGTGCACGAGTTGAACACTCTGTATTCTGAGGTATTCTATATAAGCTTGGAATAGTTGCATCATAAATGAATTGACCCTTATGTGCCGCATATCGTAACCATGTATTTGCATCCTCTGAAGCTTTTACAAGCGGAAATGGTTCCATATATGCTAAATCTGTTCTAACAGCTGTAGCTGATGTTAAATTTGTATAATTTTTGTCTGTTGCAATTGCAATCCAGGCATTTTCACCTTGTACAATATCTCTTGTATGTCCTTCTAATGTTTCATAAATTGCTGGTGATAATTTGCTTTCCTCAACAAGATTGCTATTCTCATCAATAACCTTAAATGTTGAATATACAACATTTACATCTTTGTTTTCGATGAACTTTTTCCTTACATTTTCCAATCTTTTAGGGTTGGAAATATCATCTGCGTCATTAAACAAAACAATTGGAGAGCCGTTTTTATATGCATATTCAACTCCACAATTTCTTGCATGCCCTGGTCCTTTATTTTCCTCACAATAAATAACATGGATTTTCTCAGGGTTAAGTGCTTTGATTGTTTCAAGATAATCCTTTGCCTCTTTACAAGGTGAATCATCATCAACTAATACAATATTCCAGTTATCATCTGTCTGATTCATGATACCCTGAATTGTCTCATCTAAATGCTTTCTACTAAGATCATTATCAGTTCTCCAATGTGGTATCACAAATGTTGCGGTTCCGTTTTTATAGTCTTTATACATTTTTCTTTCTCCTATGCTAAATTTAGTACATCTCCATATTCATTTGATTCAAAAACATAATCCCCATATGAAAGCTTTGGCTTTATCATTTTTTGTGCCAAATCATTTTCACCTTTTATGAAAAAGCCTTTGACCTCATTGTTTACAAGCCTAACTATAGCCGCAGATTCTTGTGGTAATAATACCTTTAGCTCATTTACAACTCCGTCATTTTTAATCTTTACACTATGTTCTTTTTCTTCATTTGATCTAGAGAAAATGAAAATGTGCTTTGTTAATTTGTCATCGTTATGGATTCCCCATACTTGAGTTTCATAATCATTACTATACACATCAAAAGATACATCTATATCTTTAATCAATTTTGTAAACCCATTTGAGTAATGATTAATATCATAATTTATACTTGAGTTAAGATAAACGATTTTTCCACCATTACTTTGGAAATCATCTAATTTCTCTTTTACTTCCTTCGATAAATTAATTTCTTCTGCCATAAAGATGACTTTATAGCTAATAGACTCTCTTTTTTCAAAGTTATCTGTACTTATCAAATCATAGTCATAGCTATAAGCTCTCATATTATGCTGAAACCAATAAAGTGTATCTAGCGCAATATTATCCTCAGAGGCATCTAAACATCCATCATAATAATCCTGCGGGCTGATTAGATAAGCGCACTCATTCTTACGAACACTACCAATTATTTCATCTCCATATTTTTCCAAATATGAATTGAAATTATAGATAGTATTACTCTTTTTTTCATTGTACTTACCCTGACTATCAATTGGACTGCAGTCCGGGTATGGTCTATCGTAAATATTGTCTAGATTTTCATCCCATTTTGATGTTGCTGCACCAGTATAAATATTGTATCCCTTTGCTCCATTGGCAATAGACAATGCGGCTTCATAGAATGGAACAATAGAAGACTCATACTCTTTTTCATACAATTTTGAGAATCCCCAATTGCATTCCATATGAATGCCCTTTTCTCTTTTTGCAACAAGTAGATATGTATAAAATTTTTCCTTATCTTCTACAATATTTCCACCCCATGAAGTAAATCCATACATTATGTTTGCACCATATTCTGGCCTTACTTTAGATATCCATGTAGACACTCCTTCTGGGGAATTCAATGGGAAATTATAGTTAGCTATTACTGGAACAGCGCCTAAGCATTTCTTTTGAAATCTCTTGTAGGTTTCATATAAGCTTTTATATTGATAATCAATCCATTCTTTTCGAATACTTTCAGATACTAAAGATTTCTTTTCATTCGTCACGTTATTAAAATCTTTGTAATTTGTTGATAAGCAACTATTTAAATATTTGATTGTTTTATATTTATTCTTCAAGTAATTCGAAAATCCATCTACTGCACTCTTAGAATAATCCCAATCCTTTATTAAACTATTTGCATCAGAAAATATTCCTTCATTCATTAACTGAATACCAACAATACATCCCTTAGGATAAAAATAGGGACTCACTGCATTGATTACAGCCTCGTACCATTTCTCTGCTGAACTTATAAATTTTTTTGAAAATGAGGATGGTATATAATAGCATCCTTTTTTTCTCTCGTACTTACATAACTCACCAGTTAGAGATTCTTTTTTCTCATAATCAATATTATTTAATTCATCTGGTAAGCCACCGTAATTCACTTCAGCATGTATAAAAGGTCCCGGTTTAATAATCATGTTCAATCCGCATTTTTCACATTCTTCTATAAACCGAATCAGATTTGTGTTTGGCTTATCATTTCCTTTAAAATCGTATTTATTAGATTCTAAATTCACCAAATGATGTCTCCATGGTATATAGCATGTAACAACATTAATTTTTAATTGTTTTAGCTTCTCTAACTTGTCATGCCAATCATCAACTGAATCTCTATAATATGGATAATCCGCGCACATCAATAATTTGTTATCATTCTTCATCCATATTTTACCCCCTAAATATTTTTTCCTTCTCCATTTCTATGTGTAAGCTTCCTCCATAGACTGGATCCATTTTCTTGATCTAAATAATGCAGTCATTAAACAATATCTGATAATCTCTTCTATTATTTTTCCAGCAAAGACTCCCCAGAATCCCATCTTGAAATAGAAGGCAAGTATAAAAGCAAATAATAATCCTAAAAATGTTGCTATAGTATCTACCAACATGACATTTTTTGTTTTACCACCACTTTTTAATACACCATTACCAAGTATAAAATTAATGATTTTTATTATTTGTATTCCTGCATTAATAGATAAAGCTATCTTTGCTACGGCAACTGTTGTTGCACTTGTATCTGAGTACATCATAGGTACTACAGTCCATGTAAATATCACAAGTAAAATTCCAAAAACTATTGCTGATATCTTTCCTGCATTTAGGATTAAATTAGATTTTTCTACCGCCTCTTCTACTTCATTTTTTCCTAAGTGCTGTGCAACAAGTGAGAATCCTACTACTGTAAATCCAAATGAGAACATTATGAATATTTCTTCTACACTAAAAACAATTTGATAAGCAACGATTGCAAATGTTCCTATCCTTGTGTAAAAGCTGTTGTACATAAAGCTTCCAATTGCCCATGCCAGCTCGCCTATAAAAATTGGAATACTAATCATTGCAATACTCTGTAAAAGTTTTCTATCTGTGCTTCTCAACATATTTTGAGCAGACAGTAATCCAATTCTTCTATAGTGAATTACAAATAAAACAAGTATTAATAGTCGTGAAAGGATTGTTGCAATTGCCGCACCTTTAATATCCATTCCTGCTACAAATATTAAAATATAATTTAGGCAGGTATTTGTAAGTAAACCAACTCCGTTTGCTACCAAAGGTGTTTTTGTGTTATTCATTGCTCGTAAAATGCTTCCCAAAATACTATTAATTACGGAGCACATTAATGAAAAAATAACTATATTCCAATATTGTTCTACATACTGAATGACCAAATCTTCTGCACCCATGAATACGACAATATTTCGAATTGAAACTTTAAAAATGATTATCAATCCTATAGCACCAAGGACTGCTACCTTTAATACATCATGTATTATCTTTTTTATAGTTTCAAAATCTTTTTTTCCATAGTTTTGTGCAATTAGAATTCCTACTCCAGAAGCTATTGCTGCTACTATAATCAGTATCAATGAATAAATCTGGTTACATAGACCAACAGCTGCCAACTTCTCGTCGCTTATATGACTTATAAACACATTATCAATCAGTCCCAATACTTGCTGAAAAACCATCTCAATACTTGCAGGAACTGCCAGCATTATTATTGGCCAATATTTATTATCACTTATTGTTTTTTTCAATAGCTTTCTCCTTATAGGTTTTCATCATTCTCAGAAATGAGCATAACTTTCATATGCTTACAATTTTCTACATCAATTAAGTTATTGACAGCTGGCTCATACTCTGAAATAGGAATTTTTGTAGTAATTAACTTATCGATATCTTTGAAACTGCTAATATAATCCATTGCTGGAGCCATCTGTAAATGTTCTTCACCAGTTCCTACAAGACTAATTCCCTTTGTCAAATAATCTAATGTATTAATTGTAATTTCGTAATCGTTCATGAAGCCGATAGCAAAAAGGCGAGCTCCCTTTGCAGCAAAATCTACTGCATTATGTAATTGATTACCAACAGCATCGATAATTACATTAAATTTCTTTCCATTTGTTAACTCTAATACTTTTTCCATTGTTAACTCGTTTGGATAATAAACATCAGAATTAAACTGCTTTGAAAATTCATTTCTAAAAGTATTTATTTCTGTACCTACAGTTGTTTTTGCAATTCTCTTGCAAACCATCTGGCACAGATTTCCAATAGTTCCTGATCCTAACACTAATACATTGTCCTCAGGTTGAATGTTAGCCTGCTTGATAATATTTAATACACAAGCTAATGGTTCAACTAATGCAGCTGTTTCCCAATTCATTCCATCTGGAATCTTATACATAAACTTCTCTTCGCCCACATAATACTTTGTATAAGTTCCATGACATCCAATTCCTAATTGATAATCATCAAAATGGTCACAATAACAAGTCAATCCCTGACGGCAATAATCACATTTTCCGCAAAACTGTGTTGGGTCAATTACTACTCTGTCTCCAACTTTATAATTTGTAACATTCTCGCCAACTTCTACAACTGTTCCAACCGCCTCGTGGCCTAATGCCATACCAGCTTTAGCTACCATTTTTCCTCTAAGTACATTTATATCTGTACCACACACACCGGTACCGTAGATTTTCACTTTAACCTGTGTTCTTTCAACCACCTGTGGTTCCGCAATTTCTGTCCATACTAATTTATGATTCTTATCTGTTGTTAACGCTTTCATATTAGTCTCCTCATATTTTGTCTGATTTGATTAGTAAATTTAATTAGATACATTTTTCATTTGTTTATTAATAATTTTTATGCAGAAGGTTCAGCATAAGCATCTGTCTTAATGGCGCTTTCTACCGCCTTAATGCTTCCTCTTTGTACCATGTCGAAGACACCATCCAAGATGTCGCATACCTCTTTTGCCTCTGCCTTTGTAATTGTTAATGCTGGTCTGATTTTTATTACATTGCCGATACCATAACGAGAAGTTCTTAGAATAAGGCCATTTTCAAATGCCATCTTTGTTATTTTCTTTGTTAACTCAAGATTCTCTTCTCCCTTAGAATCTATAATTTCAAAGCCGATCATAAGGCCTACGCCTCTTACTTCTCCTATGAAGTCATACTTCTGCTGAGATGCTTTTAATCTCTGTACGAAGTATTCACCCACATTTGTTACATTATCTAAGAATCCATCTCTTTGGATAATTTCCAATGTTTTCACACCTGCTGCTGCAGATACAGAATTCGAACCATATGTAAATGAGTGATAGAATCCTTCCATTTTTGAATACTCTTCCTTACAAGCAATTGCTGCTATCTGGAATCCAGTACCACCTAATCCCTTTGCAATTGTCATAATATCAGGCTGAACGTCAAAATAATCTGCAGCGAACATCTTGCCTGTACGTCCTACTCCTGTTTGGATTTCATCGAAAATTAATGCAAAACCATACTTATCTGCCAGCTTTCTTAACTCTACAAAATATTCTCTAGGTGGAATGATATTGTCTCCATTTCCCATTATTGGTTCTACAATCAGCGCTGAGACATTTCCATTAGCTGCATATTTAATGAATTCCTCTATACGTGTAGCACACATCATCTGGCATTTATCTTTTGTAGAATTATAGAAGCAGCGATAACAGTATGCTGGTGGAACATGAACAATATTTGCATTTCCTAAATTGCTAAATGGCTCCCTTCTAAATCCTAAGCCAGAAACATTCATGGTATAAATTGTTTGTCCCACATGAGATCTAAACATAGATATTACACCTGACTTCTTGTTGTAGAAATTAGCCATCTTAATTGCACCTTCATTGGCTGTAGAACCGCCAGATACCTTTAGATGAATCTTTGTCAAATCCTTTGGTGTCACTTTAACCAATTCATCAACAAGCTTTGCAACTGGTTCACACATATAACTAGATGTTATGTGCACCATCTTTTCGGCCTGCTCTCTTACTGCATCTAATACCTCTTCGTTGCTATATCCAAGACTTAGATTAAATGTAGCCGCTGCGCAATCAATATATCTTTTACCTTTTTCGTCCCAAAGATATATTCCTTTGCCCCTAGTCATTACAACATCTTCTGTTGGTGTAAAAATATGTTTGTTGTTAATCTCCTCGTAAAAACTTTCCATTATTGTCCCTTTCTCCTTGTGTAAAAATTTTTAGATGAAAAATATAGTTCCAGCAGGCTGTTTTATTTGATGATAGGGATATACATTCCACTGGTCTATATTTTCACATATAAGGTATTTACAAATACGATAAATACCTCCCCTTCATACATTAGATAATTTCATATAAAACCCTCCTTTTTTTAATGTGTGTAAATTATACTTGGTTTTTATCCCTATTCCCGCTCCATGTTGAATTTATAACTCTCCATGTAATTTTTCGAAGTAATTTTTTTTCGCCTTCCTTTTTCAACGACTTGTTATTAATTTTTGCCCTAAAATTTCTATATTTTTCTCTGTTTTCTTTTTTCAAATTTTACACAAAAAAGGGAGCCGCAGCGTACGCTACGACTCCGGGGAATAATTTTGGCGATTTTTTCAAATCGTGGTTATCTTACTTATTTAATTTTTTGAAATCAACAGGCATTTTAGGTTGATGTGCATACCACATACAACGTGAATCTGCTGCTGCATTTACTGTAGTTCTTGCTACCTTCTCTAATATTTTTACCATAACATCCTTTTTCATATTCATCTGTAAATCCTCCCTTTTCTGTTTACATTGAATAAAATATATTATATCCCTTGTAAAACTATAATTACTTGTCATGTTGAAATTAGCAGTCTGCATGTTATTTTTCCGTATTTTCATATAAGACAACTACTACAGTAAACTCATTCTCCTCATTCTTTATCAATACATCTCCATCATATTCCTTTGCAGCCATCTTAATGGAAAGTAAACCCATTCCATGATTTGCTTTGTCTTCTTTTGTTGTCTCTATATCTCCAGAACTATTTTTATTTATAACCCCAGTACATCTATTCTTTATGCAAATTTGAAGCATGTTCTTTTCATAGCACATTTCGAGCCTAATATATCTATTATTTTTATCTACCTTAACACATGCCTCTATAGCATTTTCAATCAGATTTCCTAGAATAATAACTATATTCTCATTTTTGAAAGGTAATTCAGTAGGAATAAATACATTTGCAGTAAACTTGATGCCAAGCTCTTTTGCCTTTGAGTACTTATAATTTATAAGAGAATCAACAATAATATTTCCTGTTCTTGATATATCGCCACTTTTTATAATCTTTCCATCATTCAGTAAATTTTCTATGTATGCTCTAGCCTCATTATCGTTGCCAGAATCAATCATCCCCAATAGACTTGTAAGATGATTTTTCATATCATGACGGAGTCTTCGCAGTTCCTTGTATGTAGCCTCCTGCTCTGCTGTTTGTCTGCTACAAAGCTGAATCTGCTGTACAAATAGTTTATTCTGCGCCTTTAATTGCACACTTCTATTGACCCAATCATAAGAATCAAAAATCATATAATTTGTTAAAAGCAATACAACACTTGCAAATCCTGCAAATCTATCATAATTAGGATATTGTCTTGAAATATCGAAGCTCACCATCTCAAAATATACACTTACTACAGGAATCCAAGCAAGCATTATAAATGTTTTAAGGGATATATCCTTAGAAAACCTATCTCTTTTATATTTTTCTAGAGTAATAACTATAAAGAGCATAATCATCTGAGATAAAAAACTTATTAATCTTTCATATAATATATACTCCACACTAATATGCGATAGCAAAAGTCCAGCAGCAGCTTCAACTATCATCCATATTGCGCATATTATCATTGCAGAAAATAATTTCATTGTTATGGATGCTGTTCTTGTCACAGCCGCTATTATAAGCATTAAAATCAGATTTCCAAGTAAAATATAAAAGCCTCGGTAAGTAACAAAATTTAAAACAATTACGTCATAAATATAATACAGTATCCACAATATTATGCTTTTAATGTCTTTTTTTCCAGAACCCAGCAGCACCCCCATGCACTTTCTCACAATCAATACCTGAAAGAAAGGCAGCAAAAACCCTGAAAACAAAGCCACATAATTAGTCATTTTAAAAATTCGATCCCCCTGCTATTTCACACACTTTTTGTCTAACAGTTGACCTCCTATCCTCACTTATTCTCAGCACATATTCTTCATCATTGTACTCGAGAGCCACCTCGGAATAGGTCATACTTTTAATGTATGAATAGTTTACCAAAAAGGATTGATGTATGCGTATAAAATGCTTGTTCATTTTTTGTATTTCTTTTTCTACATTATTGAGCTTTCCATAGAATGACCTTACAGTCCCATCATTCATATGAATATCAATCAATCGTTTATTACTTTCGAAATACACTATTTCCTTTATTGGTACGCTATATTCTTCTTTGTTATAGTTATAAACAAATAGGTTGTTCATTCCTTCTATTTTTTTGATTGCTTCAGCGCAATAGCGCTGCAATTGTTCAAGTTGAATAGGTTTTGAAATAAATCTAAAAGGCTCTACCTCAAATAATTCTTTCAAATAATCATCATAGCTAGATATATATATAATCAGTGTATATCTATCTAGCTGGCGTATTCTTCTGGCTGCTGCTATACCATTCATTTTCTTCATCTCTATATCAAGAAAAATCATGCTATAGCGGTGACCACTTTCAATACTTTTTACTAGTGTTTCCCCATCGAAAAATACATCTATCTCTGTTTTCTTCCCATTTTTTGCACATTCGCGACTAATTATATCTTCTAGTTTTGAAGTAAAGTTTATATCATCATCACAAATTGCTATTCTCATCCTCTACCTATTAAACCTCAAACATCTCTCTATATTCTGCAAACTTAGCAAGTAATTCATCATGGCTTCCATTATAAATATGGCCGTCTTGAATATATAAAACCTCATCTACATATTCAACCATGCTAAGCTTATGCGTTGACACAAATACCGTTTTTTCCTCTAACAATCCCCCTGGGGCAAGCAAATTATTAATGATTTGTTCTTCATCTACTACATCTATATTACTAGTGGCTTCATCTAATAGATACATACTTGAATCCTTAAGTAAGCATCTAGTGAGACAAATTCTCTGCTCCTGCCCTCTTGATAAATTTTTGCCCTTTGATATATTTGTAAACCATTTTAATGGTTGGGCATCTACTATCTTATCTAATCCTATGGCATTCACCACTTCGTCTATACGAATTTGGGAAATATCCTTTTGTCCAAAGATAATATTTTCCATAATTGTGGCATCAAGAATAGTTGTGTCCTGATCCATATATATTGGCTTATCTGTAATACTATCATCAAATAAAACCTGCCCATTATAATCGCATAGCAAATTAGATACTATTTTTAAAAATGTGGACTTTCCACTTCCAGATTTTCCTATTACAGCATACTTTTTCCCCTTTTTTATCTCAAGGTTAACATCGGATAAGCAACATTTGCTTCCATAAAAATAGGACATATCTTTGATAGATATCAAGCTATCACTGCCTGTAGTATACTGTCTTGACCTATCTTGCATATATTTTTCATCAAGCAATTCATTTGTCTTATCTATAACAGGTAACACTTGATAAATAGAATTTAGGGCCTGGCCTATAGTGGTAACATTCTGAATTACTAAATACAAAAGTGGAATCAAAGCTATCTGGGATACAAAATCCTTATTTCCACTGATAATTATTGAAATAGTGATAGTGGCAATAGGTACAATGTACATGAAAATGTTGGTCAATACATTTTGAATACTTTGGAGTATTACCAGCACTCCATACTCTTTTGTCTGTATCTCATTTTCCTTGTGCCACATTTTTGTAAAGCTATCCTCTACTCCAAGTACCTTTATTGTAAGAATAGCTCTAACAATATTCTCACTTGTTGTATTAAGCTTTATTATCTTTTGTGTATACTTGTTGCTGGCTGAGTATATTTTCGCTCCAATTAATATATAGAGTAATAGATATACAGCTATCATTATCGTAAATACGAATCCAACAAGCAAGCTTTTTGAAAATACAATCCACTGAACTAGGATGATTGTACAAAGAGCAATCAGTGATGGAATCATCCTCATAAGTGTGGAATCCTTTATGGCGCCTCTTGCATTTATTCTATATAGCAAATCACCGTTACTTCTAAAGGTGAAGAACTTATAGTTCTTTGCCACCATTTGGTTAAGCAAATTATTTCCATATATTTGCTCGAATATAATATTGAATCTGTTTGTCAGTATGCCCTGAGCTATACTTCCAACACAAAGTATCCCGATAGCAAGAAGGAGAACGATCAGTACTTTTGTGTTGGAAGTCCCATAAATGAGTTCGTTGTACAGATACGAATAGCTCATAGCTACAATCTGGGTTGCCACAGCTGTCAACATTAAGCCAATCATTATTGCTAAGACTTTACTTGATTTAAATCGAGACAATATGCTTATATTATCTTTTGGTATATAAGTTTTCTCAATTTGATTTAACTTAACTAATACTTTACTGTAGATCTTATAAAATTCTTCTTTTTCATAACTTATGCGACCGATCGCAGGATCAATCCCCATGACTTTGGTTTTAGTAATCCTAGTGATTACTATAAAATGATTGTTGTTGACATAGGCAATTCCAGGTAGCATCGGATTATCTAATTCCTCTACCCTAAAACCTTCCACTCCAAATCCATACTCCTTTAATGCCTCTTTAAGCTGAAGTACATTGCTTCCGGCTCGTGACAGTTCTATTTTTTCTGCCAACCTGTACACCGGAACTTTTATACCATAGCTGTCCATAAGCATTGTGGCGCAGGCAATCAAACAATCAGATTCACTTGTTTGTAAAACAACTTTCACAGACTCTCCTCCTTAGAGATTTTCGCAAGTTAAAATTGATTTGATATGACGGTTCTCATATCTATTTAGAAGATATCTTATTCCTGTCTCACCAACCATGTAACCGATTGCATTTATTGCACCTGGTGCGCCAATACAGCTATATCCATCTTCTCTAGCTTTATCAAATATTAGGTCTGTATATTTTTTATTCATTCTCTCTCCGGTAAGTCTTTCAAAGGAGATTAAATAATCTATGAGGGCAAAGTTGCCATGACATAATGAGTAGTTATTAGTGTTTATCTCACTTGCTTCTATTATTTCCTTGTATCCTCTTAAGTCACTAAGCATTTGCTCTTCTGTGTAATCTATGTCGATATCCTTTAGGAATTCTTCCTTATACCAGAATAATCTAGCATGCATGATTCCACATGAACCGTGGCACCAATAGTGAGAGCTACTTCCATCGGCTCTTCTTTTATCCACCCATTTAAAATCAGAAACCTTTAAATTCTTTTCCTTCTCCCATGCCTTCTTAATAAGGATGGAAAATCTATCATCCTTTACCACTCTGTTCATGCATAGAAGCGATGTCATCAATCCAGTGTATCCATGAGCAAAACTAGCAAAACTAAAACTAGCATCCATCATTCGCATGTTGAAATTTTCCATGAAATGATAGGTAATTGCTGTGATTATTTTTCTGCTAAAATAATTTTCCTTGTAGTCACTGTAATAGTAGAGCACCGCTGAATGGACTCCAGACAGAGAATCATAGCAATTCGTATATTCGATATTCTTTTCAATTAGCTCCTCAAATGATTCCTTTAATCCAAATAGCTCGATTCCTGGTATTTTTTCTACTTTTTTTATGAATGAATAAATACCTGTAAGTCCGCAGAAATAAGAAATATCATAGGTATCAAATCTTCCTAAGTCATATTCTTTCTTTATGGTATTTACTATAAGTTGCATGACTGCTACGGCATTTCTGTCACCAGTATTCAACCACTCGGTGTAGTACATAAGCCCTATTCCACTGATGCCTGAATACAATGACCAATCTACCATGGCATACTCAAGCTGCTCCTGGTCATTGACCATCAGACCCAACCATGCAATTGTATTATCTTTGCCTAGAATAATATTTTTATCAATATTTTCTCTAAGCATTTTCTCTGTTGCAGGCTTAGCCTTTATGCTCTTATCTTTACCGCTTTTTTCAATATAATTAATACTGAGCACTTTGCTTGAGATTATTGCATTTTCTATCAGATTCTTCTGTTCTTCAATTATATTGTCAGCTGTTTGATATTCGATTATGTCTTTTACATCCTCTATATCAAAGCCCTTTATATCCATAATCTTTTCTATGGAAGAATCAACGGGACCGTATACACATTTTTCCTTCGCACTCCAATAGAAGCTTGGAATATTACCATTCATAAGCTCTGCTATCTCGTGCTCATATACCTTCTTATTAAACTGGTTTGTTCTCTTGAGCTTTCCAAGTAACTCCTTGAATAACTCAGGATTCATTCTATATTTAACATCATTTTTGATTCTAAGAATTTTACCGTAAGCTTTTGTCATGTTTAGAATGATTCTTGATTCTACCTTGTCAAAATTGTCTTCAATGTACTTGTAAATCTTATGCTTATTATTTCTAAAGATTTCATCAGCTTCATTGAAGCCTTGTATGATGTCTTTTCCATAATCAAGTGGGTCTATATCGCTATTTGGTAGATGGGAATCGCTTTTTACCATATCTTCTGCTACTTTGATGCACATATCATCTCTATATTCATTTTCCAATTTTTCTACCAATATCTTCAGGCCCCTATTTGAAAGGCAGCTTACATCGCCTCCAAAATATTCGGACATTGTAAAAATTGGTACGAGACCTGTTGCCATGGTGCCATATATAAGCTTTTTTGTAGCGTTATGCTGAGCATCATACTCCGCCTTATGAATATTGAAGAATAAGTATGATGAAAAAATGGTCTCCACGTCTGTGATTACTGGATACACCCCATTTGCCAGTAAATTCTCATAGTGCATATCATTTATTCCAAGTATGTATGCCATATAAAGCAGTTTTCCATAGTTATAGTAAAACTCCTTTATCTCAGCTTCAGATTTGATAGGCTTGTGCTCAATATATTTAACCCAAGTACCTTCATCAGTTGTTAAGGAATCATATAAACTACTATATTCTCTCCCAAAAAACAAAGCCGATAATCCCTTTAAAAATTCAATATTTCTTCCATGTGTAGGCTTGAAAACTATTTTACTTCCCTTAGTAAATTCAAAGATTATTACACTTTTATCATTGTGCCAATCTCCACCTACATTTATATTTTTTATCTGTTCATTCTCAAGTAAAAACTTCTTGCTGATTTCCTGATAGTTATTTACAAAGTCATCAACAACCTTAATCAAATAGCAAATCTTACCCCTAATTTCTTCGCTAATCTGATTTTTCATTTCTGGAAAGATTTTCTCCATTCCCCCAATTATTGCATCTTCGTTCTCACAAAAAAAAGTATATCTATCCTCTGGATTTTCCCCTACCAGCTTTTCTTCGACACGCGCTAAATTCATGCAATAAATTAGGGACTTGAAACATTTTACAAATATCTCATTCTCCACCTTTTCTTTTATAACAGGCATTTCCTTTATGTTTACATCGATATTTTTTTTAACATCTTCTAAAACTTGATCATATAGATAATCAATATAAATCTTCCCAAATTTACTTTTCATACCAACCACCAATTTACCTTTTCCTTTAAAATCAAAGCCGCTTAGGAACATCCCCAAGCGGCTTAGAAAAATCCTATCCGAGAACTGTTTACAATGTTGTGAAGTTTATAGTTTCTGTTATTAGTTTTAAAAAAAAGATTTGTATGTGCTTCTACTAAATAAGGATTAAGAACAACATGTGAAGAGGAACATCCATGTGTTCATGTGGCATTCATGGCTGATTGTCTTGAAGACGCCATCGCCACCGCCGAGGATCTGCTCGAGCTCTTTCTCATCAATAGGATTTGTAAGTGCATTAAGTTCCTTGTTCATATTTACCTCCAATTTCCTTCTCCAATAGGATTATGATTGGAGTTTAACATTTGAATACTATTATTTTTGGCACTTGTAATTTTTCCCATTTAACGTGTAATTTTCTTAAACCAGTTACATATTAGAAACAACAACTACAACAATTGCTCCGAGAAGAATTAACACCCAAAGTAGACAAATACATGAGGCAATGATATTCACTGCGTTTCTTGTCTTTTTCATTCTAAGTGCAGTAATTGTAAGAACAAATCCTGCGATTACAAAAATCACATTTGCTATTCCCCACACACTCTGTACCCCTGGTGCAAGATGAATCTTAAAAATTGCAGGTACAAGCGTCAGTACTGGTAGTAAGCATGCTATAAGTCCCATGTTTTCAATTTTCTTTACCTGTGTTTTTTCCATAACTAAACTGTCTCCTTTTTTCCAAATCTATATACTGAAATTGTAAGTGCTAGTGCAAACAGAACTACTGCGCATGGCAAAAATGGTAATAACTGAAATCTCGCATTGTCTGTTTCAGTTGTAAAATCTCTAAGCGAGCATGAAATCAAATACCCGCTATAGCAGTATGGATAAATAATCCATGCACCAGTGTTAGCCACCAAAATTCCTGGAAGAACCAGAAAAATATTTAACCCTACTGATACAATTGGCTTTTCAAAAACCACTGTTATTGCCCACATTATTGCAACTGCTGGAATCATTGTTAAAAATAATTTCACGCAACAAGTCAATAAATATAAAAGAGGAATATCCTCAGAAATATTGTGACTTGATATTGCTATCTTTCCTGCCACTAAGAAAATCACAAAAAACACTAATATCTCTAAAAACAGAAATGTAAGTACTACCGCAAATTTTGCCAATGATAATTTTGCCTTATCTACTGGCAATGCCAACATTTTTAGAATTCCATTATTTTGAGTTTCCCTAGCCGATATCATTACGCATACAACAATCATGCTAAGGGGTAGCAGATAGTATGCATATGCTAGTGCGCTTTGTATAAACATTGCTGGCCATGCACTTGTGTATTCAGGTGTAAAATACTGACTTAAGTTTGATATACCCGATGCCACCACCAAAATCGGAGCGATAAATATTAGTGGCACAATCCATGATCTTTTTATCTTTTTAAATTCTATAGCTAACATTTTTATCCCCCTTAATCTGATTTTTTATTTTCTGCAATCACAATTCCGACTACGAAAAATACTATGGTTTCAAATATTGCTATTAGCGCTACCGCTAAATCCGATTTCGCTGTCATAGCAACAGCAGGTTTAAACATCACTATAAATGGATGAGACAATACATATATGGCATGGTCAGACTGTAAGGCTACAGCACTTAAGAATCCTGCTACGCCAATACCGATTGTCACCCATAGGTTTTCAAATAATGATGCTATCATCAACATGAAACTTATAACCGGAAGAGATGTGATATATGAATAAAAAACAAACATTAGAAAAACTCCCATATCAAATTTATCAGAACCCAGTTTGCTTATACCTATCCACATCAACGCGGCGTTTTGAATCACTATAGCTATAAAAAATACGCTTGTTATTATGAGGAATTTTGCTACAAAAACTTTCCACATGCTTATAGGAAGCACATACATTTTCTTGATTGCAAATCCTGAAAATTCCATGTTGTAGGCAATACTGGTTGCTATTACAATGGCAAACATGTTCAGTACCATTATCATTCCGTATAGCTGCGTTAGAAGTACATCCATGGGATCAAGTGGCATGTTTAAAAGTGTGTTTCCTCGAATCTTATAATTCAAGAACACATATAAAGCTCCTATAATTCCAGTTAAAAATAGGATTGCTACAAGTCCTGTTCTCTTTTCCTTCTTTAACTCAAGCGCAATCATAACACTGCCCTCTGCTTTCTCTGTTTGTTATCAGCTTCAATCATAGAAAGGAACATTTCTTCTAAGTTGTTATCGTTATAGCCCTGCACCTTTGCCTCTGCTCTTAGGTCATCCATGCTGCCTTCGAATAAAAGTGTTCCATGATTTAGAATTCCGATATCATCTGCCATTAACTCGATTTCAGATAACATATGGGAAGAAATCATAATTGTGCAGTTGTACATCTTTGGCAATTCCTTGATTAGATTTCTAATCTCATGAATTCCTGCTGGATCAAGACCGTTTGTAGGCTCATCAAGAATTAGAATTGGTGGTCTTCCAATCAATGCTCCTGCAAGTCCTAACCTCTGCTTCATTCCAAGTGAATACTTCCTTACCAGTCTGTCCCCAAACTCTGAAAGTCCTACAAGCTCCAGTGCATCATCCACATCTTCTTTTTTCAGGTTTAAAATCTTTCTTATAATCTCAAGATTCTCTCGACCTGTTAAATTAGGATAATATGCTGGGGACTCAATAAAGGAACCAATATTCTTTAGAATCTCTATTCTATCCTCCGGCATTACCTTTCCATTTACATGAAATTTACCTGATGTAGGTTTTGCCATTCCAAGGAGCATTTTCATGGTAGTAGATTTACCAGCTCCATTTGGTCCCAAGAAACCATATATGGTTCCTCTCCTAATATGGATGTTAAGTTTATCAACCGATACAAACTTGTTGTATTTTTTTGTAAGCCCTACTGTACTAATCATATTTGTTGTAAGCATTTTTCCCTCCTATTCATTGCTCCGTCATTTTATGCTTCTAGCATAATCCTCTATCCTTACATTACCTTTCTCCTAACCTTACTTTTACCTAACTTTTTGGTTTTTATGTATAAAGCAACACTATTTATGGTATAATCCAAGCCGAAAGGTAACATATTTATGGATACGTATATTTATTTGAAAAAAATATTAATAGTGGATGATGAACCTGCTTTACTAAATATGGTTAAAAACATATTAGAAGAGGCAGGGTTTAAGAATATAGTTTTAGCTGGTACTATGGCAGATGCCTTGAGAGTGTTTCAAGCAGAGTCTCCAGATATGGCAGTGCTTGATGTTATGCTTCCTGATGGAGATGGTTTTACACTTTATAATCAGATCAATGCAATGTCAAAGATTCCTATTATTTTTCTTACGGCAAAAGACGCCACAGATGCTAGACTGACAGGTCTTGGTCTTGGAGCGGATGACTATATCGTAAAGCCTTTTTTACCACAGGAGCTGCTACTTCGTATATGCGCAGTTCTTAGACGTTCCTATAAGGACGATTCACCAGTTATTACTTTAGATGCATGTCAAATAGATTTTGAAAGAGCGGAAGTTTTAAAGGGAGATGAAATCATCCCTCTTACAGCAAAAGAACATATTTTGCTTAAAACTCTTGCAGATAATTCCGGTAGAATTGTTACCGTGGATTCAATTTGCGAAGCTCTTTGGGGAGACAATCCATTTGGTTATGAAAACAGTTTGAATACACACATTCGTAGAATTAGAGAGAAAATAGAATCTAATCCTTCTGCCCCTGTTTCACTTCTTACGGTAAAAGGATTAGGTTATAGGCTTATTATAAAGGAATAAATATATGAGACCTTACCTTAAATATATTTCCAAACAGTTTTCTAGATTGATCCTTCTTTTATGCGCATTAGTTGTCATAAATATTATTATTTTTATTGCTTCTTTTTTTAATATCGTAAAGGCGGATTATACCAATTCTTCTCCTTCGAAGGTTATATCAGCTATAGAGGGTGATTGTAATGTCTACGGTATTTCTGAATCTGCCCAAAACACCCTTAACAAATTTAATATCTGGGCTATTTATCTGGATGTGGATGGCAACGTAGTGTGGAACCATCAGGCTCCAAGTGACATTGCCGAAAGTTATTCTATAAACGATATGGCAGTCATATCAAAAGGCTATCTAAATGATTATCCTGTTTTTATTCATACTCATGATGATGGATTATTGCTACTTGGCTATCCAAAGGATAGCTATGTAAAGCTGCAACCAAATTTCTTTTCAATAAAAGCAATTAGAAAACTTCCTTTATTTTTCTTTGCACTTTTACTGTTTGATCTTGTTCTTATTATCATTCTTTATTTACGTTCAAAAAATAAATTTATATCAAATATCAAGCCAATTATTGAAGGCATTGAATCTCTTGCTTCTGGACAGCCTATCAATCTAGAAGAAAAAGGACAGCTATCTGAGGTGGCAGAATCAGTTAACAAAGCTTCCTATGTTATCAACCGGCAAAACGAAGCCAGAGTTAATTGGATATCAGGTGTTTCTCACGATATTCGCACTCCACTATCTCTCATACTTGGCTATTCAGATAAGATTAAAAACCTGCCTCAAGTTAACGATGAGATTGCTAAATATGCTGACATAATTGGGCAGAATTCTATTCGAATTAAAGATTTAGTTTCTGATTTAAATCTATTTTCAATGCTCGAATACAATATGCAACCATTAGAATTATCGTATATACGTATTTCGAAGCTTCTTCGTTCCTTCGTTGCAGACAAGATAAACGAAGGCCTAGAAGAACCATATTCCATCTCTCTTGATATAGCTCCTTCGGCTGAACAATTAGAGCTTAATTGTAATGAGAGACTTATAGAAAGAGCTCTTTCAAACCTTGTAAACAACAGCATTAGACATAATCCAAATGGATGTGATATCAAAATAGAATTAAATTCATATAAGGGAAAACCACAGATTATAGTAAGTGATAATGGTGTGGGTGTTTCAAAAGAATTTGCCGAAGCACAAAAGAAACCACATTATTTTGAGGCACTTGATGAAAGACTTGATTTAAGACATGGTCTTGGTCTGATTATCGTAAAACAAATTATTGAAGCTCATGGTGGAACCGTTAATACCCCAGAAGTATCTTCAGGATATAAAACCATTCTATCATTTTAGTTTTTATACAGTTTAAGGGAGGATAACATAATGTTACAGATTGCTATTTGCGATGATGATACTGCCTTTTCTTCTCAGATTGAGGATATTATCGAAGCAGAATGTGATGAAAAAAATATACGCTCTGATATTGAAGTTTTCACAGATGGATATTATCTTTTGAAAGCCATTAAGCAGGGCTCTATTTTCAATATCATCTTTCTCGATATTGAAATGAAAAAGCTTGATGGACTTGCTACTGCAAGAGAGATAAGAAAAATCGATTCCACGGTTCTCATAATCTATATCTCCGGTTTTGATGATTATTTGAAGGAACTATTTGAAGTGGAACCATTTAGATTTATATCTAAGCCACTGGATAAAGATAGGCTTATAAGATATTTTGGTGAAGCCTACAAACGAGTTCAGGATAATGAGGAGTATTTTCAGTTTTCATTTAACAAAGAGCTTAAAAAATGCCCTCTCAAAGATATCGTTTATTTCGAAAGCAATAATCGCACCATCTATATTCATTTAAACGATGGCACCACCACTTATTTTTATGGCAAACTGGCGGATGTTGAGGAAAAATTAAAGGGTTCTAAATTTGTTTTCTTGCGTCCTCATCAGTCATACTTTGTTAATTATCACTACATTAAAAAATTGAATTTTTATTATCTTACTTTAGGTTATCTTAATAAGGATATCGATATAAAAATAAGTGTGGATCGACAAAAAGCTATTAAAGCAGCTGTTTTAGAGCTTGCTGCTAATAAAATGCCTTTTTAATAAGGAGAAACTAATGGAAAAACTTGCTACTAAACTTACAGATTATCTTCTTTCAAAGGACACCATCTCAGAAGCGGATTATGATATCTACCTTTATGGACTTACTTGCTTTTTAGAAATAAGCATCAGTTTTATCTCTTGCTTTATCATTGGTATCTGCCTTGGTATGTTTTTTGAGTGCATCCTCTTTTCATGTATTTTTATGCCCCTCAGGTCTTTGGCCGGTGGACTTCATCTTAATAAATTTATCCACTGTTACTTCTTGTCCTGCTTTATTTTGACAGGGTCCCTGTTGCTGGTTAAGTATTTTTCTGTTCCAGATTACATATCTCTTATTGGATGTATCCTATTACCTATAATTCTTTTTATTATTGGACCTATCAATCATCCAAATAGACCTGTTACAGAAGAAGAGAACTCTATTTTTAAAAATAAAACAAATATTTACCTAGTACTTTGCATTCTGCTTTCTATTATTCTATACCTGACCAAAACAAGCAGATATTTATTCCTTGAGTTTATTACTTTTGCTGTTTTAATCATCAGCTCTTTAATACCAAAGCTTTTTCCTCAAGTGCATAAACAGTAAAAAAAGAGTAGAGCCTGTGCTCTACTCTTCTCTATTTGAATATTGACTTCTATCTCTATTTGCAAAACGAGTGTATTCTGGAAGCCATGTAAGCTCTATGGTTCCAATAGGACCGTTACGCTGCTTAGCTACAATGATTTCTGAAACACCCTTCATCTCTGAATCGTGATTATAGTAATCATCACGATAGATGAACATAACCACGTCCGCATCCTGCTCGATGGCTCCGGACTCACGCAAGTCAGACATCATAGGTCTGTGATCTGGTCTCTGCTCTACTGCTCGAGAAAGCTGTGAAAGTGCAATAACCGGAACATTCAGCTCACGGGCAAGAGCCTTAAGAGAACGTGAAATCTCTGAAATCTCCTGCTGTCTACTCTCTGACTTACCAGAACCTGTCATCAACTGTAAGTAGTCGATGATGATAATGTTAAGTCCCATCTCCATCTTATATTTACGACATTTACTACGCATCTGGCTAATTGAAATACCAGGTGTATCGTCGATAATCAGCTTAGAATTACCAATTTTACCGGCACCCTCTACTAGATTCTCCCAATCGGCCTCCTGAAGGTTACCTGTACGGAGCTTCTGTGCATCTACTCGAGATTCAAGGGCGAATAGACGGTTAACCAGCTGCTCCTTTGACATTTCCAAAGAAAAAATGGCTGCACATAAATGCTCATGAATAGTGATGTGCTGTGCCAAGTTCAAAACAAAGGCTGTCTTACCCATTGAAGGACGGGCTGCTATAAGAATCAAATCAGATGGCTGAAGACCAGCTGTCTGTCTATCCAAATCAATAAATCCTGTAGGAATACCTGTTACAACACCCTTTTGCTTTGATGCCTGCTCAATCTTAGCAATGGCATTCATAACAACCTGTCTGATTGGAACATAGTCTGTCTCACCACGATTCTGAACAAGAGAAAAGATATCCTTTTCAGTCTGATTCAAAATACTATCAACATCCTCTGTACCCTCAAAGCACATGTTTTCAATATTCTGATTAACTTTTATTATGTTTCTAAGTAATGCCTTATCCTTGACGATGTTGGCATAGTTTTTAGCATTAACTGTTGTAGGAACAGAAAGAATCAAATCCTGTATTGCCTCAAGGGAAGCAATCTCTGGTCCTACGCCCTTTTCCCTAAGCTTGTTCTGCAGAGTAACTTCATCAACTGGCTCACCTGCATTGTAAAGTTCTACAATAGCCTCAAACAATGCGCCGTACTGCTGATGATAGAAGTCATCTCTAAGAAGAATCTCAGAACACTCTACGATGGTGTCTCTATCACTGATCATTGAACCAATAACAGATTTCTCAGCTTCTATGGAATTAGGCATCTGTCTGCGAATAACATCTTCCATTATCCTTATTGTTCTCCCACGTGTACTCTAAGTGTAGCTGTAACCTTTGGATGAAGCTTAACCTTTACCTCGTATGTTCCAAGTGATCTGATTGGGTCATCCATCACGATTTTTTTCTTATCAATTTCTTTGTTGTACTGCTTCTTAGCTGCCTCAGCTATTTCCTTTGAAGATACTGAGCCGAATGTTCTTCCGCCCTCTCCAGTTTTGATTTTAGTCTCTACCTTCCACTCTTCGATTTCCTTAGCAAAAGCAACTGCTGCTTCATAATTCTCCTGAGCAACTTTCTCATCATGCTTATTCTGAAGCTTTAAATCATTAAGTGCTGCGTTAGTAGCCTCTACACCAAGCTTTTTCTTGAAAAGCATGTTTCTAGCGTAGCCCTCACTAACCTCGACTACCTCGCCCTTTTTACCCAGGGATTTAACATCTGCAAGTAAAATTACTTTCATAGCTTTATTTCTCCTTCTTCAAGCATCTTATCAATTGTCTCTTCTAGGTCTGCTCTAACCTCTTCGATTGTCCTATTCTGAATCTGAGCTCCTGCAATATTCACATGGCCACCACCACCAAGGCGTGTCATGATACTCTGAACATCAATCTCATCGATTGAACGGGAGCTGATAAATATCTTGTCCATGAATTTTGTAAGTACAAAGGATGCCTTGATTCCTACTATATTAAGTAGCTCGTTAGCAGCCTGAGCACCAACTACTGTAGGCGATTCTAAGTTGCCGTCTGGCTCACACTCTGCAATAGCAAATGCATCGCGATAAGTGGTTGCATTTCTAACAATCTCAGCTCTTGCCTTATAGGTCTCCATGTTCTCACGGAGCATCTTTCTAACTCTAGTAACCTCTGCACCATTACGTCTTAAGAATGCTGCCGCCTCAAAAGTACGGACACCAGTCTTAGTCATAAAGTTGTTAGTATCAATTAAGATACCAGCGTAGATACAATCAGCCTCTGTAGGGTTGATGTTAATCTTGTCTGCAAAATACTGAAGCACTTCTGCAATCATCTCACTAGCTGATGATGCATATGGCTCAATATATGAAAGAATTGGATTCTCTATAATCTCTTCCACCTGTCTGTGGTGGTCAATAACTACGATATTCTTGTTCTTATAAAGAAGACCTGGACACTCTACGTAGCTTGGTCTATTAGTATCAACAACCATGATAAGTGTGTTGTCATTACAAATATTAAGAGCCTGCTCCGATGTGATAAACATATCATCTGGATATTCGTCCTTGCTAGTAAAGCTCTCAACAACAGGTCTCATAGCACCTGTAATGGTATCTATAACAATATTAACTGGCTTGCCAATCTCACGGCCTGCACAGTACACACCAACAGATGCGCCAAGACAGTCTGCATCTGAAAGATTGTGACCCATAACAATGATTCTATCTCTAGATTCCATGAGCTCACGAAGCGCCTGAGCCTTAACTCTAGCCTTAACTCGTGTGGTACGCTCTACTTCCTTACCATGTGTACCATAGTATGAAACATTCTGACCATTTTTAACTACTACCTGACAACCGCCTCTTGCAAGAGCAAGGTCAATTGCCATGTGGGCGTACTGGGCCTTCTGAGTGTAGTCATCACTTCCAAGACCAATTCCAAGGCTGACTGTGATGTCCTTGTCGTTACCCATTTTAATAGTAGTAATATCCTCTACAATAGAGAACTTATCATTTTCAAACATCTCTAAATACTTGTGCTGGAAAATAATAAGGTATTTATCCTTCTCAAGACGTCTAACTACCGCCTCTGCCTCGCCGAAATATTTATTAATCTTTCTATCTAATAGGGCAAGAAGCATTGAACGCTTAGCATTCTCAACCTGATCAAATACTTCGTCATAATTATCTACGTACAATAAAGCCATGACCATGGCCTGGTCGTTAATCTTAGCCTTAGTAGCCTGGATATCTGTCTCATCAAATAAGATGATTGCCACAAGTCCATCAGCACTCTCTTCCATCTCTGTTGCCATAGCACCTGAAAGTGGCTCACTAACATCTAATCTCTGAAGGCATGCCAAATATTTTCTCTCATTATATTCAACATGGATATCAAAATTATCTTCCTTAGCATGCTCGATTCCCTCACGGGTAATCTCTGAGAAAATGCTTGTAATTGACTTGTTATATGTCTTGCTCTTGTCAACCAGCTGGCAGAATTCTTCATTCATCCACATGACTCTACCGGTGGAATCCAAAAGAACATAAGGAAGCCTAAAGTTCTTAATAAGCTCCTTTTGAACTGTGCCATAATGAATAGCATATTCTACTATTGTGTTCTTAAATGATTTGATATTTGCTTTGTAATAAATAAAGCAAAGAATGCCATAGATAACCACAAAAGCAGTCATAATCTCTGCTATCTTAGTATCTACGAAACTAACTGCGATACAACCTATTAAAAATATAATAAGCATGTATAGAGGAAATCTGAGATATCGCCTTAAACGATTCCTATATTTTAATGCTTCCATAATAATTCTCCCGATGGTTATTCCAATCTAACACTTTTGTCATTATAACATATTAACTTCTAAATTATATATTTTTATATAGAAGTATAGAATATGTGCTTAATTCCATACATCCTCATTTGTGCACATTTTACAAAGGGTTGGTAAAATACCGAAAGCCTCCTTCTATTTTTGGTTATTCTAACATTGTTCACATTTTCTTCATTTTTTATAATCGTAGATAGTTAAGGGGTGACCCAATATTTAAAAGAGAGGATATTTTATTATGGCAGACATTTCATTAAAAAACATTAATAAGAAATACCCTAACGGCTTCCATGCTGTAAAGGATTTCAATCTCGAGATTCAGGATCAGGAGTTCATCATCTTCGTAGGTCCTTCAGGTTGTGGTAAGTCTACAACACTTCGTATGATTGCAGGTCTTGAGGAGATTACATCTGGTGAGCTTCTCATCGATGGCAAGCTTATGAACGATGTAGAGCCAAAGGATAGAGATATCGCAATGGTTTTCCAGAACTATGCTCTTTATCCACATATGACAGTATATGATAACATGGCATTTGGTCTTAAGTTACGTAAAGTACCAAAGGATGAAATCGATAGAAAGGTTCGCGAGGCAGCTAAGATTCTTGATCTTGAGAAGCTTCTTGACAGAAAGCCAAAGGCTCTTTCAGGTGGTCAGAGACAGCGTGTTGCCATGGGTCGTGCAATCGTTCGTAACCCTAAGGTATTCCTTATGGATGAGCCTCTTTCAAACCTTGATGCTAAGCTTCGTGTTCAGATGAGAACTGAGATTTCTAAGCTTCATGATTCACTTGGAGCTACAATGATCTACGTTACACACGATCAGACAGAGGCTATGACACTTGGTACAAGAATCGTAGTTATGAAGGACGGTGTTGTTCAGCAGATCGATACACCAGCTAACCTTTATCAGAAGCCATGCAACCTCTTCGTTGCTGGATTCATCGGTTCTCCACAGATGAACTTCCTTGATGGTAAGCTCAATGATGATTGTACTTCTATCCAGGTTAACGGTGCTACACTTCAGGTTCCTACAGCTAAGGCTAAGGCTCTTAACGAGAAGAACTACGGTGGTAAGGAAGTTATCCTTGGTATCCGTCCAGAAGATATCCATGATTCACAGATCTTCGTTGCTACACAGTCTTCTTCAGTTATCGAAGCTAAGATTTCTGTATATGAGCTTCTTGGTGCTGAGGTTTACTTATACTTTGATTATGCTGGAACTCAAGTTACAGCTAGAGTTGATCCTCGTACAACTGCAAGAGGTGGTGACACAGTTCAGTTCGCTCTTGATATGGAGAAGGCACACTTCTTCGACAAGGAGACAGAGCTTACAATTACAAACTAGTAAGATTATTAAGGCTGGATGCGTAAATCGCATCCAGTTTTTTTATGAGCTTTTTTATTCGACCAACATTTATCCCTTTTCTAATGAAAATGCTTTTTCCTTGTATTATAATTATGATTACTTCTTCAAGAAGAATACTATTTATGGGGAATACTGTTTTATGAACTTCGAAGAGAAAAAAGAAAAACTATTAGAGCAATTAAATAGAGCTACTGGCATTAATTTCGACATTACCGACACAGATTTATCTGACGAAGAGACTTTAAATAAGTTAAAGGAAATGATTATTCATTTTAATGCTGTAGATTCTAAGAGTGGCCTATACCGCCTCTACCTCAGAGGGGAGCTTGCTTACTCTGACGCTGTTTCCTCTCTTCACAGATTTCATATTGAAGAGAATGGTATACGACAAGTATTCTATCTTGAAAGCCAGACAGACTACACTAAGGAAGCTGTATCTCTACTAAAGAGTCTCATTCCTGATTCTAAAGATGTTGTCCTCGAAGTAGATAACAAGCACATTGTTATCATAATTAACTGTCAGACAGCTCCTTCTAAGGAAGAGATAATTCAAATAGCTAACTCATATTTAGATATGCTAGAGGCTGAGGCCTTCACTTCTTTCAAGCTTAGCTACAGCAAGTCAGTAAATACATTTAAAGAATTACCAGCTTCATACAAGGATAGCATCCTTGCAATGAACATCGGCAACACATTTAACTCTAATGGTCGTATCTACTGCTATGATGACCTAGGATTGGGGCGTTTACTTTATAACGTACCAGAGGAAGAAGTTGAAGCATATTTAAACAAGCACATCAATATCGACCTCTTATCGCAAATTGACGAGGAGACTTTGAACCTTTTAGAATCATTTTTCGCTAATGACCTCTCACTTGCTGAGACTAGCCGAAAGATGTTCATTCACCGCAATACACTCATCTATCGTTTAGATAAATTCGCTGATTTAACTGGCTACGATGTCCGCAAGTTCTCCGATGCCATCACAGTAAAAATTTCCCTTATGCTTTATAACTATATAAATAGTCAAAAATAAGAGCCTAAAATGGCTCCTATTTTAATGCTTATTTAGGTCCTATTATGTTTTGCATTCCTCGCATTCTCAATTCTGCATCGCAAGACTCCTTGAACGCTTGCTGATCCCCATCACCGGAATTAACTGCATCAGAAACATCTGTTGGCGGATTTTTCCCATGAAACTTCCTTTCAGGAATCTTCCCCTCCAGTTGCTTCTTATAATCAGCATCTTGATAAATCCTTATAATAACAGGTATTGCTATCAGTGCTGCAAATATGATTATTAATGCTACTATTGCTTGATTCATAGAAATCCTCCCCCATTATCGACACTATAAAGTGTGAGATATTTCATTTTTAGTTAAGATTTCCTTGGATGCTTTTTCAATTTCTAGACCTTCATTGTAGGCTTCATTCAAAGGTTCTTTTCCCTTGTATTCTCTCATTGGTCTCTTTCCAGAAATCTGACGCTTGTAATCTATATCAGATATCACCTGTATTGCAGCATATATAACAACACTTAAAAGTACTATGATACCTATTATGATTAATAACATCTTATAAATATCCATATGGTCTCCCCCTAATTGTTATCATCCTTAATAACCGAGTTCCCAAATCCTGATAAAATAAATATAAGAATCAAAACCACATAAAATTCCGTTTTTGTATATGCATAGAGATTTAAATATAGTGAACTATAACTATTTATAATATCTGATTGGCCAATAACCCTTCCAAAAGAAATTAGTACAATGTATACTTCTACCAACAGAAATACTATTTGAAGACACTTTAATATAAGTCTAAATTCTTTTTTACCCTTTAGTATTTCTTTTCGAATTCCCGATATATCTTCAATTTCTCTCCCCATAATAAATGTTAAATAAGGAACCAAAATAATATTTATTACGGGTGCAAATATTGGCATTCCATATTGTTTTTGAATTACCTTTGCTTCACTGTATGATAATATCTCTAAAACAACTATTAATAGTAAATAAACCATCAGTTTTAAACTATTTTCTTTTCTTATATTCATTTCTTAACCAACCCTTTTCCACTCATCATCAATCCATGTATTATTGTCTTAATCCCGTCTTATTTATTATCCTATTTTTATATTCGTTGTAATTATTATATATCTACTATATTTCTCGTACAACAAAAAACCACCCTCACCAGTTTGGTTAGGATGGTTTTATTTTGTATGTTTTTCCTTTTACTTATTTAAACAAGTCATTTAAGAAAATGTACAACTGTTTACCAAGAGAATATCGAATTTCCTTCGATAATCAAAAGCTATTTGTACAGCAATCCTCTATGCTATCTACGCAAAATATATTGTCGAATCCTACTAGTCTATTGCTATTAGACAAATATGTTATTTCTTCTTAAGATATTTAACAAGCTTTACTATTCCAAATATTAATAGACCATAGAATGCTATATATCCTAATGCAAAGGCCATTACCATTCCCCCTAAGATATTTTTTTTGCTCCATCGCCTATATCGACAACGTAGAATTCTGCATCAAGGTTGTATTTCTCCTTGTAGGCCTTACCTACTACTTCCTTGAAGTTATCAACTGCGTCATTTTCAACGATGGCTACTGTACAGCCTCCAAAACCGCCTCCAGTGATGCGGGCGCCAATAACTCCTGGTACAGACCACTCTGTCTCCACAAGGAAATCTACCTCCTCGCAAGAAACTTCATAGTCATCTCGAAGTGACACATGGCTTGCATTCATAAGCTTACCAAATGTGGCGATGTCGTTATTATTAAGAGCCTCTACTGCCTTAATTGTACGCTGATTCTCAGCTACTGCATGCTTAGCTCTTCTGTAGCAAACTTCGTCCTTAATGGCTGAGCCGTATTTCTCAAACTCCTGGTCAGTTAATTCACCTAATGTACTGATACCACATACTGTCTGAAGATCTGCAAGAGCCTGAGCGCTTTCATTTCTTCTATCATTATATGCTGAGTCCACAAGTGAATGCTTAACCTTGGAATTGGTGATTACTATCTTAGCATTTGGCAGCTTTACGCTGGCATATTTATAGGATAAATCTGCACAGTCAAGGAAAATGGCGTGGTCTTTTTGTCCCATTGCTACCGCAAATTGGTCCATTATACCACAATTGCATCCGTTGAAATTGTTCTCAGAGTACTGTCCTATTAGGGCTAAGTCCACCATAGACTTATTTAATTCAAAGAAATCATTTAAAACTGTGCCAGTAAGCACCTCAAGCGAAGCCGATGATGATAGGCCTGAGCCGTTGGGAATATTGCCCCAAACGCACATTTCAAATCCCGATTTAATTTCCGAGCCCTTCTCTTTTAAGGCCCAAACAACACCTAATGGATAGTTAGCCCAGTTATATTCCTCCTTATTAGTGAGATCATCAAGACTGCTCTCAACCACTCCAACTTTATCAATGTTAGCGGAATAGAGCTTTATCACCCTGTCATCGCGCTTTCTCGCTACAGCATAGGTTCCAATTGTAAGTGCACATGGGAATACATGACCACCGTTGTAGTCAGTGTGCTCGCCTATGAGGTTCACACGGCCTGGAGCGAAGTAACTACGCATATCACCGCCAGCTCCAAACTTTTCCTCAAAAACACTTTTTAATTCTTTTTCATTCATTATCCTTCTCCTTCTAGTATATCTATCAATAAGCCTTCTTCCCCCGATTTATTTACGCATAAATCTCATGCTTATTGTATTTTGACATAGCGTTAAGCAACTTCTCAGATGGATTGAAAATTACCTTGAAATCGTATCCTTTTGCCTCGCTGTGAGCCACTAAGATGTAATCTTTGTCCTCTTCCTGGTTGCTTGAGCAATCAAAAGTCTTAAGATTTACATGGTCATATTTTAAAGATTCATTAGTTCCAACTGCTGCAACAAGCTTTACCTCGTTTGGCTCGATGCTAACTACCTTTTTACGCTTTTCATTGTTGATGATTTTAGCTATCTCAAGACTGCCATTTGTATAATCATATTCATACTCAATATTCTTATAGCCTAAAATCCAACAATATGACAGACCTGCTACTATAGTCAAAATAGCTAGTATGGTCTTTATAATTCCCGTAGTAGAAATCATTGCCACACAAAACAGAAGTGTAGCTGCTAAAAGGCAAAGTTTCTTAGCCTTCATCGCCCCAGATTCAACTACTTTAACCGCCTCTTCTACAAATGTATCGTTTGATTCAAACATATTCGTCCCTCCATATAATAATTGGCTTATTCAGTCGACAATTATTATACCTTAGATACCCTTAAAACTAAAGGAAATCTCAATATTCTGGCTATTGTTTAGCATATATTCTGGATGAGTCTTTGCGCCCCAGGTATCATCTCCCGCCACACCCATTTGCTTACCTATTCTCACATGGGTGAAATGAACAGGTGGAAGCTCAGTGTGGTGCATGGCCTCTTCAATTTCATGGACTGAATATGGCAAAGCAGAGAATCCATTATTATTAGCAACAAATACTATTCCGTCTCCCTTTTCATCTGACAGCTTAGCGTACCTAACCTCTTGATGATTGCCGCATTCCTGTGGAACTAAGTATTTTGCCATGTTATCTGCTACTTTATTCTTGAAGACTCCTATTTTTCCATGATCCTTGTCTAAGTATGTCTCCATAGGACCTTTTCCGTACCATTCAAGATTCTCCAGTGATGCATCTAAAGTAAATGCCATAGATATCTCTGGCAACTCACCTACCTCATCAGATTTTTCAAGTATCAGCTTACAATCAACAAAACCATCTGGATTAATAATATATTCAACTCTACACTCATGTGCTGGCTTTGTAGGTAAATGATAAATATATTTTACTTTTATCCTATCTGTAAGCTGCTCTACCTTAGGTGCTTCTTGGATTTTTTCATCCATAACCGATGTAGAAATATATTTGCTTGCAATTTTCCACTGACCAGCTCTAAAAGGAAGCTGATTTGCCAAATCATTGTCTGTCATAGGACGCCAGAAATTTGGCAGCACAGTTCGCTTTAACAGCTCTTTTCCATTGTATTTATAGGAGGTTAAACCCTTTTGCTTGTCAAAAAGCACCTCAAAATCCTGACCCTTTATGCCTATATTGTGGAAACCTTTTATTAAACGAAGGCTCTTAGCCTTTTCTTTTGGCACTCTAAATTCACCTACTGTGGTCTGACCATAGGCAACTTCGTGACCAGTATTAGCCCACAAGGTATCCTCAGCAAGTACAAAGGAAAGTGTTACAACATATTCGTTATCCTTTGGTAAATCCAAATCCAATGGATAATCTGTGGCTTCAAGAGGTGGACAATCAATTTCTATTTCATCCATGGCCACCATTTCACCGAGACGCTCTACTATAAGTAAAGCGCGGTATTCCTTTAGATTTGTAAATAAATTACGATTTTCTATATGAATTTTTCCTTTATCAAAGGAAATTACTATGTTCTGGTAGTTGTATTTCACCTCCTGCATCTTTGGGCTTGGACTTCTATCCTTGCTATAGCAAATTCCATCACCAGAGAAGTTACTGTCATTTGGTCTGTCGTCGAAATCTCCGCCGTATCCCTCGAATTCCACACCTCTACAATCCTTTGTAGTTATGGCCTGGTCAATATAATCCCAGATAAATCCTCCCTGGAATAATGGCTCCTCATAAGCAAGCTCTGTGTATTTGTGCATTGCACCACAGCTATTTCCCATGGCGTGCATATACTCGCAATTTATGTATGGCTTGTCCTTGTGGGTAGATAGCCATTTTTTAATGTCCTTTACGTAGGCATACATTGTAGATTCCATGTCGGAAATGTCCACTCGTCTGTCATTGAATACGCCCTCATAATGAACAAGTCTACCCTTATCCCATTCATGGAATTTATCCTGCATTTTTCGCAGATTTGTTCCGCCATAGCTTTCATTTCCAAGGGACCAAATCAATACACATGGGTGATTCTTATCTCTTTCAAATAAGCTACGAGCTCTATCTATTACATTTTCCGTGTATTCAGGCCTATCTCCTGGAACAGCGTAGCTATCATCCCTGGCCTTAAGAATCTGGATAGGCACCTGCCAAGTACCGTGAGTCTCAAGATTGGTCTCATCTATAACATAAAGGCCAAATATATCGCACAGCCTGTAAAATGCCGTCTGGTTTGGATAATGGCTGGTGCGAACTGCATTTATGTTATTTTGCTTCATGGCAATGATATCCTTTAAAATATCCTCCTCTGAAAGCACTCGTCCTGTGGTAGATGAAAACTCATGGCGATTGACGCCCTTAAATACGATGCGCTTGCCATTAATGTGCATCATCTTATCCTTCATTTCAAAACGTCTGAAGCCTACTTTTTCTTTTATAACTTCATTAATTCGTCCTGTCTCACCAAAGACATTTATTTGCAAATCATATAGATATGGATGCTCAGCGCTCCACAATCTTGGCTCCCTCACATGTATCTCAATGTGATTGCTGCCATCTGATAGATTGCTTTTGCTTATAAGCTCTACTTCCTCATCAGAGAGGCTAATCTGAGCCATTCCATCCCCTATCACATCCATATCGATTACTAGGTTAGCATCCTTGTAATCATCATCTAAAAGAGTCTGAATTCGTATATCTCTTATGTGAGTCTGTGGCACAGTATACAGGTACACTTCTCTGAAAATTCCCGAGAATCTAAAGAAATCCTGGTCCTCGCACCAGCTACCAGCTGTCCACTTAAATACCTGCACAGCTAGCTTGTTTTCACCTTTTTTAATATAAGGGGTCAAATCAAATTCTGCTGGTGTAAATGAGTCCTCACTGTAGCCAACATATTTTCCATTTAACCAAAGTGCAAAGCCGCTTTCCACACCCTGAAATGAAATGTACACTGGCCCCTTTTTCATGAAATCTGGGACTTCAAGATATTTCACATAATTAGCCACAGGATTATCTTCTGCTGGAATCTCCCCAGGCTCTATCTCCTCATGACCATCCCATGGGTACTGGGTGTTCACATACATTATCTTGTCATATCCCTCTAGCTGTATGTGCGCAGGCACCTTAATGTCATCCCATCCCTTGCAATCACGATCCATTTCGAAAAATGTCTTGTCACAGCAATCATAGTTTTTTGCATATTCAAACTTCCAAATGCCATTAAGCGAGTATTTGAAATCAGACTGCTCCCCATAAGAATAGCCCTCGTTGCTATAAAACTCATGGTCAGAATGAGGATTCAATCTGTTTTGCATATATATAGTTGGGTCTTTTACAATTGAATATTTGAATTCAGACATGTGGTTTCCTCTTTATCTTTACTATTTAACCGAACCAGTAATACCTTCTGCAAATTGCTTCTGTAAAATGAAGAAAATAATCATAGTAGGCAGAGAACAGAACAATACGCCAAGCATTGTCATTCCGTAGTCTACTGTGTAGCCACTTGTGATATTTGCGATAAACATAGGCATTGTCTGGGCTCTATTGTCAGTCATTACTACCTTTGGCCACAGATAAGCATTCCAAGCGTTCATGAACGAAATAACACCTGCTGCTGCATAGATTGATTTCTGTACTGGCATATACATTTTGAAAAATATCTTCCACTCAGGAAGTCCATCTATGCGGGCTGCCTCCATGATGTCAGGTGGAAAATTACGAGAATTCTGTCTGAACATCATAATCATAAATGGAGTAGATATTCCAGGAAGGATAAATGCCCAAACTGAATTTAAAAGCTTAACCTTTGATATCAGTACAAACAGTGGCACCATTGTTGCTACCGCTGGAACCATCATTGCAAGAAGGATAATTCCAAACAACCTATCCTTGTGCTTGTCATGATAGAGCTCGAATCCATAACCTGCCAATGAGCAGATAAACAGGGTAAATATAGTCTGTACTGTTGCATATAGGAATGAATTACCTAGGCTGCTCCACAGTGTTCCCTGTACTGCATTTTTCAAATGCTCAAAGTTTATTAATAACTGATTACCAAACGCAATGGAGCCTCGTGCCACGTTAAGAGATGTATTTGTGGCTGCTGCAATCATCCAATACAGTGGAAATACTGATATTAAGGAGCAAATAATTAAAAATATGTATGTAGGAATAAGCCTACGCTGAACCATTGATTTATTTTTCTTAGTCACGAGTATCACCTACTTTCAAATTGATGAATGCAAGTATTGCAACCATAATAAATACTAAAAATGCCATAGCTGATGTGTATCCAAGTGCTCCTACACCCTGGCCAAATGCCTGATTATAAATGTAGTGGGACATTGTAATTGTTGAGTTTGCAGGGCCACCACTTGTTAAGTTCATTGACTCATCAAAGAGCTGCAATGTACCATTTATTGACATTATTGCTGTCATAACGATTGTTGGCTTAAGAAGTGGCACTGTTACATACCAAAATGTCTTCCAGCCTGTGGCACCATCGATTTTGGCTGCCTCGTATACTGAGTACTCTATATTCTGAAGACCAGCTAAATAGAAGACCATGTTATAGCCTGTCCATCTCCAGATTAGGGCTATGATAATAACTGCCTTTGCAGTGCCAGGAGTACCTAGGAAATTAATATTCTCGCTAATCAATCCCATCTTCATAAGCACTGTATTAACAAGGCCCTGTGTAGCAAACATTGACTTGAAAATAATTGAATATGATACCAGCGATGTGGCACATGGTAAAAAGATACAGGTTCTAAACAACCCCTTGAATTTAAGATCCTTATTGTTAAGAAGCTGCGCCAGCAAAATGGCAAGCACCAGCATAATAGGGACCTCGATTATAAGATAAAAGAATGTATTTTTCATCGATTGGATAAAAATACCATCCTGAAACATTCGTGTGTAATTGTATGTCAGCGGATCTGCGAATACTGTATTTACGCCCTTACCTTTTTTTAATGATGTAATAAAGGCCTGAATAATTGGATAAAAGCTCATTATAAAAATGAGGATTGTTGCTGGTGTTAAAAATGCCCAGCCGGCTGCCAATTGCTTATTTGCAAGCGTCATTCCTTTTCTTCTATTTTCCACTTTGGCATCCCCCTTCTTTAAAAAACGGGAAGTGGGCTAGCCACTTCCCAAATAAATTCATTTAAAACTATTAATCTAATTCCATTTCAAATCTAAGCTGCTCTTCTGCATTTGCTATAGCTGCTTCTGGGTCCTCTCCATTTGTAAGAACATTCTGAAGAGCTGTTCCAAGCTGTGTACGAGCTGCATAGTGATAATCTGACTGCTCTACTGTAGGTACATGCTGTGTGTACTCAACGATTGTTGAATAAATTGGCTGGTCGTTGAAGAAAGGAACGCCCTGTGAATATACATCAGACTCTGCAGCTGCTGCACATGTTCCGATTACACCACCATTTACAAGAGCCTCATCGTATGTGATTGACTGTCCGTCTGCTGCTGACTCACCACCAAATGTATATGAAAGGAACTGAAGTGCAAGATCCTTCTTCTGGCAGTTAGCTGTAATGTAAAGTGAAGAACCACCGTTTGAAGCATAACCAGGCTCACCTGTAAGTGTAGGTGCTGTTGTAATTTCCCACTTACCTGAGTTGTCAGCTACCTGCTCAATTGTAGGAATAATCCAGTTACCATTGTAAACACCTGCTACTAAATCGCCTTGAATTGCCTGATCTGTATAGTCTGACCAGTCATTTGCAAGGTAGAGAACATTGTCCTGAGCAAGCTTTACAACTACATTAAATACTTCTACAAGTGTCTTATTATCCTTGAAGTATGGCTCACCATCCTTGAACTGTGAAACACCCTCTGCCTGAAGCATCATGTAGAATAAGTCGTTTCCGTCACCATCCATGCAAAGTAAATACTTACCTGTCTTTTCGTATACTTTTTTACCGATTTCATCGAACTCATCCCATGTGATGCCTGTTACATCATCAATTGTGTAACCTGCTTCCTCAAGGAGGTCTGTTCTATATGCGAAAATCGCTGTTCCTGCATCTACTGGGAATCCATAGTGAACTCCATCGATAGTTGAGTAAGAAAGCTTTTCAGCTCCAAGTCCTGACCAATCGCAAGTTGCATCCTCTGCTGACTGCCATGCATCAGGATAGTTTGTTACGTACTGCTGAATATAATGATCCTGGAACAACACAATATCTGGTAATGTGCTGTAATCTCCAGCCTCTGCTGCATTTGTGATTTTTGTCTCTACATCTGATGATTGAGACTGTGTAATAATCTCAAGATGGAAATCTGGGTTAACCTCCTGGAAATCCTTCTCTGCTGCTTTTAGTGCAGGAATATTAAAGTTTTCATCCCATGCATACACTGTAAGTGTATTTTCATCCTCTGACTGAACATTCTCCTCTGCTCCGTCAGCACCTGCTGCCCCATCTGTGCCGGCTCCATCTGAACCTCCACATGCTACTAGCGAAGAAACCATTGCTCCTGCGAGCATTACTGATAGTAATTTTTTCTTCATCTCTCTCCATTCTCCTTCTCTCTTAAATATTTGGCGCTTTCTTGTACATGTTGCACAATTCCTTTCCCAATTCGCGCCCCTCATATGGTCATAATACTAATTAATATAAATTAATGTTAAATATAATTGCTCTTAAAAATTGCAAATTCGCTTATTTAAATCCAAGCTAATAATTATTTTTTACCATTATTGTGTTTAAAATATGTAAAAAAAGAATGGCCATAGACCATTCTTTTTCCTACCAGCCCTTCTTGGCGCTGATTTTATAATTCTTTTTTGTAAGTCCGGTGGAGTTCTTGTCCTTTTTCCATTGATATGGGGTCTTGCTAGTAAGCTTTTTGAAGTTGCGATTGAATGTAGATGGTGTCTGATACCCCACTCTAAATCCAACTTCTTCCATGGCGTAATCCGTGGTCTGCATAAGCTCACAAGCCTTATCAATACGTATCATATTAAGATAATCTAGAGGCTTCATGCTCATGCTCTCTTCGAATATGCGTCTGAAATGACTCTCTGATAGACCACATTCTCCTGCCACATCGGACATCTTAATCTCCTCAGCAAAATGCTCAGCTATGTAGTTAACACTTCGCTCTATATAGCTATTGAGTCGCTTTTCTTCAAGAGTAAGGGATGAGCTCATATCTTCATTGAGCCTCAGTAGCTCAGCTACAAATGCTCTAAGATAACCCTTAACAGCCTGTCTGTAATAAGGCTTTTTCTCTCGATATTCCTCCATTATGGAGCGAATTAGCGCTGTGAGATTTTTATTCTGGTTCCACTGAATGACATAACCCTGGTTGTTAATTCGCTTTACAACCTCCTCAGGTATAAGTCTGTGGAATTGCATTTCTTTTCTAATAAAATTATCAATATCTATAAACAGGTACTCCCATTTACATATTCCTTCATTGAGACTTTTCGTCTCGTGAGGTATATTTTCTGGGATAATTGTTATAATTCCACCCTTGTAATTAATGGTGGATTCTTCAATAGTTAACTTGCCATTTCCCCAATAGCAATAACCTATTTCCATATAGTTATGAAAATGTAAAAGGTTCTCCGTATCTGCCCCGTAACTTTGAACCCAGCTTTCCCCCAAAAGAGCAAGCACATATTCATCCGATGGAATCTCATAATACCTATATTCTATCTGACGTTTTTGCTTTGCCATTACCTAATTACCTAAATTAATATTTTGGTTCAATCTCCTTTTTATATTCTGCCTCCGCTGTGGCCAGTGCCTCATCAATGTCAGTTCCATTTTCTATAATATCAAGCACAGCCTGTGACATGTATTTTCTACATACATAATGATAATCCGACTGCTCTACTGATGGTACTAGCTGTGAGTACTCTACAATAGTGGCATATATAGGCTGATTGTTAAAATACTCAACACCCTGTGTATAAACATCAGAGCCTGCTGCTGCAACACAAGAGCCTATAACACCTGCATCAAGTAACGCATCATCATAGGTGATTGAGCTTCCATCTATTGCTGAGCCGCCGCCGAATGTATATGCCAAAAAGTCCTTAGCCAGCATAGAGTTCTGGCAATTAGAAGTCACGCAAAGGGATGAACCGCCATTTGATGCGTAACCTGGAATACCTGTAAATGTAGGCGCATAGGTGATTTCCCATTTGCCTGAATTGGCCTTGTTCTGCTGAATAGAACTGATAATCCAGTTGCCATCATAAACACCTGCAGTCAAGTCATTTCCAATGGCATTATCAACATAATCGTCCCAATCCTCTGCAAGATAAAGCACGTTATCATTGGCTAATTGTACGATTGTCTCTACAACCTCTTTTAGCTTTTCATTGCCCACTATAAATGGACTGCCGCTTCTAAACTGAGACTCGCCCTCTGCCTGAAGCATCATATAAATCAAGTCATTGTCCTTGCCGATGGCGCTAATCAGGTACTTGCCAGTCTTCTGATATACGTCCTTGCCGATTTCATCGAAATCTTTCCATGTGATATCGGTAACATCCTCTAAAGTGTATCCACACTCCTCTAGAATATCTACTCTATATGCAAAAACTGTAGTACCAGAATCCACTGGAAAACCGTAGTGAACTCCATTAACTACTGAATATGATACCTTGTCAGAACCCAGATTATCCCAATCTACGATGGCATCTTCCACTGACATGAAAGAACCTGAATATGCCTTAACATACTTTTGGATACTGTGATCCTGGAATAAAACTATATCTGGTAATGAGGAGAAATCCTTAGCCTTGTAGGCATCCTCAATAGCATCCTCAACAACATCTGAATTACCCATATTCACAATATTCAATTCAAAATTAGGATTAACCTGCTTGTAATCCTTTTCCGCAGCCTTAAGTGCTGGAATGTTAAAATTCTCATCCCATGCATACACTGTAAGGACGTCATTGGACCCAGCCATATCTGAAATGACTTCCTGACTTTTCTTAGCACAGCCTGAAAGTGATAGCATCATTCCTGTGATTAATACAGCTGATAATAATTTCTTTCTCAAATAAATCGCCTCCTGTATAAACTAGAGTCCGCACTCCTTAGCCAATGCTTCAAAGGCTGGTATAGAACGCTTAATCATCTCATAGTCTACGCAATATGCCATTCTAATATATCCTGGGCAACCGAAGGATTTGGTAGATACTAAAATAATGTGATGCTTCTTAGCAAGAGAAACAAACTCTTCCTCATCCTCCATTGGAGCCTTAACTAACAAATAAAATGCACCCTGTGGCTTAACCACCTTGAAACCAAGGGAAGTAAGCTTATCGTATAATAGCTTTCTGTTTCTATCGTAGAAATCAAGATCTACTCCCTCATCCAAACATCTAGAAACTACAAGCTGGAATAAAGATGGTGCATTAACATAGCCTAAGCATCTGTTTGCCACGGCCATTGCATTTATCATCTCGTCATAACAATCCATTTTCTTAGAAAGGGCCATATAACCAATTCTCTCACCTGGAAGAGAAAGTGTCTTAGAAAATGAATAGATGTAAATGCTGTTCTTGATAATTGAAGGTATGTAAGGAACAACCTCATTATCATAGACAAGCTCTCTATATGGCTCATCTGCAAGTACATAAATAGGATGACCTATTCTTTTTTCTGCACTTTCAATTATAGCGCCAAGCTGTCTAATTGTCTCCTCTGGGAAAATTCTACCAGATGGATTGTTAGGATTATTAATAATAATGCACTTAGTCTTTGGGTTGATAAGGGCATCTAATTCATTAATATTTAAATCGAAGTTCTCCATATCTGGTGGAACTACAACTAACTTACCGCCGTAATTAGCTGCATAGTTACGATACTCACCAAAATATGGTGCAAATGCAATCACTTCATCATCTGTCTCAATAAGTGCTCTAAAAATGCAATTCATAGCGCCTGCTGCACCAACTGTCATGACGATATCACCTGCGTCGTAGCCCATATTAAATCTCTTATTAAGGCTTTCTGCTACATTGGCTCTAACCTCGTCAAATCCTGCATTTTTCATATATCCATGGACGTAAGAGTCTGGATTTTCAGCTAAAATATCTTTGATTGACTCAGTAACTTTTGCCGGCACCGGAGAAGCTGGATTTCCTAAACTGAAATCATAAACATTTTCTGCACCAACTTCTGCCGCTAATTGTAGGCCCTCTTCAAATAGCTTTCTGATAGTTGAACTTCCAGCAACAAGGGCTTCCATACTTTTTGAAATAACCATTTCTTCCGTCCTCTCTTTCACTTTAGTACGCTAAATTATTTTATTATATATCACTCCTTTCGTCTATCGTTTTTGCTATAAAACTCTGTTTTGTCAGCATACATATTTTTATCTGCTATATTAACAAGCTCTTCCATATCCAAGCATTTTTCACTCCATACAGAACCTATTGCCATTGAGATTTTCTTGGTCTTTTTTCGAAGCTTTTCAACGAATTGAGCAAAATGCTCTTCTGTTACCTGAGGCATCACTACTACAAACTCATCGCCGCCGATACGATAGCAGTATTTCTTCTTAAAAATGGCTGATATGGTCTCCGCCGCTTCTTTTATCACATTGTCCCCTGCCTCATGGCCCAACTCGTCATTTATGGACTTCAATCCATTTATATCCACAAAGCAGATTCCAACTGAAATATCCATTCCCTCCAGCATGCCAATTTTAGAATTAAATGCTTTTCTATTCCCTGCATCTGTGAGAATATCGTGCTCACTCATGTATAACATTTCTGACTGAAGTATATGGTTTCTAACTTCCTCAGAAATGAAAATTGCAACAGATTCAACTACTTCTCTTATGTTTATATCTGTTTCAGGACTGAAATTATCAACTAGCAAATATCCATTAACCTTATTTTTATCAGTCAAAGTAGCAAGCACATAGTTTGAAACTTTTCCCGATAACATGCAGTTATAGGCCTGCTCATTTTTAACATTTACCAGTAATGTATCCTCTATGATTAAAACATTTTCACCATATAGCTGTTTGTTCCACATGGTAAAAACATCATATTCCTCAAATTCTTTTCTACCGGGTAAGCCAGTGCCATTTACTCTATCAGACCATTCTATGATTTCTCCTACCTCACCATTTCGGCTTTCAATAATCATTGCTCGGTCTGCCTTAAGAGTGGTTCCAAGTATTTTTAATGCAGCCTTTATTCCTTTTTTGAAATCACCTGCCGACAGGGCCTTGGCACATTCAATGATTACATTGTTTGATTTTGAAGTGATTTCCTTGGTATCTTCCTTACGCTTTTCAGCCGTCACATCATGGATGATAAAAGCGCAAAATCCCTTTTTAAATACAGGAACTGCCCAGAACTCAAACCATTTATTAAATTGAGTATTGTAAGTGCGATTAATTACAGACTGACGCATTATGGCGGCTTGATAACTAAGCCTAATCCAATCCTCGTCTCTATTAGAAACCGTCGAGTAATAGGTGGCACCTATTAGCTCAGCAGAAGACTTGCCAACTAGTGAAGCATATTTTTCATTGGCAAATAGAAACAGCATGTCTCGGACTGTACCAAATGGATCTGTCACCACCTGGAAAACACAGCATGCATCTGGTAAGTCCTTAAGCATCCTTAAAATATCCCCATCTGAGTAGTCAATGCTAGACATTACTACCTCGTTTTTCTCACTCAAACTTCCCCTCCTAACATCACGCAAAAACCAATATTTCCAATATCTATCCCCAAAATATTACACACTATTGAAATATTATACCATCTATCCTAGTCACCCTCAATCACTGCAAGGGTAAGAATACCTGCAATTACTAAAAACAGGAAGAAATATTGAAGCTTGGTAAGCTTCTCTTTCAAAACTAATCTAGATAATATAAGTGATACTACACACACTGATGAAATGATAGGTGCAGCAATTGCTCCATCACCACTCATGGCATATACGTATGTGAACTGGCCTGCTGTCTCGCAAACACCAGCTAAAATCTTATCTCTTTGAGTTGGCAGCTCAAACTTCACTCCCTTTATTTTCAGGAAAATAAGAATAATTACTGCGCAGATAAAAAATGTAATCTCGTATGATGTATTGGCCACATCCTCAATTGTCTTTTCAGTTACATTTGTAAGAGGACTAGTCTCAATATCTAAGAAATATATATCAAGAAGGCTTCCTATCGCATCGATAATTGCGTAGCAAAATGGCATTGCAAATGCAATAACAGCCATCTTCTTTCCAAGTTTTTTCTTTCTGTCAGTATCCCCTGTGTTATCCAAAAATCCTATACCTAAGATACCGATTACTATAATTACAATAGCTACTGCTGAGCCAAATGCAATTGTCTCACCTAAAATAATTACTGCTAATAGTGAACATATAGCACCTGATGTATTCTCAATAGGATCTGAAATTGACTCTTCTATAAATCTCATTCCAAAAAATGAGAATGCCATTGAAATGATATAGCAAAGTGACACTGGAAGATAATTAATCAAGTTGGCTGGATTATATCCAATACCTCCTGTTATAAGTGTAAATGTGGCATGAATACCCATTATGAAACCAACGCAGACGCATATTTTAAGGTGAGCGTATTTCTCATCTGGCCTTGCACCCTTCTTATAAAATAGCTCCGCTAGACCCCAAATTAATGTTGTCGCAAGCGCGAAAAATAACCACATAATAATTCTCTCTTTCTATTTTCAATTACTCTCTATAAAAACATAAAGAAAAGACTGTTATTACAGCCTTTTCTATTTATTTGAGTTCGGTAAATCTATGTTTATACTAACATCGATATCTGCCTTATTTATTTTGTCCTTATTAATCCGCATCTGAGCATCGTGTAGTATATCGCGAATCTTCTCTAAGTCTTCATACGCATCATCTGATGAGTATGGCTTGTTTTCATCTTCGTAGTTAAAATCCATAAGCCAAGTCCCCATTTTCAATTACTTAGGAACTTCAGTTTATCAGATTATTTTGAAGAAATGATGTCCTCTATCTGTCCCTCGATAATTTTCATAAGTCGCTGTCTCGCCTCTACAGCAGCCCATGCAATATGAGGAGTGATAAGAAGCTTAGTGCTGTCCTTGATTCTAACAAGTGGATTGTCACTAGACATTGGCTCTACATCAAGTACATCAAGGCCTGCTGCCGCAATTTGTCCACATTCTAGAGCCTCAGCTAAGTCTTTTTCCACAATGATAGGACCTCTTCCCACATTTACCAGGACTGCTGTGTTTTTCATCTTCTCCAGAGCAGACTTATCAATTAAATGTAGTGTATTTTCATCAAGTGGTGCGTGGATAGTAATGATATCTGATGTGGATAAAAGTGTATCAAAATCCACTTCCTTGTAGATATCTGAGTGATTACGTCCAGTTGTAGAATAGTAAACAACCTGAGCTCCAAGGCATGTGGCAATCTCTGCCACTCTGCTTCCTATTGCGCCAAGTCCGATTATACCCCATGTCTTGCCGCTGATTTCGTTAAAATGCTTTTCAAAATGAGTGAACATCTTATCATCTACATAGCGCTCACTTTTTACATAATCATCATAGTAGCTTAGGTGCTCATATAAATGTAACACTAAAGCAAGTGTATGCTGGGCAACTGCCTCTGTAGAGTATCCAGCAACATTTCTCCACTCTATGCCTCTGCTTGCAAGATAATCCTTGTCTAGATTGTTAGTTCCAGTAGCTGTCACACATACAAGCTTAAGATTCTTAGCTGATGAAATAGTGGACTCATTAACTGGCACCTTGTTAAGGACGATAATATCTGCATCCTCAACTCTCTCTAACACCTGGTCAGGTGTGGAATAATCGTAAATTACAACCTCTCCAAATCTCTCAAAACCTGAAAGATCAATATCTTCTCCTATTGTTTTTCTGTCTAGGAATACTATCTTCATTTTACGTCTCTTTTCTATGTTATTAGGATTCTATACCTCGTAATCAAGGCATACTCTTGATGCTGTGTATGGACGTACCTTGCCATCTGCTACAGCAACATGCTCTGGATGTACTGCATAACCCTTAAGGGAAGCCTCATCCTCGAATGATGAATCAAGCATCAAGTCTGCGTTAGAGCTAGGTAATCCTTCTGTGTATACTTTGATATCAATTAATCCTGGAATCTTACCCTGAAGTGCCTCAAGGCCCTCTTTGATACCAGCCTTGATTTTAGCCTTTTCCTCATTAGAATACTCTTCTTTTAAAGTCCATAAAATAACGTGCTTTACCATGTCATCCTCCTTAATAGTCTTATAAAATCAGGGCCATGCTGAACTAATCAACATTGACCCTGGAAAAAACAAATCCTTAGATTAGGAATTAATAATTCTCTTCTCTAACCTCGAAGTATGCCTTTGGATGCTTGCAAACTGGGCAAACCTCTGGAGCCTCTGTACCAACTACAATGTGACCACAGTTGCGGCATTCCCACATAGTTACGCCACTCTTCTTGAATACTTCCATTGCCTCTACGTTGTTAAGAAGCTTGCGATAGCGCTCCTCGTGAGCCTTCTCAATAGCTGCTACACCTCTAAACTGTGCTGCAAGCTCTGGGAATCCTTCCTCGTCAGCTTCCTTAGCCATACGATCATACATATCTGTCCACTCAGCATTCTCACCCTCTGCTGCGTGAAGAAGATTTTCAGGAGTAGTACCAACACCGCCTAAAGCCTTGAACCAAAGCTTAGCATGCTCCTTCTCATTGTCAGCTGTCTTTAAGAATAATGCTGCAATCTGCTCATAACCAGCCTTCTTAGCAACTGAAGCAAAATATGTATATTTGTTGCGAGCCATAGACTCGCCAGCAAATGCCTCCCATAAGTTCTTCTCGGTCTTAGTACCTGCGTATTTGTTTTCTGCCATTTCGTATCCTCCTTTTACACCAATAAACTCTCCTCCCCTTTGTTTTGATTATCGCTAATCTATGCTGTTTTTGCAAGTGCGTTTTGCACAATTAATTGCGACACAATTCCTTTGATGGTTGTGTACATGGCGCTAGGATTCATTCGGCTGGAAATCATAAACCCATTCCACAAGCCCTTTGTAGCATTAATTCCGTTGAGATACTTGATTCCGAAACAATTTTTACCTAAAATCCACTCCTCTAAATTTTTCGAATAATCGTCAATTAAAATGGATGTAAAACTCTGATCAATATAATTTTGCTTGGACTCGCCATAAGGTACAAATATCCGCTGCAGGTAGCCTAACCCATTATTATTAAGCCACTTTATTTTATCATCCACCGAGTGATTGTCCTGATAAACCGCTGATAAAATGCTGACATCGTATTCTTTCGATAGCATCTTAACTGTATCTATTAATCTCTCGTCCGGCTCCAATCCTGCAAAATAACCCGGCTCAAATGTATCTTCTATGGATGCATTCATATTCCACTTGGCTATGCACCCATCCATGTCTATATATATTTTAATATTTTTCTCCATATCAACACCTCCTGATTCCGTACAAAATACAAGTAATTCTCCTACAGGTTTTCGTTGATATAATTATAAAAAAAAGAAGTGCCCCTTTATAAGGACACTCCGAAATGCTTTTTCAAATTTATTTAGTCGACATATCCGCTCTTTAAAAACTCAACGAATGTCATTAATGTGCCGTTTTCGCTGTCAAATAACTCTCTAAATAAGCCCATCTTCTAACCTCCTATCAAGCTGATTCCTAATTACACCATTAGAATACCACCTTTTTTAGAAAGTTCCATTGGGTAAATATACAAATTAAACAAATTGCAATATCTAAAACTGTGCACTATGCATAAAGAGTTATGCCTTTACCCCCTTTGGGGCATTAAAACCAGGAAATGCTGATAGTTTAAAGCGCACACAGCAATAAGCCATATATATCCTACGATCATAATTACAATATTAAGCTTTGATTTGGCTTTGCATATTTTAAGGCTTACTCCCTTTTCTCTAGGGTAAAATAGCTGGACTGGACGATAGTTTAAAATGTCCAATAATAGATGGGAAGCAAATCCTATAATAAATCCTAAAAGCACTGGCTTTGAAAACAAAAATATTCCTATGCCATATAGTCCAAATGCCATCAGCGAATGTGAAAATCCCCTATGCACTGATTCTCTAGCAAAATACCCCGTAATCAATATTATTAAAAGCCCCAGAAGCAAAGAAATAATATGTGTCTGCATGAAATATTCAAACATGCTTCCATGAGCATATATATCTATATACAATGCCGCCACCGATAGTATAGTTGCTATAGCTCTTCCTAAAACTGCATCCTTTGATACACCAATTTTACAATCTATATCACAAAGAATACTTCCAACCGATGCTCCTATAACTATTGGGCATAGCTCCTGCAATGTATCAGGTGCAAGAATAGTAAGAGAGCTGGCCACTCCTATTGCTAAATGTGTCTTACTAAGCATATCATTCTCCCATTTCCTAATCCCTGCTTATATGATAAATCTTTTTTCCTTTTAGACAAATAGTTTGCATATTTTATTTTAATTTTTTTATAATAGATTCATAACATTTCTAGGGAGATATTTTATGAAAGATCTTATTATTTCTTATTTGGTTATGATGAATGCACTTGGTCTTGCTGTGATGGGAATCGATAAAAAAAGAGCTATTTCCAATCAATGGCGCATCCCTGAGAAGACTCTATTTTTAGTCAGCGCCATCGGTGGAAGCATCGGCACTCTTTTAGGCATGTATCTCTTCCGCCACAAAACAAAACACTGGTATTTCGTCATTGGAATGCCTTTAATTCTTGCAATTCATCTGGTTGTAGGGTGGCTAATATATACAAAAAGCTTCTAAATCATAATGATTTAGAAGCTTTTACTGTAAGCTCATCTTTTTTCACATTGCATTCTAAAAATAGCACTTCTACCCCTGCTTCTTCTGCCTCTTTTAGAGCTACCCCAAACTCTGGATGGGTCTCTATGTTTGGTCTTACCTCACTGACGCCCTCCACTTGAATTACAAAGGCTGCCATGGCTTTGTATCCTTTGTCTATGGCTGCGGTAAGTTCTCTAAGGTGCTTTACTCCTCGCTCTGTAGGCGCATCAGGGAAGTAGCCTATCCCATCTTTTATCAGGGTGCAGCCCTTTACCTCAAGAAGATATTTATCCTCTCCTTTTTCCATGTAAAAATCGATTCTAGAATTCCCGTATTTGTACTCAGGCACAACCAGGTCATAGTCCTGCTTTAAAAGCCACTCTTTTACTACGGCATTTGGTGCTTGAGAATCTATATTTACTATGCCAGTAGGTGTATCTACAGCTACTAAGTCATAGGGCGTTTTCCTCTCTGGATTAGTAGCTTTTTCAAGATAAACCCGGCATCCTGGTATTAAAAGTTCCTTGCATCGCCCTGTATTTTTCACGTGGACAACTACTTCTGTACCATCAATATCTACATGGGCTATAAATCTATTTGGTCTAGATATAAATTTTGCTTCTACGATGCATTCATATTTCATGGAAAGATAATAGCATAATTCTATCTCTCATAACATATTATTCTTTCATTTTTCATGTCATTGCATAAGTAAATATCCTTTTCGGAAACATCATACACTTTTACTATTTCTTCTATCTCCCTATATTTGCTATCCATCTCTACCAAAATATTCTTATATCCCTTCAACAATCCCATATTAAAGACCTTCGTCTTTTCATTTTCAAAAATGGCATTATATAGTATTCCTGATTCCACTAGGTCCTGGAAGAAATGGCTTCCATAAGAAAGCTCTGGATTGTATCCCGCCTCAGAATTTGCAATCTCGCAAATTGCTTCAAACTCACTTATATCCGCAAATGCTGTAGGTACTCCAAGCTCAGGAGATGTTGTTCCAATGCGCCCTGGTACCATGAGAAGCATCTTTTTTCCCTGATTACGCATCTTCCAATTTATCTTTCCGATGGCATTAGCAATAATGTACTTATCCTTGTAGTCCATGTTGTAATATTTAACAGCATCAACGTAGACTATTAAATCCATCTTTTCCACTCTGGATAATCCCATTGAAGACTTTTCGCATTCAAATAAAATCTTATTTTCATCAATATTTTCCGGCATTTCAAAATCCATTGAATCCTCAAAAATCTGAAGAGGTCGACACTGCAGAATGTTAATTACATAATCTCCATTCTCAGCAAAATTGATAGTAAACTCTGTGTCCACAGGATATTCATATGTTTCTTGAATAGTTCTCAAAATGTCTTTCATCTGAGCCATTAATTCATCCTTTGCAACTATTCCATTGCAAGAAATAAACTGTATATCTCTAGGATGTCCCTGTTCACGATAGATGCTTTCTGCCTCATAATCATGTTCTAAAAGCAAGCCCTGCAAATAAAATGGCATAAATGGTTTTATTGTATCCAGCTCTACCTGCTGCAACTTCCCTTCAGCTCGATTAATAAGTTCCAATTTCTTCTGCGAATATCTATGTTTTTCGATGCTATTTTTCGCTGTTGAGGCCTTTGGCTTATCAAGGCTTACAAGTCTTGGATATGAGCCCTCCGTTCTATCCACTGCTGACGTTCCAAGTCCCATTACAAGACGAAGCATTCCTGCTGTTGGCTGCAGACTTTCCATAAATCGATATGGGCTGTATGAATAACCAACGCCTGCTGCACAAGGCATATAATAATCCCCATAATATGAACCCGAAACTCTCTGAATCAAAAGAGCCATCTGCTCATCTCTTGCCTGCAGTCCACGACGATTTCTATAATCTAAGGCTGACTTACTCATCGTGCTAGCATAAACTGTACGAATCGCATCCTCAAGTTCCAAAAGTCTTTGTTCCATATCCCCTGCATTCGGGCAAAATACTGATTCATACTTTCCTGCAAACGCATTGCCAAATCCGTCTTCTAAAATAGAGCTTGACCTTACAATAATTGGATCTTGACCGTAATACTCAAGAAGCTTAACCAAATCTTCTTCCATATCTCGCGAAAACTTTCCAGTTTTTAGACGATTTGCAAACTCCTCCGCCAAACTAAAATATTCTTCTGGCTTTCGCTGTCTTACCCTAATATCCCAAAAGTGGTTCTCCACAATAAATGTATAAAATACATCAGAGCCCACATAAAAGGAATCATGGGGCTCAAACTTATCAAATATATCAGGCCTACTGTTCTCAATAATCTTTCTGGCAAGGAGCATTCCGCAGGCTTTTCCACCTATCATGCCCGTTCCAATCATCCTATTTTTCACATTAAGATAATCCTCGACCCTAAAGTTTTCTTTTATCATGATGCGCATCCTTTCATCTCTGCTCATCATGATATTGCACATCCTATTACACTGCTCAGTGACGTCAATGCCATTTTCGTGCATGGTCTTTGTCATATCAAAAAATCTATCCCAGCTATCCTTGTTTCCACGGTCTGCATTTGATGTTTCAGTTTCAAGTAACTGATAAAAATGGCTAGCCATTACACCATCAAGCATCGGCTTAAATGTACCATTTTCAGGCTCATAAATATGAGGCAAAAACATTGTCTCAGAATACCTATTCCAAACCTTATCTGGCCTTACATATACATGCTTTGAATCTGAATAAACATCTAGAAATAGCTGTGTTGTATCACGAATTTTAGCTATTGCTTTAAATGAATGCTTACCTCTAATCAATGGGAAGAAGGCCACAGTATCAAGTGAAAAAAGATATGGGCAGGTTACTTGAAAAAAATTACCCATCATAAGGTCTGTAGCCCAAGCAGTCTGAAGTTCTGACAGACAATCAAATACAAAGAAGGCATCAACACCTTCCCTTTCAATTATTTCATGAATAGCAACTGTAAAAGTCTCAAATCTGTGGGACAGTTCCACATTAACAATCTTCAAACCTTCCTGTGGTTCAAAGAGTGGCTCGTGAGATGCAAATCTAACATAAATTAGATTTCTCCCATCCTCTATTGCCTGCTTCACGTATGGACCTGCAAAAAGCATAAAATCCTCTAGCTTATCCACCCTCCAGACAACATTATCCCCAAATCTAATGTTGTCAAACTGCTCATCCATTTGCGGAATACCAGAACATACTCTATCAAATGCTGCCATTGTAAATTCCCCCAAGTTATTAATCTACTTTTTTAATCCACCAATCCATTTTGAAATCTTGATAAATGTTCAAACGGCAAAATCTGTCTACCCCTAAATAGTCCACATCCATCATTAATCAGGCTGTTATTTTCCGCTGTAAACATATTTACATCTATCTTTGATAAATCTATATTTTCAAGAGCTACCACTCGCTCATACGCCTCATCGAAGTATAAACATTCTCCTACTGGTATTTCATTTCTTCTACTATGCTGCTGTTCTTGAGCCTTCACATATCTTAAATGGTTTGAATTTCCTATTTCTGCGCTGTCATCCATATCCTTTGTTCTAAGCTGAACTTCTACATAACATCTTGCCATCTCATCAAACAGTGTTAGATGCAAAGATCTATAACCAGCACTGGTTGGCTCATGAACATAATCTCTATAAATATCTCTCAAGTTCTCATCCAACAAGTCAGAGCATTCCCTACCCTCAAGATTTGATTTCACAACAGCAAATCCCTGTTCTGATAAAAAAGAGGGAAGTGCATTTGCTATTTCGTATAATAGCTTTATCTCTTCTTCCTCTCTGTCCTGGCCCTCTTTAAGGTGACACTTAGGCAAGGATATTACTATCCTATAAGCAATCAAATCCCTGAAGCAGCTTAACTTTTCTTTTACTTCCTGTATAGCAGGAAAATGATGATACTGCTGATAATACTCATATATAAAATCCACTATATATCTATTAAATTTTTCCTCTGATCTGATAATGGATTTAATTCTCCCTTTAAAAGTAAATGCAAGATAATAATACTTCTCCACCATGTATTTATAAAACTCTCTTATTCGCTGGGACTGAGACGTCAAGAACTCATTATGCTCCAATAACTCGTATATTGTTTCAATAAATGAACAATGAACTATATCTATTTGATTATGGGAATCCATCGCGCTTGCCTCTAAATCATCCATATACTTTTGCAGTATTCTAAAAATCGTCTCACCATCATACAAATAATCGTTAAGTTTTATCATATTACCTTCCTTCCCCTTTTTTAATTCACTATTCCACCGTAGTTCCAAGAATTGTTCTTGATTTACCATCTCCGTTTTGCTTTTTTAGCATAAAAAAAGGCGACGCAAATTAATGCGACGCCTTTGTCGAAAACAAAATATTTTTTTTAATTATAATTAGTTATCTTTTCCCATGTCAATACGCAACAGTCTATCCACTAAAACTTTGCCGCATTACAAATGATATCTACACAATTATCTATTCCAAGTGTTGAACTCTTTACTGATAAATCATAGAATTCTGCATTACCAAATTCTGTGTGTGTATAATATTTACAATATTTCTTACGAGCCTTATCAACAGAATGTAATCTCTCAAGGACCTTAGCTTCCGGCACATCTGGCATTTTACCCATCATTCTCTTTAATCTGAAGCGCTCGCTTGCAGAAATGAAAACATGAAGACTCTTATCATATTCCTTAAGAATAATGTTTGCGTTTCGTCCTACGATTACACAATTACCCTTTTCAGCAACCTTTCTAATAGCTTCTCTTTGGGCATTAAAAAGACGCTCATCTAAAGGCTTGTTGTAAAAATCAAATAGGCTTTGTCCAAATCCAAATTCCTTTGGAACCTTTTCATCATAGTAACGAATCTCTTCTGGTGAAAGATTACCACTTTCTATGGCAGTCCTTACAATCATATCTTTGTCGCAATAATAGTATCCCAGCCTCTCTGCCACTGCCTGGCCTATTGTGCTACCGCCTGCGCCAAATTGTCTACTAATTGTAATAATATTTTTCATATAGCCCCCACTATAATACTTTATTTAAGAAATCGATTGTTCTTTCTTCCTTAGGATTAAGTAGTACTTCCTGTGGAGTTCCCTCCTCCACAATGTATCCACCATCCATGAAAATAACCCTATCTGCTACTTCTCTTGCAAATCCCATTTCGTGTGTAACAATCACCATTGTCATACCATCTGCTGCAAGGGACTTCATTACCTGAAGAACCTCCCCTACCATTTCTGGATCAAGAGCACTTGTTGGCTCATCAAAAAGCATGATGTCTGGCTCCATGCAAAGAGCTCTTGCAAATGCTACACGCTGCTTCTGTCCACCTGAAAGCTGGCTTGGAAAGCTATTTGCCTTGTCCTCAAGCCCTACCCTCTCAAGCATCTTTTTTGCTCGCTCTGTAGCCTCTTCTTTTGAGCATTTTCCTAATTCTACAGGAGCCAATGTAAGATTATCGATGATGTTAAGGTTGTTAAAAAGATTAAAATGCTGGAAAACCATTCCAATCTTTTCTCTCACATGATTAATGTTTACCTGCTTGCTTAAAATCTCTTCGCCGTCTACTACTATTAATCCTGCACTAGCCTTCTCAAGTCTGTTTAGACATCTTAAGAATGTTGACTTTCCTGAGCCTGAAGGTCCGATTACACAGACTACCTCGCCTGCGTACACCTCTGTTGAAATATCTTTTAATACTTCAAGGCTTCCAAATTTTTTATTTAAGTGTTCTACTTTGATTTTAACTGTACTCTTATCTGCCAATGCTTAACCTCCTCTCAACCATCTTTGCACTACGTGAAAGGATAGTGATAACAATCAAATACATAATTCCTACAATGGCCCATGTCTGGAATGACATAAATGTGTTGGCCTGAACATTTTTTGCTGTATTTACAAGTTCTGGGAAACCAATTACTGAAAGGATAGATGTATCCTTCAAGGTAATGATGAACTGATTGATAAATGTAGGAATCATAGTGCGGATAGCCTGAGGAAGCACTACCTTTCTCATGGCCATACCGTAAGTAAGACCAAGTGAACGAGCAGCCTCCATCTGACCTGGGTCAACAGACTGAATACCAGCTCTTACAATTTCTGCCATGTATGCACCACAGTTGAGGGCCAAACAGATAGTACCAGCCTGAAGTGCTGATAAGCTGATATTGAATCCACCTATCATAGTGTTAAATAAATAAGGGATTCCAAAATAGACAAAAAATGCCAATACAATCATTGGCACGCCACGAATCACATCAACAAATATCTGCGAGATAACATTGCATGCTCTATTCTTAAGCACGCCTAAGATACCGAAAAACAAGCCTATAATACAGGCGAAAAATAATCCCAATAACGCTAAAAGAAGGGTTCTTCCTAGAGCCCCACATAGCATTGGTCCATATACTGTTATAATTCTAATCATATATAATCCTCAATAATCAGTGGGCAGACTTAGCTGCCCACATTAGTTTCTTATTCTCCAAGGTACTTACTAATAATCTCATCGTATGTTCCGTTTTCCTTGATGTTCTTAAGGCCTGCATTGAACATATCTACAAGCTCCTGATTATCAGCATTGAAAATTGCGAATCCGTACTGAGCTGGATCATTTCCTGTTCCATCTACAATCTTCATAGCGATTCCTGTCTCCTTGATGTTAGAAGCCATGATTGGAGTATCGTCAAATACTGCTGCAACCTGTCCGCCAACTACTGCCTGATACATTGTTGGAGAATCCTCAAAGTATGTAACTGTAAATCCATACTCTGATGCTAATTCCTCTGCGTATGTTGCACTCATTGTACCTGTCTTAACTGCAACAGACTTTCCTGATAAATCATCAAAACCATCGATATCTGAAGAAGCCTCTACAGCCATGCTCTGGTTAGCGTCATAATATCCGTCTGAGAAAATCCATCCTGATTCCTTACGCTCATCTGTGATAGATGCGCCTGCAATCATTCCATCTGCCTGTCCAGCCTGACAAGCTGCAATTGCTGCATCCCAGCCAAGTACATCTACCTTGTATTCAAAGCCCTGGTCCTTAGCTACTGCATCTAAGATTTCCATATCAATACCAACAAAATCACCATTGTCATCTGTGTACTCAAATGGCTTAAAAGCTGTATCAGTTGCGATAACCCATACCTTTCCGCCTGAACTCTCTGTGCCTTCTGTGCTCTCTGCTTTCTCAGGAGTAGCTGAGTCACCACATCCTACCATTGCTGCCATAGTAGCAACAGCCATTAAAACTGCTAGAACTCTTTTCTTCATAATTAATCTCCTTCCTTTATATACATTCTTTAATAAATGCCTTTAGTAATCTCATGCTTTCCTCACTATCTTCGTAGGAAAACTCTGGATGCCACTGCACCCCTATTGCAAATCTGTGATTCTTCACAGCGATTGCCTCAACTAATCCATCCTCAGACACTGCCATTTTTTGAACCTTTGGCGACAGCTCTTTTATTGCTTGATGGTGATAACTGTTAACCTCATGGACTCCACTTCCAATTATGTCTGAAAGGCTTGTGTCCTCTAACACCTGAACCCTATGGGCTGGCCTATTATATGGAGGCGCCATGTGATGCTCAACAGTACAATTATATTCTGTAGGTAAATCCTGGTAAAGGCTACCTCCAAGATGAGCATTTATAAATTGAAGACCTCTGCAAATTCCAAGGAATGGTTTATCTTCCTCTATGCATTTGTCTAGTAAATAAGCTTCCATTACATCCCTTGATTTACAAGGTTTTCCGCAGGTGGACTTAATCTCTTGCCCATATACTTCCGGGGATACATCATGGCCCCCTGTAAATAAAATCCCCTGACATAAGCTATAGGCTTCTTCCAGTTCTTCTTTCTCCTCTGTAAGGGGCAGCATTATTGGAAGACCACCAGCCTTTTCAATTGCCTTCATATATCCTGGCAACATCCAATAGCTTTCTTTTTCATCATCAAATAATGGTATTAATCCAATTACTGGTCTCAATTCAGCCTCCAACTAAACTATTAGATATTGTTTGCTTTCTATAAAGCAAAAAGGCGCCTGCTTATTATGCAGACGCCCTTGTCTTTTGAATACTTTACAACTTTTATAATTATTATGCAAGGCTAATTTCAAGCTGTTTAATCTTCGCCTACTAGCTTAACTACCTCATAATTATGGGATACTGCTGGTAAAAACTTATCCAATATGAAATTTGTCTTTATTTTTAGACTGCTAGTGCACACGCATGGATGGCAACCAATATACTGGCCTTTTATTACTTCTTCGTCGATTAAGAGCTTTACCGCTCCTTCCTTATCATTCATCAATCCCATGACGCTTACTGCACCAGGCTCTATATCTAGGTATTTTAACATATCTTCCGCATCTGCGAATGATAATCTTGCTGAGTTTATCTGCTGAGACAACTCTTTTGTTTTGAATTTCTTATCTCCTGGCATTAAAAGTAGGTAAAAGTTGGTCTTTTGTCTGTTGCACAAGAATAAGTTCTTACACATTAATGTGCCAAGCTTTTTGTCTACCTCTTCACAGGCCTCCATTGTTGTGGCTGGCTCATGGTCCACTCTTTCATATTCAATTTCAAGCTTATCTAAAAAGTCATAAACTCGTATCTCCCTATCCAATCTACCCTCTGTATTTTCAGGTCTTCCAGTCATTAATTCAGTCATAATATTCTCCTCTTATTTGATTTTAGCGTTGTAATTTTATGTTATATCTGCTTTTTAAGCTGGTCTATAAGGGTTATGTCTGCCGGTAGCCAATCTACATCATCTATGGTCTCTTTTGTAAGCCACCTAGCTGCTTCATGCTCCTTTAATACCAGATCCCCCTCTATAATCTCGCTCCAAAAACAATCCATTGAAAGGTGAAATGTGGGGTAATCATACTCGATTGTATCTATCAAATCCCCCACTTTAATAACTGTATCAAGCTCCTCTTTTATCTCTCGAATAAGAGCTTCTCTTGGAGTCTCACCATCCTCTATTTTTCCACCAGGAAATTCCCAGCCATCCTTGTAATCACCGTAGCCGCGCTGGGTGGCAAATATCATAGGCTGACCCTTGTCATTTTCTGCTTTTATAACTGCTGCAACTACCCTAACTGTCTTCATCATTCTCCTTATTCAAGTATTTCTACTTTTCCATCATTATCTATCTGCACATTTACAGATATGTCTTCAAGTCTATCAAAGAGTGCTCTCTGGTCATCTGCATCTGACACATATGTAGTGGTGCAATTAGCCTGCAAAGCGGGAGTAATCAATACTTCCCTGTTGTCCTCATCATTATTTCCATAGCAATGGATTGTTAAAAGCATCGTATCTAGTGTCTTTTCGTTGAACCAGTAATTGCCTAAACTATAAACTATGGGAACACCCTCATAGTACTCAAATCCCTGGAGGCAATGGGTATGAGCCCCAATAATCACATCTGCACCTGCATCTATGTACTCATGGGCCGTCTCAACCTGCACAGGCTCCAGTTCTGTGGAATACTCAGTACCCCAATGTGGCAGAGCAACTACAATATCTGCATTAGCATCAGCCTCTTTAATCTCTTCATCGAAAATCTCAGTGTCGTAGCATCTTAAGATACCTGGCTCACTTTCTGTAGCCTGAGGTGTCATTCTATTTTTCTCAGCACGGGAAGCTGCAACAAATGCTATGGTTTTTCCTTCTATTTCCATATACACAGGCTCGCTGGCCTCCTCAAGGTTATGTCCTGCGCCCACATACGGAATCCCCGCCTGCTCTAGTGTGTCAAAAGTGTCTAATAGGGCATCCCTACCATAGTCATACACATGATTATTAGCAAGACCTACAATGTCCACTCCTAGAATATCCAGGTTATCTACGCGACTTGGATTGGCCCTAAATGTGTATGCCTTACCCTCTAGTGGATTTCCACGGTCACTGTAGGTAAACTCGTTATTTATCCACATTATATCTGCCTGCTGCATGGTATTTATCAACTCACTGTCTATACAGTCCTCTATACCATTTTCGCAAGTATTCATATACTGGGTTGTGACCCAATTTTCATCGAAATTAATATCTCCAGCAAAGCAGATTGTAAAGTCATATTCACCATTATCTTGGCTTTCTTCTTCACCTACCGCCTCTGCTACTTGGGCCTTAGCCTCTATTTTTTCTTCTTTTGCTATATCTTTTTTATTGCCACAGCCTGTAAATAGTAATGCTACGCACAGGCCAAATGCTATTAATTCTCTATTTTTCATAATTACCCTTAATGTTGGTATTTGCTTTCCTGTAAATTTTACCTTTTCTCGCTTTTTATTTAAAGCACTAGGTCTATTTTACCATTTATAAAAGGCCTGTTAATCCCTTATTTTTCAGGCTTTTTCCTCTTAAAATATGCCAAATGTTGCAAATATATTACGTTTTGGTCTATAATGTTACAAGTTTTTAAAGAAAGGAGTTATATGTTATGAGAACTTCAAAGCCTACAAAAACAGAACTTGAGATAAATGATTATATTATGGCTAACAAGGGCATATCTTATTATGATGTTCTTATTTTCGCCTACGACAATGACTTGGATAAATGGATAGACCTTCTAAAGCATACAAAATATAAAAAGGCCCTATCTGATACCCTTAGAGATATGCAGATAGAGCTTGGTATGTTTACTGTTAGGTTAGATGAGCAGTTAAAGCTCTGCCATGAGGCGGAAATTCGCTACTATCATAGACATAGCTCTAAGTTCGCTGAGCTTTACTCTTAGCGGGAAATTCCCTTATATTTTTCCTCTTGCATAAGCTTTTGAATTTCCTGTTGGCCGACCTCCATGATTCTTTCATCAAGGACAGCAAATGTTATATCCATCTGATCCTGCAGAAGATAATCTAGACATGCCTGCAGTGCTACCTGCCAAGCCCCTTGTAGTGGATAGCCGTAGATTCCTGCTGATATAAGTGGAAATGTAATTGACTTGCAGCCATTCTCTTTTGCTACAGTAAGAGCTCTTTTGTATGCGCTATATAATAGCTCTGGCTCTTTATCTCCTCCGCCCTGCCAAATAGGGCCCACTGCATGGATAATGTACTTCGCAGGCAAATTAAAGCCAGGTGTTATCACTGCATCACCTGTATCGCAGCCGCCTATTTTCAAGCATGCATCATCTAGTTCATCGTAGCCTGCCTGTGAAAAAATGGCTCCGCACACGCCTCCACCTGGGGCAAGCCTTGAATTAGCTGCATTTACTATTGCATCTGTTGCAAATTCTGTTATTCCCTTTTTCTCAATAGATAATCTGCTCATATTACCCCCCTTTTCAACTACAGTATCTTATACATTGATATCTCACCAATTTCTGTTCCGTCATCAAGCTGAAATGCTCCTGGCAACCTTCCTGATTCTACAAATCCCATTTTCTTATATAATCCACGTGCTTTGTCATTATCCTCTAGAACCCCTAATTCCATGCAGGTATATCCTGCGTCTTTTGCAAATTCAATAGCATACTTCATCAAATGTGTTCCAAGACCAGCCCCATGGTATTCTTTTCTTACACCAAGACCAATCTCGCAGCGATGTTTTGTTTTTCTACCTTTTCCCACGCATCTAACAGCAATATTGCCAATGATTTTTTCACCTTCAAATATAGAAGTCATGGTTTGACGGGAATCATCATAGAGGCTCTGCAGTCTCTTTCCTTCTTCCTTTATATCATTTTCACTTTTCCCTACTTCATCACCATATCTAGACATAAAATGGGTATCATCAGATACTTGATACATGAAATCCAGAAATTGCTCTGCATTAGCTGCATTTATTGATTTCATAGTATATTTCTGTCCGTTTTTACCAGTAATTTCTCTAGCCTGCTCCTTCAAAGCATTCCCTCCTCATGTCTCATCAACTGTATATTAAGGGATATTTTACTGCTTTGCGCAAAATAAATAAAGCCCACAAATGTGAGCTTTAGCTGTTAAAATATCAGGGTTTCTCCCTTTGGTGCTACAGTTGCAATTACTTTTAAGCCAGTAAGCTCTTCAATCATGTAGTAATTGTCCTTTTGCATCAAATCACCTATGTAATTGTTTAGAAGTACTCCCTCTATCTCAATTCCTAGATTTTTAATATAAGCTGCTGTAGTTACTACATTGTGAATGGTTCCAAGACCTGCATCTGCAACTATAATTACAGATAATCTAAGTGCTTTTACAATATCTGGAAGCAGTATTTTTTCTTCATCATAGCGGATTGGGCACACAATTCCTCCGCTTCCCTCTACAACTGTAAATTCGTGACTATCCCTTACAGCCTTATAGTCCGCCACTATTTTATCCAGCTCTATAGGGCGATTATTTATTTTTGCAGCTAAATGTGGTGATACTGCCTCTCTAAACAGGTAGGAAACCATTGAATCATCTGGCTGCTCTAGGCCTGCTATCCTTTTAACATACCCAGCATCACTTTCAGGGATTGTATCAGCTCCTGATATTGCCGCCTTATAATAAGCTACATCAATTCCCTGCTCCTTATAATACTTTGCCATTAAGGCTGTCACGTATGTTTTTCCAATATCTGTTCCAGTTCCGGTGATAAATACACCCTTTTTTTCTTTTGCTAGTTCTAGTAATTTAGCCATTTTATTTTTCCCAAAGCTCTTCCTTATATCCCAGCTCATGTATCATATTCATATCTGATTCAATTGTGTAGCCTGCAGTAGTAAGCATATCTCCGGAGATTACTGCATTTGCCCCTGACTTAAAGCATTCTCTACCGTGACCTGGTAACAGTCCTCTACCTCCTGCCAATCTAATAGATGCATCTGGTAAAATAAAGCGATATACCGCTACAATACGGCACATATCATCTATAGTAAGCTTCTTATTTTTCTCAAATGGAGTTCCAGGAATTGGATTAAGCATATTCACTGGCACGCTTTTTACATTAAGACCTCTAAGCTCTATAGCCATATCTATTCTATCTTCTACGCTTTCTCCAAGCCCCATAATTCCGCCACTACAGATGCTCATTCCAGCTTCTCTGGCATTTTTAATAGCCTGTAGCTTATCCTCATGAGTGTGTGTGGTGCAGACATTTGAAAAATAATTTGCTGATGTCTCAAGATTGTTGTGAATTCTGGTAACTCCAGCTTCCCTCAGTCTTTTATATTGCTCAGTGCTTAATAGACCAAATGAGCCGCAGATTTCTATATCAATTGTTCTTTTTATTTCCTTTACCGCTTCACATACTTTATCAACTTCTGCATCATTAAGGGCTCTTCCAGATGTAACAATGGAATATCTTAAAACTCCTCGATCTGCGTTGTATTTTGCCTGCTTAACTATTTCTTCCTTGTCTAATAGAGGATACTGCTCTGAACACGTCTTGTAATGAGCTGACTGAGAGCAAAACTTACAGTTTTCCGAGCATTTTCCGCTTTTACCATTTATGATGGTACACATATCAAATGCATTATTACAAAAATGCTCCCTCAACTCATCTGCAGCTTCGCACAGCTCCTTCAAACTGTCCTCAGGCAAATCATAAAGTGCCAATGCCTCTTCTTTTGAAATCTCATTTCCCGACAAAACCTTTTCTTTTAACTCTTGAACTTTACTACTCATTTCTTATTCTCCTTTTACATTATTTATGCCTACTCCATGATGCGAATAGCTGTTAATCTCGTTCCTACAAATGACGCCAGGCCGCAAAGCACCAGATCCCCTAGCATATCAAGAGGAAAACAAGACAAAAGAATAACCCCTAGTGTTTCCGGTGTATTCAGATAGTATTTCAGCATCAAATATTTATATAGGATTCCTATTCCATAAGTCACAACAAAGCCACCTAGACATGCTACAAAGTAATGAATGAAGCTTACACTCATTTTTCTGCTAAGGCTTCCTGTCACAAATGCAGCCACTATGAAGCCTACTAGATAGCCAAAGCTAGGCCTAAACACATAGCCTATTCCACCTCCTGCTGCAAATATTGGAAGTCCCACTAGTCCAAGCAGCACATAGCATCCTACAGAAATTGCCCCCAGCTTTCCTCCCAGCAAAATACCCGCCATCAATACAAAGAAAAACTGCAATGTAAAATAATCCATATAAGGAACCGGGATTTGAATGAATGCACCTATAGCAACAAGAGCTGCAAATAAGGCGCAAAGTACTTGATTTTTTACAGATAAAATAGATTTTGTCATGATTAGTTACACTCCAGTAAGTATTTGGCTTTAAAAGCCAATCTTGCCTTAGTGTAAGAGAATATAGCTCTATTGTCAACCTATAATTTATTTAGTGGTGACAATCTTTTGATAAAAAATTAAGACCAAATTCTAATGAACTTGGTCTTATTAATATGCTTATTAATCCTGTACGTATGGCATAAGTGCAACGTGACGAGCACGCTTGATAGCTACTGTAAGAGCTCTCTGGTGCTTAGCACATGTACCTGTGATACGACGTGGAAGAATCTTTCCACGCTCAGAAATGTACTTCTTAAGCTTTGCTGTATCCTTGTAGTCGATTACGTTATCCTTACCACAGAAAACACAGACTTTCTTTCTTCTATGCATTGGTCTTCTTCTCTGCTGACCATCACCTGTCTTATTAAAAGCCATGATTTAACCTCCTATTGAAATCCGGTCGGAGCTATTGGCTCCTTCCTAATTGAACGGTAATTCCTCGTCAATTCCATCAGGGATATTCATGAAGCCGTCGCCTGCATCTGAGCTTGGTGCGAAACCTGCGCCACCGTCAAAGCTGCTTCCGCCGCTCTGAGAATTCTTGCTCTCTGCGAACTCAACATTCTCACAGACTACATCGGTAGTGTAAACTTTCTGGCCGTCCTTGTTAGTGTATGAGCCAGTCTGAATACGGCCCTCTACAACGAACTTTGTGCCCTTACGAGCATATTTCTCAAGGAACTCTGCTGTCTTACCGAAAGCAACGCAGTTAATAAAATCTGCTGTCTGCTCATCGCCATCTCTCTTAAATCTACGATCAACAGCAAGAGAGAATCTTGCAACAGCGCTGTTGTTTGCTCCACCATAACGAACTTCTGGGTCTCTTGTGAGACGTCCCATAAGAATTACTTTATTCATAATAATTAATCTCCTTGTCTTATACTATTAAGCCTCGTCAGCTCTAACGCATAAGAATCGAAGTACGTTGTCCATGATGCGAATATTCTCTTCGATCTGTGCAGGTACGCCTGCCTCAGCATCAAAGTGGATGAAGTAGTAGTAACCCTCATTCATCTTCTGAATCTCGTAAGCAAGTCTCTTCTTGCCCCAATCATCGACGTCAGAAATCTGTCCACCAAAGCGAGTGATGTACTCCTTTGCCTTTTCAACTGTGGCAGTTCTTGCATCGTCTTCGATCTTCGCATTAACAACGAGTGCTAATTCATACTTGTTCATGCTTTCTACCTCCTTTTGGTCTATTGGCCAAGCTATGTCATATAGCCTAGCAAGGATATAAATGTTTTATACCACGAATTAAGATAATAGCATGAACTTATGCGTTTTTCAAGGCTTTTTCCCATTTTATCTAATTTTTATAGTTCTATACCTTGCAGTTTTGCTAATTTAGTGAATACCTCACCGATTTTTTCCTGAATAACCAGCACATTTTCTCCAACTCGAATGCTCAAAGGATCTCGATTTATTATCACAAGATTCTTGCCTCTAAAATAATTAACAAATGATGCTGCAGGATAAACAGTAAGTGATGTGCCACCTATTATCATGGTATCTGCTGAGCTTATTGCTCTGATTGCTCCCTCCACTTGATCCTCTGGAAGTCCCTCTTCATAAAGGGTAATGTCTGCTCTGACAACTCCTCCGCAGTAATCACATTTTGGAATCTCATCCTCTGAATCAAAAATATAATCAACCGGATAAGAGGTACCACAGTTCATGCAATAATTTCTAAGTGCACTTCCATGGATTTCAAATACTTTTTTGCTGCCTGCCTTTTGATGTAAGCCATCGATATTCTGTGTAACTACACCTATTAGCTTGCCCTGTTCTTCTAGCTTGGCTAAATACTTGTGGGCATTATTAGGCTCGATTTTTCTGGTATCCATCTTTTGTCTATGGAACTCAAAGTAAACCTTTGGTTCCTTCACTAGACAGCTATGACTCAGCAAATACTCTGGCTGGTACATATCAAACCGGACATCATGCTGATTATATAAGCCGTCCTTGCTTCGAAAATCTGGAATACCGCTCTCTGTACTAACCCCTGCGCCGCCAAAGAAAACTATGCTATCTGAAGCATCGATAATCTCTTTAAGCTTTTCGATATTATCCACCAAATTTCCCCCTCTCTTAAATTATATTGGCAAATGGTAAACCACTATTGCACTAATTATTCCAATTACAGCACCCACTATAATCTCTATAAGTGTGTGTCCTAGCTTTTCCTTAAATCGAATTATATCAAGTGGCTGCTTGCCTTCCTCAAGTCTCTCCTCGTTGAGATTGTTAAGAGCCTTGCCCTGGCGCTGTGTCTCAAATCTAACTCCTGTAGCGTCAAATAGTACTATTGACCCGAAAAATAAAACAACGGCAAATTCAAAGGAACCTGTTCCCTTTAAAATACCAGTAATTACTATCAACGCAGCAACAATAGCACCGTGTGAGCTAGGCATTCCTGTATTGCTCTTGAATCTCTCCTTACTGAATCCACTTCTGAATGTATCAATAATCATCTTCAGACACTGAGCAACTGCCCATCCAATCGCTGGAGCTAAAAAATATTTACTTGTAAATAAAGCAACCAAATGACTCATATCATCCTCCTATAGAAGGGCGTTGTAAATATCACGCTTGCTAACGCCTCTATCCTTTGCCACTGCCTTCATAGCCTCTTTTTTATCCATGCCCTGAGCCAAATATATATCCATGTGCTCAGCTATGGTCATATCCTCAAACTGTGCCCGAGCTTCCTTGACAACCTCTTCTTTTGACTTGCCTGCTATAACAAGAACGTACTCTCCTCTAGGCTCCTTTGTCTCGTAGGATAAAAGAGCTCCGCCTATTGTTGTCTTTTCCTTTTCCTCATGCTTTTTGGTAAGTTCTCGACAAAGAGTAATTCCTCTATCTTCACCAAGTACTTCTGCCAATTCCTTTAAGGTTCCAATCAGATGATGTGGCGCCTCATAGATAATAATGGTTCTAGTTTCATTTTTTGTCTCTTCTAAGACTCTACGACGCTCTTTTTTGTCTTTTGGTAAAAATGCCTCAAAAGCAAAGCGTCTACAGGCCTGTCCCGACATTGTCACCGCTGTGATACATGCCGCTGGACCCGGTACAGATGTCACTTCTATGCCTGCTTCATAGCACATTGCCACCAGCTCTTCACCTGGATCAGAAATACCAGGGGTACCTGCATCTGTCACAACTGCAATGTTCTGACCCTCTTTTAACTTTTCAATAAGAGTGATTGCTTTGTCCACCTTATTGAACTCATGGTAGCTGGTCATAGGTGTATCTATCTCAAAATGATTAAGCAACTTTATTGAGTTTCTAGTATCTTCTGCTGCAATCAAATCTACTTCTTTTAGAATGCGAACTGCTCTAAAAGTCATATCCTCCAAATTACCGATTGGAGTTGCAACTAAATATAATGTTCCTGACATATTATCTCCTGTAAATGGGACTCTAGTTATTTCATGCCGTAAATCTCATATATTTCATCTGTGTACTGACCAGGATTGTCATACACAATCAACGGTGCTTCTACTGTAAGCTGAGCTCCACCGCCTCTTACGCCCTCAACCAAAACCATATTTGGTTCCTTGTCCACGTAAGGATAAACAAGTCTCATTCGCTTAGGCTCAATCCTATATTTCCTCATGGCCTCGAAAATCTCTACTAATCGCTTTGGCCTATGTACAAAATAGCATCTTCCTCTAGGCTTCAAAACTGCTGCAGTCTCTCTTACCACATCATCAAGATTACATAAAAGCTCGTGTCTTGCGATGGCTTTTGCATCATTTGGATTCTTAAGTCCATGATGGTTAGTCATGTATGGTGGGTTGCTTGTTACCACATCCATTTTCCCCTTGCCAAAAATAGCTGAGGCTTCTTTGATATCACCTTCGATGATTTCTATTTTTTCCTCTAATCCATTTAATAGAACAGATCTATTTGCCATCTCGGCGCTCTCAGGCTGAATCTCTAAACCGTAAAAATGCTCTCCCTCAGTCTTCGCCTCCAGTAAAATCGGCATTATACCAGTACCCGTTCCTAAGTCCAGTGCCCTCTCACCTTCTTTTACCATGACAAAAGATGATAGCAAGACAGCATCCATGCCAAAACAAAATTTGTCAGGATGCTGAATTATTTTATATCCATTTATTTGAAGATCATCTATTCGCTCATCTGAACGTGCAAGATTTTCCATTAATCCTTATCCTCCAAGGCGGCAAGTTCCTTTGCCTCCTCCTTAGATACCTGTACCTTTTTCTTGCGAGGCTTGAATTTAAGCTCCGTTGTAGGATAATCCTTAACTTCCTTTAAATCGCCCTCTTCGAAAAGAACTCTAACTGTCTGACGAAGTACATTAACAGACTGAACTGTTCCCTTGTAACCCTCAGGTGTTGTGACTGTGTCATTGATTCCTGGAAGTCTGCTATTTAAGTACTCGTATGTCTCCTGCTCATTTTTCAAGCAGCACATTAATCTACCACAAAGACCGGAAATTTTAGTAGGGTTAAGTGATAAGTTCTGTTCCTTAGCCATCTTAATAGATACTGGAACAAAATCTCCAAGCCAGCTCTTACAGCAAAGCTCTCTACCACAAATACCAATACCGCCCATAAGCTTAGTCTCGTCTCTAACACCAATCTGTCTAAGCTCGATTCTGGTATGGAATACAGCAGCCAAATCCTTAACAAGCTCTCTAAAGTCAATACGACCGTCTGCTGTGAAATAAAAAATAAGCTTATTATTGTCAAATGTATATTCTGCGCCAACTAGCTTCATATCAAGCTCGCGCTTTGCGATTTTCTCTTCGCAAATCTTCATAGCCTCTTTTTCTTTTTCAAGATTCTTGGCTGCCTTTTTTACATCATCATCTGTGGCCTTTCTCATTATTTTCTTAATAGGGCCTGGGACTTCATCGTCTGAAATCTCCTTGTCTACTAACAAAACAGTACCGATTTCAACACCGCGAACTGTCTCAACAATTACCTGATCCTCTCGCTTGAGCTCCACCCCAGCTGGATCGAAATAATATACTTTTCCGCCGCCTCTAAAGCGTACGCCGATTACTTTTATCATCTAGTATTCTCCTTCATTGCATTTATGAGAAGCGTAATTGTCAATTCGAAATTGACATTAGCATTAAGTCTGGCTCTTGTCTCTGATATAGCATCAATTATGTTGTTAAGTCCCTCATAGGAACAACTCTGAGCCTGATCGTGAATATCAAATAAATCCTCTTTAAAAAGTAGGATGTTATCATTCAATGTCGCTTTATATAATAGCACATCTCTATACCAAAGGGTTATTAAATCTAGCATTTGCTCAACAAAACCCTGAAATTTTTCTTTTTCACTGTCGTCACTTTTCTTATCCTGGTCGTTGGCTTCTTTTATGGATTTCACCTCATTCGACACCTGAAGCGCATCCATTTTCCCTGCTTTTTTACAAAGGGAAACCACCATATCCTTGGCTTCATTGAAGCTCACATCGGTAGTCAAAGCTATGGCTTTGCCAATATTACCCTGTGCAAATGACGCAACCATCTCAGACTGATAGTCTACAGCTTCGTACTTTGTCTGCAAAAGATTTTTAATGCTATCAGTATGTACCGGCTTCATTTGAATCAAAACGCATCTGGAAAGAATTGTCTGCAAGAACGCATTATGATTTGCTGTAAGCAGAATGATAACCGCATATTCTGGTGGCTCCTCAATGGTCTTAAGCATGGCATTTTGGGCCTGTGGGTTCATCTTTTCTGCTTCATCGATAATATAGATTTTGTATTTGCTGCTATATGGCTTAATATCTACGTCATTGACCAGCTTTTCTCTAATCTGGTCTACGCTGATATTCTTTTTGAATTTCTTAGTTTTGCTGTCGTATTCTCTAGAAATATAAATAACATCTGGATTATTGTGGCTTGCTGTCTGCTTACATGCATGGCACTGTCCACAGGCATCATCCTCTGGATTCTCACACTGAAGCATCATGGCAAATGCCTCTGCAAGCATCATCTTCCCAGAGCCCTTTTCTCCGCTGAAAATATAGGCATGGCTATGCTTTCCTGTTTTTATCGCATTTTTAAGAAGGTCCTTCGCATCCTCCTGACCTATAATTTCTGCAAAGCTCATTAATTATCTCCCAAATCCTAGGTGATGATATCTAAAAGCAATCCTCTAATCTCATCTACCTTGTTCAAAATATTAATATGATCTCGCTCGTCCTGAACTAGCGCTGTTGCAAGCTCATCCATTCTCTCGTCAACAAGCTTAATCATTCCATAAACTCTGTGACGTCCACGTCTATCTAAGAAGTTCTCACGAGAAAACTTGTGTGAACGGTTAACCACTTCATTTAAAAAGTCCTTTACCAGACCACGATATCTCTTCATGTCTCTGATATCCATGTGCTCAGACAAAAGCTTTCCCTGTGTGGTTATATCATTAAGTAAATTTGTCAGCTTCTCCTGCAGCTCAGCGTCATCTACTGCTGCTGCAAGGGTAAATTTAAAAGTGTCGTCAACTGGAGCCTTAGCTTGAGTGGCCTCTGTCTGCTGCACTTGACTTACTTCATTTACTCGAATATCCATAAGCTCACCTGCCATTAATAAATGCTGCTATTTTATCACATGTATCCTTACTGTCTTTGTTGTTATTGAAGATATTAGTGATTCTGGCATTTTTAATATTTTCCTCAGAAAAATCCTGCTGGTCCGCAAGAAATCTGCGGCACATCTCCTCGTACTTCGGATTTTCTTGCATCTTTTCTCTCTCAAGGGCACGAGTCAGACGAATGCCATCATCTACTTCTATATATATCGGCAAAACCTTGTCTTCTCCGTAGTAATCACGTATTTTCACAAAGCTCTCAACTGTGCCGATTATAAGGTAATCATGATGCTCAAGGTCAAGGCTTCCATCGTCCACAGTAAAATAAAACCATGGGCCATGAACTGTATTGTATTCCCTAATCTCGATGACTTTACCCTCTGCTAAAAGTCTGTCCTTCTCTTCTATGCTAACGAAATTGTATTCTTCACCTGGCTTCTCATGGCTTCTGATTGGTCTAGTTGTATAAGATACAATTGTCTTTAAATCAATATCTGTCCTGTCTAGCAAAAGCTTAAAAATAGTATCTTTTCCAGATGAGCTCTTGCCCATGATGCAATAAATGTTACCCATATAATCCTCTATACATATATTTTCTTACTTAAAAGTATAATTAAAAAATCCCTATTTTACAACGGAGATAGTGCCACTTATTAGCCCCGTAACTTGTATGTTTTTTTCAACTGCCTCTTTTATTAATTTAATGTTTTGTTCTTTTATCTCTTCACCTGGCACTATCACTGGAACTCCCGGTGGATAAAGGCATACTATAACAGTTGCTATTCTGCCTGCTGCCTCAGAAAGTCTAATACTTTCAGTAGCCTTATTTTTTGCTTCAAAGGGCTCCATCACCTTACTTGATTCAAATGATATAGCAGGAAGCTCTATTTTTTCTTCCGATAGAGTCCTATCTATCTCAGTCAGTGCTAGCTTTAATCTATCAAAGCCTTCTTTTGTATCCATAATGCTTGTCATTGCAAGCACATACGAAAAGCTAGAAAGCTCTGTTTCAATCTGGTATTTTTCTCTTAAAATCTCTGCAAGCTCTACGCCGGTAATTCCTGAATTTCTTGTGGAGATAACAATCTTTCCCTTATCTTTTATATCATCAGACTCTGTTATTATTTCAAGGTGGGTAAGCTGTCCACTTATCTTGTAAAAATCATCTAACTTATCCACATAGTCTGCAAATATATCCTCTTTGCCCTCTAAATAATCAAGACAGCCACTTATTGAATCCATCAACACATATGATGGTGAGCTTGTCTCAAATATTTCTAGAGCTTCTTTAATTTTGTAAGCATCAACTAAATCCCCTGAAATATGTAAAACTCCAGTCTGGGTTAAGCATGGTAAAGTCTTGTGAAGACTCTGTATAGTAATATCTGCATATCCAACTGCGGAGTGTTTAAAATCAGGATGAAATCCAAGATGCGCTCCGTGAGCCTGATCCACTATTAATATCACTCCATTTTCGTGGGCGATTTTTGAAATTTCCTCTATATTGCAATGATATCCCTCATAGCTTGGGGTGGTAAGCACTATTGCTTTTGGAGAATATTTTTCTATTGCCTCAGTAACCATCTCCTCTGTCACACCATGAAAGATTCCATTTTCATCCCACTTTGGATTAATGTATTCTACATTCAGATGTCTTATGATTGCTCCGTTATATACACTTTTGTGGGAATTTCTCTGGATTATTATAGTGTCGCCTTCACTGCAGGCTGCGTATATGGCCGCTAAGTTTCCAACTGTTGACCCACCTACAAGCATCAGGCTCTCTTTTGAATTGTATATTCTTGCTATTCTTTTTTGCTCATCAGAAATAATACCCTCAGGATGATGAAGATTATCAACTCCCTCTACTTCCGTCAGGTCAATCTTATAGGGACCATCTAGCATCCTCTTGTGACCTGGCATATGAAATGGGTAGATATTTGATTTTGAGTATTCTTCTAATTTTCCTTTTAAACTCATAATTTACTTTGCGACTTTTAATTTTCCCTATTTATTTATATAATGAATTTGATTTCAGGAGGTGCATATGGACAGAACTCTAGTTATTCTATGCGGAGGCGATAGCTCTCGTATGGGTACAACAAAAGCTCTTTTACCATTTGAAGATAAGACTATGGTTGAATATATCTATGATAAATTCAGCCCTTATTTTAATAAAATTTATCTTTCAGTTAACGAGCGAGGTGACTTTTCTCACCTTGATATTGACGCCCAGGAAATCCCTGACATTTCAAAAAATGGTGGTCCTTATGCCGGCATTATGTCTTCTCTTACTATGATTTCTGGAGAAAAGGCATTTTTCATGTCAGTAGATACACCTTTTATGGACCCACGTACTGCTGTCTTTTTATATGACAACTCTGAGGGATACGATATTACCAGCTTTAATTTTACTGGTAAATACACTGATACTATCTGTGGTGTGTTTTCAAAAAAATGTATTGGTACTCTATTTAAGGGTATCTTTTTCAATCGCACCTCTTATAACTATATCCTAGACAAAGTCTACAATAACCTTTACGATACTTCTGAAATTGAAGCATTTTCTAAAATTTCAGTGGATCAGCAATTCTACAAGGTTAATGATAGACAGTCTTATTACTATGCAGTCTTCTCTATTCTTAAGAAGAACTTTACCTGCTAGTACTAGTCAAGGAATCTCTTAAGCTGAGGCATCCAGTCTCCTAAGAAGACAATATTGTCTTCTATTGCTTTCCATATTGGCTTTATAAAATTTATAAGACATAGATTTACGTCTTCCCATGCTGGTTCAGACTTTTTTATCTGCCTTAACTCTACCTTCCATTTCTTTTTCATGTAGGTATAGTCTCTATATCCTTCCAGCATATTTATTCTGTCATCATTTATTGTGATAGAACGCTCTGCCAAAAGCTCTGCTAATCTCTCTTTTACTTTTCTTCCATTTACAGGACATTCAGTAAGAATCTTGTAGGCCAGATAGTAATGATCCATATCATTTATTAGCTCAAGCTTTTCAATTATCTCTATAAGATGCTTACTTAACTCTTCTTCCTTTGGATTAGTAAATACAACAACGCTTCGATTCTCATAGGCAGTCAGTTTCAGCTCCATCTTTTCTGGCTCATTTGATGCTCTATGTTTATCAAAGTAAATCTTAAGTGGAATATACATTTCATCCACTGTTATCTTCAGATGAATGGCTCCCTCTTCAACAGTTCCATTTACAACAAATGCCTCTGCCGAACCCTTGGCCATAATGTCCTTTAGGATATCTCTCATATAAAGAACAGCCATTTTCTCATCTATTTCTTTTATGTATTCAAAATAAATGTTGCTGATACATATATCCTTATATACTTCCTGATTGAAATCCCCAGTATTGCATAGATATAGCTCATTACAGTATTTGCCATCTGCAATAATCCCAATTATTATTTCAGCAACTGCTGCAGATAATAAATTCTTAAAAGGAATATTTAATTGTTCTGATTTTTCCTTTATTTTAAATCTATTAATCATTACAACCACACACCTACCATATTCTGGACTTTCTTAAGGACTTTTCTCTCTTTTGCGTATTCCATAAGCTTCACTACATCTTTTTTCTCATCCATGATGTAGCCCCATACGCCCTTTTTGAAATCTTCTCTATCCATTTTTTCCTGGTATTTAAGAACGTCACAAATCAATCTCTCTTTTGTATAGATCTTCATCTTTGCTCCAGCAAAATCTGTTTCTGTGACACCAATCTCCAATACCTCTGGCTCAGTATAAAATGGCTCTACTATTGGATAGTCTATGTTAAAGCGGGACTTGCTTGTATTTTTATTGATGGCAATACTCCACTTGTATGGTCTATCCTTCAGATATCCATACATGTAAAGAGCTGACTCCATAGTAAGGATTCCATCTTCACCAAATAATTTTTGAATCCACTGGTCCTCTGTGCACTCAAAATACTTAGTAGTGTAGTATCCGCTTTTTACTCGAATAAGATAACCTTCCTCTACAAAATGAAGTACTCTTCTGTAGTCCACTCCAAGTGCTTCTATCTCACTAGTACGGACCAAGCCTCCATTCTTTTCTACTAGATCATTAATCTGCTCTAATTGATACTGCTTCTTTTCATCTCTTGAAAATAAACTTTCCATTTTTTCCACTCCTACTCTTCCTAAGAGGTAATTATGTTCTAATTATCACATTCTCTCTATTTACTGTCAATAAATCACTGCCCTATCTATGGGCTTTTCCTGCTATTTTTCCTTTTGTTTTCTAGGTCTCACCCTTTCTTTTGTCTTTTTATACAATTTATAGTCTTTATTTTAGTCTTTTTAACCCTTAATATTGTCGTTTAATTGTCTTATACTAAATTTATACCAAATGGATGTAATTATTGGAGGAATATATATGTCAGAACCAACCATTAATCTTAGAAAGAATCCTTCTCGTAAGGAATGTGAGAATGTAATTAAAAAAATCCTTATGACTGAAGTTTTAGAAAGAGGTACCAATGAGCATTTTAAAAGCGCCTCTGATTTCATGAGCTACTTCCAGTCTCTCTATCCTGCCAGCGATAGCTTAACAAAGCAGGTTCAGCGTGCTGTTAAAAATCTTGGTATGCCAAAGGATGACAAGGGCTACTTTATCATCAATAAAACCGAAGCCCAGCTTGAGCAGGATAAGGAAATAGCATTTCTTATGAATAAAACTAATGCCAGTCTTGTTCCTTTTGAAGATTATGAGACCTTATTCTTAAAAGCAGATGGTAAACACAAGGATTATCTCTACCAGCTTCTATCTGAATCAGATACATTTTCAGAAAAGGTTATTACCATGATTAACTCTTCAAACGGCATTATATTGTTTACAAACAATAAACATCAGCTAGAAATTATGATTAATAGTCTGATAAATAGATAATTTGTTTTTCTTGATATGAAAATTATTTTACAGTCTATAAAATAATAAAAGGACAGCTTATTAAATATAAGCTGTCCTTAATTGCTATTATTTGTCGTTATTTAATAAATTTAAGACATATCATGTCGTTTATCTGCGTCTTCTTCTCTTTTTTCCGTTATTCCTAATGATTGTCATATTAGTTTTAGGCTGTCTATAGTGTTTTGCCTTGAATCTATGTCTGAATAACAGAATAGAACTAGACTTGCTCTTTATAAATAGTACTAATACTACTGCAGCGATAATTACAAGAAGTATCAGTCCTATCTTAACGTAATTTACCTGGATATAATCCTTTCCGCTGCCACCCTTTTCTACTGGCAAGTTATCAAATGGATAGCTGCCTGTCTCTGCATTTGTAAATAATAGATTTGCATATCCAACATTTCTTCCAGCATAACTGTATTGTAGCTGGCCAACTACTGCTTTGTTTGACTCATCCTTATAAGGAACCACCGATGAAGTCACATCTAAAATACTAGCTGCCTTTGGAATTACAATTAATCCCTTTTTATCTATCTTAATTAACTCGCTCTTTTCACTAAGCTTTCCTGTTATATCTGTATTGTCCTCTGAAATAGAAGCAAAATCAGATACATGGTATTTAGTGAAGTTGTCATAGCAGTATTCAAATAGATTAGTTGTATCTACGTATTGCTCTCCTGTTGCATCCTTCATTACTACGCATACAAGGGTCATACCGTCTTTCTTAGCGTATGTAACAAGTGTAGATCTGGCTACATCTGTATATCCTGTCTTACCACCAAGACAATACTCATACAAATACTGATTAGTCTTGAAATAATGAAGCATACAATGGTGATTGTTAAGCATTGTAGGCTCTGAATGCTTATTTGTAGGAGGGATGGTGTAATTCTTTGTTCCTACAATCTCTGCAAACTTTGGAATCTTATAAGCTGCTCTTGATATCAAAGCCATATCATAAGCACTTGTGTAATGCTCATCATCTGGAAGTCCATTTGAATTATTAAAATGGGTATTCTTGCAGCCTAATTCCTTTGCCTTTGCATTCATCATATCAACAAAAGAATCTATATCTCCTGCTACATGTTCTCCAAGAGCATAAGCACATTCATTTGCCGACTCAAGCATCATTCCATATAAAGTCTGCTCTACGGTCATCTCCTCGTTAACATCTCTGGCGATACTTGATGAGCCAAGCTCTGTGCCATAGACGGCTTCTGCTGAGAATGTAACTGTCTCATCCAAGTCACAGTTTTCAAGAACTACAAGAGCTGTCATTATCTTTGTGATACTAGCTGGATAATGAACATCATCCATATTCTTTGAATATAGGATTGCTCCAGTCTCTTCTTCCATTACTATGGCCGATTCTGCTGTTACTTCTACACTGCTAGGCCAATAGTCCTGCGCCTTAACATCTATTTTAGGAATACCAATTATTAGATTAAAAATAAAAATAAGGCTCAATGCCTTTAATAGTCTCTTTTTCATTTTGTACCTCATCACAATAGTATAACTTTTTAATTCTCTTAAGCCAACCTCTTCTTTTGTTTTTTTGTTAAAGATGGTATGATAGCTATGTTTAATTTTTAAGACGGAGGTAATAATGAGATTAAGAAATATTCCAGGCGCGGATGAGGTAGTTGCTAACAGCCCTTATTGTATTTCCCAGCCTGCTAAATTCAAGGGCTCATTTAAATCAGAGCTTTTTAACAATGACAATCCCCTTCACATCGAAATCGGTATGGGAAAGGGTCAGTTTATTACAACATTAGCTAAGCAAAACCCTGACATAAATTATATAGGCATTGAAAGATATACAAGTGTACTTCTTAGAGCTATTCAAAAGGTTGAAGAAGAAGAGATTCCTAATCTTAGATTTATCTGTTTTGATGCTGCTGAAATACTTGATATATTTGCATGCAGAGAAGTAGATAGAATCTATCTTAACTTTAGTGATCCTTGGCCAAAGGACAGACATAGTAAGCGTCGTCTTACATCATCTACTTTCCTTAATAGATATAATTCGATTCTTGCTCCAGAGGGTCATATTGAGTTCAAGACAGACAATAGAGATTTGTTTGATTTTTCTGTTGAAGAAATCAATAATCATCCTCTTTGGAAATTAGATGCTGTTACTTATGATTTACATAATGATTCATCTATGAACGAAGGCAATATCATGACTGAGTACGAAGAAAAGTTTTCTAGTCTTGGTAATCCAATATTTAAGTTAATAGCTAGTAGATAAAAAAATAGCATGCTCCGCATGCTATTTTTATTAATCCTTTTTTGTATAAAAAATCGTCGAGAACAATCTCGACGATTCGTAGTGCGCGATCAGGGGTTCGAACCCTGGACACCCTGATTAAGAGTCAGGTGCTCTGCCAGCTGAGCTAATCGCGCTCATTTATTTACTTTATTGCCTCAGCAACGAAAATAAGTATATAGCCTTTTTGCATATTTTGCAAGCCCTTTTTTAAATTTTTTTCGGTTTTTCCAAACTTTTTTTACTAGAGTTTTCTGAAAAGTCCTCACAATTTTTATAGTGCTTATTAAATGTGTGTTTATAAAACAATACCTGCCTCAAATATGAGACAGGTATTAAAAATCTAGATACTTGCAAATAATTTTTCAATTTCCTCCGCGCTCATTACACGGTTTGGATCTGTTAAATCAACTCCCACATCAGGGATAACTATTTCTTCACTTGCAGGCTTTTCTTCTGGTACTTCTGCCTCTGGTGCAGCTGGTGCCTCAGCTTCCTCTGCTGGTGCTTCCTCCTCAAGAGGCTCACCTATTTCTTGTAATAGCGCATCTAAATTAGCTCCTAAGTCTTCTTCAACTGGTTCACTAGCTACAATCTCTTCTGCTGGCGCTTCCTCGGCTACTGGTTCTTCAACTGAGGCTTCTTCCGCTACCGGTTCCTCAGCTGGTATTTCTATATCTAAATCAAGCGGTGCTTCCTCAGCTACCGGTTCTTCTACCACTGCATCTAAATCAAGTCCTAAGTCTTCTACTGGAGCCTCTTCTGCTACTGGCTCCTCAGCTGGTACTTCAATATCTAAATCAAGTGGTACTTCCTCAGCCGCCGGCTCTTCTACTACTGCATCTAAATCAAGTCCTAAGTCTTCTACTGAAGCCTCTTCGGCCACTGGCTCCTCAGCTGGTACTTCAATATCTAAATCAAGTGGTACTTCCTCAGCTACCGGCTCTTCTACTACTGCATCTAAATCAAGTCCTAAATCCTCTACTGGAGCCTCTTCGGCCACTGGCTCCTCGGCTGGTATTTCTATATCTAAATCAAGTGGGGCTTCCTCGGCTACCTCTTCTACTACTGCATCTAAATCTAATCCTAAATCCTCTACTGGAGTTTCTTCTATTGCTGGCTCGTCAGCAACTATAGGCTCTTCCATGCTAGGCATTTCTACTGCTGGTATAGGTTCTTGAACCTCTGACATAACAGGTGCTGCCATCTGTACAGGCTGTGATGCCATTACTGACATTCCACCCTGGATTCTTCCTTCTAAGCTAGAAAGCTGATTTGTAATAGCTGCAATTTTTTGCTGAATATCAAAATTATTTTCTTTAAGTAAAGTCTGCTGTCTCTCTAGAATCTGTGTATTATTAGATTCAAGCTTTTCTTGAATACTAACAAGCTGATTAATAAGCTCGTCATTTGAATTCATAAGAGCATCAGTGTTTTCCTTACTTCTAGAAATTGTTACCTTTGCCACTGCCTTTTGAGCATTAATAATATCTTCTGCAGGAAGGGAGCTATTTTCCTCGATTGCACGAAGTCTCTGCTCCATTTCATCGAAGCTCTTTTTAATTACGAGATACGATGCTTTTTGTGCATTGTAAATATCCTCATATTTCTGTGATTCCATATCCTTTTGCTTTAGTGATATATCCATAACACCGCTTATAAGGAAAAACAATACTACAATCATCAAAAGCACGCCAATTGCCATAGCCATGAAATTGCTCTTGAAATTAATCATGATATAAAATTCCATGATAATTAAAATAGCAAGCGCAATACTAGCTAGTATAATTTGAATTTTGTCCTTGGCTATTTCTCTTTGAATTTTCTTAGCGTTCTCGTCCATGTGGCCCCCTAGTTTTCGTCTTTTTTATCAAATAGATGTACCATGTCAAGTGCAAACGAAATAGGATACAGCTGAACCATTACTGAGTCTACTACTGTACCAATTTTGAGATTAAATGTTATCTTCACGAAATCAATTTCTGGAGACTCAAATAATCTCTCAAATATCTTTACACTTTCCACATCTATGTTATCGGTCTTTGGTGGCGAAATATCAACTACTCTATTAAGTAATTGTGACATAGAACTAGCTGCAGAACCCATCATTTGATTCATCGCCTCAGAAACTGCTGACAATTGAAGCTCACCAATAGGCTCTGGGCTTGCCACTCCTTGTCCACCCATCATAAGATCTGCAATTATTTTTACATCGTTTTCTTTTAAAATTAAAACATTGCTTCCTGTAAGTCCCTTAACATAATTAATATGTACAAGTACACACACATTATGATAATCGTCTAAAGACTCACTTTTTCTAATTAATTCAATCTTTGGTGTTGTAATATCTACCTTCAAATTATTTAAAAGGGCACTCAGAGATGTAGCTGATGAACCCATGCTAATATTAGCAATTTCCCCAAGTGTATCCTGCTGTTCTTTAGTTAAATTCAAATCTGCCATACATTTTTGTCCTCCTCTTATTCTTTCCCCCTTTGAAATGAATTAGAGTCAATCTTATCTTGATTATACATTATTTAATTTTATTCGACTACTTACCGGATAAAAGTATTTTACCCCATTATTGCGAAAAAAATGTGGATTTATTGTTATTAAACTAAATTAATTAAGGCCTAGCTTACGCTAGGCCCATTATTAAATAAACATTGTAACTATTGGAATTGTAATTATTGAAAGTAATGTAGTTATGATAACTGTCTTGCTGCAAAGTGTCTCATCTCCACCATATTCTTTTATTAGCATAGACACTATGCTTCCTACTGGCATTGCAAATAGCAATATGAAAATGCCATATATCATCTCATTTTTCTTCATTCCCTTAAATGCTAGTGATACCACTATTGGAATAAGAAGAAGGGTAATAAATGCAAATACGTATAGACGAATTCCTTTAAATATTTCTCTAAATGGAATCTTAGCAACTGAGGCACCAATTACAATCATTGAAAGAGGGATAGTTGCATTACCTACATAATTGAAAAATGAAAGAACTGAGTCATTAAATTTAATTCCGCTAAAATACAGTCCTATTGCAATGATAGAACAAATCATTCCAATATTAACAAGTCCTGCTAAGCTGCTCTTTCTCTCTTCCTTTGGTATGTTTCTCTGAGCTATATAAATACCAAGGGTATATAAAATCACATTGTAGGCTAGGATGTAAAATGTAATAAATATAACTGCTTCATTTCCATATATGCTAGATATTACTGGTATTCCCATGAATCCTACATTTGAAAATATAGTCATGAGCATAAACATATTTTTCTGGCTATCCTTGCTACTAGCTATCTTTGCTACAGGAAAACTTATGATAATGCAAAGACCATAATATATTGCCACGAATATAAGATTTTCCTTAACCAGTGAAAGATTAGATCCTCCAGTAGCAGTTATGGCTCCATTTATTACTAGAGCAGGGTTAAATATATTTACAACCATCTGGGATAGCTTTTTATGGCTGCTTTCATCTAGCCAGCTTCTCTTGTAGCTTATGTATCCAAGTGCCATCATCGCTAGCAACATAAGCATTCTCTGAAAAATAATAAATACTTCCATTATGTCCCCCTAGTTTTCTTTTCCAATATAAAAGGAGCCCTCAGGCTCCAACAACGTTCCTAGCGCGATTCGAACGCGCGGCCTTCCGCTTAGGAGGCGGACGCTCTATCCAGCTGAGCTATAGGAACATAGCAACTACTAGATTTTAATCTAATAATTACGAAAAATCAACAGTTCCCTGTAGCCAAATTGTGCCTTTAAAACGTCTGCCAACAGCAGGCTCTCCGAATAAATTTTTCTTATTTATGCATACTTCGAAAACTACATCATTACTCTCAATAACCATGATGTAGAGCTCTTCCATAGTAAGATGATTTACAACTGACTTTACGTCTAATATGTCACCAAGAATATCGTACTTATCATTTTCAATACCAAAAGGCATAAAATAACTGGTAACCACACTAAGTATATCTTCTCGGGTTACTCGTCTAGATATTCTCTGATATAAATCAATTTCATCCATAGTGAGACTTTCAAGAGCTTCTTCATTACCCTCTCTAGCCTGTTCAAATAAATCAATTCGCTTTTTATTATTCATCTTCTCCTTTATACGACTCTTTTCATTGTCATATAAAGGTAAAATGATTTTGGCGTCTAAAGAAAGAGCAGCAAGTCTAATAGTCTTGTCTCCACTCTTTCCAGCCATAATATTATTTCTAAGGAACTCACCCATGTTCTGAAGCTGGAAAATCAGATTAACTCCCAATCTGATTTCATCACACATAACCAGGTAATTATCCTTATCTGATTGCTTTATTACTTCAACATCATTTTTAGATGAAATAGACTCACCAAAATAAGTAGGATAATAGTAATCTAAGATAAACTCATCATCCTCATTGTAAATACCTCTAAGAACAAGACCTACATTATCAGCAACCATATATCGAAGCTCAACAAACTGATTGCCCTCGAAGTCGATAGCTGATTCCTGATAGTCAGGTCTGAGAGTAATCTCTTGGATGAGATTCTCTAATTCTTTCTTTTTAATTTTGCTAAATCCAATTGCTGGCAAATATTGATGCACGTTATATACCACCCATTGCTTGTTGTAATGCCTGCTCTTCTTCTTCTGCAAGCTGGATTATAGAGTTACCATCTATAATCTCCTTAACATAAGTATAACATCCTTCGCGAGAATGCATAGCATTAATTATAAATCCATTGTTCTTCTCATTTAAAAGGCAAAGAGAAAAACTGAGCTTTCCGCCCATCTCATTGAAGGCATCGTATTTTACAAGACCAATCTTCTGGAAACAATCCTTCATGTTTTTGAAAATCATATCGATGTTTCTCTCGTTGCTTGCATTTGCCTCAATGAGCTCATCAACCTGTTCTAATCTGTAAACAAGAGTATCCTCTAATGATTTTGCATCATTACCCTGCATGAATATCTTGTATCTCTTTTTCAATTTAGACATCTGTACAATGAAAACAATTAAAAGAATCATTGTAATAAGTACAAGACCAGCAAGACCTATGATTACATAATCAGAGCTAATTCCTAAATATTTTTCTATCATTAATCTCTCTCCTAAGAACATTTGTTCTATTTAATATTTTCTAGTAATTCTACGATTCTATTCAACTCATCCTGTGAATAGTATTCGATTTCAAGCTTTCCAGATTTATTATCCTTGGCATTGATGAAAACCTTTGTGCCAAGTACACCCTTAAGTCTTTCCTGTGTCTCCTGGTAAACTGCTGCAAGCTGTGAATCAATCTCAGCTGCCTTAGACTTCTTATCACTCTTCTTATCATTTAAGAGCTTTTTAACTTCACGCTCTACATCACGTACAGACATCTTTTCATCAAAAGCTCTCTCAGCAAATTCATACTGCTTTTCTGGATCTGTGATTGCAAGCATTGCACGAGCATGACCTGTAGAAAGCTTATCATCAACGATCATGTCCTGAACTCTCTTATCAAGCTTTAATAATCTAAGTGCATTAGTGATTGTAGTTCTACTCTTTGAAACACGCTCAGCAACTTCATCCTGTTTTAAGTTAAACTCATCAATGAGTCGAGCAAATGCCATTGCCTCTTCTATAGGATTTAATTGCTCACGCTGAATATTATCAATGAGAGAAATCTCAACGAATTCTTGCTCGCTAAGATTCATAATGATAACTGGAACCTTTTTGAAGCCAGCGATTCTTGCTGCTCTCCATCTACGCTCACCACCGATTATTTCATAATAACCCTTGCGGTCCTGAACGATAATTGGGTTAACGATTCCATGTATCTTAATATTATCTGCTAACTCCTGAAGCTTATCTTCATCAAAGTTTTTTCTAGGCTGGAGCTTATTAGGCTCAACCTTATTAATATCTACTTCAACAGGTGCGCCATGCTGTTCTGGATTAACTGCAACAACACCCTCTTCTTTCTTAACAATAAGAGAATCTAGTCCCTTACCTAAACCTCCCTTTTTAGCTGCCATGATTAAATATCCTTTCTTCCAATGATTTCTTTTGCAAGATTTCTATAGCTCTCAGCACCAGCTGACTTCTCATCATAAAGATTAATTGGAAGTCCGTGAGATGGAGCCTCTGCAAGACGAACATTTCTAGGAATGATTGTCTGATATACTGTAGCATTAAGATTATTCTTAACTGTATCTACAACATCAGAAGAAAGATTTGTTCTCTTGTCATACATAGTAAATACTACGCCATCAATCTGAAGCTTTGGATTAAGTCTCTGCTGAACAAGATCAATTGTATGAATTAACTGGCTGATACCTTCTAGCGCATAATACTCACACTGAATAGGTACAAGAACTGAATCAGCAGTAGTCATAGCATTGATAGTTAACATATTAAGTGAAGGAGGACAGTCAATAATTACATAATCAAAATCATCCTTTACATAATCTACTGCATTTCTAAGAATATATTCCTTCTCATTAATACCAAGAAGCTCAATCTCAGCACCAGCTAAATCTACATTGGAAGGTATAACTGTAAGGTTAGGAATATTATCAACCTTATACATACATTCCTTAATGCTGCACTGATCAAGAACTAAATCATAAACAGTATTCTCACATTCATCCTTATCCAAACCTAAACCACTTGTTGCATTTCCCTGTGGGTCAGTGTCGATAACAAGAACTTTCTTTCCAGCCTCTGCTAAGCAAGCTGATAAATTAATACTAGTAGTAGTTTTACCAACTCCACCTTTTTGGTTGGCAATAGCAATTACTCTCTTCATCTATTTTCTCCCTTGTTAGTTTATGTTTGTACTGAATAGTTAACATTATATCATTGTGATATATTCAATTCTACTCAGAAATACTGTTTGCTTTAATAGATTTTGCTCAATTTCTTACTATATATAGTAATCAAAAATAGATAAATAATGTTTCACGTGAAACATTATTATATCTGAATAGCAATATCTAGGAGTTGAAACAAAAATTCAAACACTATATTTTGTGTTTTAATAGTTAATTCTATATAAATGTTTCACGTGAAACATCTCTATATATAGTTTAGATATCTTTTTCAATATCAGATATTATATTTTCTAAATCAATTTTTGCCTTATACGGATCTAAAACAATAACATCTTTTAAAGCCTTAAGCTTATTAATTAATTCAGAAAAATTATTATTTATCTTAGAAGGAATCTTATTAACAGAAGCTGGCTTATTAATAGCAACAGTATTAGTAAGTAAAGCATTAAGCTCTACTAACCTACCATCGAAGAATCTCATTTTTTTAATCTTATCATCCATTTCAGAATTCAATACTTTGAGATTTTCTCGTACTTCTTCTGCCTTTTTATTATTTTTTTCATTAATATCTCTAGGAGTAAACTCAACAAAATAAGATTCATTAGACTCTTCTAATAGATTAAGAAACTTAGTTTCTTCTTTAATCTTGGTCTCAAGTAAATCCATATCTTCTTTTAATTGAATCTTTTGAGTAATAAGTTCTTCCTGATATTTTCTAAGGAAGTCATTAATCATACATAAATCCCCCAACTATTTTACTTAAGTGGTTCCTTACTAGGTGTTCCAGCTTTTCTAGGATAAGCCTTTGGTGTATTCTTTTCTTTATTAATAATCAAAAATGATCTATTAATATCTGTCTTTGGAATAGTAAAATATACAGGCTTAGACATAGAACCACCAAGCTTTTTAACAGCAGAACCAGATGCAGCTATTTCATCTTTAATATCACCTGACTTAAAGCTGATAAAATATCCATCTACTTTTACCAAAGGTAAACAATACTCTGATAAGGTAGCAATATTAGCAACTGCACGTGAAACAACTAAATCAAATTGCTCTCTATAGTTCTTACCTCTTCCAGCTTCCTCTGCTCTAGCATGTACTAAAGTTACATTAGTAAGACCTAAAGCATCAACAACTTCCTGCAAGAATTTGATTCTCTTATTAAGTGAATCAATAAGAGTAAACTCTAATTCAGGATAAGCTATTGCCATAGGAATACCTGGAAAACCTGCACCAGTTCCCAAGTCACATACTGTCTTAACATCAGTAGGTAAAACAGTACATATAGATAAACTATCAGCAAAATGCTTTACCAAAACATCATCGAATTCAGTAATAGCAGTAAGGTTCATTACCTTATTCTTTTCAACTAATAATTCATAAAATAAATCAAGCTGTTCATACTGCTTATCAGATAAACTAAAATTCCAACTCGATAATGTATTAACTAGATACGAATAATCTCTATTCATCTTTCTCCTTAAAAAATGATTGTATTGAGGGTATATAGAAGTACCCTTAAAACTAACCCCTATATGTTTCCAAATAAACTAATAACACTGAAATATCAGCTGGACTAACTCCAGATATTCTAGATGCCTGTCCAATATTAGCTGGCTTTAATTTTGTAAGCTTTTGACGTGCTTCAAGTCGTAAACTGGAAACATCCTCATAATTAATATTTTGTGGTATAACTTTAGATTCCAGTTTTTTAAACTGAGCTACCTGTTTAGCCTGTCTAGTTAAATATCCTTCATACTTAATATAGATATTTACTTCCTCTCTTACCTCATCAGAAAGAGTTGGTCTATCAGGATCAATAGGAGCAAGCTTATCATAATCAAGTTCAGGACGTCTAATTAAATCAACAAGCTTAATACCATTTGAAAGAGGAATACTTCCATAAGATTCAAGAAGTGCTTGAACTTCTTTTCTCGCACCAATATTAATTTCTTTAATACGAGCTACCTCTTCTTCAATTAAACGTTCCTTTTCAACTACATGATCATAACGTTCTTTTGGTAAAAGTCCAACCTCGTAACCAATTTTAGAGAGGCGAATATCTGCATTATCCTGTCTAAGTAAAAGCCTATATTCAGCTCTAGATGTCATCATTCTATAAGGCTCTTTTGTCTCCTTAGTAACAAGGTCATCAATGAGAACACCTATATATGAATTAGATCTATCTAAAATCATTGGGTCTTTATTTAATAATTTAAGTGCTGCATTAATACCTGCAACAAGACCCTGAGCAGCAGCTTCCTCATATCCACTACTACCATTGAACTGACCAGCAGCAAAAAGTCCATCGATATCTTTAAACTCAAGAGAAGCCTTCAGTTGAGTTGCATTGATACAATCATACTCAATAGCATACGCATTACGAACAATCTTGCAGTTCTCTAAACCTGGAACAGTTCTATACATTTCATACTGAACATCCTCAGGCATAGAAGAACTCATACCACCAATGTACATTTCATTAGTATTAAGTCCCTCTGGCTCTACAAAAAGCTGATGTCTATTCTTATCAGAAAATCTAACAACCTTGTCTTCAATACTAGGACAGTATCTTGGACCAGTTCCTTCAATAACACCAGAGTACATTGGAGATCTATCAAGATTAGCTCTAATAATCTCATGTGTCTTTTCATTAGTATATGTTAAATAGCAAGGAACCTGTTCAATCTGAACATCCTCTCTATTAGTACTAAAAGAAAAAGGAATGACTGGATTATCTCCATATTGTGGTTCCATCTTAGAATAATCAATAGAATTACCGTCAATTCTTGCAGGAGTACCAGTTTTAAAGCGGTTCATTTCTACATTATTATTCAAAAGTGACTGAGTTAGATGGTTAGCAGCCTTAAGTCCATTAGGCCCAGTGTGTTCTATAACATCTCCATACAAACATCTTGCTCTAAGATATGTTCCAGTACAAATAACAATAGCCTTACAGTGATAAGTAGCACCTGATAAAGTCTTAACACCAGCAACTTTATTATTTTCAATAATTAACTCTGTAACTTCTGCCTGTCTAAGTGTAAGATTATCTGTTTCTTGCATTGTCTTTCTCATGCGAAGAGAATATGCAGATTTATCAGCCTGAGCTCTAAGAGAATGAACTGCAGGTCCCTTAGAAGAATTAAGCATCTTAGACTGAATGAAAGTATGATCAATATTAATACCCATCTGTCCACCAAGAGCATCAAGCTCTCGAACTAGATGACCTTTTGAACTACCACCAATATTTGGATTACATGGCATTAATGCTACAGAATCCATACTTACTGTAAAACAAATTGTATTAAGACCCATGCGAGCTGCAGCTAAAGCTGCTTCACAACCAGCATGGCCAGCACCTATAACAACAATATCATAGGTCTCTTCAACGTAAGACATAATTGCTCCTTAAATAATTAAAATAAAATCGTGTCATTTTCCCATACAAAATTCAGAGAAAATTTTGTTAGCCAAATCATCATCGATAGTTTCGCCAGTGATTTCACCTAAGAAATTATATGCATCCATCAAATCAATAGAGAAGAAATCCTCTGGCATCATGTTATCGATACTTGCTAAAACATTGCAAAGGCTATTCTTAGCATTAATAAGACATGAAGCCTGACGTGAGTTTGTAATATACAAAGTATCATCTGTTTTCACCTGACCAGAGAAAAACATATCAGTGATAGTAGACTCAAGTGTCTTAAGTCCATCTAAGCTGACAGATGAAAAAGAAATAACAGGCTTATCATATTTTTTACATATATCTTCCTCTGTAATAACAGTTGAGAGGTCAGATTTATTAAGCAAAATAATGACTTTTTTATCTATAATCCTATTAATAATGAACTCATCATCACCATCTAAAGGTCTAGATGAATCAATTACAAATAAAATTAAATCAGCATCTTCAATAGAATCTAAAGCCTTATCTACTCCAATTTTTTCAACTACATCATCTGTCTCTCTAATACCAGCAGTATCAATAATGTTAAGAGAAACACCATTAATAGTAATCTGCTCTTCAAGTGTATCACGAGTTGTCCCTGGAATATCTGTAACAATAGCTCTCTCTCTTCTACTAAGTGTATTCAAAAGAGATGATTTACCTGCATTAGGCTTTCCTAAAATAAGAGTGTTAATTCCCTCTTTTAAAATATGACCTGAATTAAAAGAATTAATAAGACCATCAACTTTATCAACCATCATATTAACTTTTTCTTTTAATTCATCAGTATAACCAGTTAAGTCATAATGTTCTGGATCATCAAGTGCTGATTCTATATAAGCAGTCTCATATAAAATCTTATCGCGTAAATCTACAATAATTTTATTTAAAGAACCTGAAAGCTGCTTAATAGAATTTTTCATTGCAAGCTCTGAACTAGATGAAATCAAATCCATGATAGATTCAGCTTCTGATAAATCAATACGACCATTTAAAAAAGCTCTCTTAGTAAACTCACCTGGCTCAGCAATTCTACATCCAACTGAAACTAATAAAGAAAGAATCTTCTTTAAAATCAAAATACCACCATGACAATGTATTTCTATAACATCCTCTGTTGTATAACTACGAGGAGCTCTCATAATTAAAACTAAAACTTCATCTATAAGTTGATCATTATCATATATGTGACCATAGTTAATAGTATGAGATTCACAATCTGATAATTTGCTTTTTCCACGAAAAATAGAATCCGCAAAAGAAATAGCATTTTCACCACTAATTCTTATTATGCCGATTCCTGAAGAATTCATCGATGTTGCAATTGCACAGATTGTATCAGACTGGTACAAAATAAACCTCCATTATGTAACCATAAAATCTCAAAGAGATTATTAAATACAATAGAAAATAATACTAAAGATAATATTAAATTCAATTATATTTAATTTTGCTTAAAAGCAAATAATAGGGTTAGTCTAATAATAAAAAGACTAACCCTAAAAAATCAATAATTATTTCTTAAGAGTAATAACAACGTAGCGATATGGCTCCTCACCCTCTGAATGAGTTGTAACATTATTATCATTCTGAAGAGCAGAATGGATAATACGTCTCTCATAAGGATTCATTGCCTCAAGAGTAACTGCCTTCTTAGTTCTCTTAACCTTAGATGCCATATTCTTAGCAAGATTCTCTAAAGTTTCTTTTCTACGACGTCTATAATCTTCAGTGTCAATCTTTACTCTAGTATAATTCTCAGCTGAACGATTAACAGCAAGATTTGTAAGATACTGTAATGAATCAAGTGTCTGACCACGCTTACCAATAAGTACGCCCATCTCTGGACCAGCTAAATCAATAGAAAGAGTATTATCAGCTTCCTCTAAATCCATTGAAATATTAACCTCAAGCTGCATAGCTTCAAAAACACCATTAAGGAAATCCTTAGCAACATCCTTTGGATCTTCGTTTCCAGAAATTACAACTTTGATTACTGCATCTTTTGAACCAATACCAAGGAAACCATTGCTTCCCTCTTCAATAACTTCATACTTAATTTCACTAGAAGTAACACCAAGTGTAACTGTTGCATTAGTAAGAGCATCATCAACAGTTTTACCTGTAAACTCTTTAAATTCCATTATAGTAAGTCCCCCTTTTATTTATTATTCTGCTCGTTAAACTGCTTAACAAGATTTGCTTTAGAAGCAAGTGAACCATCTGACGCATTTGCTCTAAATTCTTCAGCTTTCTTTAATACATCATCAGAAGCATTAACAAGATTAGCCTTTTCTGCCATAGTCTTCTTAGTGCTCATGTTAGCTGCATTGTAAATCTGAGCCTGACGAATACCACGCTTTTCTGCCTTAGCAGCTGCTTTTTCTTTATTAGCCTCAATAATGCTTTCAAGATCAATCTTCTCAAAATGCTTATTAAGGAAGTACTGCTGAATTACACGAACAATTGCACCAGCAATCCAGTAAAGACCAAGACCTACAGGAACTGAGAATGCAATAAAGAATGACATAAGTGGCATCATGATGTTCATTGTCTTCATCTGCTGAGCCATTGCATCATTCTGTCCTGTTGAAGCAGACTGAGTAAGTTTGATGTTTAACATCTGAGTAATATAAGAAACTACTGGAACAAGTAAAGCACAAATAATAAGTGCAAAATTCTTATGAGATGCAAACCAACCATCCTTTATCAAATTCAAAGGAGTGTCTGAAATATTAAGAATAAATAAATAGTTAATCTTATCAAGTGCTGCATGTGTGCTTGAAACTAAATCTGAAAGACCAGAAAAATTAGATGCAAGCATATCCCAACCATCATTTGGTAACTTATAAAGTGTATCAACGATGAAGTCAGAAACTACTGTCTTATCTTTTGCACCAAAATCTGGTGTAATCTGAAGATGAAGCTTTGCAGCGTCGTAAATCTTTTGCATGGTATCTGAATAACCATCTGTAGCCATGATACCAGTAACAAGATTACTAAAAATACCCTTAACGGAAGAAATATAAGCAGGTACATTATAGAAAACTCTATAAAGTGCAAAAAGAATAGGCATCTGAATAAGCATATATCCACAGCTACCAGCCATAGAAACACCATACTTATCATAAAGTGCCTGAGTCTCATTTTGCTGAGCCTGCATAGAAGCCTGATCTTTTTTACCCTTGTATTTATCCTGAATAGCCTTCATCTCAGGCTGCATCTTACGCTGTAAAACAGCAAACTTCTGCTGCTTATATGTAAGAGGAAACATCAAAAGATAAATAACAATTGTAAAAATAAAAATTGTAAGAGCTATGTTCTCAACACCAATAGCAGCAAGAAGAACATAAATCCTGTCCATAATCCATCCAAGACCCTTGGCGATAGGTCCTAAAATGGAACCGTTATAAGCGGTCAAAAAAATCTCACTCAATGTAAAACCTCCAGTTTACTAAGGAACCGGATCATATCCACCACGTGAAAAAGGATTACATCTTATTAATCTCCAGGCTGTTAAAGCACCACCTTTAATAGCCCCATGTTTTTGAATTGCTTCTAAACCATAGGCAGAACATGTAGGACAATAAGGGCACTTGGTACTTTTCATTGGAGAAATATATTTTTGATAAAGTTTAATTAAAAATATAAAAAGCTTCTTCAACATAATAGAAACGATGATTCCAATTATTTTCGAGTTACCTTGTGAAGATTTGCAAGATGAAGCAAAGATTTTTGAATCTCATCGAATGTAGCAGAAGCCGAGGCTTCTCTTGCAACGACTACAATGTCCAAACCACTATTGAACATCTCTTCGTTTAGTCTATAACTTTCTCTTATCAGTCTCGTCAAATGATGCCTAACTACTGAATTTCCAACCTTTTTACTAACAGAAATTCCAATGCGATTTCGATCTGTATTATTATGGTAGATATACATAACAAGCTGTCTATTAGCTTTTGACACACCTCTTCTGTACACAACAGTGAAGTCCTTATTCTTTTTCAAAGATTCACTAAATTCCATAACAATTATTTTCCTCTAAATAGAAAGAAAGACCACATGGTCTGTGGCCTAAGCTGATAATTTCTTTCTTCCTTTTGCACGTCTAGCTGCAAGAACCTTACGTCCGCCTGCTGTGCTCATTCTAGATCTAAATCCATGTACTTTGGATCTCTGTCTCTTTTTTGGTTGATATGTCATCTTCATAATATATCCACCTCCTCTTTATGAGAAAACATCAGTTGAAATTATATAAGGAAAACCCTATAAAGTCAATAAAAAAAGCATTAATTAAAAGTAAACATACCTGTGGATAACTAAAAAACACAATATCTTAACTACATTAATAAAATAAAATACAAAATATAGTGTTAAAACCCCTAAAAAAAAATAATTGTTATCTACAACCTGTGGATAACATTGTGGATAAAGTCAAATTAAATCAAAAATTTCAACAATTTAATCAAAAAACATATTAAAATTAAGGAATAAAACTGTGGATAACTTCATTTTTTAATGGTGGATAACTCAAAAATCAATTACATAGGCTCAAATTTAAAAAATAAGCCATTTTTATCATTAAACAACCCCCTACACCTTTTAGGGTAAAATATTGCTAAAAAGCCTTATATAGGTTAGAATGGAAATAATTAAAATGTGGATAAAAGGGATATTAGATGGAAGAAATTGTTAAAAAATGGGATGAGATTCTCGCTTATGTAAAAACAGAGTATGTTGTAGCAGAAGTATCTTATGAATCTTGGCTTAAGCCTCTTGAATTATTTCAAATAGAAGATAATAAATTATATATAATTTTCAACGGTGATCAAAGCAGCATGACTATAGGATATGTTACCAGAAAATTTGGTACTCCTATTAAAGTCTCAATTGCAGAGCTCACTGGTAATTCATTTGATGAAATCGTAATCATTTCTCAAGAAGAAGCTAACAAGCTTAAAGCTGATAATGATACACAGCATATTAAAATAGAAGAAACACCTCTATTTAATAATAAGAAAATAGGAAATTCTACAATTAATCCTAAATTTACATTCGATAATTTCGTCGTTGGTCGTAATAACCGATTTGCTCAGACTGCAGCTCTTGCAGTAGCAGAATCACCAGGTGAATTTTACAATCCCCTCTATATATATGGAGGTCCTGGACTTGGTAAGACTCACTTGATGCAGGCCATCGGTAATTACATCGAAAATCAAAATCCAAATACTCACATATTATATGTAACTTCAGAAGAGTTCACTAACGAAGTTATTGAGAACATGAGAACTAATAACAACGCTACAGCTATGCAGCGATTCAGAGATAAGTATCGTACAGTTGATGTTCTCATGGTTGATGATATTCAGTTTATTATAGGAAAAGAAGCAACACAGGAAGAATTTTTCCACACATTTAATGCTCTTCATGCAATGGGTAAGCAGATTGTTATTTCATCTGATAAGCCACCAAAAGATATGGAGACATTAGATGACCGTTTCAAATCAAGATTCGATATGGGTCTTATGGCTGATATTGGATATCCAGATTATGAAACACGTATGGCTATCTTAAATAAAAAGATTGAAGAAAAGAATTTCAATCTTGATGAATCAATTAGAAAATACATTGCTGAAAATATTCAATCTAACATTCGTGAAATAGAAGGAGCTTTAAATAAACTTATCGCTTTTTCTAGACTTGAAAAAATTGATATCACAATGGATATTGCTGAAAGAGAACTTCAGAATTTTATCTCACCTAATATATCAAGAGAGATAACTCCACAGCTTATTATTGAAGTTGTTTCAGAACATTTTGGAATTACAGTAGATCAGATGGCATCAAAAAATAGATCAAGCAATGTAGTTAGACCTAGACAGATTGCTATGTACTTATGTAATACAATGACTGATTCTTCTCTCCAGGCAATTGGTGTGTTACTTGGTGGTAGAGACCACTCTACTATTATCCATGGTGCTAACAAAATAGAAGAAGAAATCAACAAAGATGATAGTACAAAATCACTTGTTGAAACTATTAAAAAGAAAATTAATCCAAACTAATTGTTAATAACATGTTGATAAATATATGGATAAGCTGTTATTAGATTGTTTATTAATTGCGGATAATAAACAAAACCATATTTTAAACAAATTTTATTCACAAATTATCCATAGATTATCAATAATAAATTCACAAATTTTTAAGCACTTATCCTTCACGTTTTACGTGTAAATACTGCTGTTTCACACTTATATACATATCAACAGCCTATAAGAATAGTACTTAGAAAATAAATTATATTTTTTTATGTTAAGAAAGGGAGCAATCAAATGAAAATCAGATGTCAAAAAGCAGACCTTTTAAAAGGAGTTAATTTTGTTTCAAAAGCAGTTCCTACCAAAACTACAATGGCTATTCTTGAATGCATTCTTATAGATGCATCTTCTGGAGAAATTAAGCTTACTGCTAATAATATGGAACTTGGAATTGAGACAATTATAAATGGAACTATTGAAGAAAGAGGAATTGTAGCACTTGATGCAAAGATTTTCTCTGATATTGTTAGAAAGCTTCCTGATAATGAAGTTACTATAGAGACTGATGCTTCATTTAATACAAAGATTACTTGTGAAAAAGCAAAGTTCTTTAATGTAGGTAAATCAGGAGAAGATTTCTCATACATTCCAGTTGTTACTAGAAATCAACCAATTGTTATTTCTCAATATACATTAAGAGAGATTATTAGAAAGACTATCTTTACTGTTCCTGATAAGGATAATAATAAGATGATGACAGGTGAGCTTTTAGAAATCAAAGATGGAAAGCTAAAAGCAGTTGCACTTGATGGTCATAGAGTTTCAATCAGATACGTTGACCTTAAGGATGTTACTAACAATATTAATGTTGTTGTTCCAAAGAATACTTTAAATGAGATTATTAAAATCATTGATGGTGGTGTTGATGATTTTGTAAATATCTTTGTTACTGATAATCATATTGTATTTGAATTTGATCAGACTACTGTAGTATCTCGTATTATTCAGGGTGAGTTTTTCAAAATTGAGCAGATGCTTTCAGCTGATTACGAGACAAAAGTTAAGATTAATAAAAAAGATTTACTTGATTGTATTGATAGAGCTAACACTATCGTTAATGAAGGTGATAAGAAACCAATCATTGTTAATGTTACTGATAATGTAATGTCACTTTCAGTTACATCATTTATTGGATCAATGAATGAAGATATTGATATTGTTAAAGAAGGTAAGGATATCATGATTGGCTTTAATCCTAAGTTTGTTATGGATGCACTTAAGGCTATTGATGATGAAGAAATCAATCTTTATATGTTAAATGCAAAGAGCCCTTGCTTCATTAAAGATGATGAAGGCACATATATTTACATTGTCCTTCCTGTAAACTTTAACAATCCAGGAGCTAATTAATGGAAACTATTCAAATTAGAGATGAATTTATCAAACTTGGCCAGCTTCTTAAGCTTGCTAACTTAGTTGAGTCTGGAGCAATGGCTAAGGAAGTCATTGAAGATGGACTTGTAAAATATAATGGCGAAGTTGAAACTCGCCGTGGAAAAAAGGTTTATCCTGGTGATGTAGTTGAATTTAATGGAGAAAGCGTAACAGTTACTAATGATAATTAAATCCATTGAGCTAGAGAATTTTAGAAATTATGATTCGTTAAATATTAATTTTGATGAACATACTACTATTCTATTTGGTGACAATGCCCAGGGTAAGACTAATATACTTGAGTCTGCCTATATGAGTGGTACTACTAAATCTCATAAAGGAAGTCGTGATAAGGAAATAATAAAATTTGATAAAACTGAGAGTCATATTAAGACTATCATTTCAAAAAATGACCGTGACTATCAGATAGATATTCATCTTAAGAAAAATAAATCAAAAGGAATTGCAATTAACAGAGTTCCAATTAAAAAAGCAGCTGATTTATTTGGTCTTATCAATATTATTTTCTTTTCTCCAGAAGATTTAAATATTATTAAAAATGGTCCAGCTGAAAGAAGAAAATTCATGGATGCTGAACTATGTCAGATTGATAAGATTTATCTTTCAGATTTGACTAATTACAATAAGGCTTTAAATCAAAGAAATGCTCTGCTTAAGGAGATGATCTATAAGCCTGAGTTAAAAGAAACTTTGCCTGTTTGGGATGAACAGCTCATAACTTATGGCAAAAAGATAATAACAAGACGCCAACAATTTATTAATGATATCAACATAATTGTTAAGGATATCCACTCTAAAATTACATCAGGCAAAGAAAATATAGATGTAAGTTATGATCCAAATATAGAAGACATATTTTTTCTTGATGAATTAGTTAAAAATAAAGAAAAAGATATGAGATTTTGCCAGACTTCAGTTGGACCACATAGAGATGATATTAAGATAACTGTTGATGGAATTGATATTAGAAAATTTGGAAGTCAGGGTCAGCAGCGTACTTGTGCTCTCTCACTGAAACTTTCAGAGATAAAGCTTGTTGAAAATACAATAAATGATAAGCCAATACTTCTACTTGATGATGTTTTATCAGAGCTTGATAAAAATCGTCAAAGTGATTTATTAGATAATTTACTTGATACACAAACTATCATTACTTGTACTGGACTTGATGAATTTGTAAAAAATCGATTTAAGCTAAACACAGTTTATAAGGTAACAGATGGTTCTATAGAATTAATTACGGAGGAACTAAATGAGTAAGGAAGTTAATCAGGAATATGGTGCAGACCAAATACAGATTTTGGAAGGACTTGAAGCTGTTCGTAAGCGTCCTGGTATGTATATTGGTTCTACCTCTGAAAGAGGTCTTCATCATTTAGTATATGAGATTGTAGATAATGCAGTTGATGAAGCACTTGCAGGATTTTGTACTCATATTCAGGTAACTATTAATCCAGACAATTCAATTACAGTAGTTGATGACGGACGTGGTATTCCTACCGGTATCAATAGCAAGGCTGGAATTCCAGCAGTTGAGGTTGTATTTACAGTGCTTCACGCTGGTGGTAAGTTCGGCGGTGGCGGTTATAAAGTATCAGGTGGTCTTCACGGTGTTGGTGCATCAGTTGTTAATGCTCTTTCAAATTGGGTTGAAGTAGAAATCAAGCGTGAAGGTAAAATCTTCAAACAGCGTTATGAGCGTGGTAAGACAATGTATCCTCTTAAGGAGATTGGTACTTGTGATGCATCAGATACAGGAACAAAAGTTACTTTCCTTCCTGATGACACTATCTTTGAGACAACTGTTTTTGATTTCAAGACATTAAAAGTTAGACTTCGTGAGACAGCATTCCTTACAAAGGGACTTCGTATTACTCTTACAGATACAAGAGGTGAGGAACCTAGAGAAGAAAGCTTCCATTACGAGGGTGGTATTAAGGAATTCGTTCAGTATATCAACAGAGGTAATGAAGCACTTTACGATGAGGTAATTTACTGCGAGGGTACAAAGGACAATATCTATGTTGAAGTTGCTATGCAGCACAACGATGGATATCAAGATCAGGCCTACAGTTATGTAAATAACATTGTAACTCCAGAAGGTGGTACTCATCTTACTGGTTTTAGAGGTGCTCTTACAAAGGTATTCAATAAATATGCTAGAGATTACAAGATTCTTAAGGATTCTGATCCACAGCTTGATGGTGATGATATTCGAGAAGGTCTTACAGCTATTATCTCTATCAAGATCGAAGAGCCTCAGTTTGAGGGTCAGACAAAGCAAAAACTTGGCAACTCAGAAGCACGTGGCGCGGTAGATGCCATCGTTTCAGAACAGCTTACTTGGTTTTTAGAGCAGAATCCTACAATTGCTAAAAATATCTGCGAAAAATCGCTGCTTGCGCAGCGAGCAAGAGAAGCAGCTAGAAAAGCTCGTGATCTTACTCGTAGAAAAACAGCATTAGAGGGAATGTCACTTCCTGGAAAGCTTGCGGATTGTTCCGATAAAGATCCTAAAAACTGTGAGATTTTCATAGTCGAGGGTGATTCCGCTGGTGGTTCTGCAAAAACTGCAAGAAGCCGTGCAACTCAGGCTATTCTTCCACTTCGTGGTAAGATTCTTAATGTAGAAAAGGCCAGAGAAGATAGAATCTACGGCAATGCCGAGATTAAGGCCATGATTACAGCTTTCGGTACAGGAATTCATGAGGACTTTGATATTTCAAAGCTTCGTTACCACAAGATTATCATTATGACTGATGCCGATGTTGATGGTGCTCATATTGCAACACTTATGCTTACATTCCTTTACAGATTTATGCCTGAGCTTATTAAGCAAGGCTATGTATATCTTGCTACTCCTCCACTTTACAAGTTGGAGAAAAATAAAAAAGTTTGGTACGCATATTCAGATGAGGAATTAAATCAGATTCTTACTGAAGTTGGTCGTGATAGCTCTAATAAAATCCAACGATACAAGGGACTTGGTGAGATGGATGCTGAGCAGCTTTGGGAGACAACAATGGATCCTGAAAAGAGAATTCTTAAGCGTGTAGTTATTGATGATGAAGATGCATCAGAAATTAACGTAACCTTCTCTACTTTAATGGGTGATAAGGTTGAGCCACGTAGAGAATTCATTGAAGCTAATGCAAAATACGTACAAAACTTAGATATCTAAATTTGTAAAAAAATTTCGGGCTTCGCCCGATTAGCAGAGATAAAGGATAATTATGGACGACAAAATTTTTGATAATATTCATGAAGTTGACCTGAAACAGACAATGGAAACCTCATACATTGACTACGCCATGAGTGTAATTGCATCCCGTGCGCTGCCAGATGTAAGAGACGGTTTAAAGCCAGTTCAACGAAGAGTTCTTTTCTCAATGATAGAACTCAACAACGGTCCCGACAAGCCACACAGAAAATGTGCTCGTATTGTCGGTGATACAATGGGTAAATATCACCCACATGGTGACAGCTCAATTTACGGAGCACTTGTCAACATGGCTCAGGAATGGAATACACGTTATCCACTAGTAGATGGACATGGTAACTTTGGTTCTGTGGATGGTGATGGCGCAGCTGCCATGCGATACACAGAGGCCCGCCTTTCTAAGATTTCCATGACCATGTTTGGTATCAATTACAAGGATGATAAATTCACAACCGGTAAAGATATCGACATGGACGGCGTTGATTTCATGCCAAACTTTGACGAGACAGAAAAGGAACCAACAGTTCTTCCTGCTCGTTACCCTAACCTACTTGTTAATGGTACAACTGGTATCGCCGTAGGTATGGCTACTAATATTCCACCACATAATCTTCGAGAAGTTATTGGTGCTGTTAATAAGATTATCGATAACCAGATTGAGGAAGATAGAGATACAGAAATCGACGAGATTCTTGAAATTGTTAAGGGTCCAGACTTCCCAACAGGTGGTGTGATTTTAGGAAAGGCAGGAATCGAAGAGGCCTATCGCACAGGTCGTGCTAAAATCAGAGTCCGCGCCGTTTCAGAAATCGAGCCAATGGACAACGGTAAGAATCGTATCGTTGTAACTGAGCTTCCATATATGGTTAACAAAGCTCGACTTATTGAAAAAATAGCTGAGCTTCACAAGGATAAGAGAATCGACGGAATCACAGACCTTCGTGATGAATCATCACGTGAAGGTATGAGAATTTGTATAGAGCTTAGACGTGATGTTAATCCTAACATCATCTTAAACCAGCTTTACAAGCATACTCAGCTTCAGGATACATTTGGTGTTATCATGCTTGCACTTGTTGATAATCAGCCAAAGATTCTTAATCTTAAGCAGATGCTTGTACACTACCTCAATCATCAGAAGGATGTAGTGACAAGACGTACAAAGTACGAGCTTAACAAGGCTGAAGAGAGAGCTCACATTTTAGAGGGCTTACTTATAGCTCTTGATAATATCGATGAAGTAATCCAGATTATCAGAAGTTCTGCAGATGTGGCCACAGCAAAGATTACATTGATGGAGCGCTTTGGACTTTCAGATGCTCAGGCTCAGGCAATTGTCGACATGAGACTTCGTGCTCTCACAGGTTTGGAGAGAGACAAGATTCAGCAGGAGTACAATGACTTACAGATTCTCATCGGTAAGTTAAAGGCAATTCTTGCAGACGAGAAAGTTCTTCTTGCAGTTATCAAAACTGAGATTACAGAGATTGCTGATAAGTACGGTGATGATAGACGCACAAGCATCGGCTTTGATGAGTTTGATATCAGCATGGAAGATATGATTCCTGTTACAAATACAGTTGTTACATTTACAAAGCTTGGTTATATCAAGCGTATGAATGAGGACAACTTTAAGGCTCAGCATAGAGGTGGCAAGGGAATCAAGGGTATGGACACAATCGACGACGATTATGTTACAGAAATGCTTATGATGTCTTCTCACGATTATCTCCTCTTCTTTACAAATAAGGGTCGAGTATATCGAATCAAGGCATATGAGATTCCAGAGTCTAGCCGAACAAGCCGAGGAATAGCCATTGTAAATATTCTTCAGCTTCAGCCAGATGAGAAAATCACAGCTATGATTCCAGTTGAGGATTATCACGAGGATAAATACCTCTTCATGGCTACAGCTGATGGATTTGTTAAGAAAACAAAGATTACAGAATACGAAAATATCAGAAAGAATGGTCTTACAGCTATAACTCTTCGTGACGATGATACACTTATTGAGGTTAAGTTAACCGATGGGGATGAAGATGTAATCATGGTTACAAAATACGGACAGGCAATTCGATTCTCAGAGACTGAGGTTCGTGCAACTGGTCGTGCAACCATGGGTGTTATCGGTATGAACCTTTCTGCTGATGATGAGATTATTGGCATGCAGCTTATCTCACAGGGTGAGAGTCTTATGACAGTATCAGAAAATGGTCTTGGTAAATGTACTCTTATGACAGAGTTCAACACAATCCACCGTGGTGGTAAGGGTGTTAAGTGTTATAAGATTACTGAAAAGACTGGAAATCTGATAGGTGCAAAGGCAGTGGAGAAGGATGATGAGGTAATGCTTATCAATACTGCTGGAACAATTATTAGAATAGAAGTTGCAGGCACAACACTCCTCAGTAGAATTACATCAGGAGTTAAATTAATCGACTTAAAAGAAAATACTAAGTTAATTAGTATTGCAAAAGTTAGAAAAAGTGATACAATTCTGTCAGAAGAGGTTGAAGAATTAAATGAGGGTTCAACAACCGAATCATAGATTCAGGTAACTTTTAATAGCAATGGGGCTGTTATTTACTTTAAATAGCAGCCCTTTTATTTTGAAAAAATTTGCTTTAATCATGTAAAGCAGTGATAATTTAAAGTAATAACAGGATATTGTAATGAAGATAATAAATACTACTACAATTAGTGATAACGTAAAAGACATGTGCATCGAGGCAAATTATTATCTATCTACAGATATGAATTCTGCACTTAAGAATGCTATTAACACTGAAAAATCAGAGCTAGGAAAGAAAATTTTAAACCAGCTTCAAGAAAACCTAGATATTGCTGATAAGGAAATGATTCCAATTTGCCAGGATACTGGTATGGCAGTATTTTTTGTTGAACTAGGTCAGGATGTTCATATTGAGGGTGGTTCCCTTACTGACGCCATTAATGAGGGAGTCAGACGAGGATACACTGATGGATATCTTAGAAAGTCAGTTGTGGGTGACCCAATTGAGAGAGTCAACACAAAGGACAATACTCCAGCGGTAATACACTACGATATAGTACCTGGAGATGAACTTAAAATTACCATAGCTCCAAAGGGATTTGGCTCAGAGAACATGAGTCGAATTTTTATGTTAAAGCCTGCAGACGGAATCGAAGGTGTGAAGGATGCAATCCTTACAGCCGTTAAAGATGCCGGACCAAATGCTTGTCCACCTATGGTTGTAGGTGTTGGTATTGGCGGTACATTTGAAAAGTCTGCACTTATGGCTAAGAAAGCTCTTACTAGAGAATTTTCTGAGCGTCCAACCATTCCTTGGGTAAAGGACTTAGAGGATGAGATGCTTGAAAAGATAAATAAGCTTGGCATTGGCCCAGGCGGACTTGGTGGTACTACTACTGCTCTAGCGGTAAATATTAACACCTATGCTACTCATATAGCTGGGCTTCCAGTTGCAATTAATATTTGCTGTCACGTTAATAGACATACAACGAGGGTAATGTAATGGAGCAGAGAATAACAACACCGATTACATCAGAAGTTACTTCAAATCTTTCAGCCGGAGACTATTGCTACATCACAGGTTACATATATGTGGCAAGAGATGCAGCTCACAAGCGCATGGATGAGGCACTTAACAAGGGAGAAGAACTTCCGATTCCAATTGAAAATGAAACAATTTATTATATGGGACCTTCTCCAGCAAGGGAAGGCAGACCAATAGGTTCAGCAGGACCAACAACAGCAAGTCGTATGGATAAATACGCACCACGCCTCTTAGATCTTGGACTTAAGGCCATGATAGGAAAAGGTAAGAGAACAAAAGAAGTTATAGATGCTGTTGTAAGAAATAACGCTGTGTATTTCGCAGCGGTAGGAGGGGCCGGTGCTCTCCTATCAAAATGTATCAAATCATCTGAGGTCATTTGTTATGACGACCTTGGAGCAGAAGCAATCCGCAAGCTATATGTGGAAGATTTTCCTGTTATCGTAGTAGTTGATTCAAGGGGGAACAACTTATACGAAACAGCAATCAAAGAATTTGCCAGTTTATAAATTCTTTAATTAATAAGGGATTTTAATAAAAGAAAGAAATTAGAAAAGGAGTATAAATGAATTGGCTAAGTATGTTTTAAAGCGAATTTTACTGGCGATAGTGTCATTATGGATTATTACATTAATTACATTTTTTGCTATGAACGCTATTCCAGGTGGTCCTTTCAACAAGGAAAAGGCCACAGATCCAGCGGTTATCCAACAGTTAGAGGCAAGATATAACTTGGATAAGCCTTTAGGAGAACAGTATAGGCTCTATATGGGCAATCTTCTTCACGGAGATTGGGGTATTTCAACAAAGTCAGGTCGTCCTATTTGGAACGATATGATTGAAAAGTTTTCAGTTTCAGCAGGTTTAGGTCTTAGAGCTGCTGCTATTGCTATTGTTATAGGAATTATTCTTGGTGCTATTGCTGCACTTAACAGAAACAAATTACCAGACAGACTTATAATATTCTTTACAACTTTAGGAACGGCTATGCCTTCCTTTGTACTTGCTACACTTTTATTACTTGTATTCTGTTTAAAATTAGGATTGTTTCCAGTATTTTCATCTGAAGATCCTAACTACACTCTTCCTGTAATTGCACTTGCAGTTTATCCAATGGCATATATTACTCGTCTTACAAAGACAAGTATGCTTGATGCTTTAAATCAGGATTACATCAGAACAGCTAGAGCTAAAGGTGTTTCAAGAACTAAAGTTATCTTTGTACATGCGCTTAGAAACGCTCTTATTCCAGTTATCACATACGTAGGACCAATGGTTGCATACATCCTTACTGGTTCTATGGTTGTAGAAAACATTTTTACAATAGGTGGACTGGGCTCAACATTTGTAACATCTATTTCAACACGAGATTACCCAACAATTATGGCAGTTACAATTTTCCTTGCTATGCTTATGGTTGTAGCAAATCTACTTACAGATATTGTATACAAGATGGTTGACCCTAGAATTAAACTGGATTAGGAGGAAGAATATTTTGGATAATAGAGAAATGAAAAAAAGCTTCCTCTCTGCTCAGGTTGATGTTTCAAAGTTCAACGCTGGCAACTTTGAGAAAGCTACAGATGATGAAAAGCGTCAGCAGGACGTTATGGGTGAGTCTACTACTTTCTTCAAGGATGGTATGAGACGCCTTCGTAAGAACCCACTTGCAATGGGAAGTATTGTTGTTTTAGTTGCTATTATTTTAGCTATTATTATCGCACCACATTTTGTTCCATATAGCTATGACGAGGTTATAACTGTTAATGGACAGCGTGATAAGACAATGACAAATCTCGATTTCATGTGCTATTCCGACAAGGAACTTGCTTACATGGAAGAGACAGGTGAGGATTTATTCCCACACATTTTTGGTACAGATGGTCTCGGAAGAGATTACTTTATTCGTGTTATTTATGGTACTAGAGTATCACTTGCAGTAGGTGTTGTTGCTGCACTTATGGTAGTACTCATTGGTATCATTTACGGATCAGTTGCAGGTTACTTTGGAGGCAAGGTTGACCTTGTAATGATGAGAATCGTAGATATTATTTATTCATTGCCTGACATGTTAATTATTATTCTTTTGTCAGTTGTACTTAAGGAAGTATTGGCAGGCAAGCTTGCAGGAACAGTTCTTTCAAGACTTGGAACAAATATGATTTCAATGTTTATCGTATTTGGACTTCTTTATTGGGTAAGTATGGCTCGTCTTATCAGAGGTCAGATTCTTACAATTAAGAACAACGAATATGTTCTTGCAGCAAAATGTATTGGTACACCAAATCGCAAGATTTTAACAAAACATATTTTACCTAACTGCTTATCAGTAATTATTATTACTACTGCCCTTCAGATTCCAAGTGCTATCTTCACAGAGAGCTACTTGTCATTCTTAGGACTAGGTGTTTCTATTCCACTTTCATCACTTGGTTCACTTGCCAATGATGCAAGAGCCGGTATGCAGTCTTATCCAGCAAGACTTGTTATTCCAGCAGTTATTATTTGCTTAATCGTACTTGCACTCAACCTCTTAGGTGATGGTCTTAGAGATGCATTTGATACAAAGCTTGATTAATTAGGAGGAAATTATGGCAGATTCAAAATATGTTTTAGAAGTAAATGACCTCCATACAAGCTTTTTCACAGATTCAGGTGAGGTCAAGGCAGTAAACGGAATTAATTTTAAGCTTGAGCCAGGAAAGACTCTTGGAATCGTAGGTGAGTCAGGTTCAGGAAAGTCAGTTACAGCTTATTCAATAATGCAGATTCTTGCTCAGGCAGGACGTATCACTTCAGGTGAGGTGCTTTACAAGGGCGAGGATATTACAAAATACTCTGAAAAAGAGATGCAGAAATTTAGAGGAAGTAAATGTTCAATTATCTTCCAGGATCCAATGACAAGCTTAAACCCAGTATTTACAGTAGGTTATCAGCTTGAGGAAGCTATTATGCTTCACACTAACAAAAACAGAGCTCAGGCAAGAGAAAGAGCAATTGAGCTTCTTAAGTTAGTAGGTGTTAATGATCCAGAAAAGAGAATTCATCAGTATCCACATGAGCATTCAGGTGGTATGAGACAGCGTGATATGATTGCTATGGCTCTTGCTTGTGAGCCAGATATTCTTATTGCCGATGAGCCAACAACAGCTCTTGATGTTACAATTCAGGCTCAGATTCTTGAGCTTATGCAGAAGCTTCAGAAGGAGCTTGGTATGGCAATTATCATGGTTACTCATGACCTTGGTGTTATCGCATCTATGTGTGATGAGATAATGGTTATGTATGGTGGTCGTGTTTGTGAGAGAGGTACAGCAGATGATATCTTCTACGCTCCTGCTCACGAATATACAAAGGGATTGCTTCGTTCAATTCCACGTAAAGAAAATATGAATAAAAAGCTTGTGCCAATCGGTGGTACACCTATCAATCTTCTTAACATGCCAGCTGGCTGTGCATTCTGCCCTCGTTGCGATGAGGCTATGAAGATTTGTCTTACAGAGGCACCAGAGGAAATCCGTGTTGGCGATACTCATTTAGCAAGCTGCTGGATGAATATAAAAGAAGCATTTGAAAATAGTAAGGAGGCATAAAATGAGCGAAGAAAAATACCTCCTTGAGGTAGAACATTTAAAGCAGTACTTCCCTGTAAAGGAAGGATTTAGAAAGGTACCACTTAAGGCAGTAGATGACATTTCATTTGCTATTAAGCCAGGTGAGACATTAGGACTTGTTGGAGAGTCAGGATGTGGTAAGACAACAGTTGGTCGTACACTTCTTAGACTTTATCAGCCAACAGCCGGACGTATCGTATTTGATGGAGAAGTTCTTTTCGATAGCGAGAAGAAAATTGATGTAGATATGCATCCTTTTCGTAAGCAGATGCAGATGGTATTCCAGGATCCATATTCATCACTTGATCCTAGAATGACAGTTGAGGACATTATCGGTGAGCCTCTTGATGTACATAAGCTCTACTCTTCTAAGGGCGAGCGCCGTGACAAGATTTTGTCACTTATGGAGACTGTAGGACTTAATGCAGAGCATGCAATGCGTTATGCTCATGAGTTCTCTGGTGGACAGAGACAGCGTATCGGTATAGCAAGAGCACTTGCTGTTGATCCAAAGTTCATCGTTTGCGATGAGCCTGTATCAGCACTTGATGTTTCAATTCAGGCACAGGTTGTAAATATGTTTGAGGAAATCCAGGAGAAGCTTGGAGTTGCTTACTTATTTATCGCCCATGACCTTTTAGTTGTACATCATATTTCAGATAGAATTGCTGTTATGTACTTAGGTCACATAATGGAAATTGCAGATGCAGATGATTTAAATAATAATCCAGTTCATCCATATACACTTTCTCTTCTTTCAGCTGTACCTATTCCAGATCCAGAGACAGCTAGAAATAGCAAGAGAATCATCTTAGAGGGAGATGTTCCTAGTCCTCTTAAGATGCCAAGTGGTTGTCCATTTAGAACAAGATGTAAATATGCTACAGAACAGTGTGCACGAGAGATGCCACCACTTACCGATAGAGGAGACAGACATTTTGTTGCATGCTGGAATAAATAGATTTTAAACCTAGGGGTTTAGAATAAATAATAAGGTTAAAGGAGAAAGAAAGCATGAAAAAGAAACTCATTGCAGTTCTTCTTGTTGCTACTATGGCAGCAAGCGTTGTAGCATGCGGTAACAAGGGCCAGAAGCCTTCATCTTCTAATGGCTCAGGTACTACAGCTCCCGTAGAGGCTACAAAAATTAACACAGACACAACAACTCTTAAAGTACTTCTTGGATCAGAGCCAGATTACCTTGATCCAACACTTAACTCGTCAACAGATGGTGCAGCTCTTGCACTTAACTCATTTGTTGGTCTTTACACTCTTGATGAGAACAACAATTGTGTACCAGCACTTGCAGATGGTGAGCCAGAGGTTTCAGAGGATGGTCTTCACTACACATTCAAGCTCATCGAGTCAAAGTGGTCAAATGGTGAAGAGCTTACAGCTAACGATTTCGTATACAGCTGGAACCGTGCAGTAGCTCCAGAGACAGCTGCTGATTATGCATACATGTTTGCACCAATCGCAACAAATGAAGATGGAACACTTAAGGTAGAAGCAACAGATGATTATACACTTGAAGTAGAATTAAACGCTCCATGTGCTTATTTCTATGACCTTCTTGCTTTCCCAACATTCTTGCCTGTTTACCAGCCAGATGTTGAGGCAGCTAATCCAGATGGCACAGCACCAGGTGCTTGGGCACAGAATCCTGGATTCGTATGTAATGGTGCATTTACACTTTCTGAGTGGAAGCACAATGAATCAATGGTATACACAAAGAACCCTAACTTCTACAGAGCAGACGATGTTTCTCTTGAGAAGCTTGAGTTCATGCTTTCAGATGATGATACAGCAATCTACGCAGCATATAACAACGGCGACCTTGATTTCGTAGATCAGAAGATCCCATCTGATGAGATTGAGTCACTTAAGGGTAACCCAGAGTTCCACGTACTTGATTCTCTTGGAACATACTATGTTGGATTTAATGTAAATTCAGATATCTTTGATGGTCTTACACCAGAGCAGGCAGCTGAGATGCGTCAGGCTCTTTCACTTCTTATCGATCGTCAGTGGATTGTAGACACAGTTGAGCCTACAGAGAAGACTCCTGCAGATACATTCATTCCTGATGGAATGGCTGATGGTAACGGTGGTGTATTCGAAGCAGCAGATGCTGGTTACTATGATGCAACAACAACAGGTGCAGGCAATGTTGAGGAGGCTGTTAAGCTTCTTGAGGATTGTGGTTACACATTTACAGATAAGGGTGATGGAACATACGATATCTCTCCAGCACTTGAGGTAACATACCTTACAAACCCATCTACAACACACGAAGGTGTTGCAGCACTTATCCAGCAGGATTGGGGCAAGGTTGGTATTCAGGTAAAGGTTGAGACTGAGGACTGGAACGTATTCCTTGAGGATAGAAAAGCTGGTAAGTTTGATATCGCTCGTGAGGGATGGATTGCAGATTTCAACGACCCTATCAACATGCTTGAGATGTGGGTATCATACGGTGGAAACAACGATATGCAGCTTGGTAAGAACCCAACAGCAGCAGCTCCAGAGTGGGAAGCATATGATGAGCTTATCCAGAAGATTTATACAGAGACAGATTACGCTAAGCGTGCTGAGCTTATGCATGAAGCAGAGGATATGCTTATGAGCACATACGCAGTGGTACCTGTTTACTACTACAACCACATCTATCTTCAGAAGTCAAATGTAGAGGGTGTATACGCTACAACTAACATGAATATTTACTTCATGTATGCTAAGAAGACAGCTGAATAAAGCTTATTAAAAAACTTGGGGAAATCGCTAAGATTTCCCCATTTTTTTATTGACAATAGCCCTATACTCTAGTAGAATAACACTTGCGTCGAAACAAAATAAGTAATTTACCTACAACTTTGGAGAAGTACTCAAGAGGCCGAAGAGGCGCCCCTGCTAAGGGTGTAGGTCGGGCAACCGGCGCGAGGGTTCAAATCCCTCCTTCTCCGTTTATCCGATTTACTTATTTGTTAGTAAAGCGGAGTATTTATTTCCATGTGGTGCCATAGCCAAGTGGTAAGGCAAAGGTCTGCAACACCTCTATCACCAGTTCAAATCTGGTTGGCACCTCTTAGTTAATCCCTCGACCCTAGTAATGGGGGCGAGGGATTTTGTTTTTATTTAGCGAGATACATACATGAACAAAAGGAAAGCAGTGAAACTGCGATTTTGTGAATGTATGCTGAATAATATTTAAGAGTATAGAAAAATTGTAAGGAGGAAATGCAATGACAATTTATGATGAGCTGGTAGCTCGTGGCCTCATTGCTCAGACAACAAATGAGGAAGAAATCAAAAAATTAATAAATGAGGGCAAGGCGACTTTTTATATCGGCTTTGATTGTACTGCAGATAGCCTTACAGCCGGACATTTTATGGCTCTTACTCTTATGAAGAGACTTCAGATGGCTGGTAATAAGCCAATCGCTCTTATCGGTGGTGGTACTACTATGATTGGTGATCCATCAGGCCGTACAGATATGAGAAAGATGCTCACTCGTGAGGATATTGATCACAATGCAGAGTGTTTCAAGCGTCAGATGGAGAGATTCATTGATTTCTCTGATGATAAGGCTCTCATGGTTAATAATGCTGATTGGTTACTTAACCTTAACTACGTAGACCTTCTTAGAGAGGTAGGCGCATGCTTCTCAGTTAACAACATGCTTCGTGCTGAGTGTTACAAGCAGCGTATGGAAAAGGGTCTTTCATTCCTTGAATTCAACTACATGATTATGCAGTCTTATGACTTCTATTACATGTTCCAGAAATACAACTGTAACCTTGAGTTTGGTGGTGACGACCAGTGGTCTAACATGCTTGGTGGTACAGAACTTATCAGACGTAAGCTTGGTAAGGACGCTCACGCTATGACTATTACTCTTCTCACTGACTCACAGGGTAAGAAGATGGGTAAGACAGCTGGTAATGCAGTATGGCTTGATCCTAACAAGACTACACCATTTGAGTTCTACCAGTACTGGAGAAATGTTGGTGACGCAGATGTTCTTAAGTGCATCCGTATGCTTACATTCCTTCCTATCGAGGAAATCCAGAAGATGGACAGCTGGGAAGGTGCACAGCTTAACGAGGCTAAGGACATCTTAGCTTATGAGCTTACACAGATGGTTCACGGTACAGAGGAAGCTGATAAGGCTCGCGAGGCTTCAAAGGCACTTTTCGCAGGCGGAGCTAATTCAGAGAATGTACCATGTCACAAGCTTGCTGATGAGGACTTCAGAGATGGTAAGGTAGACATCCTTCAGATTCTCGTATCTGCAGGTCTTTCTGCTAGCCGTGCTGAGGCACGTCGTAATGTGCAGCAGGGTGGCGTATCTGTTAATGGAGAAAAGGTCTCTGACCCATTCACATCATATGAAAAGTCAGCTTTTGCCGACGAATTCATGCTTAAGAAGGGCAAGAAGTCATTCTGCAAAATCGAGTGCTAACAAATATTCTAGAGCTTAGAGAAATCTAAGCTCTATTTTTTATATTTGAGACCAGCATAAATTTGTATTATAATTGCCTCTCAGGAGGTTAGATTATATGGATAACATAGGACAAGTCTTTTATTACCAGTGGGAAATGGATTTACTCCACTGGTTTCAGAGTATAAGAAATGATTTTTTAGATTTTGTGCTTCCTAAGATTACAGTACTGGGAAATGGCGGTTTATTTTGGATAGGTCTTACACTTATCCTGTTATTAATCCCTGCCAAAAGAAAAACTGGAGTTCAGGCAGCTATAGCTCTTGCACTTACAGCTCTCATTTGTAATGTCATTTTAAAGCCAGGAATTATGAGAAGCAGACCTTGCTGGATTGAAGATATCGAGATGCTAGTTAGCATACCACATGACTACTCTTTCCCATCGGGTCATTCTAATGCAAGCTTTGCGGTTGCAACTGCAATCTTTACTAGAGATAAAAAGCTTGGAATCCCTTCCCTTGTGCTAGCAACACTTATTGCTGTAAGCCGTCTATATGTTTTTGTACACTGGCCTACAGATGTGCTGGCTGGCTCCATAATAGGAATATGTGGAGGAATCGCAAGCTTTTTCATAGTTAATTCAATTTATAAGAAATGGTCTAAATGATGCCCGTATTTAAACCATTTCAACAACTAACAATTCATAAGGAGAGAGCACAATTTCTGTGCTTGTAGATGAAAAGTTATCAGGGGTTTTGCTTACATTTGTAAGCAAGACCTTTTTAATTTTAGAAGGAAGACTAATAGTCTGGGCATCCTTCTGAAAATTAGCCAAAACAATAATATGCTTATCTCCAACTCTGTTATAGGCAATGAGGTTATGTTGTCTTTTCAAGAAAGGAATAAATTTGCCGTAAACAAATGTTGATTCATATTCTGGATTTTTTCTAAGAGCAATAAGGTCTTTATAAAAATTCCATACAGAATTAGTGTCGTCCTTTTGAGAAGCATAATTAATATCTGTATATTTAGGGTTAATCATTAACCATGGTTTACCTGATGTAAATCCTGCATTTTCTTCATCTGACCATTGAAATGGAGTTCTTGCATTATCTCGTGATTTGTCAGCAAGTAGCTGAAGAGCTTGAACTTTTGTCATGCCATCATGAAGAGCATTTTCATAGATATCAGCGTTAGCGCAGTCATCCAATTCATTTAAATCTTTTACCGAATCAAGATTTTCCATACCTATCTCCTGTCCCTGATAAATAAAAGGAATGCCAGGAAGAAGAAAATAGATTCCCGCCAGCATCTTTTTGCTAGCATCAGATAAATCTTCCTTTGGAATAAATCTTGAAACACCTCGTGGCTCGTCATGATTTTCAATTATATTTGAAAGGAAACCAACGCCCTCTACTCTTTCATGAGCCTTGAAAATTGCATTTTTATATAAATCAGGTGTAATCTCCTCTTCTATTAGTTCAGCTGAAAAGTCAAACATTGTAGAAAAATATCCATTGTCACCAATGAAAAGAGGAAGCTCCTCATCCTTTTCATTGAATACTTCTCCCACAGAAAAAGCTTGATATTTTCTAAAGGTTTCATTTGCCATCTCATCAAGGAATTCACCGATTCCAGTAGCCTCAGCAATCATATTATTCATAGATGTCATTCCGTCATCCCTGTCTGCAGGATAATCTGAAAATGGCAGTTTCTTTTTTATATTTATAATGGCATCAATTCTAAAACCAGCTATTCCCCTATCTAGCCACCAGTTAATCATTTTATAGATTTCACGTCGAAGCTTTGGATTCTCCCAGTTTAAATCTGGCTGCTTTTTGTGAAATACATGAAGGTAGATTTTATCATCATGTCCTGGTAATTTATCCCAGACACTTCCACCAAAATAGCTGCGCCAATTAGAAGGTAGAGGTTCACCCTCCTTGTGATTTTCAATATAAAAATATTTGCCATATTCACTATCTGGGTCAGCGCAGGCCTTTTTAAACCACTCATGTTCATCGGAACAATGGTTTACCACAAGGTCCATGACAATTCCTATATCTCTCTTTTTTCCCTCGGCGATTAGTCTATCTAAATCTTCAAGTGTTCCAAAGCGAGGATCGATACTATAGTAATCTGAAATATCGTATCCCTGGTCAGCTAAGGGAGAGCAATAAATAGGTGAAAGCCAAAGAATATCAATTCCAAGTTCCTTGAAATAATCAAGCTTTTCAATGACTCCATTTATATCTCCTATACCATCCCCGTTAGTATCGTAGAAACTCTTTGGGTAGATTTGATAAGCAATTTTATTATGCCACCACTTTTTTTCCATATAACTATTCTCCTATCGGTATTCTAAGTAAAAGCTATCATAAAAATATTGACAGGTAAATAAGTTATGCGTATAACTAAAAACAAGGAGGAGATTGTTATGGTAAGAATAAAAGATATTGCTAAAACATGTGGGGTTAGTACGGCAACAGTTTCTTACGTGATACATGGAAAGCACGAAAAGGTTTCCAAAGAAGTTCGGGAGCGAATCGAGGCGGAGATAGCAGAGACAGGATACATAACTAACCAATCTGCAATTAATCTTGTAAGCAGATGCTCAGGATTAATAGGTGTTGCCGTTATGAATACCAGTGAAAAAAAGGATATTATGGGGGACCCTTATTTTAGTATTCTATTCTCCTATTTGGAGAAGGAGTTTAGAAAGAGGGATAAATACATTCTAATCATACTAGACCAATCCCCTGAGAAAGTTGTAAAGGATGCGTTGCGCTGGAATTTAGACGGATTAATTCTAAGCAATTATACAAAAGAGAACATGATTGCAATCAGCCGAGAATTTGTTAAGCCAATTGTCACTATAGATGCAGCATTTATCCATGAATACGATAAGATGGTTCAGGTATTTATAGATGATTATGACGGGGGATATAAAATTGGCCAATACTTCGCATCAATCAATCACACCAATGTAGCTATGCTTGATGATAATGACGAGGAGGAGACGCGTCACAGATGGCGTGGTTTTAGGCAGGCATATATAGATAGCGGTATTGATTTAGGCGAGGACTCACATTTTATCATCAATATCAAAACAGAAGAATTACAAGAAGGCCTGGATAGATACTATCCTAAGCTAATGGAAAAGACTGCGGTATTTTGTAACTCCGACTTCTATGCCCTACGGTTAATTAAGTATTTAAACGAGCATGGAAAAAAGGTTCCTGAGGACATTTCTGTAGCAGGTTACGATGATATTTTCTTTTCAAAAATCTCTAGTCCTGAGCTTACTACTATCAGGCAAGATGTGCAGATGAAGGCAGAGATGGCAGTGGATAGCATGATGAGAATGATTAAGAATAAGCCAGTGGAACACAACATAAAGCTTCCGGTTGAACTAATCGTTAGGCAATCATGCAAGGTGTTGTAAATAATTAATAAAATTCAAAAAGTAAATATGGCACATAGTAATAGTTATGTGCATAACCTTTGACCCAAGCAATTGCTTGGGTTAATTTTTAGTTACAAGGTTATTCGTATAACTAAAGGAGGACATAATGGAAAAGGCTTGGTGGAAAGAAAGTGTTATATACCAAATTTACCCTAGATCCTTTTGTGATTCTAATGGTGATGGTATAGGTGATTTAAATGGTATTAGGAGTAAACTTGATTATTTACAGAAGCTTGGAATAAATGTGATTTGGCTCAGTCCAATATACAAATCACCTAATGATGATAATGGCTATGATATATCAGATTATCAAGATATTATGGATGATTTTGGAACCATGGATGATTTCGATGCTCTCCTAAAAGAGGCACATGAGCATGGAATAAAAATAGTGATGGATTTGGTTGTAAATCATACATCTGATGAACATAAATGGTTTGTGGAAAGCCGCTCTTCAAAGGATAATCCAAAAAGAGATTATTACATTTGGCGAGAACCTAAAAATGGTAAAGAGCCAAACAACTGGGGCTCATGCTTTTCAGGTTCTGCATGGGAATACGATGAGAAGACAAATATGTACTATCTCCACTGCTTCTCTAAAAAGCAGCCAGATTTAAATTGGGACAATGAAAAAGTCAGAGATGAAGTCTTTAACATGATGGACTGGTGGTGCAAAAAAGGTATCGATGGATTTCGAATGGATGTTATTTCCATGATATCAAAGGTTCCAGGACTTCCAGATGGAAATCAGTCTGAAGGAGCCCTCTATGGAGACCTATCAAACACAACAAATGGTCCAAAAGTACATGATTATCTTAAGGAAATGAGAAAGCGAGTGCTTTCAAAATATGACCTTATTACAGTTGGAGAATGTGCAGGAGTAACAATAGATGAGGCAAAAAAATACGCCAGTCTAGATGGTTCAGAGCTTAACATGGTTTTCCAGTTTGAGCACACCAGCTTAGATTATGAAAATGGTGGAAAGTGGACTAATAAGAGATTTTATCTGCCAGACCTTAAGGAGAATTTAAGCAAATGGCAGTATGAGCTTGAAGGAAAGGCATGGAATTCTCTTTATTGGGACAATCACGACCAGCCAAGAATTGTATCTCGTCTAGGAGATGATTCCCCACTATCTGCTAAGTGCATTGCTACAGTTCTTCACATGATGAAAGGTACTCCTTACATCTACCAAGGAGAAGAACTTGGAATGACAAACTATCCATTTACGACAATTGATGATTGTAAAGACATTGAAATAATTAATGCCTACAAGGAATTAGTAGAAGGTGGAATCATGACAGCTGAAAAGCTGATGGAAGGGGTTAGAGCAAAGGGTCGTGACAATGCAAGGACCCCTATGCAGTGGGACGCAAGTCATGAAGCTGGTTTTACAGCAGGAACTCCTTGGATAAAGGTCAATCCAAATTACACTACTATCAACGCCAAAGATGAATTGGCAGATGAGAATTCAGTTTTTTACTTTTATAAAAAACTAATCCAGCTTAGGAGAAAAAGTAAATGGTCAGAAGTAATTGTCTACGGAGACTATAAGCTAATAGATCCGGATGATGAAAATGTATTCTCCTACATCAGAAGCTATGGGGATAAAAAGCTTCTAGTTATTTGTAATTTAAGTAACAAAATAATCGATTATACTCTTCCACTTGATGTAAAAGAAAAGGCTTGTTTGATTAGTAATTATGAATCAAATGAATTTTCAAAAGAAATGTTTCTTCGTCAGTGGTTTGCAGGAGTTTGGGAGGTTGAGTAACAGATACCAATGAGCAAAAGCTCTAAAAATAAAAAAGAAGGAGAGGTATTGGTATGAAAGAGAGATTATTATCACTGTTATTAGTTGGTCTAATGGGAGCCAGCTTAGTAGGTTGTGGTGGCGCAACTGAAGGGGGTTCTGCAGGTGGCGATGCAGGAAAAACAATCCGATTAGTCAACGGCAAAATCGAGGTAGATTCTCAATTGAAGAAACTGGCCGAGATGTATGAAAAAGAGACTGGGGTTCACGTGGAAATCGAATCAATGGGAGGTGGTATCGATATCCAGGGTGAGTTAAAAGCATATTACCAGTCAGATAACATGCCAGATATTTTTGTATGCGGTGGCGCAGCAGACTTTGATAACTGGGATGGACTGCTTCAGGACATGTCTGATCAAGAATGGGTAAAGGACACTGATGCGGCATTTACAAATGATGAGGGCGTTGTTGGATTCCCTTATACAACAGAGGCAGTTGGTCTTGCCTATAATGCTGATATTTTAAATGCAGCAGGAGTTGACCCAGCAACTATTACTGGTCCTGAGTCCATGAGAAAAGCATTTGAAACAATTGACGCAAAAAAAGATGAGCTTGGACTTACAGCTGTAATTGGTTACTATGCAGAGCCTGTAAATCTCTATTGGTCTACAGGAAATCATCTATTTGGAACATATCTTGATTCTGGACTTGATAGAGAAGATAGAACATATATTGATATGTTAAACGATGGCGGAAAAATTGATGACGCAAGATTTGCAGCTTTTGCAGATATGGTAGAGCTATTCAATGAATACGCTGACCAGTCACTTTTAGTATCAGGCACTTATGACCAGCAGATTCTCAACTTTGCTTCAGGAAAATACGCATTCGTAACACAGGGTTCTTGGATTGGTGCAACAATGACTGGAGACGATGCTGATGCTTATGCAGAAGCTCACAATTTTGAATGTGGAATGATTCCATATGCTTTTGAAGAAGGAATGGATACTATTCTTACAAACTCACCTTCATGGTGGGCAGTATACAAGGATGGCAATGTGGCTGAGGCTGAGGCATTCTTACAGTGGATGGCCGGTGATGAAGCACAGAAAGTTCTTGTAATGGAAGCTGGATTTATCAGTCCTTATAAGTCATGTACATATGTTGCAAATGACCCATTTGCAGGCACAATTTCTAGTTACACTGCAGCAGGTAAAACATCAGCTTGGCATTGGCTTGAAATGACAGATGGATATTCACAGAACTATACAGGTCAGGTATTTGCTGATTTTGCATCAGGTACACTTAGTAAGGATGAATTTATTGAAACATTCAAGCAGGTAACTGAAAACGCATATGCTCAGTAACTAAACCTATGAGATGGAAAGTCTAGAAAGTGGCTTTCCATCTCATATTGAATTTCTTGGGGGATAATGGCATGAATAAGGTTAATAAAAAGTCTCTGTCATTAGTTATACTAGCGGCGGGCTGCTTTGGAATTATTTCAGCACTGATAATGGATATAATGGGAGCTGATAATTCATTTAGAGGGGAGCTATTAATAGTTGGAGTAATAGCTTTTCTGGGGGGATTATATTTATATCCAACACAAAAGCACCATAAAGGAATTATAAATTTCATTTTCCTGTTTCCACTTTTGTTTTGCTTTGCTGTAACAGTAATCATTCCTTTTGGATTGGGACTTTTTTACTCTACAACTGATTGGAATGGAATTAGATTAACAAGATTTGTAGGACTTGATAACTACAAGGCAATGTTTACAGAGATAAGCTTTCTATGGTCACTTATCATAACAGTACTTTTTGTAGTGATTAATATGATAGCTGTAAATGTTATAGGTCTTGCACTTGCTGTACTTTGTACCAGCAAAATAAGGGGTGTAGGATTCTTTAGAGCCGCCTATTTTATACCAAATTTAATAGGTGGTATCGTTCTTGGTTATATTTGGCAGTTTGTATTTAACAATGTTGTTTTAAATTGGACCTTACAATTATTTGATTACAATAGCTCAATGCTTTCAAAATATAACACGGCATTTCTAGCAATTGTCATTGTATATATATGGCAATATGCTGGGTACATTATGATGATTTACATTACGGGACTTACTACTGTCCCATCGGATGTAATCGAGGCGGCATCAATTGATGGAGCAACTGCAGTACAGACATTCTTTAGAATAAAGCTTCCTATGATTGCATCAACAATTACTATCTGCACATTCCTTACACTACAATCTGCTTTCAAGCAGTTTGATGTAAACATGGCACTTACTAATGGAACCGGCTCAGTTCATTTCATGGGTCAGTATTTGACAAATGGTTCCCAAATGCTGGCACTTAACATTTACAATACAGCTATTACTAAAAATAGTTATGCATTAGGTCAGGCTAAGGCAGTACTATTCTTCATCATTCTTTCTATAGTTTCAATAATTCAAGTAAGGGTATCAAATAAGAGGGAGGTGGAGATGTAATGGTAAAGAAATTCACAGCATTAGATTTGATAATAAGAATAATAGTTATTATCATAGCGGTTTTAGTATTATTTCCATTTTTCCTTATAGTGATAAATGTATTTAGAAATGCAAATGATATAGTTAGCAATCCAGTAAGCATTGCAAATATGTCATTTGAAAAGCTGATAAATAACCTAACATCAGTAATTAATAATACCAATTTTAGCTTTTGGTCAGCATTTGCAACATCCGCAATTGTAACAGTGTTTTCCCTTGTTTTACTTGCACTGTTTGGTGGAATGGCAGCTTGGGTAATCTGTAGAAACAAAACAAAATGGTCTGCGCTTATTTACATGGTTTTCATCGCTTCAATGATTATCCCATTTCAGGTTGTAATGCTTCCGCTGATTTCTACATTTAGAGATGTAGGAAAGTTTCTTGAAATTACAATGCTACAATCCTTCCCTGGTATTGTATTTGCTTATCTTGGATTCGGCGGAGCCATGACGGTTTTTATCTTAAATGGATTTATCAAAACAATTCCATTTGAGCTGGAAGAAGCTGCCTCCATCGATGGTTGTTCACCTGAGGGAATTTATTTTAGAATCATTCTTCCACTTCTTAAGCCACCTATTGTGACTGTAACCATATTAAATGGCATGTGGATATGGAATGATTATCTTCTTCCATCACTTATGCTTGGTCACAATGGAAAGGTAAAAACTCTTCCAGTTGCGGTGCAGGCATTTATTGGCTCCTATGTTAAACAGTGGGATTTGATACTTACAGCAGCATTTCTTGCAATTATCCCTATGATTATTCTGTTTTTATTTGCACAAAAGCAGATAATGAGTGGTCTTGTTGATGGAGCAATTAAATCATAGTGTTGACATTTAACGAGAAAATCTAGTATATTGTATACATCTCGTGAGGGAGTAGCTAGCGTATATTATGCGTTGCTTGTCAACAGACTCGGTTTTTATAACCTGGCAATCATTAAATAGTGAGACTCACGTGTAACCATTGGTTGCACGTGGGTCTTTTTTGGCATTAAAGCAAATGAAAAAGGAGAAAAAATGACAGTATTTGATATTTTCTTGTTTGGCGTAGGTTTGTCTATGGATGCCTTTGCAGTAGCCATTTGCAAGGGACTTGCTATGAGAAAGGTTAACAAAAAGCAGTGTTTTATAATTGCTTTATTTTTCGGAGGTTTTCAGGCGCTGATGCCGCTTCTGGGATTTATTCTTGGAAATACATTCGCAAAGATGATTGTGGCCTATGACCACTGGGTTGCATTTATCTTGCTACTCTACATAGGCGGCAAAATGATAGTAGAGGCAATTGGAGAATGGAAAGATAATGACACTGCAACAGAAATGGATCCTCCACTAGATATGAAGGAGCTTACTTTACTTGCTATTGCAACGAGTATAGATGCTCTAGCCTGTGGAATTACATTTTCATTCTATGATGGATTCAATATAATAAAAGCTATAGCAATCATAGGCGCCACTACATTTGTAATATCAACTGGCGGCGTTTACGTAGGAAATATATTTGGAAGCAAGTTTAAGGCAAAAGCTCAGTTAGTTGGAGGAGCGATTTTGATATTCCTCGGAGTTAAGATTTTGCTTGAACATACAATGGGTATAACACTTGGATTTTAGGAGGATATTATGACTACATTTTTTTCAACAATACCAGGGGCATTGATACTTCTGTTGGTAGGTTTTGTATTTTTGATTAAGGGTGCTGACTTCTTTGTAGAAGGAGCATCTGCTGTTGCTAAAAAGCTCCATGTGCCAGCTCTTGTTATCGGTATGACAATTGTTGCCATGGGAACTTCTCTTCCAGAGCTTTCTGTATCTGTTACAGCTTCCATTGCCGGAAGCAACCAGCTAGCTATTGGAAATGTTGTTGGTTCTAATATTTTCAATCTTATGGTTGTGCTTGGTAGCTGTGCATTGTTCGCAGCTCTTGATGTAGCAGATGACACAATAAAGAAGGATTTTCCATTTTCTGTTGGCTGTGTGATAGCACTTGTAGCTATGGGACTTATTGGTCATTCGGTTGGACATATTGATGGTGTAATTCTTTTAGTTGCTTTTGCATATTTCTTGTATAGCATGCTTAAGGCAGCAAAGAAATCTCGCAGGGAAGCAGCAGAAAATGATGAAGATGCAGAAATAGTAGATATTCCTGTATGGAGATGTATTGTTTATATTATTGGTGGTGCTGTAGCTATTAAGTTTGGTGGAGACTGGGTTGTTAGCTCATGCTCTACTCTCGCTCTTAAGTTTGGCATGTCAGAGACACTTGTTGGTCTTACAATTGTGGCCCTTGGCACATCCCTTCCAGAGCTTGTAACATCAGTTGTTGCAGCTAGGAAAAATGAGCTTGATATGGCTATAGGAAATGTTGTTGGTTCAAATGTATTTAATGTCTTACTGATTCTTGGAACAGCAGCTGCTATCTCACCTATGAATTACCTTACTGTAAATGCAATTGATGCTTCTATTCTCATTTTATTCTCAGCAATCGTATGGGTAATTTGTGCTAAAAAGAAAAAGCTTAATCGACCACATGGCATTTTGATGTTAGCTCTTTATGTTGCTTATTTAATTTACATCATCATAAGAGACGGCGGTGTAGCATAAAATAGGCACTTGTGTTAAAATCAAAAGGTTTAAAGGGGAATTTTGAAAAAGGGAGGTAGTTTCATGGGTATTTTTGATGATCTTTCAGATAGAATCGCACATACTACTAATGATATTGGTAAGTTTGCTCAGAATGCTTCTGATATGACCAAGCTTCAGTACGACAAAAAGGTAAAAGAAGCAGAGCTTATTAAGCTATATGAAAAGCTAGGCAAAAAGTATTACGAAGAACATAAGGATGAAAATATGGATGAGGTGAAAGAAATCACTGCTGTCATCCTTAGAATAAAAGAATTAAATGATGATATCATGTCACTTAAGGGAGGCGTTGCCTGTCCTAAGTGTGGCGCTTTAGTCAAAAGCGGCTCCAAGTACTGTAGTGCTTGTGGGGAAAAAATAGACGATTATTTTGAAGATTAGGAGTTTAAAAATGGGTAACAAAGGCAATTATTACATTACTACAGCAATTGCTTACACATCTGGTAAGCCACATATCGGAAACACATACGAAATCGTACTGGCTGATTCGATTGCACGTTTCCGTCGTCAGGAAGGATATGATGTATTTTTCCAGACAGGTACAGATGAGCACGGTCAGAAAATCGAGCTCAAGGCCGCAGAAGCTGGCATCACACCAAAGGAATTTGTTGATAACATCTCAGGACAGGTTAAGTCAATCTGGGATTTAATGAATACATCTTATGATAAGTTCATCCGTACAACAGATGAGGATCATGAGAGACAGGTTAAGAAGATTTTCAAGAAGCTCTATGATAAGGGCGATATTTATAAGAGTTCATACGAAGGACTTTACTGTACACCATGTGAGTCTTTCTGGACAGAGTCACAGCTTGTAGATGGCAAGTGCCCAGACTGTGGTCGTGAGGTACAGCCAGCTAAGGAAGAGGCTTACTTCTTCAAGATGAGCAAGTATGCTGACAAGCTCATCGATTATATCAATACACATCCTGAGTTCATTCAGCCTGTATCTAGAAAGAACGAGATGATGAACAACTTCCTTCTTCCAGGTCTTCAGGATTTATGTGTAAGCCGTACATCATTCAAGTGGGGAATCCCAGTTGATTTTGATCCAAAGCATGTAGTATATGTATGGCTCGATGCCCTTACTAACTACATCACTGGTATCGGATATGAGTGCGACGGTGAGTCATCTGACCAGTTTAAGGCATTATGGCCAGCAGACCTTCACCTCATTGGTAAGGATATCATCCGTTTCCATACAATTTATTGGCCAATCTTCTTGATGGCACTTGATCTTCCACTTCCTAAGCAGGTATTTGGTCATCCATGGCTTCTTACTAAGGCTGCTGACGGTGGTGATGACAAGATGTCAAAGTCAAAGGGTAATGTTATCTATGCTGACGAGCTTGTAGATTTCTTCGGTGTAGATGCTGTTAGATATTTCGTTCTTCATGAGATGCCGTTTGAAAATGATGGTGCTATCTCATGGCCACTTATGGTTGAGCGTGTTAATTCAGATCTTGCAAATACACTTGGTAACCTTGTAAATCGTACAATCTCTATGAGCAACAAGTATTTCGGTGGCGTTGTAGAGGACAAGGGTGTAGTTGAGGATGTTGATGCAGATCTTAAGGCAGTAGTTACTGGCACTGTTGCATCAGTTGAGTCAAAGATGGCTGAGCTTCGTGTTGCAGATGCTATTACAGAAGTATTCAATCTCTTCAAGAGATGCAATAAATACATCGATGAGACAATGCCATGGGCACTTGCCAAGGACGAGGCTAAGCAGGATAGACTTGCTACAGTTCTTTACAACCTTGTAGAGGGTATCTCAATCGGTGCTACTCTTCTCAAGGCATTCATGCCAGAGACATCAGAGAAGGTACTTGCTCAGATTGGTGCTAAGGAGATTCCTTACGATGAGCTTTCTACTTTTGGCCACTATGTAAATGGTGACAAGGTTACAGATGCTCCAGAGATTCTCTTTGCTCGTCTTGACCTTGATGAGGTTATGGCTAAGGTTGCTGAGCTTCATCCAGCACAGCCTGAAGAAGATGCTGACGACGAGGAAGGTATCGATATCGAGGCTAAGCCAGAGATTACATTTGATGATTTCATGAAGTTACAGTTCCAGGTTGGTAAGATTGTTTCTTGTGAAGCAGTTAAGGGCTCTAAGAAGCTTCTTTGCTCACAGGTTAAGATTGGATCACAGACAAAGCAGATTGTATCTGGAATTAGCAAGCACTACTCTCCTGAGGAGATGGTAGGCAAAAAGGTAATGGTTCTTGTGAACCTTAAGCCAGCTAAGCTTGCCGGTGTTTTATCAGAGGGTATGCTTCTTTGTGCAGAGGATGCTGACGGCAATCTCTCACTTATGACATCAGAGCGCAACATGCCTAATGGAGCAGAGATTTGTTAAGAGAGTAATGTGGTTAGTGTGAGAAAATCAGACTAAGCACAGTAGAAATAGCCTGTAGTAGACAATCTCCAAGTTTGCTGGAAGTCACAGCCGTAACAGGCGAGAAAATCATAAGCATAGTTAAAGTAGCCAGTAGCATGACAATGTCATAGTTATGCTGTAAGGAACATTCAGTGACTGAAAGCAAACTATGTATTGTCTGCGTAACTGGCGAGATAAAAAATGAGGTTTTGAATGATTTTTGAGACACATGCTCATTATGATGATGAGAAGTTCGACGGGGATAGAGTCGAACTTCTTTCGCATTTATTGAAAGAAAATAATATAGGAAATATAGTAAATATAGGAGCTAGCTTTAAGGGTTGCAAGGACAGCCTTAAGCTGGCTGAGACCTATGATGATGTCTATGCAGCCATCGGTATTCATCCTGAGGAAGTGGATGAAGCAAATGAGGAAGTTATGGATTGGCTTAGAGTAAATGCGTCTAATCCAAAGGTTGTAGCCATTGGTGAAATAGGTCTTGATTACTATTGGGTGAAGGATTCTGAGGGACGAGCAAAGCAGCGAATCTGGTTTAACAAGCAGATGGACCTTGCCAAAGAGGTAAAATTACCTGTAGTTATTCACTCTAGAGATGCAGCAGAAGACACTTTTAACACAATTAAGAGTTATAATACACAAGATGTCAAAGGTATTGTCCATTGCTATTCTTACTCAAAAGAATTAGCATTAGAGTATGTAAAGATGGGATGGTATATAGGCGTAGGCGGAGTTGTCACTTTCAAAAATGGCAGGAAGCTGGTGGAGACAGTTGAGGCCATTCCACTTGAAAATATAGTCCTTGAGACAGATTGTCCTTATATGGCACCGGAGCCACATCGCGGTAGCCGCAATTCATCCATTTATTTAAAATATGTAGCAGAAAAAATTGCCCAGATAAAAGGGGTAAGTGTTGAAGATGTGGAAAAAATCACTTACGATAATGCTCTTAGAATTTATTCAAAATGTAAAAGGAATTAAGAATGGCTTATTTAAGTAATCCAACATACACAAAGGCAGTCCTTGAAGCACATGGATTTTCCTTTCAGAAAAAATATGGTCAGAACTTCCTTATAGATGGGAATGTTTTAAATAGCATCATTGATGCAGCAGGTATCACAAAGGATGACTTTGTACTAGAGATTGGTCCAGGAATCGGAACCATGACCCAGCGTCTCTGCGAGGAAGCTAGAGAGGTTGTGGCGGTCGAAATAGATAAGACCTTGATACCAATTTTAGATGACACCTTATCAACCTATAAGAATTGGTCGGTAATTAATCAGGATATTTTAAAGGTAGATATTAACAAGCTAGCCCTTGAGAAAAATGGGGGCAAGCCAATAAAAGTAGTTGCTAATCTGCCTTACTACATCACTACCCCAATTATTATGGGATTGTTTGAAAGTCACGTTCCACTTGAATCCATCACTATAATGATTCAAAAGGAAGTGGCAGACAGAATGCAGGAGGGTCCTGGTTCCAAGGAATACGGAGCACTTTCTCTTGCGGTTCAATATTACAGCAAGCCAGAGATTGTGTGTGAGGTACCACCAAGCTGCTTTATGCCCCAGCCAAAGGTATCAAGCACTGTTATTACACTTAAGTGTCATAACAATCCGCCAGTTGAATGTGATGAAAAGTTACTATTTCAAATAATTAGAGCTTCATTCAACCAGCGAAGAAAGACACTACAAAATGGTCTCAGCAATGGACTTCATTATTCAAAAGAACAGATTGCAGAGGCAATTGAAAAGGCGGGCTTTAGCCCAACTATCAGAGGGGAGGCACTTTCGTTAGAGGAATTTGCTAAGTTAACGAACGTATTAAAAGAGTTATAAGCTATCAAACTATACATTTGGAGAGCAGAAGACATGGATGTCCGAAACTACAACAGAGAAGTTCAACTTCTCATAAGTGAAATCCAAAAAAATAGAGGTAAAGATCCAGCAGCATTACTATCTGCCTGTGATAAGTTGTTAGCATATGGCAAGAGTATAAAGGATGATGCTTTGATAGGTTATGCCTTTTTTTCTAAGGGTGAGACTTATTATCTCTTGAATGACGCTTCTAATTTCTATTCTCAAATGTTATCTTGTATGGGTCCTATGGAGCATGTTAGAGAATGGGGCTATGTAGCTATGGCCAATAACATGCTAGGCATTGTTTCTCTCAATAGAGGCAATGCGCCATTTGCCCTAGATTATTTCATAAAAGCAATCAGCATTTGTCAGGACTACTCTCTCCCTGACATTGAGTGGATGATTCATATGAATCTAGGCTCACTTTATCTAAATATTGAGGAATATCAGAAAGCTATTTCCCACACTGAAATTGCATATAGACATCTTCTAGACAATTATTCAGTAGATGATTATATCGAAAATGCCACAGCCATTATGCTTGGAATGGGTCGAGCATATCTTAAACTAGACAGAGAAGATAAATATCTTGAGATCGAGAAAAAGCTTAAGACAGAGTCTTTGCCATATTTAAATGATTTGGACAAAATCGTAATCTACTGCTTCTTTGCCAGAGTTCATCAGGCAATTGGTGAGGCAGACGCCAGAGACTACTGGATTAATATGGTTAACGAGAACGCCAGCACTAGCATGCCTATTCTTGATGTATTTGATGATTTTTATGATTATCTGCAGATGCTACTTGCTATTGAGAAATACGACGATTTCTTCAGAGCATACACAGTTCTTGATGATTTAACCAAGCACACATCAATCAAAAACTTAGAGCGCAAGCTTTTAACTCTGAAAATCAGGTACTACCGAAAAGTAGGACAGATTGAAGAATATAAGATTGCATCTGTTTTATACTTCGAGCTTTCAGAATTTATGGAGCGAGAGAATCGATTGATGGTAAGCAACATGATAGTTATGCGCAATTCGTATATGGAGCTTACACAAATCAACCGAAAAGTAGAGGAAGAGAATACATTTCTACAAAAACGTTCAGAGACAGACCCTCTTACAGGGATGTATAATAGGTTGAAGTTGAATGAGTATAGTGAGGAAGCTTTTGAAAAAGCCATCATTAATCGTTCTTCAATAGCCGTAGAGATTTTAGATATCGATTATTTTAAACAGTACAATGACAATTATGGCCATCAAGCAGGTGATGATTGTATTAAATTTGTAGCCTCAACTCTTATAGAGCTGTCAAAAGAAGATGGAATTTTTACAGCTAGGTACGGTGGAGACGAATTCGTAGTTATCTACGAAGGATTTACCAAAGAGGAAGTGGAGAATAAGGTTGATAATCTAAGAAACATGATCTATAAGGCAAATTGGGAGCACAGATTCTCCCTTAGCGATGACAGGGTAACCATATCTCAGGGCATCTGCTTTGGAACGCCTGAAAGTGATACTACCCTATTCGCATATTTGCAGTTAGCGGATGAAATGCTTTATGAAGTAAAGCAGGAGAGCCGTAACAATTATAAGATCTGTGATGCTGCGGATATAAATACTAAGAAGTAGGGGAAAGTATGAAAACCGTTAAAAAGATATTCTTTGATGATGTTATTAGCCTAGTAAAGAATTTTTTTGCATTGACCATAGTAGTGGGAATTTGTTTCCTTCCTGCCCTATATGCTTGGTTTAATATTTATTCTAACTGGGACCCTTATGCAAATACAGGGGCTCTTAAAATAGCAGCAGTATCCCTTGATGAAGGATTCACTGATGATGAGGGTGAGTACCACAATCAAGGAGATACTATTATCGAGAATCTTCACGAGAATACAGCCGTAGACTGGCAGTTTGTTGAGACTTCAGACGAGGCAATAAACGGTGTTTATAGTGGTAATTACTATGCAGCTGTTGTAATTGATAAGCAGTTCACTTACAACATGTATAATGTCTTAACAGAGGAGGTTAATAGACCTACTCTTCTTTTCTATGAAAATCAAAAGAAAAACCCAGTAGCAACTAAAATTTCAGATACCGTTGTTCAATCTTTGCAAAACAACATTAATGTAGCCTTTACAGAAGTTGTTGTCAGCAGAGTTTTTTCAAGTGCTTCTGATGTATCTGCAGATATTGAAGAACGAGGCGGCTTAGATGACACAATAGAAAAGTTAGAATCCCTTAGCAATGATTTAACTGGATATCAAAATACAATCACTCAAATTATTGACAATGACGCTCAGCTGCAGGCGGCATTGCAGCAGGCCGAGACCGATGCCAACAATATTCAGCAGCAAGCTCAGACAGCGGCAAATGCTGTAGCAAATTCTGCAACAGTGTCACAAAATGCCAATGTCACATTAAGCAGTTACTCCGATGATGTTAACAATGCTATTAATTACATTAACTCAAAAGCAACTGAGATGAATCAGTATCTTGATATTGCAGCAGCATCTAGTGATGCAAAGGTTATTGCAGACAATATTAAGCTTGCCATGCAAAGGATGACTGAGATTGAGCTTATCACAGCAAACTTGCCTAATGAGATTGGTGAATTGGTATTTGAGCAGGCAAAAAGCGATATTTTAAGCAAGCTTAATAAGGCGGAAAAAGCTCTTACTATAGCAGCCGGTCCACTTCAGACTTTATCTGATAATCTTGAGAACATAGCAGCCACCCTGGAGTCTTTAGGAATCACAGGACTTACACAGCAGCAGGTTCAGTTCCTTTATTCACTAGGTATTATTGATGATGCAACCTATCAAAAGATAATGCAGCTTTCAAATGTGGATGAGCAAAAGGCTGAGCTTGATTCTATAATTGGAAAGATAAATGCCCTTAATGGAGAAATTGATAGTCTTATTGAATTAACAAATAGTTTTAATTACGAGGATATTGATACTTCAAAGATTCAAGAAAAGCTTGATAAGATAAACAGCATCGATACTGAAAAATTAGCTCTTCTTGGAGAAGAAAAGCTTAAGGAATTAGTGTCAAATATTAAGTCTGAAAGCAATGGACTTGAAAACCTAATTAAAACTGAATTAAGGAATAAGGTATCAGAGGGTCTTAACTCCCTGACAGGTACTTTAAATAATACTAATGCCCTTCTTAATTCCGTTGGAGAAACCTTTGGAAATCTAATGGTGGTTTTCAGTGCAATTGATAATACCATTGATTGTGCTAATACAAGTCTCGATAAGACAAGGGAGGCCATTGTATATGTCAATGGCAGATTAATAGAGGTAATAGACCAGGTAAAAAATGCAGCATCTAATGAAAAAGTATCAGTATTAGTTAATGCATTATCAGGAGACCCTGAGGTGTACGGAAAGTTCTTCTCTACTCCAGTAGAGGTGGTTACAGAGGCTGTTTACCCTGTTGAGAATTATGGTTCAGCCGTTGCACCATTTTATTCAACCCTGGCATTTTGGGTTGGAGCCCTTATCCTTACAGCAATTATTAAGATTCAGCCAGATAAAAACAAATACCCAGAAGCGTCTGCGAGACAATTATATTTCGGAAGATATGTCCTTTACTGGGTACTTGGACAAATTCAGGCGGTTATTATTGTGCTGGGAGACCTTTTCCTCCTTCATGTACAGTGCGTTCACCCAGGATTATTTATGCTGGCAGCATCTGTGATTGCAACAACATTTACCATTTTGATTTATTCAATTGTAGTTACTTGGGGAGATGCGGGAAAAGCCCTCGCTGTAGTTATTGTAGTAATTCAGATTGCAGGAAGTTCAGGTACTTATCCAATTGAGCTGCTGCCAGACTTTTTCAAAAAGGTATATATCTTCTTCCCTTTCCCATACGCTATCAATGCAATCCGCGAGTGCCTATGTGGAATGTATGAACTAGACTACCTTAAGTATCTAGGCTGCCTAGGTATCTTTATTGCAGTATCACTTGTAATTGGATTATTTATACGAGTTCCATTTGAATCTCTTAACCACTATATGGAAGAGCGAATGGAAGACACTGAGATGATGTAGCTTCAAGAAAATGGAAAGGTGTTTAAATGAGTAATAAAGAGCATATTATATACGAGAAATTTATAGAGCTTCAGGAAGAGACACATCTTAAAAATCAAAAGAAAATAAGGGTTGGACTGAAGGTCAATATCCTGCTGCCACTTGTATTTCTAGTAATCAGCTTTATCAGCAATAGATCAAAGCTTGTGTTTTTAGTGCTTTGGATAGTGTCACTTTTTGGAATAGCATTTTATCTTCTCTACGTTGAGTACATGGATTTCAAGCTTCAGGAGCAACTTAAGGAACTTGGAATCATGGAGGAAGAGGCTGAGGCCCAGGCACTTATTGGAGAAGAGGTCCTTCAGAGTATTAATGATATTAAATCTATGGGGGAGAAGCTAAAGCGATGATTAATGTAATCAAAATAATAGCCGCAGACATAAAAAGATTATCGGTAAATGTTGTGGCCATGGTAGTTATCATGGGCCTTACGGTAATTCCATGTCTATATGCCTGGTTTAATATTCTTTCCAACTGGGACCCATATGGTCCAGATGCCACTAAGAATCTTCAGGTTGCCGTAGCATCATCAGACCAGGGAATTGTTATTGGAAACTACGAGTTAAATGTAGGCGGCATTGTTATTTCAAAGTTAAAAGAAAATACTACAATTGGCTGGGTTTTCACAGACACAGCCCAGGATGCAATTAGTGGAGTTTATTCAGGCAAGTACTATGCTGCTCTTGTAATCGATGAAGAGTTCAGTGCCAATATGATTAGTTTCCTAGGTGGAGAGATAGAAAATCCTGTCATAACCTACTATGAAAATGACAAGAAAAATGCCATTGCTCCAAAGATAACAGGTAAGGTAAAGACTGCCATTGAGAGAGAGGTTGACCATGCTTTTGTAGGCACTATGGCAGAGGTACTTTTAAATGCCAGCGAATACTTTGCCACACTTGATCAGCAAGGCAATATTACTGGGCAGGGAATAGAAAAGCTTGAGCAGCTAGATTCTGATTTAAATGGACTTATTGCTATTTTGGATTCATACATAGCTCTTTCTGACGCAGCTGATAGTATTACAGAAGCAGGACAGGCTGTGGCAGATAGCGCAAGTTCTATTACTTCACTTGCAGGTCAGATGGCTGAGGATGCCCATAACACTGGGGTCACAGCTCAGGCAGATATTCAAAAACTCAAGGATGAGATAGATAAAAAAGTTGGAGACATCAACGGAAAATTTAACAATGTAGATACCTCCATTAACACAATTAATAATGCTTTAAATAGCATATCATTTGGCAACATTGATACAACTCAGTTACAGTCTGAAATCAATTCCATTCAAAAGGCATGGAAGGATGAAGAAGGCAAGGGGCTCTATCAAATGCTTGTGGAGGCAAAGGATTTTATACCTGGAGCCGATGCTCAGCAGATATATCTTGCTACTTTAGCGAAAATAGATGGGGAGGTTTCTAACCTCACCACAGATCTAGATAATTTAATTAGCGCTTCTGCCAAGACAGAGGCTGAGTTTAATCAGGCAAAGGAAAAGCTTACCACTGATGTAGCCACTCTTTTAAATGATACAAAAACTGTGCGAGATGATTACTTAAATAAGATATCTCCTCTTGAGCAGACAGCCATTAATTCAGCTAGCTCAACAATAACAGAGCTTGAAAATCTCTTAAACTATAACGCCGAGAGTATAGATTTGGTTATTGATAATCTAGGAAATTATGCAGATTTGATTAATCAATCAAAGGATACCCTAGTAAAGTCTAGGGATGAAGCGGTAGAAATGGAGCGACAGCTTTCAGAGCTTATTGCAGATATTAAGGGGGTCGGTGACAATGAGGCATATCAGAAATTTATGACTTTAGTCCAGTCTGATCCAGAGCTTTTATCTGATTTTATCAGTAGCCCAGTAGACATCTCTAATGAATATATATATCCAGTAGAAAATAATGGTTCCATGACAGCGCCATTTTACATTGTTCTTTCCATTTGGGTAGGTGCATTGATTATGTCTACCATCCTAAAGACAGCTGTCAAGGATACCTCTGGTATGGAAAATGTTAAGAACTGGCAGTGTTTCTTTGGAAGATTCTTCACTACCTTTATGATAGGCCAGATTCAAACTATTATTACTGTACTTGGAGCATTTTTATTTGTAGGAATACAATGTGAGCACTACTTCCTGTTCTGGTTAGCATGTGCATGGACATCCTTTGTATACTCACTACTGCTCTACTCTTTTGCTTATTCATTCGGAAATATTGGCGAGGCACTTTCAGTCATTCTGATGGTTATTCAGGTAGCAGGCGCAGGTGGAACATTCCCTATAGAAGTACTTCCAAAGGTCTTTCAGGTGCTTTACAAGTTTATGCCATTTAACTATTCAATGAATGCAGTCCGAGAATGTATCGGTGGATTTTATGAGAATACATATCAAAGATGTATGCTGACACTGTTAATATACGTAATTATAGCTGTATTTATCGGTGTTGTGCTCTATCATCCATTTAAGATACTCAATGAAAAAATAGAGCACAGCAAGGAAAAATCTGGTATTTTACTTTAATAATTTGCTACCATGAGGAGGAAGCTCCACATCAAAATGCTGTCCTCTATAATCAAATGATAGATGTTTTGTGTCGGCAGTATTGTTTAGAGCAACGATTACAAAATCATCATTTAAAACACGGGCAAAAACCAGAGTTTCATTTCTGACCTGAACCTCTTCATAGAGGCCGGTTTTAAGTGGCTCTAGAGTTTTTCTCAAATTAATCAGAGTCTTGATATGGTCAATCAAGTCAGGATTTTTCATAGTTTTAATATCAATAGCGGGCCTGAGAGCATAGTCTCCATCCCCGCTTTTTTTATCTCCTTTAATACCCCACTCGCTGCCATAATATATTGATGGAATACCAGGCATTGTAAATAAAAGTGAATATGCAGGATAAATATTTGCCTCGTCTGTCAAAAGAGTTGCAATACGGTTGACGTCGTGGTTATCAATGAAATTATAAAGGTATTTGCCAGCGTACAAACCGCCCTGCCCCCACTGTCGCTTCATGGCATAGTTAATCTCAAAGTAATTGTGGTCATTGTGGCTAGAGTAAATTCCCTTCCAGCACTCATAGTTTGTAACTGCATCCAACATTTCCTCATTCACATAGATGTTGTAATCTCCATGAATGATTTCGCCCATTAGCCAGAAGCTAGATTTCTTTTGCTCTGTAAAATTTTTCAGTCGCTTGAAAAAGCCTCTTTCAATGCAGTCGGCAGCATCAAGGCGCAGGCCATCAATATCAAACTCATCTATCCACATTCCTATGGCATCGAGAATGTGTTTATCAACAGCTTCGCACCAGTGATTAAGCTTTACTAACTCTTCTGCCCTAGCCCAGCACTCATAGGAAAGGCCATCATTATGCCAGTTGTTTCCACCGAAGTTAAGACCAGCTATCCAGTCCTTATATTGGGAGTTTTCCCTATTTTTAAGAACATCCATAAAAGCAAAATGGCCCCTGCCAACGTGATTAAACACGCCGTCAAGAACCACTCTAATGCCACTATCATGGCAAGCTTTTACAACCTTTTTAAAGTCAGAATTGTCCCCAAGTCGAGAATCGATTTTATAGTAATCCACAGTATCATACCCATGGGTGGATGATTCCATAATAGGTCCAAGATACAGGGCATTCACACCCATATCAGTAAGATGAGGTAGCCAGTCAATCAAAGTAAGAATTCTGTGACCAGCAGTCTCCTCTCCCCTATTCTCCCTTGGGCACCCAAATGCTCCCAGTGGATAAATATGGTAAAACACCGATTCCTTAATCCATCCTATATCTCTCATACTCAAGCCCCCTTAGCTTAAATTAATTATTAGCTAAATATGCATACATACAATGGTCAAGTCTCTTGCCGTTAATAATGATTTTGTCTTTCAGCAATCCCTCGTATTTAAAACCTATTTTTTCAACCATGTGAATACTTGGATTATTATCAGGTAAAATCAGAGCTTCAAAGCGATGGACGCCGTAATCCCTGGCGATGACAGGAATAGTGGCTCGGATTGCCTCGCTGCAGTAGCCCCTGTTAAGAAATGCCTGATCCATTTTATACCCAATAGTACAGCTTTCATAAATAGGTCTAACAATATTTCTGTAGCTTACGGTGCCAATGACTCTATTTGGATTATCCTTTTCAAAAATCCAGTAGCGAACCATTATGCCTTTTATTATATTTTTGTATTCAAAATCAAGTAGCTTGCGCTGATGAGCCAGTGTATAGAAGTCCTCTCCCATTAAAGGTTCATATTTTTCAAATACGCTTCCATTGCGCAAATAGAAATCAAGAACCTTCTGAGCTGAATCATAGTTAAGAACTTTTAAAACAAGCCTGTCTGTAGTCACCTCAATTTTCATACAATCCCCCAATAAATATTTAATCTACGCCTCTAATACTAGTGTTAGGTATGTAAGGGCGAAGTATATCAACAAATTCCTGAAGTGTCTCAAGGGAATGAGGACTAAATATAGGGTTAATAACCTGTTCTGATTCCCTGTAGCTTTGTAAATAATATGCTTTTGCGCCAGCAAGCCACTTTCCGATAGACTCCATATCAGAAGCCTCGTGGCACTCTCGCATTATTGTAGTTCGAAATTCGTAGTCTATTTTACCACTTAATAATAGAGAAACCGTGTTTTCTATAGGAGAAATATCAAAATGGCTCATGCAAGCTATTGAGTTGTATTTTTCCTTGGAGTGCTTAATATCCATGGCCACATAATCTATAAGACCTTCATTAATCAAGGATTCCACCATATCAGGATTAGTTCCATTGGTATCAAGCTTTACTAAAAGACCCATGTCCTTAATTTGCTTGATAAATTCAGGAAGGTCCCTATGTAGAGTTGGTTCACCACCTGTGATACATACTCCATCAAGAACTTTTGACTTTGCCCTAAGATGCTCAAATATTTCATCAGTAGAATATGCAAGAACATCCTTTGGTGGGATAACTAGATCCCTGTTGTGACAATAAGGACATCTAAAATTGCAGCCACCTGTGAAAATGGTGCTTGCAATTTTACCGGGATAATCTAAAAGCGTTGTTTTCTGTAAGCCTAGTATAAGCATAAGTCATTCCCTTTTATTGGTAAAAGTGTTAACATAGAATAGCTAAATTTCAAGAATTTAAGCATAATTTCCAAGTAAAAGTATAGCAAAATAGGAGGTGAAAATCCATGATGTCAGAAGAAGAGCGTTATATGAAACAGGCGCTCAAGCAGGCTCAGAAAGCCTATGACATTGAAGAAGTCCCAATAGGATGCGTGATTGTTCGGGATGGTAAAATAATCGCCCGTGGATATAACCGTAGAAATACAGAAGGAAGCGTTCTTGCCCATGCAGAGATTGCAGCCATTTCCAAGGCATGCAAGAAGACAGGGGATTGGAGACTTGAGGATTGCACCCTTTATGTTACACTTGAGCCTTGCCAGATGTGCGCTGGCGCAATAGTGCAGGCTCGTATACCAAAGGTAGTTATTGGAGCCATGAATCCAAAAGCAGGATGTGCTGGTTCCATTATAAATGTCTTACAGATGAAGCAGTTTAATCATCAATGTGAGATTGAGTCCGGTGTTTTAGGGGAAGAATGCAGGTTGATGATGACCAGCTTTTTCGAAGAACTAAGACAGCGGAAGAGTCAATTAAAGGAACAGTAGGATTTTGTTGACAAAAAGCCCTTAGTTATCATAAAATAAGGGCTCCGAGCGATTTGCTCGAATTAGATATCACTTGGCGGCTGCCTTAGGGTTGCGTTGATCTTTGGGTCCCTCGTAATGGACACCTGCGAATCGTGTCAGGGCAGGAATGCAGCAGCACTAAGTAGGACCGTTCATCTGACGGGGGGTTACCTGGAGGGAGTTTCCTTAGGGTGGCTACCAAATGGTATCTGATTCGGCAGCTCGGTATTTTTATATGTATAGGTGAAAATATGGGAGCACAGGACAGAACAGAACGAGTTTTGAGAGAAATGCATGTGCTATTCTCAAAAGCACAGCCATATGAGGGAAGCACTAAAAATGTCATTGTGGATAAGAATGCCATGATGGACCTTTTAAAAGAGCTTAATGAGTGCATGTACGACATGATGGAAGAGCATGAGCTCACTGTTAAGAGTCGTGACAAGGCCAATCGCGAGATGCAAAAGCAGGGCGATGACATTGTTTTTGATGCCACCAGAAAGGCTGAGGACATCTATGCCGCATCCCTTATGTATACTGACAATGCCTTAGAGAGCATTCAAAATATTATTAAGGACTCCCAGGAATCTGTTGCTAAGGTTTACGAGGAAGCCATTAAGAAGATTAAAGAAGAGAACAGAGCTATTAAGACTAATCAGTTAGAGCTTAAGAGCCATCTCAATGATTTGATAGATACTCAGAAATATTTGAGACTTATCGATGAGGAGAACATGCGCCTTCTCAAGGAGAAAAATGAAGGTGGAGAAGAGGAATTCGATTCTGCACCTAAGTATGCAGCTCCAGAGATTCGTATCGATAAGGATTACTTTGCAAGGGCTGGTCTAGAATATGACGATTTAGATGAGCCTGCAGCAGACACAGGGGAGGAATCAGGTATTTCCTCAGATGATTTAGATGCTGAATACTTTAAGTGGCAGCAGGAAGAATCAGAGGAAGACAGCAAGAAAAGTGGTAAAAAGGGCTTTGGTGGCCTTTTTGGATTAAAGAAGTAAAAAGGAGAATAAAGGAATGAAGCTTTACAACAACGGAGTATACCTAATTAATGGCACCCAGATAATTGAGGATAGTCATGAGGCAGCCGCTGCAATCGAGCACGCTACTGGACGCAAGGTCACAAAGGACGAGGCACATGGACAGACTATGGCCTATTCGATTCTTTCAGACCACAACACATCAGGCAACATGGATCACTTACAGATTAAGTTTGATAAGTTAGTCAGCCATGATATTACCTATGTAGGAATTATCCAGACAGCAAGAGCTTCAGGCCTTGAGAAGTTTCCTATTCCATATTGCCTTACTAACTGCCACAACTCTCTTTGTGCAGTAGGAGGTACTATCAACGAGGATGACCACATGTTTGGTCTTACTTGTGCTAAGAAATACGGCGGAATCTATGTTCCACCACATCAGGCTGTTATTCACCAGTTTGCACGTGAGATGATGGCAGGAGGCGGTAAGATGCTTCTTGGTTCTGATTCACATACTAGATACGGTGCACTTGGTACTATGGCAATGGGCGAAGGTGGCCCAGAGCTTGTTAAGCAGCTTCTTAATCAGACATACGATATCGCTATGCCAGGCGTTATTGCAGTATACATGACAGGTACACCTAGAAAGGGTGTTGGTCCTCAGGACGTTGCCCTTGCTATTATCGGTGAGGTATTCGATAAGGGCTATGTTAAGAACAAGGTAATGGAGTTTGTAGGTCCTGGTGTTGCCAACCTTTCTATGGACTTTAGAATTGGCGTTGACGTTATGACAACAGAGACTACTTGTCTTAGCTCAATTTGGACTACAGACAAGAAGACTGAGGAGTTCTACGAGATTCACGGTCGCAAGGAAGAGTACAAGGAGCTTAATCCAGGTCAGGTTGCTTACTATGATGGCATGATTGAGATTAATCTTGATGAAATTAAGCCTATGATTGCTATGCCATTCCACCCAAGCAACACATACACAATTGATGAGTTAAATGCCAACCTTATGGATATTCTTGACGATTGCGAGAAGAGAGCAAAGGTTTCTCTTGATGGTCAGGTAGAGTTCTCACTTAAGGACAAAGTTAGAAATGGTAAGTTATATGTAGATCAGGGTATCATCGCTGGTTGTGCTGGTGGTGGTTATGAGAACATTTGCGATGCAGCAGATATTCTTCGCGGCGCAAGCATTGGACCAGATGAGTTCACACTTTCTGTATACCCAGCTTCTACACCTATTTATATGGAACTTGTTAAAAATGGTGCTGTTGCAACTCTTATGGAGACAGGTGCTATTGTTAAGACTGCATTCTGCGGACCTTGCTTTGGTGCTGGTGATACACCATCTAACAATGGATTCTCAATCCGTCATTCTACTAGAAACTTCCCTAACCGTGAGGGTTCTAAGCTTCAGAGTGGGCAGATTGCTTCAGTTGCTCTTATGGATGCTCGTTCTATCGCTGCTACAGCAGCAAATAAGGGCTACCTTACAGCAGCAACAGAAATCGATGTAGATTATACAAAACCTAAGTATCACTTCGATGGCAGAATCTACGCTAATCGTGTATTTGATTCACACGGCGTAGCAGAGCCAGAGACAGAGATTCACTTTGGTCCAAACATCAAGGATTGGCCAAAGATGAGCGCTCTTCCAGAGAACTTATTCCTTCAGGTTGTATCTGAGATTCATGACCCAGTTACAACAACTGATGAGCTTATTCCATCAGGTGAGACATCATCATATCGTTCAAATCCACTTGGCCTTGCTGAGTTTACACTTTCTCGTAAGGACCCAGAGTATGTTGGACGCGCTAAGAATATTCAGAAGGCTCAGAAAGCTTTAGAGGCTGGAGAGTGTGCAGGCGAGGCAGTACCAGAGCTTAAGGCAATTGTTCACAAGGTTAAGGAGACTTACCCAGATGTTAATCACGACAATTTCGGTGTAGGTTCAACTATCTTTGCTGTTAAGCCAGGTGATGGTTCAGCTAGAGAGCAGGCAGCATCTTGCCAGAAGGTACTTGGCGGATGGGCAAATATTGCTAACGAATACGCAACAAAGAGATATCGTTCAAACCTTATTAACTGGGGTATGCTTCCATTTGTTATTCCAGAGGGAGAGCTCCCATTCAAGAACTTAGACTATCTCTTCATTCCAGGCATCAAAGATGCTGTTATTAATAAAGCAGATAAAATCAAGGCATACGTTGTTAAGGATGAGGGCTTAAAGGAGTTTGAAATGACTCTTGGAGAGCTTACAGATGATGAGCGTGAAATCATTCTTAAGGGATGCTTAATTAACTACAATAGAAGGTAATTTAGGAGGCATTATATGTCAGGGGATAATTACGAACAGGATAAATTTAGAAGAAAGAGACTTGTGGGTAATGTAATAGCTGCCTGCGTGGTAGTAGCCTTCTATTTCATGCTTAGAAATTCAAGAAGTGTTTCAGCAGCATGGGATCATGTTTCTACAGTATTTCAGCCTATTTTTATAGGCTTTGTCATGGCCTTTCTCATGAATCCATTTATGGTGTTTTTTGAGAAGCGATTTAAGAAAATATTCAACACTATTATTAAAAACCAGGCTACAGCTCAGAAGGCTAATCGTACACTTTCAACTATCCTGTCCCTGATTGTACTTTGTGGAATAGCTGCATTTATCATTATAGCCATCGTTCCAAACCTGATTAGCACTATTATTTATCTTGCTAATAATATAGATGACCAGATTGCAGCAGTGCTTGACTGGTGTAACCAGATCACTAAGGGCAATTATGAAAAAGTCCTTATGAGAGCCAAAGACAATAATATCGGAGATATTTTTGAGCAAGGACTTAAGCTTCTAAACCAATATGTAGATTGGGATAAGAGCTTCATGGTGTCTACAATCACCTCAAGTGTCATATCAGTAGGTAGATTTGTAGTAGGTATCATCATTGGTATGTTTGTGTCAGTATATGTCCTTATTTCTAAGGAGACATTTAAGGCTCAGGCTAAGAAGCTTATCTGCGGTATTTTTGCTCCAAAGTATTCTAATATAATCCTTGAGACTTCAAGAAAGTCAGCAGAGATTTTCTACGGATTCATTATTGGTAAGATACTTGATTCAGTAATCATTGGTTTTATTTGTTATATTGGATGCTTGATTATGGATATGCCATATCCAGTTCTTGTATCTACAATCGTTGGTGTGACTAATTTTGTACCAGTATTTGGTCCTTATATCGGAGCCGTTCCAACAGTTGCTATTATTTTCCTTACAGAGCCAATGAAGGGAATTTACTTCCTGATATTTGTTCTTATTTTGCAGCAGATTGATGGTAACCTAATTGGACCAAAGATTTTAGGAGATTCCACAGGAGTATCTTCATTCTGGGTTGTATTTGCGGTTGTTACCGGTGCTGGATTCTATGGAGTCTGGGGAATGGTTGTGGCTGTACCAATTGTAGCGGTAATCTATTACATAGGTGGAAGATTAGCTAGCTACATGGTTGCAAGAAGACAGTTACCTACTAATACAGATAAGTATCTTTTGCTTGATCATATTGACCTAGAGAGCAATGAGTTGATTGAGCACGAGAGAGAAAAAACTAAAAGCAAGAAAAAGTCATTGTTTTCAAGGCTTAAAAAGAAAAATAAATAAATCTTAAATAATTATTAAACCGAGGTTTTTTGGCCTCGGTTTTTTTGATTTTAACTTTAAGGTATGTTAGTATTTTAATAACTATAGGATGCGAGGAATGCATATTAAATTTTGCATTCTAAAACCCATAAGTATGTGTTTTTGGAGAATAATACTGTGGAAAAATTAGAGTACAAAAATAGGATTGACGAGATGAAAGATCTCATCTCACAAAATAAATTCGCTGACGCAATGTCTGTAGCTGAGTCAGTAAATTGGAGAAAGGTACATAATATCAACGATTTGATTGCTGGTAGCGAGTGCTACGAAGCAGCAGGTAAAATCGAAGAAGCCAGGGAGTTATTATTCCTGGCACATGAGCGTTCTCCAATTGGCCGTATGATTATCTATAAGCTTTGCATGATTTCCATCAAGCTTAAGGACATCGAGATGGCTCAGGAATACTACAATGAGTTCGTTCAAATTGCACCTCATGATAGTCTTAAATATATCTTGAAATACAATATTAGTATTGCTAAAGGAGCAGACAATGCCACTTTAATCAAGATTCTTGAGCAGCTCAAGGAAAGTGATTTCATTGAAGAATGGGCTTATGAGCTTGCTTATCTTTATCACAAGACAAACCAGGCGGAAAAATGTATAGGACTGTGCGACGAAATCATCCTTTGGTTCGGAGATGGTCCAGTAGTTGAGCGCGCCCTTGAATTAAAGATGCTTTATCAGCCACTTGATAAGGCGCAGGAGGATAAATACCGCAGCTTCCAGCAGAAAAAAGACGGCTTAGCGGAGATTCATCCATATAGCAATATTAATCCAAGCGAGGTTCTTCCTCATATGCCAGCCATTGAGCTTCCAGAAGGACCAGAGAGATTTGATACTATTAATCTTCAGGCAGAGATTAAGAAAAATATCGACGAGATTATGAAGGCTACAGATACTGGCGAGGTATCTGAGAATATTGGTGCCATCAAGAATCTGGTTGAGGAGATTCCTTATCTACAGGTTAAGGAAGAGCTTGAAGATTCCCTAGAAGAGGAAGAATTCTCTATTAATGATACCTTCAACGAATACCTTAAAGAGGGTAATGATGGTCAGATTAGCTTACTTCTTCCAGATGAGGCTGATGATGAAGAGACCCAGGTTGAGGGACAGATGACTATTGAGGATGTTCTTGCTGAGTGGGAAAAGACAAAGCGTGCAGCAGAAGCTGCTATGGAAGAAGCTAAGTCTAAGGAGCTTGAGAATGCAAGAGCCAAAGCTCTTAGAGAGGCTAACAATGTTCTTAATCGTCTTGAGGGAGTTATGTCCAAGCTTGATGCAGGCATGACTTCAGCAGAGCTTTTAAAAGAAGAGTATTTATCAGAACAGGACGATACCACAGATTCAGATACTAAAGTATTAGAGGATTCTACAGAAGAACTTCCTGAGGAAATCACAGATGATATCCCTGAGGAGGAATCTGAAGAGAAATTACAAGATATTCGAGAAATTAAGCCTTGGCCAATTCTTGATGAGGACCATGAGCTTGACGATTTACAAAATACAGAAGATTCAGAGGAATCAGAGCCAAAGAGCTTTACTATCCCTAAGCTCAACATCGAGGGATTAGAAGAGGGCTCTCTAGATATTCCTGTGATTAATCCAGCTGGAGCAGCGGCCATACCAGGCGCGGTTTCTGCGGTGGCAGATCCCGTATTGCATGCTGCTGAGGCATTAGATAAGGCTAGTTGGCAGCCACCTACATTAGATACTGAGGAGACAGATGACGTGGACCTAAAAGAAGCATCCCAAATGATAGCCGATGTTAACGATTTCCTACAGAAGGAGATTGATAGACTTACACTTGGAAATGAGCAGGTTAGCGCTCAGGTTCCAGAACCAGCTGAAGAAGATATTGTTTTACCAGAGATCAAGCTTCCTGAAATAAAGATGCCAGATGAAATAGAAGAGGAATTCGACGAGCCTCTTACAGAAGCATACGATGAGCCAGAAGAGCCTCTCACTAGCGAGGTAGAGCTTGATGTAGTTAGTCAGGAAGACCAGGGATTCTTCGAAGAAGAGGATGAGGAAATAGAAGAGGAAGAAATCCAAGAGGAGACTGTTCCAGATATTAATATTGCAGATATTGAGCTTCCTCCAATTGAACTTCCACAGGATATATTAGAGGATACAGGTGTTGAGCCTATTCAAAGTGAGCCAGTATTTGCTCCAGAGCCAATACCTCTTCCACAGTCAGTTATGGCAGATCCACTTCCAGAAGTAACACAGGTTACTTTGGATGAGCCAATTGCTCCAGCGGCACCAGTTGCAGCTCCAGTTCAGGCAGTTGATCAGTCTAATGCAGCTGCTAGTGCAGCAGGCTTTGAGCTTGAGGATGAGGACTTAGCTATATTCTCATATTTCTTACCAATTACAGGTATGAAAAAAAGCATTGCTCAGGCTATCACAGGCACAGCTGCTCATTTAGCACAGGCTGGCTCAAAGGGCGGGAGCATAGCAATTATCGGTGAGCCAGGTTCTGGTAAGACCCAGATGGCTACTAGCATTATTAAGGTACTTGAGAAAAAGACAGGTTATCCAAAGGGTGGCATCGGTAAGATTTCCGGTGAGAAGCTCAACGAAAAGGATATACAAAAGCTTTATTCTAAGATTCAGGGAGGATGCCTTATTATTGAGGCAGCTGGCGGTATCTCAAAGGAGACAGCCGTTACTCTTTCTCTTTTAATGGAGCAGGATAATTCTGGCACAATTATTATCATAGAGGATAACAAAAAGGGAATTGAAAAGGCGCTACTTAGGGACGGCTCCTTTGCTAAGAGATTCACACAAAAGGTTGTTATTCCAGTATTCTCAATTGATGAACTTGTTTCATTTGCTAAGACATACGCAATGGAAGCTGGCTGCACCATTGATGATATGGGTGTTTTAGCATTATATAATCGAATCAATCTCATCGGTCGTTACGATCATGCAACTACTATTAAGGAGGTTGCAGAGATTATGGATGAGGCTATTGATAAATCCACTAGGGGCGGATTCTTCAACAAGCCTAAATACGACAAGAATGGCAATGTAATCTTAAAAGAGAAGGATTTTGATAGATAACATATACTAGCGGGAGAAAATAAGGGGATTATAGGATGAGTTACTTCACTGATTTAGACGGATATCTATTTGGCCAGGGAACACACTATGACATCTTTAAAAAGATGGGCGCACACAAGGCAAAGCAGGGTAAGCAGGCAGGCTATTATTTTGATGTATGGGCTCCTAATGCTAAAACTGTTGCTGTCATAGGTGAGTTTAACAACTGGGATGAGACTAGTGATTTTATGCAACGAGTTGAGCCTGAGAGTCAGGGGGTATTCGAGGCATTTATTCCTGAGGCAAAGGAAGGCCAGCTTTACAAATATCTTATTACTACATCAGACGGAAGAAAGCTCTACAAGGCAGACCCTTATGCTACCTACGCTGAACTTAGACCAGGTACAGCATCTATCATTTACGACAATACCAAGTTTAAATGGTCAGATGCTTCATGGATGAGACAGAGAAAGGCTAACTCTAACTTCTGGGAAAAGCCAATGTCTATATATGAAGTTCATCCAGGTTCATGGAAGAGACATCCAAGACCTGAGAATGATGGATTTTACAGTTACAAAGAATTTGCTCACAGTCTGACAGAATATGTTTTAGATATGGGATATACCCATGTTGAACTTATGGGAATCTCAGAGTATCCATTTGATGGTTCCTGGGGATATCAGGTTACGGGCTACTATGCACCTACATCCAGATATGGTACACCAGATGACTTTATGTATTTGGTGAACTATCTTCACAAGAATGGCATCGGAGTTATCCTTGATTGGGTACCAGCTCATTTTCCAAAGGACGCTCATGGGCTTGCTGATTTTGATGGAAGTCCTCTATATGAATATCCAGACCCTAGAAAGGGCGAGCATCCAGACTGGGGCACTAAAATATTCAACTATGGCAAGGCAGAGGTTAAGAACTTCCTTATAGGTAGTGCCTTGCAGTGGGTAGAAGTTTACCATATTGATGGACTTCGCGTTGATGCTGTTGCATCTATGCTTTATCTAGATTATGGCAAGAAGCCTGGTCAGTGGATTCCAAATGAGCATGGTGGCAATGAAAACCTAGAAGCCATCGAATTTTTCAAGCATATTAATACACTTATTCGTGGTAGATATCCAGGGGCAGTTATGATTGCCGAGGAGTCTACAGCATGGCCTAAAATTACAGGTGATGTGGAAAATGGCGGTCTAAACTTTTCATACAAATGGAACATGGGATGGATGCATGATTTCATAGATTATATGAAGCTAGACCCATATTTTAGAAAAGATAATCATAACAAGATGACATTTGCCATGAGCTACAACGAGGCAGAGCGATACATTCTTGTTTTGAGTCATGATGAAGTAGTTCATCTTAAGGGCTCTATGCTAGCTAAGATGCCAGGCTTAGAGGTTGATAAATATAGAAATCTTATGGCAGGCTACGCATTTATGATGGGACACCCAGGCAAAAAGCTTCTGTTTATGGGACAGGACTTTGCGCAGGGTACAGAATGGAGCGAGGCTAGAGAATTAGATTGGTACGTTTTAGACAATCCTAATCACAGGCATGTATCTAGGATGTACAAGGATTTACTTCATATTTACAAATCATATCCAGCTATGTATGAGCAGGATGTGTCATGGGCAGGCTTTGAATGGGTTAATGCAAATGATAGCTACAGAAGCATATTCAGTTTTATCCGCAAGGCCAAAAATGGAAAAAATAGCATATTATTTGTAATCAATATGACTCCAATGAGATATGACGATTACAAGGTAGGAGTACCAACCAACAAAAAGCTGAAGCTTCTATTAGATAGCCAGTCTGAAGCTTATGGTGGGGAGGGAAGCTTGATACCAGACACACTCACTCCTAAAGCGGAGGAATGTGATGGTAGAGATTATTCAGTAGCCTTCAAAGTGGCACCATATCAAGTAGCAATATTTGTTTATTAATTAAGTGGGCTGTGAAATCAGCCCATTTATTATATATAGGAAGTATAAATGGAAGAGTTTAAGATAATAAAATTGCCAGAGAAAACTGAAGAAGAGGAAGTTGAGGTTGAAGAAAAGCCCCTTCGCGAGATTGATGAAAATTATGAACCACCAAAAAAGCGATGGATTTTCTTGATTCTCCTTATTCTCATAGTAGTTGTTTCGTTAGTTGTAATAAAAATACTTACAACATACAGCGATTATCAGGTTGAAAAGACTTATGAGAGAAATGATTCTGCAGAGAGCACATACTGTGATTATAAAGGCAACTTACTAAAATACAGTCCGGATGGTGTATCTTGCACTACCTACGATGGCTCATTAATTTGGAACTATACCTACGATATGGTTAATCCAAACATGAATGTATGCCAGGACTACATTGTAGTCTACGATAAAAAAGGCAGTGAAGTAGATCTTTTCTCATCAAAGGGATTTGTAAAATCAATCACAACTACCACACCTGTCCTTGAAGCCAAGGTGGCAAGCCAGGGTACAGTAGCCTTGCTTTTGCAGGAGGATAACGTTAGCTACATTCAATTGTATGGTAAGGATGGTACTCTTCTAGCATCCGGAGAAATCCATCCAGAGAACAAAGGATTTCCAGTGTCCATGGCACTTTCTTCAGATGCAACAAGACTTTTACTTTCTATAGTAAATGTAAATACAGGCGAGCTATCTTCAGAGTTAGTATTTTATGATTTCACAAAAGAGGGAAAAGAAGAGCAGGATAATATTGTTGCTTCATATACATACCTAGGCTCTATTATCCCAAAAGTAGATTATGTGAAGAATGATAAGGCCATAGCTTTTTCTGATTCTAAGATAATCCTATTTAATAACAATCTTAGAGCAACAGTAGCAAAAGAGATTTCTGTAAAGGGAGAGATGAAGAGTATCTTCTATAATGATACTCACTTTGGATATATTAGTGAGTCTAATGGTGAAAAGGGAGAAGTTGTAAATAAACTAAACGTATATAATCTTTATGGCTTTAAATGGATGTCAAAAGAGATTGATGGAAGTTATGATAATGTCCAGATAATGGATAATAATGAGATATTCCTTAGGAATGAAAATGAAGTTACTATTTATAATCTTCAGGGTATCGCCAAATTCAAATATAAGTTTGATGAGGTTGTATACAATATCATTCCTGGGTCATCGTCTAGAAGATACTATTTAATAGAAGAAAACAAAACAGAACTGATAAGTATTAAATAGCACAAAGCAAAGGGTGAAAAATGGATATTAATATTTTACTTGTAATTTTTATATTGCTAATGATCTTTTTTATGGTCCGTGGTGCTCATAGAGGCATGATAAGGATTATATATAGTCTGGTTGCTTGGATATTCCTTCTCCTCTTTGTAAACTATGGCAAGGTATATGTGGCGGATTATATAAAGATACATACAGAAATACCTACACGTGTGGAAAATGCCATTGATGGCCATCTTCATACTAAATACGAGCATTCAGAAGCAGAAGAAGTAGGTTCTGGTAGGGATGCTGTTCTTTCTATTGTGCCTGAGTTTGCAAAAGATGATATAGAGACAAGCATTGAGAATTCAATTGATAACATAATTAAAGCAGTTGCAAAAGAACTATCTGATGCAGCTATTAATGGTATATCAAACATCCTACTTATTGCTGTTGGAATTATTATTATCTATATAATAGATAGAATATTAAGAGCCATTGGCTTCGTTCCTGGCATACGAGATGTGAATAGAGTACTTGGAATAATAGCCGGTGCAGCAGAAGGAATGCTATTTACCTGGCTTGCAATGTACTTAGCTGACTGTTTTCCAACCTCCTTTATTGGCCAATTTATAATAACATATGCTAAGGCAGATCAAATGCTTTACTATATTTACAAAAACAACTTAATTGAAAGAATTATCGGAATATAAAGACATTAATTTTTTTAAAAAAAGGTGTTGACTATAAGGTTGGTAGATGATAATATACTATTCGTTCCGCTGAGAGCGGCACACACTTAGAAAACACTGAGTTTTCTGAGAAAAAGATTTTGAAAAATAAATCAAAAAAGTTGTTGACAAAAAGCTAGCGACATGATAGTATAAACGAGTTGCTGCTGAGGGCAACAACAAAGCGAAGATTGATAACTGAACAGTGAAACAAACCTTGAATTAATACAAGTAAATGGTAACAAGCAAGCTTGTTACTTACACAACCTTTTCTTCGAAAAGATTGTGACTTACATGTATCCTTGAAATTCATTT
>JAFYYR010000011.1 GCA_017557435.1 Pseudobutyrivibrio sp. | reverse complement strand
TCAAGATGAGATATCCCCTCCTTCAAGGAGATAAGATCCCTTAAAGACGATAAGGTAGATAGGTTCAAGGTGTAAGTGTGGTAACACATTCAGCTGATGAATACTAATAGATCGAAGGTTTATTCTAAAAGATGTTTAGCGTGTTCTCGAAACACTGTATGAAGTTTTGAGGTTGTTAGTAACCTAAAGTGATATTCCTCGATAGCTCAATGGTAGAGCACTGCGGCGAGTTCCCTGTTTTACTGTTGGATTGATTGAGAGTAATATTCCTCGATAGCTCAATGGTAGAGCACTCGGCTGTTAACCGAGTTGTTGTAGGTTCGAGCCCTACTCGGGGAGCTCATATAGATATTGATTTTTAGAAATCTATATGTTATGATAATGCAGTCGCTGAACACAGGCGTTGTGAATTCAGTCTGTTTGGCTCCGTGGTCAAGCGGTTAAGACATCGCCCTTTCACGGCGGTAACACGGGTTCGATTCCCGTCGGAGTCACTTGCCAAGTGGCATCTTATCAATAAGCCGATGTGGCTCAATTGGCAGAGCAGCTGATTTGTAATCAGCAGGTTATCGGTTCGAGTCCGATCATCGGCTTTTTTCTATTGAGTAGAAAGAGGCCAATTTTTTTTATAAAGGTCTTGCTTGTATTCACACAATATGGACCTTTAGCTCAGTTGGTTAGAGCAACCGGCTCATAACCGGTCGGTCCAGGGTTCGAGTCCCTGAGGGTCCACTTTCTATTTAAATTTTAATATGGCCTCATGGCTCAGTTGGTTAGAGCGCCGCCCTGTCACGGCGGAGGTCGAGGGTTCAAGTCCCTCTGGGGTCGTTTCCAGTTTACGTTTTGGGATCTTAGCTCAGCTGGGAGAGCATCTGCCTTACAAGCAGAGGGTCACAGGTTCGAGCCCTGTAGGTCCCATTTTTATGTAAATTGCTTGCAATTTACTAGCACACTTTTTCCTTTTGGAAAAAAGTATGCGTTTGCCGTAGTGGCGGAACTGGCAGACGCGCGGGACTTAAAATCCCGTGGTGGCGACATCGTACCGGTTCGATTCCGGTCTACGGCATTTACTCTTAGGAGTACAATTTAATATTATGTGTGTGTAGCTCAGCTGGATAGAGCACTTGGCTACGGACCAAGGTGTCGGGGGTTCGAATCCTCTCACGCACGCTAAATTTTTAGGCCTGAATCCTTATAAATTAAGGACTCAGGTTTTTTTCATTTTGTACAATTAATGTTCACTCGTGTTCACTTCTTGTAAGAGTTCTAAGCTTCTCGCTTGAATGGAATTACTGTTTCATATACTTCCTTGGAAAGAGTATCAAGATACTGAATCATATCTATATCATCATCTGTGATTTTTATATAATCCATTGTTTGTTTTAAAGATGAATGACCAGCAAACTCTTGAATCTTTTTAAGAGGCATATGCGCCATGTAAAGGTTCGTTAGAACGGTTCGGCGTACATCATGTGGTGATTTGATTACATCCATTCCAGCGTGTTTACAATATCTTCTAAGACGAGGATCAAAGCTTCTTGGTGTACAATTTTTAATTTTTTCTTTATCCCATCTTAAAAAGATAAAATCATCATAATCTGTAGGAAGATTATTCTGTTCATTAAGCTGTTTAATAAGTTTTAGTGTTTCTTTGGCTTTTTGATTTAACTGAAGTCTTCTATTGCCTGCTGGTGTTTTACAGTGGGGTAAGATTTCGAATCCATCATATTTTCCATCATTATCTATTTTAGCTACCATCTCACGTTGTACATGAATGTAGTCTCCTCTAAAATTGGTTTCAATATCTTTCCACTTTAAAGCACATAGTTCTCCATCACGCAGACCAAGATTAAATAGCAAAACAATTCCTAATGGCTGTGAAATATTCTTTTTAGCTGCATCAGTTTCTGCAAGATTAACAACTCTTGTTTGTTCAGATTTTGAAAAAACTGTATCACCATCTCTTGTTCTTGTTGGAGCTGCAAAAGTATCTTTATGAGGCTTTAGATTCTCTATTGGATTTCTAGTAATTAGATTTCTGTCTAGTGCATACTGGAATATCTGGTTTAAACAAGCTCTTATGTTATCCCAATATTTACGTTTCATGTCAGGCTTTATTTCTATGCAATAATCTATGAAGTCATAGCCATCATCCAATGTCAAATCAGTTAAATCTTTTTCTGCCAGGGTTGAATTTTTTATATAGCTCTCGTAATACTGGATGTCTTTCTTCCAAGTTCTGCTTGTTACAATTCGTTTTCTATAGATAAAGTACGAATTAATAATAGAATTTATTGTAATATGATTGAGATTGCTGTATGAGTCTATGACTAAATCTTCTAAATCTCGTTTTTTAACTCGTTCGTACTTTTTTCCATTTATTCGAGTGTACCATTTTCCACTTGGAAGCTGCTTTATAGCAGGTTTGTGTTTATTCAGAATCTCCTTTCGTTTCATGTCCTGTTTAATCCCTTCTACAAGGGTCTCAAGCTCTTCAATCGAACTGAGATTATCATAATTAAGTAAAGATAACAAATCAGGACATTCATTTTTTGCAGAGTCAAGCCCAACCTTTAGATTCACTATTTCACAAGATTCAGAACTAAAGGTTGGGACCTTTTTAATAGTATTAATAACAATCACGCCCTTTCGTGAGGTATTAATAGTTTTCTGAACTTAGGAAACTATGTAAACTGACCCTGCGGTCGATGTAAAAAGAAGATTCTGAAATATAAAAGGAATAGCCATAAATGAAATCCTTTCCGAGCTACCAGAATTCAATCCAAAATACATATTCAGTTTTCAAGTTGCAAAAATAATAACTGTAGAAATCATCAGTTGGTGTGTTATAATTAACCAAGAAACTAATGATTATCTTTTGGGAAACAAATATAGAACTAAACAATTAACTAAATATGAATACAATAATCTATAAATGCTATATAGCAACTATACAAAAGTATAGTTTAAAAGTCAACATTTATTAAGGAGGAATTATGCTCAAAAATAATGTCATTGCAGAAAAGATAAAAAAAGCTCGGAATATGAGAGGCATTTCACAGGCTAAGCTTGCTGAAGAATTGGGGATTGCTTCATCTGCAGTAGCTGCATATGAAACTGGAAAAAGAATTCCTAAGATAGAACTTAGAGAACAGATTGCGCGTGTGCTTATGGCTGATCCATTGGATTTATCTGGATTAGAATTAACAGAAGATGACGAAAGAAGAATTTTTAATAAGCTATTAATAAAATATTCAAAGGATATTGTAAAGAACAATGATGGAACCATCAGTGTTGTACTACCTGAAGAGTATGCTAATTTACAGGAGATGTATAAACAGTTATTTGATTTTAAAATTGATACATATAATGCTTTTGTTGATGACATTTCATTTCAAATCGATATGTTCCCAGAGAGCAATAAAGAAAATTTTTTGGATTATTGGCTTGAATCATGGCCACTTTTTGATTATCTTCAAGTTATCAAAAGATGTATTCCTGAAGAAAAACAAGCTGATGAGAACGTAATAAAGCGTATGAAATATGTTACAGAACATCATATGAGTTCCAATTATTATTCGAAGAACGAAGAACAATTTAAACAGTATGTGCATGATTTTAATAACGCACAAAAGGCAAAAAAGCAATCTGATAAAAAGAATAAATCAAAGGAAAAGTAATTTGGGATTGTTTGTTTTTTGAAGAATTTGAGACAATATAAAGTTCGAATCTTAAAGATTCGATGCTAATCAGCAAAGCTGATTTTTTGTTTTTGTCGGACAAAAACATTGCTTGCGAGGAACTGTACTGCCTAAGAAGAACAGTTTCAAACAATCATTTTTAGAAAATCGGGAGACGATATTTTATGAAATTCACGTTTGATGAATTAAAGAAAAAACTATTATCAGGTGAAGGTGTAGATTTAGAATGCAAAGAAGCTGAGTCTACAGTTCCTAAGTCTGTCTATGAATCATATTCCGCGTTTGCTAACACAAATGGCGGAGATATTATTTTTGGTATTAAAGAAAATAAAAAAGAGAAAAATCCTGAAAAACGTTTTGAAATCCAGGGAATTAAGAATGCCATCAAGCAGAAAGAAGATTTCTGGAATACAATAAATGGCAGCAAGGTCAATACTAATATTTTAGTAGATGATGATGTTTATGTTGTTGCAGATGGAGAAGTAGAATTATTAGTGATTCATGTTCCAAGGGCAGAATATAATCTTAAACCAATCTACGTTGGTGAGAATCCTTACAAGGGTACTTTCAAGAGAAATAATGAAGGTGATTATCATGCAACTGAGCATGAAGTCAGAGCTATGATTCGTGATCAAAATCCAAATGGTAACGATAGTACTATTATCGAATATTACACAATGGATGATATTGATCCTGAAACTTTTAGAGCATATCGACAGATGTTTAGAGTGATGAATCCAGAACATGTTTGGAATTCATGTGACGATAAAGAGTTTTTGACGATGCTAGGCGGTTATAGAAATGACAGAAAAGCAGGTGTTGAAGGACTCACAGTTGCAGGACTTCTTATGTTTGGAAAAGGGCTTCCTATCAGAGATGTCTTTGATAATATTTTCATGGATTATCGAGATGAAAGTAATGTATCAACTGATGTCAGATGGAATGACAGAATTACATATGATGGAACTTGGGAAAATAACCTGTTTAACTTTTTTACAAAAGTAACAAGAAAGCTCACTGAAGATTTAAAGAAACCATTCAAACTTGAAAATATTGAAAGAGTGGATGACACTCCTGTTCATAAAGCTGTTCGAGAGGCTTTTGTAAATCTTATAATTCATTCGGATTATTTGATGGATGCAGGCGTTCTTAAGGTAATTAAGAAAGCTAATGGTTTTGAATTTACAAATCCAGGAGTTTTAAAATTACCAAAAGAAGAAATTTACCATGGAGGTCTTTCTAAAGCTAGAAATCCAAAGATGCAGACTATGCTTCGAATGGTAGGGTTTGGCGACAATGCTGGTTCTGGATTTCCAGCTATTCTTGAAACATGGAAGAGTAATGGATGGGTTGAGCCTGAACTTATAGAAAATACTGTATTGAATCAGGTGACACTAGTGCTTTCTTTTGAAGAACCATCGGAAAAAACCATCGGAAAAAACCATCGGAAAAAACCGTCGGAAAAAACCATCGGAAAGATAAAGACTGCAAAAACAGCTGAAAATAAGCAGAAAATAATTGCTTACATATCTTCTAATGGTAAAGCTAAGAGAGCGGATATAAGTGAACTTTTGGGATTAGCTGAGGCTCGCACCAGGGAATTAATAACAGAGATGGTGGATGAAGGTCTATTGGATGCTGTTGGAGAAGGCCGTTCACGTCACTATATATTACCTAATAAGTGATAGCTATTGTGTAAATTGAAACTTTTAAAGCGCCAGAAATTTGGCACTTTAAAAGCTAAGATGGTGTATTAAAAATTTGATATATCGGGAAAGGCTCGGAAAAGAGTTTGTAAAAGCTACCATAACTACCAAAACTACCCAAATGGAAATAATGCAGTGCAATCAACCACGCAATTAACCACGCAGTTTGCCACGCAGTTTGCCACGCAATCTAAAGGGGCAATAAATTAGTAAAAAGGTAGTTAAGATATGGAGGATATCAATGGACGGGGTTCTTATAATTGTTTTAGCTGTTTTTGTTGGTATTGTTTTATTGATTTATATAATTGGAAGCAAAAAGAAAATTCCAGTTGTAGATCTTGGTAAAGAACGGCTATCACCTGAAGAATTGAAAAAAGCACAAGAAAAAATAGATAGAGATCTTTATCTCTTTTCAAATTATCCTAATATAGAGCTAACAGATGAAGATGAAAGTTTAACTCCCATTTTGGATAGTGGTTTAGTTCTATTTGAAAAAGATGAGATAGAACTAATAATAAGAGATATAGAAGCTGCGTATGAGAAATCATCAAATGTGAGATATAGTTTAAGTGTTGGGGGCGTGTATATTGAAGAAGATGATCTGGAACCAAAAGGGCCAACATTTAGTAGATTGTTAATGAAGCTGATTGATGAACGTCAAATAACTAATACAGAATTTTATAAAGCAGCATGGATTGATAGACGATTGTTTTCAGCAATTAAGAATGAATTACATTATAAACCGAAGAAAGAAACCGTTGTTGCGTGTTGCTTGGGATTAAAGCTTGATAGTAAAACTACAAATGAATTGCTAGAGTCAGCTGGATACGCGCTTTCAAACTCTATACAGTGGGATAGGATTATAGCTTATTGTATAGGACATGAGATTTACGATATAGAAAAAGTAAATCAGATATTATTTGCTAAAGACGAAAAATGTATAGGATATTAAGATTATCAAATGCCAGGGAGAAATCCTTGGCATTTGTCTTTTCTGAAAAGACCGAAGGAACAGTTTTAGGTTGTAAAATAATAATGTCAGGAGGATTGTATATGGGTACTAAAGAAAAGGCGTTGATTGAAGCATTAAATATTGAACATTATGACTTTAATAAGGCAGAAGAGATAATTAGAGAAGGTGTTAATCTAAATGAGCGTGTAGAGAGTGATGAGGAATATGAGAATGTCTTATCTAAGATAATTGATAATTTTAGATATCATGGGGGATGTATTCACAAACCAATAGCTGGTTGCTGTGCGTGCAAAGATTATGAGGAGTGTAAAAGACGAGGCGACCTGAGAGACAATATTAATGCTGGGATAGAGATAAGAAAAATAATACATTTATTTTTGAGCAACGGGTATGATTTATCGCTTGATGACGGAAAGGCAGGTATAGTTCTGTTAGAGCGGGTACTATATACAAGCTATGATAGACAGGAGTTTTATACAGCAAAAGAATTGCTTTTAGCTGGAATAGATAATGATGCTAGAACTACAGATGATGATGAAACTTTATTGGGATATCTTACAGACGAGAGTTATATCATGTGGTTTGGTTGCGAAAACTGGTATATGAGCCTCATATATGAAACACTTTGTCAGATAGTTGAAGCAAGAGAAAAAGGTTTGCCGTACGAAGGTATTGATTTATATGAAAAGTCTTTTGGGAAGACAATAAAGAAAATTTATACATCAGGAAAGACAGTTAGAACACCTGTAATCCAAGTATATGAGAACGAGATTATTGATTTTACGGACAAGATTATTATCGAGTATGAGGATGGATATTTGATTATCGATAATTACGCATATGCATGGACAAGTGACCGTATAGGGTTTGACCATATACTTGATATTTCAGAATATGCAAAAGAGTTTATAGAAAGAAAAATATCTGATATAAGGATAGATTTAGAAAAAGCATTAAGGCTTGAAATCGAAATAGATTCAGGGTGGATAGTATCAATCGGCTCAGCTAAAGATTCGAATAATGAACGAGTAGGAAGGATATGGTGGCAAAAATGTTAACTAAACCAGAGTGTGGATGGACAGACTTTAAGATTGATGAAGAGCATACCTATGGCTTGGGATATTTAACAGATGTGGCCTTAGATTGGTTAGATCAAGCGATTCATGGATTAACAGAAATAGCGCCTTTTACAGTACATGGATTTTGTGAACCAGGAAGAATGCTTTGTACAGTTAGTTATTGGGATTGCTATATCATGATGGAAGATGAGGATGGAGAAGGTGTATACGAATTTCACGGTGTGAAATTAAATATGATTGATTTCTGTAAAGCCCTTTATCAAGATATATCAAAAGATATAGATGCGTGGGTAAGATGGGATGTTTCTAGTTTGGATGACTCATATTGTTCTATGGAATGTAACATAGATAATTGTGATAATGGCATTCATTGCATTATGGATGAAGAGGACTTTATTAATCCGCTGTTTGACTGGAGAAAAGGACTTATACAGGAAAAATTAGATGTTTTAAAAGAGTTGATAGATAAGAACGAAGAGCACTTTTGTCCCAATAGGGCATTTTTTTAGTAAGTAAGATATGAGGTAATTATGTGGTTTAAATTGGAACGATTACTTTCAAAAGAAATAGAAAAGTACATAATTGATTGGGCTGAGGTCAGCAGAATTATCGAAGAAAATAAAGATTACATTAACGAATTTGGTGATGACGACAGTGCTTTATCTGATTGCTTTTATTACTTCAACAATAGAGGGAAGTACTTAGTTAAATTAATTCAAATATTTTTAGAAAATGGGTTTGATGTTTCTGCAAATGGAGGTAAAAATGGCTCAAGTTGCTTACATCAATTATGTTGGCATGTGTATGACCAGTATGTGTTAGATGCTGCGGAACTTCTTTTAGATGCAGGTGCTGACAGTACACTTGATCATTATGAAGATGAGCACGATGAATATGGAGTACTTGATAGTATTGATTGGAGACTTGGTTATTGGAATATAGGCGAACATGATCTAGAATATGCTGCTGAGTATTTTGATATAGCCAATATATACGAAGCATATTATCTTATGATAAAACGAGTACAGGCACATTTGGATTATCATGGTATTAGAGCTTTTAGAAGAACGGTTGGAGGTACAGTATATAAAGTGGAAGAAGTGATTGTTCATGATACAAATAAAAAAGATGGTACCACTCGAAGAAGTCTAGTTTTTCATGTTGATGATATGCTGCTAGAAGCAAGAGACTGCGTGGAGTTTATAGTTAATCCATATATAAAAGAAAATGCTATTAGCATAAAGGATGTAACTGAAGGGTATAAACCAATTATTGGAGCTAAAATCAAAAGTTTAAGATATCTGGATTCTGTAACTGCACGATTAAGCATTGATAATGGGTACAAAATTGTTTTCAAATGGGAAAACCAAAGAGGAAATATTGTATTAGAAGAACCTGATAATATGTGATTGTGTAAGGAAAAGTGATGCTTGCGGTAATTGTACCCTAAGACGGATTTTCTTTATTCCACATTACTCCGATAGAAAGTGACACTACGATATCGATTAGAACATAGCAACCCATAGTAGAGTAGACCATGAATGAGCAAAGGTTGACATTGAGTAGCGGACTCTTACCTTTGGTAGTGGGCCCATTTTTCTCTCGGTCAACCTTTTTTCGGTTTATATAATTGTCGTTTTTAAAACGACCAGTGCATGAATTAAACAGAGTAAACTATTATTGCTAAAGAAATTCTTTAATGAAGTTGAATGGCAAGTGCAGCCTAGTATTCTGATTTAAAGTATTTCAAATAAAAGATGATGGGTGTGGACATGAATGGGTTATTGGAATCGTTTGGCCCACATTTATTAATCATTTTTTCTTGAACAAAGCTGTGGTTTAGAGCCATAGTTTCGAAGGAGCATTTATTTAAAACACCGCTTGCAGGGCGATACTCTTAGCTGAGCCGCCCAAGGCCGTTAATTCGGTCGGCGGTGTTTTTTGAATGCTAGAATCCCAACAATGCCCTCTCCAAAGCGCCCATATCATAATCCCTCTGGCTGAAGTTGTGGAAGCTGTTTTTGACAGACTTCGCCTCCTGATCAGGGCGGTACTTTGGTTTGTAGCCGCCACGGATGGCACCGATAAGCCAGCCCATTCTGTTGTTGATGGTGCCAGGCTGTTGCTTTAGGCAGAGATAGGCATCATAGAGTTTTTCAAAGTGATAATATGCAGTCTTAGCCAATGAGTTGATTTCATCGTCAGAGAAATTGTATTCAGCAAAGAGTTCTTTTGTTTGTTGAACAACAACATTTTTATCTTCAGTAGCAGTAGAAGGCGCAGCTGTAGAAGGTGTTTCCGCAGGCACCATTGTTGTTGTAGAAATCTCTGTAGTAATCTCTGTTGTATTCTCTGTATTTGTATTTCCTTTTTGGGAAAGACGTGTTTCCTTTTTTGTAAATACCTCCTTACAATTTTGTAAAGATGTGTTTTCAATTTCGGAAGTACCTCCATTTTCGGAAATATCCTGGTAATCATCTGGATAGGTTAATTTTAAAAGTGCAAGTGGAAAGAGCTCAAGGAACATTACATTAGGACATGCTCCACCAACAGTCATGATAGTTCTGAAGACACGCTTAACAACACCAAGCTGTTCGAGAACAATAAGAGCTTCTCTTGCCTGCTTGTTGCTTACATTGAATTTCTGACAAAGCTGTTCGTAGCTTCGCTGAAGTAGTTCATCATCATGGAATTTTTTTGAATAAGATACAGTGCCTGTCTGCTCATCCCTATTTTCCGTAGGACGATACCAGTAGACAACATCTGCTAAGATATTGATGGCAAGAAGATTTACTTTGCCATTTTCATTGATGATAGTTTGATACCAGATTTCTGGAATCACATTTCCGCTGAAATTGATTTTTGCCATTTGGTCAACAATTTTGTTGCCAGTTTGGATTGTAAAATTATTCTCCATTGTGTTTTCTCCTTTTGGTAAAATAGAGAAAACTGAATATGCATTTCGGGTTGAATTCTGGGCAGTTCTGGGTGCTTGTTCACTTAGTTGTTCATTTTTTTGTTCACTTGGAATATTGAAGGCTTGAAACCCTTGATTTTTCGTCATTTTTTTTGAGGAATTACTTCGAATCCTCTCACGCACGCTATATGATAAAAAAACGATGAGATAAACTCATCGTTTTTTTGTTGTCCACAGCGGAGCTGTGCTTACCGGCAAATCGAATTCAAGCGGGTTTGAATAAGTCGGTCGGCGCTAAAGGTTGTCCACAGGACGTCAGCGCCTTCTCAGTTACTCTTGTAATTGTGAAAGTTTTTTGACGTTAAAAGAATGTTAACAATTGTGATTTATAATTAAAAGAACCAAAAAAATATGTATTAATTAGGGGAGTTCTTGGAGAGGCAAAAAACTATATGATTTATTCACTAGTTCCGGCAGTAGTGCTTGTAATAAATATAATTTTAAACTGGGAATTATTTAAGAAATATGGATTCCGCATTTGTAGGCAGGATAAGAAAAAATCAGTACATGTTTACTACAACTATTTTATTATTTCTGCATGCGGATACTTTATTGTAGATATGAACTGGGGACTTTTGTATGAGCACAGAGATATAGATGCTCTATTTCCATTCATATATTATTTAACGGTCTTTTATTTTCTTTTTATGATTCTAACTATGCTGGCTTGGACCATGTATATAGTTGCATATCTTGATAAGCGTAATCTTCGAAGTGATGTACTTCTGTATGGCGTATGGACTATGTTTGTAATAGGCGTAGTTTGCCTAATGATTAACAGATATCATCATTTCATGTTTTCGTATAATGAGGCTCATGAATATGTTGGTGAAACAGGTAGAAATATTTATTTATATTTTCAGCTTATATTCTATACAGTTGTTTCAACTTACATGTTTTATATAGCCCATAAGAGTAGTGGACGTCAAAAATATCGATACAAAGCTGTTGCAATAACTAGTGTGGTTATAGGTGTATCGCTTATGGGTCAAATATTATTTGCCCTGCTACCTAACTATGCAATGGGTCTTATGATAGGTATATGTCTTGTTCATTCATTTGTCCTTTCTGATGAAAAGAAAGAAAAGGAAATTCATGATCATATTGCTAGAACTATGGCAAGGGATTATGAGGCCATTTTCTATATTGAAATAGCAACAGGGGAATATTTAACATTTGCCCAAAGCGAGAAGTATAAAAAGTTACAGGCTGTAGAATTAGGAAAAGATTTTTATAAAGAAGTTTTGGAGAGTATTGATTTATGCGTATATCCTGAAGATAAGGCCTATGCTAAAACTTTCTATGACAAAGATACAATGCTTAAAAATATAGAAGGCAAGCGTTCATTTTCCTTTAAATATAGGGTTATGATAGATGAAGAACCAAGATTTTTCCTATTCACAGTTATGCGCGATAGTAACAGCCAGTATCTTATTTTCTATGAGAAAGATATTGAAGATGAATTAAATGCGGAGAAGAAGCAGAGAGAAAATCAGAAAAAGACTATTACCTTTGGTCAGATTGCAGAGAGCCTTGCTTCCAATTATGACGTAATTTACTATGTGGATATAACAGATTCCTCTTACGTTAGATATGAGGTAAATAATATATATGGTCAATTGGAAGTTAGTGATTCTGGAGATGATTTTTTCGCAGATTCATATGAGAAATCACCGCTGATAGTTCATCATAGAGATTTGGATCGTGTAAATGAGTTTGTAAATAAAGATAACATGATTTCAAGCCTTGATCACAGCAAAGATTACACCATTGATTACAGGATAAAGGTAAACGGAAAATACCGATATACTAGAATGGTGGTTAGGAAAAGCAGCGATGGAATACATTACATTATTGGAGTGGAAGACATCGATGCTGAGGTTCAAAGACAGATGCAGCAACTTAGGGCACTGAAGAATGAAAAAGAACTAGCTAGACGCGACGAGCTTACAGGAATTAAGAATAAAACTGCCTACAAAGAATTAGAGGAATCAGCCCAAGGAAATATAGATAATGGCATGGATTATTTGAATTTTGGTCTTGTTGTGTGCGATACCAATAATCTAAAGCAAATAAACGACACTTTAGGTCATGCTGCAGGAGATGAGTATATTAGAGCATCAGCTAGACTTTTGTGTGATACATTTGTACACAGTCCAGTATTTAGAATTGGTGGAGATGAGTTCGTAGTATTCCTTAGAGGAAATGATTATACTCAAAGATATGAGCTTATGAAGAAGCTTCATGATCAGGTCCTTGAAAATAAAAAGGAGGGTGCTGGAGTTATCCTAGCCGCATGAATGTCTGAATACAAACCAGAGAGTGATTGCTTCGTATCAGATGTATTTGAGAGAGCTGACAAAGAAATGTATGAGGACAAGCAGAGATTAAAGGCATAAAAATAAGCTTGATTGACACTAACAATTTGCTAGGTCAATCAAGCTCTTTTTTTATTCTACTTGCAAATTAAATACTCTAATCTCCTGGACTGCCTTTAGAACTATGTACTTCATAGCAGTCATAATTGGCAGCATAATAAATTCCTTAGGGAGTCGTGAAATTATTACAGGAATGTAGCCGTCCTTCAAGTATAGGATATTTAGCCAATAGCTATTCATTATAATATTTACAACTATTGTCAATATAACCTGTGCTACGATGACGCGCTTTAATGTGATTTTTTTCTTGTAAAAGAAAAGTCCATAGATGATGCCGCTGACGATGCCACTGATGGTAAAGCCAGGGAAGAATGGACCGGTAGGTTTTACAAGATATCCACCTACATCCATAAGGGCGCCTACAATGCCTGATACTGCTGGGCCTAGTAGCATGCCTGAGACACTAAGTGGCAATGAACCAAAGCCAATAGTGATAAGCTGATTCACTGGTATCTTGAAAAAGCTAAGGATGATACCGATAGCTGTAAGCATTGCAGCAAGAGCCAGTGTTTTCGTGTTACGTAATTTAGTCATAAAAATACACCTCCTTTGCAGTTCCGTTAATCTACACTGGAGGCGTAAAAATACACTTCACTATGTAGCAGCGGGATGCGACCATAAAACCGCGGCTAAGCCTTCGTCCAAGTGACAACTCCCTGTTCACCTGGCACTTAACGCTTTACAGTCTACTCTGCATTTCTTTTTTTCGTATTATAGCCATATACGCTACACAAAGCAACAGAATGTAGAAAATTAGTGCAACTTTACTGTGAATAATGCCTCTATCCCCACTTTATTTAGACTTTATTCACATTAAGTACATTCTTTTTTGTTAGTTTAAAAGAATACAAGATTGGGGAAATTAACTTTTATATGTATATATGTAATGTAATTCGAATTTAGTTCGAGGAGGGTATTATATGGCTAAGACTAAAGGGGTTAAACAGGGAAAGCTAGCTACACGAATTGCAGCTGTTGTAATTGGGGTGCTGATTATTAGTATGGCAGTTCTTGTTGTGCTTGTTACATTTACTGCAAGAAATGCTATGGAGCAATCAGCAGAAGCTAGAATGAAAGAAGCGGCTGAGGCTAGAGCAGCTTTGATCAATAATTATTTTAGCGATATCGAGACATTTTTAGCAGCATACGCGGTAAGCCCATCGATGGTAAGATTGGCAGAAAATCAGGACGATCCAGAAGCCTATGCAGAAGCTAAAAAATTTACAGATGAATATGCTAAACGAATTCCGAACCTTGAAAATATTTATATGAGCCGTACAAATACTTACGTACTTTGCGGCCATGTAGATGAGACAATTGGCAAGCAGTCTGTAACTGATCAGGCACTGCTTGATACATTGACACCAATGTATGAGGCCATGGGCCAGGCTGGAACACCAATGTTTTCAGGTGTTATGGCGTCTCCTACAGGTGACTTAGGTATAATTTTTTCTTATCCAGTAATGAGTGGAAATAAGATGGTTGCAGTTGCAGGTATTTCTGTTAATGCAACAGGTCTTATTAATCAGCTTAGTACACTTTCATTTGATGGATGGGACAAAGCTACTGTATCACTTGTGGATGTAAATAATCTAAATTATACATACTCTGATGACCAGAGCTTAATTGGAACTACTATTGAAGAATCAAGCTATATTTACCCAATTATGTCATATGCCAGCGGCGAAAGCGGCGTTAATAGTGATAACTTAGGCAGCAAGGGCATTCTTCTTGCTTATTCAAATATTCCAAGTTATGGAATTACAGTATTAGTTCAGGATACTGCCGATGAAGTATATGCTTCTATGAAGAGTATGACCCAAATGGTAATAATTCTGGCTATTATAGTTATTGTTTTTGTTACAGCAATTACATTTGTAGTAATTAACGTATTACTTAAGGATTTAACAAGACTTAGCAATAATATTAATGATGTTTCATCTTCACTTGATTTAACTCAGACCGCAGGCCTTGAGAAATATGCACATCGTCACGATGAAGTTGGTATGGTTTCTAATGCAACACTTGGATTGATTAAGGCCATTACTGATATTGCTAGCGCACTTAAAACCAATGCAAATGGACTTAGGACATCGGCCAATGAACTTGATAATTCAGCTAGTTCTACAGAGCAGACAGCCCTTAATATTACAGAATCTGTAGCAGAGATTGCAGAGGGCGCATCATCTCAAGCTGAGACAATTCAGGATGGTGTTCAGGCTGTGGCTGATATTGTAGATTCAGTTCAGAATCTTAATGATAACCTTTCTGGTGCAGATCAGCAGGCTGAGGAAATGTCTAAATCATCTAAGGATATGCTTTACAACTTCGAAAATCTTGGCAAGGCTATGGAAGAAACACAGGCCAGCCTTGTACAGGTTTCTGAATCAATGGCAGCGGTGGATGATTTTGTTAGCCAGGTTCAGGAAGCGGCAGATGCAATTGACTCTATTGCAAATCAGACCAACTTGCTTTCACTTAACGCGTCAATCGAGGCTGCTAGAGCAGGTGAGGCGGGTCGTGGATTCGCAGTTGTTGCAGAGGAGATTGGTAATCTTTCAGAGCAGTCAGGACAGGCAGCTCATTCAATCGGAGAGATTATGCAGCAGTTATCTAATCGCTCAAAGGAAGCCGTAGCTACGGTTGATGACCTTGGAAGCGTAGTAGAAAAGCAGCAACAGATTAGTGCAGATACAAGAAAGGCAGTTACAGAAGTTATTTCAATGATAGATGAAGTTAGAAATAGCTTTACTCTAGCTAAGGATGCCTGCCTAGATATGAAGAATAAGTCAGCCGTAATTGAAGATACAATGTCAGGACTTTCTGCAATATCAGAAGAAAATGCTGCATCTTCACAGGAGACATCAGCTTCTATGGAGCAGGTTAACAATACAGTTAAATCTATAAAGGAGATGGCATTTAACTTAACAGATATTTCAGATGAGCTGAATGAATCACTTAGCAGATTTAAACTTTAAAAATAAATTTATGAACTGCCCTGGTTATTTAACTGGGGCAGTTTTTTTATTGGCATTGATAAAAGACAATTGTATAATTAGGGAGAATAAGCGAAAGGACATATACCAATGAGAGAATATATCCACACTGTTCAGTACTATGAGACAGACAAAATGCAGATTACTCACCACTCCAACTACATCAGATGGATGGAGGAGGCCAGAGTTGATTTTCTTGATCAGATGGGATGGCCATTTGACAAGCTTGAGGCACTGGGAATTGTATCACCTGTTTTGAGTGTAAATTGCGACTACAAGTTAACCACAACATTTCCTGAGAAAATATCAATAAATGTTAAAATAAAAGAATTCAAGGGTGTGAAGCTATTTTTAGAATATGAGATGAAAAATAAAGATGGCAAAACTGTCTGCATTGGAACTACTGGACACGCCTTTTTAAATAGTGAGGGCAAGCCAATTAGAATGAAGCAGGACTATCCTCAGCTATTTGATATTCTTACAAAGGCTAAGGAATTATAATTAAGTTTTGGCCGTAGAGAAAGACGAGTTTTATAGATGAAAATAATGGTTAGTGCCTGTCTTTTAGGCGAGAATTGCAAATACAATGGTGGCAACAATTACAGCGAAAAGGTCATGGAGTATGTAAAGGGCCATCAGGTGATTTCAGTGTGCCCGGAAGTGGATGGAGGACTACCGACACCTAGAATTCCCTGCGAGATTGTAGATGGAATTGTTACCAACAAAGAGGGTCAGTCTAAGGATATAGAATTTCGAGCAGGAGCAAGGCTCGGACTTAAAAAAGCAATAGAAGAAAAAGTTGATTTGGCAATACTTCAGTCAAGAAGCCCATCCTGTGGAGTTAATCAGATATATGATGGCAGCTTTTCTGGACAGCTAATAGATGGACAGGGAGTATTTGCTAAGTTGCTTATAGAAAATGGTATTAAAGTTATTGATGCAGCAGATATTTAATAATGAAGGGGTAGGAGATATGAAGGGAAAGCTTGAGAAAATTAAGGTATTATTTGGAGATGTGGACAACACACTTCTTTGCCTGAAAATGTACAATGAAGAGGGCAAGCGAATCGTAGGTTTTGAGGATGCCAATGATTGGCTGAAATACAATATTAATCACAACGCCTACATTAAGTGCCAGGCTCCTAGAGGAGTTAAGAATCTTATAGATGATTTGCATTTTAATAATGGCGTGAAAATATACGGACTTACAGAATGCAGCAATTCATTTGAATATAATTCTAAGTTCAACAGATTAAAGGAATGCTATCCTGGTATATTTGAGCACCACGGTGATTTGATTTCTACAGAGTCACGTCATAAAAAGGTGCTTATCATGAAAATGATTGCAGAGCGCGATGGATATAACATGGATGAAATTATGTTCATTGATGATAGCTATACAGAAATAATGGAAGCTTTCGGAGCAGGAATACTTTCTATGCACACCACTGAAGTTATGGAGAGATTTATGTAGCATATATTCCGAAATGGAATATCGGTCAAGTCAATAAGAATAATTAATACCCCTTAAATATTTGCTAGATTTCTGGTTTCATAGTAAACTATTCTAGTTGAAGATTATTTAAGGGGTATTCTGTTTTGAAATATACAATCAAACGAATTCTACAATTAATCCCTATATTATTTGCAATTACATTTTTGTCATTTGCAATGATGCGACTGGCTGGTTCAGATGTTGTTGAGCAGAAAATGCTTAACACAGGACAGGTAGTCTCAGATGCGCAGCTTGAGGCGGCAAAAGCTGAACTAGGTCTTGATAAGCCTTTTTTAGTTCAGTATGTTACCTGGCTTAATGACTTATTACATGGAGATATGGGTGTAAGCTTTGTATCTGGCATGGACGTTTTTGATACATTTACATCAAAGCTTCCAGCCACACTTTTCCTTACAGCTACATCCATTATTCTTACAATAATTATTTCGATTCCTCTTGGAATCATTTCAGCAGTTTATAAAAATAGATTTTGGGACTATTTCATCAGATTTTTCAGCTTTATAGGAAATAGTATGCCAAACTTTTTCGTATCCCTTGTTCTCATGTATTTATTGGGAATTAAGCTTAGACTTTTTCCTATTATTTCACGAGAAATGTGTTTTGAGGGAGTGGCTATGCCAACAATTACTCTTGCAATTGCAATGAGTGCCAAATATTTGCGCCAGGTTAGAACTACAGTGTTAGACGAGCTTGGCAAGGACTATATTATGGGAGCTAAGGCTAGAGGAGTTAAGTTCTCTACCACTCTATGGAAGAGCGTACTTCGAGAATCTTTGGTTACAATAATCACTCTTCTTGCACTTTCCATTGGTAGCCTTCTTGGAGGTACTGCCATTGTGGAGTCTATTTTCATGTGGGATGGTGTAGGCAAGATGGCGGTAGATGCCATCAATATGAGAGATTATCCTATCATTCAGGCCTATGTTATGTGGATGGCAATTATCTATGTGACAGTTAATCTGGTTACTGATTTATCGTACAGATTATTAGACCCAAGAATCAGATTGGAGGGCACTGGAAATGACTAGTGAGAATAGACAGGTGTCCGTCAGAAATTTAAAAATAAAAAAATGCAATACGAAAATTCGTCTTATTGTATTTTCTATATTTGCTATTGGATTAATTGCTGTAGCGCTTTTTGCAGATAGTTTATGTCCTTATGATCCATACGCTCAGGATTTATCCCAGAGCTATCAGGGATTATCTGCAGCACACATTATGGGAACAGATGCCTATGGTAGGGATATGTTTTCTAGAGTAATAGTAGGTGCAAGAGCCAGTATTTTATCTACGCTAGCATTGGTTTTTATCATTGCACTTGTAGGTACAGCAGTTGGAACAGTCTCTGGATATATCGGTGGAAAAGTTGATGCGGTGGTAATGCGCATTTCAGATTTTTTCCTTGCCTTTCCGGGACTTGTATTTGCTCTTGCGGTGGCAGCCCTCTTAGGTGGAGGCGTATTAAATGCCATCATAGCCTTGGCAGTTATTAGCTGGCCAAAGTATGCAAGAGTTGCTAGGAGTCAGACGTTATCGTTGAAGGTTTCCTCCTTCGTTCAGGCGGCAGTGTTGGCGGGAGACAATCCCCCTCAGATTATCTTTCGCCATATTTTGCCTAATATTTTTGGTCCTATACTTGTAACAGCCATGCTTGATATTGGCACCATGACAATGGAGCTGGCGGGCTTATCATTTTTAGGACTTGGAGCACAGCCTCCGATTGCAGAGTGGGGCAGCATGATGTCAAATGGAAGAAGCATGTTGCAGACATATCCTTGGGTGGTTTTATCACCGGGACTGGCCATATTTATCTCTGTAGTGATATTTAATTTACTTGGTGACACAGTGCGAGATTATTTTGATCCTAAATAGCACTTTGCCATATATAGAAAGGAGTAGTATATGACTAGAATGAAAAAAGCGGTAGCTTTTGCACTTGCTATGGTTCTTACTATGGCAACACTTACAGCTTGTGGTGGCTCAAAAGAGAAGGCAAATGAGGCTGCGGCTGACGGAAAGAAGACTTTCACTTTTGGTGACACAACATTTAACGCTGAAAATGAGGAGGCAACTATTGATCCACACGAAGCATACTGTGGATGGGCTTGCATCCGTTATGGTGTTGGTGAGACACTATTTAAGCTTAATGATAACATGGAGCTTGAGCCATGGGTGGCTGAGAGCTTTGAAAATGTAGATGAATTAACATGGAAAGTTGTAATTAAGGAGGGGGTTACATTCTCAAATGGTAAGGCTGTTGATGCAGCAGCTGTTAAGGCTTGTATCGAGGACTTAGTAGCAGTTCACGAGAGAGCAGCAGGAGACCTTGCAATTGATACAATTGAGGCTGATGGTCAGACTCTTACAATCAAGACTCAGACTCCAAAGCCTACACTTATGAATTACTTATCAGATCCTTACGGATGTATCATCGATGTTGAGGCAGGCAATGAAGGCGGCATCGTAGTAGGTACAGGCCCTTATGTGGCAACAGAGCTTGTTACATCTGACCATTTGAATCTTGTAAAAAATGATAACTACTGGAATGGTGAGCCAAAGATTGATGAAATCTCAGTTATCACTATCACAGATGGTGATACACTTGCACTTGCACTTCAGAATGGTGATATAGATGCAGCATACGGTATGGCTTACGCTAACTACCCAGTATTCGAAAATGATGACTATGTGTTTACAGGCACACCTACAAGCCGTGCTTTTTACTGCCAGATGAATTACAACTCACCAGTTATTAAGGATGATGCTGTAAGAAAAGCACTTGCAATGGGTATCGATAAGGAAGGCTTTGTAAATACCTTATTAAATGGTAATGGCTATGTGGGCGTGGGAGCATTCCCAGACAATTTCTCATTTGGTGGAGATGTTGTTACTACAGAGACATACGATCCTGAAAATGCTAAAAAGGTTCTTGAGGATGCTGGCTGGAAGGATACAGACGGCGATGGCATAAGAGAGAAGGGTGGACAGAAGCTTACAATCAGATGGATTAGCTATTCAAGCCGTCAGGAGCTTCCACTTCTTGCTGAGTCTGCACAGGCAACACTTAAGGACATTGGTTTTGATATTCAGTTAAATGTTACTGCGGACCATGGTACAATAGTATCTGAGAAGGATGGATGGGATGTATACGCAGCTGCATTCGTTACTTGCGGTATTGGAGATCCTATGTATTTCTTCACAACACATTGTTTAGATGATTCATCTAAGAACCGTGGTGGTTATCACAGCGATGAGATGCAGACTCTTGCAGAGGAGATGAATAATACATTTGATCCTGAAGAGAGAAGCGACATTGCAATTAAGATGCAGCAGCAGATTTTAGATGACAATGCATTTATCTTCTGCTCATTCTTACGCATGAGCATTATTACAAAATCAAATGTAACTGGACTTAAAGCACATCCAAGTGATTACTACGAATTCACAGCTGACTTGGATATTCAGTAGAAAGTATAACTAGAGAGGCTTATGTTATGAGCGAGGAAATCTTAAAATTTGATTCGGTAGAAATATCATTTGAAGAGGGCCCTGTTGTTCATGACGTAAGCTTCTCTTTGCATTCGGGGGAAATTCTTGCCTTAGTTGGAGAGTCGGGAAGCGGAAAAAGTACTCTCATTAAATCAGCAATGGGGCTTTTAAATGACAATGGACTAGTTACCAGGGGTGACATTTATTACAAAGCTACCAATCTACTTGAACTACCTGAAAAGGAAATGAGGAAAATTCGCGGAGCAGAAATAGGAATGATTTTCCAGGATGCCAAGAGTTCACTTTGTCCTATCAGAACAATTGGTAGTCAGATTGTAGAGAGTATGAATGCTCACCAAAAGATTCCAAAGGCTGTAGCCAAGGAGAAGGCGCTAGATTTATTTGCAAAAATTGGATTTAGAGACGGCGAAAAGCTATGGAAAAGTTATCCATTTGAATTGTCCGGAGGAATGAATCAAAGAGTTGGTATTGCTATTTCAATGCTTATGAATCCATCTATTTTACTGGCAGATGAGCCTACCAGCGCTTTAGATGTGGCTGTTCAAAAGCAGGTTATTGAGGAGATGCTTAACCTCAGAGAATTATTTGGTACAGCAATCATAATTGTTACCCATGACATTAGCGTTGCAGCGGCCATGGCAGATACAGTACTTGTTTTAAAAGATGGAAATATGATGGAATATGGTCAGGCAAATAGGGTTATTAACAATCCAGAAGATGAGTATACAAAGCATTTGATGGAGGCAGTTCCGAGACTTAAGAGGGCTTAGATTAAGTGAAAGATATAATTACAGTAAATAATCTAACTAAATATTTCAAAGCCTACGGAAAGGCTGACACTGCAGCTGTCAACAATGTTTCTTTTACATTGCATGAGGGGGAGACTCTTGCTCTTGTAGGAGAATCAGGAAGCGGAAAAAGTACAATAGCCAGACTTCTTACCGGACTTATAAAAGCCACTGATGGAAATATTCGTATATACGATAAAGATATTTGTAAAATGAAAAGAAATAAAGCCTTAGAGCTTTATGGACAGATACAGATGGTTTTTCAAAATCCTGCAGAGTCATTTAATCCTAGAAAGACTCTAGGCTATGGAATTGGAGAGCCACTTAGAAATAGAGGATACAATAGTGCAGCCATAGCTAACAAGGTGGCAGAGCTTCTGGAAATGTGTGGGCTGCCAGCGGAGCTTGCATTTAAGTATCCACATCAGGTCAGCGGTGGACAGTGTCAGAGAGCCGCTATTGCCAGAGCACTTGCAGTGGAGCCTAAGATACTTATCTGTGATGAGGCAACCAGCTCGCTTGATGTAACTGTTCAAAAGCAGATAATTGAGCTTTTGGATAAGCTTAGAAAATCTAAGAATTTATCTATTATTTTTATATGCCATAATTTGGCATTAGTGCAGCAGTTTTGTAATAGAGTAGTGGTACTTTATGATGGCCAGATAGTGGAGCAGGGCACACCAGACGAGATAATAAACAACCCACAAGCCGAATATACAAAGTTGCTTGTGGATTCAATACTGTAGGCCAACTACATAGAATGTTTTGTTCTAAATCGTGAGCTTGAAGCATATATTAATATTTTTGTGATATACTTTGGTAAGTTATGAATAGAGAATTAATCAAACAAAATCACGTCTATTGGCAGAACAGAGCCTTGGGGTATTCTGAGGTGAATAAAGAAGAACTTGCAGGCGTCCAAAGAGAAAATTGGACGTCTTTTTTAACTTCTGAAATTACTTCTCATTTTCCTGAAAGGAAAAGAAGGGATATAAAAATTCTTGATGTGGGAGCTGGACCTGGATTTATATCTATAATTTTGGCTGAGGCAGGATTTAATGTAACAGCATTTGATTTTTCAGAATCTATGTTGCAAGAGGCTAGGGCCAATGCAGGTGACTTGGCAGATAATATTACTTTTATTCAGGGAAATGCCATGGAATTGCCATTTGAGCCTGAGACATTTGATGTGGTATTTTCTAGAAATCTCACATGGAATCTGCCTGAGCCCAAGACTGCTTATAATCAGTGGGTTAGAGTATTGAGGAAAAATGGCCTGATGCTTGTATTTGATGCAAACTGGTATACCTATCTGGTGGATGATAAAAAGAGAGGCGAGTACAATCAGGACAGAATGAATGTTGCCGAACAGGGCATAGGTGATTACAATATAGGAGCTAATTTTGATCAGATGGAGGAAATTGCAATGCAGATGCCTCTCACTGAGAGAGTTAGGCCGGCATGGGATGAGGAATACCTACAGTCTATTGCTGTTGGACAGGTGAGCATAAAAGAAGATATAGGTCAGATCCTATATTCGACAAAAGAAAAGATAAATTATAGGTCCACACCTCTGTTTATGGTGAAGCTTATTAAGGATTGATTGGAACGGTAGATTGGAATAATTAATAATGGGAAAATTACACTATATAGCCTTTGAAGATGAGGCAGACAATATAAAAGAAAAGGTGGAAAGCTACTGGACCAAAAGAGCCGATAGTTTTTTTGATCTAAGACATGATGAGATAGAAAGCCCTAAGGCTGCCAGATGGCTAGGGGAAATAGAAAAGCTAATTTTAAATAAGAGCAATCTTAACATTCTTGATGTGGGATGCGGCACAGGATATTTTGAAGTTATTTTAGGTAGATGTGGCCACAGGGTTACGGGAATTGATCTAACACGGGAGATGGTTGATAAGGCCAATGAAATGATTGGCATGTACAATTTGGATAAATCTACTGTTAAGGCTATAACTGGCGATGCGGAGAAGCTTGATTTTGAAGATGAGACCTTTGATGTGGTAATAAGCCGCAATCTTACATGGACACTTCCACATCCTATTGATGCATATCAGGAGTGGATGCGTGTGCTTAAAAAGGGCGGAGTACTTATCAACTTTGATGCTGAGTATGCTAAGGGAGCTCACAATTTAAAGAGCCCAGAGAACTTAGCCCACAAGGATATAGATGATGCCCTTAAGGACGAATGCCATGATATTTACCATATGCTAACTATCAGTATGCTTGATAGACCTGAGTGGGATCAGGAAGTTCTTTCCCATTTAGGATTTAAAGAAATAGTAATTGATAAAGAATTTGGAGATAGAATTTTTATAGAGCATGATGAATTTTATATTCCAGATAAAATGTTTTGCATAAAAGCAATCAAATAAACCTATGAATAATGATTATTTATGATAACTATTGATTAAAAGTGATTGCTAGACTATAGGTGTGTATAAAAGTGGCGCAAAGCCCAAATAATCAACAAAGTTTCCCATCAGGCGAATACAAAAAAATACAATTTTTTTTGAAAATTGTTCTTGCGAAAACGTTTAGGTCGTGGTATATTATACAACGTACTAGCGAAAAGCTAATACCAAATTTTTCATAACTCAGCGACCAGGGGCAACTTTGGTCGCACTCCCCGAATATTATGCCGACACATTGGTGTCGGCTTTTTATATTTCTAATATCTTTTTTGGGGTTATTTTCTAAGGCTTTCCCCTATTTATCTCCATATTTGCCATAAGTAGCTTACTGTGTTATAATTCCAATTGTTACAGAAATGTTACTATTATGTTACATCATATAACTTGTTAGACATGGAGAGATATGTTATGAAAAAAGCGGACGAACCAGTTTTCGAGGCTTTAGAGTTATCTAATCTTGTTGGGGATTGTATTTCACAATTAGATAGCGAAGCTAAGAAAGCTAATATTTCATTGTCTTTTTCAGGAGAGAGATGTAGTGTTTTTGGGAGCAAAGAGAACCTGAGGGAGGCTGTATTTGATCTTGTGGAAAACTCTATCAAATATAATGATGAGGGTGGACACATTTGGGTAAGGGTATACACCAGTGATGCCCCAACAATTTCCATTAAGGATGACGGCAAGGGCACTCCTTATGCGGACCCTATTATCACTAATGTCAAGGAGATAGTGGCACTTCATCAGGCCAAGCTAATCAGTGACAATGGCATAGGTGACGGCTCAGAATTTAAGGTGGTCTTTTAACCATAATATAGTCTATAATATAAGTTAGAATCTAATTAGGGATTCTAACTTTATTTTTTAGGAGTATAAATAATGTCTGAAGTAAAGGTTATTGAGATTGGAGAAAGCGTATTTGCTGAAAATGAAGCTGCAGCAGCATCAATTAGAGAGCAGATGAAAAAGCAGGGGACATTTTTTGTAAATGTAATGTCAGGGCCTGGTTCAGGAAAGACAACTACACTTTCTGCGATTATTAATCGCATGAAGGATAAATACAAAATAGGCGAGATGGATGTGGATATCGAGACTAGTATAGATGCCCAGCGCGTAGCAGATGCCACAGGTGTTGAGTCTATTCAGATTCACAACATGGGGCTTTGTCATATTGATGCTGATATGACTAGCCGTGCCCTCACAGAGTATGACACAACAGGCTTAGATTTACTTATATTAGAGAATATTGGTAATCTAGTATGCCCTGCTGAGTTTGATGTGGGAGCTAATAAAAATCTTATGCTTCTTTCAGTTCCAGAGGGAGATGATAAGCCACTTAAGTATCCACTTATGTTTGAGGTAAGTGATGTGGTTTTGATTAACAAAATCGACACCTTGGATTACTTTGATTTCAGCAAGGAAAAGGTTACTGAGAGAATCCTTAAGCTCAACCCCAATGCTAAGATTTTCTTTGTCAGCGGTAAGACAGGTGAGGGCTTAGATGAAGTAGTTGATTGGTTGGAGAGTGAGATAGCAGCAGTAAAGCAAGGCTAGTTTAATTGGAGGGGTTATGAAGGAAAACCATGGTGAAATTAACATGTCAGTTTCAGCTGTTTGCCAGAACGACAAGGGGCAAAAGTATGCCTTTGTGACCTTTTCTGATGGTGTTAGAGATGCTGAGGGACGTATCCCAGAATGCAAGATTCTAAACAACAATGGATTTGCAGCAATAGAAGTTAATGAACTGGAAAAATACATGCGCGAGCATCTTTCTGATCTAAAGAAGATGGCAGCAGGCATCGATATTTTTTCTGCCTTCACGAAATAATTTAAGCTCAAGAGCAGTTTGCCCTTGAGCTTTTTTATATAAATAAAATAGGGATTTATATCAGGGGAAATAATTAATAGGAGAGGTTCATGAGATATCAACAGAAGAGTATGACAAGAGATGAGTATGAGCGTTTCTTGAAGGTGGCTTCCGGGGATGAAAAGGCGGAGCTTGTACTGAAGAATGCCACATTTCTAGATGTCTTTACTAATCACTTTAAGACAGGGGATATTGCCATTTCAAATGGCACATTTGCAGGTATTGGCAAGTACTCAGGCATTGAGGAAATAGACATGACAGGAAGGACAATAGTGCCTGGATTTATCGATGCCCATATTCATATTGAAAGCACTACGGTTGTGCCAGAAATATTTGTAAAAGAATCTATAAAACATGGCACCACAGCAGTTATAACAGACCCTCATGAGATAGCAAATGTTATGGGAGTAGATGGAATAAACTACATGCTTGAGGCCACTGAAGGACTGCCTATGGATATATTCTTTATGATTCCATCATGCGTGCCATCTTGTAAATATGATGAGTCTGGCGCGGTTATTTCTGCAAAGGATATGGAGCAGTTTTATGGCAGAGATAGAGTTAAGGGCATGGCTGAGCTTATGGATGTACTTGGAGTTGTAGAGCGGGTCCCAGAAGTTTTAGATAAGTCATTTTCTGCCATTAAAAATGAAATGTTAATAGATGGCCATGCACCTATGGTCACCGGCCAGCAGCTGGTAAGCTACGCAGCGGCAGGCGTTTTATCTGACCATGAATGTGCCACCTTAGAAGAGGCTCTAGAAAAAATGGGCCTTGGAGTATGGATAATGATTCGTGAGGGTACAGCTGCCCAGAATTTGGCGGATTTAATTGGATTGTGTCAGGAGCCATATGCTTCAAGAAGTATGTTTTGTACAGATGACAGGCATATAAATCACATAATTGATGAGGGACATATTGATGCCATTATTAGAAAGGCAATTAGGCTGGGGGTGGACCCTGCCATAGCCTATAAGATGGCTTCCTATAACGCAGCAGCATATTTTGATTTGAGGGATAGAGGTGCTATTTCCCCAGGATTTTTAGCTGATTTTATAGTGATTGATGATATAAATGATGTGACAGTAGGGGCTGTATATAAAAGTGGAATCCAAATAACAAAAGAGGCCCTTGAGCTAAAATGTAAGAGCCATATTTCTGATGACTTGGTTGAAAAATCACATAATACTTTTCACCTGCCTCATGTCACAGAAGAGATGCTTAAAAATAAGGGGAAGCTTCCAATAATTGGACTTGTGCCAGGGCAGCTATATACCACAAGAGAAGGACTAGCAGATAGGATTGATATAGAACAGGACATACTTAAAGTTGCAGTGGTAGAAAGGCATAAAAATACCGGTCACATTGGACTGGGATTTGTTACGGGCTATGGTATGAAAAAGGGGGCTATTGTCACATCTGTGGCTCATGATGCTCACAATATTATAGCCATCGGTACAAGCGAGCAGGAAATAGCCATTGCTATAAATGAACTTAAAAATATAGGTGGTGGAATGGTTGTTTATGCTGATGGGAAAATAAAGGCATCATATCCTCTTCCTGTTGCAGGATTAATGAGTGAAGAGGGAGCCCTTGAAGCAAAGAATCATCTAGAGAAAGTTCACGAAGCGGCTTATGAGCTTGGAGCTAATAAAGATATTGATCCATTTATGACGCTAAGCTTTACTGCACTTCCTGTGATTCCAGAACTTAGAATTACAACCAAGGGTGTTGTAGATGTTGCATCAGGAAAGATATTTAAGTAAAAGAAAACCAGTGCTGTTAAAGCACTGGTTTTATCTATATTATCTAGGTGTTATACGTGACATTAAATCTACGCCTGCAATGGCACTTGCCTGAGCAATTGTATTTGGATTATCAGCACTCTGATACCATGAGTATGCCATCTTTCTAGATGCATCTACATTACAAATACCATAAGCAAGACCCTGTGCGATTTCGTCTGCGTGGTCTGTCTCTCTTGAGAGAACGATACCATCTACAAATCTATTATTCATAGCAACAAGGTAAGCATAAACAATTGAAGCTGCCTGCTGTTCCTGACCGTAAGCACTTGTGTAGCCTACCTCAGAAATCTTAACACTTCTAACTGCTCCTGTTGGAGAAAGTAAATCAGGTGTTGATAAGTAATCTGTAAGTACATCGAAATTGTAAACAGTTACATAAGGAGCACTCTGGCTATGTGGTGCACCAGCGCCTAACCAAGCACATGGGTCAGAAAGCTGTGAGTTGTATGGGTGATGAGCAACTCTCCAGTCGATATTACCCTGACTCTTGATGTATGAGTTGAATGATGAAAGGAAGCCCTTTCCACTCATGTAGTAACCAGCCTCTGGTCTAGCCCACTGATGGTCGATACATGTGTATACATTGGCTGTTGAATTCTCTGACTTAATACCGTTATAGATTACACGGAATGCATTAGCATATTCTCTAACAAAAGCCTCGTGAGAACCGCAGTTCATGTAGTTCCACATAGTGTAAGCATTAACCTCATTACCGATGATGAAGTTATCTACCTGACCGTAGCCTCTACCACACCAGCGGTTAGCAAGATATGATGATGCAGCAGCAAGAAGCTCTACGCCATCTGTTGTTGTAGCATTTAATCCGTAGTAGTTGTGTAAGCCAAGCTGATCCATTGAATAAGGGCTAATGAATCTGCCATCAGCAGCTGCATCTACAACGATAATAACTGAAACCTGACAGCCCTGCTCATTGAACTTCTTAAGTGAAATATCATAAGCTGAAAGTCTAGCTGTCTCGAAATTATATGTCTTTCCATTATAGTTCCAAGGAATACCTGAACCACCAGTAATCCAAGAAAGTGGAAGAGTAAGGTTGACCTGTGTACAACCTAAATCCTTTGGCTGACATTTGCCAAGCTGATATCCCTCGAGAGCTGGAAGAATACCCTTTTTTGATCTATCCATACGGCGAGCACCAGCCTGTGCAGCAGCCTCTGGATTTAATATAAACATACTGTTTGAAACAGGCTTTAAAGCTCCGCCAGACATTACACATACAGTGAATTTCTTGAAGAGAACTGATTCAGCAGCTCCCTTGTTGAGAGGTACTGAAAATGTAGTGCCAGAAGCGGCAGGTGCCTGAGCAACATCTATTCCTACAGGAGCGCTTTCGTTAACATCGGAAGCAACTAGATGGAAAAGTCCATCTTCTGAACCAGTGGAACCTGTTGTAGCAATAACAACATCAGAACCCTGGATGAGTACACTACCGATTGCAACTGAACCAGCGGCTTTTGCTTCGGTTGCTGGAGTGATAGCAAAAGTAGTGATTACAAGGGCAAGCGAAAGTGCTAAGCTTGCAAGTGTCTTTAAAACTTTCATATGATTGTGTCCTTTCTGTATTGCATTATGCTCTCTTTTGTAAGCAACAGGGACATTATATCATATAGTTATAAAAAACGCTGCAAAATAATTGTGAAAATAATTGTAACAAAATGTGATTAGCGTTCATACATGTGTACTAACTGTAAAATTTTCTCGGCCAGCTCGTCAGACAACTCATTTTTTAGAAGTCGCCACTGCCAGTTACCGCTTTTAGTTCCTGGAATATTGATTCGATTGAACTTGCCAAGGCCAAGATAATCCTGCATCTGAGCAACAAAAAGTACTGCCACAGAGCTCATACCGCCCCTGATCATTCCCCAGTTAAACTTTTCAAATCGAGAAATACCAAGATATTCTCTGGCATATTTTCTGTCAGCCTTTTTGGCTGTCTGGTACCATTCCATAACTGTAGCGTTATCATGGGTGCCTGTATAACAGATACAATTCTTATCGTAGGTGTGAGGCTGATAGTTGTTGGCCTCACCAGAGTCAAATGCAAATTCCAGAACCTTCATTCCAGGCCATTTGCTATCATTTAAAAGCTTCACAACTGTAGGAGAAGGCTGACCTAAATCCTCTGCGATAAACTGTGTGTTAGGGAAAGTAGAAGATAATAGTCCTACTAAATCCATGCCAGGACCTGGCTTCCACTGTCCATTTCGAGCTGTCTCTTCACCAGCTGGTACAGCCCAGTATTCATCAAATCCTCTGAAATGGTCGATTCTAAGTACATCATATAGCTTTACAGCTCCCTCGATACGACGAAGCCACCAGCGATAGCCATCTTTTTTCATAGCATCCCAGTCGTAACAAGGATTGCCCCAAAGCTGTCCGTCGGCACTGAAGTAATCTGGTGGAACTCCAGCCACCTCAACAGGATAATTCTCGTCATCTAAACTGAAAAACTCAGGCTCAGCCCATACATCACATGAGTCTAAAGCTACATATATAGGAAGGTCTCCAATTATTTCGATACCTAAGTCGTTAATATACTTTTTTAGCTTGTCCCACTGTTTAAAGAAAAGGTACTGAATAAATATGTAGAATTCCATATCATCAGCCAGTTCCATTTTGTATTTTAAAACTGCGTCCTTGTCATGTAGACGAATATCTTCTTCTGGCCATTCCTGCCAACTAATCATATTGAAATGTTTTTTTAGGGCCATAAATAGGGCATAGTTTTCCACCCAAGGATTATCATCAATAAAGGCGCCAATTTCATTGATTAAGCTTTTGTAGCCGCGCTCCTTAGCCTTTTCAAGAACTCTGAATCGGCTGATATAAATTTGACCATAGTCAACATATCTAGGATTGGTTCCCCACTTTTCCTTGGCAACTTCTTCCTTTGTAAGGAGGCCGTCCTCTATGAGCATATCCAAATCGATAAAATATGGATTGCCTGCATTGGTGGAAAAGCTCTGATAAGGGCTGTCACCATAGCTGGTAGGTCCTAGTGGAAGAACCTGCCAATATTTTTGTCCTGCAGCTTTCAAAAAGTCTGCAAATTCATAAGCTGCTTTGCCAAATGTACCTATACCATAAGGTGATGGCAAAGATGAAATTGGAAATAAGATTCCACTGCTTCTCTTCATATTAATAATCTCCATTCTCTAAAACTATTTAAGTGTCTCTCCCTCTCTGAGGGTAGTAGGAAGTGTCAAATGCTTATGTGTTCCTTCATTATCAATAATATCAACCAGAACATTCACGGCTTTGATGCCTATTTGTTCCATTGGTTGACAGAAGGTACTTAATACTGGATTGGTATATTCAGATGCTTCGATACCATCGATTGCAATAACCGCCACATCATCGGGAACTTTTTTTCCTGCTTCTCTGAGAGCTTTCATAGCCCCCATGGCCATGTTATCTGATATACAAAATAGGGCGGAAAAATCGATACCCTTTTTTAACCAGTTGCCCATTTCATGATAAGCGTCAGCAATGTTAAAACTGTGAATTGGGATGATAAGATTCTCATCTTCAGAAATCCCAAATTCCCTTAGGGCGCGTCTGTAACCAGCATATCGAACCTGGCTGACGGTGCCGTCATCTACATCAGACAGAAGAACGGCTATTTTTTTGTGGCCCTTCTTATATAATTCCTTAACAGCATTGAAGGCATTTTCTTCGTCATCAATACAAACGCTGGAATATTGTTCATTATCTAGATTGCCGTATACATTGCTGAAAGTGCAACACACAAATGGAACATTTATCGAGGCTACCTGCTCCTTGGTATGATTCAGGTGTCCACCTAGTAGAATAAGGCCTTGAAGGCGCTTATCTTTTTCCATCATAGCGGCAATTCTAAGTTCATCCTCGTCTGTGGTGATTTGCTGCATTACCATAGTGTAACCGGATTTTTCGATTTTATCCCCTATGGCAGTGATGATTTTGGTGTAAAAGGGATTGGAAATACCTCTTACAACTAGGCCAATATTGTCTGAGGAGCTCATGCCTAGATTTCGCGCGCTGGTATTTGGTATGTAATTGTATTTTTGAACTACAGCCATAACCTTTTTGATGGCGTCCTCACTGACATCAGGGTGATTGTTAAGCACTCTGGATACAGTGCTTACACTTACTCCTGCAAGCCTTGCAATATCTTTTATTGTCATAATCATTCCTTTCAAGTATGTTTCTGGAAACGTTACTGGAAACGATTCCAGAAACATATATTTATAATACAACCATAAATAGGGTTGGTCAATAGATATTCTATTTAAGTTAAGTAAATTACTACTAAACTTGCAGGGCCTTTTTTCTTATGGTAAACTACAAAAAGCGCTTTAGGAGGATAAGCTATGAAAAAAAAGCTTTTTACAGTATTACTTTGCACAGCTCTTGCGGTTACAGCTGTGGCATGCAAAAAGGAAATAAAATACACTGCCAGTGACATAGTTAAGCTTGGTCAGTATAAGGGTATGGAGATTACTCTATACGATAATTACGAATTTACAGAAGAGGGGTTTAATTCGTTTGTAGAGAATTCAATTCAGCAGCAGGGCATCTTTATTCAAGACGATTCCCTCACTACTGTTGAGGAGGACTCTATTGTTAATGTAGACTATGTGGGCTCTCAGGATGGAGTTGCTTTTGATGGTGGCTCAGCTGAGGATCAGATGCTTGATATTGCTAATAACTCAGCTGCCGGTGGCCAGAATGGATATATTCCTGGATTTACATCAGGACTTGTGGGCCATGAGGTTGGCGAGGAGGTAGCTTACGAGGTTACTTTCCCTGAGGATTATGGCAATGCAGATTTGGCAGGACAGACAGTTATCTTTACATTCCAGATTAATTACATTGCTAATGCCATCGATTCTAAGGATAAGCTTACAGATGATATAGTTGCTGAGAAAATTCAGGGTTATAGCACAGTAGATGAGTATCTAGCAGCCCTTGAGGAGCAGTACAAGTCTAATCTTGAGACTTCATTGGCAAACGATAAAGAAACAGCTATTTTAAATGCAATTGAAAATGGCAATATTGGTAAAGTTGAGAAAGTACCAGATGATTTACTTCAAGCCAGAGTGGATATGATTCTTTTGCTTCAGAATAAGCAGTATGAAGCTTATGGTACCACTATGGAAGAGTATGTTACTTCTATAGGATATGATTACGAGGACGTATTAGCTGATTTAAAATCAAATGTTAAGAAATCTACTGAGACTGAGCTTATATTAGAGGCGATAGCTGATGCTGAGGATATTCAGTTGGATGATGACTATGATGCTTTCGTTCAGAATATTTACACTCAGATGGGTTATTCAGATGCTGAGAGTTTCTATGATGACCTTTCGGTAGAGGGCTATGATGGAGAACGCTATTTCCAGTTAGCTTATAGAACAGAAAAGGTTGTAAAATGGCTTGCAGAAAATTGCGTTGTTTCATTTGAGGAGCCAGAGGTAGTTGAGGATGTGGAGATAACAGATGACGAGGCTGCAGCAGCTGAGGCTTCTGAAGAATCTGCTGAATAGAAATACTTTATATTTTACCTAAGCTGTAGTATAATTTATGCTAGTTTTTGGGCCTAAGCCCGATTTTAAAAATAAAGGAGATATGAATATGGAACACATTAAGACTCTCAACACAAAGAGATTACAGAATACAGTAAAGGAAGGCGGATGTGGCGAGTGCCAGACATCATGCCAGTCAGCTTGCAAGACATCTTGCACAGTTGGAAATCAGAGCTGTGAGCACAAGAACTAATCACAGACTTAAATTTAGCTATATTTAACGCTCAGACCGGTCCTTATTAATTCTATTATTAGGGAACGGTCTATTGTGCGTTTATGAAAGGACATTTTTTTAGTGATACACCAGTTTAAAAACAACGGTTACAACGTTGTCATAGATGTTAACAGCGGAGCTATTCATGTTGTTGACGAAGTAACATACGATTTTCTTGCTTTCTGGCAAAAGCAGGGCGGGGATGCAGCTTTAGCTTCCATGAAGGAGTCTCACAGTGAGGTTTCCGAGGCTGAGCTTTTACAGATCAAGTCAGAGATTGAGAGCCTGATTGAGGATAAGTCCCTATTCACAGAGGATAATTATGAGCCACGTATTGCAGATTTCACTGCAAGACCTACAGTAGTTAAGGCTCTTTGCTTACATATTACACATGATTGCAATTTGGCATGTAAATACTGTTTTGCTGAGGAAGGCGAGTACCACACAGGTAAGCGCGAGCTTATGACTTTTGAAGTTGGTAAGCAGGCACTTGATTTCCTTGTTGCCAACTCAGGCAGCAGAAGAAATCTTGAGGTCGATTTCTTTGGCGGTGAGCCACTTATGAACTGGCAGGTTGTTAAGGACCTTGTGGCTTATGGTCGTTCCATCGAGAAGGAACACGACAAGAACTTCCGCTTTACACTTACTACAAATGGAGTTCTTTTAAATGACGAGATTCAGGAATTTGCTAACAAGGAGATGGCCAATGTAGTACTTAGCTGCGATGGTCGTCCAGAGATTCACAATCTCATGCGCCCATTTAAAAAGGGAGCACCAAGCTATGAGCTTATAATGCCAAAGTTTAAAAAGTTAGCAGAGTCTAGAAATCAGGATAAATACTACATCCGCGGTACATTTACCAGAAATAATCTAGATTTCTCAGAGGATGTAATTCATTTAGCTAATGAGGGCTTTAAGCAGATTTCAGTTGAGCCTGTAGTTGCTCAGGAGACTGATGACTACGCTATCCGTGAGGAGGATTTGCCAAAGCTCTTTGAGGAATATGACAAGCTTGCAGCAGAGATGATGCGTCGCAAGGGTACAGATGAGGATTTCAATTTCTTCCACTTCATGATTGATTTGGAGGGAGGCCCATGTGTATACAAGAGACTTTCAGGCTGCGGTTCAGGTACAGAGTACATGGCAGTTACACCTACGGGAGAGCTTTATCCATGTCACCAGTTTGTTGGTAACACAGATTTCTGTTTAGGTGATGTATGGCATGGCGTTCAGAAAAAGGACGTTGTCAATGAGTTCAAGCACTGCAATGTATATGCTAAGCCAGAGTGTAGAGAGTGCTTTGCAAGATTCTATTGTAGTGGTGGTTGTGCAGCTAATGCATTCAACTTCACAGGAAGCATCCTTGGCAACTATCACGTAGGTTGCCAGCTTCAGAAGAAGCGTGTTGAATGTGCTATCGCACTTAAAGTTAAGGAAGCAGAAATAAAGGGAGAATAACCCTTGGGTCAGCTTTGCTGGCAAATAAAAGGAAATAGGAGAATAAACATGAAACGATTAAAAAAAGGACAGGGGATTGCCTGGCTTATAGTATTTGTTTTATGTCTCGGTTTACTGGGATATTATGCAATGACTGTAGTTCAGGGAACTATTAAGGCTAATGACACAAGTCTTAAGTTGGGAGCAGATGCCACAGATGCACAGAAGGCTAAGATGGCTAAGTATAATGCTGACAGCTTAAAGTTGGGGCTTGATTTAGATGGTGGCGTTAGTATTACATACGAGGCAATTGGTGATAAGCCTACTGATGAGCAGATGAATGATACTATTCTTAAGCTCCAGCAGCGTATTGAAAACGACTTGGGCGAGGAGAGCTCTACTACAGAGGCTAATGTATATCGCGTAGGCGACAAGAGAATCACTGTTGAGATTCCAGGTGTTACAGATGCTAATGCTCTTCTTAAGGAGCTTGGTACACCAGGTACTCTTTACTTCATTATGCAGTATGATGACCAGGGTAATCCAAACTACACTACAACAGGTAGAGATGAAAATGGTGATATCCAGGGTACATTAAACTATGATATCCAGACACTTGTTGATAATGGTTCTGTTATTGCTACAGGTAAGAATGTTAGAAGTGCTCAGGCTGCTACTGAGCAGGACAAGACAACAGGCGCTACAGGATATGTTGTTGAGCTTAAGTTTGATGACGAGGGTACAAAGGCATTTGCTGATGCAACTACAAAGGCATATGCAAATGGTTGGTCAATTGCCATTTACTACGATGGTAAGTTTGTTTCAGTTCCTACAGTACAGGCAGCTATCACAGATGGTAACTGTGTAATCAATGGTATGGATGATTACGCTGAGTCTGAGAAGCTTGCTTCATATATTCGTATCGGTGGACTTGATATCGAGCTTCAGGAGTTAGAGTCACAGGTTGTTGGTGCTCAGCTTGGTTCTGACGCTCTTAAGACATCACTTATTGCCGGCGGTATTGGTCTTTTAGTTGTAATGCTTTTCTTAATCGTTATGTATTTGGTTCCAGGTGTGGTTGCTTCACTTGCACTTGCACTTTATACAGTAATGCTTGTAAGCATTCTTAAGGCATTTGATATTACACTTACACTTCCAGGTATCGCTGGTATGATTCTTTCAATTGGTATGGCTGTTGATGCCAATGTTATTTGCTTCGCTCGTGTTCGCGAGGAGATTAAAGCAGGTCGTCCTGTAATTTCAGCTATTGAGACAGGTTTCTCTAAGGCACTTTCAGCTATCCTTGATGGAAATATCACAACACTTATTGCGGCAGCAGTTCTTGGTTTCCTTGGTTCAGGTTCTGTTAAGGGATTTGCTATCACTCTTGCACTTGGTGTTGTTTTATCAATGTTTACAGCACTTGTTATTACAAGAATTCTTATCAATGCTTTCTATGCTATTGGTGTCAGAAATGCTAAGGCATACGGCAAGGCTAAGGAGCCTACAAAGTTTGACTTCGTTGGTAAGAAGGCAATCTTCATTGGTATTTCAGTACTTATAATTGCAGCAGGCTTTATTTCAATCGGCGTATTTAAGGCTAAGAGCGGCTCAGGACTTAACTACTCACTTGAGTTTATGGGTGGTGCTTCTACAACAGTTGATTTTGCTGCTCCACAGACTGATGATGTAATTAACAATCAGATTATCCCTGATATCCAGAAGGTAATCGGTGAGGGAACAGTTCAGAAGAGTACAGTTGATGGTACAAATCAGGTAATCTTCAAGACTCGTACACTTTCAATTGACGAGAGAACAGCACTTAATACAATGCTTGAGACTAACTACGGTGTAACAGAAGAATCAATCACTTCTCAGAATATTGGTTCTACAATCTCAGGCGAGATGCGTTCACAGTCAATGATCGCAGTTATTGTAGCTGTATTCTTTATGCTTCTTTACATCTGGTTCAGATTTAAGGATCTTAGATTTGCATCATCTGCAATTATTGCACTTGTACACGATGTACTTATCGTACTTTCGCTTTACGCATTTGCACGTATTTCAGTAGGTGCTGCATTTATCGCATGTATGCTTACAGTTATCGGTTACTCTGTCAACGATACAATCGTTGTATTTGATAGAATTCGTGAAAACCACAAGGCAATCAGAACAGAGACTCCAGAGACTCTCAAGGAGTTATGTAATGATTCATTGTCACAGACACTTTCACGTTCAATTTCTACATCTATTACAACAGCAATCATGGTACTTATGCTTCTCATCCTTGGTGTTTCATCAATCAGAGAGTTCGCATTACCACTTCTTGCTGGTGTAATTGCAGGTACATATTCTTCAATCTTCATCGCTACACAGCTTTGGTACATATTCAAGGTTAAGATTGGAAAGAAGAACTAAGTTTATAGAACTAGGAGAAATAAGATGATAGACATTAAGTTTTTGCGTGAGAATCCAGACGCAGTAAAGGAAAACATCAAAAAGAAATTTCAGGAGCACAAGCTTGGCCTTGTAGACGAGGTTATTGAGCTTGATGATAAGAGACGTGCAGCTCAGCAGGAAGCTGATGAAATGAGAGCTAAGATGAACCAGGCTTCTAAGCAGATTGGTGCTCTTATGGGACAGGGCAAGAAGGACGAGGCCGAGGCTGTTAAGGCTGAGGTGGCTGACCTTAAGCAGAAGATTAAGGACTTAGAGCCAGTTGAGAAGGAGCTTGCTGATAAGGTTGAGGAAATCATGATGAAGATTCCTAACATTATCGACCCATCAGTTCCAATTGGTCCAGACGACTCTTGCAATGTTGAAATCGAGAAGTTTGGTGAGCCTGTAGTTCCTGAATTTGAGATTCCTTACCATACAGATATCATGGAGCGATTCAACGGTATCGATATGGATGCAGCTGGAAAGGTTGCAGGTAATGGTTTCTATTACCTTATGGGAGATATTGCTCGTCTTCACTCAGCAGTTATCTCTTACGCACGTGACTTCATGATTGATAGAGGATTTACATATTGCATCCCACCTTTCATGATTCGTTCAAACGTAGTAACTGGTGTTATGTCATTTGAAGAGATGGATGCCATGATGTACAAAATCGAGGGAGAGGACCTTTACCTTATCGGTACATCAGAGCACTCTATGATTGGTAAGTTCATCGATACACTTAATGATGAGGCTAACTTACCTTATACACTTACAAGCTACAGCCCATGCTTCCGTAAGGAAAAGGGCGCTCACGGTATCGAAGAGCGTGGTGTTTACCGTATCCACCAGTTCGAGAAACAGGAGATGATCGTAGTATGTAAGCCAGAAGAGTCAAAGAAATACTATGATGTTCTCTGGAAGAACACAGTTGATTTATTTAGAAGTCTTGATATTCCTGTACGTACTCTTGAGTGCTGCTCAGGAGACCTTGCAGATCTCAAGGTTAAGTCATGCGACGTAGAGGCATGGTCACCACGTCAGAAGAAGTACTTCGAGGTTGGTAGCTGTTCAAATCTTGGTGATGCACAGGCTCGTCGTCTTAAGATTCGTGTTAAGGGCGCTGATGGAAGCAAGTACTTCGCACACACACTTAACAACACAGTTGTTGCTCCACCACGTATGCTCATCGCATTCCTTGAGAACAACTTACGCGCAGATGGTTCTGTTGCTATCCCAGAGGCTCTTCGCCCTTACATGGGTGGCAAGGAAGCACTTGTGCCTGTTAAATAGGTGGTAAATTTCGTATATCGAAACACTAAATAATTAGAAATTTTAAATTGACAAAATATATTCAAGCGGCTTAAAATCTTGGCAAGCGCGAGCAGGGGAGTGCTATGCCGAGCATGGAGGGGACCCACGCCGGCGGGGAGGCCCCATGCGAAGGTATGGAGGGTGCCCTGCGGGAGCATGAAATGCTAGGATGCCGCTTGTTTTGGGGTTTTTACAATGTCACATATTGTAAAGATTTTATAGAAAAGAGAAATTTATGTCTGTACAGAGTAGAGAAGATATTAGAAATATTGCGATTATCGCCCATGTAGATCATGGTAAAACCACACTTGTTGACGAGCTTTTAAAGCAGTCAGGTGTATTTAGAGAAAATCAGGAAGTTGCAGAGCGTGTCATGGACTCAAATGATATTGAGCGTGAGCGTGGAATTACAATTCTTTCAAAGAATACAGCTGTATATTATAAGGATACAAAAATTAACATTATTGATACACCAGGACATGCAGATTTCGGTGGCGAGGTAGAGCGTGTACTTAAGATGGTAAACGGTGTTGTTCTTGTAGTAGATGCATTTGAAGGTGCAATGCCACAGACAAAGTTCGTTCTTATGAAGGCTCTTGATCTTGATTTACCAGTTATTGTATGTATTAACAAAATCGATAGACCAGAGGCTAGACCTGATGAGGTTATCGATGAAGTATTAGAGCTTTTCATGGATCTTGATGCTTCTGATGAGCAGCTTGATTGTCCATTTATTTATGCCAGCGCTAAGGAAGGTTTTGCAATCAAAAACTTAAGCGATGAGCACAAGGATATGACAGCTTTATTTGAGACTATCATTGATTACATTCCAGCTCCAACTGGTGATCCAGAGGCTCCTACACAGGTGCTTATCTCTACAATCGATTACAATGAGTACGTTGGACGTATTGGTATCGGTAAGGTAGAGAATGGTTCTATTAAGGTAAACCAGGATGCAGTAGTTGTTAATGCTCATGATGAGACTAAGAATAATAAGGTTCGTATCTCAAAGCTTTTTGAGTATGATGGACTTGAAAAAGTAGATGTTAATGAGGCACAGATTGGTTCAATCGTAGCTATTTCTGGTATTGCTGATATTCATATCGGTGATACAATTTGCGCAGTAGATGCTCCAAATCCTATCCCATTCCAGAAGATTTCAGAGCCTACTATTTCAATGAATTTCATTGTAAATGATAGCCCACTTGCTGGTCAGGAAGGTAAGTACGTTACATCACGTCACATTAGAGAGCGTCTTATGAAGGAGTTAAATACAGACGTTTCACTTAGAGTTGAGGATACAGATTCTCCTGATTCACTTAAGGTTTCAGGTCGTGGTGAGCTTCATCTTTCAGTTCTTATTGAGAACATGCGTCGTGAAGGATTCGAGTTTGCAGTTTCAAAGGCTGAGGTTCTTTACAAGACAGATGAGAAGGGCCACAAGCTTGAGCCAATGGAGCGTGCTTATGTAGATGTTCCAGATGAGTTTACAGGAGCAGTTATCGAAAAGCTTTCTCAGAGAAAGGGCGAGCTTCAGAATATGACACCTATTACAGGTGGTTTTACAAGAGTTGAGTTCAAGATTCCTTCACGTGGTCTTATTGGATATCGTGGAGAATTCATGACAGATACAAAAGGAAATGGTATAATCAATACAATTTTCGACGGATATGAGATTTATAAGGGCGATATTGCTTATCGTAAGCAGGGTTCTCTTATTGCATTTGAGACTGGTGAGTCAGTAACTTACGGACTTTTCTCAGCTCAGGAGCGTGGTACACTTTTCATCGGACCAGGCGAGAAGGTTTACTCAGGAATGGTTATTGGCCAGAGTTCACGTGCAGAGGACATCGAGCTTAATGTATGCAAGAAGAAGCACCTTACAAATACACGTTCATCATCAGCTGATGAAGCACTTACACTTGTTCCACCTAGAATTCTTAGCTTGGAGCAGGCACTTGACTTCATTGATGTAGATGAGCTTTTGGAGGTTACACCGGAGTCACTTAGAATCAGAAAACGAATCCTTGATCCTCTTATGAGAAAGAGAGCAGGTATTCGCAAGTAGTAATCCAGGGGGAATTGCATGGAAAATGTATTGGGGATTGATGCTGGCACATACATCGGATTTCTAACATGTGTCGGTATGCTACTATTTATTGTCGCAATGCGATCATTTGACCCAAAGTTAAGGACACAATTTATTAAGCTGGTCGTAGCGGTAATGGTTTCTCTTGCAGCCGCTGCTGCTGATATGTATCTTGCTACATTATCTGAACCACTTGCTATACGCTATGTGGTTAAGAATGCAAAATACATTACCCAGGGGCTGTCAGAGTATTTTGTGCTTCTAATTATTATTAGAGATCACACAAATATTAATAAAAAATTGTTATTAATACCATTTGTTATAGCAAGTGTAGTGGTATGTCTTGCGCCTTTCAGCAGCAAGATTTATTACTTTACCGCAGACAATCATTTTGTAAGAGGGCCAATTGGAAATATTATTTTCATACAGGCCGCTGCTTATATAGTGGTTACACTTTTGGCATGTATACACAAATGGTTTGACGGATATCAGAACGATGCAACAGTGATTCTGTTTATGATGTTTGCAGTTTGCGTGGGAGTTGTTCTTGAGGAAGAAAAAATATTCCCTAACTGCACCATGGAATCAAGCATTGTTGGCTGTGTATTCCTATACATTTATATCTATGCAGAGAGATACAATGTAGATTCAGTATCTAGATGTTACAAGAGAAGATGCTTTTATTCTGATGCCAACAGATATTCTAAGTTGGATATGATGATTATCTCTATGGATTTAAATGACTTAAAGCTTATCAATGATAACTATGGTCATAAGGCAGGAGATATTGCCCTCCTTACTTTTGCAGAGGTAGTCAGAAGTGTTAAGACTAACAAATTCATCCTTTACCGTACTGGTGGAGATGAGTTTATGATTCTTGGAATTAAAGCTACAGAGGATGAGGCTAAGGAACTTGTTGAGCTTGTTAGAGAAAAGCTTACTGAGACTCCTTATACTTGTTCATTTGGAATCTTTCCATATAAGCCTGGAGATGATTTCGATGCAGCAGTTGTCAGGGCAGACAAGGCAATGTACCAGGATAAAAGTGCTTATAAAGCTAGCAAGAGCAAGCGAAGTCATTCTAGAAGTGATGAGTTTGAAAGCAGGCTAGAGACATTTACTAACAATATTAGCTTTTTAGGTTGAGGTGAACAATGACAAGAGTAGTTATGCATGGTTGCAATGGCCATATGGGACGAGTTATTACTGACATTTGTGCTGCTGATGCAGATATTCAGATTGTAGCAGGTGTAGATAAATTCAAGGGAATAGATAACAGCTATCCTGTTTATGACTCTATTGCTGAGGTTAAAGAGGATTTTGATGCAATTATTGATTTCTCTAATGTTGCAGCAATCGATGGATTACTTGATTACTGTGTAGCAAATAAAAAGCCAGTAATTCTTTGCACTACTGGATTGACAGATGACATGCTTAAGCATGTAGATGAGGCTTGCAAATCAGTTCCAGTTCTTCGTTCCGCTAACATGTCTCTTGGTATTAATACATTATTTGATTTATGCAAAAAGGCAACTCAGGTATTTGCTGATGCAGGATTTGATATTGAAATAGTAGAGAAGCATCACAATCAGAAGCTTGATGCTCCAAGTGGTACAGCTCTTGCACTTGCTGATGCATGTAATGAGGCTCTTAATAATGAATATGAGTATTGCTACGGCAGAGCTGACAGACGTGAGAAGAGACCAGTTAAGGAAATCGGTATCTCAGCTGTTCGCGGTGGTAATATTGTAGGGGAGCATGAGGTTATTTTTGCAGGACTTGATGAGGTTATCACTATCAAGCACACTGCTTACTCAAAGAGCGTATTTGCTAAGGGTGCTGTAGAGGCTGCTAAGTTCATCGTTGGTCAGCCAGCTGGACTCTATGATATGAAGAAGGTTATCAGCAATAAATAATTCGAGGGGACAATATGTATATTCAGCTTAACTCACAAGTAATATGCTATGAAAAGACCGGCGAGGGCTCGCCGGTTATTCTTATACATGGAAATAAGGGAGATCACCATACATTTGATGCTTTAGCAGAGACTATGAGCAACTATCATACAGTTTATGCTATGGACTCAAGAGGCTATGGAGAAAGTGCTACTCCTAAGGAATACCACTACAAGGATATGGCAGAGGATGTTATTAATCTTATTAATGCGCTTGATATAGAAAAGCCTTATCTTATTGGTTTTTCAGATGGAGGAATAATTGCCCTTTTAGTAGCTATAAAGGCAAGCTCTTTGCTTTCCGGCATAGTTTGTTGTGGTGCTAATCTTACACCAGATGGAATTCATCACAGAGATTTCAAGGAAATGAAAAAAGAATACAAAAAGACTGGTGATTTAAAGACTCTTATGATGATTACTGAGCCTGATATTTTAACATCTGAGCTAGGCCGTATCTCAGTTCCTGCTATGATTTTCGCTGGTGAGAAGGACTGCATTAAGGAAAAAGAGACTGTTAAAATTGCAAAATCTATTCCTGATGCCCAGCTTCAGATATTACCTGATGAAAATCATTTTAGTTATATAGTTGGTACAGATAAGCTGTATAGTTATATAAAAGCGTTTATTTGCAAATGATGTTAAAAAGTTAACGAAATATATTGCTATATTCCAAAATGCATGTTAATATCTATATAAATGTTATAAATCTGTGAAAATATTTAAAATAACATTTTTATTGTAACGATTAACGGTAGGTTGGAGTTTTAGTATGGCAAAGGATGCTAAGAGGCACGGTTATTGCGACAAACTGAATAAAGCATTAATTGGTATCTGCTTAGCAGCCCTTATTTTGTGCTATATATTTACCATTTCACAGTACAAATCAGATACATTCACAGAGATTGTGGAGCCTTACACTGTTGTTAATTTAGAAGATGGTGGTAAGGAATATCTTTTTGATCTTAGGAAGCTGGACTATCGTTATTCCGGCTTTATGTTCTATACATCCCATCATAGGGTAGAAGTTTATAACAGTGGTAAGTTGATTTATTCATTTACCCAGACAGGCGGTATTTGGTCCTCATCTACTGGCTCAGCATATCATTTTGTTGATATTAATGAGAAGATGACTAATATTGCTGTTGTTGTCACACCTATTTATGATGTGGTGGCAGGGTATGTTCCTGAATTTTACGTAGGTTCTTCCTATAATATGTACAATGACATCATGGTTAAGTCTATGCCACGATTTGTTGCCAGTATGTTGATTTTGGTTATAAGTATTTCACTTATTGTCTATTACCATTTCATGAAAAAGAAGATGGTAATAGGGGAGGAGCTTATATACTTAGGATACTTTGCGTTGTTCATAGGTCTATGGACATTTATGGAGACAGATGTTATCACTTTGATTTTCAGAAACAAGATTGTTGAAGTGGTGGCACCTTACTTATGTCTGATGTTTGTAATACCACCATTTGTACTGTTTTTCCATTCCTATCTTAAGTTTAAAAATGAATGGGTTAAGAATACAATTATCACCCTATCAAGTTTGGAATTAATTGTCCTTTCATTTTTACATTTTTCAAAGATAGCAGAATACAGAGAGACCTTACCATTTATTCATTTAATGATGTTATTAGCCACAGTATATGTGGTTGCGGGAGTGGTTATTAAGATGATTAACAAAAATTACACAAGGCGAGTGAGAGTCTGCGTAGTTGGACTTACACTATTTGCATTTGGTGTAATATTTGATATTGTCTCATATTACAAGCGCATAGGAGATTCTGACCAGTTGGGCAGATATCTTTTCCTGGTATTCCTTGTATTATTAGCCTGGGATTTGTTAAAGGGTACATATGAGGTCATTGAAAAGGGCCGTCGTGCAAAGCAGCTTGAGCTTTTTGCACTTACAGATAGCATGACAGGCCTTTTAAATAGAAATGCATTTGAAACATACGCAAATGCTAATGATGATTTGGAAGATTTAGTGGCGATAGTTGCAGATGCCAATGGACTTAAGGCATGTAATGACACCCACGGTCATGATGTGGGAGATGAGTATATCACTGTTGTTGCAGATATTTTCAGTAGTACATTTGGAAAATATGGTGATTGTTACCGTACAGGTGGTGATGAGTTCTGTTGTATCATCCCATCCGGTAAGGACATTAATTTAGAGAGACTTAAAAAGCTATTCCTTGCAAAGGTTTACACTGAAAATGCAGAAGGTGATTATAAATTTGATATAGGTGTGGCTATTGGATTTGCTTCTTACGCACCTAATATCGACAGTAACTTGCGTTCAGTTGTAAAGCGGGCTGATAGCGCTATGTACGCAAATAAAAGAGCTAGCAAAAAAGCCAGCTCATAAATACTAGATATCTAATTGATTCATCCAGTCAACTAATTCCTGTAGACCCTCCTCGGTGAATGGAGCAGTGTTCTTTTGCTTCATCTCATCAGGAGTGTTCTCAGAGCTGTAGGGACCAGGCCAAATTGTAGCCTGAAACAAGTCCTCTTCAGATTCCTCTGGATGAATCTTTTCTATTTTATAACATTTGTTTTTGTCGCTCCCTGTAAAAGAGGGAGCTTTTTTATAGTATCCAAGTGATAATAGTCTTTTACGTTCTATCATTATAATCCTCTAATAAATTTCTAATTATATCCCCTAATAATTCCAGATAAGATTTTATCATAAATAAAATGAAAGAGAGAATAGATTTTTTGAACCAGTTAAGTTTTTAATTAATGGATAAACTATAAGACATTGCCTGTGAAGAATGTTAAAATATTTTTATAAAGTGAAAAGGGGTGAAATATGAGTAAGGGGCGTTTTTTTAGAATAGTTTGCGGCGTAATGATACTTATAATATCTGTGATTCTAATACAGGTATTTGTCAGCGATGATGATACGGTCGTGGATGTTGATTTAGATTTGACTGCCGAATATGCAGATTCTAGTAATTGGATGGGGTTCCTGCCGGATGATGTGTATTTGTCAGAAATCACAATACCTGGTACCCACGACAGTGCTGCTAGATATGTAATGCTTGGCTATGTAATGAGGTGTCAGGACACTGACATTTCTGAGCAGTTAGAGAATGGTTATAGATACTTAGATCTTAGGATTGCTCTTGATAAGGGGCAAAAGGATCACAGGATTAAGCTAGTCCATAACTTTGCCAATTGTCATGAGTCAGGCAGACTTTTTTCTGATTACCTTAGCCTAAGTGATGTTACAGGAGAAATTTATAGATTCCTAGAGGCACATAGAGATGAGACGGTAATCGTTAATTTTAAAATAGAAGATGATGAGGCTAATGTAAAAGAGATTCAAAAGCTTCTTAATAATGAACTTAAGGACAATGAGGATTACTGGTACACTGATGAATATATTCCTACTTTGGGAGAGGTAAGAGGTAGGGCAGTGCTTGCCACAAGATTTGAAGATAAGCTGGGAAATGGCATCATGGGCCTAAATATGAGTTGGTCTGAACAGGACAATAAGACCCCAGTTGATATTCCTTATGAACTATACGTATCTGATGATTTTAGATATTGGGTTCAGGATAGATATAAATACTCAGTTGAGAACAAATACGAGGCTGTAGTAGATGGACTTGAAAATTGCGAAGCCGATGAGAATACTTGGTTTTTGAATTTTGTCAGCACAAGTGGCGATGGCAAAATAGGACATCCTAGAGGTTACGCTACAAATCTCAATGATTTGCTTATGGAATATTCATTCAAGGATGATACAAGCTACGGTGTTATTATAGTTGATTTTGGCAATGCCAATTTAGCTAAGAAAATATATTACACAAATTCATTCTAATAAAAGAGGATTAAAGGAGGACATAGTATGAGTAATTTAGAAGAAGAGCAGGTTAATCCAATTCTGTTAGAATTCTTGGATACAGACGACTTTGAGGAAAAATACAAGATATTGGTTGCCACACCTATAATGGATTTTGACAATCTGTTAATCGATAATATGGCTTCATCAATTGACTGTGTAATTGAGGATGGTGATATTGAAAGTAGGGTTCAGGAGCTGAAAGTCTGTGTTAAGACTAGAGCAAAATATGAAACACTGCGCCTGAGAAGATAAAAATATTCATCAATTATGCGAAAATGCTTGTTTTGATAACAATTGCTACATAATTAGGTGTTAAAATTTTCCCATAAGTTTAGACTTGGGTTATATTACAGACATTAGGAGGGGAAATGGCGAAAATGGAAAAAAGTCCTAGAGGCACTAAGACTAAAAAGATAAAAGATAAACTGCTTTTGTTTATCGTGCCAGCAGTTGTTGTTACGATTATTATTTTGGTAGCAATATCTTCATTTCTTTCTAAAAGCAGATTGGAAGAAATGGCTCGTAACGAGCTTGAAAGTTCTATTACCAACCAGGCAGACAATATCTATGCTTGGCTTCAGCAAAATCTAGAGAATTTCAGTACAATCAAGGCCTCGCTGGAGGGCATGGATTTGGATGAGACCTACTATGAAGAAGTACTTACTACTTTTGTAGGTTCTAATAGCAATGCGCCAAATGGTGTTTATATTGCCACACAGTCAGGAAAGGTCTACACAGGCCGTGGTACAGATCTATCCATTACAAATCCAACAGACCAGCAGTGGTACAAAGAGGGGCTATCACGTATAAACATGGCCTATGGTGAGCCATATATGAATGATGAGGGTGAGTATGTTATTTCTGCGTCAGGTATTTTAAATGATGGAAGCGATGAGATTAAGGTTGTAGCAGCAGATGTTACACTTGGTAAGATTTCTATCATTGTAAACTCTGGTGTAAAAATGAAAAATGCCAACTCCTTCCTTGTAGATAGAAATGACATGATGGTTCTTGCTCATCGTGACAGTAGCCTGGTTTCTACCACTTTAACAGGAAGTTTGGGCAGACCTGTAATGGATGGAACATATAACGCTATATTGGCAGGCGATTACAGTACAACCAACTTAGGCCAGTATACTGTATCATTTAAGGAAATTAAGGGCACTGATTGGCTCCTTGTTTCATATATTGAAAATAGTGTTATTCTTGCCAATGTTACACAGCTTATTACAATCCTACTTATCATAGGTGTTGTTGCAACAATAATTATTGTTATTCTTGTTAGTGCTATTATCGGTCGAGTTATTAAGCCACTTTCATACATCACAGAGAATATTCACGCAATGTCTTCTGGTGACTTTACAATCGAGGTCAAGAATACATCTAATGATGAAATCGGTGTGATGGGACAGCAGGTTGGCAAATTCGTTGGCTTAATGCGAGATATGCTTTCAAGTATTAATGACGAGTCTGAGAAGCTTAAAGAAGAATCCGACAACTCAGATCAGGTTAGCCGAGTGATGTTTGATGCATCACAGTCTCAGGAGAGCGCAATGGTTAACTTGAATCAGACAGTTGATCAGCTTGCCATCGCTGTTAATGAAATCGCTGAGAATGCCACAACTCTTGCAATGGTTGTTTCTGATACAAAGGCTAATTCAGATACAGCATCAGAGAGAATGGCTGAGACAGTTGAGATTTCTAAGAGCGGTAGAGCTGACATGGAGAAGCTGTCAGTGGCTATGGGAGAAATCCAAGCAGCCAACCAGGAGCTTGTTGCTTCAGTTGAAAAGGTAGGTCAGGCATCTGAGGAAATCACTAATATTGTAGGTATGATTTCTGAAATCGCTGAAGAGACCAATCTTCTTTCGCTTAACGCTTCTATCGAGGCAGCCCGTGCTGGTGAAGCTGGTAAGGGATTTGCAGTTGTTGCATCAGAAATCGGAGGACTTGCTAAGCATTCAGCAGAGAGTGCTCAAAGCATTTCAGACTTGATTAATCAGGTTCGTGACCAGATTGAAAAGGTTGTTTCACAGGCGGATGCCAGTGCTAAGAGCATCGAGGCCAACGGCGAACTTATCGACGCAGCAGTTTCAACCTTCGATAAGATTTTTGAAAATATTGAAAGTACCAGTGATGTAATCAAAGAAATGATTGCAGATATTAATAAGGTTGACGAGGTATCTACTAATGTTGCTGCTATTTCTGAAGAGCAGGCAGCTTCAGCAGACGAAATCCTTGAGACATCTAAGAACATGGTTGAGCAGGCTCAGGCAATCACTCAGAGTAGCCAGGATGTAGCTGATAATTCTCATCAGCTTGCAAATACAAGCCAGACACTTACAGGTTATGTTCAGCAGTTTAAGATTGTTAAGGAGGATACCGAGTATGATGAATAATAGACTTAAAAAGATAGCGGCCCTTCTTGTTGCAGGGGTAATGATTATCGGAATGACCCTTACAGGCTGCGGAAATGCAAGCTCAGGTTCAGGTGGTTCAGGAAAGGGAATGAAGATATTCTTCTCAACACTTACACTTGATACCTTTAAGGAAATGCTTCAAAATGCCGTCGTAGATGGTGGTAAGGAGGCAGGTGTAACTGTTGATGTTGGCGCTGAGTGCGGCTCTGTTGATGAGCAGGTTGCTCAGATTAAGCAGGCAGTTGATGCTGGATATGATGCAATTATCTGTAATCCAGTAGATGCCACAACAGCTCTTCAGCTGGAGGTTACAGCTGGTGATACACCTATTCTATTTGTTAACTCTCAGCCAGATGAGCAGTATCTTGAGCCAGACAAATACATGTATGTAGGAAGTTACGATAAGGATGCAGGTAATTTCCAGGCAGAATATGTATGGAATACACTTGGCAAGCCATCTAGCATGAATATTGTATTATTCCAGGGCGAGCCGGGACATCCAGCTGCCGGCCTTAGAACTACAGCTGTTAAGGAATACTACAAGAAAAATGGAATTGATGTAACATTTGTATTTAACGATACAGCTTATTGGGATACTGCAAAAGCAGCAGATGAGTTCAAGCTCTTCCTTAAGACAAAGCAGCCATTTGATGCAGTAATCTGCAACAATGACTCTATGGCAGTTGGTGTAGTTCAGGCTATGAAGGAAGTAGGACTTGACCCTGGTAAAATCCCTGTAGTAGGTGTAGATGCTACAACAGAGGGATGCCAGTCAATTCTCGATGGCGGCATGCAGTTTACAGTTTACCAGTCAGCAACTGGTCAGGGTGCAGCAGCTATTCAGACAGCTATAGCACTTGCAACTAGGGGAACAGCTAAGGACATCGAAGGTGTCACAGCAGATGGCTACTATGTATGGGTTCCATACGAGCCAGTAGATAAGTCAAATGTTAAGGACTATATGTAATAAGAAATTTATTTATAGCGTTCTGCTTTAAATAAAATATAAGTGCCGGGGGCTAATCTTAAAGATTGGTCCTTGGCACTTTCTATTTAGATATGAAGTTATGATAATGGATTAGCCCATATCATATTTGAGTTGTGATAGCGGGCGTCTTCGGTAACATCCTCGCCAAACCATGAAGGTGGGTTAAATGAGTTAGCCGCATCTATTGATGGAAACTCTACCTCAGCCATAATAAGACCCTTCATGTGGCCTTCGAAAATATCAAGCTCGATGGTGTAAGGATCAAATGGAATCATGTAGCGGCGCTTAGTAATTGGATGGCCATCAATTTTCTCCAATAAGTGGGCATAAGCCTCAGCTGTAAGAGCAGCTTCGATTTCTTCTCTAGCCAGCTTGCCGCTGCCCTTATAGGTGAGAATGTACTTGTCATTTTTCTTTCTGATACGTACAACAGGCTCGGTAGAAAGGTATCCCTGCTCAATATCTACATATTCATATTTTGATAAATCTGGAAGGTCTTTAATTAAAAATTTTCTTTCGATTTCCATTTTAAACTCCCTATTAATAATTGATAATAAAATAGTAGCACATCCTAGGTGCCAAATGCTACAATTAAAGCTATATGTTGATAATATGGGAAAATGGACCACTAACCCCGTCCCCTAGGTCCAAAGAGAGGAAAAGGATTTGAGTAAAAAATATTGGATTAGAGGCATATTAATACTGATTTTCCTGGCTGTCATTCTGGCATTGCTTTTATATTTGGGGATTGTTCATATTAATAATCCCAGCAAGGCGAAATATCCAGTGGCAGGAGTAGATGTGTCGGCTCATCAAGGGAAGGTAGACTGGGATACATTAACGAATCAGGATATTGATTTTGCTTATATTAAAGCAACAGAGGGCTCCACATTTAAGGATTCCTGCTTTGAATACAATTGGAAGGAAGCTGCAGAGACAGATTTAAGAATAGGGGCATACCATTTCTTTAGTTTTGAATCATCAGGAGAAAAGCAGGCGGCTAATTTTATTGGTTCAGTGGATGCGATACCTGAGATGCTGCCACCGGTAATTGATGTAGAATACTATGGAAAATATCAAAATGAAGAGGATATTGACGTATCTGAAATAAGAGCTGAACTGCGAAATATGATTAACATTTTAAAGGAAGAATATGGTGTTAATCCTGTATTATATGTCAGTGAAGAAACATACAATACCATTGTAGCAGGCGAGTTTTCGGACTGTGATATTTGGTACAGAAGTGTATATGACAAGATCCATGGGGACGTTGAATGGACTTTTTGGCAATATTCTAACCGTCATAGGATAGATGGCTATGAGGGGGAAGAACCTTTTATAGATATGAATGTATTTTATGGTAGCAAAGAAGAATTTGAGTTATATGGGACTTAAATATAGTGGCAGAAAATTGTCTTGAAATTATCTGATTTTTGAAGTAATATATTGTATACGAGTGTGGCTTTAAGCCAATTGAATTTGTATTAAACGTATGAGACAGCGTAGTCTTATACCTGTTAAGGAGGATTTTATAATGATTACAGCCGGTGATTTTAGAAACGGTATGACAATCGAGATGGACAACAAAGTTTATCAGGTTATCGAGTTCCAGCATGTTAAGCCAGGTAAGGGTGCAGCATTCGTTCGTACAAAGCTTAAGGACATCAAGGGTGGCGGTGTTACAGAGACATCTTTCCGTCCTACAGAGAAGTTCCCAGCAGCACGTATCGATCGTAAGGATATGCAGTATCTTTACAATGATGGTGAGCTTTACAACTTCATGGATGTTGAGACATATGATCAGGTAGCTCTTACAGCTGACCAGATTGGTGATGCTCTCAAGTTCGTTAAGGAAAATGAAATCGTTAAGATGCTTTCACACAATGGTTCAATCTTCTCAGTTGAGCCACCTATGTTTGTTGAGCTTCAGATTACAGATACAGAGCCAGGTTTCAAGGGCGATACAGCTACAGGTGCTACAAAGCCAGCTACAGTTGAGACAGGCGCTACAGTATACGTTCCACTTTTCGTAGAGAATGGTGAGACAATCAAGATCGATACTAGAACAGGAGAGTATCTCTCAAGGGTATAATATGGATTACAGAGAATTTCCACTTTCAGAGTTATTACAAAATCGAAAAATATATGCTGTCTTTGATGAGGAGTTTCAAAAGGGCACATGGTTGGATGCTACAGCTCTCATTGGAAGTGACAGTACTATTAATCAATTGTATCGTGATGGTACAGTGCCTCGCGAGACATTAGATAAGATAGTGGAGAGACTTTCTAGATAATCGAAATAAAGGCCTTGGCAATTGCCAAGGCCTTAACTTATGTCATTTTTAGTTAAAATCGATTGTATCTACAACCTCTTTAAGAGTTCTAGCTGATTCCTGAAGTGCCTTAATTTCATCTTCATCAAGAGAAATAGGAACCTTTGTCTCAAGTCCGTCAGCACCTACAACTGATGGCATTGAAAGGCATACACCATCGATGCCATATTCACCGTGCATCATGTGTGATACAGGAAGAATAGATTTCTCATCTCTGACGATAACCTCGCAAATACGCTTAACAGCCACTGCAACACCATAGTATGTTGCATGCTTTCTTTTGATAATTTCATAAGCTGCATTTTTAACACGCTCAGCAATTGCCTTCTCTGATTTCTCATGCTCGAAATGACCACGCATCTCGCAGAAATCATTAAGTGGAATACCTGACACATTGGCACTTGAGAATGCGGCAATCTCACTATCACCATGCTCACCAATAATAAATGCATGAACAGAACGGCTATCAATTCCAAGATGTAAGCCAAGCTCTGTCTTAAGTCTAGCTGAATCAAGTACTGTACCTGAGCCAATTACACGCTCCTCTGGAAGACCAGAAAGCTTAAGAGCTGCAAGTGTAAGTATGTCAACTGGATTTGCAACTATAAGGAGAATTCCACCGAAATCTCTCTTTGCAATCTCAGGAATAATAGATTTAAAAATGCCTACGTTTTTATGTACCAGGTCAAGTCTGGTCTCACCAGGCTTTTGGCCAGCGCCAGCTGTTACTACAACAATAGCTGCATCTGCAACATCATCATAATTACCTGCATAAATTTTCATAGGCTTGTTAAATGGAGCACCATGGGAAATATCCATAGCCTCGCCCTCTGCCTTGTCATGGGCTGCATCAATAAGCACCATCTCAGAGAAAAGACCACTCTGGGATAATGCAAAAGCTGTAGCGGAGCCAACAAAGCCCGCTCCAATTATCGCAACTTTTCTGTGATTTACTTCTACTGCCATATATTTACCTCCTAAATTTATATCGTAGCCACAAGGTCATCCATGGCTGCTTCCGACGCGTCGTTGAGTGTCGACTTGATAGATACCACTGGCTCCATGAATTCGATATTTTTAAGTGGCTCAAGGATTGCCTGCATACACTTTGCAGCCTGTGGAGCCCATGTGCCATTTTCTACGAAGCCAACCTTACGGTTCTGATAAGCCTTTGCACGAAGATGGTGAAGGAAGTCTTCCATTGGTGGGAAGAGGCCACCGTCGTATGTGCTTGCACAACAAATCATTTTGTCATAGGAGAATGCTCTGGCAACAGCCTCTGAAAGTGGCTGGCGGCAAAGGTCAATGAACATTGTCTTAACCCCCTTAGCCTCAAGCTTCTGCTGAAGCTTAAGTGCAGCTGCCTTAGTGTTGCCGTGGATGGAAGCACATGTAATAAGTACGCCCTCCTCCTCTGGCTTATAGCTGCTCCAGATATCGTACAAATTAATATAGTAGCCAAGATTCTCTGTGAGAATTGGACCGTGAAGTGGGCAAATCTTTTGAATATCAAGACCTGCTGCCTTCTTAAGAAGAGCCTGTACAGAAGCGCCGTACTTGCCAACTATATTGAGATAGTATCTACGAGCCTCATCAATCCATGGCTCATCAGTATCAAGGGCACCGAATTTGCCGAATCCATCAGCAGAGAAAAAAATCTTTTCCTTTGATTCGTATTCAACCATTACCTCTGGCCAGTGAACCATAGGTGCCATTACAAATGTAAGCTCGTGCTCGCCAAGTGAAAGTGTGTCTCCCTCTGCAACTACATGCTTTCTATCAGCGAATAATGACTCATCCATAAACTGAGCCATCATTGTAAATGTCTTAGCATTACCAACAACTGTTGTATCCTTGTATTTCTCTAAAAATGACTTGATAGAGCCTGAATGGTCTGGCTCCATGTGAGAGACTACAAGGTAATCAACTTTTTTACCATTTAACTCTTTTTCAAGATTTGAAAGCCACTGGTCTGTAAATCTAGGATCTACAGTATCCATTACAGCCACTGATTCATCTAATATTAAGTAGGAATTGTAGGAAACTCCATTGGAAACAGGATATTGGCTCTCAAATAGGTCGATAGTTTTGTCGTCGCAGCCAATATACTTTATAGAATCTGAAATTGTTACTGACATGATGTATTTCCTCCTTTTGCTATAGCTATATATTATCAAATTCCTATTCTAATCACTAGTAGCTAAGTGACGAATTATATTCAATAAAGAAAAAGTAGCGAAATAGTCTGAACAATCTGTGAAAGTTCACAGTTTGTTAGAAAATTACCCTTATAATAGTCCCTATAAAAACGTGTATTATTACACAATGGGATTTTGGCTTTGGAGGTAACTTTCTATGAAGAACAACAGAACCGCAAGAGGAAAAGGAACAATAGCAGGAGCTCTTAAAAGTTTTTCAGGCTTTACTATTCAAATGTTCCTAGCAAATGCAATTATAATGATTGTATTCTTTATAATTATTTTTATAAATGTGTACAACTTTTATAATGTGCAGTTTGTAACAGAGAAATATCAGATGGAAATTCGTAAAGACGTACAGACAATTAACAAGCGTCTTTTATTTGCAGTGGCATCTAATGATCCAGAGGTAACGGCTGACCAGAAGGCTGATTTGGAAAAGAGATTCCCAAAGATTGAAGGATATTTTGGAACTATTTCTGCCAACTTAAATAATGCAGAATTAGGGGCAAACCTGGACAAATACTGGAAAGGTTTTGAAGATGCATCATTTGAAATGCTTGCTTTAGTTGAAGCAGGTGATACTGATACAGCTGTAGAGTATTTCAATTCTACATTAAATGAGGCTGCCGAAACACTTGCAGATGCTTTGGACGAGACAGGAGAACTTGCAGAGTCAGCTGCAGCAGGAAAATACATGACTATTATGGCAATTGTTGTTGCAGCAGTAATCGTTCTTATAGTAGCCCTTGTAATTATTGTTATCATGAACAAAAAGAGAAGCGCTGCAATGATTAAGGGCATTGAGCATGATCTTAATATTCTTGCGAAGGCATCAGAGGAGATTGCTCAGGGTAATGTGCATGTAGAGATTGACTATGAAGAGGACAATGAAATTGGTCGAGTTGCCAATCAATTAAAGATTGCCGTAGAATCCCTTGTTTATTATATAGATGAAATCGCAGCTGTTATGTCTACAATGGCAGGTGGTAATTTTAATATCAATTTCGAGCGTGATTTTGATGGAGACTTTAAGGAAATCCAGACTGCTGTAGAAAGCTTCTCAAAGGAAATTTCTGAATCAATGACAGAGATTATGGAAGTTTCTGATATGGTTTCCGATGGTGCTAACCAGATTGCAGGAGCAGGACAGAACCTTGCTGATACAGTTACTTCACAGGCAAATATCGTTGATGATTTGTCAGTTACAGTTAAAGATATCACAGATCAGATTTCTAACAATTCTTCAGATGCAACAGCTATTTCACAGGAGGTGGAAGTCGTTGCACAGAATATTGTAGAAGGAAACCAGAAGATGCAGGACGTTGTAAATGCTATGGATGCAATTTCAGCTTCTTCTCAGGAAATCTCAAAGATTATCGATACAATCAATGCTATTGCTGATCAGACCAACTTACTTTCACTTAATGCATCTATCGAGGCAGCTCGAGCTGGTGAGGCAGGTAAAGGATTTGCAGTTGTTGCTACTGAAGTATCACAGCTTGCAGGTCAGACTGTAGAGGCAGCTCAGAATACAGCAGGACTTATCAATGCTTCTCTTAAGAGCGTAGAAGAGGGTATCACAATTGCTAATGACACTGCAGAAAAGCTTAATGGAATGGTATCTCAGGTTCAGGGAATCGCAGAGAAGGTTAAGACAATTGCCGATGCTTCAAATTCTCAGGCTACATCAGTTAGGGAAATGTCATCTAATATTAGTGAGATTTCTTCAGTAGGACAGAATAATGCAGCTACATCTGAAGAGTCACTTGCTCTTAGTTATGAGATGAATGAACATGCTAATTCTCTTAAGGGTCTTGTTGAAAGATTTGAACTTAAAAAATAAATAAAAATTAATATTTTTTGAATCGCTAGTGTTTAAAGGCACTAGCGATTTTTTTACGAAATAATAGTTAAAATAATTTAACTAAAAACCTTGACATGAATTTAAAGTTGGGTATCATAACAATAGTTAAAGAATTTTTAACTAAATTATTTTTAACTAAAAAATATTAAGTATTCCACAAGAAAAGGAGAAAAGTATGTTTGAAGTAGTAAAGGAAGTAATCATTGACACTCTTAGCTGTGCAGCTGACAAGGTAACAATGGAGGCAAATCTTTTTGAGGACCTTGGCGCTGATTCACTTGACGCTGTAGAGCTTTCTCTTGCCGTTGAGGAGAAGACAGGTATCACAATCGATGAGGACGCTATGGCAGAGATTAAGACTGTAGCAGATATTGTTAACTATCTTGAGGCACACAAGTAATTATGGAATTAAAAGAAATCAAGGAGCTAATGGAGGCTTTTGATGCAAGCGGCAGTTCCTTTTTTGAGATTGAGGACCAGGGATTCAAGCTTAAGCTTAAAAAGCCTTCAGAAGTAAAAGTTCAGGCGGCGCCAGTTACAGTAGCTCAACAGTCGCCAGTTCAGGTAGCCGTGGAGGCACCTCAGGTTTCAAAAGAAGAAAAAGTAGAGGGAGAAGTAGTAAAAGCTCCACTAGTTGGAGTTTTTTATTCTGCCCCATCCCCAGAGGAAAAGCCTTATGTACAGGTTGGGGATAAGGTAAAGGCAGGACAAGTCCTTTGCTTAATTGAGGCCATGAAGATGATGAGTGAAATTACAGCACCAAAAGATGGCGTCATAAAAGAAATATATGTAAAAAATCAGGATGTTGTTGGCTTTGAAGAACAGTTATTTCTCATAGGAGATTAGTTATGTTTAAGAGAATTTTAATTGCTAATCGTGGAGAGATTGCAGTACGTATAATCAGAGCCTGCATGGAAATGAATATTGAATCCGTAGCTATTTATTCCACAGCGGATAAGGAATCACTTCATGTGAAGCTGGCTACAAAAAGCATTTGCATAGGACCAGCCAGAGCGGCAGATAGCTATTTAAATATGGATGCAATTATCACAGCAGCACAGGTAACTGGCTGTGATGCACTTCATCCGGGATTCGGATTCCTTTCCGAGAACTCTGATTTTGTTAGAAAATGTGAAGAAGCTGGAATCACTTTTATTGGACCAACTGCTGATGCAATGGATGCTTTGGGCAACAAAGCTACTGCTAGAAAGATGATGATGAAGGCAGGAGTTCCTGTTGTACCAGGCTCAGATGGACCGGTTGAGGATTTCAAAAAGCTGGAGAAAATTGCAAAGAAGATTGGCTATCCAGTGTTGATTAAAGCAAGTGCTGGCGGTGGTGGACGCGGAATGCGCCGTGTGTATCAGCCAGAGGATCTAAAGAAGCTTTACGAAGAGGCAAAAGCTGAAACTAGAGCCTGCTTTAACGACGACGAGATGTATGTGGAAAAGCTGATTTTAAATCCAAGACACATTGAGTTTCAGATTTTAGCAGATGAACATGGCAATGTGATTCATCTGGGGGAGCGCGACTGCTCAATTCAGCGTAAGAACCAGAAGCTGATTGAGGAAAGTCCATGTATGTATATTAATGAGGATCTTAGAAAGGCCATGGGTAAGGCAGCTGTTACAGCAGCCAAGGCCGCAGGCTATACTAATGCAGGTACAGTTGAATTCGTACTTGACGAAAAAGACCATTATTATTTCATCGAAATGAACACCCGTATTCAGGTAGAGCATGGTGTTACAGAGGCTGTTACAGGAATTGACCTTATAAAGCAACAGATTAGGATAGCTTTCCATGAACCTCTTAAGATTAAGCAAAAGGATGTAAAGCTAAATGGACATGCCATGGAATGCAGAATCAATGCAGAGGACCCTTCAAAGGGATTCATGGCAAATACAGGAAAGATTACATTCTTAAATGTTCCAGGAGGCCCTGGAGTGAGAGTGGACACTCTTCTCTACAACGGATATGAAACAAGTCCATTTTATGATTCTATGATGGCAAAAATCATTGTCCACGCACCAACACGTTTGGAGGCAATCAGGAGAATGAGACGAGCTCTACTAGAGCTTGTTACAGAGGGTATTACAACAAACGGAGATTTTGATTATTTGCTTTTGCATCATCCCGATTTTGTAAAGGGTAATTATAACGTCAGCTTTATAGAGAATCATGCAGATGAAATATTATCTTGGGATAAAGCGGTGAGTGAAACAGATGAATAGTGTAGTTGATCAGAGAAAAGACAAATTTAATAGATACAAGGATTTGCGTCAGAATCCTACTGAACTATTAGAGCCAGCAATCAAGCCTGTGGCAGAGTACAGTGTCTGGGACAGAATAAATGATGTGACAGACAAGGACAGTTTCAAGGAATTTGGCTTTGACTTCGATGAGACTAATCCACTTGAATTTGAGGGTTATGTTAAGAAGAAAGAGGAGCTTAGACAAGAAACTGGTTCCCACGATGCTATTGTGGCAGGGGCCTGCAAAATTGGCGGATATGATGTAGCTCTTGCTGTTATGAATAAAAAATTCATGATGGCATCAATGGGTGTAGAGCTAGGTGAGATTGTCTGCCAGACAGCGGAGTATGCTGGTAGGAAAAATATTCCTCTTGTGATATTCACAGCCAGCGGCGGTGCTAGAATGCAGGAGGGAATTTTAAGTCTGATGCAGATGGCAAAAACAAGTGCAGTTATCCAAAAGTTCAAGGACGAAGGAGGACTTTACATTACAGTTCTTACTCATCCAACAACTGGAGGTGTATCTGCCAGCTTTGCAACGTTAGGGGATATTACACTGGCTGAGCCGGGAGCCCTTATTGGCTTCGCAGGCCCTAGAGTAATAGAGCAGACAATTGGTCAAAAGCTTCCTGAGGGATTCCAAAGAGCAGAATTTTTGGAGGAACATGGATTTGTGGACAAGATAGTTCACAGAGAAAATATGAAAGAAGTTTTGACTCAAATTTTAATGCTTCATAGCAAATAGGAGGTCTTTATGAAAGCGATAGATAGAGTTCTTAATGCTAGAGATAAGGATAGACCTAAGATTACAGATTATATTGAAAACGTATTTACGGATTTCTTTGAGCAAAAAGGTGATTTCCTTGGAAAGGAAGATGGTAGCATTTACGGCGGCATCGCACTTTTTCATGGAAAGCCTGTAACAGTTTTAGGACACCGTAAGGGAAAGACGGTTGAAGAAAATGTGGCATGCAATTTTGGTATGCCAGGTCCTGAAGGATATCGCAAGGCCATGAGAATTATGCGTCAGGCGGAAAAATTCAATCGTCCAATTATTACTTTTGTAGATACACCGGGAGCATATCCTGGACTTGAGGCTGAGATGTATGGTCAGTCCCAGGCAATTGCCGCAAATTTAGCGGAGATGAGCACTTTGAAGGTGCCAGTGATTTCCATTGTTACTGGAGAGGGCAGCAGCGGCGGCGCTCTAGGAATAGCAGTAGCAAATAAAGTTTACATGCTTGAGAATGCAATTTACTCAGTGCTTTCACCAGAGGGATTTGCATCAATTCTATGGCATGACAGCGAAAAAAGAGACGAAGCAGCAGAGGTGATGAAGCTCACTGCACATGATCTTTTGGAATTTGGAGTTATTGATGGAATTATTTCTGAGAGAGGTAGCAAGCTTGCTGTAGTAGAGGGCCAGGAGATTTCAGATGCCCACAGCAGACTTTACGCTCGTATCGATAAGCAGATTACTGCAGCCTTAAAGGAGCTTGAGGGCTTTTCAAAAGAGGAAATTGCAGCAGATCGTTTTGAAAAATTCAGAAATATAGATGCCAGATTTATTGAAACAAAATCTAAGGCAAGAATGGGAAACGTATAAATGACAGGAATAAAGATTATATCCACAGGAGCTACAGCTCCAAGCAAGGTAGTGTCAAATGATGATTTGGCACAGATCGTGGAAACTAGCGATGAATGGATAAAGCAAAGAACTGGTATGTCTTTAAGACATTATGTTACTGAAGAGGAGAATCACACAGGGCTTGCAGAAAAGGCAGCACGAATCGCATTAGAGCGTTCAGGCCTTAAGCCTTCAGATATTGGAGCGGTAATTGTCTGTACCGTATCTTCGGATTATTTTTCTCCTTCTACTGCTTGCCTTATTCAGGGAAGACTTGGATTGCCAAATGACATAATTGCATTCGACTTAAGCGCAGGCTGTTCAGGTTTTATATTTGGTTTGGAAACAATGCGTGGGGTTTTAATGTCAAGAGGATGCAAGGCAGGCCTTTTGATTGGTGCAGAAGTTTTGTCTAAGAAAATGGATATGACAGATAGAAGCACTTGCGTATTATTCGGTGATGGAGCGGCAGCAGCCGTTGTTGTTCCAACAGATGGAATGTATTCATCAGTAATTGGTGTCGATGGTGATGAGGAAATGATTCACATCAAGTCGCCAAACGGACTCATCCACATGGATGGTCAGGGTACATACAAATTTGCCGTTGCCACAGTACCAAAGGTAATAGCAGAGGCTGTTGAAAAAGCAGGTCTTACCTATGATGAAATCGACCATTTTGTCCTTCATCAGGCAAATCTTAGAATCATCGAGTCCATTGCTAAAAAGGTAAAGCAGCCAATGGAGAAATTTGTTGTAAATATTGAGAAATACGGAAATACTTCAGCAGCCAGCGTGGGACTAGCATTTGACGAGGCTATGCAAAGAGGTGAAATTAAGCCTGGCGAAAAGGTTCTTTTATGCGCTTTCGGTGCCGGAAGAACTTGGGGTGCCGTAGTAATGGAGATGTAGAATTATGAATTTAGTTGATTTAACAGGTACAAAGTATCCAATAATTCAGGGTGGCATGGCAAATATTGCAACAGGAGAATTTGCAGCTGCAGTTTCAAATGCAGGTGGACTTGGTCTAGTTGCAAGTGGTGGCATGAATGCTGAGCAGCTCAGAGAGCAGATTAGAATTTGCAAGAGCAAGACAGACAAGCCATTTGGTGTAAATCTTATGCTTATGAACCCTGATGTGGACAATATTGCTAACATGCTTATTGAGGAAAAGGTTCAGTTTATTACAACTGGTGCCGGTAACCCAGGTAAGTATATGAAGGGCTGGAAGGAAATGGGAGCAAAGGTGTTCCCAGTAGTTGCATCTGTTGCCTTGGCAAAGGTGATGGTTCGTTCAGGCGCTGACGCTGTAATCGCAGAGGGCGGTGAGTCTGGCGGTCATGTAGGTGATATGACAACATTGACATTGCTTCCACAGGTGGTAGCAGCAGTTGATGTACCTGTTATTGCAGCAGGTGGTATCGCAAGCGGCGAGCAGATGGCAGCAGCATTAATGCTTGGCGCATGTGGTGTTCAGATTGGAACATGTCTTTTAGTTTCTGAGGAGTGTCCAATCCATGACAATTATAAGCAGACACTTATTAAGTCAAAGGACAACGCAACAACTGTTACAGGAAGAAGCCAGGGAGCTCCAGTTCGAATTATTAAAAACGAGATGGCTCGTGAGTATCTTAAGCTTGAGGCTGAGGGTGCAGATAGAGACAAGCTTGAGCAGATTACACTTGGCGGTCTTAGACGTGCAGTTATTGATGGCGACATGATTAGAGGTTCTGTTATGGCAGGACAGGTATGTGGTCAGCTTAAGGCTATTCGTCCAGTGGCAGATATCTTGGATGATATATATGTAGGTGCAAAGGATTGCTTAGCAAATGCAAATTCTATTGCAATATAAGATTTAGATGAGGATGGAGTTGAGATGAAACTAGGAATTGTGTACGCTGGCCAGGGTTCTCAGAAAGTGGGAATGGGTCAGGATTTTTACGAGAAGTACGACCTTTTTAAGGAGACAATTGATAATGCTACAGCTACAGTGAAGACTGTAACAGATATGGATGTAGCAGATCTTTCTTTTAACGGACCTGAGGAGAAGTTGTCACAGACAAGATATACTCAGCCTGCTATGGTAGCTTTTGCCATTGGCGTAACAAAGCTTTTACATGAGAGAGGCATCAAGGCTGACTACACACTAGGTCTTAGCCTTGGAGAATATTCAGCACTTTATGAGTCAAATGCAATTGATGAAGAGCAGGTTTTAAATCTTATTGCAAAGCGTGGACTTTACATGACAGAGGCATCTGAAGGACTTGAGGTAAAGATGGCAGCTGTACTTGGTGCTGAGAGGCAGACTGTTTTGGATGCATGTGAGAGAGTGAATGAGGAGCTTAAAGGTGAGCTTACTGTTCAGGCTGCAAACTTTAACTGCCCAGGTCAGATTGTTATTTCTGGTGATGCAATGGCAGTTGATAAGGCTAGCGCTTATTTAAAGGAAGCAGGAGCCAAGAGAATTCTTCCACTTAAGGTCAGCGGTCCTTTCCATACTAAGCTTATGAAGCCAGCCGGGGATAAGCTTAAGGAAGAGTTTAAGAATGTTGATTTTAAGGAAGAGAAATCAAAGGTAATTTTCAATTGCCTTGGTCGTGAAAGAAAGCAGGATGAGACAATTCCAGCACTTCTCGAAAAGCAGGTACAGACTTCAGTTTATCTGGAGGATTCCATCAGATATATGGTAGATGAAGGCGTGGACACAATCATTGAGATTGGACCAGGCAAGGCAATAAGTAAATTTATTGCAAAGACAGTAGATGATGTAAAGGTTTATTCAATTGATACAGTTGAGGACTTTGAGGCAACAGTAAAGGAGCTTGGAGCATGAGTGTAGCACTTATAACTGGCGCAAGCCGTGGAATCGGCAGAGTGATTGCTGAGACTATGGCAAAGGCAGGTTACGATATAGCGATTTGTTATTCAGGAAATGAATCAGCTGCTCAGGAGACCATTTCTCTATGTAAGAAGTATGGTGTTCAGGCAATATATGTTAAGGCTGATGTTAGCAACTCTGAGGATGTTGCAAATATGTTTTCTGAGGTAAAAAGTCTACTTGGTCCTGTGGATGTACTTGTAAACAATGCAGGAATAACAAAAGACGGCCTTCTTCTTCGAATGACCGAAGAGGATTTTGAAAAGGTTGTTGATATTAATTTAAAGGGTGCTTTCCTTTGCACAAAGGCAGCTATCAAAGATATGCTTAGAGCAAAAAAGGGAAGTATCATCAACATTACTTCTATTGTAGGAGTAACAGGAAATGCGGGCCAGGCAAACTATTCAGCCAGCAAAGCAGGCTTGATTGGATTTACAAAATCAGTTGCTAAGGAATATGGCTCAAAGGGTATTACCGTAAATGCGGTAGCACCTGGATTTATTCAAACAGCAATGACAGACAGTCTTCCAGAGGAAGTAAAGGAAGCTTATCTTAAGCAGATTCCTCTTGGCAGATTTGGAACACCAGAGGACGTAGCTTCTGTAGTTGAATTCTTAGCTTCTGAAAAGGCAGCTTACGTCACAGGTCAAGTCATCGAAGTAACTGGAGGTATGTAATGAGAAGAGTAGTAATTACTGGCATGGGAACAGTCAATCCTTTGGCAAACAGCGTGAAAGAAACATGGGACGCTGTAAAGCAGGGAAAATGCGGAATTGGTCCTATTACACATTTTGATACAGCTGATTTAAAGGTTAAATTGGCAGGTGAGGTAAAGAATTTTGATGCCTCAGAAGTTATCGGTCCTAAGGAAGCAAGACGTATGGATGTGTACACACAGTACGCTTGCGCTGCAGCTAAGGAAGCTCTTGCAGATTCAGGACTTGATATGGAAAAGGAAAATGCTGACAGATGCGGATGTATAGTTTCATCAGGTATCGGTGGACTTGAGACTATTTGTATTGAGCATGGCAAAGGAGAGGAGAAGGGCTATAGCAAGATATCTCCATATTTCATTCCTATGTCAATAAGCAACATGGCTGCAGGCCAGATTGCAATTATGTACGGCCTCAAGGGTATGTGTACATCAGTTGTAACAGCATGTGCCAGCTCAAACAATGCAATCGGTGATTCCTTCCATAGAATCAGAGATGGATATGAAGATGTGATGGTTTGCGGTGGCGCTGAGGGAGTTGTTATTCCTCTTGCTATCGGAGGTTTCCAATCAATGAAGGCTCTTTGCACAAGCGAGGATCCAAATCGTGCATCTATTCCATTTGATAAGGAAAGACACGGATTTGTAATGGGCGAAGGCGCAGGTATTCTCGTAATCGAGGAGCTTGAGCATGCTAAGAAACGTGGCGCAAAGATTTACGCTGAAATCGTAGGATACGGTACTAACTGTGATGCTTATCACATCACTGCTCCTAATCCAGAGGGAGAGGGCGGTGCTAAGTGTATGGCACTTGCAGTAAAGGATGCTGGCCTTGAGATGACAGATGTGGACTACATCAATGCACACGGAACAAGCACAAGTCTTAACGATGCAGGTGAAACACTTGCTATTAAGAAGGCATTTGGCGACCATGCATACAAGCTTATGGTTAGCTCAACAAAGTCTATGACAGGACATTTGCTTGGTGCAGCAGGTGCTGTTGAGGGCATTATTACAACTCTTGCCCTTAGAGATGGATTTGTACCAGCTACTATAAATTATCGTGAGAAGGACGAGGACTGCGATTTGGATATTGTTCCAAACGAAGGCCGCAAGGTTGACATCAACGTGGCTCTTTCCAATGCACTTGGATTCGGCGGCCACAACGCATCCATCGTGTTTAAGAAGTATATCTAGTGAGTCATTTATATGAGGTAGTAGATATCAAGCTCTAAGTGTTACTGCAGGTGACATGTAGTCACCGGAAGTAACATCTTAGGCTTGAGAGCGTAACTGCCGGATTGGAGTATATATGCAGTTAAGTAATAAAGAAATACAAGAGATACTTCCACATCGCTATCCTTTTTTGTTGGTAGATAAGATTGTGGATTGTGAGCCAGGAAATTATGCTAAGGGTATCAAGTGTGTTTCAGCCAATGAGATGCATTTCTTGGGACATTTCCCAGGACATCCTGTTATGCCAGGTGTTCTTATTATAGAAGCTCTTGCTCAGGTAGGTGCAGTGGCGCTTCTTACTGAGGAGGAGAACAAGGGTAAATTAGCTTTTTTCGGTGGAATCAAAAATGCCAGATTCAAAAAGCAGGTTGAGCCTGGTGATGTGTTAGAGCTTGAGTGCAAGCTTACATCTAGAAAAGGTCCAGTTGGATTTGGCGAAGCTGTAGCGTATGTTGATGGTCAGATTGCAGCAAAGGCAGAAATTTCCTTTGCCATAGGAGAGTAGATTAGGTATGATGTTTCTAGGGAGTAAAAAATTAACAAAGGAAAAGGTACTAGAAATGTTAGAGCAAACATTATCTGAGGTGTATACAAAATTTAAAATACACTTCTATCAAGAGATGTTCAATCATCTTCATTCCAGAGAGACATCCCTTACTACTGTTGAGATGTTCTGTGTAGAGGTCATCTATGCGCTGAAGAATCCTACCGTGGCTGAATTCGCTAATTTTATTAATGTTTCTTCACCTAATGCAGCTTATAAGGTTAACAGCCTTATTAAAAAGGGCTACATTGAAAAGATTCAGTCTGAGACTGACAGACGAGAGTACCATCTTGTTGTTACTGACAAATATATTAATTACTTTAACTTATCTCAGAAATACGTGAATACGGTAGTGGAGCGTGCACAGGATTATTTCACTCCAGAGCAGATAGCCTTCTTGGATGACATTCTTAGAGACATGTCACTTGAACTTATGAAAGATGTGGCTATCCCTCCAGTATCCATTAGCCCAAATTAATCGTTTGGAATTTTTGGATATGTATGTGCAAAACTAAATAAGAAGTTAAGACGCCACTAGCATTTAGACTAGTGGCGTTTTATTTATAGTCCGATTATAGGATTTTTTTATATAGGGAAAAAAGGGGTTAACAAATCTACACTAAATGATACAATAGACCCTAAGAATTAATGACAATCTCCCATGGAGTATTAAGGAGGAATTATGATCAAAGTTGGAATTTTAGGATATGGTAATTTAGGTCGTGGCGTAGAGGCTGCCGTGACACTTAGCGATGATATGGAGCTTGTGGCTATCTACACTAGAAGAGACCCAAACACACTTACTGTTAAGTCAGGAGCTACAGTTAAGTCTACAGCAGATTTGGACACAGGTAAGGAAGATATCGATGTTCTTATTATCTGTGGTGGTAGTGCTACAGATTTACCAGAGATGACTCCTAAGTATGCAGCTCTTTACAATGTAATTGATTCATTTGATACACATGCAAGAATCCCAGAGCACTTTGCTAATGTTGAGAAGGCTTCTAAGGCAGCAGGCAAAATCGGCCTTATCTCATGTGGTTGGGATCCAGGTATGTTCTCTTTGAATAGACTTTATGCTACAGCTATTTTACCAAAGGGACAGGCTTACACATTCTGGGGCAAGGGCGTTAGCCAGGGTCATTCAGATGCCATCCGTCGTATTGAGGGTGTTGTAGATGCAAGACAGTATACAGTACCAGTTCCAGAAGCTTTAGAGCGTGTTAGAAGTGGTGAGAATCCAGAGCTTACTACTAGAGAGAAGCACACAAGAGAGTGCTTTGTTGTAGTTGAAGAGGGAGCAGATAAGGCTCGCATCGAGAAGGAAATCAAGGAGATGCCTAACTACTTCTCAGATTACGACACTACAGTAAACTTCATCTCTGCAGAAGAGCTTAAGAAGAATCACAGTGGCTTACCACACGGTGGAAGCGTTATTTACACAGGTGAGACAGGCTTCGATGGCAACAAGCACGTAATTGAATACAGCTTGAACTTAGATTCTAATCCAGAATTTACAGGCGCTGTATTAACAGCTTACGCTAGAGCATTAGCTCGTCTTAACAATGAGGGTGTTTCAGGTGCCAAGACAGTATTTGATATTGCACCAGCTTATCTTTCACCAATTGCACCAGAAGAGCTTCGCGCACACTTCTTATAATTTGTAATAAAGATGATTTTAGGATGGCCACTTTATTGGGGCCATCCTTTTTTGTGTAGATTCTCAGGAGATAGTGATGAGAACAAAACTAAAAGGGGACCAATACAAAGAGATACTTATCTCAAAGATATATAGAAGACAGTGCCCTAGACAGGGGTTGCTGATACAATTTTATAAATGTTTACGGTATTCAAATTGGAGAATATCTATTATATTACTATTAAGAGAATTAATTGGAGAGATTAGCATGTGGGGCATTCCATTAATTCGGATAGGATATGAGGGGATAAAAAGTAGAAAGAGATGAGGATATGAAAAAAAGAGTTTTATTATTAGCATGTTTAATGGCTGTTATGGCTTTGGCTTGTGGAAAGCAGGATGACCAGGGAGATATAATCGGCGGAGCTGAAGAGCCTACTTCCATTGTGTTAGATGCCAGCGATACTGAGGATACTAAAGAGCAGGAAGCAGAGGTAGAAGAGGAAGAAGATACAGTAGAGGAATCTGATGTAGAGACTTCTGAAGAGGCAACCGCAGATGACGTTATAACAGATGATCAGGCACTTTCTGCTATTAGAAAATACTGCATAGAGCAGAATCCTGATTTGGAAGAGATGGCCGAGTCTGATGATTACACTTTGTACTGGAATGTAGAGTCCTCTGATGCAGAGCAAATCGTAGTGGCTTACCGGTCTTATACTGCAGCAATAATCCGTTATTACATTGATGTACAAACTGGCGATACCTATGTTACAGAATTTGTCTCAGGCATTACTGACGGGGAAGAAAAAACAGGTGAGACATTCAATGTAAAAGACTATATAGAAGAATAATAGAAAGAGAGATTTTAAATGTATTATGTTCCAGATGGCACTGCCCTTGCAGGATTTTATGAATGCAGTGAGTGCGCAAATAGATTTTTATCAGTTCAGGTAGGACCTACACTTGTTTGTCCATTCTGCGGCCAGCAGCCTAATATGGAGATAGGTCCAGATGAGGAGATGCCAGTTGCAGTAGAGACTGCAAAGTTACTTTCTGTAGTCCAGGGAGCTGATGAGGTGGAGAAAATGGATGCACTGTTATCGCTGGCAGTGACAGGCGGAGATTATAGCTGGATGTAGTTAAAAGTAGGGTAGGGGTTTATGAAGAAAAAGAAGGATGTTTTGTCTTATGTATTTATTATAGTAGGGGCTATAATGGCTAGTTTTTCTGTAGCACTTATTCTGCTTCCAAATGACGCCATTGATTATGGAACAGCAGGTGTTGCAATCATTATTAGCAAGCTTACAGGATTTCAGCTGTCTACCTGCGTATTGGCAGTATTTATACCATTTATTATTGCAGGTTTTGTATTCTTAGGAAGGCGCTTTACTATAAAGGCGGCCCTTGGCTCCCTAGTGTACACAGCTGGCCTTGATTTCTTTGAAAATATTCCATTTGAGCTTGATACAGAACATTTTCTTGCAGTGGCATTTGGTGGTGCTATATTAGGGGCTGGTTTGTCACTGATTTTAAGAAGCGGTGGCTGTATAGATGGCTCAGAGATACTTGCCAATATTGTGGTAAAAAGACTATCTGATAAGACCGGCCGCAACTACAGTATGACACCTGTGTTGCTGGCATTTAATGCCCTTGTATATATGACTATATTTGCCCTGATTGATGTGACAGCAGCTCTTCTTAGTCTTCTGGTGTATGTAGTAGCTACAGCTGTGATTGACCACTTTACTGACCACTTTGAATCTATCAAGCAAGTTACTATCATTACCCAGGATCCAGAGGGAATCATTTTTGATATAAAAAACAAGCTAAATAAGACATGTACCATAATGGATTCAAGAGGTGCTATAGCAGGTGAGAATAACACCCTAATCTGCTATGTCAGCTATTTTGAGCTTCCTATAATGAAGGAAATTATATCAACTCATTCAGGAAGTTTTAGTACAGTGTCTACCATCGATGAGATATTAAGATAAAAATAAAAGGGACGGCGAAATAATCGCTGTCCCTTGTTTTTATTTTATGTAGTTAATAAGTAACTTAAATGTGTTTTCTACGCCCTTTTTGTGGGAGCGCTCGTAGCCGTGGCTTGCGTACACACCGGCGCCAATGAGGCCGTGTCTTACGTCATATCCTGCATTAAGTGCAGCGTCTGCATCTGAACCATAATGTGGATATACATCTACTGCAAAATCGATTTTATTGTCCTTAGCAGTTTTAATAAGATTTGAAACCACGTCGTAGTTGTAAGGTCCGGCAGAATCCTTAGCACAGATGCTTACCTGTGTCTCCTTACAATCAAGTCCCTCTCCAATGCATCCCATATCCACAGAAAGAATCTCTGTAACTCCCTCAGGAACAGTGCCACAGGCGCCATGACCTACCTCCTCGTATACAGTGATGTGGTGGAAAAGCTTTCTCTCAGGAGTGATTTTATTGTCCGCAAGATATTTGGCCTGACCTAAAAGAATACCAACTGAAAGCTTGTCGTCTAGGAAACGGCTTTTGATATAGCCTGACTTTGTCACTCTAGTGCGTGGCTCAAAGGCTACAATATCACCAATCATAATTCCAAGTTTTTTAGTATCATCAGCGCTAGATACTTCCTCATCAATAACAACTTCCATTGACTTGAACTCTCTTGCAGTGGTCTTGTAGTCATCATTTACATGAACAGAAGCGTCATTTAGCTGGAAGGTTCCCTCGTATACCTTGCCCTCTCTAGTGTAGATGCGGCAGTTTTCAGCCTCTCCATTGTTAGGGCTAAATCCACCTAGTGGAGTAAGCTCCAGGTTACCATTGTCCTTGATTTTGCAAACCATACCACCAAGGGTATCCATGTGGGCCTCTACCAGGATGGCGTCCTCAGAATCCTTACCACCGAGGTCAACGATAACACCGCCCTTAGTTGTAAGCTTTGGCTCGAAGCCCAGCTTTTTATATTCTTTAATAATGTGCTCTGCGGCATTTTTAGTAAAGCCAGTAGGGCTGTCAATATCAAGCACATCTACTGCTTGCTTTACCATATATTCAACATATTCTTTTGTCTTCATATACTCCTCCAAATAATAGATTCTAGAGGTATTGTACTATTTTTCTGATGCAGTTTCATTAGTAAAGTTTTGTGAAATCTTTGTAAATAGGGCAGTATGTCACACCTTGTTTTGGTATACTTAATAAAGAAATTTAGGACAGGATATAGGAGTTTTGAAATGAAACAACATGACACTATTTTAAAAATAACACAGGGCGCTATGATTGCAGCTTTATATGTGGTACTTACATGGGTGGCCAATGCGCTTGGCCTTGCCAATGGAGCCATTCAGGTGAGATTCTCTGAGGCACTTTGCATTTTACCTATATTTACACCTGCAGCTATTCCAGGACTTTTTGTTGGATGTTTGCTTGCCAATATTTTAAATGGTTGTGTAATCTGGGATATTATCTTTGGAAGTCTTGCCACATTAATTGGAGCTTTTGGCACATACTTCCTTAGAAAGACCAAATTCGTATTTACGTTACCACCTGTAATTGCAAATGCAGTTATCGTACCTTTTGTTCTCAGATACGCTTACGGGGTGGGAGATGCTCACTGGTATCTTGTAGCCACAGTTGCAGCAGGAGAGATTATCAGCGTATGCATTCTTGGTTTGATTCTTAAACTTGGATTGTGGAAATATAGAAAATACATTTTCTAAGAATGTGAATTTATTTTACAAATTCTGTTAAAACTGGCACAGTGCATGGGAAAAAGTATAAAATGTACCTGTGTCAGTTAAGACTCAATATTGGGAGAGAATAATGGCGAAAAACAATTTCTATGCGGTGAAAAATGGTCGAAATCCAGGCATCTACAAGACCTGGGATGAGTGCCAAAAGAACACATCTGGCTTTTCTGGAGCCGTTTTCAAGGGTTTTCCAACATTAGAAGAAGCAAAAGCATATATGGAATTTGAGGACTCAGGTAAATGGGATGGAGCCTTGGAGCTTCCTGAAGTTTACGCATTTACCGATGGCTCATTTAATGCCACCACAGGCGTCTATGGATTTGGTGGATTCCTTCATTATAGTCAGGTGGAGCCGGACATTGAGATTAGAGGAAATGGCTGCGACCCTGACGAGGCCACATCTAGAAATGTGGCAGGAGAGGTCCATGGAGCAGTTGCTGCTATTGAAAAGGCTGTTGAGCTGGGACTTAGTGAGCTTACTATTTATTACGACTACGAGGGAGTTGCTAAGTGGCCTACAGGACTCTGGAAGGCTAATAAGAAAATTTCTCAGTTTTACGTGGAAAAATACAGCGCCTTAAAGGACAAGATTAATGTGAAGTTTGTTCATGTTAACGCACATACGGGAATTCCTGGAAATGAGGCTGCTGATGCCATGGCCAAAGAAGAAGTGGGCCTCAGCAAATGAGAATTATAGAATAATGTAATAATGGTTTACACCAGTACATTAGTGTGGTAAAGTGAAGAGCAAATGGAAAAAAGGGCATGAAAAAAGCTGGTGACGGGAATTGAACCCGTGACCCCTTCCTTACCAAGGAAGTGCTCTACCTCTGAGCCACACCAGCAGATTGCTTTTCAGCAAGAAAAAGCATATCAAAGCTGCAGGGTGATGTCAACCATTGAGATGATATATAAGGGTATATTTTTTAAAATCAGAGGTGTAGGGAAGTATGAAAATTTCGGTAGTGTCTCCTGGAGGCAATATAACATACGAAGATGTTATTGCGTCCATCACACAAAAGACCAGTAAAAGCGATACTGTTAATAATAGCGGTGCTTTTGCCAGGGCTTTGAATACCACCACAGTGGCAGAAGGTACAGCCACAGCCAAATCATATAAGGATATTTTTATTGAGGCCAGCAGGAAATACGGCGTCAGCTATGACTTGCTTACAGCTATGGCTCAGCAGGAGTCGGGATTTAATCCAGAGGCTGTCAGTCGTACAGGAGCCATGGGTATAATGCAGATTATGCCAGAGACTGCTAAGGGACTTGGCCTGGAGCATCCATTTGATGCCTATGAGAATATCATGGCAGGTGCCAAGTACATTTCCCAGAAGCTAAAAGAGTTTAATGGAAATGTGGAGAAGGCATTGGCCGCTTACAATGCAGGTAGCAGCGTGGTGAAAAATTACGGTGGAGTACCACCTTATGGGGAGACACAGAGCTATGTAAGAAACATTAAGGCAATTATGAAGCGAGGAGCTGACGTACCTTATGCCAATTACATTTCGCGAGATGCATCCAAGGAAGAGGTGGAAGCAGATTTGAAAAAGCTTCTTTCTCAGATGCCAGACACAGAAGAATATCGTGTACTTAGAAACACATTAGCGGAGATGAATTATTTATGAAAACCCCATTTGTTACAAAAGAAAAAATCCAGGAAATCACAAAGACTATTCCAACACCATTTAACATCTATGATGAGAAGGGAATTAGAGAGAATGCCAAGGCCGTTCATGCAGCATTTAGCTGGAACAAGGGCTTCAAGGAGTATTTTGCAGTAAAGGCTAATCCAAATCCATTTATTCTTAAGATTCTTCAGGAAGAGGGATGCGGAGTGGATTGTGCTTCATATGTTGAGCTTGCACTTTCTAACGAGCTTGGCTTCAAGGGCGATGACATTATGTTCTCATCTAACGACACACCAGCAAGCGAGTTCAAATATGCAGATGACTTAGGCGTTATCGTTAATCTTGATGATTTTACACATATTGAGTTCTTTGAAAAGGCAGTAGGACATTTTCCTAAGAAGATGAGCTGCCGTTACAATCCGGGTGGAGTATATGAGCTTTCTAACGGCATCATGGACAACCCTGGTGATAGCAAGTACGGTATGACTAAGGAGCAGATTTTTGAGGCATACCAGGTACTTAGAGATAAGGGTGTAGAGGAGTTTGGTATCCACTCATTCCTTGTTTCAAACACAGTTACTAATGATTACTATCCAACACTTGCAAGAGATTTATTTAAGCTTATTGTTGAGCTTAAGGAGAAGACAGGTATTGCTCTTTCATTTGTAAATCTTTCAGGCGGCGTTGGTATTGCATACAGACCAGATCAGACTCCAAACGACATTGCTAAAATTGGCGAGGGCGTTAGAAAGGCATACGAGGAAGTTCTTGTTCCAGCAGGAATGGATAATGTGTCTATCTTCACTGAGATGGGTAGATTTATGATGGGACCATACGGTGGACTTGTTACTACAGCCATCCATGAGAAGCACATCTACAAGGAATACATCGGTGTAGATGCATGTGCAGTAGATTTGATGAGACCAGCTATTTACGGTTCATATCACCACGTTACAGTACTTGGCAAGGAGAATGACCCAGCAGACCACGTATATGACGTAACAGGCTCTCTCTGCGAGAACTGTGATAAGTTTGCAGTAGACCGTCAGCTTCCTAAGATTGATATGGGCGACGTGCTCTTTATTCACGACACAGGTGCTCATGGTTATTCAATGGGTTACAACTACAACGGCAAGCTTAAGAGTGCAGAGGTACTTCTTCAGCAGGACGGCGGATTCAAGATGATCCGTAGACCTGAGACTATCAAGGATTACTTAGCTACATTTGATGAGTTCGGTGTAGTGGATGGTTTATTAAAATAACTGTCCCCTAAAAATTTCATAGAATTACGACTTTTAAAGATGTCAGATTTAAGATAGCATCATATCCAACAGCAAAGGAGGATATGGTGCTATGTTTGATTTTAGGTATTTTAAAAAGATTGATATGCATTCACACATAGGTACATGGGGTAATCCATTTAACTTTAGCGGGGATATCAATCTGATTCTTGAATTGATGGAGAAGTTTAATATAGAAAAGACAATTCTTTGCCCATCAGATTCTTCTAAAAATAGTGATATTGTTGAGGCTTATAAAAAGGCCAAAGACAAAATTGTTCCAGTTCCATGGGTGGATTGCACTAAGGGCCAGGAGGCCTACGATGAACTGGAAAAGCTTATTAGAGACGAGGGCTGTAAGGGAGCAAAAATCCAGTCTCTATTTGATGGATATGCAGCTGATTCACCAATTGTAGATCCAGTGGCAGAGATATGTGAAAAATACAATGTGCCATTTTTTGTCCATTCTGGACACGAGCCATTTTCATTGCCTTGGCAGATAGGGCTTTTGGCAGAAAGACATCCACGGTGTAAATTCGCCATGCTTCACATGGGTCACGGCCATGGAATCTATGTGGAGGCGGCTCAGACAATAGCGAAAAGATACAAAAATATCTGGCTTGAGACATCGGGAACATCTATGACAGCTCAAATTTATAATGCATATAAAAATGTTGGAAATGACAGGGTAATGTTTGGACTTGATACACCTTTCCATGCCCCAGAGGTGGAAATACAAAAGGTGCTGTCTTGTCCACTTAAGGAGCAGGATTACGAAAACATTTTTTACAACAATGCAAAGAACTTCATGGGAGCGCTTTTAGATTAGGGAGGACAAAATGAGAACAGCTAAAATTTCACAAAAGTATATTGCAATTGAAGGCATGATGATTGCCTTGGTTTTTCTAGGTACATTTTATTTTAAAATTCCAACTGCATTTGGATATACACATTTAGGGGATTGCATGATTATTCTTGCCACATGCCTTCTTGGAACAAAAAAGGGGGCTGTGGCTGGTGCTTTGGGCGCTGGGTTAGCAGATTTGATTGGAGGCTATACAGCCTGGGTTTTGCCTACAATGGCATTTAAGGCAGCCTGGGTACTTGTAATGGGACTTGTGGCATTTAAGCTTTTAAAGAGGTTCAAATACAATTTGTGGATAGGAGCAATCGCAGGAGGATTAGTGCATATTCTTTTATATACATTAATCAAAATTCCAATGTTTGGAGCCTCTTATGCATTTGCCACATTGCTTACACTATCTCTTCAGACACTTAGTGGAATTGTCCTTGGAAATATTATTTTTGGAATGATAAAAAATAAAGTTTCATCACTTATAGCTGATTATTAATATAACTGCTAAAATGTTTTATATAATTTTTGTTTGTAATTAAATTGGGATGGCGTTAAAAGCGCCACTAGTCAATGAGGATAGGAAATTGTATAAAACAAAAGCTAGAGATGCAATAATTAAATATTTGGAAGCTAATACAGAAAAAAGACTTACCGCCAGGGAAGTATTTGATGGTATCAAGGACGGCCTAGAGGGAGTCAACAGGACCACCGTCTATCGTAACCTTGATAAGCTTTGCGCAGAGGGAGAGCTTGTTAGATTCAAGGACCCTAATCAGGATGCTTGGTACTATCAGTTTTCTGCTAAGGATATGCATTGCGATAAGCATATTCATGCTAGATGCAGCAGATGCGGCAGAGTATTTCATTTAGATGATGATTTTGTGGTGGAGTTTATCGACAAGCTTCAGAAGGAGTACAAGTTAGAGCTTAACACTGCAAAGTCAATGCTTGTGGTTCAGTGTAAAAAATGCAACAGAATTGCAATTCCTATTGACAAGTAGAAATTATACATCTAAAATATGCAACAGTGTTGCGAATTGTATTCGGAATGGAGGTTGCATATGTCTAGAAGAGAAGTTCCAGTAGTATTAATAACAGGATATTTAGGTTCAGGTAAGACCACTTTGATGCAGAATCTTTTAAGCCAGGAGAAACGCAAGGTGGCCTTGATTGTAAATGATATGGGAAGCATTAATATCGATGCTTCCCTTTTAAGCAAAACAGGAAATCAGGTGGCTCAGGTAGAGATGGTAGAGATGCAAAATGGTTGCATCTGCTGTACCCTGAGGGATGAATTCATGGAGCAGATAGAGCGTTTGGCAGGAGATGATTCCATTGAGGCTATTTTTGTTGAGGCCTCAGGTATTAGTGAACCATCATCTATTGCTGGAGCTTTTGTTGGTTATGAAGAGTCTACTGACACTAGAGTTTTTCTTAAGACAGTAGTTTCAGTGGTGGACTCCGACAGAATCTACAGAGAGTTTTTAAACGAGCTTGATAGCGATGAGGATACAGAGGATGGTGATATCATCAATCTCATTATGGATCAGCTTGAGTTCTGTAATATTATGCTTTTGAACAAAACTGATTTGCTTGATGAAAGCCAGATTTCAAAGGTAACAAGTTCACTTCGAGAAATCCAAAAGACTGCTGACATTATTCCTTGTGTTCAGGGTAAAGTTGATTTGGAAATCCTACTGGATGGTGAGGACTTTGATTTTGATGAAGTGCTGGCATCCAGCAGTGTGCAGATGGCACTTAATGAATGCGAGCCAGAGGATGAGAAGGCCTGCGTAGATGAATATGGCATCTCTTCATTTGTATTTGAGGAGAGGGCTCCATTTAATAGAGAGGCTTTTAATCGTCTCTTAGAGGACTACCCAACTACACTTATCAGAAGCAAGGGCTATATTTGGTTCTCAGATGACACTGAGCATGTGCAGCTTTTTGAGCAGGCTGGAAGAAACGCATCTATCACTGAGCTGACACCATGGGTAGCAGCATGGCCAGAGGAGGAGCTCAAATCTATTTTAAATGACTTCCCAGACATAAAAGACGACTGGGATGATAAATACGGCGACAGGATCAACCAGGTGGTTTTTATTGGCAAGGGCTACGAGAAGAGCCAGATAGTAGAGCTTGTTAATAACTGCATTGAGAAGGAAGATGTGGCGATTTAAATTTATATAAAATAAAAAGCTTGAGAAATAAAATTCTCAAGCTTTTTTATTATGCCGGCTGCGGGACTTGAACCCGCACGATGTTGCCATCAACAGATTTTGAGTCTGCCTCGTCTGCCAATTCCGACAAGCCGGCGTCCGCAGACTAGTATACTAAATTAACTGCTTGTTTGCAACGCATTTTTTAATTTTTCCAAGAGTATTCCATACTGCTCCATAACTGAATTATGGTGCTGTTTTATGTAGTCTAGATTGTCCTCTTTTACGGCAAATTCCAGCGCTTTTGCAGCGGCTGAAAGTTCCGATGCTCCGATGGTAAGAGAGGTGCCTTTTAGGGCGTGGGCCACAATCTGGTAATTAGGCCAATCTTCCTTTTCAAGGAGCTCATTAAGGGATGGTCTCTTGTCCTCTGTAACGTAGGTATTTAGAATCTGACGATAGAAGTCCTCGTCACCAGCGGCAAACTCAAGGCCGGCGCTTGCGTCAATAAAATCAAGTGCATGCATCAAATCGCTGGAGTCGTCTGTATCGCTTGTGTCTGTCTGGACTGTTGGGGTTACAAAGGAAATCAGTTCCTCAGGCAGATATTTTAGTACCATCTCATCCAGCTGTGTAGGCTGAATAGGCTTTGAGAGGTAATCGGTGAAGCCATCCTCCAAATACTTCTGGTCAGCCCCCATTGTGGCGTTGGCTGTAAGCATAATAACAGGCACATCATGGCTGAGACTTGTGGCATCCTCGCGAAGCTTTTTAAGCACCTCCACACCGTCCATTTCTGGCATCATGTGGTCAAGGAAAATCAAGTCGTACTTTGTAGAGGCCATCATTGAAAGCGCCTCGGCACCAGTCAATGCACAGTCTATTTGTACCTGAGTTTTCTTAAGCAATCCACAGAATACATCTAGATTCATCTGAACATCGTCCACCGATAGAATCTTGGCATTTGGTGCAACAAAAGAAGATTCGTATTTACGGATTTTACCAGTATATTTGTAATCGGTGATTGGACCAATTGGAGAGTGGTCGGAAATAGTCTGTGGTACTTTTACAGTAAATGTACTTCCGCAACCGTAGGTACTCTCAACTGAGATATCGCCGTGTAACAGGGTTATGAGGTTCTTGGTAATTGAAAGACCAAGTCCAGTTCCCTGGATGGTACGATTTCTCTGGAGCTCAAATCTCTGGAAGTTATCAAATACATAAGGAAGATCCTCGTCTCTGATACCGATACCGTTATCTATGATTTTAACAATAAGCAAAAGTGAGTCTGGATTTGCAGTCTCCTTAAAATCAATAGATGCAGTGATTTTTCCATTTTCAGGAGTATATTTTAGTGCGTTTGAAATCAGGTTGGAAAGAATCTGCTTGATTCGGATTTCATCGCCCCTAAGTGTCTTAGGCAAATCAGGATTGCAGACAAAATCAAGGGTCTGGTGTTTCTTATCTGCAAGGCTGATAAACATGTTGTAACAGTCTCTGAGAACAGTCTTAATCGAGTAATCGAAAGAGCAAATCTCAAGCTTGCCGGATTCGATTTTTGAAATATCTAAAACATCATTAATAAGAGAGGTCAGATTCTTAGAAGCAACACTGATATTGTCAGCGTACTTGATTATCTGCTCATCGGTACATTCTCGCAAAATCAGCTCATCCATACCAGTGATAATGTTGATAGGGGTACGAATCTCGTGAGAGATATTACTGATGAATTCTGATTTGGCCTCGTTGGCAGCCTGAGCTTCCTTAATAAGGTGATTTTCCTCGGTAAGATCAGTGGCAACAAGGATGTAGCACATTGGCTCTTGGTTCCTATCCATTTTGCAGGAGAAGTTTACAAGCACAACCTTGCCTGTGACTTCGGCGGTGAGACGATAGTCAATTGAAATGCCCTCTGTAGCCTTTTCAAACATCTGAAGAGGTTCTCCAGGATTTAATTCAAAAATCTCTTTTAGACGAATTCGGTGAGGCTCTTTGTTCAGACCTAAAAGTCTCTTGGCGTATTCATTTGCCATATTTAAATGGTAGTTGGTATCGAAAACTAAAAGTCCAGTACCTAATGTGGAGAAAATATCCCTACTGATACTATTTACAGTGATGTAGAAGGTCATGTAGTTATTAGATGCCATGAAAAATACTATGAAAGCAAGGAAAATTCCTGTGCAGTAGTAAATGTGAGGCAAGTGTACATCATAGGTCATTTTTAGATAGTCTGGTATTGTTGAAAGAGCCAAGATAATGTTTGAAATAAAAGCGAAGACAATCAGTCGTTTGTCTCTCTTGTATGTTGAAGTCTTAGCCCATACGCATGCCATGATAAACATAAAAGTGCCAAGGACAATGAGATATGCATAGTGGAAAAGCACACGGTAAGGGTCGTTTTTCACATAGCTTGTAAAATTGTAAGTAGCATAGCGAATAAATTTGTTAGATGATGGGTGGCCATAAATAATCAAGTCAAAAAAGGCAGCCACAGAGGTAAAGAATATAATGAAAAATTCGGCTGACCGGCTGAAATGAAGACAGCTTGTAACAAGAAGTATTTCGGCAATAAGGTATATTTCTATTCCAAATAGACCTATTACACGGAAATAATATGAATATATGATATTTGGACTGAGGGACATAATGGAGTATCCCAGAAGGCAAAGACCACTTCCTAGAGCAAGTAAGAAAACTGAATATTTGAAAAAGCCCTGAGAGTGTATTTCACGCTTTAAAAAGCTGGCACCTAAGTGAATAGAAGTGGCGCCGGCCAAAAGCAAAATGATATTCATGTATGTTACGCTGCGATATATAAGTTCCATTTGGAAAATCCTTTTTAATAAGAGGTCGTGTAAAAGTTAATTTGTTATTAAATATAATGTTTATTATATCTAATATTTTTATATTTTTCATTATCAATATAGTGCTTTTGTGGTATTATTTTAGGGAATAGATTTTTCTTTGGGGAGGCCTAAATGAGAATTGCAGTTATAGACGACGAAAGCATCTTTAGAATGCAGCTTCAGATGATGGTGGAGAAGATCGCGGCTGAAAAAGAAATACACATGGAAGTAGAGGGGTTCGCCAGTGGTCAGAAGTTTATAGAGGGGCTGTCTAGCAGGCGCTACGATATAGTTTTCATGGACATTTTTATGCCAGACATGGATGGTATCGCTACTGCCAAAAGGCTTAGGGATTTGACAGAGCGCACTTTCTTGATTTTCATGACAGCATCAGAAGGGCATTATCCAGATGCATTTTCATTGCATGCATTTGATTACGTTACAAAGCCATTTACTATCCAGCGTATTAAGCAGGTGTTGGATGAGATTATTGCTCATACACCTATGGATGAGGCTTTTATTAAAATCACAGTTGGTGCCTTAGAAGAGAAGATTCATCTGAAGGACATTATCTCAGTTACAACAGATGGTCATTATCTTGAGATTAACAGGGCAGACGGTGTCACCAATAGAGTGCGTCTCACTTCTGGAGAGTTTTTGAAGATGGCCGGAGAAGATAAGCGTTTTATTATGGTTAACAGAGGAATCATTATCAATATGGACTATATAGACTATGTTGATGGTGGTGATATATACATGGATGACAAGACTATTTTCCCGATTTCCGCTAGAAAAGTTTCAGAGATTAGTCAACAAATTAAAGATTATCAGTTCAGTAGCCGATAAGGTATCTGGACAACTAAGAGTTAGAATTTATAGCTTTTGCGAATAGTTGCCAAATAATGTTTTATTTTGCCAAAACTATTGATTCTAGCTCGTTTTTTGTTACGCTATTAGCAACAATAATAAAATTCAGGAAAAGTAGGGCTTGAGGATAAGTTATGAAGAGACGAACCGCAAGACTGGCAGCATTAGGCTTGTCGGCATTTTTCATAGCCGGTACTGTGTCATTTCCAGTACATGCAGCTGAGGTTCCAGAGGATTCTGGAAGCTCTGTTTTTGCGTCTGAAAATAGCAGTTCTGAAGAGCCAAAGACGGAAGAACCTGAATTAGAAGAGTCAGAAGAAACTGAAGAGCCAAAAGTCTCAGAGGAAATACCTGTTGAGGTTGAGACACCAGCAGAGATTTCTGAAGAACCAGTAGAAGAGCAAGTTACTGAGGATATACCTGAGGATACAGCTGATTCTCCAGCACATACAGTGGTTGTGCCTACAGAAGCTTTGGAGGAGACAGGCTCTACATCACCGGAAGAGAATCTTTCTACTGCAGATGTTCCAGTTAATCCACAGGATTTCGATTTTGATGGCGCAGCAGCAACAATTGATAATGCAGTGGTAGCTACTGGGGATGCCAAGGAGGCAGCAGCCTCAGCATCAGAACAGACCGATAATGCGGTAGTTGTTATAAATAACGAAGAGACCACCTCTGACGAGGCTACTCTTGTAATTGAGAATGCAGAGGCTACAGTTGATGAGGCTAGAGCAACGTTTGATCAGGCCCAGAATAATTACAATGATGCCCTGGATGCTTACAATCAGGCGGTATCTGCATATAATGCAATACTTGATGATTACAATACACAAAAGGAAATGACAGCAGCTGAGCTTGAGGAGGCTGAGACAGCCCTTACTGAGGCAATGGATGCTGTTGATGAATTGGAAGCAGAGCTTAAGGCTCGCAAGGTAGAGCTTATTGAGGCTGGTGCTACAGGCCTTATTTCTATTAGAAATGGAGCTAATGGTGGCAGAGGCGGTACAAACGCTATTGCCATGGACCAGTATATTTCCACTGTAGTTGAGTATTACTACATTCCTCAGACTGAGAAAATTAGAGATGGTGAATCAGTAACTAATGTAGTTATGCATGACTCAGATGAGGATGGTTATGTTTTAGTAGAGTACGATATTGTAGACGAGAACTGGGATAGAATTCGTACTGGCGCTGCAGAGTACAAATACGAGATTGATGAGGAGACTGGAGAGGTTAAAATCTCTACCCGTGAAAAGGTATTCCATTACACTAATAAAGATGGAGAAGAGGTCTACATTACAAAGGACGACGCCGACAGGCTTTCTCCAGATAATCTTATGGAAATTGACAATTATTATGCTATGTCAGGTAGCTTTGCTCTTAGATATGTTGTCCATCTAGATTTCGACAGAGACTATAGTGCCGATAGCTACAATTTTGCTACTATTGATCCTATTACTATCCAAGATGGTAGGGATCATTGGAAAAATCAATACACATCATATAAAGATGGTTCAGTTTTCTTAAATGTAGCTGTTGATTTTGTAACTGGTAAAAAGACTTACTATGTCAACACAAATACAATACATGTAAGTTCTAAATACGATGTATTCTATAATGTGGCAGAGGAACATTTTTATATTCCAGAGCGATATACAGATAGACGCTACAGCTCAGTAGATGAGGCTAGGGACGTCTTAGCTGACTATGTTACATCTAATAGAAAAGATGGTGCAACAGTCGATTTCTCAGCTAGCGAAGAGATCCTTAAAATTGATCAGCAACATGTATATTCACAGGTTGTATCAGAATATGAAGATAGAGATTTTGGCACTGGACTGACAGATATGATTAACTCTTACTATAAGCTTTTAGGAACAGTTAATGTTGCCAGAACACGAATGCTTACAGCTAACAATAGACTTACTACTCTTCGCACTCAGATGGCTACAATAGAAGAGAACTACTCGACAGTTGTTAACACATCAGCGATAGTTACTTCCTTTGAAATTAGCCTTGAACAGGCTGAGGATAGCTATATTGAGGCATCTGATAATTTGGAGATGGCAGAAGAGAGGCTTGAAGAGGCTAGGGAAGCTTTTGCAGAGCGTTTTGGCATTAAGGAAGAGGACTTGATTGGAGTTGAACCTGTAGTAGAGGATGTTGAAGAGATTCCAGTTCAGGTAGTAATAGTGGATTCGGGCGAATCAGAAGCACCTGAAGAGATCGAAGAGGAATTGGAGGAGGAAGAACTCCAAGAGATACTTGATGAGGTTGTTCCAACTGCATTCATAGGCGATGGTTCACATTCTTCTAGCTCAGACTATGGCATGGCAGAGGCGGCAGAGGAAATAGCTGAGGATGTTCAGGAACCATCACTTGAGGTACCTACTCCAGCTCCAGCTACTCCAAAGACTGAGGAAGAAAAGCCAGAGGCAATTACCTTTAAGGGAATTCTTGAAAGAGGTAAATGGTTTGTAGGCCTTGCAGGTGTTTCCAGTGCAGGCGCAGGTGTGGCAGCATTTGAAGCTAAGCGCCGTGCAGCAATCAAACTTCTAGACAAATTAAATCAGTAATTCTTAACCAGTTACCCTGTGGTAGCTGGTTATTTTTTGCAAAAAATTATGCGTTGTAATTATCTTGCCAAAAATGAATCGTTCTTGCCAATCGGTTGTATGCGGACCTATGTAGTGATATTTTCTTAGTAGAGATTGTGAACATTTTTTGTTTTACAGTTTTTGATGTGGTCTAAAGGAGTGGGGGACCCTTTTAGGCTAGCGATTAGAGTCGCTGGGTAATGGAAAAATGGTGAGGTAGGGATTGATGATGAAGGTGTTGATCTTAAAAGTGAAGATGTTAATGGTTAGAGTTGATAACTTTAGATTGAGACGTCAGCTCAAAAAAATGCAACCACAGAAAAACTAATTCACTACACCAAACACTAGGCAGAGCATTTAGCTCTGCTTTTTTTTGCCTAAAAATATAAAGAAAACAGAGAGCGAGTTTTCCTAAAATTTCTATGGTAAAAATCACTTAAATCTACATTAAAATTTGTATTAAATTTAGAACAGATATTGCTTGTATTTTCTGTTAAAAAAAACACAAGCAGATTCAAATGTGGTATAGTATATTTTGTGAAAAAATGGGCATACTTAGACCCGATTTCCTTATTTTTTTAGGGAATTCATATAAAGGGACTTAAAGTAAAAGGAGGAAACACTTATGGAAATGTTAGTAACAGCGTTAATCTGTTTACCATTTCTCTGGGCGATTTTGCCTGCAGTTATTCACAATTCTAAGTGCAGAGCATTTTTCGTCTACCTTGGCTGTGGAATTGTTATAGTTCTTTCAGTTTTTACAGCTGTTCAGTGGTACTTGGCCGGCGGCCAGACTCTGAATTTCGATTTACCTTATAGAGAGGCATTTGATGGTGTCATTCTTTTTGGTGATCTTTTCTTGATGTGTCTTATCACATATCTTTCATTTAAGTACAAGAAGGGTGTCATTTCTTTGCTTGCAATCGTACAGACATTGCTTGTGGCAGGCTTAGAATTTTTTGGCCCGGAGCTTGAGGAACTCCCAGCCCTTCGATTTGACTGGCTTACACTTGTTATGATTCTTATCATCGGTGTAGTTGGTTCATTAATCGGTATCTATGCAGTGGGCTATATGCATGGTTATCACATTCATCATCACAAGGAGCTTACAGATAGACGTAGCTTTTTCCTTGCTATGATTTTTGTATTCTTTGGAGCGATGTTTGGTCTCGTGTTCTCACAGAGTCTTATCTGGATGTATTTCTTCTGGGAGATTACGTCAGTTACATCATTCCTTCTTATTGGCTACACTCGTTCAGAGGAGGCAATAAACAATTCATTCAAGGCTTTATGGATGAACCTCCTTGGTGGTTGCGGTATTGCAGCAGCTATCGCAGTAGGTATTCTTGCATTTAACACAGTTAATCTTTACGACATTATTAATCTTGCAATTGAACATGGTACAAGTGCTCACACACTTATCTTCCTATTACCAATTGCATGTCTTGCATTTGCAGCACTTACAAAGTCAGCACAGTTCCCATTCTCAGGATGGTTACTTGGCGCCATGGTTGCACCTACACCTTCATCAGCACTTCTTCACAGTGCCACAATGGTAAAGGCTGGTGTATATCTTCTTATTCGTATTTCAGCTGCTATGGCTGACAACTACGTAGGAAACATGGTAGCCCTTATTGGTGGCTTCACTTTCCTTGCTGCATCTTGCCTTGCTATTTCAGTTTCAGATGGCAAAAAGGTACTTGCTTACTCTACAATTTCAAACCTCGGTTTGATTGTTGCTTGTACAGGTTGCGGTTACGAAGAGACAATTTGGGCAGCAGTATTCCTTGTAATTTTCCACGCTGTTTCAAAGTCAATGCTCTTCCAGTGTGTTGGTGCTATTGAGAACACAACAGGCAGCCGTGATGTTGAGGATATGCAGGGACTTATGGCAATCTTCCCTAAGCTTGCTATCATCCTTATGATTGGTATCGCAGGTATGTTCCTTGCTCCATTTGGTATGCTTATTTCTAAGTGGGCAGCACTTAAGGCATTCATCGATACAAGCTCAGTATATGTATCTTCACTTATGGTACTTTTCATCTGCTTCGGTTCTGCAACTACAATGTTCTACTGGACAAAGTGGATGTCAAAGATCCTCGGCGCTTCTCCAAGAGAGAAGTCTAGAGACCTTACAAAGAAGAACGAGTACATCTCAATGTTCTTCCATGCAATTATGATGGTTGCTCTCATCCTTGGATTCCCATGGTTATCAGAGCACATCCTTAAGCCACTTTCAGAGGATATGTTTGGTGTGGTTAAGCAGGTTATTTCATACCAGAACATCATTATCATGATTGTGCTTCTTGTTGGCGTATTTGTAATCCCATGCATCAATTACGTGATGACAAAGGGCTCAAAGGCTAAGCAGGTTATCACATACATGGGTGGTGCCAATGTTGGTGACAACTTCAATTTCGTATCAGCTACTGGTGATCCAAAGGAGATGCATATTGCTAACTTCTACATGGAAGACATCATGGGTGAGAAGAAGTTATTTACACCAGCTATCATGATTTCAACATTCATCATTATTGTTTACATGATTATCGTAGTAGGAGGTGCATTCTAATGACAATTCAAACACGTGTTATTTTTGCCATCTGCTACTTGATTCTTTGCCCATTTATTATCGGTTTATTAGATGGCTTTGATCGTAAAATTTCTGCACGTATGCAGGGCAGAAGAGGACCATCAGTCCTTCAGCCATTCTTCGATTTAAAGAAGCTTTTTGAGAAGGAATTCCTTACAGCTAATAAGACACAGCTTTTTATGATTCGTTCATACCTTTGCTTTATTGTACTTTCAGGAATCCTCTTCTTCGCAGGATTTGACATTTTGCTTGTTGTATTTTCACTTTCAACAGCAGCTATGTTTTTGATTCTTGCATCTACATCTACTCACTCACCATATTCTGCACAGGGTACTCACAGAGAGCTTGTTCAGATTATGTCATGTGAGCCAATGGAGCTTTTAGTTGCAGTAGGTTTCTATCTTGCAGCTGGGACTTTCAATATTTCAGATATTGTTGCAGGAGCATCATCTCCATATATCATGTACCTTCCAGGCTTCTTTGTAGGATTCGTATTCATTCTTACAATCAAGTTCAGAAAGTCACCATTTGATATTGCAACTTCTCACCATGCACACCAGGAGGTTATCAAGGGTGTTACATCTGAGATGGTTGGTAAAGAATATGCAATGGTTACACTTGCTGAGTGGTATGAGAACGGTATTCTTCTTGGTATAGTTGGATTGTTCTTCCTTACAAGCAATATTTTGTCAGTAATCGGTGCAGTTGCTGCAATCCTTGTAGTATGGTTCCTTGAGATTCTCATCGACAACACATCTGCAAGAGTTAAATGGCAGCTTATGCTCAAGCTTGCTTGGGGCGTGACAATTATTGCAGCTGGAATGAATTTATTCTTGTTAGAGATTATTAGAGGCTAAGGCCTGTTTCATTATTAGGAGGAACGTTAAATGAGTACAATACATAAATCGCCATGGCTGCTCCACTATGATGGAAGTAGCTGTAATGGATGTGATATAGAGGTTTTGGCATGTACTACACCTGTTTATGACGTAGAGCGTTTTGGCGTTATTAACACAGGTAACCCAATGCATGCTGATATTTTCCTTATTACTGGTGGTATCAACTCACAGAATGCTGATGTTGTTAAGCAGATTTATGAGCAGATGCCACAGCCAAAGGTTGTTATCGCTGTAGGTACATGTGCATGTACAGGCGGTATTTTCAAGGAGTGCTACAACATCAAGGGTGGCGCTGACACAGTTATTCCTGTAGACATCTATGTTCCAGGATGTGCTGCTCGTCCAGAGTCAATCATTGACGGTGTTGTTAAGGGAGTTGCACTTTTCAAGGAAAAAGCAGAGGCACTTAAGGCTTCTGAGAAGGCAAACTAATAGGAGGATATTATGCAAGAAATTAAAAAAGATATGTATTTAATTGATAAGGCAGAGCTCCTCCAGGTCATCATGGAGAAAAAGAATGCTCTTTGGAGACTTTGCCAGATTTGCTGCTCTTTCCCAAAGGCAGAAAATCACTACGAGGTTACATATTCATTTGCTAATGGATATGATTTCGCTAACTATCGTCTTATCGTAGAAAAGGACGAGGATGTTCCATCAATCTCTCGTGTATACAAGTCAGCAATCTATTATGAGAATGAGATGCACGAGCTTTGGGGACTTAATGTTGAAAATATCAAGGTTGATTTACACGATAAGCTTTACCGCATCGATGTAGAGACACCATTTATCGAAAAGGAGGGTGAGTAGCATGGGAAAGAGAAGTATAGTACCTTATGGCCCACAGCATCCTGTTCTTCCAGAGCCTATCCATCTTGACTTAGTTTTGGAGGACGAGAAGGTTTTAGCTGCTATTCCTTCTATCGGATTTATTCACAGAGGTCTTGAAAGTCTTACTAGCAAGAAAGACTTTAACGAAATGGTATACGTTGCAGAGCGTATTTGCGGTATCTGTTCATACATGCATGGTATGGGATACTGTATGGCACTTGAGGACATTATGAACGTTGAGGTTCCTCGCCGTGCAGAGTTCCTTCGTACAATCTGGTGTGAGATGAGCCGTCTCCACAGCCATTTATTATGGCTTGGATTACTTGCTGATGGTTTTGGATTCGAATCACTCTTCATGCATTCATGGAGACTTCGTGAGCGTATCCTTGATATGTTCGAGGCATCAACAGGTGGTCGTGTAATTTTCTCAGTTAATACAATCGGTGGTGTTCTTAAGGATATGCCTAACGATATGCTCAAGGATTTCGTTCGTCAGCTTGATGAGATGGAAAAGGAAATCCGTGACACAACAAGCATTTTCCTTAACGATTACACAGTTAAGAGCCGTCTTGTAGATGTTGGTATTCTTACTGGCGAGGATGCAATCCGTCGTGGCGCTGTAGGTCCTATGATGAGAGCATCTGGTATCAACGTAGATATGAGAAAGAATGGCTACGCAGCATACAATGAAATCGACTTTGAGGTTATCACTTCAAACAAGTGCGATTCATATGCTCGTTGTGAGGTTCGTATTGGTGAGATCTTCCAGTCTATCGATATTATCAGACAGGCTGTAGCTAAGATTCCTGATACAGAGATTAATACAAAGGTTACTGGCATGCCAAACGGTGAGTCAATCATCCGTGTTGAGCAGCCAAGAGGTGAGGCATTCTACCACGTACGTGCTAACGGCACAAAGTTCTTGGATAGATTCAGAGTCCGCACACCTACTTTCGCTAACATCCCAGCACTTACTCAGACATTGCAGGGATGCCAGTACGGTGATGTGCCACTTCTCGTGCTCACTATCGACCCATGTATTAGCTGTACTGAGAGATAGTAATTTTAAGTTAAATTGGAAGGAGTCAAAGATGGGACAATTTTTACCATTTACTAAACAAGTTTTAAAGAACCTCTTCTCTGCACCAGCTACTACTCAGTATCCTTTCGTTGCTAGAGAGTACCCAGAGCGTACAAGAGGTCATGTAGATATCGATAAAGATAATTGCATTCTTTGTGGAATGTGTATGAGAAGCTGTCCTCCAGGAGCTATCAATGTTGATAGAGCTGGTAAGACATGGACAATCAATCGCTTCGACTGTGTTCAGTGTGGTTACTGTGTAGAGAAGTGCCCTAAGAAGTGCCTCTCTATCACACCAGGCTACCAGGAGCCAGGCCCAGAAAAGGTAAACTACAGCGTAGATGTACCTTACGAGCCACCAAAGCCTGCAGCTAAGCCAGCCGCAGCACCAGCTGCAGCAGCTAAGCCAGCGGCACCTGCGGCAAATGCCGAGGCAAAGCCAGCAGAGGCGCCTGCTCCACAGGCATAAGATTTTCGGACCAGATGATTTCATCTGGTCCTTTTTTATGTGTGGGTTTATGTGTGGGATGGGGGCTACTGCCTAAATTGGAATTTATGAAATAGGCAGTAGATTGAAGGGTATGAGATAGTGAATAGATGGGGAAAGTGATAAAATAACAGAAGATATATGATTCAGTTCAGGGGATTGAATATTAAATAGATAAAAATAGGATTGACTAGAATTAATGATTAGAAAATACACTATTTTGGGGCTGGTGCAAGGAATAGGATATCGTCCATTTGTTGCGCGAATAGCTGAGGAACTTAATATAGCAGGCTGGGTGAGGAACACTGGAGGAATTGTTACAGTGCTTGCATCTGGAAGTGAAGCGAGTCTGGATGAGTTGTATCGCAGGCTTTCTTGTGATGTACCAACAGGGGGATTTGTCAGCTCTATCCAGGTGGAAGAAGTTGAAGCAGCCTCTAGAGAAGAAGCTGGCTTTAGGATTCTAGAATCCAATCAGGATGAGAAGACTAATCTGCCTCTGATTCCTGCTGATATAGCTACATGTCCTGAGTGTGAGAGGGAGCTTTTAGATCCAAGCAATCGCAGATACAGGCATCCATTTATTAGCTGTACTATCTGCGGGCCTAGATATTCTATTATAGAAAAGCTGCCTTATGACAGAGATACAATCACCATGTCTGATTTTGATATGTGTGAAAAATGCAAAACAGAGTACACGGCTAGGGATGATAGGCGAAGACATGCTCAGACCATTGCATGCCCCAAGTGTGGCCCAATCCTTGTATTTACTGGGATTACAGCAGTTTCGTCTAAAAAAGAATCTAATAAAAATGCAGGAAATCTTGCAAATGAGTTTGTTCACAGAAAGTTCACAAGTAATAATTCAGACAAAGTTACAACTGTAAAAAATTCTAAAAATACCATAGAAAACGATAACGAGCACGCCATCCAAAAGGCCGTAGAAACCTTGAAAAATGGCGGAATTGTAGCTGTTAAGGACATAGGAGGCTATCATCTGGCTTGTAATCCATTTGATCAGGCGGCAGTGGCAGCTCTTAGACGACTAAAACATAGAGAAGAAAAAGCTTTTGCTGTAATGTTTGAAAATATAGAGCAGCTTAGGAAGTACTGTAATGTTAATAACAAAGAGGCGGAGGAGCTTTTGTCTCCTGCGAGACCTATTGTACTTGTGAGAAGAAAATTCATTAGTTCATGGGAAGATAATTCTAGTGGAAGAGATAAAAAGGAAACAATCTCCAAGACAGATTTAAGCAATATAGAAACAACAAAAAGCATAGCTGAGAATGTATGTCTTACAAGCCCAGACATAGGAGCCATGCTTCCGTCTAATCCAGTGCAGATTCTGCTGGTGAGAGAATGCGGCCCACTTATCATGACAAGCGGTAACGCCAGTGGGGATGTGCTTGAGACAGAAGATTCTAATATGAAAATGTGGCTTGAAGAAAGAGCTGCATCAGAAGAGATGGCAGGGGTAGAACTTGCTATGCTATCCCACAACAGAAGAATCCTTAGACCTATGGATGATTCTGTTATGAAAATAGTAAGGGGTAGAACTCAGTTTATAAGACGAGGAAGAGGCCATGTGCCAACACCTATTGATATAGAAAATCCGGAAGAAATATTTGCAGCCGGTGGCGATTTGAAATCTAGTTTTTGCTATGTGAAAAATGGACTGGCATACGTAAGCCAGTACTTAGGAGATTTGGAGTCGGTCAGCTGCCAGAAGTTCTATAAGAATGAGATGCAGGCCATGAAGAGAATATTTGGCTTCAATCCGAAGGCTGTAGTTGCAGACAAGCACCCGGGTTACTTTAGTAGAGGCGTTGCGGAAAATAAAGCTAAGGAAAAAGAGATTCCAATTTCTCATGTGCAGCATCATAAGGCCCATGTGGCGGCAGTTATTGCTGAGCATAATTTAAAAGGACCAGTACTGGGATTTGCTTTTGATGGAACAGGCTATGGAGATGATGGCACCATCTGGGGCAGTGAAGTGTTCAAATGGGATGGAAGTGGCAGCATGGATAGAGTGACCCATCTAAAGCCAATGAAGCTAATTGGTGGAGATGAGGGGGCTAAAAACTGCGACACTATTTTAGTTGGAATGCTTCACAATTATGGAATAGAAATTCCAGAGTGGATTAAAAAGCGCACCAACAGTGAGTTGATATGCGCTGCCATTGATAATGGAATTAATGTGGTTACATCTACATCTATGGGTAGACTATTTGATGCTGTTTCAGCGTTACTTGATATCTGTCACTATAATTCCTATGAGGGACAAGCACCTATTGAGCTTGAAAATATAGCAGCCAAGTCCTATGAGGCAGAGCCTAATACAGATATTAACAATCTAGGTTTGATTACAGAAGATGGTGATGTAACTAAGCTTTTAAAATATATCGTAAATACGATATCGAACGGCGTTAGAACCCCAGATGATAAAGCCAAAGATAACAAGATATCTAGCGACATAACACTAGATGCCTTGAAATCACAGCTCGCCCACCTATTTATCAATGCAGTTTCTGAATACGTATATACGATATGCAAGAGAGAAAAAATAAATCAAATTGTTCTATCTGGAGGAACATTCTTAAATAGAATTCTCCTGGAAAAAACAATTGATAAATTAGAGGGGGAAGGCTTTAAAGTATACATTCCAGAGCTGCTTCCACCAGGGGATGGAGGTATATGTCTAGGCCAAGCATATTTGCTAGGTCACATGAAAGAGGAAAATGATTAGAGGACGTGGGAAGCTAGCCTCAGCAACCCACAAATAGGTACAACAGATTTGAATTAAGGAGTAATCTATGAAGCTAAGAAATGTTCTTATTGTTGTAAACGATATAGAAAAATCAAAGAAATATTACCATGATTTGTTTGGGCTAGACATGCTTTTAGACAATGATGGCAATATGATTTTGACAGAGGGACTTGTGCTTCAGGATAAGAAAATTTGGCAGGATTTTATAGGAAGCGATATCACCTATAACCACAATTCATGCGAGCTATATTTTGAAGAAAAGTACATAGAAGGATTTGTAGAAAAATTAGAAAAGCTCTACCCTGAAACCCAGTATGTCAATAAGCTAATGACCCATAGCTGGGGCCAGAAAGTAGTGCGATTTTACGATTTAGACGGGAACCTGATAGAGGTGGGGACACCTATGTAATCCCGCAACAGCCAGTTGCGTGTGTAAATGTTATCTGCATATTACAATATATGTAAATAACAGGAGGTGCTAGTATGCAGACGAAAGATGTATTGTTGGAACTTAGAACAAAAAAGGGATTATCCCAGGATGAGCTTGCAGATAAAATATTTGTTACAAGACAGGCAGTGTCCAGATGGGAGAATGGGGATACTGTCCCAAATACTGAAACACTGAAATTGCTTTCAAAAGAGTTTAATGTATCCATTAACACTTTGCTTGGTGCGCCTAATAAACTCATCTGCCAATGCTGCGGCATGCCTTTGGAGGATGAGATTATTGGCAGGGATAAGGACGGATTTTTAAATGAAGACTACTGTAAGTGGTGCTACGCTGATGGAACATTTACCTACAACAACATGGATGACCTGATTGAGGTCTGTGTTAAGAACATGGTAAATGATAGTATCTCAGAGGAGCAGGCAAGAGAGTACTTACAGCAGACACTTCCTACATTAAACTATTGGAAAAAGTACGAGCAATTAAGTGACAATGGAGAGTTTGACGCCTTTAAGGCGCAGCTTGTAAAAGAGATAAATGAACTTCAAATAGAAGGTATGCCAAAGCTTGAAAAGCTTAACGCGCTAGTGGGCAAATATGTTAACATAGAGTATCCACTTTCTAATGGAACTAAGGTGAAATTTCTAGATGACAATACCACCTATCTTGGCAATCAGCTAGAATCTGAGATAGTAGATGGGCTGTTCTTTGGAGTCATTGCTAACATGGATTTTATCCTGATAGCCACATACGAAAAAGATGTTCAAAACCCAGAGTTAATATTATATAAAAAGAGATAGTTTACAAAAAACGAGCGGTACACTTCGTACCGCTCTTTAATATTATATTTTAGAAATCAACTTCAGTGTCATAGTAGCAGCACTTGAGAAGTTTTTCCATTTCCTCCTGGCTAGGCTGTCTTGGGTTAGAGCCTGTACAAGCATCTAAAATTGCATTTGCAGCAATGTCATGTAATCTCTCAAGGAATACATCTTCTGGAACAAATCCCTGGTCAGCAGGAAGTCCGTCAGGACCATAGTGATTGATGCTGTGAGGAATGTTAAGGTCATCATTCATCTTGCGGAGATAATCGATAAGGAGCTTAACCTTCTCGTCATCGTTTGCTCCGCCAAGGTGCATGTAATCAGCGATAACGCCGTAGCGCTTTTTAGCAACAGGGTCCTTAGCATTGAATGCAATTACCTTTGGAAGGTACATTGCGTTAGCAGCACCGTGAATGATGTGAGCGCCTAAATCAGCAAAGGCTGCACCAGTCTTGTGAGCCATTGAGTGAACAATGCCAAGTAAAGCATTTGAGAATGCCATACCAGCAAGGCACTGAGCATCGTGCATAGCATCTCTAGCTTCCATGTCTTCGTTGTATGACTTAACAAGAGTATTCATAATCATCTCAATTGCATGAATTGCAAGTGGATCTGTGTAAGCACAGTTAGCTGTTGATACGTAAGCCTCGATAGCGTGTGTCATTGCATCCATACCAGTGTGAGCCACAAGCTTCTTTGGCATGGTGTGAGCAAGCTCAGGATCTACAATAGCAACATCAGGTGTAATTTCAAAATCAGCGATTGGATATTTGATACCCTTCTGATAATTGGTGATGATTGAGAATGCTGTAACCTCTGTAGCTGTACCAGAAGTAGAAGAAATAGCACAGAACTTAGCTTTTGTACGAAGCTTTGGAAGGCCGAAAACCTTGCACATATCCTCGAATGTAGTATCAGGATATTCGTACTTAATCCACATAGCCTTTGCAGCATCAATTGGTGAGCCACCGCCGATAGCAACAATCCAATCTGGCTGGAATTTTGCCATCGCCTCAGCACCCTTCATAACTGTCTCAACAGATGGATCAGGCTCGATGCCCTCGAAGAGAGTAGTCTCCATGCCAGCTTCGTGTAAATACTCCTCGACTTTCTGCAAAAAACCGCCCCTTTTCATAGAACCGCCGCCAGTACAAATGATGGCACGCTTGCCCTCAAATGTCTTTAGAGCCTCAAGAGCACCTTTTCCGTGATAAATGTCTCGAGGCAGAGTAAATCTTCCCATAGTAAAAATCCTCCTTTTATAGTTGTTACATAAATAACGCGATAAGAGTATTATATCTAAAAACTAGTTAGTTTTCTATAACGATGGAGGCTTGTATCCACCTTAAAAGTCCTAAATTTTACTAGGTTTTTCTGTTGATAATGCCTATGGAAATTTTCGCATCAAAGCCTAAGAATTCTGCAATTGCCTCCTCAGGAAAATTGCAGCAACATGGACTGGAGCTTGGCCCTAAAAAAGGCATTTCTAGCTGACCTCAATATTTTCTACGATGAAATCGGTGCAACGGTTGAGCTTGAGATTGGCGCTGCCGCATTTTGGGCAGGTGTCTTTGAACTCATGACGGGTGAACTGGGCGCCGCAGTCCTTGCAGAGAACAGTGGATTCCTTGACATTGGCCTCTACTTTTACGCCGGCAAGTGAGGTGCCTTCGCTCATTACCTGGAGATATTCCTCGATAATCTCTGGTACATAGTCACACTGATCCCCGATTAATAAATGAATTTTATCTACATGGTTGACCTTATTTGCGTCAGCCTGTTTTTTTACTAGATTAAAAACGTATTCTGTAACTGCTAATTCGTGCATCGTTACCTCCAAAAAAATCACTAATACGCGACCAATTATACACTAAAGAAAACCGCCACTCAAATAATAGTTCCAAGTACCTTGAATTGTGATAAACTAATGTTACTATTCATAAACTAGAATAGTAACAATATATTGAAAACAAAGTAATTTTTTATGGTATATGCCAAAGTACGTAAGTGCATATACTTGGAAGGAAAGTTTTATGTGTGTTGCAATACCCGGTTTAGTTAAGAAAATGAAGGATGGCAAGGTAACTGTAGACTTCAATGGTAACGAGGTTGAGGCCTATGCAGGACTTGTTAATGTAAAAGAGGGTGACTATGCTTTAGTTCACGCTGGATGCGTTATCCAGACATTGAAAAAAGATGAGGCTGAGGAAATTCTCGAGCTTATGGGAGGCCTTGAGGGCTAATGGAAATCGTTGAGCTTGTTGATTTTTTGAAAAATTATGATGGGAAGAAAATCAGACTGATGGAGGTTTGCGGTAGCCATACACATGCTATTGCAAAGCACGGCATCAGAGATTTGCTCTCATCACAGATAGAGCTTTTGTCAGGACCAGGGTGTCCTGTTTGTGTTACACCTACAGCTTATATAGATAGGCTTATTGAGCTTAGCCTAGAGCCTGATACAACAGTTGCCACTTTTGGTGATTTGCTGAGAGTCCCAGGTTCTAAGGAGAGCCTTAACGAGGCTAAGGGCCGAGGTGGCAGTGTAGAGATGGTCTACTCGCCAATGGACGTGCTGGCCTTAGCTCAGGAGCACCCAGATAGAAAATATGTCTTTGCAGCAGTTGGATTTGAGACTACTGCACCTGTTTATACACTATTACTTGATAATGCAATAGCCCGCGGGCTTGATAATATCCGTATTCTTACAGCACTTAAGACAATGCCAGGAGCAATTTCTTTCTTATGTGACAATGGTGCCCAGATAGATGGATTTATTGCACCAGGTCATGTGAGCGCCGTCACAGGAGCAGATTATTTCAATGATTTGGCAGCCAAATACCAGATTCCATTTGCAGTGTCAGGCTTTGGCAGCAAGGAGCTTGTGATTGCCATTTACGGTCTAGTGCAGATGGTTATCAATAATGACAACACTGTTAAAAACTACTACACTTCTGTTGTAGACAGCGGACAGAATGACATTATAGCTGGTCAGTTGGCCAAGTATTTCAAGCCAGCAGATGTGGTATGGCGAGGCATGGGAATCATTCCTGGCTCGGGCTTACTATTAAAAGATGAGTACTCTAGATTTGATGCTGGCAGTGACGGACTTGATGAGGACAATAAGCGAAATAAGGCTTGCCGCTGTGGCGAGATTCTTATGGGCAAGGCTAAGCCACATGACTGTCCTCTTTTTGGCAAGGTATGTACACCTATGAGTCCAGAGGGGGCCTGCATGGTCAGCGAAGAGGGCTCATGTTTTAATGCATATTTGATAAGGTAGAAAGTGGAGAATTATTATGGGAAAAATAATTATGGAGCACGGCTCAGGCGGACGTGCAACAGGCGAGTTAATTAGAGAGATTTTTGAATCACAGTTTCACAGTGATGTGCTTTCAGAGATGGAGGATGCAGCAGTTGTTCCTGGAGATGGCACTATTGCCATGACAACAGACAGCTTTGTTGTTACACCACTTGAGTTTCCAGGTGGAGATATCGGACGTCTTTGCATCTGCGGTACTGTCAATGATTTGTGCATGAGAGGTGCCGTTCCAAAGTACATTACCTGCGGATTTATTCTTGAGGAGGGTGCTGACATTGATACCCTCAGAAGAATTGTTAAGTCAATGGCTGAGACTGCGGACGAGGCAGGGGTTAAAATCGTAGCTGGCGATACAAAAGTTATCGAGGGCAATGGTGGAATCTACATCAACACAGCAGGTGTTGGATTTGTTCCAAAGGGCGTTGATATTAAGGCTAAGAATGCTGAAGACGACGATGTTATCATCGTATCTGGTAATGTGGGAGACCATCATGCCACAGTGCTTAGCCAGCGCATGGGCATTAAAAATACAATCGTCAGCGACAATGCTCCACTTCAGGAGATGGTGGGGAAGCTGATTGAGAATAAGATTCCAGTTCATGTTTTAAGAGACGTAACTCGCGGTGGACTTGCAACAGTTCTTAAGGAACTTGCAGTTTCATCAGGACTTAGATTTGATTTGTTTGAGGAGAAGCTTCCAGTGGACCCACAGGTTCAGTCATTCTGTGGACTTTTAGGACTTGATCCTCTATACATGGGAAATGAGGGCAAGCTTGTTGCCATAGTTCCAAAGGAAAAGGCAGTTGAGGCACTTGAGCTTATCAGAAGCTGTAAGTATGGCGAGAATGCATGTATGGTGGGTGCTGTAAATCTTCCAGAGGATGATTCGGAAGTAGGTGCTCTTATTATGAAGACAGAAATAGGAGGAAGACGTTTCCTTGACATTTTACAGGGTGAGGGATTACCTAGAATTTGTTAGGAGAAAACACGTTCTTTTAACATTATTTTAACAACTGACATATATAATTGCGTTAAAGCTCTAATATGGTTTTTCAGATTAGTAAGTCACTAAAGCTACAATTATCAACACATAAGGAGACTTTCAAATGGGAAAAGTAAAAGAGAAACGACGCGCAAAAATTAAAAACAAGCTATTACTATACTTGTTACCAGCTGTAATAGCTACAATTCTTATTTTGGTACTGATTTCAGGGTACCTTTCAAGCCGAAGTATGTCTGTGATGGCCACATCACAGCTAAATTCTTCGATTTCGAACCAGGCGGATAATATCGAAGCATGGCTTGATGACAATCTTCAAACTTTTGCAACAATAAAATATATGGTAGAGCAGGCTCATTTACCTGATGAGGAGTTAAATTCTATGATGGATTCATTATATGGATTTAACACTTATTGTAAAAATGGGCCTTATATTGCTACCCAAAGTGGAAGGGTCTACAAGGCTTCCGAATCATCAAAAGACACGTCAAACCCTACTAGCCAGGTATGGTTTAAGCAGGGTCTGAGCCACGTTAACATGGTTTACGGAACTACATATCAGGACGCTGATGGTACCAATGTTATAAGTGCTACAGGTATTATCAAAGATGACTCAGATGATTTAAAGGTTATAGCGGCTGACCTTTCTTTGGACCAGATTAGCATTATTGTTAATTCTCGAGTAAAGATGGATCAGGCTTCATCATTCCTTGTTGACCTGACAGATAGTACAATACTAGCTCATAACGATAAGGAAAGAGTTTCCACAAAGCTTACAACTGATGACAGTGATAAGCTTATGGCTGCAATAGCTGAAAAGGTTAAAGCTAGAAACTATAACACTGTAACTATACAGAACAATGTAGTAGCCTTAAAGCAGATAGCTGGAACTGACTGGGTGCTTGTTTCCTATGTGAACTACGATACCATCATGAACGATGTGACAAAGCTTGTTACTACTCTTGCGATTATAGGAATAGTTGCAATCATCCTTATCATGATACTTATTAACCTAATGGTATCAAAAGTTATTGCTCCTCTTGGTGGAATTACAAAGCACATTTCTGATATGTCAGCAGGTGACTTCACAATCGATGTTAAGGAGGAGAGCAACGACGAGATTGGCCTCATGGGCAGTAAGGTAAACGAATTCGTTCAATCCATGCGTAAGATGCTTAGTAGCATTAACGAAGAATCTAAGGTGCTTAAAGAGCAGTCAGATAATTCGGATGAAGTATCTAAGAACATGTACGAGGCATCTCAGTTACAGTCAGAGGCTATGCAGAATCTTAACAACACTGTTGACCAGCTTGCTGTTGCAGTTAATGAGATTGCTGAGAATGCAACCACACTTGCTATGGTTGTTTCAGATACAAGAGATAATTCACTTCAGGCCAACGACAGTATGAAAGAAACTGTTGAGATTAGTAAAAAGGGCCGTGATGATATGGAACAGCTTGCTGGTGCAATGCAAGATATTAAGACCAGCAATGATGAACTTGTAGAGTCCATCGATGTAGTTGGTAAAGCATCAGAAGAGATTACCAAGATTGTAGGTCTCATTGCAGAAATCGCAGAGCAGACCAATCTTCTTTCCCTTAACGCTTCTATTGAGGCTGCTAGAGCAGGAGAGACCGGTAAGGGATTTGCGGTTGTTGCTACTGAGATAGGAAATCTTGCTAAGAACTCTGCACAGAGTGCGGAGAATATCGCAAAGCTTATTGATGATGTACGAAGAGCTATTGATAGCGTTGTAGGCCAGGCTCAGACCAATGCTGAGAAGATTGAGGCTAACAGCGAGCTTATCAACACAGCTGTAGATACATTTGATCAGATTTATCAGAACATTGAAAAGTCTAATGAACTTATTGACCTTATGATACAAGACGTACAGAAGGTTGATGATGTTGCTAGCAACGTAGCAGCTATCTCTCAGGAGCAGGCTGCTAGTACAGATGAGATTCTTGAAACCAGCCACAAGATGGTTGAGCAGGCAAACAGCATCACACAGAACAGTCAGGATGTTGCGGATAACTCACACAAACTGGCAAATACATCTGAGACACTTACATCTTATGTTCAGCAGTTTAAAATATAATAAGGAGACGAATTATGAAAAATCAAATGAAAAAAATAATGGCGTTTCTAATATGTGGAGTGATGTTAGCTGCAAGCCTTGCAGGCTGTGGGGCTAAATCAAGTGGAGGTGCAGTAAATGGCAGTGGCGTTAAAATTCTTATGACGCTACACGACGATACAGATACATTTCTTATAACTCTGTGTGAGTCAATTGATAATAGAGCACAGGAAACTGGCGCTACAATTGATAAAGTTTATTGCCAAAGTGATCCGGAAATTCAGATGCAGCAGATTTCTGAGGCCAGCTCTCAGGGATATGATGCAATTATATGTAGACTTGCAGATGCAACCACCATTCTTCAAATGGAAAAGGCAGCCGGCAATCTTCCTATCGTATTTATAAATAACGAACCGGATGAAGATTATCTAAAGGCAGATAAATTTGTCTATGTTGGTTCCTTTGAACAGGATGCCGGAAGATTCCAGGCAGAATATATTTGGAATGGTCTAGGCAAGCCACAATCATTAAATGTAATCATTATGGAAGGAATGAAGGGGCATGCAGCTGTTCCTCAGCGTACCAATGCTGTTAAATACTTTTTCCTTGATAATGGAGTAGATGCAAATTATGTATTTGTGGACCACGGGGATTGGTCCGATACTGTAGCTTATGATCAGCTTGAAATATTTAAGAAGACGGGGCAGGATTTTGACTGCATTATATGTAACAATGATCCTATGGCGATAGGTGCTATTAATTGGCTTAAGGATAATGGTTACAGTACAAAGGACAAGCTTGTAGCAGGAATAGATGCAACTGATGATGGCTGCGCAGCTATCAGAAGTGGCGATATGTATATGACTGTTCTTCAGGATACACAAGGCCAAGGAATAGCTGCTGTTGATTCTGCCATTACACTGGCAAAAGGTGGCTCAGTAGCTTCTTTGGAGGGCGCTACAGAGGACTTGAAATATGTTTGGGTACCATTTGTACCTATAACACCGGAAAATATTGACCAGTATAAATAATGGTGATGTCTTAACAATATTTTCATAGTTCGTTCGGGGGCTTGTGTGGTATAATAACTATACACTTCCAAATTGATTTTCTGATAAGAGGAGGACGCTCTTTGGGAAAGACAGTATTAGTTGTTGACGATTCGAAATTTATGCGAGCCGTCGTCAGAGGCGAAATTGAAAGAAATGGCTATACTGTTATTGCTGAGGCAGATTGCAGTGATGCAGCTGTTGAAAAGTACAAGCAGCTTAAGCCTGATATAGTAACTATGGATATCACCATGACAGTTGATGGTCACACTATTGGTCGTAGTTCTAATGGTATTGATGCTATTAAGCAGATCAAGGAATATGACCCTGATGCTAAGATACTGGTGGTTAGCGCCATGGGACAGAAGTGCTATGTAATTGAGGCCATTGAGGCAGGAGCTAAGGATTTTGTTATAAAGCCATTTGATGAGACTAGATTTGCAGAGGCCTTAGGTCACTTTAAGTAATCAAAAAAACACTAAAGGGCTGTGAGAACAGCCCTTTAAATATGCCCAAAATGGAAACTGCACCAAATTATTTAAATTCAGATATAACAAAAAATGAATATTTATGCAAGAAAAAAGACCGAAAAACTCGGTCTTTTTGAGGGGAGTATAAATAATTAATAAGGGTATGACAGGAAACTGCCTGTCACGTCTCCGATTATAATATAGTTTTTCTAATAATGCAATAAAAATAATTTATTGTGCATCAATGAGTAATAATACACAGTCAATATTTGACTCTATTCTATTCAAAGGTTAAGATATTTTTATGTTGAAATTATTTACTATTAGCTGTCCATGCCACTTCGGTTTGGAGGCTCCATTAAAAAGAGAAATATATGATTTAGGTTATGAGGTTACTGAAGTTACAGACGGTAGAGTGACCTTTACTGGTGATGCAGAAGCAATCTGTCGAGCAAATATCAATTTGCGCACTGCAGAGCGAGTTCTTATTGAAGTAGGTCGATTTAGAGCTACTACATTCGAAGAGTTATTTCAGGGTATTAAGTCATTAGACTGGGAAAATTACATTCCTGTAGATGGTAAATTTTGGGTAACTAAGGCTACCTCTGTTAAGAGTAAGCTTTTTTCCCTTACAGATATTCAGTCAATTGCTAAAAAGGCTATGGTTGAGCGCATGAAGTCCCACTATGATATTCAGTGGTTTGACGAGGATGGCTCAGACTACCCAGTTAGAATATTCCTTATGAATGACAATGTTATTGTCACTTTGGATTCTACAGGTACTCCACTTCATAAGAGAGGATATCGTACATATACTAGCAAGGCTCCACTTTCTGAGACTATGGCGGCAGCGCTTATTCAGCTTACTCCATGGCATCCAGACAGGATTCTTGTGGACCCATTCTGTGGTTCAGGTACATTTTTGATTGAGGCTGCACTTATGGCTGCCCATATTGCCCCTGGACTTAACAGAGAATTTACTTCTATGGATTGGAACAATCTAATTCCACAGAAGCTGTGGAGAGAATGTTTTGACGAGGCCAGAGCAGAGGTGGACACATCAGTAGAGTGTGACCTTCAGGGATATGATATTGACCCAGAGATGGTTAAAATCGCTCGCCTCAACGCTAAGCAGGCGGGAGTGGACCACATGATTCATTTCCAGCAGAGAGATGTGGCAGACCTTAGCCACCCTAAGAAATACGGATTTATTTTGACTAACCCACCTTACGGTGAGCGTCTTGAGGATAAAAAAGATTTGCCAGCAATCTATGGCAAGCTAGGCGCAGCATTCAAAAAGCTTGATACATGGTCAATGTTTGTAATTACAAGCTACGAGGATGCACCGAAAGCTATCGGTAAAAAGGCCGATAAAAATCGCAAAATTTACAATGGAATGATAAAGACTAGATTCTATCAATTTTTAGGACCTAAGCCGCCAAAAAAGGATTAGATAAATGAGATTTTCCAAGAGATTTTTAGTGTTTGTGCTTCTTTTAGCCTTCACTTTGTTTTGGAAATTTAATAATTGGGATGACAGATATGCAGCAGTAGAGTCATTCCGCGGGGCAGCACTGAACAAGGACGTGCTGTACCCTCTCATGTCTAAAAATCTCAACGACTCTGGCCAGCTAAAGGTCTTTATTAATGGTCAGCTGTATTTAAATTCTGGTGATTTGGCAATTCTTGATGACAGTCTCAATCCAGTTGGTTCCTTAGAGTTTATTCGCACAGAGCTTATGGGCTCTGCTTTTATGGTGGACGATAGTTCATCTATTGTTCAAATTACAAATAACCAATTCCAGTTTACCGCCGGCGAGAAAGTTACCATTACCAATGAAGGGGAGAAGGAACTTGCGGTAGCACCTTCTATATATAGAGGGGAAATGTATATGGGACTTGAGGATTTGTGCCAGATATTTGGTTACAAATACAGCTACGACGAAAATAAATATACAGTTAAAATTTCCTACGACAAGACAGCAGCACTTCCTAAGAAATATGATCTTAGAACAGTAAATAGAGTTAGTGTTATTAGAAATCAGGGTTCTACAGCCACATGCTGGGCCTGTGCGTCACTGGAGGCGATGGAGTCTTCTATGTTGCCAGCGGCACCTTATTATTTTTCAGTGGATTCCATGATAAATGACAATTCATTTGGTCTTCCTGAGACAGATGGTGGAGATTACACTATGGCCCTTGCATACCTGCTTTCATGGCAGGGACCTAAACTTCAGGACGAGCACACTACACTGATTGATGAGTGGACAGGAGGCGGAGAGCAGGTTAATGTTCATTTGCAGTCTGCCCAGTTTTATGATTCAGAGAATCTAGATGGCATCAAGTGGGCTGTCTATAGATATGGCGGAGTTTCTACTTCTATCTACGCCAGTGTTTCCACAGCCAACTTAAATGGCGCCAACAGCTACAACGCTGCAACTAATTCATATTATTACAGCGGTAGTGCAACCCCTAATCATGATGTGGTTATTATTGGATGGGATGACAATTATCCTGCTAATAATTTCAGAGAAAAAGCTCCAGGAAATGGTGCATTTATTTGCCAGAACAGCTGGGGAAGCGGATTTGGCGAGGATGGAGTTTTCTACATTTCATACTACGACACCAATATAGGAAATCAGGCAGTATCTTACGTAGATGTGGATACTAACAACACATACAATTACATCTATCAGAGTGATTTGTGCGGCTGGGTAGGCCAGGTAGGCTACAGCAAGGAATGGGCTTATGGTGCCAATACATTTGTAGCTGATGGCAATCAGCAGATAGAGGCGGCAGGCTTCTACGCTCTTGGTAAGGATACTAATTATAAAATATATTTTGTTCCAAATTATGAAAACACCAGCAGCCTTGTTAACAAGGAGCTTGTGGCATATGGTCAAGTTGACCAGGCTGGATATTACACAATAAAATTTGATCAGGCAAAAATGGTATCGGAGGGAGAAAACTTCGCAATAGTTTTGTACGTCAACACACCTGATACATTGCGTCCTCTTGCAGTTGAGTACGTGGCTGACAATATGACAGAGAAGGTCACAATTGAGGATGGTAGGGGATTTATCAGTAACAACGGTCTGGATTGGGAGAGCGTTGAAGATGTGGCAAATGCAAATCTTTGCATAAAGGCATACGCCAACAATGTTGTTGAAGTTTATGAATGATTATGGAAGAAAAAGTGATGGGGGCTTTCACTGCCATAATTCTTGTGGTGGTGATTGCAATGAGTTGTTTGCTGGTGTATGTTCCAAACATGCACATAATTGCCCTTAAAATCGAAGATTCGCAGATGATGGGTGGTCGCGTTTCGATTATGGATATGCTTAGGGAGAGCAATGCTGATTTAGAGGCGGATGATCCTGGCACAAGACAGAGTATTTTGAAGGGACACCAGATTAGGTTGACCCTTCCACAAAATGTAACAAGCTCTGCTGTTGAGATTCACAATAATTACGTCAACAAGACTATCGATATTAAAATCAAGGGAATTGGAAAGGATTATTTTGACAAATTCCCAATTAGAGGTAATTCAGAGAATATAGTAGATGTTACCTACTACAGTGAGAATCTGGTAGGTGATATTGAGATTTCCACAGATGATGTATTTGAGGTGACCATGACATCAGAGGGGGAGAATATCTATTTTGATTTCGTGGACCCTCACGATATATATGATTATGTGGTTGTTATAGATGCAGGCCATGGTGGCAATGTTCCTGGCGCCACTAAGCAGGGTGTCAGCGAGAAGGACATCAACTTAGACATAGTTCTAGAATTGAAAAAATATTTCGATGCATCTGATAAAAATATAGGTGTTTACTACACCAGAACAGATGACACTAATCCATCATTTGCCAATAGAGTTGGTCTTGCAAATGATACGGATGCAGATCTTTTCATATCAGTTCATAACAACTCTACAGCCTCAGGACGAATGTCATCCATCAATGGCACAGAGGTTATGTATGAGGCTGGAGATTCCACAGGGGAGTCTAAAAAATTTGCCCAGATGTGCCTTGATAATCTTCTAGGTGAGCTAGGCACCAAGTCTAAGGGCGTGGTAGTGGGAGATGAAGTATACATCATAAGAATGTCCAAAGCTCCAGTGGCCCTTGTGGAAGTTGGTTTTATGACAAATCAAAAGGAGCTTGATAACCTTCAGGATGAGGATTATCAAAAGCGTGCAGCTTTGGCTATATACGATTCAGTATTAGAATATTTAAATATAAATTAGTCGGTAAGCTATAGGAGCCACTGGCAGATTGGAGAATGATGAAGACTAGAATTATTTTTGCAACAGGAAATGCAAACAAAATGAGAGAGATTCGTGAGATTCTCGGGGAGGAAAAATACGATATTCAGTCAATGAAGGAAGCAGGCATTGATGTGGATATTGTGGAAAATGGAACCACCTTTGAGGAGAATTCTCTGATAAAAGCACGCGCCATTGCAAAAGAGGCAAGTGATGCAATAATTCTTGCAGATGACAGTGGACTTGAAATTGATGCACTTAACAAGGAGCCAGGCATTTATTCTGCCAGATACATGGGCGAGGATACATCATACGATATTAAAAATGCTAATCTAATTGAGCGCCTTGATGGAGTGGCAAAAGAAGATAGAAGTGCCAGATTCGTATGTGCGGTATCAGCAGTTTTCCCAGGAGGAGACGAGGCTGTAGTAAGAGGCACTATCGAGGGCTACATCGGCTGGGAGCCAATGGGCGAAAATGGTTTTGGCTACGACCCTATTTTTTATCTCTGGGACAAGGATGTGAGCACAGCAAGCATTTCTCCAGAGGAGAAAAATGCAATTAGCCACAGAGGTCAGGCTCTTAGAATGATAAAGGAAGAAATAGTTAAGCATGAAAATATTAGTTGTTAGTGATACCCATGGCATGTCAGAGAATCTCAGCGATGTTATTGAGAAAGAAAAGCCAGATAGAATTTTTCATCTTGGAGATGGTCAGGGTGTGGAAGAGAGAATATGGATGATGACAGATGCTCCAGTTGAGTGTGTATGCGGCAATTGTGACTGGGGTACCAATCTTCCAAATGAAGTAGTGTTAGAGGTAGGCAAGCATACTATTATGCTTACCCACGGTCATTATTATGGTGTGGGACTCAGTTATGAGAGGATTGCAGCAGCTGCTAGAGAAAAGGGCTGCGACATTGTCCTATACGGTCACACCCACGTTCCTACAATCGACTACTATGAGGATTTGATTATTGCCAATCCAGGAAGCATAGCTTTCCCAAGACAAAATAGTCGTGAACACACTTATATGACAATTATGGTGGATAATGAAGGTGAGATGAAATTCATTTTACATTCATTAGAGGAATACGATAGAAAACATGGAAATTAAAATTGTAATTGATGGTATCGAACCTGAAAAAGAATATGTCCTCGTTAGTTTTGAGGACATTTCTTTTGTTGAGGTTATGAAGCAACTTGGAATCAATTTTTACAGACCTTGTGGTGGCGCCGGCAAGTGTATGAGCTGTGCTGTGCGATTTGCCTATGGTGCTCCTGAGATTACCTCTGCAGACGAGCGAGGTATCGATTTCAATGATTTGAGAAATGGCTGGAGACTGGGTTGCAAGTGTATCATCACCAAGGACTGTAAGATTCAGGTGCCTCGTTCTTTGGTTTCTGAAATTCAATCCCCAGATATTCTTATTGCAGATGAAAACTTGCCTCTTGATAAGACCAATATCGCTATTGCTGTAGATATTGGTACTACCACCATTGCTGCGGCAGTGGTGGACTTGCACACAGGCAAAATTCTTAGACAGCAGAATTGCACCAACAGCCAGACTGGTTACGGGGCAGATGTAATGTCTCGAATCAAGGCTGCCATGGAAGGCCATGATGAGGAATTGATGAATGCTGTCAGAAATGACTTGATGAACCTGGGACAAAAGATAATAGGCGAAGATTATCTTATGCATAGAGTGGTTATTGCTGGCAATACAGTAATGACCCACCTTTTCTTACATTACCCGGTGGATGGCATGGCCAAATACCCATTTGTGCCATACACACTTGATAGTGTGAGATTTGCCCATGATTATAAAGATATATTCTTTATGCCATCTATATCTGCCTTTATCGGCGGAGATATTGTGTCGGGACTTTATTACATCAAGAAAAAGAAGGCTCCAAAGAACTATCTATTTGTGGATTTGGGAACAAATGCGGAGATAGTTTTGTTTGATGGCAATGAATACCTGTGTACATCTGCCTCAGCTGGTCCAGCTCTAGAGGGAGCAAACCTGCACTGTGGCGTGGCTTCAATCAGAGGTGCTATCAATCACATTTCCATTTCCAACGGGAAAGTTAAGTACACAACTATCGGTGGCGAGGCTCCAATCGGTATATGCGGAAGTGGTGTCATCGATTTGATTTCAGAGTTATATAGAAATGACATTATAGATTCTGGTGGACTTTTGACAGAGGAATATGCAGAAAATGGTTTTCCTGTGGCAGATGGTATCGTCATTACAGGAGAGGATATTCAGCAGGTACTCCTTGCTAAGTCTGCAATTTATTCAGCTATCACATTACTTGTCAGAGAGTCCAATATTGAGCTTGAAGATATAGAGCACCTATATGTTTCTGGCGGCCTTGGAGCATCAATTGGTGTGTGGTCCGCAGCAGGCATTAGTATTTTCCCAAAGGAACTTATTAACAAATTTGAGGCTGCAGGAAACACTTCACTTCTTGGAAATATTGCATTTATCACAGAGCAGGATGAAGATGCACTAAAGGAGATAAAGGAGAAATCCAGAGTTATTATCATGGCCACCAATCCAGAATTTGAGAAACTGTTTTTAGAAAATTTAACATTATAACAAAGTGAAAAGGACGTCGGCGGGACGTCCTTTTCTAAAAGGGAGAATAATGTTATGAAAAAAATGGTTCATCGCTTCTGTCTTGCGATATAGTAATAATACAATCCATTTCTGAAGGAACAATGGTAAATATGTGAATAAACCTTGCAAAATAAAAGTTTATTTGTGAATTACTGTACAGGAAATTTAGAATAAGAAATATGCTAAGAAAAACAATCTGTGTGGACAGAACGAGGGCTCGCCAACGAGGCGAGCCCTTAATTATATAACACCCAATCGTTCATATGCGTAGATCAATGGAAGTGCCAGAAGTAGGGTAAACCAAACTCTCAAGAGAAGGTGAATTCATATTCATCCCCTCTGCAAGCATCTGGGCCTGTCCCTCTGCGAGGTCCAAAGACTTGCTAAGCATCGACGTTCCCACGGCCGACATAAGCTTATTTTGACTAAGGTTCATTGAGATCTGGGCAATATCCATATCTGCGCCTCCCCTAAAAAGACATTAGTCTTTCCTACAAAAACAATTCTAGCACTTGTTTATAGACAAATGGTGCCAAGTTGTGACTAAAATGTGAAAATTCTGTGTTCTTCGATTTAACAGAATGGTTACCATTTCTTAATGAAATTTTACGAAAGAATAATTATAATTAATCCATAAGATGTTAAAAAGGGGAATTATATGGCTTTACTGAGAATTAACTGGAACGACCCCTTGATGAAAGCAATCAAGGCCTTCAATTCAATAACTGGAAATTCCCTTACAGAAGAGGATTTGAAAAAGCAGCGATCTGCTATGGAGCTGGCTGGTAAGCTGGCAGCCCCTACTGGAGATGTGGAAATAGAATCATTTAAGGTAGGAGATATTCCATGCGAGTGGATAAGTCCTGTGCTGGCTCATAATCCTACCTATGTGATTTTGTATGCCCATGGCGGAGGATATGTATGTGGAGGCTTGGGCTATGGGAGAATACTTGGAGCTAAGCTTGCACTGGCTACGGGATTTTCTGTGGTATCATTTGAATACAGGCTTGCCCCTGAGCACAAATTCCCAGCACCTATAGATGATGGTGAGGTAATTTGGAATTATTTACTTGAGAAGGGATTTAGTGCAAAAAATATTTTGATGTCAGGAGATTCTGCAGGAGGGCATCTTGTTCTTTCTCTGACACAGCGGCTGCTTGGAGAAAATCGAATGGCACCTAGAGCTCTTATTGTAATGAGTCCATGGACAGATATGACGGCAACATCTTCCAGTTATGAGACCTATAAGACCAAGGACCCGATTCTCACATATAAGTATGTGGTGGGAGTTCGAGAGGCATTTATAGGAGAAAAGGCAGATCCAGCGGAGCCTAAATACAGTCCTTTATTTGGAGATTTTTCAGGATTTCCACCTACGTATATTATGGTAGGCAAAAACGAAATCCTGCTTGAGGATAGCGTCCAGCTTAACAAGAAAATGACAAAAGCTGGGGTGAAATCCACTATTGATATTGAAAAAGATGGTTGGCATGTATACCAGCAATTGCCACTTCCAGTGGCGGGGCGTGCAATGAGGCGTATAGCGAAATTCATTGCTGAGGAAATATACAATGCATAAGGAGTAATAATGGCACGAGATAATTGGTACAAAGTTGACAACGTAGCAAAGGTATTTCTTGCTACAGCAGCTAAAAGAGACACAAGAACACTTAGAGTTAGTTGTACTCTCTGGGACGAGGTAGACCCAGAGCTTTTACAGGAAGCGGTACTACTTGCAATTCAGGAGAGACCACAGTTTCAGGTTAGAATTAGACGAGGAATTTTCTGGCATTACATGGAGGACACAGATATTCAGCCAGTTGTTACAGAGGAGCACGGCAGAGTTTGTCCTATACTTTACAAGCCAGGAAGGGCCATGCTTCACTACAGAGTGACCTACTATAACAACAGAATTAATCTTGATTTGTTCCATGCAATATCAGATGGAACAGGTGCAATTGAGTTTTTAAATATTATTGTTTCAAATTATTTGGGACTTAAGTATCCAGATAGATTTGAGGATATTGTAATCCATTCAGGCGCATCAGAGGATGACTTGAATCAGGACAGCTACAAGCAGTTCTTTGGAAGCATGGGACTTAAGCCATCATCACTTAAGTACGCATACCATCCAAGCGGACTTAAGCTTCCATACGACCAGCTTCAGTTTTTCGAGCTTCAGGTTCCTACAGAGGATATTCTTCCAAAGGCCAAGGAAATGGGAGTAGGACTTACAAGCTATATAGGCGCAAGACTTATGCTCGCAATCAAGGCAGATATGCCACCTCGCAAGTTGAAAATGCCAATCAATGTGTCAATGCCAGTTAATCTTAGAAATTATTATCCTAGCAAGACATCGAGAAACTTTTTTAACAATATAAATGTATCCCATATTTTTACAGAGGATATTTCACTAGGGGATTTGGCCAAGGAGTTTGACGAAAAGCTCAAGGCAAATTTAACAGAAGAAAATATTAAAAAGCAGATGGATAATTTTGAGACCATGGAATATGTTATTCCAGTTAGAGCGGTACCACTTTTTATCAAGCAGTTGGTTGTCCGCTATGGCTCAAAAGTTACAGATAAAAAGGTGTCTGTTGTACTTTCTAATTTGGGAGTGCAGCGTCCACCTGAGGAGCTGACATCTATGATTCAGAACTATTCTGGATTCTGCAGTTCTTCAAATTTATTTATGGTTATGTCAAGCTACAACGGTGTACTTACACTAGGAGTCACCTCACCTTATTCAAACACTCGCGTTATCAAGAATTTTGTGCGAGGACTTAGCGAAGACGGCATGAAAGTTAAAGCATATGCTACGGAGGTGATTCGATAATGAAAAATTGTCCTTATTGTAAGATACAGGTTGGTGGAGACCTGAAGAAATGTCCATTTTGCCAGAGCAAAATGGTGGGAGAGGCTGAGGAAAGATATTTCCCAACTCAGACCATTTTAAAGATACAGTCATTTTTCTATAAGTTGCAGCTTTTTATAGTATGGATTCTTATTATTGCAGCACTTGGAATAGATTTTTTATTTGGACTTCATCCAGCAGCATTTGATGGCCCATTTGAGAAAATCCATTGGAGTCTGCTTGTGTTAATGTGGCTGCTTGCCTTTGAGTTTGGAATCATAAGACTTTTCAAAAGGGGAATGAGCCCATCTAGAATTCTATCTATATTTGTTGTGGTTGTGATGATAATGCTTATGGTCACAGCATACTACATGGGATTCATTAGAGTAGTTGTTTATTGGGTTTTGCCAAATATTGTTATGGCTACAATGGTGGCCAACTTTATATTTGCCATGATTGATAAAAGTGGCAATTCCATGGCCTACCTTCTTACCAATGTGTTGATAGGTATTTTGCCATATATTGCATTTTATATTTTCCAGAAGAATTGTCCTATTGAATGGATAATTTGCTTGCTTGTAGGCTTTGTACTTTTGGTGGGAGCAATCATTTTCAAAGGTAGAGAAGTGGTAAGCGAGATTCAAAGACGACTGAGTGTTTAGCTAGAATTGTAAGGTTTTACGGGGATGTACACGGGGAATGAAAGATGATAACTAAGGATAGCTCTTTCGACAAAAGTAAATATTTGCTGGAGAATTTTCCTAAGGCTTTAGAGGAAGAGTGGCTGGAGGTCTACTATCAGCCAATTGTTCGAGCTGTTAATGGAAGAGTCTGCGAAGAAGAGGCACTGGTCAGATGGGATGACCCTATTATGGGTGTCCTGAATCCAGGGGAATTTGTTCCGATTTTAGAGGCTGTAAATGCAATTGCAACCTTGGATTTGTATGTGCTTGACCATGTCCTTGAAAAGATGAAAAAGCAGAAGGAAATGGGGCTATATCTGGTTACAACATCTATCAATATTTCCCAGATAGATTTCTTTGCCTGCGATATCGTAGAGGAGTTTGTAAAAAGAGTTAGTGCAGCAGGTATTGAATTTGGAAAGATTGCTATAGAGATTGCAGAGAGTGCAATTTACAGGAATAATGAGCAGGTTCTTTCTCAGCTTGAGAGATTCCAGGAAATCGGCTTTAAGGTTTGGATGGATGACTACGGCAGTGGCAGCGCATCGCCAGTTATTATCCAGAGAGTTCGATTTGATTTGCTTAAGATAAATGTGGGACTTGTTAGTAGAATAGGCACCTCCGACAATACGAATATTGTTATTACTGAGCTTGTAAGAATGGCCATGTCTCTTGGAATAGAGACTGCGGCAGAGGGCGTTGAAGAAAAGGAACAGGCGGACTTTCTCGTGGAGGTAGGCTGCTCAAAAATGCAGGGATTTTATTTCTGCAGGCCGATTCCTATGGAGAAAATTTTTGCCAGATATAAAAGCGGCAAGCAAATAGGATTTGAGAATCCTGATGAGGCTGCATACTATTCGGAAGTGGGGAGAGTCAGCCTGTATGATTTGTCATTTTTAAGTCAGGAAGATGATCAGTTTGCCAGCTATTTTGACACCATTCCTATGGTAATTACTGAGGCCAATGATGAGATGATTCATTTCACCAGGGGCAATAGAAATTTCAAGCGTTTTATGGAAAACAATTTCCCAAATGCAACTGAACCATATGTATATGAGTTCAAAAAGACAAAGAGGGGAACAGGCTATTATACATTTAATGCTATAAGACAGTGTGCCAATGACGGTAAGCGGCGAATAATTGATGATAGAACCAGGGACGGCAAGACTGTTCAGCTTCTAATTCAAAGAATCGCTGTCAATGAAATTACAGGAATGGCAGCACTTGCTATTGTAATTCTCTCAGTGACAGAGCGACCAAAAGAAGAGAATGATTTGACATACAACTATGTGGCTAGAGCCCTGGCTGAGGACTATATTTATCTGTATTTTGTGGACATGAAAACAGGTGGATATGTGGAGTACAATCCTGACGGTAAAAACCGTGATTTGTCTGTTGAGAAAAGTGGTAAGGATTTCTTTAAGCAGCTGAGAGAGGATGCAAAAAAGACCGTTTACAGTGCTGATTTGGAGAGCTTCTTAGATGCTATGACTATGGAAAATGTGGCTGCAAATCTCAAGGAACATGGCACGTTTTCTATAACTTATCGTATGTACATCAATATGAAACCTACATACGTTAATCTGAAGGCCGTAAAAGTCCGCTCAGGTGAGGACCGTGTCATCATAGGTGTCAACAATGTAGATGCTCAGATGCGTCGTCAAGAGACTCTAGAGCGTATCAAGGAAGAGCGAATAACTTACGCTAGAATCACAGCTCTTTCTGGTGATATTATCTCAATATTTACCGTAAATCCGGAGACCAGTAACTATGTGATGTACAAGACAAGTTATATGTTCCAGCAGCTTCAGCTTGATAGCGCAGGAGACGATTTCTTTGAGGATACCGTAAGGCAGTCCACTGACGTTGTTTTCTACGAGGATCTAGAGGGATTTAAGAGAGTTTTCACTAAAAAGAATGTTTTGGCAGCCATCGAAAAGGAAGGAATTTTTGTATATACCTACAGAATCTGCTTTGAAGATGATAACCCAATCTATGTAATGCTAAAGGCAGCACTTGTAGAGGAATTAGATGGCACACAGCTTATCGTAGGTCTTATTGATGTGGATGCCCAAAAACGCAAGGAGCTTGAGTATCTTAAGAATCTTACTGTGGCAGAGAAGAAGGCTAACATTGATGAGCTGACAGGTGTTAAAAATAAAAATGCTTATGCAGAGGCGGAGAACCTTTTGAATGAGCAGATTAAAACTGGAAAAGTAAAGGACTATGCGCTGGTAGTCTGCGATATGAATGGTCTGAAGGATGTGAATGACACACTTGGCCATTTGGCTGGAGATGCATTTATCAAAGAGGGATGCATGATTATTTGTAATGCCTTTGCCCACAGTCCAGTATATAGAGTGGGTGGTGACGAGTTTGTAGTAATTGCTCAGGGCAAGGATTTGAGCAAGCTTGATGTTTTGATTGAAAAAATAGATAAGGCCAATGAGGAAAATAAAGCCAAGGGACATGTGACTATGGCGGTAGGTGCAGCCCACGGCAAGGAGGGCCTTACAGTTGGGGATGTTTTCGAGCTGGCAGACGCCAATATGTACATCAAAAAGAAGAGGATGAAGCAGGGCGAAGTTTGATTGAAAGTACTGTCATAAAAGTGTAGCTTAGGGGGCAAAATCTGAAAGAGGTTTCAGAAGAAAGCTAATTCGTTGACAGTATTTTTAGGGGTTGAATATAATTTATTTATATAAAATCAACCTTACAAAGTAGGGGAATAAAAGGAGGATAATGTATGAAGTTTTTACAAAAATTAGGTAAAGCTCTCATGCTGCCTGTAGCGGTGTTACCGTTATGTGGTATTCTTATGGGTATTGGATACAGTCTGTGTCCAGCCACAATGCAGGGAGGAGATATCACTGGCGCAAAGATGCTCTTTGGCTTGTTCTTAGTTAAGGCCGGTGGAGCATTGATTGACAACATTGCGTTGCTTTTCGTAATCGGCGTTGGTGTTGGTATGGCAGATGATCACGATGGTACAGGTGGTTTGGCTGCCCTTGTATCATGGCTTATTATGACAACACTTCTTAGCACAGGATTTGTTACAGCAATTATGCCATCTGTTGCAGAAAGCGCTACTAAGACAATTGCCTTTGACAAGATTGCCAATCCATTTATTGGTATCATTGCAGGTCTTATTGGTTCTATGTGCTACAACAAGTTCAAGAATACAAAGCTTCCAGACTGGCTGGCTTTCTTTGGTGGAAAGAGAAGCGTTGCTATTATTGCAGGTTTCATATCAATTTTAGCTTCAGCTGTACTTCTTTTTGTATGGCCAGTTCTTTTCGGAGCACTTGTTGCACTTGGACAGGGTATCGTAAAGCTTGGCGTTGCTGGTGCAGGTATCTATGCATTCCTTAATAGACTTCTTATTCCAACAGGTCTTCATCACGCACTTAACAATGTATTCTGGTTCGATACAATCGGACTTGGTGATTTGACAAACTTCTGGGCAGGCAAGACTTCTGCTGATGTTTCATGGGATTTAGGACTTTATATGTCAGGATTTTTCCCATGTATGATGTTTGGTGTTCCTGGCGCAGCACTTGCTATGATTAGACGCGCTAAGACCACAAAGAGAAAGGTTGCAATTGGTATTCTTTCATCTGCAGCTATTTGTGCATTTATCTGTGGTGTAACAGAGCCATTTGAATTCTCATTCATGTTCTTGGCTCCTGGACTTTATCTTGTATATGCTCTTTTATATGGTGTCTTCACTGTTATCACAGGATTGATTGGATTCAGAGCTGGATTCTCATTCTCAGGTGGAGCTACTGATGCTGTATTCTCTGCATCACTTCCAGCTGCTAACAACACATGGATGCTTATTCCACTTGGAATCGCAGCCTTCGTAGTATTCTATTTAGTATTCTACTTTGTGATTGGAGCATTTGATCTTAAGACACCAGGTCGTGAGGATGATGAGGAAGATTACGCTGAGATCGATAAGGATGCTAAGCTTTCAAACAACAATTACGCTGTAGTAGCTGAGAAAATATTAGAGGCTCTCGGCGGCAAGGATAACATTACATCTGCTGATTACTGTGCTACAAGACTTCGTCTTGAGGTAAAGGATCAGGAGGTAATAAACGAAAAGGCTGTTAAGGCCGCTGGTGCTGCTGGAATGATTCGTCCAGGCAAGACATCAGTACAGGTTGTCATAGGCACTCAGGTTCAGTTTGTTTATGATGAGCTTAAGAAATTATTGTAATTAAAAATTGGTAACTAGCCTTATAACGTAGAATGTACAAAGGCCCCAAGCATTGCTTGGGGCCTTTACTAATTTTTAATTTCAAGTGCTGAAAGAGTGCGCTTATATTTTTCTGCCTTGAAGTAGGAATCATTGGCAAAATAGTAGGTGTAGAGCACATCAAGTAGGATGAGTAGAGAAATCTGTGGTGAGATTTTGGTGCCTGTCTCTAGCTCATTTAGGTATGCAACCTCCACAACTTCGTCGCAGATTTCCTTAAGTTTTTTATCCTTTGATGATGTGAAAAGAACCACTCTTGCGCCGTTTTGTTTTGCTTTTTTGATACCATCCATAACTACCTTGGTAGTGCCACTGATGGAAAAGGCAAGGACAAGAGAGCCTCTTTTTACAAGTGATGCATTCATTGCAATCATCTGGGAATCCGTAATTGCGATAACATCAAGTCCCAGTCTCATAAATCTAAGCTGGAACTCTCTGGCCACATATCCACTGGAGCCCATGCCATATACAGGAACAGTGTATTCTGTGTTACTGAGGCGGCTGGCAATGCGGCGCATCTGATCCTCGTCGATTAGGTCGAAGGCCTTCACCATAATGTCCTTATAATTTTTCCGGACTGAGCGAGTGATGTCTGAGATTTCCTTTTCCTCTTTTTCAGTGAAGTAATCCTTGAAATCAAGCTCATACATGTAGACGAATTCTCTGTAGCCCTTGAATCCACATTTTTTAGCAAATCTGGATAGCGTAGCTTCAGAAACGTATAGCAGGGTGGAGATATGCTTTGAGGAGAAATCGCTAATTGCGGTATTCTCCAGAAAGTAATCTGCTACACCCTGCTCTGATTTGGTGAGGCTGTTATAAGCCTCCTCAATTTTATTTTTTGTTGAATCACCCTTTGCCATACTGTCCCCTCACAATTACAGCTTTTATTCTTAAATCTGATTTATTAATTATAACAAAATCTGCCTGTTTGCCAAGGGTAATGGAGCCTACTGTATTATAAACTCCTATGGCTTTTGCGGGATTTCTGGAAGCGCATAAAATGGCATCCTCAAGAGGAATATGCATTTCTTTTACAGCTGTAATCATGCAATCGTATAGATTGGTTGCGGAGCCTGCGATTGTGCCATCATGTAGGGTGGCAAGGCGGCCCTTTACTGTCACTGGCTGACCACCTAATTCATATTCTCCATCAGGAAGACCAGTGGCACGCATGGAGTCGCTTATCATAATAAGTCGCTCAGGTCCGAATACTTTGTACATAAGATTTACGGCAGCTGGATACACATGGATGCCGTCGCAGATAATCTCTGGAGTGACATTTTCATTTTCAGCTGCAGCACCGATAGGTCCAGGGGCGCGGTGGGTAAAAGGTGGCATTGCATTAAATAAATGGGTGAGATGCCTAGCACCACGATCGAAGGCCTGCTTGCAGGTATTGTAGTCTGCTGTGGTGTGGGCAATGGAGATTCGGGTTTCCTTTGAAGCCTCGTCTATAAATTCCATGGCGCCATCTATCTCAGGGGCAATATCGCATAGACGAACTGCACCGCCGCTGGCCAAGTTAATTCTGCGGAACATATTGATATCGCAGTGCTGAATATATTTAGGATTCTGGGCACCCTTTTTCTCAGGAGAGATAAATGGGCCCTCCATATTAATTCCGTGGATTGTGGCATGGCCTGGTGTATCATTATCGTATTTACGGTAATCCCTTACTGCATTTGCAATAGTAGTAAGAGTTTCTTCTGGATAGGTCATTGTGGTAGGAAGTATAGAAGTGACACCGCAAGCGGCCTCATATTTAGCCATTTCCTTAAGAGCTTCCCTTGTGCCATCACAGGCATCATAACTCATACAACCATGTAAATGTATATCGCAAAGGCCAGGGATTACGTAGCAATCGGTGGCGTCTATTATTTCTTCATCTGAATCTGTAGCTGGATTTTCTTGAAGGTTGATTTCGGTGATTTTGCCATCAGAACAGGCAACAGTTCCAGCCTCAAATTTTCCTTCTTCTAAAAAAACACTACCATTTATAATTTTCATTTTAGTTCTCCTTAATAGCTGCTATAAAATGTTTTGTTATTTCACGTGGTCTGGTTATAGCACTACCTACAACTGCACAGTGGCAGCCTAAATCAAAGGCCTTTTTTAATTGGGCAGGCTCCCAGATTCCCCCCTCTGCAATAACAGGAATATCTAGTGTATTAACAAGCTTTTTAAGCATGTCAAAATCTGGTAATGTACGGCCCTTGGTCTCAGCAGTATAGCCTGCAAGGGTGGTGCTTACTATATCAAATCCAAGCTCCCTAGCATGTACTCCCTCCTCATAGGTAGAGCAATCTGCCATGAATAATTTATTTGGATATTTATCCTTTATTTTCTTGAAAAAGCTATCCAAGGTCTCACCATTTGGACGAGGTCTATTGGTGGCATCCATTGCGATGATATCGGCTCCAACAAGAACTAGAGCATCCACCTCATCCTCAGTTGGAGTGATGTAGACTTCGCTGTCATCATAGTCCTTTTTAATGAGACCTATAATAGGAAGAGTGGTAGTCTTCATGATCTCTGCTATGTCAACTACGCTATTTGCTCTGATGCCTACTGCGCCACCTTCTGCGGCGGCAAGAGCCATTTTCGACATGATGAAGCTGCTGTAAAGTGGCTCATCTTCAAGTGCCTGACAAGAGACGATGAGGCCTCCTTTTAATTTATTTATAATTTGGTAATTATCCATGATTGACTCCTTTGTAGTGAAAGTGCCTCAGAGTGGTGAATAGCTGCGCCAAAGTAACTACCATAATTCTGTGACATCTATATTTTATATTATAGGTAAAAGCTGTGAAATTTCTCAATGTTTTACCAAGTTTATGAAAGTACTAACATCAAAATTCAGTTATTGATTATTTTTTTGAAAGGCGTTTCAGAAGTCTTTGGTTTAATTGACGCCAAAGTTTTGACCCCAATATAATGTGCTAAGAATAAGCTTATTGAAAAATCAGTGAGGAGTTTTGGAAATGAAAATATATGTGGTAAAAGATTATGATGCAGTGAGCAAACAGGCTGCTGAAATCATTTCAGATCAGATAAAAGAAAAGAAAGATAGTGTCTTAGGCCTTGCTACAGGTTCCTCTCCTATAGGAATCTATAAATTGTTGGTTGAAAAATATGAGGCCGGCGCTATTTCATTTAAAGAGATTCGCACGGTAAATTTAGATGAGTATAAGGGGCTCAACGAACTAAATAAAAATAGCTATCACTATTACATGAATGACAATCTATTTTCAAAGGTGGATATTAATCCTGAAAATATCAATATCCCAAACGGAATGGCTGTAAATGCAGAGGCTGAGTGCGCAAGATATGAGGAGGTTATTAAATCTCTGGGGGGAATTGATTTACAGCTACTGGGCCTTGGGGAGAATGGCCATATTGGATTTAACGAGCCAGGTACTCCATTTAAAGTGAGAACTCACGTGGTAGACTTAACAGAGAGTACAATTCATGCAAATTCACGTCTTTTTGAGAGAATAGAGGATGTGCCAAGACAGGCATATTCTATGGGGGTTAATACAATAATGGGGGCGAAGAAAATTCTCCTTATCGTAAACGGGGCTAAGAAGGCTGAAGCTTTGGCAAAGGTTATAAACGGTCCAGTTTCCACCGAGGTGCCAGGCTCTGTTCTTCAGACACACCCTGATGTGACAATAATTTGTGATGAAGCGGCAGCAGCTAAGCTGTAAAGTCAGGCGGAATTTTTATTGCCAGAAAACATGTTGAATTGCTATGTCTCATAGGAAATCTAGGTTGGGTCCGTGCCATAATTAGGATTGACAAAGTTTTAACAATAGACTATTATAGATAACATGAGAAAAAAGTTGGGTAGGACCCCAAAAAGAGGAGGATTACTATGAGCGAATTCAACAATTTAAAGCTTGAGGTTGCTGATGAGATTGCTGTTCTTACAATTTCACGTCCAGCAGCACTTAACGCACTTAACAGCGAGACTCTTGATGAGTTAAACGTTGCATTAACAGAGATCGAGGCTAGAGACGATGTAAAGGTACTTATCCTTACAGGCGGCCCAGACAAGAAAGATAATGCATTTAAGTCATTTGTTGCAGGTGCTGATATTTCAGAGATGGTTAACTTTACAGCAGCAGAGGCACGTGCTTTTGGTATGAGAGCATCAGTTCCTTTCTTCAAGCTCATGAACATGAGACAGGTTACAATCTGTGCAGTTAACGGATTTGCTCTTGGCGGTGGTTGCGAGATTTCTATGGCTTGCGACATCCGTATTGCATCTGAGAATGCTACATTTGGTCAGCCAGAGTGTGGTCTTGGTATCATTCCAGGATTCGGCGGTACACAGAGACTTGCTCGTCTCGTAGGTATGGGACGCGCTAAGGAGCTTATCTTCACATGTGATTCTATCGATGCTAACGAGGCATACAGAATCGGTCTTGTTAACAAGGTAGTTCCAGCTGAGGAGCTTATGGACACAGCTAAGGCTATGGCTAAGAAGATCGCTTCTAAGGGTAGCTATGCAGTATCTATCGCTAAGGCTGCTATCAACAACGGTTACGACATGGACATCAAGAACGCAGTTGAGATGGAGGCTAATCTCTTCGGTATCACATGCTCTACACACGATAAGGCAGAGGGCATGGGAGCATTCCTTGAGAGACGTGCAGCTAACCTTACAGATTTCTAAGATGTAAGAATCGCCAAAATTAAATTAGGAAATAAATTTGAAACTCCAGTAGCTATCAGGCTCATGGGTTACTCATGCTAAGTTTTCAATGCTTAACAGAGTACCCATAGGCAGGATAGTGTGACTGGAGTTTTTTATATATAAAATAAATTTATATCTTGTTATAAAAATGTTTTAAAGAAAATTTAATTTTTCTCTTTACAGTGATAAAGTAATGTATTATAGTTTAACCCATCAGTACAATGAAGTGCTAAATCATTAAAGCCTCATTGTACTTTTTTTATCACCATTTTGAGAGGAGAAAAATGATATGAAGAAAAGAATTATGTCATTCGTTCTTGCAGCTACAATGGCTGTGGGAATGGCAGGATGTGGCGGTAAGAACGCTGACACATCAGCAACAGGAGGTAGCGCAGCAGCTTCTACTGACCTTAACGTAATGATTGAAACAGCTGTTGAGTCTCTTGACCCACAACAGGCAACAGACGGTACATCTTTTGAGGTAATTGCAGACTATACAGATGGTCTTATGCAGATGGATCCAGATGGAAATCCAGTAAACGCAATTGCAGAAAGCTATGAGCTTTCAGATGACGGTCTTACATACACATTCAAGCTTAGACAGGACGCTAAGTGGAGCAACGGCACACCAGTTACAGCAGCAGATTTCGTATTTGCATGGCAGAGAGCTGTTGATCCAGCAGTTGCTTCAGAGTATGCATTCATGCTTAGCGATATCGGACAGATTGTAAATGCAGCAGAGATTATTGCTGGCGAGAAGGATAAAAGTGAACTTGGTGTAACAGCAGTTGATGATTACACACTTGAGGTTCAGTTAAATGTTCCTGTTTCTTACTTCCTTTCACTTATGTACTTCCCAACATTCTACCCTGTAAATGAGGAATTCTTTACAGAATGTGGTGATACATATGCAACTAGCCCAGAGACAACACTTTCAAACGGTGCATTCGTTCTTGATGAATATGAGCCAGCTGCAACAGCATTCCACCTTACAAAGAATGATGATTACTATGATGCTGACAGAGTAAAGCTTACAGGTCTTGATTATCAGGTAATTCAGGATTCACAGACAGCTCTTATGAGTTATCAGAATGGTGATCTTGATATCACACTTGTAAATGGTGATCAGGTTGAGCAGGTATCAGCTGACCCAGAGTTTACAACAATCGGTGCTGGTTACCTTTGGTATGTATCTCCTAACATCAAGGAGGTAGAGGCACTTTCAAACCTCAACATCAGACTTGCACTTACTAATGCAATCAACCGTGTTGACGTAACAAGCCAGCTTAATGATGGTTCACTTCCAACATACACAGCAGTACCTAGAGATTTTGCAGCAGATTTCTCAGCTGATCAGGAGAAGTACAGTGCATACTGTGCAGACGATGCAACAGCTGCAGTTAAATATTGGGAAGCAGGTCTTAAGGAGTTAGGTGTTGATTCACTTACTCTTGAAATGAAGGTTGATGATGATGACGCTCCAAAGAAGGTTGCTACAGTTCTTAAGTCTGAGTGGGAGGCAACTCTTCCAGGACTTACAGTTGAAATCGTAACAGAGCCAAAGAAGCAGCGTGTACAGGATCTTCAGGAAGGCAACTTTGAACTTGGTCTTACAAGATGGGGACCTGACTACGATGATCCAATGACATATCTTGGAATGTGGTATACAGACAACTCTAACAACTATGGTTTCTGGTCAAATTCAGAGTATGATGCAATTCTTGATGAGTGCACAACTGGTGACCTTTGCACAGAGCTTGATGCACGTCGCACAAGATTATATGACGCTGAAGCACTTGTAATGGAAGATGCAGTTATCTTCCCAATTTACACAGCAGCTAATGCAACACTTGTTAAGGCAAACGTAACAGGCATCCAGTTCCACCCAGTAGCACTTAACAGAGTATTTAAAGATACAGTAAAGCAGTAAGACATGCTTTGATTTATTCGGGCCATGCTTAATAAAGTATGGCCCAATATTTCTTTAAGAGAGTTTAAATAGATTTTAGCCTCCCTTATTCAAATATTTTTAAAGGAGAAAATGTAGTGAAAAAGTATATCTTAAAAAGAGTCCTAACTTCTATAGGAACACTGCTTGCTATTATTCTTATACTTTTCATCCTGATGCGACTTATGCCTGGTTCACCTTTCAATGATGAAAAGCTTACAGATGATCAAAGAGTAGCCCTATATGAAAAATATGGACTAGATGATCCAATCGTAATTCAGTTTGGACGGTATGTTGTTAACATGTGTAAAGGAGATTTAGGTGTAAGTTATAAGATTTCAAAGAACACTCCTATTTCCCAGCTTATTGAAAGCAGACTTCCTATCTCTATTGGAATCGGATTTTATGCCGTCTTTAGAGGTGCAATAATCGGCCTGATCCTCGGCGTAATAGCGGCCTTGAAGAGGGACACCATTTTAGACACTATATGTACCATAATTTCCGTAATTGGTGTGTCGGTACCCTCGTACGTATTCGCCTTAGGCTTAAGCTACACAATGGGATACAAGTGGAAATGGTTCCCAATGTTATATGATAGCGCGGATGCATTTAATTCAAGCATCATGCCATCCATTGCGCTTTCAATGTTTACCATGGCTTCTATTGCGAGATTTACTCGTACAGAAATGATTGAAGTGCTAGGCAGCGAGTATATGCTTCTTGCAGAGAGTAAGGGTCTTTCAGGAAGAAAGCTTCTTTTTTCTCATGCACTTAGAAATGCACTGATTCCAATTATCACTGTGCTTGCGCCACTTATTGTTGACCTTATGACAGGTTCATTGGTTGTAGAGAAAATTTTTGCAATCCCTGGAGTGGGCAGCTTACTTGTAAATGCTATTCAATCAAATGATTATAACGTAGTTATCGCTCTTAGCTTTATCTATTCAGCTTTGTACATAGCTATCATGCTTGTGGTTGATATTCTCTACGGAATCATCGATCCACGAATTCGTCTAGGAAAGGAGGGAGAATAAATGAGTGATGTGACATACGTACCAACTCAAGAAGATTTTAAATTAAAGAACAATTCTGAAGAGTTAGGTCTTGATTCAAATTATGCCTCCCAAAATTTCTGGAAGGAAGTTTTAATTAGATTTTTTCATAAGAAAAGTGCCGTAGTTGGATTGATTCTTATTTTGTTAATTATTCTTTTCGCTGCAATTGGCCCAGGTATGAATGACTATACATACGAGGGAATGATTCAGGAAGAAAAGAACTTGGCTCCTAGAGTTTCATGGCTTGAGGGCCTTGGGATTTTTGATGGCTCAGAGACAGTATCTACATCAGTTGGAGATGTTCAGGTAAACAAGTATGAAGAAGGCGGCCTGACAGATGTTTATTACTGGTTCGGCAGCGATATTTATGGTCGTGACCTTTGGACAAGATGCTGGGAGGGTACAAGAGTATCTCTTATCATTGCCATTGCAGCAGCTTTAATCGATATGATTATTGGTATGAGCTACGGCCTTATTTCTGGATTCTTCGGCGGAAAAGTGGATATGGTTATGCAGAGAATCTTAGAGATTTGTAATGGTATTCCACGACTTGTTATCGTTACACTTTTACTTTTAATTTTAAAGCCAGGAATGCTTACAATTATTTTCGCTCTCCTTTTAACAGAGTGGGTTGGTATGAGCCGAATTGCCCGTGCGGAAATGTTAAAGCTTAAGGAGCAGGAATTCGTTCTTGCATCCAGAACACTTGGGGCTGGCAGCTTCTTTATTATTTTCAAAGAGGTACTTCCAAATATTGTTGGACCAGTTATCACACAGGTTATGTTCTCAATTCCTACAGCGATTTTCACAGAGGCATTCTTAAGCTTCGTAGGTCTTGGAATTCCTGTACCAAGATGTTCACTTGGATCTCTGATTTCGGATGGTTATAACTCATTTACAACTCATCCATATCAGATTATTCCACCAATTATTATCATGGCTTTACTGATGCTCAGCTTTAACCTTTTAGGCGACGGACTTCGTGAAGCATTTGATCCTAAAATGAAAGAAATGTAAAGGTAGGTAGCAGACAATGAATGAGAATTTTATTTTAGATATCCGCGACCTTGATATTTCCTTCAAGACAACAGCAGGTCAGGTTCATGCTATTCGCGGAATTAATATTGATTTGGAAAAGGGCGAGACAGTTGCAATTGTTGGTGAGTCAGGCTCAGGTAAGTCTGTAACAATGAAGGCAGCAATGGGAATTCTCGCTAAAAATGCGACAGTTAACTCAGGAACAATTGAGTTCAAATATGAGAATGAGCAGGGCGTTCAGAAAATCGACATTCTCACGAAGGATAAAAGATGGATTAGAAAACACATTAATGGTAAGAGAATTGCCATGGTTTTCCAGGATCCAATGACTTCTTTGGACCCTACAATGACTATTGGAAAGCAGCTTACTGAAGGCCTTTTATGGCATTTTAAAATGTCAAAGCAGGAGGCTAAGGAAAAGGCAATTAAACTTTTGCAGGAAGTTGGTATTGAGGATGCAGCAAAGCGAATGAAGCAGTATCCACATCAGCTTTCAGGTGGTATGAGGCAGCGTGTGGTTATCGCCATTGCTCTTTCTTGTGACCCAGATCTTTTGATTTGCGATGAGCCAACAACAGCACTTGATGTTACAATCCAGGCAAAGATTATTGAGCTTATTAAAAAGGTACAGGAAGAGCGCGGAATTTCAGTTATTTACATCACTCATGACCTTGGAGTAGTTGCAAAGGTTGCTGATTATGTAAATGTTATGTATGCAGGTAAAATTGTTGAAAAGGGCAAGATAAATGAGGTTTTCTATGACCCTCGTCATCCATATACATGGGGACTTCTTTCAGCTATGCCTGATTTGAACACTGACGACCCAAGACTTTATACAATTCCAGGTTCCCCTCCAAACCTTTTGAATGAAAAGCCAGGTGACGCATTTGCTCCTAGAAATAAATATGCTCTTGAGATTGATGACAAGCTTGAGCCACCAATGTTTAAGGTTACAGAGACCCACTACGCAGCAACATGGCTTTTAGATGAGAGAGCGCCAAAGGTTGAAATGCCAAAGGAGCTTAGGGAGCGACTTGATAGAATGAAGAAGGAGGCAGCAGAATATGGCAGTGAATTATAATAGTGAGCCTCTTTTGAAAGTAGAGGGATTAAAGCAGCATTTTTCTGTGAGCAAGAACTATACCGTAAAGGCTGTAGAAGGAGTTTCATTTGAAATATATCCAGGTGAAACCTATGGCCTTGTTGGTGAGTCTGGCTCAGGAAAATCAACAATAGGTCGAAGCATTATAAGGCTTTATAATCCTACTGATGGCAAGGTTACATTCAACAATGTGGATATTAGTGGAAAACTTGGAAAGTCAGACAGGGAAATGTTAAGAACTCAGATGCAGATGATTTTCCAGGACCCTATGTCATCACTTAATCCACGTAAAAAAGTTGGAGATATTATAGGTGAGGGTCTAGATATTCATCACACATATAAGGATAAGGCTGATAGAGATAGACAGATTAAAGCAATCCTTGCAAAGGTTGGTCTTGCACCAGAGCATATTACACGTTATCCTCATCAGTTTTCTGGTGGGCAAAGACAGCGTGTAGGAATTGCCAGAGCACTTATCATGAATCCGAAGCTTATCATTGCAGATGAGTGTATTTCAGCTCTTGACGTTTCTATCCAAGCGCAGGTTGTTAACCTTATGAAGGATATTCAGCAGGAGACAGGTGCGGCATATTTGTTTATCGCTCATGACCTTTCAATGGTTAAATATATTTCAGATAGAATTGGAGTTCTGCATCTCGGCCATCTTTTAGAGACTGGTACAACAGATGAGATTTTCTCAAATCCAATTCATCCTTATACAAAGAGTTTGCTTTCAGCTATTCCTGAGCCAAATCCTATTTTGGAGAAGAATAGAACTTCTGAAACATACGATTACAAAACATCAGGAATTGATTATAATAAGGGTACTGACCATCATGTAGATGGCACTCATTTTGTAAAATGTACAGATGAGGAATTTGCTGCTTGGGTAAAGTACGATGATAATATCAAAGAATGAGTTAATAATTAAGGATATAAAAAAGGGAATTAACTCTGGCAAATATGCGCCAGGGCATAAGATTCCCTCAGAAAATGAATTGGCAGAGAAGTTTGGCGCCAGCAGGCAGACTGTGAGAAAGGCTATTGGAAAGCTCACAGATGAGGGCTTACTCTACGCCAGACATGGAAGCGGTACATTTGTGGCTGAGCGAATTTATAAGAGGACTGGCACCAAAAATATTGCAGTTGTGACCACATACATGTCTGATTACATTTTCCCTAGAGTTATTCAGGGAATCAATCAGGTGCTTAATGAAAATGGCTACAGTATCCTGCTTAAAACTACTAACAATTCCAGAAAGGGCGAGGCCTGGTGCATGGAGGAGCTCCTTTCTAAAAATATTGATGGCATGATAATTGAGCCTAGCCAGAGTGCCATCAGCTGCCAGCATCAGGTGCTTTATGACCAGATGGATGCAATGGGAATCCCTTACGTGTTTATCCAGGGGTGCTATGAGGCTATGATGGATAGACCCCATGTAATGCTTGACGATGTAGAGGGCGGCCGACTGATAACAGAGCATCTGATTCAGCTTGGACACAGGAAAGTGGCAGGTATTTTCAAGGCAGATGACACCCAGGGAATACTTAGACACAAGGGTTATGTGAAGGCTCTGCAGGAAGCAGGCATTGCCTATGACCCTGACATGGTAATTTGGTATCACACCAAGGACAAGGGCCAAAAGCCTCTAGAGGGTCTTCTTAGGATATTTGAAAATGGCAGGAGCTGTCATGCAGTAGTTTGCTACAATGATGAGATTGCCGCTGATGTAATAAAGGGACTTTCAATGGCTGGACGAAGCGTTCCTCATGATATTTCTGTTACGGGATTTGATAATTCGCTGCTTGCTCAAAGCAAGGGAATTACCACAGTTGCCCACCCACAGGAGGAGCTTGGGAAAAAGGCGGCAGAGACTCTCCTTGGACTTATAGATGGAACTTTAAGTAGAAAGGATGCTCAGGTACTTCTTTTACCAGAGCTGGTGGAGAGGACCAGTACTTTGTAGTTTGGTTTTTGTCTAATAGCAAGAATTGCGTATTAGGGGTCGAACTTGTATAGGGCGAATAGGACTTGTATACAGGCTTTAAATCCTAGTAAAACAGCATAATGTTTAAGAATAAATACAACTTGTAACTATGTGTGTACAAGTTGTATTATTTTTTATATACAAGTTGTTGCTCTCGAGGATAAAACATCATGATTGGCTTGCTTAGGAAATCGAGAGTAGAGAAGGATTTAACGGAGGGTAATTTTATGAAGACACAGCTTAACTACAAGTTTTGGTTCTGTACTGGTTCACAGGACCTCTATGGAGATGAGTGCCTTTCTCATGTTGCAGCACATTCAAAGGAAATTGTTGAGTGTTTAAACAAGTCAGGCAAGCTTCCATTTGAGGTAGTATGGAAACCAACAATGATTACAAATGAGGTAATCAGACGCACATTTAACGAGGCTAACAATGATCCAACTTGCGCAGGCGTTATCACATGGATGCACACATTCTCACCTGCAAAGTCATGGATTTTAGGACATCAGGAGCTTAGAAAGCCACTTGCACACTTACATACACAGTACAATCGTGAGATTCCATACGAGACAATGGACATGGATTTCATGAACGAGAATCAGGCTGCTCACGGCGATAGAGAGTATGCTCATATTCTTTCTAGAATGGGTATTGAGAGAAAGACAATCGTTGGTTACTGGCAGGATGCTGAGGTGCAGGAGAAGCTTGCTTCATGGATGCGCACAGCAATCGGTATCGTAGAGTCTAGCCACATCCGCGTAATGAGAGTTGCAGACAACATGAGAAATGTTGCTGTTACAGAAGGCGATAAGGTAGAGGCTCAGCTTAAGTTTGGTTGGGAAGTTGACGCTTATCCGGTAAATGAAATCGCTGAGGCAGTTGATGCAGTTTCTCAGTCAGATGTAAATGTACTTGTTGATGAGTACTACAGCAAGTATGATATTTGCCTTGAGGGCAGAGACCCAGAGGAATTCAAGAAGCATGTAGCTGTTCAGGCTCAGATCGAGCTTGGTTTCGAGAGATTCCTTGAGGAGAAAAACTATCAGGCAATCGTAACTCACTTTGGTGACCTTGGTGCACTTAAGCAGCTTCCAGGTCTTGCTATCCAGAGACTTATGGAAAAGGGCTACGGCTTTGGTGCTGAGGGTGACTGGAAGGTTGCTGCTATGGTCCGCCTTATGAAGATTATGACAACAGGCATGAAGGACGCAAAGGGTACTTCAATGCTTGAGGATTACACATACAACCTTGTAAAGGGCAAGGAGGGTATCATCCAGGCTCACATGCTTGAGATTTGCCCAACAATTTCAGACGGTCCTATCCAGATTAAGTGCCAGCCACTTTCTATGGGTGACAGAGAGGATCCAGCTCGTCTTGTATTCCAGTCAAAGACTGGCAAGGGTATTGCTACATCCCTCATTGATTTAGGCAACAGATTCCGTCTCATCATTCAGGATGTTGATTGTAAGAAGGTTGAGAAGCCACTTCCAAAGCTTCCTACAGCTATCAACTTCTGGACACCACAGCCTGATTTCTACACAGGTACAGAGACATGGCTTCTTGCAGGTGGCGCTCATCATACAGCATTTACTTATGACCTTACTGCAGAGCAGATGGGTGATTGGGCAGCTGCAATGGGAATCGAGGCAGTATACATTGATAAGGATACAAAGATCCGCGACTTTAAGCGTGATTTAGCACTTGGTAGCCTTTTCTACGGGAAGTAAAAACTAGCCTACTGTCGCTGGGTTATGTAAAAATTGTGCCATAAGATGGACATTATTTTTATAGATTGGCATAAAGAAAAGATATACAATTGTAGTTAACATGGGGCGGTTTGGTCGACCATGAATAACTATTAAAACTGGTATTTACCAGCAAGATATTTAGAAGGAGAAAAAGAAAATGAAGTTATTCGTTGATACTGGAAAAATTGAGGACATTAAGAAGGCAAATGATCTTGGAGTAATCTGCGGTGTTACTACAAACCCTTCACTTATTGCAAAAGAGGGTGGACGTAGCCAGGAAGAGATCCTTAAGGAAATTGCATCTATCGTTGATGGACCTATCTCAGGTGAGGTTAAGGCTACAACTGTTGACGCTGAAGGCATGATTAAGGAAGGCCGTGAAATCGCAGCTATGCATCCAAACATGGTAGTTAAGATTCCTATGACAGCAGAAGGTCTTAAGGCTGTAAAGGTTCTTTCTGCAGAAGGCATCAAGACAAATGTTACACTTATCTTCTCAGCTAACCAGGCTATTCTTGCTGCAAATGCTGGTGCTACATATGTTTCACCATTCCTTGGAAGACTTGATGATATCAACATGGCAGGTATTGATCTTATCCGTGACATTGCTGAAATCTTCGACATCTATGGATACGACACAGAAATCATTGCTGCATCAGTTCGTAATCCAATTCACGTAACAGATTGCGCACTTGCAGGTGCTCACATTGCAACAGTTCCATACTCTGTAATCGAAACAATGATTAATCATCCGCTCACAACTGCAGGTATCGAAAAGTTCCAGAAGGACTACATCGCAGTTTTCGGCAAGTAAAAATGTGGCGGCCATTTAGGCTATGGCTCGCTTGTTACAGTCTCAAGCCTGAGATATTGCTCCGCTCGACTAACACGTCTCGCTGTGCAACACTCAGAGCTTGATACTTACAAGCTATCTACAGGTTGTGTGGCCGCCGAATAAATTATATATCCGCCATAGCTCGCTAGTTGCTCATTCAGGCTAAACGCGGCACTTAGTCTTGGAAAGCGCGAGCAGGGTGCTGAATGTCCAGTGGACATTCGCTCAGCACCGACCGTAGTGAAACGGAGATAGTCCCATGCCAAGCTAGGGAGGGACCTACACCGGGCGGGAGGGTCCCCTAGCTTGAGTATGGGAGGTGGCCTGCGGGAGCATGAAGCATTAGGATGCCGCGTTAAAAAGTATTGTAACGGGGGTAATAATTTATGAACATTAATGAGATTATCGCGGAGGGTACTGGCACAGCCCTAGGTATTGAGTTTGGTTCTACAAGAATCAAGGCTGTCCTGGTAGATAGCGACAATAAGGTTCTTGCTCAGGGCGACCATGAGTGGGAGAACCATCTTGATAATGGCATTTGGACATATCCTGTTGAAGAGATATGGTCAGGTGTGCAGGATTGCTACGCAAAGCTTAAGCAGGATGTATTTAGTAAGTATGATGTTAAGCTTAAGAAGATTGGTGCAATCGGATTTTCTGGAATGATGCATGGTTATCTTGCATTTGACAAGGATGACAATTTGCTTGTTCCATTTAGAACATGGAGAAATACAATTACAGGCCAGGCTGCAGCAGAGCTTTCTAAGGAGCTCAATTTTAACATGCCACAGCGCTGGAGCATTTCACACTATTATCAGTGTATCTTAAACAAGGAGCCACATGTTCCAAATGTGGCATACTTCATGACACTTGCTTGCTATGTTCACTATAAGATGACAGGTAGAAAAGTGGCAGGTGTTGGCGAAGCATCTGGAATGTTTCCTATTGATTCAGCAACTTGTCAGTACGACAAGACTATGCTTGAGAAATTTAATAAACTTGCAGCAGCACACGGTGTTACTACAAAGGTAGAAGATTTGATGCCAGAAGTTTTAGTTGCAGGTGATGATGCAGGTTCACTTACAGCAGAGGGTGCCAAGCTTCTTGATCCTACAGGAGAGCTTGAGCCAGGATGCCCACTTGCTCCACCAGAAGGTGATGCAGGTACAGGTATGGTGGCTACAAATGCTGTTTCTGTTGGAACAGGTAATGTTTCTGCTGGTACATCAGTGTTCTCAATGGTTGTTTTGGAGAAGCCTCTTTCAAAGCCATACGAAGAAATCGATATGGTCACAACACCTTCAGGTGAGGCTGTTGCCATGGTTCACTGCAACAACTGTACATCAGATTTGAATTCATGGATTGGAATATTCAAGGAATTTGCAGATGCATTCGATATTGATATTTCAATGAATGACATTTACGGCACACTTTATCGCAAGGCTCTTACAGAAGATGCTAATTGCGGTGGTGTACTTTCATATAACTACTTTGGCGGCGAGCCAGTTGTAGGCGTCAATGAAGGACGTCCTATGATTGTAAGAAAGCCAGACGCTAAATTTACACTTGCAAACTTCATGCGCTCAAATCTTTATGGAGCTCTTGGAGTGCTTAAGATTGGTAATGATATTCTTCTTAAGGAAGAAAAGGTTAAGATTAAATCTATCACAGGTCACGGCGGATTCTTTAAGACAAAGGGCGTTGGACAGTCAGTACTTGCAGCAGCTTTAAATGCACCTATCACTGTTATGGCAACAGCTGGTGAAGGTGGTGCTTGGGGTATGGCAGTTCTTGCAAATTACTGCATCCGGGATGACAAGTCTCAGAAGCTTCAGAGCTACCTTGATGAAAAGGTATTTGCAGGACAGGAGTCATCTACAATGGATCCAGATCCAGCAATGGTTAAAGGTTACGATGAATGGACAGCTGAATACAAGAAGGCTCTTAAGGCTGAGGCTGCTGCCGTAGACAATTGGAGATAGAATCGAAAGAGGAGAAGGAAATGTTAGAAGAATTAAAGAAACAGGTGTATGAGGCAAACATGGAATTGCCTAAGCGGGGATTGGTTACCTATACTTGGGGTAATGTTTCAGGTATTGATAGGGAGTCTGGCATTTTTGCCATCAAGCCATCAGGCGTTGAGTATGAGGATTTAAAGCCAGAGGACATGGTACTTGTAAATCTTGATGGAGAGGTTGTTGAGGGCAAGTACAGACCTAGCTCAGATACAGCTACTCATGTTGAGCTTTACAAGCAGTATCCTGAAATTGGTGGTGTTGTTCACACTCATTCTACTTATGCAGTAGCATGGGCTCAGGCAGGAAGAGATATTCCTCTCTACGGTACAACACATGCAGATTATTTCTGCGGTACAATTCCTTGCACAAGAAATCTCACTCCAGAGGAAATCGATGCAGCATACGAGGTAAACACTGGAAAAGTTATCATCGAGACATTTGAGGAGAGAGGCATTAACACAAAATATGTGCCAGGTGTTATCTGCAAAAATCATGGCCCATTTACATGGGGCAAGGATGCAGACCAGGCAGTATACAACGCAGTTGTTCTTGAAGAGGTTGCTAAGATGGCACTTTTCACAGAGCAGGTTAACCCTCAGGTTGCACCAGCTCCTGACTGTATCAGAGATAAGCACTTCAACAGAAAACACGGTGCTAACGCATATTACGGACAAAATTAATAATTTCTTTTTTTCATGGGACTCTGTTTATACAGAGTCCTTTTTTAGTTTATGCTTGACATATACCCCTAGAGGGTATAATATGCAATTAAGGGATACCCACTAGGGGTATAGAAAAGGAGTCTATTATGGGAAATAAGAATGAAATAGAGGAAGCAACTTGCGAATGCTGCAGTGGTAAACACAAGGATAGGGCGGAAAAAGAAAAAAAGGACTTGATGAATCGCCTTAAGAGAATTGAGGGGCAGGTTCGCGGAGTGGAGAACATGCTTGAGAATGATGTGTATTGCACAGATATTTTGGTGCAGGTATCTGCTATTACTTCCGCTTTAAATAGCTTTAACAAGGTGCTGTTGGCTAATCATATGAAGTCATGCGTTGCGGATAATATTCGCGAGGGCAATGATGAGATTATTGATGAGCTTGTGGTGACTCTTCAGAAGCTTATGAAATAATAGTCCGGTATAGTGAGGTTTTATAAATGGAAAAATATAATGTTACAGGTATGAGCTGTGCGGCCTGCCAGGCCAGAGTAGAAAAGGCAGTTTCTGCTGTGCCAGGCGTAGAGAGCTGTTCAGTTAGCTTGCTTACCAACTCCATGGGAGTTGAGGGTAGCGCAGATCCGGCTGCTATTATTAAGGCATTGGAGGATGCTGGCTATGGAGCTAGCAAAAAGACTGAAGGGTCAGCAGATGCAGGTAATTCAGCTGTGCCTAATTATGACGAGGAGTTAAAAGATAAGGAGACTCCAGCTATTAGAAAGAGGCTTATAGCATCAGTTATTTTACTGATTCCTCTTTTATATGTAAGCATGGGGCACATGATATGGGATTGGCCACTGCCAGGATTTATGGATGGCAATCACATTGGAATGGGCATTTATGAGATGATTATTTCTGCTGCTATCATGGTGGTTAATCAGAAGTTTTTCATCAGCGGTTTCAGGGGACTTTTGCACAGGGCTCCTAACATGGATACCCTTGTGGCACTTGGTTCAGCCGCATCTTTTATTTACAGTGTATACGCTGTATATGCTATGACACTTGCTCAGCTAGATGGTGATAAGGACGCTGTGATGGCTCTGATGAATGATTTCTATTTTGAATCAGCAGCCATGATTCTTACACTTATTACAGTAGGAAAGCTTCTAGAGTCCATTTCAAAGGGCCGTACAACTAACGCTCTCAAGGATTTGATGAAGCTTGCCCCAAAGACTGCCACAGTAATCAGAGATGGCAAGGAGCAGGTGGTTCCTATTGAGCAGGTTAAAATCGGAGATAGATTTGCAGTGAGAGCTGGAGAGAATATTCCAGTAGACGGAATACTGGTAGAGGGTAATGGTGCTGTAAATGAATCAGCCCTCACAGGAGAGAGTATTCCTGTTGATAAAAAAGTTGGGGATACTGTTTCAGCTGCAACCACAAGTGAAAGTGGTTACATGGTTTGCGAGGCCACAAGAGTTGGTAAGGACACAACACTTTCTCAGATTATTCAGATGGTTAGCGATGCTGCAGCCACAAAGGCACCTATTGCAAAAATTGCAGATACAGTTTCCGGCGTATTTGTTCCAGTTGTAATAGTTATTGCAATTATCACATTTATTATCTGGATGCTTGTGGGACAGACATTTGGATATGCCCTTGCAAGAGCAATTTCTGTTCTAGTAATCAGCTGCCCATGTGCTCTTGGACTGGCAACTCCTGTTGCAATCATGGTTGGAAATGGCATGGGAGCAAGACACGGCATCATGTTTAAGACTGCAGTTTCTCTAGAGGAGACTGGCAAGATTCAGATAGTTGCCCTTGATAAGACTGGTACTATCACTAAGGGTGAGCCAAAGGTTATCGGATTTTTCGAGGCAGAAGGCGTGGAAGATATTGATTTGCTAAGAGCTGCATTAGCACTTGAACGCAAATCGGAGCATCCACTGGCAAAGGCTATAGTTGCCTATGGTTTGGAGCTTTCAGAAGAGCCAGCTGAGGTAACAGATTTTACCACTGTTTCTGGAAATGGACTTATGGCCAAGCTTGACGACCAGATGGTCTATGGCGGCAACTATGAGTTTGTTTCTGACAAGGTAGAGATTCCAGAGTATGCAAGAAGCCTTGCTGATGAGCTTTCAGAAAAGGGTGAGACACCACTTTTCTTCGGACAGGAAAATGGATTCCTTGGAATCATTTCAGTTGCTGATGTTATTAAGGAAGACTCTGATGTTGCAATTAAGGAGCTTAAGAATCTAGGCATCCACGTGGTTATGCTCACAGGCGACAATGAGCGCACTGCAAAGGCAATAGCTGCTGACGCAGGAGTGGACGAGGTTATCGCTGGAGTTAAGCCAGATGGTAAGGAAGCTGTTATCAAGGAACTTCAGAAATTTGGCAAGGTTGCAATGGTTGGCGATGGAATTAATGACGCACCAGCCCTGACTAGAGCTGACATGGGAATTGCCATCGGAGCAGGTACTGACGTAGCTATAGATGCTGCCGATGTGGTGCTTATGAAGAGCCGCATCACTGACGTGGTAGCTGCCATCAGGCTCAGCCGCGCCACACTTAGAAATATTCATGAGAATTTATTCTGGGCATTTATCTACAATGTAATTGGAATTCCACTTGCAGCAGGAGCTTACATCTATGCCTTTGGCTGGACACTTAATCCAATGTTTGGAGCAGCAGCCATGAGCTTATCAAGCTTTTGCGTAGTAGCAAATGCACTTAGACTAAATCTTTTTGATCCATTCGTTAAGGGAAATGATAAACCACTTAAAAATGCACTTGGCCATGAGCCACTATTAATTAAGGAGGACAATAACAATATGGAAATCACAGTAAAGGGAATGATGTGCGCACACTGCGAGGCACACGTAAAGGAAGCACTTGAGAAAATCTCTGGAGTAGAGGAGGCAACAGCTAATCACGAGGCTAATCTTGTAACTCTTAAGACATCATCTGATGTTGCTGAGGCAGACCTTAAGGCAGCTGTAGAGGACGCCGGATACGAATTCTGCGGGATTAAATAATAGCAAAAGAAATGATTGATTAATTGTGTACAATGTAGTATAGTAATCATGAATTAAATAGGAAATCTTCAGGGCAAGGTGCGAAGGCGTAGGCTTTCAATTCCTGACCGGCGGTATAGTCCGCGAGTCCTTAGGGACTGAACTGGTGTGATTCCAGTACCGACAGTATAGTCTGGATGAAAGAAGATGTGCAGATATATTTATTATTAATGTACGTTTAGCCCTGAGATAATCTCGGGGCTTTTTTAATATCTGATTTTTAATGATTAAAAAAATAGAAGTGGAGATTCCTATGTAATGTAATAATATTTTTTTAGGAGGTCCATTATGGATTTATCAAAACCAATATCAACAAAAAATGAAAAGTCTGCTAGAAAAGTAAACGTAAGAAAAATGACAGTAACCGCTATGCTTTCAGCTATAGGTTTTATTCTTATGTATCTGGATTTTAGTGTTCCATTTGTTCCATTTTTCTTAAAGCTTGATGCATCAGATTTACCAGCCTTAATTGCATCTTTTGCATTAGGACCAGTTTGGGGTGCTGCAGTAAGTTTAATTAAAAACTTGATGCATCTTCCAGTTTCTTCATCGAACTTTATTGGAGAAATTTCAAATTTTATTTTATGTACATCATTTGTATTACCTGCGGGTCTCATTTATAATATAAAGAAGACAAAGAAGAATGCTATTTTGGGAGCTTTCGTTGGCGTAATCGTAATGTCAATTGTAGCACTTCCTTCAAATCTTTATATTATTTACCCAATGTACTACAAGGTTGGTTTCGCAAAAGAAGCATTAATTGGAATGTATCAAGAAGTAGCAGATAAGTTTTTCCCATTCATGAATTTGGATAACTCAATTGCTAAGTGCATTTTATTCTTTAACGTGCCATTTACATTTGTAAAGGGCCTTATCTCAGCAGTTATTACAGTACTTATTTATCAGCCACTTAGACCTCTTCTTAAGGGCAAAAATTAACGAGAAAAATTCTCATTTACTAAAGGTTTATAGTTATTGCGAATTCAAGGGAGTTCTGCTAGTCTACTTATAGTTAGAATATGCTAACTATGTGTAAATCATTGCAGAGCTCCTTTTTATTATTCTCAAATAATAATTATTTGTGTGATTGCTACTCACATGATTGCACTTGCAGGAATTGCTACTTCCTGCAATGTGTAGGAGCTCTTCTTCTCCAGATTTATTCGCTCTTTTGAAAGAGATTGAATAGATAACTAAAAATAATTTTATAGTGAAAGGAAGGATTTTATGGATTACTTAGAGATTGAAAAGGTAATTGGTAGAGAGATTCTTGATTCAAGAGGAAATCCAACTGTTGAATGTGAGGTTACACTTGTTGATGGTACTGTAGGACGTGGTATGGCTCCTTCAGGTGCTTCTACTGGTGAGTTTGAGGCTTTGGAGCTTCGTGATGGAGATAAAGGCAGATATTTAGGTAAGGGTGTTACAAAGGCAGTTGCAAATATTAATGGACCAATTGCTGATGTAATTCTCGGAATGGATGCATCAGATATTTATGCTATTGATAAGGCTATGATTACTGCTGATGGTACAAAGGATAAGTCAAACTTTGGTGCTAACGCAATCCTTGCAACATCAATTGCATGTTGCCGTGCAGCAGCTACATCACTTGAGATTCCTCTTTATAAATTTTTAGGTGGCGTTCAGGGAACAAAGCTTCCAGTTCCAATGATGAACATTTTAAATGGTGGTGCACATGCAGATAGCGCTGTTGATACACAGGAGTTTATGATTATGCCAGTTGGCGCTCCTTCATTCAGCGAGTGCTTACGTTGGTGCGCAGAGGTATTCCATGCTCTTAAGGCTATCCTTAAGGATATGGGTGATGTTACAGCTGTAGGTGATGAGGGTGGTTTCGCTCCTAATTCACTTAAGAATGATGACGAAGCTATCGAGACAATCTTAAAGGCTATCAAGGCTGCAGGTTTCGAGCCAGGTAAGGACTTTATGATTGCTATGGATGCAGCTTCAAGTGAGTGGAAGTCAGAAAAGGGCAAGGGCTTCTATCATCAGCCTAAGTCTGGTAAGGACTTTACAACAGATGAGCTTATTGATCACTGGGCAGCTCTTGTTGACAAGTATCCAATTATTTCTATCGAGGATGGTCTTGATGAAGAGGATTGGGAAGGCTGGAAGAAGATGACAGCTAAGATTGGTGACAAGGTACAGCTTGTAGGTGATGATCTTTTTGTTACAAATACAGAGAGACTTTCAAAGGGTATCGCTAATGGTTGCGGTAACTCAATCCTTATTAAGCTTAACCAGATTGGTTCAGTTTCAGAGACTCTTGAGGCTATCAAGATGGCTCACAAGGCAGGTTACACAGCTATTTCTTCTCACCGTTCAGGCGAGACAGAGGATACTACAATCGCTGACCTTGCAGTAGCACTTAACACATGCCAGATCAAGACTGGTGCTCCTTCTAGAACAGAGCGTGTTGCAAAGTACAACCAGCTTCTTCGTATCGAGGAGCAGCTTGGTGCTGCAGCAGATTATCCAGGAATGGATGCTTTCAATGTTAAATAATTAGACTAAAAAAGGCTGCCCTCGGGCAGCCTTAATTTTTTCTTAAATTCTTTTATAGAGCAATCTCTGTAAATTCAAGTGGACTAGCATCTATAACATCTTGTGTAGCTCCGATAGAATCAAGCTTTTTGCTGATAACCTGATCAAGTTCATCATAAGGAACAAACTCAATTGTTGTAAAGCTATCCATCACATCCTTGTATGGGCTATCTGTGTAGAGATTTGGCACATCCAATTTTTCATATGTATCACTGTCGTAAACTTCATAAGAGAAGTAGTCAGATGGCTTGTCAGCTCCTGGCTCATATGTTAAGCGTAACTCGTATACACAGAGAGTTCCCTCAAGTGTAGATGCGTCGAAATCCTCGTGGTCATAAGAATATCCAAAGCTCTCCAAATCAGATGATTCAGAAAGGATATAACCAAACTGATAATTGCCATCGGCATCGATTAAAGCCGCATCACTAATGTGGTCTGTAGCACTGCCGCTTCCGCCACTGTAGATGTAACCATTTTCATTGATTGTGGTCTCACTTCTAGACCATGAGCAAACTGCGTAAACAACCTGAAGCTTTGAATCTATTTCCTTAATTACTAAGACAATGTTTGAATCAGGCTCTACAACTGGGCAAACAAATTTAAGAGCTAATTCTTTTTCTCCATCCTTACCACAGTCTAAATATGAATAGCTAATAGAAGAAATTTCCTCATGTGCGAAAAATCCCTCTTCATCCATAAATCCCTCGTTAAGAGTCTCTACCATTTCTGGAAGTGTGAGCTCATCACCAGCGATAATCGAAAAGAAATCGTTCTCGTAGCCAGAACCAGTCTCAGAAGCATTGTTGAGATAGTAGTCAGTGCTAAGAGTAGCAGCGCCATTTAAGAATGCATCGTAAAGACTGTCATACTTATCTGCCTCTGGATTTTGGTTAGCAGGTGTCTGTTCTGTCTCTGTACCAGTTGGGGTACTGGTTGTTGATTCTTGCTTGCCGCATGAAACAGTTGCCATCATAAGGCATGCAGCAAGAACTAAGTACAAAGTTTTTTTCATAAACAAAATCCTCCTTGCAAGGACAACAGTTTACCACTCTTGATGTTTAATTACCACTTATAGTATCCTTATAATAAGAAGGGGGGCTTTGAGCCTATGAAAATATCAGACTTAACAACACTTAACAAACCATACATCAGAGTTTCAAAAGGTAAGAAAAAAATAGACATTCCTATCATACCAAAGCTTGTCCTATTGCCTCCTTCAAGAAGCAATCTGAGAAAGTATGCCTTTGTTGGTTGTGAGAGCATTCGCTTCAATTTCAAGGGGAAAACTGTAAAGCTTAATTGGGCTTTTAATCATAATAAAATGACACTATTTTGCACCAGCGGCCGCCAGGCTTACAGCTGGAGCAATGTAAAGGTAATTACAGTCTTTGGAGCCAATGGCAAAAAGGAGCATCTTGTGATTTCCAGAAAGGCCTTTGGCGATGAGACAGAAAGGCGCCGTCACAAGAGATTTCCTATTGCAAGAGCCGTTACTATTTTACAGGGGGACAATAAGTTTCCTGCCACCACAGTGGACATTTCCTACGGCGGTGTGGGAGTCACTGTGAAAAAGCAGATAAATCTCATTCCTTCACAGCCTATAAGAATCGATTTTGGTGATGGAATCTCAGTTCCTGTGAGACTTGTGAGGAGTACCTTTAGAGGGGACGGCAGTGAGCTCTTTGGATGCTCTATTCCTTCAACCTTCAGACCGGAGATGGCAAAGCTCCTTAGAGCGGAGGATGCCATAGATATAGGAGTGAAGAGAAATCCAAAAGAAAAAGAAGATGCTGGTTGGAGTCAGACTTCTATTAAGAGGTGGCATTAAAAACACATTTTTTATGTATAATAATTTGCAGTTATTATTTACAGTTACTATTCACAGTTCCTCTACCCGTATTCATAATGGAAGTCTTTTGGACATGACAATCTTGATTAAATATTTGTTTACTCTAATCTAAAATGATGATATTATAGAACGGATTTCGTTTTTTTACGTAAACTATTTTTGAGTTTTTATAGAGGAGTATTTTATGAGAAAAACTAAGATTATTTGTACAATCGGACCAGCTAGCATGAATGAGGAGACCCTCACAGCAATGGCTAAGGCTGGTATGAATGTGGCAAGAATGAATTTCTCTCATGGTGATCATGAAGAGCAGGGCATGAAGATGGATTTAGTTAAGAAGGTTCGCAAGAAGCTTAATCTTCCAATTGCCATTCTTCTTGATACAAAGGGACCAGAGTACCGTATCCGCACATTTAAGGACGGCTCTGTAACTGTAAAAGAGGGAGATACATTTATATTTACAACAGATGATGTTGAGGGTGATGAGACACGAGTTTCAGTTACTCACAAGAACCTTCACAATGATCTTTCAGTAGGTGACACACTTTCAGTATGTAACGGTATCGTGTTCTTCGAGGTTACTGATATCAAGGGTCACGATGTTATTACAAAGTGTACTACTGGCGGAACTATGAGCAACAAGAAGTCTATGAGCTTCCCTAACAAGGTAATGTCAGGTCCTTATCTTTCAGAGCAGGACAAGAAGGACATTCTCTTTGGTATCGACAATGACATTGATTTCATCGCTGCTTCATTCGTTTCAACAAAGCAGGATATGATTGAGCTTAGAACATTCCTTGACGAGAATGGTGGAGAGAATGTTGAGGTTATCGCTAAGATTGAGAACCAGCCAGGTGTTGACAATGTAGAAGAGATTCTTGAGATTGCCAACGGTATCATGGTTGCTCGTGGTGACTTAGGTGTTGAGATTCCATTTGTTAAGCTTCCAGCTGTTCAGAAGGAGCTTATCTCTAAGGCTAGAGCTCTTGGTAAGAGAGTTGTTACTGCTACAGAGATGCTTGAGTCAATGATCTCTAATCCACGTCCAACACGTGCTGAGATTTCCGACGTTGCTAACGCTGTATATGATGGTACTTCAGCTATTATGCTTTCAGGTGAGAGTGCACAGGGTAAGTACCCAGTTCAGGCTGTTGCTACAATGGCTGAGATCGCTGAGACTACAGAGAATGATATTAATTACGAGGGACGTTTCCATAAGGAAGAGATTGAGATTAAGTCTACTCCAGATGCTGTTTGTCACTCAACATGTTCAATGGCAATCGACGTTAACGCTAAGGCTATCGTAGCTTGCACAATGTCAGGTTACACAGCTCGTCGCGTAAGCCGTTTCCGTTGCCCAGTTGATACAATCGCTATGACAACAGACAAAAAGGTATGGAGAAAGCTTGCACTTAGCTGGGGTGTTACACCAGTTCTCGTTGATAAGTTCACATCACTTGATGTTATGTTCTACTATGCATTAGGACGTGCTAAGTCAATGCTTAACCTTAAGAAGGGTGATAGCGTAGTTCTTACAGGTGGCCCAATCGACGGACACAGTGGAAACACTAACACAATCAAGGTTGAGACAATTAATGACTAAATTAATGTCATAAGGCTAATGAGAGCCTGCGATTAAATCGTGATTTAGTAGGGCGTTATATAAATTAATAACCTATCGGGAGATAATGTTGTCAGACGGATTGGATAATTCACAGACAATTCACACTTTTTACACTACTTGAACAAAAATATCAGTTAATATATACTCATCTCGAGAGAGATACAATTTTTTCATAACATTATTCTCCCTTTTGAAAGAGACGCTCCGCTGGCGTCTCTTTCGTATTGTTTATCCTACTCGCTTTTTTTATGCGCTTGTGATAAAGTATGTGATGTAGGCAAAGTTATACTTGCCTAACTTTAATTTTTCGGAGGAATTAATATGTTACCAGAGCAGACAATCGAATTCAGATATGACACACAGCTTCTCATTGAGGGCGAGGATCTTGACGAGGATGAGATCAACGACTACATCACTGAGAACTTTGTAGGAGATAGTCTTCTTGCAGTAGGTGATGAGGAGCTTATTAAGATTCACTATCACACAAACGAGCCATGGAAGGTTTTAGAGTATTGCCGCAGCCTTGGCGAGATTTACGATATCGTAGTAGAAGATATGGATAGACAGGCAAGGGGTCTTCAGGGATAAGCTATTTTATTGGAGTATTTATGGATAATAGTTTCGTATTACGAGGGGGCATTGCCTTCTCAGAATCAGCAAATAGAATAACTACATATTACAGAGGTTACGTGGTATGTGTTGATGGCATTTGCAAGGGTGCTTTCCATGACCTGCCAGATCAGTACAAGGGTCTTCAGCTCTATGACTACGGCGAGCGCCTTATTATCCCAGGCATGACTGATTTGCATGTCCATGCGCCTCAGTACACCTTTAGAGGAATCGGTATGGATGCAGAGCTTTTAGATTGGCTCAGCACATACACTTTCCCGGAGGAGGCCAAGTACGCAGATATTGAGTACGCTAAAAAGGCTTACCAGTATTTTATAGAGGATATGCGCAGATGCTTTTCTACTAGAGCTGTTGTATTTGCCACTCTCCACAATGAGGCCACAATCGAGCTTATGAATCAGCTTGAGAACACAGGCATCGTTACCTATGTTGGCAAGGTCAACATGGATAGAAATGGTGGAGACCATCTTCAGGAGGCCAGCGCAGAGGAATCTCTCCAGGCTACTAGAGATTGGCTTGAGGCTATCGATGGTAAATACGTAAATACGAAGCCAATTTTAACACCAAGATTTATTCCATCATGTTCAGATGAATTGATGAAGGGACTGGGAGAACTTGCTAGAGAAAAAGACCTTAGAATTCAGTCTCATTTATCAGAAAACCATTCTGAGGTAGAGTGGGTTAAGGAACTTGTTCCTGAGTCTACATGTTATGCCAACGCTTACGAGATTTTTGACACTATGGGCACACCAGAGAATCCTACAATCATGGCTCACTGTGTTCATTCTGACGACAGAGAGATTGAGATTCTTAAGAACCACGGTGCTTTTATTGCCCACTGTGCAGATTCTAATATGAACCTTACATCTGGAATTGCTCCTATTCGCAAATTCTTGGATGCAGGTATCGATGTGGGACTTGGTACAGATGTAGCAGCCGGCTCATCAATGAACTTGGTTAAGACTATGCTTATTACACTTCAGGCATCAAAGATGTACTACCGTCTGGTTGACACTAATGTTAAGCCACTTACTTTTGAGGAAGTTTTCTTCATGGCTACATTAGGCGGCGGCAAGTATTTCGGCAATGTAGGTACATTTAAGGATGGCTACGAATTTGATGCAATAGTTATTGATGATAGCAAGATGTATTCCATGAGGGATATGTCTATTAGAGAGCGCATTGAAAGAATGTGCTACAATGATGCTGACGCATTAATTAAGGACAAATTTGTTAAGGGTAAAAAGGTCTATACGAGAGTGGAGTAGTTGTACTACTCTGCTCTTTTTTTGTGTTATATAGGCAGACAGGTCTGCCGGCAAGTTCTTTATCTTTATACAGATTCTATAAAATGTATCTATTAATTTTGTCTAAAAGGTCTAAAATAAATTTCATAATTAAAGCAGGATAGGAGGTGTTTTCTTGAGTTTAGCAGAAGAGCTTATAGAAGAGCTGAATTGCGAGACGGTGTTCACCATCCACTTAGGTGGCCTTGAGATTCCTGTTATGGAATCAGTGGTTGTCACATGGATTGTAATGGCAGTTCTTATCCTCATAGCCTTTATTTTGACTAGAGGATTAAAAACGCAAAACATCAGTAAGAGACAAGCGTTTGCGGAACTTATTTATGAGAAGCTAACAGGTATTGTAGGCAGCATGTTGGGCGAAGAAGGGAAGCAGTACACAGGCTATCTCACAACGGTTCTACTTTATATTGGACTTTCCAATGTAATCGGTCTGTTTGGCTTCAAGTCACCAACAAAAGATCTTAATGTAACAGTTGCTCTTGCTATTATGAGCATTGTGCTTGTAGAGGCAGCTGGAATCTATCAGAATGGCGTGAGAAAATGGCTACATAATTTTACAGAGCCAGTTGCTATTGTCACCCCATTCAACATTTTAGACGTATTCACAAGACCACTGTCATTGTGCATGCGACTTTTCGGAAATGTACTTGGTGCATTCGTAATCATGGAGCTTCTAAAAATAGTATGCCCACCAGTCATACCAGCTGTATTCAGCTTATATTTTGATATATTCGATGGATTGCTGCAGGCATACGTATTCGTATTCCTGACCTCTCTCTACATCAAAGAAGCCGTAGAGTAGATCAAAATGGACCAGGGGGACGGGGTCATAGGACCATTGTCGTAGAAGTAGAGAATTTTTTATTAGATATTTATATTAATTAGATGAGTCAAGTGATTGATATTGGAGATAGTTGGTAGCTATCAAGCTCTAAGTGTTGCTGCAGGTGACATTTCAGTCACCGGAAGCAATATCTTAGGCTTGAGAGCGTAACCAACGAGAGGAAAATAGCGTAACTTGGCGGACTATAGGAGGATGAAAAAATGAACACACTTATTGCTATTGGTGCAGGTATTGCAGTTGTAACAGGTATTGGCGCAGGTATCGGTATTGGTATCGCTACAGGTAAGGCTTGCGAGGGTATCGCACGTCAGCCAGAGGCAGAGGGCAAGATTCAGAAGAACCTTATCTTAGGTTGTGCACTTGCAGAGGCAACAGCTATTTACGGATTCGTAATCGCTCTTATGATCATTGTAATGTTGCAGTAAAACAGAGCCAAGTAAATCTGAGTTTAATGCAATGCTTGCATTAAATGTATCAAGGAGGGGCCCTTTAGGGAAGATTCCTTGATATACAGAACTACCCATTGTTGAAAGCAATTATTAATGGCAGTTCTTCATGCAACTAAAATAGAAAAAGAGGAAAGATAAATATGATTAACGTTTCATTTTGGAATATCGTATTTACGGTAATAAATCTTCTCATTCTTTTTGTGGCATTTAGAATTTTCTTCTTCAAGCCTATTGCAAACATCATTGCAAAGAGACAGCAGGAAGCAAACGAGATTTATGACAATGCAGCAGAAAAGGAAAGCCAGGCAGATGAGCTGAAAAAAGAGTACGAGCAGAAGCTTGTCAGCGTGGAAGAAGAGAAGAAGCAGATTATTTCAGATGCAAGAAAAAGTGCTGACAGCCAGTACCAGAAAATTCTTGCAGACGCAAAAGAAGATGCTAGAAATATCAAAGATGCAGCAGTTGTAGAGGCCAACCAGGAGAAGTCTAAGATTATCGCTGGTGCCAAAAAGGAGATTGCTGACATCGTTGTTGACGCTACAACAAAGGTTGTTGGCAGCAAGACAGGTGCAGATATAGATAGCAGTTTGTTTGATGAATTCTTAGGTAAAGCAGGTGAGTAGAGTGACAGAGAAATCTTTAAATTACGCCCGTGACCTACATAGCATAGAAAATGCCGGAGCACATTTGCAGACTGCCGCTTCTATCATTGAAGCTGTACCTGCAATCGGTGAGGAACTTGCAGATCCTACAGTAGCTATTGCTAAAAAGCATGTAGTTATAGATAGAATTTTCCCTCACGAGATTCGTAATTTCTTAAAACTGTTATGCGACAACGGGGACTTTGAATTATTTGATGATGTAAAAGCAGCATACGCTCAGTCACTTCAGGTGTCAGATGAGAAAATTAACAAGGCGAAGCTTCGCTATGTTACTGCACCTACTGATGAGCAGCTTGCAGGCATCAAGAAATATATTGCCAAGGAAGTTGGTAATGATGATATTGAAATTGAATTAGTTCAGGATAGCTCATTAAAAAGCGGATTCATTCTCTCAGTGGGAACAAAGGAATATGACTGGAGCGAGCAGGGCCGTATTGACCAGCTGGCTACCAAAATCAATTCCGCTGTAGGCGTTTCTGCAGTTGATGAGAGCATCCTTTCAATTCTTCGCACAAGTGTAGAGGACTTTACACTTGAGGCCCAGGAAAAGGAAGTGGGCGTAGTAAATTGGGTAGGTGATGGCATTGCAAATGTAGATGGCATCGACCACGCATTTTACGGTGAAATCGTTATATTTGACTGCGGAGTTAAGGGCATGGTTCAGGATGTTCGCCGTGATGAAATCGGTGTTATCCTTTTCGGCCGCGACACAGAGATTAAGGAAGGCACAAAGGTTGTCCGCACAGGAAAAATGGCAGGTCTTCCTGTTGGTGATGGTTTCCTTGGACGTATCGTGGATGCCCTTGGTGCACCACTTGATGGTCAGGGAGAGATTGCTGCAGATGGATTTAGACCAGTAGAGTGCCCAGCTCCAAGTATTGTAGATAGAAAATCAGTTAGCCAGCCTATGGAGACAGGACTTCTTTCCATTGATTCAATGTTTCCAATTGGTAGAGGCCAGCGTGAGCTTATCATTGGCGATAGACAGACTGGTAAGACTTCAATCGCAACAGACACAATCATCAACCAGAAGGGCAAGGATGTAATCTGTGTTTATGTTGCCATCGGTCAGAAGGCATCTACTATTGCAAAGCTTGTTAATACATTAAGAGAAAATGGTGCAATGGATTACACAATCATTGTCAGCGCAACAGCTGCAGATCCAGCACCACTTCAGTATATTGCCCCTTATGCAGGTACTGCGCTTGCTGAGTATTTCATGTATTCAGGCAAGGACGTTCTCATCGTTTACGATGATTTGTCAAAGCATGCTGTAGCATACAGAGCTATTTCACTTTTGCTTGAGCGTTCTCCAGGACGTGAGGCATACCCAGGTGACGTATTCTACCTTCACTCAAGACTTCTTGAGCGCTCAGCTAGAATCACACCAGAGGCAGGTGGCGGCTCAATCACAGCCCTTCCTATTATCGAGACTCAGGCAGGTGACCTTTCAGCTTACATTCCTACAAATGTAATTTCTATTACTGACGGTCAGATTTTCCTTGAGTCAGAGCTTTTCAACGCAGGCCAGAGACCTGCGGTAAATGTAGGTCTTTCTGTATCCCGTGTTGGTGGTGCAGCCCAGACAAAGGCTATGAAAAAAGCAGCTGGTTCAATCCGTATTGATTTGGCTCAGTACCGTGAGATGGAGGTCTTTACACAGTTTTCATCTGACCTTGATGACGCTACTAAAAAGCAGCTTGCTCACGGACGTGCCCTTATGGAACTTTTAAAGCAGCCTCTTAACAGACCATTTTCTATGGCTGAGCAGGTTATCATTCTAGTTGCTGCAAACGCTCACATTTTCAGCGATGTTGAGGTTAATGCTATAAAGAAATTCAGAGCGGATATGCTTACATTTTTTGCAGCTGAGCACAGTGACATTATCAGCCAGCTTGAGTCATCAAAGGATTTAAATGATGAGCTTAAGTCAGCAATTGTTGATGCGGCAGAGGAGTTCAAGAAGAATCAGGAGTAAGCCATGGCAAGTACAAAGGAAATCCTTAATAGAATAAATAGTATTCAGGATACGATGAAGATTACAAGAGCCATGTATATGATGTCCTCTATGAAGCTTCGAAAGGCAAAGGAAAAGCTTGCAGAGACAGAGCCATTTTTCATTGGAACACAAAAGGGATTAGCGGAAAATCTTGCTCATTTCCCTGATATCAGACACATCTATTTTGATAATCGAATTGAGGATGATCATGAGACTATCAAGAGACGTGGATTTGTAGTATTTACAGGCGACAAAGGAATGGCAGGTGCCTACAATCACAACGCCATTAAAATGGCCCTTGAGCGAATCTCTGGAATGACCAAGGATGAGTACAAGCTTTTCGTTGTTGGCGAGACAGGCCGTGTATTTTTTACAAACAATGGTTACAACGTGGATGAGAATTTCAAGTTTTCATCGAACAATCCATCAATGCACAGAGCCCGCATTATGTCCGAGTACCTTATTGATTTATACAATAGGGAAGAGCTTGATAGAATCGATATCATTTACACAAAAATGCTTAATTCTGTTACAGAGGAGACTTGTGTAGAGCGACTTCTTCCACTTAAGACTCACAAGTTTATTGTGGAGCAGGCCAAGGAAATCGAGGCGGATACCGAGGGTACCAGCAAGGCTGCCAAGGAGATGAAGGAAGGCGTCAAGCACGTTCACTCCATCAACAGCTATGAGCTTGAGGCTATTCAGCACGGTGGCGATTCCTGGTTTCCATTTTATCCATCTCTGAAAACAGTTTTGGAGAAGCTGGTTCACAATCATTTTACTGCCTTCATGTATGGAGCCCTAGTAGAGTGTTCGGCCAGTGAGGAGAATGCCAGAATGATGGCGATGCAGGCTGCCACAGATAATGCAGAGGCGATTCTTCATGAATTATCTATTGAATACAACAGAGTGCGTCAGGCCCAGATTACTCAGGAAATCACCGAGGTAATCGGCGGAGCCAAGGCGCTTAAGAAGAAAAAAAGGCGATAGTTTCAGAGGAGACAATCAATGGAGTTAAAAGGAAAAATCGTCCAGGTCTCAGGACCTGTTGTCGATGTAGAATTTAAAGATAATGACCTACCTGCCATTAGAGATGCTCTCTATGTTATGGTAGGCGACGAGAAAAGAGTGATGGAAGTCTCTCAGCATATTGGACTTGGTGTAGTTAGATGTATTATGCTTGCTCCATCTGAGGGACTATGTAGAGATATGGAGGTTGTTGCCACAGGAAATGGTATTACAGTTCCTGTTGGTGAGCAGACTCTTGGAAGACTTTTCAACGTACTAGGTGACACACTTGATAAGGGAGAAAAGTTGGATGATGGCGAGCACTGGTGTATTCATCGTGAGCCACCTACATTTGAGGACCAGAGCCCTGTAGTTGAGATGCTTGAGACAGGTATCAAGGTAATCGATTTGCTTGCCCCTTATGCCAAGGGTGGTAAGGTCGGACTATTCGGTGGTGCCGGTGTTGGTAAGACAGTTCTTATTCAGGAGCTGATTCACAATATCGCAACTGAAAGCGGCGGCTATTCAATTTTCACAGGCGTTGGAGAGCGTTCTCGTGAGGGTAATGACCTTTGGACAGAGATGGGCGAATCAGGAGTACTTGATAAGACAGCCCTTGTCTTTGGTCAGATGAATGAGCCACCTGGAGCACGTATGCGTGTAGCCGAGACAGGACTTACAATGGCAGAGTATTTCCGTGATGTTAAAAATCAAGATGTGCTTCTTTTCATTGATAATATTTTCCGTTTCGTGCAGGCGGGTTCTGAGGTTTCAGCCCTACTTGGTCGTATGCCATCAGCCGTAGGTTACCAGCCTACACTTGCAAATGATTTAGGTGAGCTTCAGGAGAGAATTGCTTCTACTAAAAATGGTTCAATCACATCAGTTCAGGCTGTTTACGTGCCTGCAGATGATTTGACTGACCCAGCACCAGCAACAACATTCTCACACTTGGATGCTACAACAGTTCTTTCAAGAAAGATTGTTGAGATGGGTATTTACCCAGCTGTAGATCCACTTGAGTCTACATCAAGAATTCTTGAGCCAGATGTTGTTGGCGAGGAGCACTATGCAGTTGCCCGTGGAGTTCAGGAGATTCTTCAGAAGTACAAGGAGCTTCAGGATATCATTGCAATCCTTGGTATGGAAGAGCTTTCTGACGAGGACAAGGTGACAGTATACCGTGCCCGTAAGGTACAGCGTTTCCTTTCACAGCCATTCTCAGTTGCTGAGAATTTCACAGGCGTAAAGGGACAGTTTGTTCCAGTTGAAGAGACAGTTCGCGGATTCAAGTCTATTCTCGACGGCGAGATGGATGAGTATCCAGAGGCTGCATTCTTTAATGTGGGAACAATCGAAGATGTTAAGAAGAAGGCTGCTGAGTTAGCAAAGGAGTAGCTTATGGCATCATTATTTAATTTGACAATTACAGCCTGCGACGGCGTTTTTTATGATGGACCATGTGAGATGATTGTCATCCCAGGACCTGATGGAGAATTTGCCATCATGAACCATCATGAAAAGATGACTGGTGTTGTTGAGGTAGGCGAGATTCGCTTCAAGAAAGAAGATGGAGAGTGGCAAAAGGCGGTCATCTCTGATGGATTGTTTACAGTTTATCCAGATGGCTCAGTGAAGATTCTTTCTTATTCTTGCGAGCGCCCAGAGGATATCGATACCTTCCGCGCACAGGAAGCGCTTGAGCGTGCTCAGGAGCAGCTGCAGCAAAAGCAGAGCCGCATCGAATACGAAATATCCAATGCCAATCTTGCTCGTGCTATGGCCCGCCTAAAGGGTGCAAAAACACAGAGATAATATTTTAATATGTCTGATTTTTCGGGCGTCACATTGCTGTGGCGCCCTTTTTGTTGGGAAGATTTGCTGGTTAATATTTGTAATTAATATTGTCTGGTTTATGGTTGGATTTTTGAGGAGTTTGTGGGGATTTTGATATGTTTATGAGGCGGGATTTTTGATTAATAGTTGGGCTAATAATCAATTTAAATCAGAAGTATTGTATTGTTGTAAATATTGTTGCATCGAACTTTCTTGTGTGATATATTAGTACAGTCGATGAGCCGACAACGTAATGAATTTCTTACATGTTTTTGTGGGAAATTCATTGCAGTTTTCCTTTTATATGCGGGTGTGGCGGAATTGGCAGACGCGCTAGATTTAGGTTCTAGTGGGAGACCGTGCAGGTTCAAGTCCTGTCACCCGCAGTATCTCACATACTTCTGTATGTGAGAATTCTTTTTTTCATTTACTATCAAATCGATAGTGTTTTCAAATTATTAATTTTGAATAGTTGTTTACACGGTATTTTTAGTGTGCAACAAGGAATCGGTTGGAAATATTGATTTTAAATAAGTCGAAAAGAGTAGAAATGGCAGGTGAAAAGTTTCATTTTTTGATTAGTATGGCGGGATTACCACTAGAAGCTGGGATTATTAGCGTTGGTAGTGGTATGAAATAGCGGGATTACCACTAGTGACGGGAGAATTCATACATGCTAGTGGTACGAATAATGAGGTTTACCACTAGCATTCAATAAACTAAGGGTTTCTAGTGGTAAGAGATGAATAGATTACCACTAGCATTTTGAGATATAAGCATGGCTAGTGGTAAAGAGGGAGGCTATTACCACTAGTGGGCTGAAAAACATAGGATACTAGTGGTAAACAGATAAAAATGTACCACTAGCTTTCTTCTATAAGAGGTTTACTAGTGGTAAATGAAATATTTTTAGAGAATACTATAGGGGAGGAAACCATTTGGAGAGCTTTATTGATGTAATTGAGAGAGAAATAGAAGAAGTAAGAACCAAGATAGAAATAATAGAAAAGAGATATCCTACCGATGACGGATATTTCCTTGAAATAAAGAAAAATAAAGGCAAGTATAACCAATTCTATAAATGCAAAATGGAAGCTGATGACATATCGAAGGTTCAAAGAACTTATTTGAAAAAAGAAGATATCCAAATTGCGAAATATCTAGCGCAAAAAGATTTTGATTTTAGACTGTTGACTATTCTGAAGAAACAACTATTGGTCTTGGAACAGGCGTTAAGAGAGTATCCTATAGAGAATGGGACAGAGCTCTATTACGCTCTGTCGGCAGAAAGAAAAGCCTTAATCCAAAGTGAATATGTAGATGATGAAACCTATATCACAAGATGGAGGGAGACCTTTTCTGGTGGAAGTCAAAGGGATAGCTTTTATGAAAAATATCCAATTACGACGCCATATTATACTGAAAGAGGAGAGCGGGTTAGATCAAAATCAGAAAAGATAATTGCTGACAAGCTCGCAAAGGAAGGAATTCCTTATGTGTATGAGCCAATTACGAATCTTGCGAACAAGGGAATTAGGCCGGATTTTGCGTTGTTAAATGTAAGGATAAGGAAAACATTCATTAAAGAACATTTTGGGTTGATGGATGTGCCGGAGTACGCTGCTCGATGCGTGGAGAAAATCAATAAATACAATGAGCTAGGTTATGAATATGGGAAGAATCTATTGTATACATTTGAAACGCAGGAGGCTGGACTAGATACACTATTGTTAGATAGGTTGATCAATAGTTATTTGAAGTAAAGCCTAAAGATATAAATGGGATAGAGCACAACTGAAATGAAGTTACAAAGAAAATAACCACAAGAGTTGATAACATAATGCAATAATTAGTATGATTTAATAATAAAAAGAGAAAGTGTTGCTGGGGTAGCAACACTTTCTTTGGTATTTAGATAAAAAATATTTAAACTGAAGTAACGCTGCGTCTAATGGCTTCGCACATGACGTGGTTAGCTAGGGTGCCTACAGTGTCTAGGTCGTATGGAAGGTCACCTAAGGACATGGCGTAGATGCTGTCGCCGTCCATTGAAGTGTGGATTGGGCGGATGCATCGAGCGTAGCCATCGTGGGTCATGCCGGCAAGCTTGCAAAGCTGAGTTTTGTTGAAGCTTGCGTTGGTGAGAATGATGCCGATTGTTGTGTTGGTAGGTGCGCTGGTCTCTGCAGGAGCGGCGTACTTTGATGGATTGATTACCATATCGTACATGATCTCCTCGCAGGATAAATCATTGAGGGCTGAGCCGTCGGCTGTGGTGACGCCTGCGATGCGCTTTCCTGTTTCAAAATCATAAACGTCGCCGATGGCGTTGGTAGCTACGATGGCGCCTACCTTTAGGTCACCAAGCTGCACAGCATAAGTACCGATACCTGATTTGGTGCAGCGTTCCATTCCTATTATTTTTCCTACAGTGGCACCACATCCGGCACCAAATGAGCCACATTTCAGATTGCCCTTTCCTGTAAAAGCAGCTTCACAGGCTGCATAGCCCATGGCCTTGTCAGGGTAAATGTTAGATGCCTTGTAGCCCAGGTCGAAAATATCTGACTGGCAAACAAGTGGAACTACCACATCTCCTACAGGAAATCCAATTCCGTGCTCAGATAAATACTTCATTACACCGCCAGCTGCATCAAGTCCAAATGCTGAGCCGCCGCCTAATACAACTGCATGAATAATATCTGTAGCTGCAAGAGGGTCCATAAGACCAGACTCTCTGCTGGCAGGACCACCACCTCTGATATCTAAGCCGCAAGGCCTGCCTTCTGGTGCCACAATGACAGTAACTCCAGTGCCGGCATCTGGGTTCTCGGTCTGACCTATCTTTACATTATCAAATTGATCAAAACTAATCTCTGTGAAATCCATAATCCCCTCCAATCAAAAGTCAAAAGTATAGGAACATTATACACCAAAAAGTGGACCTAGGGGACGGAGTTAGTGGACCAAAAACTAGCCGGCGAGAAGTGGACCTAGGAGACGGGGTTAGTGGATCAAAAAGTGGGACCGAGAAGCCGGAACGCAAAAATGGTCCACTACCCCCGTCCCATAGGTCCAAATGTGACAAAAATGTAAGGAATACGTAAGCTCAATTTAATTGTATTTTAGGTTGACTAGGGGTACACTAGTGACAATTTAATTGTTATAGAATAAAAATTATCGAAAAACATTAAAAAATAGTTGACATTCGATGGTTAGAACTGTATAACTGTAATATCGGCAAACGATAAATTGCTGTTGTTTATAGGGAGTGGAGATTATTTCATGGGTAGAATTATTCTAGAACTGGACGTAATGATGGCTCGTCGTCATATGTCTTTAAATGAGCTGGCCGATGCGGTCGGTATTACAAATGTTAATCTGTCAAAAATTAAAAATAACAAGGTAAACGCCATAAGGTTTTCAACTTTGACAGGAATATGTCAGGCTCTTAATTGCGAGCCAGGAGATATATTGAAATATGAGGAGGATAAAGATGAGTAAAATTGGTGACAACAGTGTCCCTAAGACAGAATCAAAGGTAAAGCGATTCTTCAAAAGGGTAGGAGGCTTTTTCAAGAGACATAAAAAGCTCTTCATTATCTTGGTAATTGTGCTTTGTGTATATGGGTATTTTAGATACAATGCCAAGAAAGCAGCAGAGATGCTTGCAGAGCAGGCTAATCAGCCTGTTACAGCTACAGTAGAGACAAAGGATTTAACACAGTCAGTTAGTGTTACAGGTACTCTTACAGCTAACAATACTAAGACAATTACTTCTACAATTGGTAGCTCAGGTGTTACTGGTGTTAAGGTAGCTCAGGTTAATTATGAGGTAGGCGACTATGTTGAGGCAGGCACAGTAGTAGTTGAGTTTGATAGTGATGACTACAATAGAAAGCTTGCAGAGCTTAATGCGCAGCATGTTATTAACGATGCGCAGGCAGTAGTTAATCTTGATGATTTAAATAAAAAGATTAACGACACTCAGAAGAAAATCGATGAGACACAGAAGTACTTGGAAGATAACAAAACTATCTATGACAATGTTAAGGCATTAAAGGAAGACTATGACAAGTATGGTGCTGAGGCATACGGTGACAGATACAGCGCAGAAGATGGAGCGATTATGAAAAAGTTCGGTATGTCACTTGCTATGTTCATTGAGGACTACGAGGATAAGCGCGATAGCATTTCTGACTTAGAGTTCCAGATTACTGCATTACAGAATCAGATTAATCTTGCAAACATGCAGCAGGATTACGCTCAGACATACACTCAGGTAGATGAGCTTACTGATGTTTATAAGAGCATGGATAAGACTCAGGTTGCTACACCAATTTCTGGTTACATCATTTCTATGGATGTAGAGGAAGGCAACAACTATACACAGGGTAACAGCGTATTTACTATTGCAGATACAAGTGGATTTGTAGTTGAAGCAACAGTCAACGAGTATGATATTGCAAATATTAAAGAGGGACTTCCAGTTGCAGTTAAGTTCGAGGCAACAGGTGATGAGGAGTTCTCAGGTACAGTTAGTTTCGTATCTGTAGCATCAACTACAACAGTTTCAGGTGGTGCTACACAGGCAACACAGGCTGCAGCAGGTGGAACTACAAGCCAAGGCGTTGCTCAGTACAAAGTTAAGATAACACTTGATGGCACAGATGATAGACTCCGTGTCGGTATGACAGCTAAGGCCAGCGTAATTCTTGATAAGGCTGCAAATGTTTTATCTGTTCCTTATGACTGCGTTCAGGAGGCAGAGGATGGTAGCTTCTTCGTTACAGTTATCGGTAAAGATGGTTCAAAGAAGGATGTTCCTGTAACAAAGGGTCTTGAGAGTGATTACTATGTTGCAATCTCAGGCGAGGGTATCAAGGAAGGCGTGACAGTAGAGGCTGTTGTTACTGATGCTCCAAGTACAGATGCAATGGATTACGTATACTTTGAATAAGAATAAATCGGAGGTAAATGAAATTGGGCGACAATACAATGCTTGACCTTCGAAATATTCATAAGAGTTTCTTCATTGGTACCCCAAACGAGTTCGAAGTTCTCCATGGTGTTAACTTCCATGTTAAAGAAGGAGAATTTGTTTCAATAGTTGGACAGTCAGGTTCCGGAAAATCTACTTTGATGAATATCATTGGAGCCTTAGACAGACCAACAGCTGGTGAATATACTCTTGATGGAGTGGATATTGAGAAGGCTAAGGACCACGAGCTTTCGATCCTTAGAAATAAAAAAATAGGCTTCGTTTTTCAGACCTACAATCTTATAGCTCGTACAACAGCATTGAAAAATGTTGAGCTTCCAATGATGTATGCTGGCATGAGCAAAGGCGAGCGTGCGGACAGAGCTAAGATGCTTTTGGAAGAAGTAGGAATGAAAGACAGAATGCATCATAAACCGGATGAACTTTCCGGTGGACAAAAACAACGTGTAGCTATAGCAAGAGCCATGGCAAATGATCCAGCAATTATTCTTGCGGATGAGCCTACAGGTGCCTTGGATTCTGCAACAGGTCGATTGATTATGGATATTTTCCATAAGCTTCACGAGGAGCAGGGCAAGACAATTGTACTTATCACTCACTCACCTGAGCTTTCTCAGGAAACACAGAGAATCATCACTCTGAAGGATGGTACAATCATGGGCGAGTCTACAGGAACTTGGCAGGGTCTCAAAGTAAAGGAGGATGCATAATGTTAATTACAGAAAACATCCTCGTAGCGTTGGCAGGACTTAAAGCAAACATAATGCGCTCCCTGCTTACAATGCTTGGTATTATTATCGGTATTGCATCAGTTATTGCAATCATGACAGTTGGTAACTCTATCACTATCATGGTCAACCAGACAATGCAGGACTTAGGTGCCAATAACTTGCAGATGGGTGTAATGCAAAAGTCTCAGAATAATGAATCTAGCGACACAGGCATGAATTATGGTGAAGGCTATGTGAGAGAGCTGGAAGATTCGGATTTGATTTCTCAAGAAATGCTTGATGATTTTACAACTGAGTACAAAGATAACATCCAGTATGTATTGCTCACCCAGGATATTGCCACCCGTTGGGACAATGCCAAGGTTTCAAAGGGAAATACAAGTGCAAATGTAAACCTTCAGGGTCTTAATGCAGATGCCCTTAAATTCAAGAATTTGAAAATGATTTCAGGTCGTCAGTTTATTGGTCACGATTATAAAGAGGCTAAAAGAACTTGCGTAGTATCTGATAAGCTTGTTGATAGATTGTTTGATGGTGAGTATGATTCTGTTATTGGAAAAGAAATTGAAGTAACTGTAAGCGGAAATTATTATAAATATTATGTTGTAGGTGTATATGAATATGTTCAGGAAAGTTTCTCTTTTGGTGCTTCTGACAATCCTACAACAGACATTTATGTACCTTATGAGACAGCTAGAATCCAGACTCATAACCAGAACAAGGGTATTCAGTATTGCGATTTAGTTACTACAATTGACACTAATAATGATGAGTTCGCAACACAGGTTAGAGATTTCTTTAACATTAAATATTATTCTAGAAATGATACATACGAAGTTGTATGTATTAGTATGACATCTATGATGGATTCCATGAATAGCATGATTAGCATGATTCAGCTGGCACTTTCAGTTATTGCAGCCATCTCCCTTGTAGTAGGTGGTATCGGCGTTATGAACATCATGCTTGTATCTATCACAGAGCGTACCAAGGAAATCGGTACTCGAAAAGCACTTGGTGCAACAAATGGTTCTATTCGTCTACAATTTATTACCGAATCTGTGGTAATATGTTTAATAGGTGGAATCATAGGAATTCTAGCTGGTGTTGGTTTGGGAACACTTGCAGTTAAGTTTATGGGATACGAGGCAGCAGTTTCAGTACAGAGTATTGTAATCGCTGTTGGATTCTCAATGGCAATCGGTGTATTCTTCGGATACTACCCAGCTAATAAGGCAGCCAAGCTCAATCCTATTGATGCATTGCGCTACGAGTAAAATATATGCGTAATACCTAACACATTTCATGACCGACAGTCGTGAAATCACATCCACCTATACTCATGGAGAAGGATGAATAAATGGTAAAGACGCGACTTCTGAAGTTAATGGGTAAGGACTCACTTGAAGTCCTCCAAGAAATAATATGGCAATGGATTGGCCTGCTAGCACAGTTGGTGCTAGTGGGCTGTATTGCTATCACAATATCTGACACATTCTACGGTATCACTGATTCTGATCGCATAATCAGATACCTGACAATAGCAGCCCTAAGCATTGCTTCCAGATTGATTTTTATCAAGCTTCATTTTGATGCAAAAGGAAATGCCAGCAGAGCTGTTTCTGATAAAATTCGCCGTGAAATCTACGGCAAAATCACTAGATTTGGAAATTCATATACTTTTGCCACCACAAAGGAAAAATTAGCAACCATGCTGACAGATGACATGGTAGCAATTGAGGAATACTATAGCGATTTTATCCCAAGAATTGGCTATGCCTTTTTAGGAACAATCACTATGGCAATCATGCTTGCAGTTATAAATGCAAAAGTGATGTTTGTTCTTACATTTGCAATCCTTGTGATTATAATTGGATTTTTCCTGGCAAAAAAATACGAGCATACGGTTTCTATAAAGTACATCATCGCAACACTTGATGCTTTTACATTTTTCGGTGCAGCCATCGGTTTTAAATCATCTATCGAGGAGTTTTTAGTGGGAAATCTCAGGCTGGAGCTTGCCATTATTACTCTGTTTTTGTGCCTTGAGATATTCAAGCCTCTTAGGAGTCTTGGAGAGCTTCTTGAAAATGGAATTTTGGATGCAAAAAAGGTGGAAAACATCCTTGCATTTATAGATAAGAGAGAACCAAAAGAGGGCAAGGAAGATGTAGCTGATGAGCCTGTTAGAATCGTCTACGACTGTGTGAAATATAGCTATGATGGCAAAGAGGTGTTAAAGTCTGCATCACTTTTAATTCCAGCAGGAAGTCTAGTGGGGCTCACTGGGCCAAAGGGCTCAGGCAAATCCACCATGGCTAAAATTTTGACCAAGGAAAATAGAGCATACAAGGGCTCCGTAAAGGTAAATGGCAGAGAGCTTAGCCTGATTAAAGAGGAAGCACTGCTTAAGGATTTGACCTACATAACAAATGATTCTCACATATTTAGAAGCACTGTAAGAGCCAATCTACAGCTGGGCAATAAAAATGTGTCAGAGAAGAAAATGATAGGTGCTCTGACGGTGGTTAATTTGTGGGCTGAAATCAAGGAGATGGGTGGACTGGATTTGTCCCTTGATGACGATTATATTTTGACTCTAGGCCAGAGGCAGAGGCTGCTACTTGCAAGAGCTCTGCTTAAGAATTCAAAGGTATATGTTTTTGACAGCATAACCAGCTTTATTGATAGCAAATCAAAGGATATAATTCTTAGAATTGTCTACAAGCTGGCAAAAGATATGAAGCGAACAGTATTTTTCATTTCAGATGAATACGAGGATGTTAAAGGGGCAGATGCGGTATACACTCTGTCGGAGGGGATGATAGACGAATATGGAAAAGCCATTAACCATAATTGATGTGATTCTTGTAGTGATAGAGCGCCTGGCGGTGGTGTTTGCCGCTGTCACAGGAGCTGAGGGAATCTACATAGCTGTAAATAGTTTTAATGAACCAGGTAACATGCGCCAGCTGCCACTTGTGCTTAGCGTGTTTGTAATTATTGTGGTTCTAAGGGTAATCTGCGGCCTGATTGAGATAGCCTGCAGTCGCTTTGTGGAGAAAAGAAATAACGCTGCCATTTGTATCGCATTTTCGGTAATAATGACAGCTTTTATTGCAATCCAGTATCCAGTGGCTGGAATTATTTCTGCTATCGCCTATGTGACAATTGGCGGTATGATTCCTGTGTCTAATGCTATGAATATTGAGAAGCTTAAGGCATCCTATGAGGACATCAGACAGGAAGGCAATCACTTTATTGGGGATGTAGCATACGGCGTAGATGAAATCATCCAATACGGCAGAGCTACGGATACCATAAATAATATTGGAAAGATGGCAGATAAGGTCTCTGCTGCAAAGGAAGAAGTTCTTGACCATGAGAAAAGCAAGGAGCAGCTTTTGGCTCTGGCCAGATCCGTATTTTCGGTAATCATTATTTTTCTCATGCTGTTCTTATATAGTCACGGCAAAATCAGATTCGAAGAGCTGATTATTATTTCTGCCGCTGCCATTTTTTCTTTCAGAGAGTGTAGCCTCGATTAGCCGAAAATGAGGAATATAAATTAATAGTTGCGGAAGCATAACCTTTTGTTGATGGCTCTCCTTTTTTGATTAAGGTAAAATTAAGTTACTTAATGATAAATTTTTAACAATAAGCTGGCATGAAGATGATATTGTTAAAAAAGAAAAAGGAGGATATTTAATGAAATACCAGGGACTTTTTGAGCCAATTTCTATTGGTAAACTGGAAATCAAAAACCGCTATGCCATGGCACCTATGGGACCTCTTGGTCTTGGTGATTGCGAAGGCGGATGGAATGAAAGAGGTATCGAGTACTACACAAGACGTGCAAAGGGTGGTATCGGTCTCATCATCACAGGTGTAACTTTCTCTGACACAGAGGTTGAGAAGCCTTCATTCCCTAACACACCAAACTCTACTTACAACCCAGTTCAGTTCGTAAGAACTAGCCGTGAGATGACAGAGCGTGTTCATGCATACGGTTCTAAGATTTTCTTACAGATGTCAGGTGGTTTCGGTCGTGTAACTATCCCTACAAACTTAGGTGAGTTCCCACCTGTATCTGCATCTCCAATTCCACACAGATGGCTTGACAAGACTTGCCGTCCACTTACAAAGGAAGAGATTCGTGGTATCGTAGAGAGCTTTGGTAAGGGTGCTTACAATGCTAAGCGTGCAGGATTTGACGGTGTTGAAATTCACGCTGTTCACGAGGGTTACCTTATTGATCAGTTTGCTATTTCATTCTTCAATCAGCGTACTGATGAGTATGGTGGATCACTTGAGAACAGACTTAGATTCGCTAAGGAAATCCGTGAGGAAATCGCTAAGACTTGTGGTTGGGACTTCCCAGTTGCAATGAGATTCTCACTTAAGTCAATGGTTAAGGACTTCCGTGAGGGAGCGCTTCCAGGAGAAGAATTCGAAGAGAAGGGCCGTGATATCGAAGAAGGTATCGAGGCTGCTAAGCTTCTTGAGAAGTACGGCTACGACGCACTTGACGTTGATGCTGGTACATATGATGCTTGGTGGTGGAATCACCCACCAATGTATATGGAGAAGGCTCCATACAAGGAATTTGCTAAGATTACAAAGGAGCACGTAAACATCCCTGTAATCATGGCTGGTCGTGTAGACAATCCAGATACAGCTATCGATTGCCTTAACAATGATATCTGCGACATGATTTCACTTGGCCGTCCTACACTTGCAGATCCAGATATCGTTAACAAGATTCGTCGCAACGAGCTTAGCCAGATTCGTCCATGTATCAGCTGCCAGGAAGGCTGTATGGGACGTATCCAGACATACTCACTTATCAACTGTGCAGTTAACCCACAGTGTGGTAAGGAAAAGCTCAATGCATTTAACCCAATTTGCAAGAAGAAGAAAGTTCTCGTTGTAGGTGGCGGTGTTGCAGGTTGTGAGGCAGCACGTGTACTTGCAGAGAGAGGCCATGAGCCAGTATTATTTGAGGCTACAGGCAGACTTGGTGGTAACCTTATTCCAGGTGGTGCTCCAGCATTCAAGGAGGACGACATTGCACTTGCTAAGTGGTACGAGGATGAGATGACACGTCTTGGAGTTGAGGTTCACCTTAACACAAAGGCTACAGAGAAGGAAATCCTCGACAAGCAGTATGATGCAGTTATCCTTGCAACAGGTTCACGTCCAAAGATGTTCTCTCTTGGTGATGATGACAAGGTTTACTCAGCAGAGCAGGTGCTTCTCGGCGAGAAGGATCCAGGCGAGAATGTAGTAGTTGTCGGTGGTGGTCTCGTAGGTTGCGAGCTTGCACTTGACCTTGCTCAGAAGGGCAAGAACTGCACAATCGTTGAGGCTCTTGATAAGCTTATGGCAGTTAATGGTCCTATTTGCTCAGCAAACAAGGAAATGCTTGAGAAGCTTATCCCATTCAACGGAATCGACGTTGTTACAAGCGCTAAGGTTACAGAGTTCAAGGACGGTGTCCTTAAGGCTACTGTTGCTGATGGCACAAAAGAAATCAAGGCAGACAGCGTAGTACTTTGTGTTGGTTACGCTAGCGAGAATACTCTCTACAACCAGTACAAGAACGACGTTGATGAAATCTACCTTCTCGGTGATGCTAGACAGGTATCAAACATCATGTACGGTATCTGGGATGCATTCGAGGTAGCAAACAACATTTAAACCACTTTTTCTAACCATTTCTCTTTTTTAATATTCCCGTCAGGCCCGTTGCCTGACGGGGTTTTTTTAATTATAATTTTAAGTATGAATACACGAAATTTTAAATGCTTTCAAACTGTATATGAGGAAAGAAATCTGCAGGTGGCAGCCAGCAAGCTATTTCTTTCTCCACAGGGCCTGAGCAAGATGATAAAGTCCATGGAGGAAGAGTGTGGTACGCCATTATTTACCCGTACCAAGGATGGATTCGTGCCTACCGAGAGCGGCATTGTCTTTTACGAAAAATCCAAGCACATCTCCAAGGAAATCAATGAGATGTTTTCAGCCATTGAGTCAGCTAGCTCTAAGGAAAAGCGTTTTAAAGTGGGATTTGCAGCCGGCACCATCAGAGCCATCGACATTCCGGTTGTTAATCACTTCATGAAATCCAACCCAGAAATCGTAGGAATATGGGACGAGCAGGAGAATGAAAAAGTCCTGAAAAAGGTCCTCTCAGAGGAAATCAACTGCGGGCTTGTAGTAGGCAAGGTAGAAGCACCAGGCCTAGTAGCCCAGCTCATCAAATCCGTAGACATCGTACTCTACGTTTACAACGGCCACAGACTCTGGAACGAAAAGAGCGTCAGCATCATGGACATCAAGGACGAGCCTCTTATCTCCATGAACAAAAACTACCGCATCTACCACGATGTAATCAACGCCTGCCACATGAACGGATTCAACCCTGAAATCATTGCACACGTTGGCGACGGCGTTACCATCCGAAGCCTAGTGAAAAACAAAGTAGGCATAGGCATAGCACCTCGCTTCTTCGACGACAGCGACGAGCTGAGAGCCGTATCCATCAAGGACGCCTACACCTGGGACGTCTACGGCGTCTACCTGGAGCGCTCAGCCGACGCCCAAATCGCCAAGCGCTTCCTCCAGGAGATTAAGTCCTAACCCGGCCCAGGCAACACCCATAGACTACGGGGCCCTTGGCTCTTTATACGGTCTAGTAAACACTTTCGTGCTATCACAGCATGAATATTTGGTTTTTCTACACGCAAATTGGCAACAGGCGTTTCATGTGTCTTTCTCAAGCCTTTACAGTTTTCAAAAAAGTAGCTTATGTGTGGACACACTGTACACTAAGAAGGCAGTTTGAAAATGGTTCTGAGGGTGTTTGGGGCGATTTTGGAATGAGCTTAGAAAAATATAAAGCAGGTTTTGTAATATATATGCAGCTGCCGCTAGGACGGCGGCAGCAGTGGTCACGCTGAGACACGATGTCGAATGTGCCACGGT
>JAFYYR010000010.1 GCA_017557435.1 Pseudobutyrivibrio sp. | reverse complement strand
TTCACAGGTGTAGGTGAGCGTACTCGTGAGGGTAATGACCTTTACTATGAAATGAAGGAGTCAGGCGTTATCGACAAGACCTGCATGGTTTTCGGTCAGATGAACGAGCCACCAGGAGCTAGAATGAGAGTTGGTCTTACTGGACTTACTATGGCTGAGTACTTCAGAGATAAGGGTGGAAAGGACGTGCTTCTTTTCATCGACAATATCTTCCGTTTTACTCAGGCTGGTTCAGAGGTTTCAGCCCTTCTTGGTCGTATGCCTTCAGCCGTTGGTTACCAGCCAACACTTCAGACAGAGATGGGTGCTCTCCAGGAGCGTATCACATCTACAAAGAATGGATCTATTACATCAGTTCAGGCCGTATACGTGCCTGCCGATGACTTAACAGACCCAGCTCCAGCAACAACATTCGCGCACTTGGATGCTACTACAGTTCTTGAGCGTTCTATCGCCGAGCTTGGTATTTATCCAGCGGTAGACCCACTTGGTTCTACATCTCGTATCCTTGACCCACGTATCGTTGGTCAGGAGCACTTTACAGTTGCACGTGGTGTTCAGGAGATTCTTCAGAAATATAAGGAATTACAGGATATTATCGCTATCCTTGGTATGGATGAGCTTTCAGAAGAGGACAAGCTTGTAGTTAACCGTGCTCGTAAGATTCAGAGATTCTTGTCACAGCCATTCTTCGTAGCAGGTCAGTTTACTGGTCTCGAAGGAAAGTATGTGCCAATCGCTGAGACAGTACGTGGCTTCAAGGAAATCCTCGAAGGTAAGCATGATGATATTCCAGAGAGTTACTTCCTCAATGCTGGTACAATCGACGAGGTTCGTGCCAAGATGAACGCAAAGTAGGAGGTGGCAAATGGCAGATAACACCTTTAAAGTATCAATCATTACGCCAGAGCGTACCTTTTATGAGGGTGAGGCTACTATGGTTGAATTTAATACAGTCGAAGGACAAATCGGTGTGCTTCCAAAGCACATTCCTTTGACTACTGTTATTGCGCCGGGCATTTGCACAATCCATGAGGCAGAATCAGAAAAGAGAGCTGCTGTTCATGCAGGACTTGCAGAGGTTTTGCCTGACAAGGTGACAATATTGGCAGAGATTGCCGAGTGGCCTGATGAAATTGATTTAAGCCGTGCCCGCAGCGCGGAAGAGAGAGCTAGAGAGCGATTAGCAAGTAAGGCCGAAAATATAGATTTGCTAAGAGCTGAAATAGCTTTAAAGAAAGCATTAATTAGACAGGATATTCTTGCTAAATAATGCAAATGGGAGGAACGCGCCATGTTAGATGCTGATACAAGGCGAGACATAGAAGATCTTAAAAGACAATTGAAAACCTATGAGGATGAAGAGGCTCAGTTGCTAAAAGAGCTGGAAGTTTGTCGTGCACGAAAAACTGAAGTAAAGGACAAGCTTAAAGTGTTGAGCGATGACGATAAGTATCAACAGGACATGTTGGCTATGGTCTACCAGCAACGACATGGTCTAGGTAAGTCTAAGAATCCCGAAGAATAAAATGTACATTTTATGTGGCACCGTATTTGCGGTGCCATTTTTTTATTATTATAATAAATGCAAGCTGAAGTTGCGTAAATGCAAAAGTAAATTGGTAGAAAATAAAGGCAAGAAAGATAAACTTCTAAATATAAAAGATTGAAAGGAGGATAATAACATGAGTTTTGCGGAAAATCTAAAAGAAACAAGAAAAAGAAATCAAATGTCTCAGGAAGAATTGGCAGAGATGCTGGGGGTAAGTAGGCAAGCTGTCTCTAGATGGGAATTAGGCGATGGTTATCCAGAAGTAGAAAAGCTAATTATTCTGGGTGAAAAGCTTAATGTCTCACTAGACTATTTGTTACTTGATAAGAAAGAGAGTGATGAGACGGGCTTTGAAGGCGAAAGATTACAGACCCCTAGCAAAAGCATTAGAATTACATCCCCTAATGAAGGCGTAATAGTGGATACATCATTTGTTGCTCGTAGCCAAGAATTCAAGGGCTCAAAGAATAGTCCAAAGTATGCACTTTTTGCCTCAGAAAAATCAACCTCAATATTTGGCCCTCTAAATAGATTCTTAGGTTGGTATAGAGACATTGAGGATATCACAAAAGAGATTGAAGAAATCAATCAAGCAATGGATAAGGGCGAGGCATCATATACTTTGAAGTACAGCGTGAAGTGCAAGAGGAAGCTTTTGAAGGTTGAGATGGAGTGAGTAATAGTTAAATTCCACTGATAATAGTTACAAGCTGTATAAATAGATGAATTAATATGGTACAGTTATAAAAGGTAGTTTGAGGTAAAGGGGGATGTTATGTTAACTATTTTAGCAGCGGGACAAGGGCACACAGACATTGTAATATGGATTTGTATAGGTGTGGCTGTATTTGGAGGTTTACACATAACAAAAAAGAAGTAGTCATCTACGCGAGGAGAATAGGCACTTATGAAACGAATACTGATATTTTGTTGTACTGGATTTGAGATGATGGAGTTTGCTCCATTCTACGACGTGGCCGGTTGGGCAAAAAGTGAATACGGCTTTGATGTAGAAATCGATACATGCGGATTTACTAAAGATGTAAAAAGTGCATTTTGGGGAACAGAAATCAAAGTAGATAAAATAATCTCAGAGGTAAATGTAGAGGACTATGATGCACTTGCCATTCCGGGAGGAGACCATTTATATGGTTTCTTTAGTGAGGCTTACGACGAGAGATTTCTAGAGTTAATTCGTAAATTCGATAATAGCAAAAAGGTAATAGCAAGTATTTGTGTGGCAGCTCTTCCTATAGGAAAAAGTGGAGTGTTAGCCGGAAGAAAAGCTACTACATATCATCTTGCAGATGCCTATAGACAAAAGGAATTAGCAGGTTTTGGGGTAAATGTAATACCTGATGAGCCAGTCGTAGTAGACGATAATGTTATCACTTCATATTGTCCGCAGACTGCACCGACAGTTGCTTTTGAGATGATGAAAAAGATCATTGGAGAAGAGCAAGTAAATGTAGTAAAAGAAGGAATGGGATTTGATGAAATTATTATTTAAGAACATTAAGAAAAAATTATATACATTAGCTATAATTGGAGCAATGCTTTCAGCAGCCTGGTACAATTATGTCGTTGTAGATGCTGAGGAATATGCAGCACAGCAGCCAGCTATAGCATTTGATGCAGCTGGATGTCTTGTTGCAAATAATACCACTGGAAGAGTCATTTATTCGCAGAATGCAGATGCTATATTGGAGCCTGCAAGTACTGTAAAAATCATGACGGCGCTTCTGACAGTGGAAGCTATCGAAAGAGGAGATATTGCATTAGACTCTCCAGTGCTTGTGAGCAGTACAGCATTAGCGAGCCTTCCATCAGATGCTAGTCATGTGGAGCCAAGACTTATGGCAGGAGAGGCGCTTAATGTAGATCAGCTTTTATCAGCCATGATGGTAAGCTCCGATTGTCAGGCATGTAATGTGCTTGCTGAATTATTGGGCGGTTCGGTACCAAATTTCGCAGCCATGATGAATGCTAGAGCTGCGCAGCTTGGATGTGTAAATACCAATTTCACTAATCCATCTGGATATCCAGATAAAAAAATGTATACCAATGCAACAAGCTTGTATTTGATTACTGCAGAGGCTATCAAGCATCCACTTTTTAATAAGTATTTTGGTTTACAGTCGGCTGTGATTCCAGCTACTAATTTATGTGTTGCACCAAGAATACTAGTTAATACAGATGCCCTCATGATACCTGGAAATATTTATTACAATCCAGCAGTAACAGGCGGCAAGACAGGAACAGCCAATAGAGCAGGGCAGTGCCTTGTCAGTGTTGCCGAAAGAGATGGTAAGAAAGTAATTTCTGTAGTGCTAGGAGCTAGAAACAGAACCATGATAGATGGCAATGTTATTTCCATGAGATACTATGAGAGCAATAGACTGATAGAGCACGGATTTAATAATTATTGGTAAAATGAAAAGAAAAATAGACTATTAAGGGATTGAATATTTGCTATTTACTCCCAAAATATAGCTTTTTACTCCAAAGAAGAATTTAAAAAGGCAATTTAGTATATTGTTTAATACATAATTAATAAATGGAGGGAGGAGAAGGACATGCCAGATTGGTGGGATTTATAATAAAAATGAATGGAGGAATACCAAATAAAGCTATTAGAACACGAGGAATTAGTATTTAGATATACTAAATTTGAAATATGTTTACAAGAGAAATTGATAGATACAATTAAGAAAATTACAGCTATCTGTGATGGAGATTTATTAGTAGAGATAGATGATAATAATTGTATATTATTCTACAAAGTAGAGGAGGCTGATATAGCCCAAGAGATTTCTATATGGCCAGCAATTAGAATTAGGCTAGAGGATTCATTAATTAGTTTTAGAGAGAAACTAGCAGAAGTAGAAGTGATAATAGCTCAAAATAAAAAACTATCAAAAATAAAATATTGTAAGGTGAAGCATATAAATGTAGACGATGATTATATTATTGCAGACATTTATGTGAAAGGAACTGTAGAAGTAGCATGATTTTAGTTAATCAATGCTACTTTTTTTGTTTAAAAATATGTTTATTTATAATAAAATAAATTAAATAAAACCCGGTAATAAATGTATGAAAGGGGGGGGAATGTCTCAAATTATAAATGCATTAATTCTGTTATTCTGGTGTTTTTTAGAGATAATAAATGTTTATATTATCGTAAAATTTTTTCTTGATTTACCAGTGAAGGAAAGTCGGAGAATAGAGATTTTTACTAAATGGATTATATTTCTTGCGATAATAATAGGATATACATATGTTGTATTAGCCGGCTATAAACAAATCCAAATTAAATTCGTATTTACGGTATTTATTTTCCTAAAATCGGGATTATTAATAAGTTCTTACTATAAAATAAATTTACGAAATTATATGTTAATAGCTTTTTTTGTAGAGCTAGTGTCATTTGTAGGATACAATGTTCTATTGCTAATAAAAAAGGTATTTGATCTGACAGTAAATTACACACATACAAACGAGATTATTGGTGAAATTTTATTGTTTTTAGCATTGATAACACTTGCGATATTAAAGTGGAATAAATTGATTTCAATTTGGATTGCAGATATGAAAGCACTAGATTATCTTCTATTCATATTGGTTTTATTTACTTTATCAGTTATTGAAGCAAACGTGATTAAGTCAACTGAAAACTCAAGGGCCTTTCAAACAACATTAATAATAACAGTAATATCTATAGTACTAGTGATAATAAGAATGATTATTGTTACAGAAAAAAAGAACTCTTTGGAAGGTATAAATGCTTTACTTGAAAAGCAAATGAATCAGACAACTGATTATTATAATCAGTTAATAGAAAAAGATAATCAATCTAAGAAATTTAGGCATGACATAAAAAACCTGCTTCTTGCTTTGCATGTAATGATAAAAGAAGGGGAAAACAAAAAAGTATTATCTTACATAGAAGAATTACAAGAAACATGTGCGGAATTAAAGCCTAAATATGATACTGGTAATATCATGGCCGATGCAATATTAAGTGCAAAAGATACAAAGGCGGCGACACAAAATACTAGCATAAAATTTGAAGGTTATATTCCAGCGGAAAAGGTAAAAGATATAGACATGGTGGTTATGTTGTCAAATTTGCTTGACAATGCAATTGAAGCGTGCGCGAAACTACCTGGAAAAAAAGCAATTAACATAAAATCAGTTTTGCAAAAAAAACTATGGGTTATAAATGTTGAAAATCCAAGTACAGATGTAACGATTATCAATAATCAGATTAGAACGACAAAACTAGACAATAAAATACATGGATATGGTCTTCAAAATATATTTCGAACAGTACAAAAATATGACGGAAATATGACACTTAGTTATGAAGATGGGATTTTTAAGTCAGTGATTTTAGTTAAATTAATGTAAGGGGTGTTGTACGTGACAAAGATTGCAATATGTGATGATTCAGAATTTGTAAGAGCTGAAACAGAAAAAATGTTGGTAAAGTTTTCGGTGCAGAGAGATTTTGATTTTAAAGTAAAACAATTTGAGAGTGGCGAGAGTTTTCTGGAAGAATGTAATGATTTTGATTTGCTTTTTTTAGATTACCAATTTGAAAATAAGGGCGAAAACGGTATAGAGATAGCTAGAAAAATTAGGGAATCTAATAAAGATATTACAATAATATTTTTATCAGGATATGAAAGAGTTGTTTTTGAATCTTTTGAGGTAGATGCATTTCGATTTTTAGTAAAACCGTTAGAAGAAGAAAAACTTTTTGCCACAATGCTTGACTATATTAATAAAATAAAGGAAGATTCTACGATTGCAGTAAAGTGTTATGGCTTAAAACAATTTATAAAAGAAGATAACATTATCTATATTGAAGGAGATGGTAAAAACTGTATTATTCATTTAGCAAATAAGAAGGAACCAATAGAATGCAGTGAAACTTTAGCTAAAGTTGAGACATTAGTTTCAAAAAAAAAGTTTTGTAGAACACATAAATCTTTTTTAATTAACATGAATTATGTTGATTCTTATAGCCATGCGGAGGTATCATTACAAAACAATGAGAAGGTACTAATAAGCAGACTAAAATATAAGACATTTAATAATAGAATAGAGGAGTTTATATTAAAGAATAGAAGGATATGATTCTGTACAAATATAAGCTTAGAAAGGGAATCCAGATATGGATTCCTTTTTTTGTTTGCCAGTCGATTGGAGTAAAAGGAAGATTTAAGAAGTAAACGGTTATTAAAAGAAGCAAGTTAAAAAAAAACTCTATATATCGTCCATATAAAGGGTTTTTAAAAATAGAGTTTTTCTTTAATTATAATTGAAACAGAAATAAACGATAATTAGAAGTTATTACGAATGTAAAGGTCAAAATATAGTACAAGCAAAGTAAATAAAAAATAGAAACATATTATTAAAGGGTTAGGTATAGAAATTATGAATTTGAATGTTAGTAATGAGATTAGACGTTTGGAAAGAAATGAAAAGGTGATTTTTCTAAATAGATTAAGCGGAAAATGGATAAAGTTACCTAAGGAAACTGCAAAATTTTTTGATTATGCAAATGAGAATAATCTTAATTTAAATCAACTTAAAGGCATGATGTATGATGAAGAGGATTCAGAATACATAGATTCCATTGCAAGTAAATTAAAGGAAATAAATTTTTTTGCATATCAAGAAGACAAAGAACACAAAATTGATAATATAAGTTATTCAATAACCCATAGATGTAATTTGAAATGTATACATTGTATGGTCAATGCTGATTATGGTAGTTCTAGTGATTATTTTTCAACAAATGAAGTTATTGAAAACCTAGATAAAATTATTAAAGCCAAACCGGATTCAATAACGATTACGGGAGGCGAACCATTAGTAAGGAAAGATTTCTTTGAAATTAGTGAATATTTAAGAAGAAATTATACTGGAAGAGTTGGTTTGATGACAAATGGAACATTAATTAATGCTTCAAATGTAGAAAGGCTGAATAATTTATATGACAGCTTTGATATAAGCATTGATGGTGTTAATGAAGAAACTTGCTCACTGATAAGAGGTAAGGGAGTTTTCGATAAAGTTGTCAATTCAATTCAATATCTAAAAAAAGTGGGGGCAAAAAAGATATCTACTTCAATGGTTCTAACTGAAGACAATGCAAAGTATACAGATGAATATTTTGCGCTTAATGAAGAACTAGGCACGAGACCAATGCTACGTGCAATGTCGTTATACGGGAGAGCAGCTGAAAACAAATCTGTACTATTATCAGAACACACTATAAAACAAAGTCAATCGGTTCCCAAGAATAGTAGTAACTCTAAGTTCAAGTGTTGTACTTGTACTGCTGGGTATAATCAACTAGTTATTGAAGCAAATGGAGAGATATATCCTTGTAATATGTTTTGTCAAAAGAAGTACATCCTTGGGAATATTAGAGATGAAATAGAAATAAGAAAAATCCTAGGAAATGAAAAAACATTTCTTTCTAAGAACTTAGAGGAGTTTAGCCCAGATAAGTATAAGAATTGTAAGAACTGTGACTTAACGTGGTTTTGTTGGTCGTGTTTACAAAAAATGGAAAACTTAACAGATTCTGAGTTTAAAGAAAGATGTACTTCACAAAAACAATTATTGGAGGCAGTTTGGGGATAGGGATGAATTTTACAGTATTTATGACAAATATGTGCAATCTTAATTGCAATTATTGTTATGAAAAGAATAAAAAAAACAAATCAATATCGTATGAGGTTCTTAATGCATTTATAGAAATGGTAGCAAATTATGATGGTGAGATATCTATTGTTATTCATGGTGGCGAACCTTTATTAGAGTTTGAAAAGATTAAATATTTAATAAATAAGATAAATACCAGAAAGAAAAATGGCGCAGTCACATATTCGCTAACTACAAATGGAACATTACTAAATGGAGAAGTAGCTGAATTTTTAAAAGATAAAATAGATTCCCTGGCGATAAGCATAGATGGAAATAAAGAACTGCATGATTTAAACAGGATTGATAAAAAGAATGAAGGCACATATGACACTGTCATAGAAAATATAAATAATTATTTTCCAAACGATAAGAATAGAATTAATGCCAGAATGACCATCAATACATTAAATTATATAGGCGTAGACAAAAGCATAATTCATCTAATAAATATGGGGTTTGGTCGAATATCGCCAGTGGTTGATCAGTTTGATTTGTGGAGTAAGGATCAATGGGATGAGTTGCTTGAAAAATTACAAAAGGTAAAAAGATATATAGAAAAAGAAAACATTAAAGCTGAAATTGGATTAATTTATGATGCAAAATACAAATGTAAGAATTCTGTTTGTAACGGAGGAATAACAACAATAGTCATAGATAGTGATGGGGCATTATATCCGTGCATTGTTGTAAATGGAAAAAGTGAGTATTGCATTGGTGATGTTTTTAATGGAGTTAATATTGATAGAGTTAGAAAGATTCATGAACATGATAGATCCAAGGTGGAGTCCTGCGTAGGTTGTTCTCGATATGACTATTGCGAAGCAACAAGATGCAAGTTGATAAACAAATACCAAACTGGAAAATGGAATCAACCAAATATAAATATATGCAAAATACATAACATAAAAATCTCTCTTGCGACAAGTGAAAAATAAATAGGTCGTATTATTTCAATTAGTATTCAAAAAATTTTGAATAAATATTTAATGAAAGGAGGCTTAACATGAAGAAATTTGACAAAATCTCTAAAACTGGACTAAATGTAAAAGTTGTTGCGCAATCATGCGGTAACGATTGTACAGAAACTGTTTGGGCAGGAAAAACAGCTAGTGAAGGTAATAGTGGTGGATGCTGGACTGCAACAGGACAAACACCAAGAACAACAAAATGGTTCTAAGAGAGGAGCAACTATTATGGAAAATGTAAAAATGAATAAGATTTCCGAAAGAGCCCTTAATACGAATGTGATAGCACAAGGTTGTAACGATGATTGTGTTGAAAAAAATGTATGGGTGGGAAAGACAAGTGGAAATGACGGTTGTGTAATTTATAGCACAGCCTATACACCACGAACTAGTACATGGATGTAATTAAGAAGGCCCCTAGCTAAAACTAGGGGCTAATTGAAAAATATGAAGTGTGTAATTATAGATTCAGGAATAAATCCACAAATAAAATATAATATTGAAGATAAAAAAAATTTTATCTTCAAGCAAGGTAAGATTATATGCAATGAAGATGCTATTGATTATTATGGGCATGGTACCGCATGTTATAACATCATCAATAATTATTACAAAGATGCTTCTTTCACGATTATAAAAATTACAGACGATGGAATGAGCACGATATTTCAGCTCGAAGCAGCGTTGGAATATTGCCTTCGGATTAATTGTAATATAGTTAATATAAGCATGACATTAATGGGAGAGGCGAGCAATAAAACTGAAAGAATAATAAAAGAATTATGCGTAGAAAAGAATGTTAAAATTATATCTTCTTACCCCAATCATGCTGAAAGCGGTTATCCGGCAAGCAACAAATATGTTTGGGGAATTAAGGGGGGGTATTTTCCTTCAAATGTTTGGAAGGTAGATAAAAGAAAATTACATTCCAAGGATTTAGTTTTAAACAAAATTCCAGAGTGTACAGATAAAAGAAATAATAATTTCTACTTTTTTGGAGGAACGAGTAAGGCTGCTGCATTAGCATCAGCACTAATGATGAGACAATTAAGCAAGGGATTAAATGGTGAGGAACTATTTAATAACGAAGATGCGGGTGATTTTCAATATAATAGCTGGGATTCATATAAAAAAAGTAATGAGATAATAGGTAATAGAAATTATAGAGAGTTAAAAAACATATTGTCATTGAATAATATCAACAATAATGACAACTTAATAGAATTAGGGATAATTAAGCCAATAAATTTATTAAATATAGTCAGTGAACTTGAAAAAAAATACAAAATAAGAATAACGGATGATGTTAGTTTTTCGGATTTTTTAACAATAAATAATATAGCGAATCTGGTAAAAAGATATGGTGGAGACATTAGGACTTCTTAAAGAAATTTTATTATATTATAAAAAGTATAGAATTAAAGTTATCAGTTGTTTTGTCACAAATATAATGGTTGGAGTGACAAATATAGTGTCTCCAATTTTGTTATTAAAAATTTTCGATGAAGGAATAGAAAGTAAGAACATACAAAGAACGCTAATATATAGTTCCTTATTTGTAGCCATTGCAATTGTTAATGTTAGTACCGATCTACTATACAGTAAATTAAGCATTTTATTAGAGAGAAATATGGCTACAGACTTGCGGCTTAAACTAATAAAAAGACTTGAAAAATATAATGGAACCTTTTTTTCTGAAATAGATAATGGTGAATTATACACCCTGCTATATAGTGATGTAGAAAGAATTCCAGTAATAATTACGGGGCAGTTTCTTAATCTTATAAAGAATATCCTAACACTTTTGGGACTAGGAGTCTTTTTATCATGCTTAAACTATAAGCTTTTGGGGATACTAATATTGTTTCAAGTGTTAATTATTCGAACGCAGGCAAAATATAATAAAGAAATAGAATTTCATAACGAGGAATTTAGGGATGAATTAATTGAAAAGAATAAGGTGGCGCAAGATATTGTATATAATTATATATGGATAATAGGCGCAAACTTATTGGAATATACGTATAAACGAATTAATAATAGTGAAAATAATTATAATAAAAAATGGAGATATTTATCTCTTAAAATCAAGAAGAACGATATAGTTATTTTTCTATTAAATACAGTTATGATTGCATCAATACTAGCATTTGGTGGTATTCAAGTAATAAATGGAACGTTAAGTATGGGAGCGTTGATTACATTCAATATTTTTTCACAAAGATTTTGTAATCCAATAATTCAAATATATAAGTTTCCTTCGGATATCATAGACGCTAAAATTTCGTGGAATAAAATAAAAAAACAATTAATTAGCGAAAAAACAATGGTTGATGTACACACTAATTATAGTTTACATGGAGACATTGAGTTAGTGAATGTTAATTATGCGTATGGGAAAAAAGAAATACTATCAAATTGTTCTATCAGCATTCCATCGAATAAATCTTATGCAATCATAGGAAAGAGTGGAGCGGGAAAATCAACTATGGCAAAACTTTTATATCGAATTCTCGAGGTAAATGATGGTGACATATTGATAGATGGACACAGTATAAAAACAATAGGAATAGAAAATATTCGAAACCAGATTTCATATATATCACAGGAAGTATATATATTTAATGGCACTTTGAGAGAGAATTTAAATGTTCGTAATAATATTTCTGACGAAGAAATAATTGAAACTCTAAAAAAAGTGAGTCTATTTACCTGGTTTTCTAGACTAGAGAATGGATTAGAAACGAATATGGGTGATAATGGTATAAAAATCTCAGGTGGAGAAAAACAAAGATTAGCGCTAGCAAGAGCAGTATTACGTTCTTCCAATATAATAATTTTGGATGAATCAACATCAATGCTTGATGAGATAACAGAAAGCAAAATAGTAGATTTAATATATTCTATTTTTAAAGATAAAACGATACTAATGATTACACACAAAAAAGCTCTTGCAAAGAAATTGGATAATATTATTGAAGTTAATAATGGCAATATAAAATATGTTGATAAAAGAGCAATCTAAGGGAGTTAAAATGCATAAGTTAGAAATAATCGATTTAACTAAAAACTACGGGGAAGTCCTTGCATTAAATAAAATCAATGCCACATTTACAGATGGAATATATGGTATTCTTGGGCGAAATGGAGCAGGAAAAACAACTCTATTTAGAACCTTGGTGGGGTTATTAAAACCTTCAAATGGAATGGTTAAATATTATGTTGACGAAAAGAAAGTTTCAGATAGAGAGTTTGAAAAACATATAGGATATTTGCCACAAGAATTTGGAATGTACAAATACTATACTATTCAAGAAGTTATGAATGAGTTGTGTATTGTACGAGGTATTCCAAAGAAAAATCGTAAAGATGAAATAGATCGATTGCTTAAACTTGTAAATCTTTCAGACGACCGAAAAAAGAAAGTGGGAGCATTGTCTGGTGGCATGAAGAGGAGATTAGGTTTGGCGCAGTCAATGATTGGCGATCCAGATGTTTTAATAGTTGATGAACCCACAGCTGGTGTTGATCCAGAGGAAAGAATTCGTATAAGACAGTTATTAAGTGATTACGCAATAAACCATATTGTACTTATTTCTACTCATATTGTAGAGGATATAGCTCATATATGTGACAGTGTGATTATTTTAGAACACGGAAATAAAAAATACGATGGTAAAATAAACAATCTAATAGAAGAAGCAAAAGGCAGCTTAAACCAAGTGATATTTAAATCTCTATCTGAATTTCAGGAATTTGCTAAAGACAATGAAATCATTTCATTTTATAGGGAGGACCAAAAGGTAAGAGCTGTTGTAACCAATGACAATTACGATAGTGCAACTGCTATTGGACTAGAGGATGCCTATATGTGGGCGATTAAAGGAAAATAAAAATGGATTATATAAAAAACAGCATTATTTGTAGGTGCAAACAACCATTTATTATAGCGTTTTTTGTTCTTTACACTTTATTCATTCTTTCCCAATTAAAAGAGATTAAGTACTATCCATTTGAAAATGAGTCAGACTTGGTAAGTGTAGGAGATTTAGGTGATATCGAATATATATATAAGGATTTATCTTCTGATGATATAAAAGAGATAGTGCTTAATGATGTTGAAGAGAAAATTAATAATTCTGCAACTTCGCCTAACACTAAAAAAATGCTTGAAGATATAAAAGAGCAGTTGGAAGTAAAAGGAATAGATGAGGTAAAAGAATATTACGAGCAAACAGACCATTATTTGTTGATAGATTCGTTAATAAGTAATGCCAAATATCAGTATAAAACGGTTGATGATGCAAATGCATCTGTTATGAAAGAAAATTCTAATTACGGATATCAGATAGATGTACAGAAGAAATTTATTACGTATTCGCAAGCAATTTTGGCTTTTATACTTTTGCCATATGTATATTTCTTTGTGCACGATAATCATAATCCTCAAATTGAGGAGGCAAGAAGAATTACAAATACTAGAAAAATTAAGTTTTATATATATGATCTATTAGTTATTATCATTCCTTGCGTTATTTATACTTATATCTTTGGTTTAGTGCTTAACGTTTATAGTTTTATGAAATATAAGAATGCTGGGTATGACATACATTATTGTTACACTTATCCAAGATATTTAACCATATTTATACCAACATTATTGATGTGTGTTGCTATTTTGGTTTTTTTGTACAGACTATTTGGAGAAAACTTTGCAGCAACCATTCCTGTATATCTTGCATGGGTAATCCTAAATATTACGCCTAAAGCATTCTCCATCCCCAAGATTATTTATAGATTGATAGTTATACAAAGGTTGGACGATATTCAAACATCAATTTACAAGTATTCTTTTGCGCAAAGGATAATAGTTTTGTTGGTGGCAATAATAGTATTTACTGTGGGATATAACTGTAAAAGAGGAAGAAGGAAAACACTTTGATTAAATCGCTAAAGTTCAATGGTAAATATATAATAATGGGATTATGCCTTTCAGTCATAGTTTTAATTTCAATGTACAAAAGTACAACTTTAGATTTTATAAATGAATCTATAATGTATCTGCCATTATTTGCAATTATTTTTTCCATATTTATGAATCTTGAGTTGTATGAGTACAGAATGGAAGAGTTATATTATGTTTCGAATATATATAAATGGCGGACCTTTCTTATTAGAATCATTAATGTTATTGCTATAGAACTAATAATTATAATTCTTAATGTACTAATATATTTGGCATTGTTTGATTTAGGCTTCGACTATGAATCTGAAATAGGAATCTATTTTGTAACAACGATAAATTCTTTTATATATTTTACAAGTGTGACAACATTTGTATGTGGGATAATAAAGAGAAAATCTGGAAGTTTATGTATTATGTCCTTATTTTGGATATATTGGATAATAAATGTGACAAATGATAGTATACTTAATCCTTTCATTTTCGTTGCCATACCTAGTAATTACGAAGGGACAATAATGATGCAATTGATAATATCATGCGTGCTTTTTATATTATCATTCTTAATTGAACGAAGAGGTCCATTATGGTCAGAAATTAGTTTAAAAAGATTTTTTCCAAGAACTAAACAGGGATAAGAAGTCCTTTTACATGAAAGCACCCTAATTGCAGGGTGCTTTTTACTATGGATTTTATGTGCTAAACTATATGAATACTGAAAATATTTTGGAGGTAGTTATGGGTGAGAGATTAACCAAAGGTGATATAGAAAAAATACAGGCAGAAATAGATGAGAGAAAGCTGGTTATCAGACCAAAACTTCTAGAAGAGGTTAAGGAGACTAGGGCGCAGGGTGATTTGTCCGAGAACTTTGAGTATCATGAGGCCAAGCGTGCTAAAAATATGAATGACAGCCGCATAAGATATTTGGAGAAGATGCTTAAATTTGCAGAGGTTGTAGATGATTCCAGTGCCGAGGATGAGGTGGGAATTAACAACACAGTTACCATTTACATTCCAGAGGATGATGTGGAAGAGACATACAAGCTTGTTACATCTATCAGAGGTAATTCCTTGAAGGGACTTATTTCCATTGAGTCGCCACTGGGTGCTGCAATTAGAGGCAAGCACGTAGGCGACAAGGTAATGGTAAAAGTTAATGACGATTATTCCTACGAAGTAGAGATTAGAAACATCGATAATTCATCCACAGATGAGGATGACCAAATTAAAAGGTATTAAATTAAAGACCTAAGTTCGATAGAATTTAGGTCTTTAAAATGTTATAGTAAAGATAGGTTTTTATGGGGAAATTTAAACCTGCATCTTAGAGGGGTGCAAATAATTAATAGATAGGAGATTTATTTTAAATGGCAGTTTTAAGCAATTGTAAGCCAGAAAGAGTATTTCATTATTTTGAGGAGATTTGTAACATTCCTCATCCAAGTTACCACGAGGAAAAGATTAGCGCATATTTAGTAGATTTCGCTAAGGCACATAATTTAGAGTATTATCAGGATGATTTATACAATGTAATTATGATTAAGGAAGCTTCTGAGGGAATGGAGAATGCTGCTCCACTTATTCTTCAGGGGCATATGGATATGGTTGCTGAGCAGGAGCCTGATTGCAAGAAGGACATGCTCACAGAGGGTCTCGATTTAGAGATCGTTGATGGATTCGTTACAGCTAAGGGCACAACACTTGGCGGTGATGACGGTATTGCAGTAGCTATGGCACTTGCAATTTTAGAGGACGAGGAGCTTAAGCATCCACGCCTTGAGGTAATCATCACAGTTTCTGAAGAGGTAGGTATGGAAGGTGCAGCAGGCATTGATGTTTCTATGCTTAAGGGTCGCAAGCTTCTTAACCTTGACTCAGAGGAGGAGGGACATTTCTTAGCAGGTTGCGCTGGCGGATGCAGAATGGAGATTAAATACCCATTCAAGAAGCAGTCAGTTGAGGGCAACTTAGTTTCTGTTGATGTTAAGGACTGTACAGGTGGTCACTCTGGTGCAGAGATTAATAAGGGAAGAGCAAATGCTTCTCTTATGGCTAATAGAATTTTAGCTGCAGCAGTTGAGGTTGCAGATGTTTGCCTTGTTGATTTTGTAGGTGGAACAAAAGATAACGCAATCCCACGTGCTACATCAGCAAAGGTTATTACTACAGCTGAGGCAGTTGAGGCTATGGAGAAAGAGGCGGCAGCTATTAAAAATGAGTATGCCATCACTGATCCAGAGATGAAGATAGATATCAAGTGCGAGGCATCTACTAAAGTAGAGGCTGTTAGCGCTTCAGATACAAAGAGAATCGTTGAGCTTCTTTTATCTATGCCAGACGGCATCCAGAACATGAGTCACGATATTGAGGGTCTTGTAGAGACATCCCTCAATCTCGGTATTCTTAAGTTAAATGAGGACAATCTTACATTTGCATCAGCTCTTCGTAGCTCGGTAGATAGCGCCAAGACAGCTCTTATGAGAAAAGTATCTATGGTTGCTAAGGCATTTGGTTGTGAGGTAGCAGCTCATGGACAGTACCCAGCTTGGGAGTACTTAAGAGTTTCTGCATTTAGAGACGAAATCGTTGCTATTTACAAGGAAGTTACTGGCGAGGACGCAATCGTTGAGACAATTCACGCTGGTGTTGAGTGTGGTCTTTTAGCTTCAAAGCTTCCAGGACTTGATGCAGTTTCAATTGGTCCAGAGATGTACGATATTCATACTCCAAAGGAGCGACTTTCTATCGCTTCTACAGAGAGATTATACAATTACGTCAGAACAGTTATTGAAAGAAGTAAATAATTAATAGGGGTTAACGAGGAAGGAGAAGAGACTATGTTTAGAATCGGAATGCTTACAAGTGGTGGTGACTGTCAGGCTCTTAATGCAGCTATGCGTGGCGTAGTCAAGGGATTGGCAGCAAATGTCAAGGATCTTGAGGTTTATGGATTCTTCAATGGTTACAAGGGTCTTATCTATGGGGATTACAGACTGCTTACTAATCAGGATTTTTCAGGTATTCTCACAAGAGGTGGTACAATTCTTGGTTCTAGCCGTCAGCCATTTAAGCTTATGAGAGAGCCAGATGAGAATGGTCTCGATAAGGTAGAGGCTATGAAGTCCAACTACTACAAGCTGAATCTTCAGTGCCTCGTTATACTTGGTGGCAATGGTACACAAAAGACAGCTAACCTCCTTAGAGAAGAGGGACTGAATATTATTCATCTGCCAAAGACTATCGATAATGATATCTACGGTACAGATTTTACATTTGGTTTCCAGAGTGCTATCGATATCGCTTGTAACACAATCGACTGCATTCATACAACAGCTTCATCACATAGCCGCGTATTTATTGTAGAGGTTATGGGACACAAGGTAGGCTGGCTTACACTTTATGCAGGTGTGGCATCAGGTGCAGATATCATTCTCCTTCCAGAGATTCCTTATGATATTAAAAAGGTAATCAAGGCAATTAATCATCGTGCCGAGGAGGGCAAGGGATTTACCATTCTCGCAGTGGCAGAGGGTGCTATTTCCAAGGAAGATGCCAAGCTTTCTAAGAAGGAATACAAGAAAAAGTTGGAGAGCTCAAAGTTCCCATCAGTTTCTTATGAAATCGCAGATAGAATTCAAAAGGAGACAGGCATTGAGGCTAGAGTTACAGTTCCTGGTCATATGCAGCGTGGTGGTAGCCCAGATCCATATGATAGAGTGCTTTGTACTAGACTTGGTTCTGCAGCAGCACAGGCTATTATGGATGGTGACTACGGCAACATGATTGCCATGGTAGATGGTAAGACTAAGAGAGTTCCTCTTGAAAAGGTAGCTGGCAAGCTTAAGATGGTTGAGCCAGATTGCCAGATGATTCAGGAAGCTAAGAGAATCGGAATTAGCTTCGGTGACTAATTTTAGAATAATTTAGGGTAGGTAATTGTTATGTCCTATATGGCATTATATAGAAAGTTCAGACCACAGACATTTGATGATGTTAAGGGTCAGGACCACATTGTTAAAACACTTCAAAACCAAATAAAAAATGACCGTATAGGACATGCATACCTATTTACAGGTACACGAGGTACAGGTAAGACTACAGTAGCTAAGATACTAGCCCGTGCCATCAATTGTGAGCATCCTAATGAGGATGGTTCTCCATGTATGGAATGTGCTATGTGCAAGGCCATTACTGATGGTACCTCTATGAATGTTATTGAGATGGATGCTGCCTCTAACAATGGTGTAGATGATATTAGAACCATTCGCGAGGAGGTACAGTACCAGCCAACAGAAGGTAAATACAAAGTATATATTATTGATGAGGCTCATATGCTTACTGATGCAGCAGAGAATGCGCTGCTTAAGACTTTGGAAGAGCCTCCTTCTTATGTAGTTTTCATTCTTGCAACTACAGAGGTTGATAGACTTCAAATTACTATACGAAGCCGTTGTCAGAGATATGATTTCCATCGTATTTCAATTGATACCATTGCAGCTCGTCTTACTGATTTGATGAATCAGGAAGGCATTGAGGTAGAGGACAAGGCTATCCGCTATATTGCTAAGGCCGGCGATGGTTCTATGCGTGATGCCCTCAGTCTTATGGAGCAGTGTATCGCATTTTACATGGGACAGACTCTTACCTATGACAATGTGCTGAAGGTACTTGGGGCCATAGATACAGAGGTATTTTCTCGATTGACCAGAAGTATTGTTAATGGTCAGATAACAGGTGCCATTAGCATTTTGGAGGATATTATTAATCAGGGTCGTGACCTGAATAAATTCGTAAATGACTTCACTTGGTATTTGCGTAATCTTATGTTGCTTAAGAGCTCAGATGATATGGAGGATGCACTGGAGATGTCCTCAGAGAATCTGGCACTTCTCAAAGAAGAGGCACAGATGGTTGACACAGAAGTGTTAATGAGATACATTCAAGTCCTGTCTGTACTTTCTAACGACATTAAGTTCGCAAGTCAAAAGAGAGTTTTGATAGAGATTGCTCTTATCAAGCTTTGCAAGCCTGAGATGGAGCAGGATATGTCGGCACTTCTTAACAGAATGGCCAACTTAGAAAAAAAGGTGGAATCAGGTGTGCCAGTTGTGATGGCCGCTCCATCAGGAGATGCAGGAGCTACACCCAGTGTAGCGGCAGAGCCAGTAAAAAAGGAGCCACTTCCAGCTGCAGTTCCTGAGGAGGTCAAGCAGGTATCAGCTCGTTGGAGTTCAGTACTTGGCAAGATGCCACCAAATATCAAGATGTATCTTAAGGAAGTGTCTACCGTCACAGTTAATGAAGGCGGTGAGCTACTTCTTATATTTGATCAGCCACAGGGCTCAGAGCGAATCGCAGGTGATTTCGTAAATAGACCTGAGGTAATCGATGAGATAGAACAGGCAATTGAATCCATGATTCAAAAGAAAGTTGTTGTTAAGGTGGAGATTAATTCCAGTGGAATTAGTTCCCAGAACACCAAGACAGATGTTAGAGATTTCTTCGCCAATGTAGGCATAGAAATAGAACAAGAAGAATAGCAATTATTAGATTGTTAGAATTTAGATTTACGGAGGTAACAAAATGGGAAAAGGTAGAGGCGGATTTCCAGGTGGTGGAATGCCAGGTAATATGAGTCAGCTTATGAAGCAGGCACAGCGTATGCAGCGTCAGATGGAAGAGGCTCAGGCACAGCTTGAAGAGGCAGAGATGACAGGTACAGCAGGCGGCGGTGTTGTGGAGGTTACAGTTTCTGGTAAGAAAGAAATCACAAAGATTAAAATCGACCCAGAAGCAGTTGATCCAGATGATGTAGAGATGCTTGAGGATCTTGTTATGGCAGCAGCCAATGAGGCACTTCGCAAGGTAGACGAGGTAAGCCAGGCTAGCATGTCTAAATTTACAGGTGGTTTAGGATTTTAATCTAGATGGAATACTATAGCAGGGAAATTAGTAACTTAATAGCAGAACTAAGTGACCTGCCTAGCATTGGAAGTAAGTCAGCCCAGAGGCTGGCTTTCCATATATTAGGTATGGATGAGGAAAAGGTAAACGACCTTGCTAATGCAATCGTTCAGGCTCGCAAAAATGTCCGTTACTGTAAGGAGTGCTTCACACTTACAGATGATGAACTTTGTCCTATTTGTTCCAATCCAAAGCGTAATAAGAACGTGATTATGGTTGTGGAGGACACTAGAGATTTGGCAGCCTACGAAAAGACAGGCAAGTTTGACGGAGTTTATCATGTGCTCCACGGAGCTATTTCTCCAATGGCAGGTATTGGCCCTGGAGATATCAAGCTGAAAGAGCTTATGGTTCGCTTGCAGCAGAATGATGTGCAGGAAGTTATTATTGCCACTAATTCATCGTTGGAGGGTGAGACTACAGCTGCATATATCAGCAAGCTTATTAAGCCAACAGGAATAAAGGTCAGCAGAATTGCATCAGGCGTTCCAGTTGGAGGCAATCTAGAATACATAGACGAGGTTACATTGCTTAGAGCACTTGATGGCAGAACAGAACTATAATCTATCTTAGGGAACTTTTACTTGAATGAGATAAAGGTTCCTTTTTTGCTTAATAAGGGATTTTTTGGGATATTAATAAGGCAATTGCAGGTTTATACAACTGAAGATTTTGTTATGTAAATAATTATTGTTTAAGAAGGAGGGTTCTTATGTGGTTATTATTTGCTTTTTTATCTGCAGTATTTGCGGCACTTACTTCAATACTTGCAAAAGTGGGAATTGAAGGAGTTAACTCTAATCTTGCAACTGCAATACGTACGGTTGTTGTGGTTATTATGGCCTGGGGTATCGTTTTTATGACCAATGTGCAAAGTGGCCTTGGTTCCATCAGTCGCAAGAGTTGGATATTTCTGATACTATCTGGACTTGCTACAGGTGCGTCATGGCTATGCTACTATAGAGCATTGCAGACAGGAGAGGCATCAAAAGTAGTGCCTATTGATAAGTTAAGTGTAGTAATCACACTGATTTTGGCATTTATTTTTTTACATGAGCAATTTACAGTGAAGTCTTTAATAGGTTGCGTATTGATTGGGGTAGGTACGTTATTTATGGTTTTGTAGTAAGCTGATTTTTTAATTTAAGGACGGAATAAAAGGCAATAAATTATGTTGATGCAAAAGTTTGATGACATAAAAAATAGAATTTTAAATTGGAAATATAGTAGGCCCGTAGGCGTTGTATTACTTATCGCTATTCTTGTAGGAATTAGCTTTAGGGTGAGCACCTTTAAGGGTTCTGATGTATATGCAAAAGCTGAAATTTCTGAAGAGCTCAGAGAACACAAAGACGCCGTCAAAAGAGATGAAGTGGAGCCATCGAACCAGACTACACAAGTACTTCCAGTGGCAAAAGAAGGAGAGACAATAATGAATACTGCAGACGTTAAGGATAAGGCTAATTTTTACGCAGTAGAATTTACAGAAGAAAGCGAGATATTTGAGAGGATAAAGGGCAAGTCCTACAAGGATAATTGTACAGTTCCTTTGTCAGATTTGAGATATCTACATGTTTTATATGTGGGATTTGATGGGCAGAGTCATGATGGGGAGATTATTTGCAACAAGTACATTGCAGATGATTTGCTGGAGATATTTGAAGAACTATACGAGGCAAAGTATCCAATAGAAAAGATTAAGTTGGTAGATGAATACAATGCAGATGATGAGGCATCTATGGCAGATAATAATTCCTCTAGCTTTAATTTTAGATTCATAAGCTATACAACTAAAATATCAAAACATGGTTACGGCCTAGCAATTGATATCAATACTCTTTACAATCCATACGTTAAAACAGTTAATGGCAAGCTTAGCATAGAGCCGGCCAATGCAGCAGACTATGTGGATCGAAGCAAAGACTTTGATTACAAGATTGACGAAGAGGATTTGGCATACAAGCTTTTCATAGCTCACGGTTTTGAGTGGGGCGGAAGCTGGAAGAATTCAAAGGACTACCAGCACTTTGAAGTACCAGACTCTGTGGTGAAGAGTTTGTATAAATAAATTGTTCTAGGAAGTTGGGATAACCAAATTGTTCTAGGGTTGATTTGTAGGAGACGGCTATCGCCGTCTCCTTTTTGTACAAGAAAGAGACTAGAGGATAAAAGGTAAATAAAAATCTCCAAGTAAATATTTTAAAAAATCGTCCGACATATATGTTGTCAGAGGAAATATCTGATGACACATAATACCCTGGAGGAACTATATGCAAATAGAAGGACTCAAGGTAACGGATTACATCAAAACAGACGGTGCAGGCGACCAGCTTATGGGCGTAGGAACCAGCGGTATCAAGGATGATAACAAAGCAAATAATAATAATAGAGAGCTGAGAGCTCTTAGTGTAGATAATGCATTTTATGATAATAAGGGAAAGATGACTGATGAGGAGTTCGCAAAGGATGTGAACGAGGCATCAGCTCTTGGCATGTCTACAGTTAATGCAGTGAAAAATGTAGAGAGAGGCTGGGATGAAGAAGCAACAGCCAAAACTAGAGAAGACGGACATGATCCAATGGACATGGAGCCTGAAACACTAGTAACTGTAGTAGACGAAATAAAGATGAACTTGGCTAAGGCCGGAGCGGACATCTCAAAAATGGGAGGTCTTTCAAAGGCTGAAATCGAGGCAATGTCTGGTTCTATTTCTCAGGCAGTTGAGATGACAAATGGCCTAGGTGATAAGCTTCCTGTAGAGGCACAGGCTTATCTTGTAAAAAATGATTTAGAGCCAACAATTACTAATGTATATAATGCAACATATTCTGCACCTGCTAACCCAGAGGCAGCAGAAACTGACGAGGACATTATAGGTCTTCTTGAGCAATTAGGAGATAAGTTAGATTCACTTATAGAACAGATTGAGAGTGAACAATCAGAGTCTGCGCAAAGACAAATGTCACCAAAAGACATGAAAGAATTGGTGGCGACCATGATGAAACAAGATGTTCCTGTAACAAAGGAGCATCTTGAGTACATGGCCCAATTGAGCGAGTATGAAAAGCCAGAGGAAGAAGATATCGTAAATGCGATATCCGACATTATCGCAGAGGGAAAAGAGCCAAAGGATGCCTATCTCATTCCTGGATATTCTCTCATGGATCAGGCTAAGAAGACTTTTGAAGAAGTAATGGGAATGGATGTAAATCAGCTTCCAACTATTACTGCACAAAGACAGCTTACAGAGATTCAACTTACAATGACAGTAGAGGCCACATTTACCATGATGAAAAATGGTATAAGTGTAAACACAAATGACCTTTCTGATTTACTTGATAAGTTAAAGCTTCAGGAGACAAGTCTCCTTCAGATTCTTATGAAGGCAGAGAATAAAGAAGCTACAAATAATAATGTAAATCTTTTCAAAGAAGTAATGAACAATATGGCAGAGATTCAGTCTGCCCCAGCAGCTGTCTTTGGAAGATTTTCAAATATAGGAATGGAAACATTCTCCTATGTGCATCAGGTCAGCGTATCTGTTACAGCTGAGTACTCTCGCATGGAGATGACTTACGAGGCTGTAGGAACAGAGGTTAGAGCAGATCTTGGCGACAATATTAACAAGGCATTTAGAAATGTGGATGACATTTTAGCTGACCTTAATATTGAAGTGACTGAATCTAGCCAGAAGGCTGTAAGAGTTCTAGCCTATAATGAGATGGAAATCACAGCTGAGTCTGTAACATCTATGAAGGCTTCAACAGAGCTTGTAGCTAGAACATTTAAGAGTATGACTCCAGCTGTAGTAGCTGAGATGATTAAGAGAGGAAGTAATCCTCTTGATATGACTATGAATGAGCTTAAGGAAACTGCAGAAAATATTAAGGCAGAGACCGGAAGCACATCAGATGAGGAAAGTTTTGCAAAATTCCTTTGGAAGGCACAGCATAATGCTCAGATTTCTGAGTCAGAGCGCGATGCATTTGTAGGCGTATATAGACTACTTCATCAGGTGGAGAAATCTGATGGTGCAGCAATAGGTGCCCTTATTAGTCAGGGTACAGAAGTGACTCTTAGAAATCTTATGACTGCAGTTCGCTCTAGCAAGCATACTGGACGTGATTATGAGATCAATGATAAATTCGGCGCTCTTGATGAGATGGTTGTAAAGGATTTATCAATTACAGAGCAGATTGAAAAAGTATTCCTTACTGATAGATGTCGCGATGCTAAGGAGGCAATGACTCCAGCGAAGATGCATCAGGTAGGTGAGAATGAGATTCTTGATATGAATCCAGATGAGTTTGCATCAGCAATGGAGCAGGCTGAGCTTGAGGCTGAAGAGCAGGCAGAGATTCAATACAATGAATACATTACAAGCCAGCTTAAGCAGGCTATTTCAAGCAGCTCGAATGTGGAAAATATTTTAGAGCAGTTTAATATTCCAAATTCTGCAAATATGATTTCAGCTGTAGAGGCACTTATGCAGGACAGCAACACAGTGATTAAGGATTTGTATGGCCGCGCAGCTAAGCAGCAGGATATGGATATACAGGATTTGATTGATTTGGCATACCAGAGATTCTCTGATGCTTGTCATACACCTGAGGAGATGGCAGAGGCAGAAGAGGCACTTGGAACTCTTGCTGAAAATGTCATGAAGAAAATGATTGAAATGGAAGACGTACGCACTATTGATATGGATTCCATGAAGCTTGTTGTGCAGCAGTCAAAAGCTATCAGAGAAATGGCAAATAGTGGCGAGACATACCATATTCCAATTATGGTAGCTGATGAAGCTGGAAATATGAATCTTAGAATTGTCAGAGGAAATGGTGAATCTGGCCTTATTAAGATGGCTCTTTATCTCCAGTCTACAGGAACTATTTCTACCACATTTAGATATGAGGCAGGAGAGGTAAAAGCAAACGTAGAATGCGAGAGTGCACAGACTAGAGAAATGTTTGCAACACAGGCTCCTATGATTGCAAATACTATGCAGCAGGAGACGGGATTTTCATTTAGTTTTTCATTTACAAGAGTAGAGGGTGTCAGCGTCACAGATGTGTATAATTGGCAGCTTGGCAACTTTGCAGTAGAAGAAAAAAGAGACAATGAAATCCAGACTGAAGCCCTTTATGGCATTGCCAGAGGCTACATAAAAGTAATGAGTGAGATGCTTATGTAGCAGTTTTAATGGACAAAAAAATTTAATCGGAAAACATATTTGAGCTTGGTTAAGTTTGAATGTATCCCTCCGATAATATTTGTGTAAGGACATGGAAGACCTATACAATTTCAAAAAACACCGCACGGATGCTAGACTTGTTTTACGGCTATTAGGAGGCAGCATATGCGAATTAACAATAACATGTCAGCGGTGATTACCAATAATCAACTTCTTGGTACTGAGAGTTCCCTTTCAGATGTAATGGAAAAGTTAAGCTCTGGTTTTAGCATAAACCACGCATCAGATGATCCATCTGGTATTGCTATTGCGGGCAAAATGCAGGCTCAGATAGATGGTTTAGGCCAGGCTTCAACAAATGGTTCCGATGGTATTTCGGTACTCCAGACAGCTGAAGGTGCTTTAAATGAAGTAACAGATATGATTCAGAGAATGAGAGAATTATCTGTTCAGGCAGCAAATGGAACAAACTCCGATTCTGAACGAGAGGCTATTCAAAAAGAAATAGAATCTCTTCTTGATGAAATCGATAGAGTCGCAGCGACAACAGAATTTAATACGATTACACTTTTAGATGGTTCACTAGACTGCAGAACATACGGAAATGATGTTACAAGAATTGCCACATCAAACGATGTTCCAGCTGGTATCTACCAGTTAAAGATTACACAGGCAGCACTTAGGGCGAAGACAACAATTACTGCAGCAACAGCAGGACCAATTGTGGAGAACTTCGATAATACTTTTAAGAAAATTGAGACTACAACAACTGTCAATGTGCCTGGACTTACTGATTTCAATTACAAGGATTTTATTGACCAGACAACTTGGGAAACAGTAACTAGAGATTATTCTGGTGCGACAACAGTTACAACAAGTACTGGTACAAAAAATGGTCTTGGATTATCAGGTTCAATTGCTATAAACGGATACCCAATGGAATTTGCACAGGGGTCATCTGGTGAAATGGTATATGGACAGCTTAGAATGGCTTGCGAAAAGGGTGGAGCAGTTATTTCTGATTTTGATGATCCAAATGGACTTTCAATTTCATCATATAAATATGGTGATAATGCAGAATTAGAGATTGATTTTTCTAGCGTTGAATTTGCAAAAGCTCTTGGATTTGACGAGAATGTTTTGGCAAAGGACGAGGGTGGAAATACAATTCCAAAGTACTTAGGAACAGGTACCGATGCCAAGATGACACTCTTTAAAAAGGGCGATGTAGATGACACAGGCAAGCTTATCGACACAGAATTTGGTAAGCAGGCTACATATAAAACAGATGGTAGACGTGTAATCATTACTGACACAAAGGGCTTTGAAATGTCATTTTATGCAGATGATGGTTATACAGGAAATGTCACATTAAATGTTACTGATATTGGTTCAATGGCACTTCAGGTTGGTGCTAATGAGGGCCAGCAGATGAAGGTTAGAATTGCAGCAGTAACAACACAGTTTATGTATATAGACGATGTGGATGTGACTAGAGCAAAAGGACCAGAGGATGCTATGGACGCTCTCGGCGACGCACTTAGCTACGTGACATCAGTTCGCTCACAGCTTGGTGCATACGAGAATCGTCTTGATCATACAACAAAATCTCTTGATGCAACTGAGGAGAATATGACCTCAGCGATTTCAAGAATTGAAGATGCAGATATGGCTACAACAATGGTTGAGTACACTAAGCTCAATGTACTTGAGCAGGCAGGTGTATCAGCACTAGCACAGGCAAATGAGCTTCCACAATTAGCTTTACAGCTTCTTCAGTAACATGACACTAAAAATCAAGTTTGCGAAGATTTCTTAGTGTCAAGAGCCCGATAGGGCGACGACAAAGAGCTAGTTTTATTAGGAGTGATAGTGAATGAACAGAGATAAGATTTCAGCTTTTACCTTAAAGATTGCTTCGAGCAATGGATGTGGCTTGATTTCTATTCTTTATGATATCTATGAAGAATATGAAAAAGATGCCATTGACGATTTTAAGGCTGGGAATGTAGACAGCGCAATTGAGGCTACAAAAAAGTGTGCCGAGGTTGTCAGTCACCTCCAGAAAGATTTAAATTTTGAATACAAGGTAAGCGGAAATCTGTACGCGCTCTACGATTACGTACAGCGAAATGTAGCAAAATCCATTTATAAAGCTAACTCAGATGGTTTAAAAGAAGCTAAAAAGGTGATGGATGAATTAGGTGATGCGTTTGAACAGCTAGCAGAGCAGGACAAATCCAAACCACTAATGGGCAATACTCAAAAGGTTATAGCAGGTATTACCTATGGAAAAGGCACATTAAACGAAAGTTTGATGGGCAACCAAGCTAGTAGAGGCTTTTGGGCATAAAGTTATATTGATATTTCATGACTCCCGACTCGTTCGGGAGTCTTTCTTTATATAAAAATCACAAAATTTTGATTTGGAAAAATATACAAAAATAAATATAGCGAGAAATGCTCTGTAATTTTCTCCAGGGGGAATTTATAATTCTGCCCGAAATGGAGGTGAAAAAAACGAGCACATTCCTGATTTGGAGCATTCTTACAACTGGCTGTCTGTTTGACGCCAGGGATTACAAGATTCCAAATGAGCTTATATTGCTGGGCTATGTAGGAGGATTACTTCTAAATACACGTAGCTATCAGTTAATGGGAGTTGCCTTTTTTATTGGAAAAGCTATTTGGCCGATTCTTTTGCTTTCGCTGCTGAATTTAGCAAGGGGATTAGGCGCGGGTGATGTGAAACTATTTTCTGTCATGTCTACGATGGTGGGGGCAGCAGATCTAGTGACTACATTTATATACTCGGTGATGCTTGCTGGTGTCATAGCGATAGGGCTTTGTATAAAAAATGGGCATATAGTAAAAAGAAAACTTCACTATTCTTACTATATTGCGGCTGCGTTTTTTTTACTGCAGTACAAACAGGGATAGATGGAGGTAATGATGAAAAATTTGGAAATAGCTCTGTGTGATTCGTGCACAGATTACATTCTCAAATTCGCTTCTTTTCTTATGGAGCGCTCGAAAGTAGGGGTACATATATTTACAACCCCAGAGAGTTTTTATTCAGATGAAAGCGACTATGATATCGCAATTATGTCTGAAGAGTTTAAAGAGATAATGAGCTTTAGATCTAAGGGGCTCTTAAAAGAAAAGTATTTCCTATGTGAAAATCAAGAGGATGAGCAGGAAAACTATATTTTTAAATATCAATCAATAGAAAAGATACTTAATAGTATTCCAGGCTTGCGTGATGCAAAAGCTAGTATTAAAAAATCTAATGAAAATTCTAACGTAACAGCTATTTACTCACCTGTTACTCATGAGCTGCAGTTGCCATTTGCAATGGCACTGTGTCAATCATATAGAACCTATGGAAAGGTTTTATTCATAGATCTTGAGGAAATTTCTATTATGACTTCCCTTATAGGAAGCTCTAATAACTTTAATCTGATGGATCTTCTCTATGAAATTAATACTAATTCAAATGCTTTTGATTTATCTAAATATGTACAGAGTTTTATGGGCTTTGACTATGTTGAACCATTCACTAATCCAAATGAGATAAGTGAAATTGATGAGGATACATGGAGAGAATTTTTCAATGTACTTCTGAAAGAAAACTATGATCAGATTGTAGTTTTATTTGGAAGGACAATTAATGGTTTTTCTAAATTTATTGATAGCTTCAACAAGCTATACATATTAGGAAAGCCGGGAGATTATTTCAAAAAGGCCCAGGAACAATTCTTTGATTATATGGAAAGACTTGAGACAAATATAGATATGGAGGAAGTGATTCTTCCGATGTCTGCAGGAAACTTGTCTGATGGTGCTTATCACATAGAGGAGTTGTTACAGGGAAATTTGGGAGTGTTTGTGAAAAAGATGATGAATGCTAATGGAAAAAATGAAATTAAAATGTGTGGATAGTTTAGAAGAAGAAATACGCAGACAAACGATGGATGAAATCGATTTGTCCTATGACGTAAGTGATGAAGAGATACTTCGAATAATACAAGAAAAAATCATCCAAAAATCCAAAATCACACCCCTTTCTCTTAAGGAAAGACAGCATATTGAAAATCATGTCTTTAATTCTTTGCGAAAGCTAGATGTATTGGAAGATTTATTAACGGATGAAGAGATAACAGAAATAATGATAAATGGCCCAGATAATATTTTTATAGAAAAAAAGGGCAAAGTCATTCATTCAAAAGAGAAGTTTTCTTCAGAAGAGAAGCTAAATGACATTATTCAAAATATAGTTGCAAACAGCAACAAGATAGTAAATGAATCAAATCCAATAGTGGATACAAGATTAAGTGATGGATCACGTGTAAATATTGTATTAAAGCCAGCAGCGGTGGATTATCCCATTATTTCAATTAGAAAGTTCCCTAAGGAGCAAATGACTATGGCAAAGCTACAGGAGTTTGGTTCTATATCAAAGGAGCAAATAGATTTTTTAGAAAAGCTGGTTAAGGCCAAGTACAACATTTTTGTTTCAGGTGGAACTGGAAGTGGTAAGACCTCGTTTCTAAATGCACTAGGAGAATTTATTCCTTCAGATGAGAGAGTGATAACCATTGAGGATTCTGCTGAGCTTCAGCTTAAAAAGGTAGAAAATCTGGTAAGACTGGAGGCTAGAAACGCCAATCTGGAAGGAAAAAACGAGATAAGCATAAGAGACTTACTTAAGTCATCACTTAGAATGCGCCCCGACAGAATCATCGTAGGTGAGTGTAGAGGTGCAGAGGCGCTAGAGATGCTGCAGGCATTTAACACTGGTCATGATGGAAGCTGTTCTACGGGACACAGTAATTCATGCAAGGATATGCTTTCCAGACTAGAGACAATGGTCCTAATGGGTGCTGAAATCCCCCTACCTGCTATTAGGCAACAGATAGCCTCGGGGATAGATATTATTGTTCAGCTAGGACGCCTTAGAGATAAGAGCAGAAAGCTTCTTGAGATATCTGAAGTAGAGGGTATCCAGAATAATGAGATTAGATTAAATACACTATATCGATTTAAAGAGAATGGAGAAAAGGAAGGGAGGATTGTTGGTGAATGGGAAAAAGTAGGAAAACTGATTCACACAGACAAGCTATCAGCAAGAGGACTGTCAATGGAATAATCCAGGGCCTTCTTATCACAGTTGTTATAGCCTTTCTTTTTTACAGATCCATTTTTGGGCTAATAGTAGGTATAGTGGTGGTCCCATTTTGGCTAAAACTCTGCCAAGAAAAATATGAAATGGATGAAAAGGCCAGGGTATCAGTTGAATTTAAAGAGTACATGATGCTTATTGTTACAGCGTTACAAACAGGCTATTCACTGGAAAAAGCTTTGAAGCAATCAGAAAAAGAGCTTTTACGTTTATATCCTAAAAATTCAGCGATTATTAATTCGGTTCACGTAATGAATCAGAAGATTGCTATGAATATACAGGTGGAAAAAGCTTTTACGGAATTAGCAGAAAGCATCCAACTTGAGGAAGCAGAAAGCCTTGCTGAGATTATTTCATTTGCTAAAAGAAGCGGTGGAGATTATGGAAAAAATATAAGGGATACTGCAATGAAGATAGAAGAAAATTTAGCAGTGAAAGAAGAAATACAGACAATCACCACTGAAAAGAGATTAGAACTTAAGGTGATGAGTATTATGCCAATGGGAATACTTGCATACATTTCTTTAACTTCAAGAGGATTCATCGCACCCTTATATGGCAACTTGCTTGGAGTTATCCTAATGACAATTTGTTTGTTCATATATGGAGCACTGATAGTTATGGGAGGAAAAATAATTGATATCAAAGTCTAATAAGAATTCACAACCCATTAATACAAAGCTAATTTTGATAGTTGTTGTGATTGTTGGCCTTTTGATTTTAGCCCTGGACTATAGAAGTGCCAAAAAGGATTTTGCAGGTATTTTGCCAAGAAACGACGCTGGAGGACAGAAGATGAATGAGACTCTAGAGGTGGAATTTTTAGAGCAAAAGCAAGAGATGAATTTAGAGGTTTCTGCAAAAGGACTGACAGAAAAAGAGATAGAAGATGCCTTTGAAAATGCGGTAAAGGAAATTGATAAGACGTATTTAGGTGACAATAAATCTGCGGATAGAGTATCAAATAATTTAAATCTACGGGACACATATGCAAATGGGCTAGTGGGAGTAGAGTGGAATTTTGATGTATACGGATACATATCTGAAGATGGAAAGCTGAATAAGGACAGGATTCCTGATGAGGGTCAACTGGTGACTCTGACAGCGGTTATGTATTGTCAGGATAGAGAGCAAATATACAGTTTTTGTGTGGTGGTAGTGCAGAAGGGTATTGATACTTTGGAAGGACAAATCAATGCAATAAATAAAGCAGTAAAAGACCAGGATACAAAAACAAAACAAGATGATAATTTAATTCTTCCAACCAAAGTTGAAAATATGGATGTGAAATGGACTAGAAAGATGGATTATCGAGGCCTTCAGTTAATCATTCTTGGCTTTATCTGTGTAGGCGCAGTTTCGATAGGTAAAAAACGAGATGCCAAAAAAGAAAAGCAAAAGATTATAGAAGACATGGATATGGATTATCCAATGATTGTCAGTGAGCTTTCTATATTGATGGGCGCTGGAATGAGTTTTAGAAAAGCCCTAGAGAGAATCATACATAAATATACAAATAATGTCAGAGCTGGAAAATCTGAAATTCGTCCAGGATTTGAACAGATGGTACTTACCTATAGAAGAATGTCGGATGGACTTAGTGAGATACAGGCAATTGAAGAATTAGGCATGAAATGTGAGAGCAAAAATTTTAGAAAACTATCCATGCTACTTAGTCAGAATTTAAGAAAAGGCTCAAAAGATCTAATTGATTGTCTGGAAAAAGAGCAGAGGCAAGCTTTTGAACTTAGAAAGCAAAAGGCAATAAGAGCAGGCGAGGAAGCATCTACCAAGCTTTTAATACCAATGGCGGGTATGCTTTTTATCGTAATAGTAATACTAGTTGTGCCTGCAGTTATGCAAATAAATATTTAAGGAAAGGAATAGAAATGAATAAGTTATATCTAATGAAAATCAAAAATAGAATTTGGAATTTTATTAAGGAAGAGGATGGAATCGGAACAGTGGAAATGATTTTGATTTTGGTGGTCCTCATTGGTTTAGTCCTTATTTTTAAGAGCCAGCTTATAACACTTGTTAATTCTATTTTCGACAAAATCAATTCTCAGGCTGGAAGAGTGTAGTGGCAAAGGGTTCACTTACAGTATTTTTATCCTTGATTCTAGTTTCTGTTATGACACTTCTTTTTACCATGTCTGAGTGCATCAGATATGTATCAATTGATTCCATGGCCCAGGAATATACTGACATGGCTGTGGAAAGCGCATTCTCAGAGTACAACCCTTATTTATGGACTAATTACAAAATACTTGCTATTGATTTGGGATATGGAACAGAAAATATAGGACCTGAAATACTGGAAAATAAAACAGCAGATTACTGCGAGACAAATTCCAATATTGAAGAGGGAAATAACTATGCCAGGTTAATGGTTAATAGCTGTGAAGCCACAAACTATGGTCTGTTAACTGATGGTAACGGGCGAGTAGTAGTTGCTCTTGGAGCAAAAGCAGCTGGATATGGAATTCCCTCACAGATAATAGATGCATATCAGTCTAATGTTGATGAAATAAATGGTATTGAGAAAGTGCCGGTAGAGGAAAATGCTAAGTCTAGTAAAAGTCAGTTAGATGGTGCTAGGGCTGCAAATGCAGAGGCAAAAAGAAGGGCAGCAGAGGATGACGACCCTGATACTGACCCAGATGATATTCCAAGTCCAGGAAGAGTGGAAGATGATCCTTTTGATGCCTTTAATACAATTCACGAAGCATTTTCAAAGGGTGTTTTGGTTACAGTTATTTCGGAAGAGAGCATGTCTGATTATGAGATAAATACAGATGCATTGCCTTCTCATAGAAATCTAAATGTGGGAACACTAGAAATAACAGAGAGCAATGGAATAGTGGATAAGGCGTTATTTATTGATTATCTACTAGCCAACTATAGTTGTTATACAAACAATTTAAAGCATGATGGCATGCAGTATGAGATTGAGTATTTGATTGCTGGAAATAAATCAGATGCCCAAAATCTAGCTTCAGTGGTAGAGCAGATACTTCTTATCAGAGAGGCTGCAAATTATATGACCATATTGAGGACTCCAGCATTAGAAAATCAAGCAGGTGCAATAGCCCATATTCTAGCAGGATTTACTTTTAATGAGGCAATAATACAAGCAGTCAAATACGGTATTATTGCAGCCTGGGCTTATGCAGAGAGCACAATGGATGTTAGAACTCTCCTAGCAGGAGGGAAAATTCCAATTATGAAGAATCTAGATCAATGGAGCTCTGATGTATATCATTTATCAACCATTGCAGATGTAAATACTAAAGCAAAAGAGAGTGATATAGGCATTGGATACAAGGAATATCTTATGGCATTTTTGGCTATTAGAAATGAATCGACAATTGGCATGAGAGCTCTGGATGTTATGGAAAATGCACTTAGTCATACAGAAGATTATAAAAACGTAAAAATGGATAACATGCTTTATGCAGCTGATATAACTATTAGTTTTTCCTCTCAGGAAATGTTTTTATCGCTGTTTAACCAATCGAAAAATTCAAAAGGATATTTCATATCTAAGAAAAAATATCTGTCCTATTAATTATTGAGAAAGGAGGTGTAAAAAGGTGTCTCTGAAAGTCAGAAAAACTATTCCCCATAATTCAAATAAAAGTGTTTGCCAGCCGCCAATTGGTTACACTTCAATTTTCAAAATCATATCAAATTTATTCAAATCGCCTATATGTAAAAGAATTTCTAAAGAGATGCCTTTTTATGCCTCCTTTCAAAAAGCTAGTTACACCATAGAAGCAGCTGTAATTATGCCCTTATTTATCACATTGATGGTATTTGGGATGTTTATGTTCAGGTTGCTTCAGGTAGAGAGCGGAGTTCAACGCTCTATTGATAGGGCAAGTAGAATGATGGCAGTAACTCTCGGAAATATTTCCAATGATGGAGAATCAGATAAGGATGTAGAAATTAATCCAGATGATGCAACTCTAGGTAGTTTTCTTACCAGTGAAGGCATGAAAGTAGCTGCAATAGGATATGCCCAGGCAAATATTTCTACCAATAAAGTTCCCACAGAATTTGTGGATGGCGGTGCCCTTGGATTAAATTTTTTTGACAGTGAGGTAGAGGGAAACTATATAGATTTAAAAGTGACCTACACCATGACATTTCCGGTTGGGCTCCTAGGTGATTTTTCTTTTGATGTGTCTCAAAGAGCCAGAAATCGAAAGTGGGTAGGCTATTCAAAAGCGGAAAATACTACAGATTCCATGTATGTCTATATAACAGACCATGGAGAGGTATATCACTCGAGTATGAATTGTACCTACCTGAGACCGAGCGTCCATAGAGTTTCGATTGATGATTTGAGTAGTGCACGAAATAGCGGTGGAGCAATCTATTATGAGTGCAAGCGATGTAAAAATGTTAAGCCAAATGGTTTTGTGTTTTTAACAGACTATGGTACTGCTTTTCATAATGATCCAAATTGTACAGAGATAAAACATAATATAAAAAAGGTGTCATACGAAGATGTAAAAGATAGCATGAGGCCATGCAGCAAGTGCGGCCAGAGCCATTAATAGAATAGGAGTTAGTATGCGAGAAATTGGATTGTTTATTTTTTATGGGTTGACCGCATTCGATGATATAAAAACAAAGCAGGTGCGGATGCTAGAAATAATAGTATTTGGAATACTTGGGATAATTGTAAATATTGTTTGGCCAGTGAAGTCATTTGAAAGTATTATATGTGGTCTTTTAGTTGGAATAGTTCTATATCTTTTCAGCATACTTACAAATGAAAAAATTGGAAAAGGTGACTGCTTTATCATAATGGTAAGCGGGCTGTACTTAGGATTTATTGATGTTCTAGTACTGATTTGGATAAGTTCATTACTGGCTCTAATCTATGGATTAATTACAATCAAAAGATTAAAAAAAGATAGTAGCTATGAAATGCCTTTTGTGCCATTTTTACTGAGTGGATTTCTTTTAATGTATGCAGTCCATAGTTTTGGGAGTTTGATTTTATGAAACTTAAAGGGAGTTATACGGTAGAGGCTACAGTAATAATTAGCGTAAGCCTAATATTGTTTGGACTTGCTGTGGTCCTTGCCTATGAATTATTTAAAGAAAGCGTTAATTATGTTTCTCAAGCGGGAGAGAGTTATGATGCAGTGCGAATGTTTAGGCTTCGGGAAGCGGCAATGGATGTGATTAATGCTATTAGGGATTGAGTTATGGAAATTAAATATATACGAAAACACAACGAAAGTTTCATGACAATTATTGATGAAGCTAGAGCTGTTGAATATGAATCAAAAATGATAGATTCAAATGACATATCTATTTTATTGAATCATTCAATTATTGAAATCGATGGAACCACACAATACAACTACAATATCAGCCGAAAAGAAAATCTGCAGGATTATCTGGAAACTAGAGATTACTCATTAGAGGCTATAGAAAAAATAGTTTTGAATTTGCAGATTGGACTATCGGAATTGGAAAAGTACCTGATTGATGAGAATCATATTTGCCTTGAAAAAGATACTATTTTCCTCGAGAAAACAAATTCTGGAGAGAGATTATTTTTATGTTACTATCCCAAAGATAATGGGACAATTCAGCAGCAATTTAGAGCCGTGATGGAACATGTTATTTCAAATTTGCAGGGTGGAGATAGAAAAAAGGCAGAGCATTTATACGCTGTTTATGATATTTGTCTGAAGGAAGACTACACCCTAGAAGAGGTGTTGGATTACTTGCAGAGTAATTCTGAAGAACAGCCAGAAATTGTTGTAAATAAAATAGAATTCGATGATAGTTTTGATGAGGACTCAGAAGAAAGAGAAGTAGAAGATTATTTTCAGGAATCAAGTGAAAGCCTATATGACTATTATGAAGAAAAGAAGAAAAAAACTATAGGCAGTAGGCTTTTGTCATTGAATGTATTGGACAGTGTCAGAGGATTATTCGAGAAAAAGGGAGAATCTGCCATATCCAAATCACTTAAATTTGAAGATTTCATAATAGAACCAGATACAGAAATAGAAGAAAAGACAGTATTGTTAAAAGATAGTAAGCCAGCAGGGAAACTGGTTTACGACGGAAGAGATGGAGCAGAAGATGACTACATCATTACAAAAGATATTTTTAGAATTGGTAGTTCAAAAACTAATGATGCCATATTAAATTCAAAGGCAGTAAGCTCATCTCATGCCAAGATATACCGTGAGAATGGAGAGTATTTTCTTGAGGATATGAATTCTCTAAACGGAAGCTATATCCAAGGTGGCATTTTAAATTACAAAGAGAAAGTAAAACTTAAGACCATGGATGTAGTCAGATTTGCGGATGTATCCTTTGTGTTTATGTAGCCCTATGTTGTTATCAGCCTCCTAATTTGGTACAATAGTCTAAGTTTCGGGTGTTTGTACCCATAATTAGTTAGGAGATATGGAAATGGGATTTATTGACAAGGTATTTGGAACACATTCCGAGAGAGAGCTTAAGAGAATTAAGCCTATCGTGGATAAGATAGAATCATACAAGGAAGACATGGGAAAGCTTTCTGATGAGGAGCTTCGTGGCAAGACTGCTGAGTTTAAGGAGCGCCTTGCTAATGGAGAGACTCTTGATGACATTTTACCAGAGGCATACGCTACAGTCCGTGAGGCAGGTAAGCGTGCACTTGGTATGGAGCATTTTAGAGTACAGCTCATCGGTGGTATCATTCTTCATCAGGGTCGTATCGCTGAGATGCGTACTGGTGAGGGTAAGACTTTAGTTTCTACACTTCCAGCATATTTGAATGCACTTGAGGGTAAGGGCGTACACATCGTTACTGTTAACGATTACCTTGCTAAGCGTGATGCTGAGTGGATGGGTGAGGTTCATCGTTTCCTTGGTCTTACTGTTGGTGTTGTTTTAAATGACATGACAAAAGAAGAGCGTCAGGCAGCTTACAATTGTGATATTACATACATCACTAATAACGAGCTTGGCTTTGATTATCTTCGTGACAATATGTGTGTATATGAGAAGGATCTTGTTCAGAGAGGCCTTCACTACTGTATCATCGATGAGGTTGACTCAGTTCTTATTGATGAGGCTCGTACACCACTTATTATTTCTGGTCAGTCTGGCAAATCTACTAAGCTTTATGAGCTTTGCGATGTTTTAGCTCGTCAGTTACAGCGTGGTGAGGACCTTCCAGAATTCTCTAAGATGGATGCCATCATGGGTGTCGAGAGAAATGAGACTGGTGATTTCATCGTAGATGAGAAGGATAAGGTAGTTAACCTTACAGAGCAGGGTGTTAAAAAGGTAGAGCAGTTCTTCCACATTGAGAACTTAGCAGACCCTGAGAATCTTGAGATTCAGCACAACATCATCCTTGCACTTCGTGCGCACAACCTTATGTTCAAGGATCAGGACTATGTAGTTTCTGATGGACAGGTTATGATTGTTGATTCATTCACTGGTCGTATTATGCCAGGTCGTAGATATTCTGATGGTTTACATCAGGCTATTGAGGCTAAGGAAAAGGTTGAGGTTAAGAGAGAGTCAATGACTCTTGCTAGCATCACTTTCCAGAACTTCTTTAACAAGTACGATAAGAAGGCTGGTATGACAGGTACTGCCCTTACAGAGGAGCAGGAGTTTAGAGATATTTACGGCATGGACGTTGTTGAGGTTCCTACTAATAGACCTGTTCAGCGTATCGACCATGACGATGCAGTATACAAGACAAAGGCTGAAAAGTATAAGGCTGTTGTTGAGGAAGTTAAGGCTGCTCATGATAAGGGACAGCCAGTACTTGTAGGTACTATTGATATCGATATTTCAGAATTAGTTTCTAAGATGCTTCGCCGCGAGGGAATTGAGCATAATGTACTTAATGCTAAGTTCCACGAGAAGGAAGCTGAGATTGTAGCTGAGGCTGGTAAGCATGGTGCGGTTACAATCGCTACTAACATGGCCGGTCGTGGTACTGATATTAAGCTTGACGAGGAAGCACGTGCAGCAGGTGGTCTTAAGATCATCGGTACAGAGCGTCACGAGTCTCGTCGTATTGACAACCAGCTCCGTGGACGTTCAGGTCGTCAGGGTGATGTAGGTGAGTCACAATTCTTTATCTCACTTGAAGATGATCTTATGAGACTCTTTGGTTCAGAGAGACTTATTACTATGTTCAACGCTCTTGGTATTCCAGAGGGTGAGCAGATTAAGCATAAGATGCTTTCAGGAGCAATCGAGAAGGCACAGAAGAAGATCGAGGAGAACAACTTCTCAGCTCGTAAGAACCTTCTTGACTACGATCAGGTTATGAACGAGCAGAGAGAGCTTATTTATGCTCAGCGTCATAGAGTTCTTATGGGAGAGGATATGCACGACCAGATTCTTGGCATGATTCGTGACAAGGTTGACGAGTGCGTTGAGAAGACTATCCCAGATGATGTAGAGAAGGAACTTTGGGAGCTTCCAGAGCTTAACCACCTTCTTTGCCCAGTTATTCCAGTTCCTGTTATGACACAGCTTTCAATTGGAAATATTAAGAGCAAGAAGGAGCTTAAGGATAAGCTTACAGAAATCGCTCTTAAGATGTATGAGAACAAGGAAAAGGAATTCGATCAGCCAGAGCAGTTTAGAGAGGTTGAGCGAGTTATCCTTCTTAGAGTTATCGACCGTAAGTGGATGGAAGAAATCGACGATATGGAACAGCTTCGTCAGGGTATCCGTCTTCAGGCTTATGGTAATAGAAACCCAGTTGATGAGTACAAGGCAGCCAGCTACGATATGCTTGATGCTATGAATGCCGCTATTATCAACGATACACTTATGATGCTTTACAGAATCCGTATTGAGAAGAAGGTAGAGCGTGAGGAAGTAGCAAAGGTTACAGGAACTAACAAGGACGAATCAGCAACTCGTGCACCAAAGAAGCGTGCAGAGAAAAAGGTCTTCCCTAACGATCCATGCCCTTGTGGAAGTGGATTGAAGTATAAGCAGTGTTGTGGAAGGCACTAACTTCCCGTGTTAAAATAATATGACAAATTTAGAAGAATATTATAATAAATTCAATGAGGACAAGCGCCTCAATAGTCGCCATGGTATCATGGAATTCACTGTGACTATGAAGTATGTTCATAAGTATCTAGATATGCTTGCCTCAGAGAATTCATTAGATAAGTCTGATATTAAAATATTGGACATAGGTGCAGCTACTGGAGGCTACAGCATTCCTTTATGGCAAGAGGGCTACGATGTTACAGCGGTAGAGCTTGTTAAGCATAATCTTGGAATGTTAAAGGCTAAGGGCACTGGTGTAAAAGCATATCAGGGCAATGCTCTAAAGCTTAAGCGCTTTGAGGACAATAGCTTTGATTTAACACTTTTGTTTGGTCCCATGTATCATCTTAAATCTAGTGAAGAGCAGCTTCAGGCACTTTTAGAAGCTAAGCGTGTTACTAAGCCAGGTGGATATATCTTGGTTGCCTATGTTATGAATGAATATGCATTTTTGACATACGGCATCAAAGAAGGCCATGTGCTAGAGAATATCGCTGATGGTAAGTTAGATGACACATTTCATGTGAGACCTGCAGAGGATGATTTATATATGTTTATGCGCACCGAGGATATTGCAGCACTTAATAAGGCAGCAGAACTTCAGCGTATGCAGATTATTTCACCAGATGGTCCAGCTAATCATATGCGTCGAGAGGTAAATGCACTTTCTCAGGGGCAGTTTGAGCAGTTCATCAATTACCAGATGACTGTTTGTGAAAGAGAAGATTTATTAGGAGCATCTGCTCACACAGTAGATATCCTTAGAAAATAATACTGTCTTACGGCTATTCGCCGAGGAGGGGATTCCCCTCTTTTTCCCAATTATTTAATTGAACAATTTAATCTAAGGTCCTTATAACAAGGACCTTGGTTTTTAATACCCTTTTTTGAGATTTTATATGAGTTATGAGGAGTGAAAATGAAGCTTACAAAAGAATTAATAGAAAAGATAAATGAAGAACTAGATGGTTTTTATGTAAAAGAGGGAAGAGTAAAAAAGAACAATATAGAAAAGCAGGCATTAACAATCATCCCTAAAGAAGGAGATAGTAGCATATGCCCAACTGTTTATGCTGATGACTGTGATTCTTATGAAGAATTACTGGAGATGATAAAAGCGGCGGCAAAGGTAAAAACACCTGATTATGATGTGGAAGAAATAATATCTAGAGATTATATTTTATCCCATCTTAGAGCCTGCATGATTTCAAAAGACAATGTAATTCTAGAAGACGAAGAAGTGGTGTACCGTCCATTTCTTGATATGGCAATTGTTTACAGGGTGATAATGTATCATCCAGCCAATAATCAAATCGGCTCAATTCTTTTAAGAAAAGACATTCTTGAAGAAGCAGGGATCGAAGAAAGTGAATTGTATGAGATTGCCAAGTCAAATAGAGATTATAAGATGAAAACACTTTTCCAGACAATCGAGGACATGACAGGAATAAATTACGAGGAGGAGTTATGCGGTCAAGATGGGCCTGACATGTACGTAGTGACATCAAATGATAAAATACAAGGCTCATCTGTATTAATCACAGACTTAATACAGGAGTTAGGTAAAAGCATAAGTAAAGAATGCTATGTAATTCCATGCAGTATCCACGAGATTATTCTTATCCCATATGATGAGCGTATAAATGCAGAGAATCTCAAGCAATTAGTAATGCAAGTAAATGCAACAGAGGTAAGCATAGAGGAAAAACTGACAGACTCTGTCTATTTCCTAGATAAAAGTGGAGTATCAAAAATTGCATAATCAACAGGTTATATTTCAGAGTAAAGGGAAGTGTGCTGCTATTTTTTTGGTGCCAAAACCATGGTATAATTAATAAGAATAAAGGAGAAAAAAGGCTTATCCTTGAAAACTATCCGAGGTAAGTCAGTGGCAAGCTTCCTCTGTATATAAAAACAAGGAGGAAAGCGGAGATGAGAGGTACTCTAATGGCAAATACAAACGTCATTCGTTATAACAAGCCTAATATTGGTTCTTTGCCAAAGGAAATTGGCAAAGACATTCTTATGACAATTATGAATACGCCAAAGCCTGATTATGAAAAACGTAAAAAAGAAGCTGAGGAATTAGAAGAAAAAATTTTCGCAGCTGAATATAATGGGAAAGCGTAACATAGTAATTGAAACCAAACATTTATATTGTTCACATCTAAGTGACGAAGATGTTAATGAAATTAAGAAATTTTCAGTAGTAAACAAAGAAGGTATAGGCGTTGAAAAATTTATAAGATTTAATTCTTATATACATGAAGATACGAACCTAGACCGTTCATATCTAGTACGTGTGAAGGCGACGGATGAACTTGTAGCTTATTTTTCACTACGAGCAGGGTTTGTTGCTCTTGATAACATGTCGGAAAATGAAGACTCTTTTGATTCGATTCCAGGAGTTGAGATATCAAATTTTGCAATTAACAAGCATTATCGACAAAAACATCCTAAGACAAAGGGAATAGGTAAGGTTATATTTGAAAATATAATTAAGGCTATAATAGAAGAAACTGCAAAATTAATAGGTGTCCGTATAGTTTATATTTTTGCACTGCCAAAGGATAAACTTCTATCTTATTATCAAGGTGCCTTTGATTTTTCGAGATTAAGTGAAGAACAAGAAAATAAAATGCATAATAGAATACGTCCTGCATATGATAAAGACTGTATTTTTATGTATCAAAGAATCTAAAAAGCCATAATTAAACCACAGACTAAAGAAGCCTAATTATTAAAGGGAGCATAATGAAAAAGCGAATCATAGGACTGGATATACTTAGAGTATTAGGAATTGTATTCATATTTTTGTATCATGTGACAGATAGCTATGTGGCCCTTGGTGGGACAGGGGATGGAGTGTTTTCGACACTTGCATTGTTTAGCATTCTCTCAAGGCCAGCAAGCATTTTTCTGTTTCTGATTTCTGGATTTGCCCTTATGTATAATCGAGAGGGAGAGCTGAAGTTAAAGGACTACTATATTAGAAGATTCAAGAGCTTATATATTCCATTTTATGTGGCATATATTTTAATGCTAGGAATCGGAGTAGTACTTCTCAAATGGGCACCATGGCAATATATTCCAAAGAGGAAATTCGTATATACGATACTTGGAATAGATGGACTTGCTGTGAAATTCAGTCCAAATTACTATCTTATAGGTGAGTGGTTCATGTCATGCATAGTAATATGCTATTTGCTGTTCCCACTACTGGCCGTACTGATAAAAAAGGCTAAGTATATAACGTTATACGGGCTATTTGCAATATATGTAGGTCTGGCAAACTTTATCAATCCTTTTGAGATTTCAGTATTTATAAATCCACTGTTTATTATTTTCTATTTCTATGTGGGAATGTGTTTGGCTCAGTGGCTAGTTGATAATAAGACGGCTAAATCAGTTAAGATTGTTAGTGTCATCTTATCAGCGGCTATACTATTTATCTATCTGGCCGACAGCCTGTTTACAGAAAAACAGATAATTGCCTGCACAGAGAGTGAGGCAGAGCTATTATGCTTTATATGGTCTATAGCTATGGTAATCGCCTTTAGAGACATTGATTTATCAGAGAGTTCTATAGTAGCAAATATTATTAAGTACCTATCAGGAATTAGCTGGTATGTAATACTTGTTCACCATGTGCTTGCTATCATTTACTTTACAATAAATGGCGTTTCAGGAAACATAATAAGAGACTTTGTGATAATTCTAGCGCTTAGCATTCTTTTAGCAGAGCTGGTAAAGCGAATTACAGCTCTGATTAAGAAATTGGTATTCAGATAAGATTCGAATATACGTATCATTAAAATGAAAGTGAGGCCTGTGACTCAGCCTTTTTACGAGGGCTGGTGCCATAGGTCTTTTTGTATGCTCTTAAGAATGTGGAGTATGTGCCAAAGCCTGCCTGCTGGCTAGCCTCTACAATAGATGATCCACTATCAATAAAAGACTGAGCAAGGGAAAGTCGCTTCATAGTTATGTAATTGCCTACAGTATAGCCAGTCTCAGATTTAAAGGTGTGCATGAGATAATAGCGAGAAAGGAAAAACTTCTGGCTCAAAGAATCAACAGATAAATCCTCTGATAGGTTTTCATTTATGTACTGAATAATGGAGTTGATTTTTGTGCCAGAATAATTGGTAGAGATATATTCTACCTCGTCACTGATGGCGGCACGATTAAGCTCCACCATAAATTCAAGAAAGAGCACCTGCATAAAAAGCTCGTTAGCGTAGGCGTCCTTCCCAAGATTATTTATAAGTTGCCCAATAGAGGCAGCAACCCTAGAATTCTTAAATGAATGAAGTCTTAACACATGGGAATTCTTTTCCATGGCATTTTTAAAACAGAGGGATAGATCATTATCCTCTCTGGTGTATTCTGCAAGAAATTCCTTTGAAATATAGATAATTATTCTTTCGTACACAGAGTTATCATGAAAAATAGGGCGGTGAACTTCTCCAGCATTTACAAATACAATGTCTCCCGCCTGCAAGTCAAAATTTTGTCCTTCAATTGAATAAGAAGCATTTCCGGACAAGTGAATAAGAACCTTGTGGAAATCGTGATAATGAAAATCGATTTCTCCAAGATTGGAATCCTTGAGATGGAATATTTTGAAATTGGAATATAGATAACCTTTTTTATTGTATTCAGCCATAAATATCCTCTACAAATAAATGTAATTTAATTAAAGTATAAAACCGGACAGCACTATTTGCAATATTTTCAACACTAACAGCGGTTAACAAATCAAAAAGTGCCTAGTATAATGATTTTAGATTAGATAACTATGTTTAGCACCGAAAGGAAATAGCTTATGAAATTTACAAAAATGCATGGCTGCGGCAACGATTATGTTTATGTGAATCTTTTCGAGGAAAAGGTAAATGACCCTGCAGCAGTTTCAATCAAAATTAGTGATAGACATTTTGGAATCGGTTCAGATGGACTTATTACAATTGGCCCTTCTGACAAGGCAGATTTTAGAATGAGAATATATAATGCCGATGGCTCAGAGGCAGAGATGTGCGGAAATGGTATCCGCTGTGTAGCTAAGTATGTTTATGATCATAAGCTTACAGATAAGACAGAGATTTCTGTAGAGTCAGGAGCCGGCGTTAAGTACCTTACACTTTTTGTTGAAAATGGCAAGGTAGAGCAGGTTCGAGTTGATATGGGAGAGCCAATTCTCACACCAGCTGAGATTCCTGTAGTAGCCGATGGAGATAAAGTAATCGATGCTCCTATTGAGGTAGGCGGCAAGACATGGAACATGACATGTGTTTCAATGGGTAACCCACATGCAGTAGTTTTTGTAGATGACACAGAGAATTTTGAGCTTGAGAAATATGGTCCATTATTTGAAAGTCATGAGCGTTTTCCTAAGAGAACAAATACAGAGTTCGTTCAGGTAATTAGCCGCACTGAGGCTAACATGCGAGTATGGGAGAGAGGCTCTGCAGAGACTTGGGCATGCGGAACAGGTACATGTGCCTGCGTAATGGCATGTATTTTAAATAACAAGACAGAGGACAAGGTATTGGTTCACCTTCGTGGTGGCGACCTTACTATCGAATATGACCGTCAGACTAATCACGTATTTATGACAGGTCCAGCTACAGAAGTATTCCAGGGTGAGATTAATCTATAAAAACTATTGGGTGGAGAAATAGGAGTATAAAATGAAATTAAGCACATTAATAGAAAAACTTGATTATGAATTATATGCAGGAGATATTAACTGTGAAATCACAACACTTACATATGATTCGAGAAAGGTAGAAGAGGGTTCGCTTTTTGTATGTATTTCAGGAGCGGTAAGAGATGCCCATGATTTTATTCCTGATGTAATTGCAAAGGGTGCCAAGGCTATCATCATCGAAAAGGATGTTGAGAAGGTTGATGGCATTACATATATAAAAGTAGCTAATTCCCGTGAGGCGCTTGCTATAACATCTGCAGCCTATTTTGGTCATCCAGCAGAAAAGCTTAAGACAATCGGAATCACAGGTACAAAGGGTAAGACAACTACTACATACATGGTAAAGTCTATCCTTGAAAAGGCTGGCATGAAGACAGGTCTTATCGGAACAATTGAGTCGATTGTAGGCGAGGAGCGAATTCCAGCTGTTAATACAACACCAGAGTCATATCGCGTTCAGGAGTTATTTAAGGAAATGGTGGATGCAGGTCTTGATGCTGTAGTTATGGAGGTAAGCTCTCAGGCATTGATGCAGCACAGAGTTTCAGGCTTCACATTTGATATAGGTGTATTTACAAATCTTGAGCCAGATCATATCGGTGAGAATGAGCACAAGGATTTTGAGGATTATATGCACTGCAAGAGCCTTCTCTTTAGACAGTGTAAGACTGGTATTTTCAACGGTGACAGCGAGCACATTGAGGGCATTTTAAAGGGTCACACATGTGATGTAATCAAATATGGTTACGGCAAGGACAACGACCTTGTTGCTGAAAATGTAGAGCTATTAAAAGAGCATGGAGCTCTAGGCGTTAAATACCACATTTCTGGAACTACAAACATGGATGTAGAGGTAAATGTACCAGGTACATTCTCCGTATATAACTCACTTACTGCTGTTGCTATCTGCAAGCAGTTTAATGTGGCTGAGGATAAAATCAAGGCAGCTCTTAAGGATGTTCATGTAAAGGGACGTATTGAGCTTGTTCCTGTTTCTAAGAAATTTACAGTTATGATTGACTATGCTCACAATGCTATGGCACTTGAGAGTCTTCTTACTACACTTAAGGCTTACGAACCAGGCAGACTTGTATGTCTATTCGGTTGCGGTGGCAACAGAGCTAAGAGTCGTAGATATGAGATGGGCGAGGTTTCTTCAAAGCTTGCTGACCTTACAGTTGTTACTTCAGACAATCCACGTAATGAGGAGCCAATGGATATCATCAATGATATTTTAATTGGTGTGCACAAGGCTGATGGCGAGTATGTTACTATTCCAGATCGTAAGGAAGCTATCCGCTATTGCCTTACAAATGCTAAGGAAGGTGACATTGTAGTTCTTGCGGGCAAGGGCCACGAGGACTACCAGGAAATAAAGGGTGTTAAGCACCACATGGATGAGAGAGAACTCATCGCAGATATTATTAAGGAGGACGGTCATGACATTATTTAAAGGTGCCGGAGTAGCTCTTATTACTCCATTTAACGAAGACGAAACCGTAAATTATGACATGCTTGGTACTCTGATAGACAGACAAATAGAAGGCCATACTGATGCCATAATTGTATGCGGTACCACAGGTGAGCCAGCTACTATGAGCGAGGAAGAAAAGCTTTCTGTTATTGACTTTACTGTAAAGAGAGTGAATCACAGGATTCCTGTTATTGCAGGTTCAGGTGGCAATTCCACTCGCCTTGTAATTGATTTTTCCAAGAAGATTCAGGCGCTTGGGGTAGATGGTCTTCTTATTGTTACACCATTTTACAACAAGGCTACACAGCAGGGCTTGTACGAGCATTACACAAAAGTAGCCCATGAAATCGATCTTCCAATTATTATGTACAATGTGCCTAGCCGAACTGGATGCAACATTCTCCCAGAGACAGCTATGCGACTTGGCCTTGAGAATCCAAATATAGTAGGTATCAAGGAGGCAAGCGGAAATATTTCCCAGATTACAAAGCTTGCAAGCCTTTGCCGAGGATGTCTAGATATCTATTCAGGAAATGATGACCAGATTATTCCTATTTTAGCGCTTGGTGGAATCGGCGTGATTTCAGTACTTTCTAATGTGGCACCAAGAGGAACTCACGACATGGTTATGGAGTATTTAAATGGCCATGAGGAGAGAGCGAGAAAGCTACAGCTTGATTACCTTGAGCTGGTAGATGCACTTTTCTGTGAAGTAAATCCTATCCCTGTTAAATCTACAATGAATATGTTAGGATTTAATGTAGGTAGTCTTAGACTTCCACTTACAGAGATGGAGGATGAGCATAAGGTGGCAATGAGCAAGCTGCTTAGCAGGATGCCACAGGAAATGCTAGCATAGGGTGAAAACTAATAGCGAAGATTTTTTAAAACCGAAAAATGGTCCAGTGACATTTATTTTGGTGGCAATTAATATAATTGTCTTTATTGTGCTGGAGTTTATGGGTGATACTAGAAGCGGAGGATTCATGCTTTTACATGGAGCTATGAATCCTTACCTCATTTTATCTAATGGGGAGTGGTATCGCCTTTTTACATGCACTTTTTTGCACTTTGGAATTGAACATTTGGCCAATAATATGCTACTACTGTTCTTGCTTGGTCAGATATTTGAGCGAGCAGTGGGGATCACCAGGTATATTGGCATTTACATAGGAGCAGGTTTAGCTGGCTCCTTTTTGTCGTTTTTCTACATGTGTCTAATGGGGAAGAACGATATCGTGGCGGGAGCCTCTGGAGCTATCTTTGGCATAGTCGGAGGAATGATTATTGTCATAATAGTTAATAGAGGCAAATATAGCGGAATCAGTACAAAGCGCATGATTTTTATGGCTTTATTGACTCTATATTTTGGATTTGCATCGGCAGGAACAGACAATGCAGGACATGTGGGAGGTCTGGTGTCAGGCTTACTTCTTACACTGATTACTTATGGAATCCCAACACTTATCCACAATCACCACGTTGATTTAAACAGTGAAAAAACTTATACTTTAGATAATAACGAGCACGAAGAGGGTTAATAATGAAGGTAAACATTTACTACGGCGGTAGAGGTCTTTTAGAGGACCCAACATTATATGTTATCAATAAAATGGAGCAGGTTCTTGTTGAGCTTCAGGTTGAGGTCACTCTCTATAATATTTACGAACAGAAAAATCAAATCTCTATGCTGCCACAGACATTAAAGGACGCAGATGGAATCATTCTTGCAACCACTGTAGAATGGCTGGGAATCGGCGGCTATATGAATCAGTTTTTGGATGCTTGCTGGCTATACGCTGACAAGACTTCCCTTGCAACTACATATATGCAGCCAGTAGTTATGTCAACAACCTACGGTGAGCGCGAGGCCATGGTTACACTTGAAAATGCATGGGCAATCCTTGGTGGTCTGCCATGTGCAGGATTCTGTGGTTATGTTGAGGATCTGAAAGAATTCAGAGAAAATGCTGAGTATGCCCACATCATCGAGAAAAAGGTGGAGGCATTGTATAGGACTATTTCTCAGCACACTAAGGGACTTCCTACCAGCAATCAGGCTGTCACAAGAAGCATTTCCCGCACAGCCCAGCTTGAGCTTTCTCCGCAAGAGTCAGAGCAGCTTTCTAGATTCGTATCTGATGATGAGTATGTTCAGACACAGAAGGCTGATATCGCTGATTTGACCAGCATGTTCAGAGACATGATGGGTCAAAAGCAGGAGGACAGTTCTAACGAATATATTAATGATTTCAAAATACATTTCCGTGGCAACAAGGATTTTGCAGCAAAATATCTATTTATGATAGATGGCAAGACACAACCACTGTTTGTATATGCAAATGGTGAGCAGCTTGAGTGCCGCTATGGAAGAGAAGAAAATATAGATGTATATATGAAGCTAACAGCTGGAATTATGGACAATATAGTGGCCGGCCGAGAGACATTCCAGAGAGCATTTTCAGTGGGAGATATGACTGCAAAGGGCAATTTCAAAACACTTAGAATGCTTGATGAGATATTCCCATTTTCTGATTAGTATTTACATTAAGGAGGCAAATAATGAAGGACGAAAAATGTATTTTTTGTAAACTAGCTAATGGAGATATTCCTACTAATTCCATTTACGAGGATAATGATTTCAAGGTGATTTTAGATGCGGACCCAGCTACAAAGGGACATGCACTTATTCTTCCAAAGAATCACTTTGCAAATTTGATTGAGGCAGATGATGAGGTACTAAAAAAGGCACTTCCTCTTGCTAAAAAGATTGCTAAGAATATGATGGAGAAGCTTGGTTGCGCTGGAGTTAATATCGTTCAAAATAACGGTGAGGCAGCTGGCCAGACTGTTCATCATTTACATATTCATGTCATTCCAAGATACGAGGATGATCCTGATAAGACAATCTGTGGTTGGAGCCACCAGAAATTTACAGATGAGGAGACAACAGAGGTAGTTAAAAAGCTATCTATGTAGTTTTTCAAAGGGAGATAATTATGAAAAAGAGAATAGTAAGCCTTTTATTAGTAGGCGTGATGACAATGGGGCTTGCAACAGCCTGCACAGATAAAGATAATCCTAAGCCAGAGGAGCCAAATCAAACTAACCAAGGCTTGGGTAAGTTGGAGCACAAGCCAGTAGAAGAGACTGTGGTAGGAATAGGTGGCATGAATGATTTTAATGATCAGTTGATTGCCTATTTGGGAGAAAATGGCTATGAAAATGAGAATTATATGATTTCTCCTACATCCTACAAGGCAGCACTTTGTCTTGCGGCTGCAGGCGCAAAGGGCCAGACTCAGGATGAGCTTTTAAAGGCTATGGGATTTCAAAGTGTTGATGAGATGGATGCTTGGTATAGCATGGCCTACAACGAGACAGTGGATTTCAATGACAGTTTGAATACTGAAAAAGCGGATATAGAAGAAATCCAAAATGATCCTGAAATGTCGGAATATTATTCCATTTATGGTGAGCCTGACGGAGCATTTAGACTGGTAAACTCAATCTGGGCCAATGAGGATGGCAATCCTGTATTTACTCAGGAATACATTGATTTAGTCAAAGAAAAATATGACGCTCCGGCTACAACATTACCAGGGGCTGAACTTGCTGATGCAGTAAATAGTTGGGTCTCAGATGCTACAGAAGGACTGATTAATAATCTTACTAATGATATGAGTTCTGTAGACTTAGCGCTTGTAAATGCTCTGTATTTAAGAGCAGGCTGGGAGGATTCTTTCTCAGAGGGGCTTACAGTAGACGAGGATTTTACAACAATCGATTCTGAGACTGTTACTAAGAATTATATGTGTAAGCAGGATGAGACATATTACTATGAGGGTGAAAATGGTAAGCTTATCATTCTTCCACTTGATTACGGCGTAAAGGCTGCATTTGTAATAGGTGATATTGATGATATAGATACTGCATTAAATGAGGCTACAGAGTGCGATGTAGATATTAAGCTTCCAAAGCTAGATATGGAAAGTGAATTTGATAGCAGTGTTTTGATTGGCTATTTGAAGAGCCAGGGCGTAGAGCTTGCATTTGATGATAGTGGAGTTGCAGATTTTTCTACAATGTCTACTGTACCTGTATATATTAGTGATATTCTTCAAAAGACTAGAATTAAAACAGATGAAGAAGGGCTTGAAGCAGCTGCAGTTACAGCCGTTATGATGACTGAAGCGGCGGCAGCGATGCCAGAGGAAAAGGAAGTAAAGACATTTTATGCCACAGAGCCTTTCAAATTCTTCGTTTACACAGAGCTTGAAAACGAAGAAAATGAAGTACTCTTCTATGGACAGATGGTTAAATAGATTAACCACAGAGTTCAGAAATTAAATTCATGATAGTTGTATTGGCGTCCAGCAAATGGCTGGATGCCATTTTTTCTTTTATTTCATCACGACGATTGAAAACATCTTTTACAGAATTAACTAAAATCTCACCAGTTAATTCTTCCTCCTGAAGTACAGTAGAAAAGCCCTGCTTTTCATAGCTTGCAGCGTTTAGAATCTGATCTCCACGGCTTGCAGCAGCTGAAAGAGGAATAAGAATATTTGGAATCTTAAGAGCAAGTATTTCGCTTATTGAGTTAGCACCTGCACGGCTAATCATCAAGTCTGTCATTGCGAAAACATCATTAAGCTGTTCACTAATGAACTCGTATTGTTGATAACCAGTCTTGCCTTCAAGGTCTTTGTTGATATTTCCCTTACCAACTAAATGAACAATCTGGAAATCCTTAAGTAGCTCATCAAGAGATGACCATACAGCATTGTTAATGAACTTAGAGCCAATGCTTCCACCCATAATAAGGATGACTGGCTTTTCATTATTAAATCCAGTGAAGCTAAGACCAGCCTCCTTAGAACCGGAGAAGAGCTCCTTTCTAATAGGAGAGCCTGTGTGTACAGCCTTGCCATCTGGAAGATATTTCATGGTCTCAGGGAAGTTGCAGCAGACCTTTGATGCGAAAGGAATGGCAAGCTTGTTAGCAAGACCAGGTGTCATATCTGATTCGTGGATTATGGCAGGAACATGCTGACGTGCAGCAGCCATAACTACAGGAACAGATACAAATCCACCCTTAGAGAAAACCACATCTGGCTTAAGATGCTTTAAAAGCTGATTAGCTTCTGAAAAACCCTTAATAACTCTAAATGGGTCGGTAAAATTCTTCCAATCATGATAACGTCTTAATTTGCCTGAAGAGATGCCATAGTAGGTAACTCCTGCATGCTCTACAAGCTTTTTCTCAATACCGGTATATGAGCCGATATAGTGCACTTCAAAGCCTGCCTCTTTTAAATATGGAAGAAGTGCTAAATTTGGTGTGACATGACCAGCAGTTCCACCACCAGTCATTACTATTTTCTTCATATATAAAATCTCCAATAATAATGTTAATTTAACCATTTACAATAATAACAATCGTATAAGAAAAGTCAAATTGATGGTGTAATAAGGGCAAATCCATGATAGAATGAAAAAGAACTATAGATGATTTAGGGAGAGTATTGTATGAAGATTCTAATAGTTGACGACGAGATATTTGCGAGAAGAACCCTTGAGAGATTGCTCTCAATGGAAGAAGACGTGGAGGTTATTGAGGCAACAGATTGTTATGATGCCTTTGCCCTCTATGAGGAGAAACTTCCAGATATCGTAATTACAGATATCATGATGAAGGGAGGAATCGGTGGCGAGTGGCTTATCGAGAAGATTCTTGCCTCTGATAGTGATGCAAATATTATTGTTTGTTCAGGCAGACAAAAGACAGACCTATTAAAGTACAAATTAATGGGAGCTAAATACTGCATACAAAAGCCTATAAAGTACCAGGAATTATGGGATTGTATCGATGAGATCATGATGTCATAATCGCTAAATTTGACAAAAAATTGTAAGAATGTTATATTAGCCTTTGTAACAAAATCGTAACAACTTATTTTTTTCTGTAAAAAAAGGGAGAATAAGAACGGAGGCATATGAGTAAATTTAGCGATATAGTTGCTGTATTGTACAAGGAAAATAAGAAGTACATCAACAAGCGTACAATGCAGGGCAGCGCTCTTATGATAGCACTTTGTATGTTATCGACAGTGGCTTATGTCGAATCGCCAGATAAGGCTACAAGAAGTGTTGATTTAGAGCCAGCAAGTACCGCAGGTGCTATTTATGCTGTATCTAATATTGAATTGAGCGCACAACAAGATCTAGTTGCAGCGTCAGATGTTACAGTTGTATCGGCTACTACAGATCAGGTAGAGCCAGACCAGAATGATATTTACGACCAGTGGGCTGATAAGGTCATGGCAGATGTAGATGAGTATCTTTACATTCGTGCTGAGGCAGATTCAAGCTCAGAAGCTATCGGAAAGCTTCGCGCAGGTGATGTTGCTACACTAGTTGATGTTTTTGATGGATGGTACGAGGTTGAGTCAGGTAATGCTCACGGTTTCGTATCAGCTGATTATTGTATTACAGGTATCGAAGCATATGAACACGCTCTTGATGTGTGTGATTCTTATGCTACTACAGATGTTGCAGGACTTCGTATCCGTAGCGAGGCATCTGAGGATGCAAAGATACTTACGGTAGTACCACAGGGTACAGATCTTACAGTTAACACAGACGCAGAAGAAATTGATGGCTGGGTATCTGTAACTTATGATGGAAAGACAGGCTTTGTTAAGGCTGATTATGTCCAGGTAGATATGGCTACAGGCGAGGCAATCACTCTTGAAGAGGAGGCCGCAGCTATAGCAGCAGCCGAGGAAGCAAAGGCAGCAGCTGCAGCAGCAGCTGAGCAGGCTAAGCAAGAGGCAGCAGCTAAGGCAGCTAGCAATCAGACAGTTATAGCATCAGCAGATGATATTACACTTCTTGCAGCAATCATCCAGATTGAGTCAGGTAGTGAGATTTATGAAGGTCAGGTTGCAGTAGGTGCAGTAGTTATGAACAGAGTCTACAGTGGCTCTTATGCTAATAGTGTCAGTGGAGTTATTTTCCAGAGAGGACAGTTTGCAACTTCACGTATGTCAGCAGTTATTGCTAAGGGACCAAAGGCATCATGCATTCAGGCTGCACAGGAAGCCATGGCAGGTTCTGATCCTACAGGTGGATTGACACACTTTAGACGTGCTGGTTCAAAAGAAGGACTTGTAATTGGCAACCACGTTTTCTATTAAAAATAATTTAATGAATAAAAATCTAGCTCTTGGGCTTTACCCAAGAGCTTTTTTGTGCTATTATGCATAATAAATCAAAACGAATGAATATTTATACATAAAAAGACGGAGGTGCGATATGAACTTTAAAGGTAAGAACTTTTTAAAAATGTTAGATTTTTCATCAGAGGAAATTAATTATTTAATTGATTTGTCACTTAAGCTTAAGGACGAAAAGAAGCAGGGCAAGTCACAGAAGGACTACATGGCAGGCAAGAATATTGCTCTTATTTTTGAAAAGACTTCTACACGTACCCGTTGTTCTTTTGAAGTAGCTGCATATGACATGGGCGCATGTGTAACATATCTTGACCCATCTGGCTCCCAGATTGGCAAGAAAGAGTCTATTCCTGATACAGCTCGTGTACTTGGCCGTATGTTTGATGGTATTGAATATCGTGGATTTGAGCAGACAAAGGTTGAGGAGTTAGCAAAATATGCAGGTGTTCCTGTATGGAATGGTCTTACAAATGAGTCTCATCCTACACAGATGATTGCAGACATGATGACAATCAAGGAGCATTTTGGAAAGCTTTCTGGAATAAAGTTTGTATATATGGGCGATGCCCGTTATAATATGGGTAACTCACTTATGGTCACATGCGCAAAGTTGGGAATGGATTTTGTTGCTTGTACAAACAAAAAATATTTCCCAGAGGCTAAGCTTGTTGAGGAGTGTGAGAAGATAGCTAAGGAAACAGGTGCTACTATCACATTGACAGAGGATGTGGCAGAAGGCTGCAAGGATGCTGATGTTATCTACACAGATGTATGGGTATCTATGGGCGAGCCTGATGAAGTATGGGAAGAGCGTATTAAGGAGCTTAGCCCATATCAGGTAAATGCTAAGGCATTCTCATACGCTAAGCCAGGTGCAAAGTTTATGCACTGCCTTCCAGCTTTCCATGATTTAAAGACTACTATTGGTCAGGAAATCTACGAGAAGTTTGGCATAGACTGTATGGAAGTTACAGACGATATTTTTGAAGGTGAGCGTTCAATAGTCTTTGATGAGGCTGAGAATCGTATGCACTCAATCAAGGCAATTATGTTCGCAACATTGGGAAATGCTTAATCAAATTACATATGAATACTATGATAATGTAGATTCAACAAATGATAGAATAAAGGACAGGGCCCGCCAGAACGCAGATGGGGGCCTTGTTATTTCTGCCGGCACTCAGACAGCAGGCAAGGGACGTATTGGTAGAAAATGGGAGTCACCTACCCATGATTCTATTTCTACTTCTATGCTACTTAGACCAGAGGAGATTAGCCTTGATGCTATTCCTACAATTACCGTTGTAGCGGCTATGGCTGTTAGAGATGCCCTCAGTAGATTATATGGACTTGAAGGTCAGATAAAATGGCCTAATGACATCGTCCTTAACGGAAAAAAGATTTGTGGTATCCTCACAGAGATGGAATTAAAAGAAGGCAAGGTCTGGTACGTGGTTGTGGGAATAGGTGTTAATGTACACAACAAGCAGTTCCCAGAAGACATTGCCTTTAAAGCTACGTCCGTTGATTTGCAGTTGGCACCTACAGGAAGACAGGGCCATAGAGGAGAACTTACAAAAGCTATATGGGAGAGCTTCAAAAAGTATTATAATATCTTTATTCAGACTCAGGATATGAGTGGATTGAAGGAAGAATACGAAAGCCATCTTGCTAATTGCGGACAACGTGTTAGAATAGAAGCTCAGGAAGATTCCTACGAAGCTACTGCTATCGGCATTAATAATCGAGGCGAATTGATAGTAGATGCAGACGGTGAGGAAAGAATAATCAGAACCGGAGAAGTATCGGTAAGAGGAATATACGGATACGTATAGCTTTTTTCGATTAAAGGAGATATATGGACGAAGTAGTTTTATGTGGCTCTAGTTGCTACACTAAGAAATTTTATTTGAATCCAGAATTTGAGGGACTCCCTCCAATGATCAAGGATGAGCTCAAAGTTATGTGCGTGCTCTATACCGAGGAGGTTAGCGGTACTATTCAGATGATTTTTGATGAGGACGGTTCTCTTCGTATTCAGGTTGACCACAATGAGGACGATTTGCTTTACGATGAGATTGGTTCTGCTCTTGAAGTTAAGAGAATGCAAAGAGAGCGCATGGAATTATTTGAGGCTCTTGAGACATACTATAAAGTCGTATTTTTAGGTGAGGGAGGTCTTTAGACTATGCTACTTACAATAGACGTTGGAAATACAAATATCACACTTGGTGTTTTTAAAGGTGAAGAGCTTTTAGGTTCATTTCGTGTGACAACAAAAATTAACCGTACATCAGATGAGTTTGGTATTACATTTAGAGAGATTCTTCGCTCTAACAATTTGGATGCTGCAGAAATCGATGATGTTATCATAGCTTCAGTAGTGCCAAATGTTATGCACTCACTTACCAGCTCTATCATCAAATATTTTGACACACAGCCAATTATTGTTGAGGCTGGTATTAAGACTGGTATCAGAATCGCAACAGAGAATCCAAAGCAGATCGGTGCAGACCGTATCGTAGATGCGGCAGGTGCATACGAGCTTTATGGCGGACCGGTGCTTGTTCTTGATTTTGGTACAGCTACTACATACGATTTAGTAGATGCCAATGGCGCATTTGTTTCAGGTGTTACAGCTCCTGGTATCAGAATCAGCGCTAAGGCCCTCTGGGAAGACGCAGCTAAGCTTCCTGAGATTGAGATTAAGAAGCCAGAGAAGATTCTTGCTAAGGAGACTATTTCTTCTATGCAAGCCGGTCTTGTATATGGTCAGATTGGTCAGACAGAATACATTGTTAAGAACATGATCAAAGAGAGTGGTTATGAGAATGTTAAGGTTGTAGCTACTGGTGGTCTTGGTAACTTAATTGCCAGTGAGACTCAGTGCATCGATATTTACAATCCAAACCTTACACTTTTTGGTATGAAATTTATTTACGATAAGCAAAAGAAATAATGATTGAACAATTACAAATTGGAAATGTAAAACTAGAGAATAATTTGATTTTGGCACCAATGGCAGGAGTAACAGACCTGCCATTTCGTTTGTTATGCAAAGAACAGGGTGCCGCCCTTTGCTGCATGGAAATGGTCAGCGCCAAGGGAATCTATTACAACAATAAAAATACAGAGAGCCTCTTAACAGTTGACGAAAGAGAAAGACCTGTCAGCCTGCAGCTTTTTGGCTCAGACCCAGAAATTATGGGTGCTATGACAGCTAAAATTGATTATCGTAATTACGATATTTTGGATATCAATATGGGCTGCCCGGTGCCAAAGGTTGTTAACAATGGTGACGGTTCTGCCCTCATGAAAAATCCAGTACTCGCTGGCAAGATAATTGAGAGCATGGTAAAAAACTCATCAAAGCCTGTGACGGTTAAGATTCGAAAGGGTTTTGACGATGAACATATTAACGCAGTAGAGATGGCACATGTGGCAGAGGAATCAGGTGCAGCAGCAGTGGCAGTCCATGGTCGTACTAGAGAGCAGTATTATTCTGGCAAGGCAGACTGGAGTATCATCGCTGATGTAAAATCAGCTGTTAAAATTCCAGTCATTGGTAATGGTGATATTTTAGATGCAAAAGATGTGATTGCCATGAAGGAGCAGACAGGCTGCGATGGATTTATGATAGGTCGCGGTGCTCAGGGCAACCCATGGATTTTTCATCAGATTCTTCACTATTTTGAGACAGGAGAATTGATAGGCAAGCCGCCGATGGAAGAGATGGTAAAGACCATGCTACGACACGCTAAGCTTCAGATTGAGTTCAAGGGCGACTATCTTGGAATCCGAGAAATGAGAAAGCATGCAGCCTGGTATACAGCAGGCTACAAGGGGGCTAGCAAGCTTAGAGGCAGGATTAATGACGTAGAATCTTATGAGGAATTGGAGCAGCTTTTTACCGAGTTTCTTAGCACCTATTGCTAAATGATTTTGAAGATTCTATGAATAACTTTTGGAATTCTTGACATCAATTTATGAGTGGCTTATAATTCAAAAAGTTACTACGATTAAGAGGGTTTCGGGTATCGAAATCTTTAAAATATATATCCGAACTGGAAAGGAAAAATTATGGAAGCAAAGAAGAATTTACTTACAGCCGAAGGACTTAAAGTATTAGAGGACGAGCTTGAGGATCTCAAGGTCAATAAAAGAAAAGAAGTATCTCAGAAGATTAAGGAAGCCAGAGAGCAGGGCGACCTTTCAGAGAATGCAGAGTACGATGCAGCGAAAGACGAGCAGAGAGACATCGAAGCTCGTATCGAAGAAATCGAGAAGATTTTAAAGAACGCTGAGGTCGTTACAGACGAGCATGCGACTAAAAATATTAACATTGGTTGGACAGTTACACTTCTTGATGTAGAGTTCGACGAGGAAGTAGAGTATAGAATCGTTGGTTCTACAGAGGCTAACAGCCTTAAGGGCAAGATTTCTAACGAGTCTCCTGTAGGTAAGGCCATTCTTGGACACAAGAAGGGCGATACTGTTGTAGTTGAAACAGACGCAGGTGAGCTTCAGTACAAGATTCTTGCAGCTAAGAAGACAAAATAATTTTTGATTTATTTTGGGTCACAACCGATGTTTGGTTGTGGCCTTTTTTATTTGAATTCATACAACAAAGGAGGGACAAAATGCTGGCTGAATTTAAGAAAAAATACATTGGCAGTAAAGCCTTTTATAAACGGTATATTTTTTTGGCAACACCTATGATTATCCAAAATGCTATTACAAACTTCGTAAGTTTTTTGGACAACATAATGGTAGGTCGACTTGGAGCAAATTCTATTTGCGCTGTATCTACAGTTAACCAGTTGAATTTTGTGTTTATGCTTGCAGTATTTGGGGCAGCATCTGCAGGAAGTATCTTTGGCGCTCAATATTTTGGTAAGGGCGACCACAAGGGGCACATGTATACATTCCGCTTTAAGCTGTACGGAACACTACTTGTGACAATACTTGGAATAATAGCTTTTAAGCTTTTAGGAAGTCAGCTTATTTCACTTTTCTTGACAGAAAGTGAGGGGGCTTCCCCAGAAAAGGCATTGGAGCTTGGACTTCAGTATCTTGGAATAATTCTTGTGGGACTTATTCCTTTTGCAGTAAATCAAGCATACTCCACTAGCATAAAAGAGACAGGACAGACTGTTGTGCCTATGGTGGCAGGTATGATTGCTGTGGCAACAAATGCAGTACTTGATTATTGCTTGATTTTTGGATTTGGACCATTTCCAAAACTTGGGGTAGCAGGAGCAGCTATTGCAACTGTTATTGCTAGATACATAGAGACGGCTATTGTTATCATCTGGGCACACACTCATCGAGATGTTAATAAGTACCTTGAAGGTGCCTACGTAGGATTTGGAATTCCAAAGGCTATCTTCAATCAGATATTGATAAAGGGTGCACCACTTATGCTTAATGAGGTACTTTGGGCAGCAGGTGTAAGTGCTGTTACTCAGTCATATTCTCTGAGAGGAATGGATGTACTTTCTGCACTTAGTATTTCAAATACAGTAGGAAACTTATTTAATATAGTATTTATCCAGCTTGGCGCTTGCATAAGCATTATTGTAGGACAGCACCTGGGTGCAGGAGAATTGGAAGAGGCCAAGGATGCAGACAACAAGATGATAGTCTTCAGCGTATTCTGCTGTACCATCATGGCAATCATAATGTTTGCATGTGGCGGACTGTTCCCACAGATTTATAACGTAGATGCGAATATCAGAAGTCTTGCAACAAGCTTCATAGCAGTTGCAGCAGTATGGATGCCATTTTGCTCGTTTAGTCACTGCTCATACTTTACACTTCGCTCAGGAGGAAAGACCCTTGTTACATTCCTTTTTGACTCAGTGTTTACCTGGGTGGTTATGGCACCATTTGCATTTGTGCTTACAAGATACACATCTCTTGGAATAGTGTGGGTATATTTCCTTGTTCAGGGTACAGAGCTTATCAAAAATGTCATGGGATATTTCATGGTAAAGAGCAATGTATGGCTGGTGAAGATGGTATAAAAGAGCCTGCCTTGACTGAATTGATACACTAGATTATAATTAAACGGCTTTTAAGATTACGTAAAATAATATGTAGAAATAGATAAGGAGACATTATGGCAGAGCAGGATATCAATCAGCTTTTACAGGTCCGCCGTGATAAGCTTGCTGCACTTCAGGAAGCAGGTAAGGACCCATTTCAGATTACAAAGTTTGATCAGACACATCACACAGACGAAGCACGTGCACTTTATGAGGAGCACGAGGCAAAGCTTTTAGCAGGACGTGCTGCTGTTAATACAGATGGCATGGATGAAGAGGCTGCTAAGCAGGCAGTTAACGATGATTACAATGAGCGCCGTGAGATTATGGACGCACAGCCAATTCACGTTAGCATTGCAGGTCGTATGATGTTTAAGCGTGTTATGGGAAAGGCAAGTTTTTGCAATATCCGTGACCGCAAGGGTGATATCCAGGTTTATGTTGCCAGAGATGCAATCGGCGAAGAGTCTTATGCAGATTTCAAGAAGTCTGATATCGGTGATATCTATGGTATCAAGGGTTGGGCTTTCAGAACAAAGACAGGTGAGGTTTCAATTCATGCTGAGGAGATGACTTTACTTTCTAAGTCACTTCAGATTCTTCCTGAGAAGTTCCACGGTCTTACAGATACAGATATGAGATACCGTCAGCGTTACGTTGACCTTGTTATGAACAAGGACTCACGTGATGTTTTCGTTAAGCGTTCACTTATGATGAAGGAGATTCGTAATTTCCTTGCAGAGCGTGATTTCATGGAGGTTGAGACACCTATTCTTGTTTCTAACGCAGGTGGTGCAGCAGCTCGTCCATTCGAGACACATTACAACTCACTTAATGAGGATGTTAAGCTTCGTATTTCTCTTGAGCTTTACCTTAAGAGACTTATCGTAGGTGGTTTCGAGCGTGTATACGAAATCGGCCGTGTATTTAGAAATGAGGGTGTTGATACTCGTCATAATCCAGAGTTCACACTTATGGAGCTTTACCAGGCATACACAGATTACGAGGGTATGATGGAGCTTACAGAGACTATGTTCCGTCGCCTTGCTGAAAAGGTTGTTGGTTCTACAAAGATTTCTTACAACGGGATCGAGATTGACCTTGGTAAGCCATTTGAGAGACTTACAATGACAGACGCTGTTAAGAAATATGCAGGCGTTGATTTTGATACAGTTGCTGATGATGAGGCAGCAAAGGCTCTTGCTCGTGAAAAGGGCGTAGAGTTCGAGGACCGTCACAAGAAGGGTGATATTCTTAACCTCTTCTTCGAGGAGTTCTGCGAGGATAATTTGGTTCAGCCTACATTTATTATGGACCACCCAATCGAGATTTCTCCTCTTACAAAGAAGAAGCCATCTGACCCAACAAAGGTAGAGCGTTTTGAGCTCTTCATCAATGGATGGGAGATGTGTAACGCATACTCAGAGCTTAATGACCCAATCGACCAGCGTGAGCGTTTTGCAGCACAGGATGCTAATGCAGAGGCTGGTGACGATGAGGCAGAGCACACAGATGAGGACTTCCTCAACGCACTTGAAATCGGTATGCCACCTACAGGCGGTATCGGTTATGGTCTTGATAGACTTTGCATGCTTCTTACAGATAGCCAGGCTATCCGTGATGTGCTTCTCTTCCCGACTATGAAGAGCCTTGATGCACCAAAGAAGAGTGCTACATCAGCTGATGACAAGTCAGGATTCTTTGCTCCTAACTCAAGCATCGATTTCTCAAATGTAAAAATCGAGCCACTTTTTGAGGAGCAGGTTGATTTCGATACA
>JAFYYR010000009.1 GCA_017557435.1 Pseudobutyrivibrio sp. | reverse complement strand
TGAGTATAGACTTGATAAGACAAACATTATCCATGTACCTATCGGAAAGGCTTCTTTCACAGAGGAGCAGTTAGCGGACAACTTCCAGACTCTTATGGACGCTATCAACAAGGCTAAGCCATCAAGCTTAAAGGGTCAGTATATTAAGAGCATTTCACTTGCTCCTACAATGGGACCTGGCGTTAAGCTTAATGTTGCTAAGGTTTCTAACTAATAGTTGACAGTCCAATATACAAAATGATATAATGCATAAAGTTGTTGCCGAAGACAGCAGGTGGCGTTAGCCGTAAAGAGATTATCTCTACCAGCCGAGGACGATTAAGTATTTATCGATTAATCAACCTCTATGTCTTCATGGCATAGAGGTTTTTTTACTTATCCTCATATAAGCAACACTAAAAATTATAAGGAGGAAAAATTCGTGGCAAAAGTTGAATTAAAGCAGCCTATCGTTGACGAGATTTCAGCTCAGGTTAAAGATGCAGCATCAGTTGTAGTAGTTGACGCTCGTGGACTTACAGTTGCAGAAGACACACAGTTACGTAAGCAGCTTCGTGAAGCTGGTGTTACTTACAAGGTATATAAGAACACACTTATGAAGCGTGCTTTCGAGGGTACTGACTTTGCTCAGCTTGATGATGTTCTTGAAGGACCATCTGCAATCGCAGTTGCAAAGGAAGATGCTACAGCACCAGCTAGAATCCTTTCTAAGTTTGCTAAGACAGCATCTAACCTTGAAATCAAGGCTGGTGTCGTAGAGGGTACATTCTACGATGCAAAGGGTATGGCAGCAGTTGCTTCAGTACCAAGCAGAGAGGAGCTTCTTTCAAAGTTACTTGGAAGCTTACAGTCTCCAATCACAAATTTCGCTCGCGTTCTCAACCAGATTGCAGAGCAGGGTGGTGCAGCAGAGGCACCTGCAGCAGAAGCAGCTCCTGCAGAGGAAGCTCCAGCAGCAGAGGCAGAGGCACCAGCAGAAGAGCCAGCTGAGGCTCCAGCAGAGTAATTTAGAATACTCAAACCAATATACATTGATTTATAATTTTTTAATGGAGGAAAATAATCATGGCAAAGATGACAACAGAAGAGTTTATCGCAGCTATCAAAGAGCTTAGCGTATTAGAGTTAAATGACCTTGTAAAGGCATGTGAGGAAGAGTTCGGCGTTTCTGCAGCAGCAGGCGTTGTAGTTGCAGCAGCAGCTGGCGACGGCGCAGCAGCAGGCGAGGAGAAGGACGAGTTTGATGTAGAGCTTACAGAGGTAGGTTCTGAGAAGGTTAAGGTTATCAAGGTTGTTCGTGAGGCAACTGGCCTTGGTCTTAAGGAAGCAAAAGAGCTCGTTGATGGCGCTCCAAAGGTAATCAAGGAAGCAGCTGACAAGGCTACAGCAGAGTCAATCAAGGCTCAGCTTGAGGAGATCGGTGCAAAGGTTACTCTTAAGTAATAAAGACTTTTGTACGAGCAGAGTAAATAATAAAAATAGTATCTCTGAGATTTATCTCAATGAGATACTATTTTTTTATTTATTGTGCGACGCAGTCGCTAATAAATGTCTGCGTAGCAGGCATTTATGTTCTGCTAAAAAAACAATATAATTTGCCCTTGACTTTAGGGTTGCATTTGGCATAGAATGTAGGTTGCACTATTGTGGTGCAGTGTGCATTGCTATGCCTTTTTTCATGGCAATGAAATTCGACAATAAAACATTGCAACATTTCGGCGAAGTGCTTTAAAATCGCTGTTTTGTTGACAAATAAAATGAGAGGTGGAACGTCAATGGAGAAAAACAGAATACGTCCAGTGAAAGCTGGAAAGAACTTGCGTATGAGTTACTCGAGACAAAAAGAGGTTCTTGAGATGCCTAATTTAATCGAGGTCCAGAAGAACAGTTATGACTGGTTCGTTAAGGATGGATTAAAAGAAGCATTTGCAGATATCTCACCTATTCAGGATCGAGGAAATCAGCTTGAGTTGCATTTTGTTGACTTTGCACTATGCAAGGATGAGGTGAAATATACTATTCCTCAGTGCAAGGAGAGAGATGCAACATACGCAGCACCTTTAAAGGTAAAAGTGCGCCTTGTTAACAAGGAATCCGGCGATATGCAGGAGCACGAGATTTTCATGGGTGACTTGCCACTTATGACTGAGACAGGTACATTTGTTATCAATGGAGCAGAGCGTGTTATCGTATCTCAGCTTGTCCGTTCACCAGGCATCTACTATGCAATCGGACATGATAAAATTGGTAAGGAACTTTATTCATGCACAGTTATTCCAAATCGTGGTGCATGGCTTGAGTATGAGACAGATTCCAATGACGTTTTTTATGTACGTGTAGACCGTAACAGAAAGGTACCTGTTACAGTTCTTATTCGTGCCCTTGGTTTAGGAACAAATCAGGAAATTATAGATGTATTTGGTGAGGAGCCAAAGATTCTTGCTACATTTGCTAAGGATCCAGCTATCACTGAGAAGAACCCACAGGGTAGCTATGAGGGAGGTCTTTTAGAGCTCTACCGTAAGCTTCGTCCAGGTGAGCCTCTTGCTAAGGATAGCGCAGAGTCTCTTATCCACGGTATGTTCTTCGACCCACGTCGTTATGATCTTGCAAAGGTTGGACGCTATAAGTTTAACAAGAAGCTTATGTTAAGAAACCGTATCACAGGTCATATTCTCGCTGAGGATGTTGTAGATACAACAACAGGTGAGATTATTGCTAAGGCTGGTGATAAGGTAACACTTGAGATGGCTGATACTATCCAGAATGCAGCTGTTACTCATGTATTCATCCAGACTGAGACACGCAATGTCAAGGTTCTTTCTAATATGATGGTTGACATCACAAAGTTTGTTGATTGTGATGCTAAGGCTCTTGGTATTACTGAGCTTGTATACTATCCAGTACTTGAGAGAATTCTTGAGGAGAATACTACAAAAGAAGATATCGAAGATGCAATCGAGAGATCAGTAGCTGATCTTATTCCAAAGCACATCACAGTAGAGGATGTATTTGCATCTATTAACTATAATATGCACCTTGAGTACGGCATTGGTAAGGATGACGATATCGATCACCTTGGTAACCGTCGTATCCGTGCAGTTGGTGAGTTATTACAGAACCAGTATAGAATTGGTCTTTCACGTCTTGAGAAGGTTGTACGTGAGCGTATGACAACTCGTGACCTTGAGGACATTTCTCCACAGAACCTCATCAACATTAAGCCTGTTACAGCTGCAATCAAAGAGTTCTTTGGTTCATCACAGTTGTCACAGTTTATGGATCAGAACAACCCACTTTCAGAGTTGACACATAAGAGACGTCTTTCAGCACTTGGTCCTGGTGGTCTTTCAAGAGATCGTGCCGGATTCGAGGTTCGAGACGTTCACTACTCACACTATGGACGTATGTGCCCTATCGAGACTCCTGAAGGACCTAACATCGGTCTTATCAACTCTCTTGCAAGCTATGCTCGTATCAATGAGTATGGTTTTATTGAGGCACCATACAGACGTATTGATAAGTCAGACCCAGAGAATCCTCGTGTAACAGACGAAGTAGTTTATATGACTGCTGACGAAGAGGATAATTATCATGTAGCACAGGCTAACGTCAAGCTTGACGAGGAAGGCCACTTTATGAGAAAGAACGTATCTGGTCGTTTCCGTGAGGAGACACAGGAGTACGATAAGAAGATGTTTGATTACATGGACGTATCTCCTAAGATGGTATTCTCAGTTGCTACTGCACTTATTCCATTCCTTCAGAACGATGATGCTAACCGTGCCCTCATGGGTTCTAACATGCAGCGTCAGGCAGTGCCACTTCTTACTACAGAGGCACCAGTTGTTGGTACAGGTATGGAGCCAAAGACAGCTGTCGATTCAGGCGTTTGCGTAGTTGCTAAGCGTGCTGGTATCGTTGAGATGTCTGAGACAAAGCGTATTATCATCAAGGCTGATGAGGACGGTACAAGAGATGAGTATAACCTATTCAAATTTACACGTTCTAACCAGTCTAACTGCTACAATCAGAGACCAATCGTATTCAAGGGTGACCATGTAGAGGCTGGCGAGGTTATCGCTGATGGTCCTTCTACAAAGAATGGTGAGCTTGCTATCGGTAAGAATCCACTTATCGGATTCATGACATGGGAAGGTTACAACTACGAGGATGCGGTTCTTCTTTCAGAAAGACTTGTACAGGATGATGTTTATACATCTATTCATATTGAAGAGTACGAAATCGATGCTCGTGATACAAAGCTTGGACCAGAGGAGATCACACGTGATGTTGCTGGTGTAGGTGATGATGCTCTTAAGGATCTTGATGAGAGCGGTATTATCCGTATCGGTGCTGAGGTTCGTGCAGGTGATATCCTTGTTGGTAAGGTTACACCTAAGGGAGAGACAGAGCGTACTCCTGAAGAGAGACTTCTTCTTGCAATCTTCGGTGAGAAGGCTAGAGAAGTTCGTGATACTTCACTTCGTGTACCACACGGAGCTTATGGTATCGTAGTTGATGCTAAGGTATTTACACGTGAGAACGGTGATGAGCTTTCACCAGGTGTTAATAAGTCAGTTCGTATCTACATCGCTCAGAAGAGAAAGATTGGTGTAGGTGATAAGATGGCTGGTCGTCATGGTAACAAGGGTGTAGTTTCCCGCGTACTTCCAGTAGAGGATATGCCATATCTTCCAAACGGACGTCCACTTGATATCGTACTTAACCCACTTGGCGTTCCTTCACGTATGAACATTGGTCAGGTCCTTGAGATTCACCTTTCACTTGCTGCTAAGGCTCTTGGATTTGATATTGAGACACCAGTATTTGATGGTGCAAAGGAAATTGATATTCAGGATACACTTGAGCTTGCAAATGACTATGTAAATATGCCATTTGACAAGGAAGAGGCTACAAACGGCGAGGAGACATTCTTCGACAAGTACGTAGATGTACTTCGTGAGGATGTTATGGATTACTTATCTACTAACCGCGCTCATCGTGCTCTTTGGAAGGGTGTTCCTATTTCTAGAGATGGTAAGGTTCAGCTCCGTGACGGTCGTACAGGTGAGCCATTTGATGGTCCTGTTACAATCGGACACATGCACTACCTGAAACTTCACCACCTTGTTGACGATAAGATCCATGCTCGTTCAACAGGTCCTTACTCTCTCGTTACACAGCAGCCACTTGGTGGTAAGGCACAGTTCGGTGGTCAGCGTTTCGGTGAGATGGAAGTTTGGGCTCTTGAGGCTTATGGTGCATCATATACACTTCAGGAAATCCTTACAATGAAGTCTGATGATGTTATCGGTCGTGTTAAGACATACGAAGCTATTATCAAGGGCGAGAATATCCCTGAGCCAGGAATTCCTGAGTCATTCAAGGTATTACTTAAGGAATTACAGTCACTTGGTCTTGATGTACGTGTTCTCGATGAGAACCGTGAAGAGGTTGAGCTCATGGAAACAAGTGAATATGGAAATACAGACCTCAATGCAATCATTGCAGGTAGCGATAGAAACTTCGCATTCGAAGATGACAGCTCATTTGCTCAGGCAGGCTTCTCGACAAAGAAGTTTGACAATGAAGGCGAGCTCGTAGACGATGATGAAATCGAGGAAGAGTCATACGACGAGGATGATTTTTCTGACGTTGCAGATGATTTTGATGAGGAATAAATAGGAAGGGAGCTAGAAAATGCCAGAGAATAGAGAAGCGACATATCAACCAATAGCATTTGACGCAATACAGATTGGATTGGCATCACCTGAAAAGATTAGACAGTGGTCTCGTGGTGAAGTTAAAAAGCCTGAGACAATTAACTATCGTACACTGAAGCCTGAAAAGGACGGTCTTTTCTGCGAAAAGATTTTTGGACCTAGCAAGGACTGGGAATGTCACTGCGGAAAGTACAAGAAGATTCGTTATAAGGGTGTAGTTTGTGACCGTTGTGGTGTTGAGATTACAAAGGCATCTGTACGTCGTGAGCGTATGGGCCACATTGAGTTGGCAGCACCAGTTTCACATATTTGGTATTTCAAGGGTATTCCTTCACGTATGGGACTTATTCTTGATCTTTCACCAAAGACATTAGAGAAGGTTCTTTACTTTGCATCATACATCGTACTTGATGCAGGTGATACTGCTCTTATGTATAAGCAGGTTCTTACAGAGGCTGAGTACCAGGAGGCTAGAGAGACTTATGGTAGCCAGTTCAGAGTAGGAATGGGTGCTGAAGCTATCCAGGAGCTTCTTAAGGAAATTGACCTTGATGAAGAGGCTACAAAGCTTCAGATTGAACTTGATAACGCTACTGGTCAGAAGCGTTCTCGTATCATTAAGAGACTTGAGGTTGTTGAGGCATTCCGCGAGTCAGGAAACAGACCTGAATGGATGATTATGACAGTTATCCCTGTTATTCCACCAGATCTTCGTCCTATGGTACAGCTTGATGGTGGACGTTTCGCCACATCTGACCTTAACGACTTATACCGTCGTATTATTAATAGAAATAACCGTCTCCGTAGACTTCTTGAGCTTGGCGCTCCTGATATCATCGTACGTAACGAAAAGCGTATGCTTCAGGAAGCTGTAGATGCTCTTATCGATAACGGTAGACGTGGTCGTCCAGTTACTGGTCCTGGTAACAGACCTCTTAAGTCACTTTCAGATATGCTTAAGGGTAAGTCAGGACGATTCAGACAGAACCTTCTTGGTAAGCGTGTTGACTACTCAGGACGTTCAGTTATCGTAGTAGGTCCAGAGCTTAAGATTTACCAGTGTGGTCTTCCAAAGGAGATGGCACTTGAGCTCTTCAAGCCATTCGTTATGAAGGAGCTTGTAGGCAATGGTATGGCTCACAACATTAAGTATGCTAAGAAGATGGTTGAGAAGTTCGAGCCACAGGTTTGGGACATCCTTGAAGATGTCATTAAAGAGCATCCAGTTATGCTTAACCGTGCTCCTACACTTCATAGACTTGGAATTCAGGCTTTCGAGCCAATTCTTGTAGAGGGTAGAGCTATTAAGCTTCATCCACTTGTATGTACAGCTTTCAACGCCGATTTCGACGGTGACCAGATGGCTGTTCACCTTCCACTTACACAGGAGGCACAGGCTGAGTGTAGATTTATGCTTCTCTCACCTAACAACTTACTTAAGCCTTCAGACGGTGGTCCTGTTGCCGTTCCTTCACAGGATATGGTCCTTGGTATTTACTACCTTACACAGGAGCGTGGTACAACAGTAGGTGACGGAAGAGAAGAGCCAGGTGAGGGTAAGGCATTCAAGAACCTTAACGAGGCTATTCTTGCATACGAGAACAAGGCACTTACAATGCATGCACGTATCACAGTACGTATGTCTAAGAAATTAGCAGATGGTACTGTTGTTACTGGTAATGTTTCATCAACACTTGGAAGACTTATCTTCAACGAAATCATTCCACAGGATCTTGGTTACATTGACCGTACAAAGCCTGAGAATGAGCTTGTTCCAGAGATCGACTTCCACGTTGGTAAGAAGCAGTTAAAGCAGATCCTTGAAAAAGTTATTAATACACATGGAGCTACAAAGACAGCAGAAGTTCTTGATGATATCAAGGCTATGGGTTACCACTACTCAACAATTGCTGCCATGACAGTTTCAATTTCAGATATGACAGTTCCACCTCAGAAGCCAGAGCTTATTGCTGCAGCTGAGGAGACTGTAGATAAGATTACTCGTCAGTACAAGCGTGGTCTTATTACAGAAGAAGAGCGTTACCGTGAAGTAGTTGATACATGGAAGAATACTGATGATGAGCTTACTAAGGACCTTCTTGATGGTCTTGATAAGTACAACAACATCTTCATGATGGCTGATTCAGGTGCCCGTGGTTCTGATAAGCAGATCAAGCAGCTTGCTGGTATGCGTGGTTTGATGGCTGATACAACAGGTCGTACAATCGAGCTTCCTATCAAGTCAAACTTCCGTGAGGGTCTTGACGTACTTGAGTACTTCATGTCAGCTCATGGTGCTCGTAAGGGTCTTTCTGATACAGCTCTTCGTACAGCCGATTCAGGTTACTTGACACGTCGAATGGTTGACGTTGCTCAGGAGCTTATTATCCGTGAGTCTGACTGTGTAGCTGGTACAGATCGTGAGATTCCAGGTATGTGGGTATACGCATTCATGGATGGTCGTGAGGAGATTGAGTCTCTTAAGGACCGTATTACAGGTAGATTCTCTTGCTATTCAATCTATGATGCAAATGGCGAGATGATTGTTAAGGCTAACCATATGATTACACCAAAGCGTGCAGCTGCTATTATTGAGCGTGGTGTTGATGATAAGGGACAGCCAATTAAGAAGGTTAAGATCAGAAACGTTCTTAACTGCCGTTCACACGTTGGTGTTTGTGCTAAGTGCTACGGTGCTAACATGGCATCAGGACGTGCTGTTCAGGTTGGTGAAGCAATTGGTATTATCGCAGCTCAGTCAATCGGTGAGCCAGGTACTCAGCTTACAATGAGAACCTTCCATACTGGTGGTGTTGCTGGTAACGATATTACTCAGGGTCTTCCTCGTGTCGAGGAGCTTTTCGAGGCTAGAAAGCCTAAGGGACTTGCAATCATCACAGAGATTGCTGGTACAGTTTCAATCGAAGAGGATTCTAAGACAAAGAAGAGAGAGGTTGTAGTAACTAACTCTGAGACAGGTGATGTTGAGAAATATCTCATCCCTTACGGTTCACGTATCAAGGTTCTTGCAGGTCAGGAGCTTGAGGCTGGTGATGAACTTACAGAAGGTTCTGTAAATCCACACGATATTCTTACTATCAAGGGTAAGGCAGCTGTTCAGGATTACCTTATCCGCGAGGTACAGCGTGTATATCGTTTACAGGGTGTTGATATCAACGATAAGCATATTGAGGTACTTTGCCGTCAGATGCTTAAGAGAATCAGAATCGACGATGCTGGTGATACAGGATTCATGCCTGGTTCACTTGTAGATTGGCTTGATTTTGAGGAAGCTAACGAGCAGATGGAAGCAGAGGGTAAGGCAGTTGCAACTGGTACACAGGAACTTCTTGGTATCACAAAGGCAGCCCTTGCTACAAACTCATTCCTTTCAGCAGCTTCATTCCAGGAGACAACAAAGGTTCTTACTGATGCAGCTATCAAGGGTAAGGTTGATCCACTTAACGGCCTCAAGGAGAACGTTATCATCGGTCGCTTAATCCCAGCTGGTACTGGTATGAAGAGATACTCTAACATTCCACTTTCTACAGATGCTGATATTGCAAATGCAGCATTAGCTCAGGAATTTGAGGGAGAAGCTGAGACAGAAGAGCTTACAACTTCAGATGAATTAGTAGATGTTGAATAATCATCAAGATTATTCAACATCGTAAATAGAAACTACTATATATAGTATGTATAGAACTAGGGCCTATATTGGCCCTAGTTTTTTCATTACTATTCACAGTTCCTCCACCCTCATTCATAATGGAAGTCTTTCAGACTTCTTTCCCAGTGCTAAAGCACTTAACATTATTCATGTGGGTGGAGTCACTGATTCCAGTTTATAAATATTTAAAGATCATTCTCTTACATGCAAGCATGACGAGAATTAATCTTTAAAATTTAAGTACTATTGGAAGTTACTATTCACAGTTCCTCCACCCTCATTCATAATGGAAGTCTTTCAGACTTCTTTCCCAGTGCCAAAGCACTTAACATTATTCATGTGGGTGGAGTCACTGATTCCAGTTTATAAATATTTAAAGATCATTCTCTTACATGCAAGCATGACAAGAATAGATCTTTAAATATTTATAACTGTGAATAGTAACGTTTTTTTCACATTTTTACGCTTGACATAATGATTTATTGGAAATATAATGTTCTAGCATGCGCTAATAGGGTAATTGCGCCCATTTCCATGCAAAAGAATAAATTAGGAGGTAAAAAAGAATGCCAACATTCAACCAGCTAGTTAGAAAAGGTCGTCAGACATCTGTAAAGAAGTCTACAGCACCAGCACTTCAGAGAGGTTACAATTCTCTTAAGAAGAAGCCTACAAACACTTCTTCTCCACAGAAGCGTGGTGTATGTACAGCTGTTAAGACAGCTACACCTAAGAAGCCTAACTCAGCTCTTCGTAAGATTGCCAGAGTTCGTCTTTCAAACGGAATCGAAGTAACTTCATACATTCCAGGCGAAGGTCACAATCTTCAGGAGCATAGCGTTGTTTTGATTCGTGGTGGCCGTGTTAAGGATTTACCAGGTACACGTTATCACGTAATCAGAGGTACACTTGATACAGCCGGCGTTGCTAACCGCAAGCAGGGACGTTCAAAGTACGGCGCTAAGAGACCTAAGGACGCAAAATAAGATAGCTTAGGTATTAATTTATTGTATATCACATAAACTTTGGTTAGTGTTGTATTTTATTTTACTTAAGATAAATACTGCACGAACACACAGTATTACATGTGAGTACCGTTGATCTAACAAATTTTAGTTAAGGAGGGAAGTATCGTGCCAAGAAAAGGACATACTCAAAAAAGAGACGTTTTGGCAGATCCTATATACAATAGCAAGGTAGTTACAAAGCTTATCAACAACATCATGCTTGATGGTAAGAAGGGTGTAGCTCAGAAGATTGTATATGGTGCATTTGACAAAGTCGCAGAAAAGACTGGAAAGCCAGCACTTGAGGTTTTCGAGGAAGCTATGAACAACGTTATGCCTGTACTTGAGGTAAAGGCTAGACGTATCGGTGGTGCTACATATCAGGTACCTATCGAAGTAAGACCAGATCGTCGTCAGGCCCTTGGCCTTAGATGGCTCACAATGTTCTCACGTACACGTACTGAGAAGACAATGGAAGAGCGTCTTGCAAACGAGATTATGGATGCAGCTGGTAACACAGGTTCAGCTGTTAAGAGAAAAGAAGAAATGCATAGAATGGCAGAGGCTAATAAGGCATTTGCTCATTACAGATTCTAATAGGAGGGGCTAACAGTGGCAGGAAGAGAATATCCACTTGAGCGTACCAGAAATATTGGTATTATGGCTCATATCGATGCCGGAAAGACTACACTTACAGAGCGTATTCTTTATTACACAGGTGTTAACTACAAGATCGGTGATACACACGAAGGTACTGCAACCATGGACTGGATGGAGCAGGAAGCAGAGAGAGGTATCACTATCACTTCAGCTGCTACAACATGTCACTGGACTGAGCAGGAAAACTGCAAGCCTAAGAAGGGTGCTTTAGAGCACCGTATCAATATCATTGATACACCAGGCCACGTAGACTTTACTGTTGAGGTTGAGCGTTCCCTTCGTGTACTTGATGGCGCCGTTGGTGTCTTCTGTGCAAAGGGTGGCGTTGAGCCACAGTCAGAGAATGTTTGGAGACAGGCTGACACATATAACGTACCAAGAATGGCTTTCATCAATAAGATGGATATCCTTGGTGCAAACTTCTACGGAGCTGTTGATCAGATCCGTGATAGACTTAAGAAGAACGCTATCGTTCTTCAGCTTCCAATCGGTAAGGAAGATGATTTCCAGGGAATCATCGATCTTTTCGAGATGAAAGCATACATCTATAACGATGATAAGGGTGATGATATTTCTATCACAGACATCCCAGCTGATATGGCAGAGGATGCTGAGCTTTATCACACAGAGCTCGTTGAGAAGATCTGTGAGTTAGATGATGATCTTATGATGGAGTATCTTGAGGGTGAGGAGCCTTCAGTAGATGCTCTTAAGGCAGCACTTCGTAAGGGTACTTGCGAGTGTCGTGCTATCCCAGTATGCTGTGGTTCAGCTTACAGAAACAAGGGCGTTCAGAAGCTTCTTGACGCTATCCTTGAGTTCATGCCAGCTCCTACAGACGTACCAGCTATCCAGGGTGTAGATATGGATGGCAACCCAGTTGAGAAGCACTCTTCAGACGAAGAGCCATTCGCAGCTTTAGCATTTAAGATTATGGCTGACCCATTCGTTGGTAAGCTCGCATTTATCCGTGTATACTCAGGTACATTGAACTCAGGTTCATACTGCCTTAACGCTACAAAGGATAAGAAGGAGCGTGTAGGTCGTATTCTTCAGATGCACGCTAACAAGCGTACAGAGTTAGATAAGGTTTACTCTGGTGATATCGCAGCTGTTGTAGGTCTTAAGGTTACAACAACTGGTGATACAATCTGCGACGAGCAGCACCCAGTAATCCTCGAGTCTATGGAATTCCCAGAGCCAGTTATCGAGCTTGCTATCGAGCCTAAGACTAAGGCTGGTCAGCAGAAGATGGGCGAGGCTCTTGCAAAGCTTGCTGAAGAGGATCCTACATTCCGTCAGCACACTGATCAGGAAACAGGTCAGACAATCATCGCTGGTATGGGTGAGCTTCACCTTGAGATCATCGTTGATCGTCTTCTTAGAGAGTTCAAGGTTGAGGCAAACGTTGGTGCACCTCAGGTTGCTTACAAGGAGACATTTACAAAGCCTGTTGATCAGGAATACAAGTATGCTAAGCAGTCAGGTGGTCGTGGTCAGTACGGTCACTGTAAGGTTAGATTTACTCCAATGGATGCTAACGCTGAGGAGACATTCAGATTTAAGTCTTCAGTAGTTGGTGGTGCTATTCCTAAGGAATACATCCCATCTGTTGGTGAGGGTATTGAGGAAGCAGCTAAGGCTGGTATCCTTTGCGGATTCCCTGTTCTTGGTGTAGAAGCAGACGTTTACGATGGTTCTTACCATGAAGTCGATTCATCAGAAATGGCATTCCACATTGCTGGTTCAATGTGCTTCAAGGAAGCTATGGCTAAGGCAGCTCCAGTACTTCTTGAGCCTATCATGAAGGTTGAAGTTACTATGCCTGAGGAATACATGGGTGATGTAATCGGATCTCTCAACGCTAAGAGAGGTCAGATCCAGTCTATGGATGATCTTGGCGGCGGCAAGATCGTTAGAGCACTTGTTCCACTTGCAGAGATGTTCGGATACTCAACAGAGCTTCGTTCATCAACACAGGGTCGTGGTAACTACTCAATGTTCTTCGAGAAGTATGAGCCAGTACCAAAGAACGTTCAGGAACAGATTATCTCTAATCATTCAAAGTAATTCTAAATAGTTGAAAAAACTCGGTATTTCTATTATAATCGGAAATACCGAGAGTTTAGAACTAAACAGCCCGGTTAGGGCATTATATTAAGGAGGATTTTTAAAAATGGCAAAAGAGCATTTTGACAGAACCAAACCACATTGTAACATCGGTACTATCGGACACGTAGACCACGGTAAAACAACTCTTACAGCAGCTATCACAAAGGTACTTGCAGAGAGAGTATCTGGTAACGCAAAGGTAGACTTCGAGAACATCGATAAGGCTCCAGAGGAGAGAGAAAGAGGTATCACAATCTCTACAGCTCACGTTGAGTACCAGACAGAGAAGAGACACTATGCACACGTTGACTGCCCAGGCCACGCTGACTATGTAAAGAACATGATCACTGGTGCTGCTCAGATGGATGGTGCTATCCTCGTTGTTGCTGCAACTGACGGTGTTATGGCTCAGACAAAGGAGCACATCCTTCTTTCACGTCAGGTAGGTGTACCTTACATCGTAGTATTCCTTAACAAGTGTGATATGGTTGATGATGAGGAGCTTATCGAGCTCGTAGAGATGGAAGTTACAGAGCAGCTTGAGGAGTATGACTTCAACGATTGTCCAATCGTTAAGGGTTCAGCTCTTAAGGCTCTTGAGGATCCAAACGGCGAGTGGGGCGACAAGATCATGGAACTCATGAACACAGTTGATGAGTACATCCCAGATCCACAGCGTGAGACAGATAAGCCATTCCTTATGCCAGTAGAGGACGTATTCACAATCACAGGTCGTGGTACTGTTGCTACAGGTAGAGTAGAGCGTGGTGTTCTTCACCTTAACGACGAACTTGAAATCATCGGTATCAAGGAAGATACACAGAAGACTGTTGTAACTGGTATCGAGATGTTCCGTAAGCTTCTTGATGAGGCTCAGGCTGGTGATAACATCGGTGCACTTCTTCGTGGTGTTAACCGTGACCAGATCCAGCGTGGACAGGTACTTGCTAAGCCAGGTACTGTAACATGCCACACAAAGTTTACAGCTCAGGTTTACGTTCTTACAAAGGATGAAGGTGGTCGTCATACTCCATTCTTCAACAACTATCGTCCACAGTTCTACTTCAGAACAACAGACGTTACAGGTGTTTGCGAGCTTCCAGCAGGTACAGAGATGTGCATGCCTGGCGATAACGTAGAGATGACAATCGAGCTCATCCACCCAATCGCTATGGAGCAGGGTCTTACATTCGCTATCCGTGAGGGTGGTAGAACAGTAGGTTCTGGTCGTGTTGCTACAATCATCGAGTAATAACGAGCGAACAGCCCAACCCAAATAGTAAAATCAAGGCTTCCGAGGATTTCCTCGGGAGCCTTTTTTCATGTATAAATATGTAAACTAAGTGACTGAAAAATGGTTTCTGGTACTATTCTGGTACTATTTTTAGAAGGTTTAGTACCAGAGCATAATAAAAAAAGACCTTTTCTCTAAGAGAAAAAGTCTTAAAAAAAAATTACCATTTCTTTATATTTTTTATTTCTTCTGCACGGTTTTGATCACGGTGATATTGAAGTTTTACTTTTATAGTATCAACTATTTCGTTTCGTGCTTCATCATCAAGCTGGTAGAAAGATGTTAATAGATTATCTACATCAGGCATAGCATTTTTTCCATACAACATCATTAAAGGATACATTGAATATAACAGATAGTCTTTGACACGAGACTTATCTAATAAACCAGTGTGGTCTTTTACGGTCATATAGATTTCATCTTCTTTTAATTCACCTGAGAATGGACTTGCTGAACAAACTTCATTTACATCTACTCCAAGTTCATTAGCAATTCTTAAGGCATAATCAAATCTTATATTGGTATCTTTTTGAATTATTGAATATAGTGTGGATGCCTTCAATCCAGAAGCTTTGGCAAGCTGTCTAACATTGGTGCCTTTTGCATCAATAAGTTCTTTTAAGTTCTTTCCATCTCCCATTATTAATACCTCCAATAATCAGTATTACAATAATCATTCTATCATATTTACGAAAAACATAACAATGAAAAATATAAAAAGCAAAAATTAATTACGAAAATCGTAAATTTAGTATTTACAAAATGAATAGCGAATGGTATATTAAATTTACGAAAATCGTAAATCATAAAATTATGTACATAATAAATCAAGAAAGGAGAAGGATATGAAATCTAATTATATGATAGGCGTTGAAGAGGTATCTGCTGAATTAGGTGTTTCAAAGGGACATGCATATAAGGTGATTAGAGAGTTAAATGAAGAGTTGTCTAAACAGGGATTCATAGTAGTAGCAGGTAAAATCCCAAAAGCTTATTGGGAAACAAAGTTTTATGGATACAACACAATGAATGTTGCAATCTAAGGAGGGAAAAATGCCAGTATACAAAGACGATAATGGTATGTGGTTTTGCTCCTTCTATTACAAAGATTGGACAGGAGCATCAAAGAAAAAGCACAAAAGGAATTTTAAAACGAAAAAAGAAGCTCAGCAATTTGAAGCGAACTTCAAGCTTGCAGCAAGAGCAGATATGTCTATGAGGTTAAAAGATTTTGTAGAAATTTATTTCACAGACAAGGAGCATGAGCTGAAAGAAAGAACAAAGAAGAATAAAAGGTATATGATTGATGCTTATGTGGTTTCATATTTTGGAGAGAAAGCTATCAACCAGATATCTCCATCAGATATCATTGCTTGGCAAAATGATATCAAGAAGAATAATAAATTCTCGGAAGCTTATCTCAGGATGTTGCAAAATCAATTAACAGCTTTATTCACACATGCAGAGAGGATATATGGGTTAAAAGATAATCCTTGTAAGCGAGTTAAGAAAATGGGTTCATCTGATGATAGGAGTTTGGACTTCTGGACGATAGAAGAATATCAACAATTTATAGATACATTTGAGCTTGGGTCAATGCATAGACTGATGTTTGAGATTCTGTTTTGGACGGGTATACGTGAAGGAGAGCTTTTAGCCTTAACAAAGAATGATATAGATATTCCTCAACATAAACTGAATATTACAAAGACGTATTACAGGATAGATGGTGAGGATATTATCACAACTCCAAAGACGCAAAACTCGGTGCGAAGTATTGACCTACCCAAATTTCTTGTTGAAGAAATACTGGATTATTACAAACGATTGTATCGTTATCCCAATAATGAAAGGTTGTTTGGAATGACAGCAAAGGCTTTGCAGGAATTGATGAAGCGACATATCAAAAAAGCAGATGTTAAAAAGATTAGGGTTCATGATTTAAGGCATAGCCATTGTGCTTATTTGATTCATCAGGGAGTACAGCCGTTGATTATCAAGGAAAGATTAGGACACAAGGATATCAAGATTACACTAAACACCTACGGACATCTATATCCTAGCGAACAACGAAAGGTAGCATCTTTGCTTGATGATTTGCAAAAGGAAAGGGGGAATATTGATTGCCAGTATTAAAGAACAAGACACAAGGTAATTTCACAATGGTTAATAATGGCATATTAAGGAATAGAGATTTACCACTAAAGGAACGAGGATTAATGGCTACCCTGTTAGGGTTACCTGATCAATGGGATTTTTCTGTAAATGGATTAGCTGCAATACTTCCAGATGGAAGAGATAGCATACGAGCAGGTCTAAAACGTTTGGAAGATATGGGATACTTGTCAAGGTATCAAGAAAGGAAAAGTGGTGGAGCGTTTGGTGAACTAGTTGTTGAAGTGCACGATAATCCAACGTTTTCACCGCAGACGGAAAATCCGTTTACGGTAAATCCGTCAACGGGAAAACCGGTTACGGAAAAGTCGACACAATATAATACTAAAGAATATAAAACTAAAAAATATAAAAAACAAAAATATTTAAAGGGGGACGATGCTAATGGAAGTAAAGGACATTATGGAACAGCAGTTTCAGGAACTCAAGGACAGAGTAATTGGACAAAAGAAGAACTTGATTTATATGGATTCTGATGTTTGCCCAATATGTAAAGGCACTGGTTATGAGTTTTACGAGGATGATCACGGACGTCCTTTTACAAGAGATTGTAGTTGTGGAATCCGCCAAAAGCTTATTAAAAAGGAGCGTGTAGCTTTTGCCAATATACCAGAAGGTTTTAAGGACTATTGGTTAGAAAACTTTAGTAAGGATATTTATGAAAAGGAGCAATCGCAAATAATAATCGAGAAGAATCTAACAGCTGCTAAATGGTGGTTAGAGAATTTAGAAAGAATGAAAACAGCTGGAATGGGTTTTTATCTTTATTCGCCAACAAAGGGGTGTGGGAAAACGAGATTTGCAATTTCTCTAGCAAACGAATTATTGAAAATGGAAAAATGTTCAGTGAAGTTTGCAACATCAATTGAAATTTTAAATGAAATCAGAGCGACCTGGAATAAGGATTATGAATACACCGAGCAGCAGCTTCTTGAAGGGTTAACCAGAGTTGATGTATTGATAATTGATGATTTTGATACTGAAACACCGAAGGATTGGACGCAGGAAAAATTTTATCAAATCATAAATGAGCGATACATGAATAACCTGATTACGATTTATACAAGCAACATGGCTATTGATAATACAAATTACGATGAGCGAATTAAAAACAGAATAAAAGAAAAAAGTTACCAGTTAACTTTTCCAGATGAATCAATAAGGGAGCAAATCAGTAAATGGAATCAGGAAGAATTAAAAGCGGCAATAGCATAGCGAGCGGAGCGAGCTTACCGCATAACGTGTCGTTATGGGTAACCCCCTAGGTATAATGACATAGATGTCATTATACGGGGGCTCTCCGAGGGGTCTGCCGACGGCTCAATTGTCCAAATGAAAGGAGTGATTTTACATGATATCTTGTTCATGTCATTTGTCCAATAAAAAACATGCACTGACCACAACTCATTCAATCACCGCAGCAAGTAAACACAACCTGCGGCTATATACTCAACAAAGTGAATACAATGTTGACCTTATTGAAATAGTTGAGGGCAGTGGTACAAGCATTCTCAATGAAGTAAAACAAATCTATAAAGATGAATTCTCAGAAGTGTTGAAGGAGTACAATGAAGGTAAGAGAGCGGATAGACAAATAAAGGATTATTTAAAGTATGTCTCCGATAGTAAAAAGAATGATGTAGCTGCAGAAGTGATTCTGCAAATTGGTGATAGAGAATTTTGGGGACAGAAAACAATAGAAGAATGGAAAGCAATGACGCCACTTTTGAAGGAGCAACTGGAAGCTTTTAAAGCTGCAGTTCCTGAATTCAAAGTGGCGTCTGCTGTTATACACTTTGATGAATCATCACCTCATATGCAGGTTGTAGGAGTACCGGTAGCAACTGGATATCAGAGAGGAATGAAAAAACAGGTAGCCAAAACAAAAGTATTCACAAAAGAAAGAATGGAACAGCTTCAGGATTTACTACATGATCAAGCCGAAAAACTAATCCAAGAGCATCCAGAGATTTTTGGAGATGAAACTTTAAAGCCAAAGGAAAAGGGAAGAAATAATGATATGTCAAAAGAGTTCTATATCCGGATGAAGCAAAAGCAGTACGAAGAAATATCTGAGGAAATAACAAAGCTTGAAGTTGAACGAGATAATCTGATTGAAACTCAAAATGAGATTATAAACGCAACCGATAAGATGGTGGATGAAGTAGTTGAAAAAATGGCAGATACGGAAATGAAGAAAGAGTTTATGAGATATGCATTACTGGATGAACCAAGGACTCCAATTGGTAAGATTGTCTCAACAGCATTTAAGAAATTTAAAGAATGGTGGAACATAAATAGAAGAATTACTGTTAAAGAAGAAACACGGGAAAGTATTATTGCAAAGCTTAATAGAATATCACAAAGTAAGGAAGAAGAGAAAGTGCAATTGTTACACTCAAAAAGAAAAAACAAGAATATAGAACATGAGATTTGAGGCAACATCTAAATATAGAAATATGAACCTTTCTCAGTTTCTTAACAATTACTTTGTATAATAATTGCTATAAATTGAGTTTTAGAATGGAGGTAAGTGTATTATGGCATTAATTCAGTGTCCTGAATGTGGAAAAGAAGTATCAGATAAAGCAAGTTCTTGCCCTAATTGTGGGTGCCCAATTGCCGATGCATCTCCAAGTGGTTTGGTAAGAATAAAGATGCCAACATTTATAGAGGGAATTGTTGGCGCATTTTCATCTAGAAACGCAACTATAAGTGATGACTACGGTAATACTCTATGGTCTGGTGAGCATGGAGAAAACGCAAGTTTTACGATTGATAAGCCAACATCGATTATTATTAATTTAGGAGGTTGGGCTAATCCTGTAAAAGGAACAGTGGAACCAAAGAAAAAATATTCATTAATACAAGATATGGGCATACATTGGTTAGCCACTTTTAGAATAACCGAAGTAGATGTTATAGATGCCGATTAGTAGATTAATTGTGTTGGGAAAGGTGATTTTTATGATTTGTAAATTTTGTGGTAAAGAAGTTGCTGATAATACTATTACTTGCCCAAATTGTGGTAACTCGCTAGTTGCTATTACAAGTGAAATCCATGCTGATAATAATAAAACATGTCCTAATTGTAAAACGATAATTCCGTTAGATATGAAATTTTGCAGTAAATGTGGATGGAACTTCGAGGAAAATAAAGCAGCGCAAAAGATATGTCCTAAGTGTGGAGCTGAATTAGCTGAGGGCGCACAGTTTTGTTTAAAGTGTGGTAAAAAAGTTGATGGAAAGAAAAGCAAGAGAGGTATCGCGATAGTATGTATTATAATTTGTATTATTGCAGTTGCTGTAGCTGGAGGAGGTTATTATATACATCAGAAAAATGTACAGGAACAGATAGAGCAAGAGCGATTAGCAGAGGAAGCGAGACAAGAGCTAATTGCAGATTTTAAAGAGAAGGAAAAAGAATTATTTGATAAAATCGTTGATGGAGAAAACACAATTACGAAAATAAGTGATGTTATTGGAATTTCATGTTTTATGGATACAACTGGTATAGTTACTCCATCAGCGTACGTTTCATTTGCTGAAAGTCAGTGTCCATCAGATTTTACTCAAGAGAAAAATAGAAAAAAAGAAGTTGACAAGTTAGTTAAAGAAATTAAAGATTTAAACTGCAATGAAGAAGAAATTAAAGATTTAAAAGATGCCATGGATGATTTTGTTGATGCATATGATGCTAGGTATGATTTTATGTTTAATGGAAATTTCCATGTTGCAAAATATCTAGAAGAGGAAGCGGCAAATAATAAAGATTATAAAGCTAAGAAAGAGAAAGCTGAAAAAGCATTTACTGATTTGGAAAATAACAGTGCTGAATAATTAAAGTGAGGTGCATATGAAATGTAATAAATGTGGAAGTAATATGCCGGATGATTCAGAATTCTGTATGAAATGCGGAACGAGATTAAAAAAAGAATATAAATGTCCTTCATGTGGTATAGAAGTTTCAGGGGACACAGTTTTCTGCCCTAATTGTGGCAAGAGAATTAATAAGAACAAAACGTTTCCAATTAAGTTAATTGTTGCGGCTTTGATAGTTGCTTTAGCTTTTATTGTTGGAATTATTATATTATTCCAATCACAAACATCTCCAATAAAAGGGGTATCAAAGGATGTCTACGATCAAGGAATGGAATATCTGGATGATATGAAATCTACGAAGATGAAGGAAGTAACTATGGGTTATACCTTAGAGCATATGGATGTTCCAATGGTAGAAATATATAAGGTTGTAGATGCGGTTTCATACGAAGTAGATGTAGGCAAGAGCCCTACAGAGGAAGAAGAACAATATGCAGCATTGATAATGAAATTCTGGAAATCATGGGCAACTTGTTATGCTTACGATAGTATTATTCTTGAATATGAGGATAGTGATGATAAAACTATGAAAATGGCTGTTTCAATGTACAAAGGGATGGTTTCTGAATTTGAAGAAAGCATAGTAAAAGCTGAAGACATACTTAGGACGGCAGATGATATTAGTGACTTAGAACAGGCTAATATGATACTAGATGGCATTTGGACAGGCGATTGAAGATAGATTAAAAGCTACGACACAGATTGGTGCCGTAGCTTTTATTTTCATATATAATTTAGTTGTTACAAATTTAGTATTTTGTTTCGTAAAGCAGTATATTCCTCGTCGGTTATTAATCCTTGTTCTTTTAAATCGTTTATCTCGTTTAGTTTGATGCTAAGAGGAGAGGAACTACTATCTAAAGTGTTGGATTCGGATGATTCGTTGGAAATGGTTGTTGATACACTTTTTTTAGATGAGGCTATTACTATGATTGTAATAATTAAACCTATAGCGCTAGTAATAGCAACAACTTTACATATAGTTCGTTCTTTTTCTAATGCTTCTAATTTCCTAGATGAGTAGTCAGCATAGAGATTCCCCGCTAAAATACTATGAACGTTTAGCTGTGCTACATTTCCTCGTTCTATAATATAGTCGGAGTTATGTGCATAATATATTCCCATGGATGCTATAATTCCGAGAGAAAAAAGGATAATAAGAAATATACAAATATTTCTTTTCGTTTGACTCATATATTGACCTCCGTGTTTTAGGAACATTTATTTATAAAATTTTACAAGAAAAATGTGTAATATTTGTATTTGGTAAAGATGACATTAAATATATGTGGGAATATCATTTTTAAAAGTATAAGTTTTTAAAGATTCATATTTTGTATTGAATAAGTATATAATGCTTGATATTATTATATCACTTAGGACTGGTTGAAAGACCCGGGTCCACATATCCGCGGGCAGGACGCCCGTCAAATATTTAGGGCTAGTCGAAAGACTCTGGTCCACCGGCTGACGGGGATTTACCCCGTCATTTTTTTGTACTTGATTTTTCATTCTATTATTTGTAAACTGATAAAACGTTATATAAAGGAGAATTCACTTAAGTATGTCAAATGTGGGCAGAATTGATATATCAGCTTTAAATACACCGCCAGAAAAACATGAGTTTGAAATGGCTAAATACTTCGCAGAATTAGGTAAGAATATTACATTTCTAAAACCTAGTAGTATACCTGGAAATCATACACCAGACATTAGAATGGAAGGTGTTGAATGGGAAATGAAGTGTCCTTTTGGTAATGGAAAAAGAACTATTGAGGATAACTTTAGAAAGGCTGTACAGCAATCAAAATACATCATATTTGATTTGAGACATACTAAATTGCCAGAGAAGCAATGTATATCCCAATTAGAGAAAGAGTTTTACTCACGCCCATATTTAAAGAAATTGTATGTGATCAGAAAGAATGGGGAGCTTTTAAAGTATCCACCAAAGTAGAGGAAGTTGACATTTTCTGAATTTATGATATTCTATAGTCAAGATAGGACTCGACCCATCGCTGGATTTAGCGAAGGGCCCAGAGTCTTTTTCTTATATATGAGACTTTTTGTTTAGCTCTGGTACTGTTTTGGTACCAAAAATTCTAAAAACCATAGAAAATGATGCGAATATGAATAATCACATCAAAAGAAACACCGAAAAAACGCCATTTATAATCACGATAAACTAAGGAGTGAATCGTGAGGGTGGTAGAACAGTAGGTTCTGGTCGTGTTGCTACAATCATCGAATAGTCGCGAGTAACGAGACACGAACTAATTAATGAAATAATTAAAATGCTCAGCACAAGCTTGCTTGAAGCTGAGCATTTTTTATTTCATGATTGTTTGCGGCGACAGACGCGAACATGAAGATTGCGAAGCAATCTGAGTTCGTGGATAGTTAGGAGATAAAATGAAAAAATCAATTAATTATTTTAATTGAACAGCCCAACCCAAATTATACTAGTCGCGAGTAACGAGACTAGACAAAATGTAAATAATAAAAGTCCTAGATGGAAATTTATTTCCTATCTAGGACTTTTTTATTTACATGTAGTATCGTCGACAGACGGTACCTCCCAGATTTGCTTAGCAAATCTGGGAGTGTCTAGTCAAAATAGGTAAACTAAAGGAGGAAGCTATTGAAAGTGCACAATCAATGTTAATCAAATGGATTGGCGCATCAAAAAAACACTTATTATACGAAAATTTAAATATTGTTGCTTAAGTACATTCTATTTGTTAGAATAACCCCATATTAAAGGAAAAGAATAGGGGGGATAATATGAAGACTGTAGTATTACTATATGAGTCATGTTGTATATACGAAATCGTAATTACAAATTATTTTTTACAGTGTACAGGTCATGAAATAGTATTTGCTACAATTGATGGAGTTGCTGTTAAGGCTCAAGAGCAGTTTTCAATGAATGCGACTTGCCCACTAAGAGAAATAGATCCCAAAGAAGTAGAGCTACTTCTAATTCCAGGTGGAGATATTTCATCTATTGCTAATGAAGAGGTATATTCATTTATTCGCGCAGTTGTAGATAATAAGAGTTTAGTTGCTGGTATTTGTAATGGAGTAGATGAACTTGATAATGCAGGAATATTGAAGGGAATCGAATCCACCCATTCTATTAATGAGCCTTTGGTTGTTGGAGAGAATGTTATTACTGCAAGAGCAAATATGTACGTTGATATGGCAATAGCTATTGGAAAGAAGATGAATTTGTTTGTAGATGAGGCAGATTTACAGGAGACCATAGATTTCTGGAAATTCCATAAGACTTTATAATAGGCATTAATGAATTATAGACTTTTAAATATATAGATGATATTTGTGGAAGGATAATGTATGAGCAACAAGGGATTAGCGATTATTGGGAGTACTATATCTATGGTATTGGCGGTCAAGTTATTTGAGGGCTCAATATGGATGTTTACTCTTATTTATGGAGTTTTTTTACTATATATAAGAGATAAAAAAGAAGAATGGAAGTATGAAAAGAAATATCTTATAGCCCGCGGAATAAGTACAGTTGGCCTAATAGTGCTAATAATAGGAAATGCGATAAGAAATGATTTATTGATTATTATAGGCGCAGCTTTGGTGGCTTGTACACTAGCACCACTAATTATAATAGATTTTCATTATTACTATAAAAAGCATAGGAGTTAAAGGGGTTATAGAAAGGCAGGTATAAATGGATATTAGTTATTTGTTATTCTTGCAGGATATCAGAATGAACGCTCCCGAGTGGTTCAATGAGCTAATACAATTTATAACTGATACAGCAGGTGGGAGTCTGCTTGTATTGATACCGATGATAGTATTCTTCTGTATAGACAAGAAGAAAGGAGAATTTGTGTTAATCTCCTATTCTATTGGCTCATTTTTGAATGGGATACTTAAGAATATTTTTTGCATATATAGACCATGGATGCGTTCTGAGTTGGTGCAACCTACAAAAGAAGCCATTGATGGAGCGGGAGGATATTCATTCCCTAGTGGTCATACACAGGGAAGTGCTTCTTCTTATGGCTCTATTGCCTATGTTTACCGTAAGAAAAAAGTGGTATGTGCTGTCTTTATATGTCTAGTGCTTTTGGTTGCTTTTTCAAGGAACTATCTTGGGGTTCATACTCCTCAGGATGTCACAGTAGCTATACTAGAAGCCATAGCAGTGATTTGTCTCACAACCTTTATTCAAAAGAAAATAGGGGATTCAGAAAAAAATCGGATGATTTTCTATTGTATAGTGGTTGCAGTTATTATAGTTGTTACTGCATTTATGGTGCTTAAAAACTATCCTATTGATTATAATAGTGCAGGGAAAGTTATATATAAGCCTGCGCGAGCTATTAAATCCTATGCTAATAAAGCTGGATTAATTACAGGAATTTTTACCGCTTGGATACTAGAAGAAAAATATATAGCTTTTAGTACTGATAACTTGAGCATAAAAGATAAATTACTGCGAGCAATTATAGGGATTGCATTCTATTATATATGCGCTCTATTGGCAGAATATCTTTGTTCAATAATATCTGTGAGATGGATAAAAGGCTTTGCAGAGAATGTAATATTTTATTTTGGAACATTCTTTATGGCGCCACTTGTGTTTACAAGGATAGAATCACTTAAATCGAAAAGATAATAATTTGAGTCTTACCAAATCCCACTAGATTCGGTAAGGCTCTTACTTTATATTTTTTTACATTAGGAGGAATTGTTATGGAACTAGTTAGAGTACAAGATTCAGATTACAAGAAAACATATGAGCTTTACATGACATTTCCCGAAAACGAGAATGGATATATTAATAATGTGTATGGTTACGACTACGATAGATTTCTTGACTGGATAGAGCTGAAGAGAAAGTGGTCTAAGGGAGAAGAATTGCCAGAGGGATTTGTCCCAGATACTACATACGTGCTTGTGGATGAAGGCAAATATGTTGGAGTATTTAACTTAAGGCATTGTTTAAATGATTTCTTAAGAGAAGGCCCAGGACATATTGGATATTGCATATCAAAAATATATAGAGGCAAGGGCTACGCCACTGCAGGTCTTAAGTTGGCAATTGAAAAGGCTAGAGAAATTGGAATCAGTGAGGCCTATCTATCGGTTAACAAAGATAATCCTGCCAGCTTGAAAGTTCAGCAGAACAATGGGGCCTACATACATCATGAGAATGATAAAGAGTTTTTTACTAGAATAGCGCTGTAGAAAACAGTATTATATATCTATTGAAATAATAAGGAGAATAATCATGCAAGAATTACAATTACACAGAATTTATAAGCATTTTAAAGGAAATTATTATTTGGTTGAGGATGTGTGCAAGCATTCAGAGACACAGGAGGATATGGTAATTTATAGAAAATTATATGATGATGGTTCACTTTGGGTGAGACCACTTGATATGTTCTTGTCGGAAGTAGACCATGAAAAGTATCCTGAGGTGGAGCAGAAATATAGATTTGAGTTGCAGGACGTTCCTAAGAAATAGCCGAAGGCCAGGAAATATACATATTAGGAGTTAGTATCAAAGATATATGACCCAACAGGAATTTTTTGAAACATATGGCAAGGGGCTAAATCCTCAGCAGCAGGAGGCAGTGAAGACTGTTGAGGGCCCTGTGCTTTTACTGGCAGTTCCAGGAAGTGGAAAGACCACAGTGCTAGTTAATCGCTTGGGATACATGCTCTACTGTCAAGGGATTGCCCCAGAAAACATTCTCACATTGACATATACGGTAGCAGCCACAAAGGATATGGCGGCTAGATTTAAAAATATATTTGGTGAGGATATATCAGACAGACTAGAGTTTAGAACCATTAATGGAATCTGCGCTAAGATAATCGCTTACTACGGGCGACTAATCGATAAGCCTTCATTTGAATTATGTACAGATGAAAAAGAGATAGCAGGTCTTATTGGAAGCATCTATTTAAATATAGTAGGCGAGTATCCAACTGAAAGTGACATTAAAAATATTAGGACGCTGATTACATATTGTAAAAATATGTGTTTGGATAAATCGGAGATTAAGAAACTAGGTGAGGATGAAGACCTGGATTTACTCCGTATATACGAAACCTATAATAATACTCTTAAATCTAGAAGTCTCATGGACTATGACGACCAGATGGTTTACGCCTATAGGATTTTAAAGGGTTCGAAATTTGTGCTGGATTATTATCAGAAGCAGTATAGATATATCTGTGTTGATGAGGCTCAGGATACCTCGAAAATACAGCACATGATAATCAATTTATTGGCGAAAGCCGATGGCAATATTTTCATGGTTGGTGATGAGGACCAGAGTATATATGGATTCAGAGCTGCTTACCCAGATGCTCTTTTAAATTTTGAAAAGGACCACCCTGGGGCCAAAGTTTTGTACATGGACAAAAACTATCGCTCTAATGCGAAAATAATCCAGGCCGCTGATATTTTTATACAACACAACAAAGATAGATATGAAAAGCATATTTGTGCCACAAGAGAGGGTACATCTGAGATTAATTTTGTCCAGATTAAGCGAGATAATCAGTACAATTACTTGCTTAAGGTGGCTGCGAATATTCAGAATCAGACAGCTATTCTGTATCGAGATAATGAAAGCATTTTACCATTAGTGGATTTGCTAGAGCGACAGTCACTTCCATACACGATTAAAAATGTGGACATGGCATTTTTTACAAACAAAGTGGTGCTTGATGTTTTAAATATCCTTCAGTTTGCATTTGTGCCAATGGACGAGGAAATATTCATGAAGATATATTTCAAGTTCCAGTCATATCTTAGTAAGCAAAATGCAATAGACATGTGCAGGATAGCAGAGCGGAATCGCTCATCTATATTAGAGGCGGCTGAGCTGATAAATATTAATGGCCGCGTCATAGGTAATTGCAGATCTCTCGATACTCATTTTAAAAACATGGTAAATGAGGACCCATATAAAGCCCTGATTAGAATAGAAAAATATATGGGATATGGAGAATATATGACTTCTAATAATCTGGATAAGAATAAGTTGTTTATTCTCAAAATGCTTGCAAAGCAGGAGCCTAATATTCCATCATTCATCAATCGATTATACGAGCTGCGGCAGATTCTATCTGAAAAGCAAAATGAAAAAAGAGAAAAGCTTGTGCTGGCCACAATCCACTCAAGCAAGGGCTTAGAGTACGATAGTGTGATTCTTATGGATGTAATAAATGGAGTTTTTCCAAATAAAGTTATTAGGAAAAATTCTAGAGCGTCAGCCCAGGAGAAAAAAGATTTTGAAGAGGAAAGAAGAATCTTTTATGTGGGTATGACTCGCGCCAAAGAAAAGCTTACTATATTTCAATATTTAAATAAGCAATCTATCTTTATAAAAGAATTGGGACAAGAGTCAGAGGACAAAGAAGAGGAAAAAGAAGTAAGGGAAACACCGAAGAAATCATATACAACTGCAGCATCTTCATATTTAAATAGGATGAGAAAGCAGAGTTAATAATGTAAAAGACCACTTAAACAAAAGGAAGGAGTCGGTATGAACGAAAATATCACAAAGCGTAACCAACTGCTGGCACAGAAGGTTATCAAGGGGCTTGAATCAAGAAACATGAAAGGCTACTATGCAGCTACAAAGGAAGAGGCACTTAAGATTGCCCTTGATTTAATTCCAGAGACATCATCAGTTACTATGGGCGGTGCTATGTCTGCACGAGAGATAGGTCTGGTAGATGCACTGAAAAAGGGAAATTACAATTTTATCGAGAGAGAAAATGCCGAGACACCAGAGGAGAAGAGAGCTGCCATATTAAAGGGATATGATGCAGACTATTTCCTTTCTAGTGCCAACGCTATTACAGAAGATGGCGTAATGATCAATATTGATGGCAATTCAAATAGAGTTTCATTTATTGCCCACGGACCAAAGCATGTTATCTTTATTGTGGGTATGAATAAGGTATGTAACGACGTGGATGGAGCTATGAAGCGTGCAAGAAATGTGGCTGCACCTATTAATGCCCAGAGATTTGGCCTTACAACTCCATGCTCTAAAACTGGTGCTTGCATGAATTGTAAGTCACCTGACACTATTTGCTGCCAGTTCTTAATCACTAGATATTCAAGACATAATGACAGAATGCACGTAATTCTAGTAAATGATTCTTTAGGCTTCTAATAGCAAAATTAATGCTTGATTTTATTTCAGTATCTGGGATAATGAATGCGGATTAATTTTGTAATTAGAGGTACAACCTGATGTTAAAAAAATATAGAGATAATCTCACCATCAAGGCAATCATTATAAATATGGTGGTTGCAGCGGTGAGCCTGTTTGTAAATGGATTTGGAGTGTATCTTACTATTCAGGCTAATATAGGCGCAAGCCCTTGGGATGTGCTTAATCTGGGATTATCCAATACTTTTGGCATACTGTATGGAACCGCATCTATTTTAGTGTCATTTACTATTTTAGGAATCGATATTCTCATGAAGGAAGCAATTGGAATTGCCATGATTATCGATGCCATAGTGGTAGGAAAATCAGTGGATTTCTTCAATAGAATAGGTGCTGTGGAAAAGTGTGATTCATTTAAAACTGCTATTCCAGTGATGATACTAGGGCTTATTATCATGGCTTACACCCAGTATTTTTATATGAATACATCATTGGGCTGTGGACCGAGAGATACTTTGCTTATAGGACTTACTAGAAAGACTAAAGGGATACCAATCGGCCTTGTTAGCATAGGGCTTCTTGCAACAGCCACATTTATTGGATGGCTTTTAGGAGGACCAGTTGGAATAGGTACATTTATCTGCGCTTTTGGCGCCGGCCCTATTATGCAGTTTGCATTCTATACAGTTAGATTTAACGCCACAGATATAAAGCATCAGAATATAGTTGAATCATTTAAAATAATGAAAGCATAGTATTAGCTTCTGGGATTAGTTCTCAGAAGCTTTTTTTCTGGTCACAAATATGAGAAAATGATAACAATATTTAACGGAAAAGCTTCACAAGAGAGGAGATACTATGATTAAAGTATATTGCTATTCAAAATGCTCAACATGTAAAAAAGCTATCAAGTGGCTTGAGGACAATAAGATCAAGCATGAGGTTATTGATATAAAAGAGAATCATCCAAATGAGAAGACTCTTAAGGAGCTTCACAAGAAAAGTGGACTCCCACTTAAGAAATTCTTCAATACAAGTGGAATGCTTTATAGAGAAATGGAGCTTTCAAAGAAGCTTCCTGATATGAGCGAGACAGAAATGTACAAGCTTCTTGCATCAGATGGAATGCTTGTAAAAAGACCTCTTTTGATAACTGACAAGGGCGTAATGCCAGGATTTAAGGAAGAGATATGGAGTGCTCTGACAAAATAGTTTCCATATAAAATAGAAGTAGAGAGTCTGTTTGAATGTATTTCAAGCATCAATTATTACCTCTCAGGAGATAAAATTCACCTCTTATCCCAAATTGTTGTATGGGGAAAAAAGATATGTAAAATTATAATCATAGGAGGCGCCAATAGTTATGAAGATAAATATTGACGTAGATGATTCTTTACAGCAGGACATGATAACCATCCATTGCAAAGAGATAACAGATGAGATATTAGAGCTGCAGCGACTGTTATCACAGAAGCAGACGGGCGGGCAAAAGATATCAGCCTATATAGACGACACAGAGTACTATGTGGATGTGAAAACAATATTGTTTTTGGAGGCTGATGGTAATTACATATCTGTCCACACAGCAAAGTCAATCTACAGGGTTAGACAAAAATTATATGAGCTTGAGGAGCTACTACCGAGGGATTTTTTACGAGTATCTAAGTCAACTATCGTAAATACGGAACTGATTGCTTCTATTAAAAAGAACATTACAGGAGCAAGCGAGATATCCTTTAGAAACTCCATAAAAAAAGCTTATGCATCAAGAAACTATATTAAAGCATTAATAGAAATCATGGACGAAAAGAGGTTGAAAAGATGAAAGATTATAGAATTAAAGCAGTAGTCAGAGGACTTGCAATTATCGCATTTGCGGTATGTTTACTTCTTAGCAAAACAGCAGCATTTCAGACATATCCAATGGTAAAAATTGGAATGTGCATTATCTTAGCTATAGTTTTTATTGAGTCACTTTTTGAGCGAAGCTGGCTTGGCGTATGTTTCCCACTTGGTATTGCAGCATGCCTATTCCAAAATGAGCTTGGCCTAGGAAATGTAAGTTACATTGTCATTATTCTTGCATTTGTCTTAATTGGAATTGGATTGACACTTATATTTGGTAAAAAGAAATATACTAAGATTTACGAGAACGCTCACGATAAATTCTGTGATGCTGGCGGTTCAGAGTATACTGAGGATACAGACAGATTTGACCTAGATAATAACATGGGCACAAAGACACAGTATGTTAATATCAAGAACCTAAGACAAGGTAACATCGACAATGCACTTGGTCAGCTTACTGTTTACATGAATGGCACAACAATTGCACCTGAGGGAGCAAAGCTTGATATCGACAATGGCTTGGGACAGCTTTCTATCTATTTCCCAAAGGAATTTAGAGTGGTATTTAAGACAGAGAACGGACTTGGAAAAATCAACATCCACGGAGAAGGCTCCAAGGATGAGAACCAGCCAATCGTTTATGCAAATGTAGATAATGGTCTTGGTTCAACAGATATTTATTTTGAATAATGTATCAAGGAGGGGCCCTTTAGGGAAGATTTCTTGATATACAGAACTCCCATTTGTCGAAGGCAAATTATCAATGGGAGTTCTTCATTGTGAGGTAATATGAGTATTTTAAACGTAGAGCATTTATCCCATGGTTTTGGAGATAGAGCAATATTTGAAGATGTGTCATTTAGACTTTTAAAGGGCGAGCATATCGGACTTGTTGGAGCCAATGGTGAGGGTAAGTCCACATTTATGAATATAATCACAGGCAAGCTACAGCCAGATGAGGGAAAAATTGAGTGGTCTAAAAAGGTAAGAGTTGGTTACCTGGATCAGCATACTGTTCTTGAAAAGGGAATGACTATCGGAAGTGTTCTTCACAGCGCCTTTGATTTCCTATATGAGATGGAGCAGGAGATGAATGACATCTATGCCAGTCTTGGTGATGTGACTGATGATGAGGAAATGAATAAGCTTATGGAGGAGGCCGGCACCATAGCAGACCTTCTTACAATGCATGATTTTTATATGATAGATGCAAAAGTGGAAGAGGTTGCCAGAGCACTTGGCGTATTGGAGCTAGGTCTTGATAAGGATGTAACTGAGCTTTCTGGTGGACAGCGTACCAAGGTACTTATGGCGAAGCTTCTTCTTGAAAAGCCTGACATTTTGCTTCTTGACGAGCCTACTAACTACCTAGATGTGGAGCATATTGAGTGGCTTAAGCGCTATCTCAATGACTACGAGAATGCATTTATTCTTATTTCCCATGATGTGCCATTTTTAAATTCGGTTATCAACTTGATTTACCACATGGACAACAAGCAGTTGAATCGCTGCGTAGGTGACTACGATAAGTTCCAGGAAGTATATGCTATGAAGCAGAGTCAGCTGCAGGCAGCATACAATAGACAGCAGAAGGAGATAGCAGAGCTTAAGGATTTCGTAGCTAGAAACAAGGCCAATGTAGCTACAAGAAATATGGCCATGTCCCGTCAGAAAAAGCTTGATAAGATGGACATGATTGAGCTTGCAGCAGAAAAGCCAAAGCCAGAGTTTTACTTTAAGGAAGCTCGCACTCCAAGTAGAGTAATATTCTCCACAAAGGATTTGATTATAGGCTACGATAAAAATGAGCCTCTATCAAAGCCACTTAATTTAGAGATGCAGCGTAAGCAAAAGATAGTTCTCACTGGAGCCAATGGTATTGGAAAGACTACACTTTTAAAGAGTATACTTGGCCTCATCCCACCACTTTCAGGTACAGTTTATCAGGGAGAGTTTCTTGAAATCGGATACTTCGAGCAGGAGATGGACCAGCATATTTCCACAACTTGTATCGAGGAGATTTGGAACGAGTTTCCATCATATAATCAAAACGAGGTAAGAGCTGCCCTTGCAAAGTGCGGACTTACTACAAAGCACATCGAATCACTTTGCCGTGTACTTTCCGGTGGTGAGCAGGCAAAGGTGAGACTTTGTAAGCTCCTTAATCGTGAGACTAACCTTCTCCTTTTGGATGAGCCTACTAACCATCTGGATGTGGATGCCAAGGATGAGCTTAAGCGTGCACTTAAGGAATACAATGGCAGCATACTTATGGTATGTCACGAGCCTGAGTTCTATGAGGGACTTGCCACTGATGTGTGGGATTGCAGCGCTTGGACTACAAAGACCATATAGTATATGCAAAATTGAAAAATAATAAATGACAAATGTCATTTCACATGATGACAGCCTTCACTTATGAGGGCTGTCTTTTTTTGTTACTATTCAATCATAGAAAAGAAAAAGCATTTTCCCAGGAATCATATATAAGAAATGGAGAGGAGAAAAATATGAGCGAGAAAATAGTAAAGATAGAAAATCTGGTTAAAAGATATGGGGATAAGCTGGCTGTTGACCATTTTTCTCTAGAGGTTGAGGAGGGAGAAATCCTTGGTCTACTTGGACCAAATGGTTCAGGAAAGACAACAACAATCAATTGCCTTCTTTCACTTTTAACTTTTGACAAGGGAGAGATAACAATATTCGGAGAAAAGATGGCACCAGATAAATATGACATCAAGTCAAAAATCGGTGTGGTACTTCAGAATGTGGCAGTTATAGAAACATTAACCGTATATGAAAATGTAGATTTCTTCTGCGGACTTTACATTACAGATAAGAAATTAAGAAAGCAGTACGTGGAAGAAGCTCTAGAGTTCACAGGACTTACAGAATACAAAAAGTATAAGCCAAGAAAGCTTTCCGGAGGTCTTCTTAGAAGATTAAATATCGCCTGCGGTATTGCTCACAAGCCAAAGCTTATTATCTTTGATGAGCCAACAGTTGCAGTTGACCCACAGAGTAGAAATGCAATCCTAGAGGGAATTAAAAAGATGAATCGCCAGGGAGCCACAGTCATCTACACCTCACACTATATGGAAGAGGTTGAGGAGCTTTGTACAAGAGTTGTAATTATGGATCACGGAAAAAATGTGGCAAATGGAACTTCTGCAGAGCTTAAGTCAACACTTATGAATCGAGAGACAATCAGAATCAGTCTTCCTGGAAAATCAGAGAAGATTTTAGAGGGAATTAGAGAAATCAACCATGTATATAAGACAAAGGAAGAGGGAGATGACATTATCATTAATTGCAATGGTGGTGAGCATAATCTGGTACATATTTTAAGCTATCTCACAGACAACAACGTACCATTTGGCCGTGTATCCACAGAGTTACCAACACTTAACGACGTATTCCTTGAAATCACAGGAAAGGAGCTTAGAGACAAATGTTCATAAGAATGTTTTTCTATAAAATAAAAGAGATTTCCAGAAATCGTACATTGCTTGGCTGGAACTTGGTATTTCCACTTGTACTTGCAACAGCTTTTTTCCTTGGATTTGGAAATATGATAAAAGATGACCCAGATGCCTTTAAGACTATTGAAGTGGGCTACGTAAATACGGATGGCCAGGCAAGTCCTTTTTCCATGGTGCTTTCAAGTCTATCTAAGGAAAATGATGGAATCAGGGTACTTAAAGTACATAAATTTAGTGACGTGGATGATGCAAAATCGGCACTTGATGGGGATGAAGTAGAAGGTATTTATATAGAAGAAAATGGCAGTGTAGAAACTATAGTGCCTGCCAACGGTCTTGTATCTACCACACTAAATCAGATTGTAAGAGAGTATGAAAATGGTAAGGTCGTAATCGAGACTATAGCCAAAGATCATCCTGAAAATGTAATGAATGCAGTTAAGATGATGGAGATTAATAAGTCTGTTTTAAAGGAATATGACTTTGGATCAAACACATCTCCATACCTGCAATACTATTTTTCACTGATAGCTATGTCATCTCTTTTCAGTTCGTGGATAAGTACCAGTATGTTAGAGGGAATGTGTGCAAATCTTTCCGAGAATGGTAAGAGATTTGAGTGCGCGCCAGTATATAAGCTTCCATCAATTGTGGCAGGAATTTTAGCAGGTGTAGTACTGCAGTCTATCTCAAATGGAATCGTAGTATTTTATGTGGAAAAAGTATTAGGAATTGATTTTGGTATTCCACTTTTAAATGTACTGGCCATAACAACACTTGGAAGTGCACTTGGTATCGCATTTGGAGTCCTTATTGGATCACTATGCAAGAATAAGAATTTGCTTGTGGCTATTCCACTTTGCTTTTCTATGACATGCTCATTTTTAAGCGGTCTCATGTGGCATCAGATTCGACAAATGATCGAGTATCATATGCCAATTATAAACAGAATTAACCCAGCGGCACTTTTAACAGATTGTCTGTTTGTGAGAGCTACATACGGAAAGACAGATGTTTACTACAGAGATATTTTTACAATGCTAGTATTAATTGCAGCTTGCCTTATTATAAGTGCAATGTTTTTAAGGAGGAGAAAATATGTCAGTCTTTAAGGCAATAATCAAATCTATCAGGTCTAACATAATAAATATAATCGTATATTTCTCCATATTTGCATTCTTTGGAAACATAACTGCTAGAGCAACTGTCACCACAACAGACACAATTTTTGAAGAGGTGACAATGAGTGTTGCGGTGACAGATAATGATAACTCAGCAATCAGTAATGCAGTGGTGTCATATTTAGAGGAGACTCAAAATGTGGTTGACCCTCAGAGTGAGGAACCACAGACAATAAATGAAAATGTAAGATTTGGCATTTACCAGTATGCAATCATAATCCCAGAGGGCTTTGGGGAGTCTATTAAGGCAGGAGACGGTAAAGAGGAATTAGAATACATTGCACCAGGTACATCAGCATCTGAGTACCTTTTGACCCAGAAAATAAGCGACTATTTGAATGACATTGTGATTTATTTGGAGAATGGTTATACTGAAAATGAAGCCATAGAGCTGACTCATGAGCAGATGATTAAGCTTAACGATACAAAGGCTATTGTAAACGACAAATCCGATGAAAATCACCGTTCATTCTATACAGGAATGTTTACATTTAACGGATATAGCATGATGATGATTCTCTGTATCTGTGTCAGCACAGCCCTTATCAGCTTTACAAAGGACAAGGATGTAAGCAACAGAATTTCTGTCAGTGGAATGACATTTAAAAAGAGAAATCTTGCAGTAATTGGTGCAGTTGCACTATTTGGATTTGTACTTACAACAGTTGTTATTCTTGTAATTCATATAGCCAGTGGCGAATATGCCAACGACAAGCTTATATATTATGCAATCAATGCCTACGTGCTTATGTTTGTAGGACTTGGAGTGGCTTATTTATTCAGCACAATTACATCAAGCGAGAACCTCATCAATATGCTTTCAAATATGTTTATCATATCAATGAGTTTCTTATGCGGAGTATTTGTTGATATACAGTTCTTATCAGAGTCGATTATAAAGGCTGCACATTTCCTTCCATTATATTGGTACGTGGCAGCAATTAAATTTATAAACAATACAGCAACAAGCAATATCCTATGCAAGCAATTTGGAATGTATTTACTTATTGAAATATTATTTGCATTCGCATTTTTTGCAGCAGGAATGATTATCTCAAAGAAAAAGGAACAGTATGCTATTTGATGTAATAGTTCGCTTATTGGCAGCTATGGGACTAACTTTAATTACTAATGCAAAGGGCATTACAACTACTTCAGTTGTAGTGTCTATTTGCATTTTTTTATTTATGGAAGTAAGTCTTTTGTTCAAAAATAGATATTTGGATATTTGCCTGACTGCAATACCTTTTTTATATACAGAGTGGGCTATATCAAAATGGAGTGACTACAGCAGTTCAGTGAGGTCCCTTATGATGTGGGCAGTTGGGATTCTTGCAGCATTTACAGCAATAGCCCTGATACTCTATAGGAAAATGCTTAATTATCAGGAGCAATTAAACAGGACTAAGGACGACAGCAGAGAATTAGAAAATGTTTTGGAAAATAAAAACCGCAGGCTTTTGATGGAGCAGGACCAGCAGGTACACCTTGCAACACTGGCAGAGCGAAATCGAATTGCAAGAGAAATACATGACAATGTAGGGCATTTATTATCTCGAGCTATTTTATTACTTGGAGCTATCACCACTGTCAATAAGGATGAAAAGCTTGAGCCACAGCTTAAAATGTTGGCAGATACCCTGGATGAATCCATGGCGAAAATGCGCTCATCTGTACATGATTTACATGACGATTCAATTGATTTGAAAAAGAACTTTGAGGAAATAATAGGAGAGCTTAAGAACTTCACCGTAAATACGGATTTAGATTTGGATGAAGCAATTCCTACTAATATAAAGTTGACTTTAATTGGTATTTTAAAGGAGGCAGTGACCAATATATTAAAGCATTCAAATGGGGATGCAGTAAAAATAATCATGCAGCAGAATTATAGTTTTTGCACTCTGTCTATAACTGACAATGGTACAGTTTCTGAGGAGACTAAGAGAAAGCTGCAGACAGAAGATTACGATGGAATAGGCCTTAACAATATTAGCAGCAGAGCTCGCTCTATTGGAGGCGATGCATATTTTTATACGGACGAGGGCTTTACAGTGTATGCCAGACTACCATTTGGTGGTAAAAATTAGTATTTTGGAGAAGATATGGACAAGAAAAGAATTTTACTTATTGACGATGATGAGCTTATAACAATGTCCCTGGAGATGATTATTTCCGCAGAGGAAGATTTTCAGGTTGTAGGCAAGGGAAATAGTGGAAAGGAAGCGGTTAAGCTTTATGATGAGTTGAACCCTGACATTTTGCTTATGGACATTCGTATGGCTGATATGAATGGACTGGAGGCGGCAGAGGTAATTTTAGAAAAGCATCCGGATGCTACGATTTTGTTTTTGACTACATTTTCAGATGATGAGTATATAGTAAAGGCCCTTAAGCTTGGGGTGAAGGGATACCTGTTAAAGCAGGATTACAAGTCACTTCCAGTGGCGCTGCATGCAGCCATTGATGGGCAGAGTGTATTTGGAGGAGCCATTGTGGATAAGCTTCCAGCCCTGATGAATAAGGCTGATAAGGCCAGCGGATTTAATTATCAGGACAAGGATATTACGGAAAAGGAATATGAGGTAATTCAGCTTGTGGCTGAGGGATTTTCTAACAAGGAGATAGCCCAGAAGCTTTTCCTATCTGAGGGAACTGTTAGAAACTATCTGTCTACAATCCTTGAAAAACTGGAGCTTAGAGACCGTACACAGCTTGCAATTTTCTATTTGAAGAATTAGGATTTGCATTTTTTGATAAAATGTGTAAAATAATGAAAATAGTTTGCTCGTCACAATTTAGACGCAAATTTGTAATAGAATGCAATAGATTTTTGGTTATACACAAGAGGGAACTATTTTTATGTGTAAGAAATTAAAGGGTATTATGGCATTAGCAATGGCGCTAGTTTGTTTTGCACCATCTGTAATTGTTAATGCTGAGGAGATAGCACCGGTTACAGAGGCTGTTCCTGTAGAGGTTGCTCCGGCAGAGTATGTATCGCCAGAGGCGCAGCTTTACAATCAGACAGCTGCAGAGGTAAGTGTAACACAGGCTACAAGACAATTAGTTTTCATAGGTGATTCCAGAACAGTTGGTATGAAGAGTGCCGTTGGAAAAGATGGCAATATCTGGTCAGCTAAAATCGGAATGGGATATTCGTGGATGAAGAGCACTGGCGTACCACAGGTAGAGGCCAGCATTAACTCAAACACTGATGTGGTTATTCTCATGGGTGTCAATGACGTACGAAGCCTTTCATACACTAGCAAGTACGCATCATATATCAATGAAAAGGCAGCCACATGGACAGCACTTGGAGCTAGCGTATATTATGTATCAGTTAATCCAATGGCATTTGAGACAAGTTCATATCCAGGAATTACTAATTCAGTAATTGAGTCATGGAACTCTAGAATGAAATCTGGACTTAGCGCTAATGTAACTTACATTGACACTTATTCACAGGTACTTGGCAAGGTTTCATCTAGCGATGGAATCCATTATTCACGAGGCACATATAAGACAATATACAGTCTTATTGGTCAGAGCATCCTTAGTGACAAAACAGAGAAGGCATACGCGGCAGCACTTTCAGCTACACAGCCTGCTCCTGAGGTTGCTGTAGTGCCACAGGAGCCAGTTCCAGCGTATTAAATATCTAGTTTATATAGGCTACTGAGAAGATTTCTCAGTAGCTTTTTTCTTTGGTCCTTTGTCCTTTTCTTTTGAAAAAATCATGTTATTATAATAGAGCATGTTAAAGACCTAATGTTTATAGGGTAAATATCGCTGGCACGATAATCCCTATTTTTTCATATTAGTATTTTGTTGTTTTGTTAGAGGAGTAATTAAATATGCTTGAAATCAAAAACCTTACTTATAGGGTTGATGATGAGGGTGATTGTACAAAAGAAATCATCGATGGTCTCGACCTTACGGTAGAAGATGGCAAATTTATTGTCATCACTGGTCCCAATGGTGGAGGAAAGTCCACATTGGCCAAGCTCATTATGGGCGTTAATCAGTTGACATCTGGCCAGATTATTTTAGATGGTGTGGATATCTCTGAGAAAAATATTACAGAGCGTGCAAAAATGGGAATCAGTTTTGCTTTCCAGGCACCAGTTCATTTTAAGGGCATTCGCGTAATTGACTTGCTTAGACTTGCAGCAGGAGAGAAGATCTCTGTTGCAGAAGCCTGCGAATATCTTTCAAAGGTAGGCCTTTGTGCTAAGGATTATGTGGATCGAGAGGTGAATTCTTCACTTTCAGGTGGAGAGCTTAAGAGAATTGAGATTGCCACAGTTTTAGCTCGTGGAACTAAGCTTTCTATTTTTGATGAGCCAGAGGCAGGTATTGACCTTTGGAGCTTCCAGAACTTAATAAAAGTATTTGAGAATATGCGCAAGACAATTAACGGTACAATTATCGTTATCTCTCATCAGGAGCGCATACTTAATATTGCCGATGAAATCGTTGTCATCGAAAATGGCAAGGTAAAGGCTAAGGGGCCAAAGGATGAAATCCTTCCAGGACTTCTTGGTACCTCTGCAGCAGCAAGCATTGCTTGCGAGATGTTAGGAGGTGATCAGTAATGGCTCTTGATGCAATTCAGAAGAATATTTTACATGAGGTTGCTGACCTAGACGGTATACCTCAGGGCGCATATAATATCCGTGCCAATGGTACTAGCGCTGGCAGAAACACAACTGCCAATATCGACATTGTCACAAAGGAAGACAAGCCAGGTATCGATATCATTATCAAGCCAGGTACAAAGGGCGAGAGCGTTCATATTCCTGTAGTTCTCACAGAGAGCGGTCTTAAGGATATGGTTTACAATGACTTCTACATTGGAGAAGACGCAGATGTAACTATCGTTGCTGGATGTGGTATCTCAAATTGCGGAGACCAGGATTCCCAGCATGATGGTATTCATACATTCCACGTAGGCAAGAATGCCAAGATTAAGTACGTGGAAAAGCATTACGGCGAGGGCGACGGCAAGGGAGCCCGCATCCTTAACCCAGTTACTAATGTATACCAGGAAGAGGGCAGCTACGTAGAGATGGAGATGGTACAGATTAAGGGTGTTGACTCTACAGTACGTACCAATCTTGCAGAGCTTAAAGAGGGAGCCACACTTTTAATCCACGAGGCACTTATGACTCACGGCTCACAGTCGGCTACATCAGACTACAAGGTACTGCTTCAGGGCGAAGGCTCTAGCGCCGACGTTGTATCCCGTTCAGTTGCTAAGGACGATTCAGAGCAGATCTTTGAAGTTTCAATCGAAGGTGATTGCGCATGTAACGGACACGCTGCCTGCGATGCAATCATCATGGGCAATGCACATGTTGTAGCAATTCCAAAGCTTGACGCTAAAAATGTAGATGCAGCACTTATCCATGAGGCAGCCATCGGAAAGATTGCAGGGGACCAGCTTATTAAGCTTATGTCACTTGGTCTTACTGAAGAAGAGGCTGAGGAGCAGATCGTAGCAGGCTTCCTTAGATAATATAGGTTAATCCAAGAGAGGATCGAGTATTCGGTTCTCTCTTTTTTAATACAAAAAACACATTTTATAAATAGTTTAGTCTAACTTCTTTGCTATAGTTAGAAATGATTTAATGGGGTATTGTCTACAGAAGACACAACTGTGGGAGGTTTTATGAGATTTAAAAAGCTATCGCTAAGAATAACAGTTTTTATTGTTATTGCTACCACAATCGGTATTCTCGCACAAAGCTTTGTTACTTCAATCAGTATGCTCAACATCATGGAAAACGAGGCCGAGATAGAGCTTAAAGGAATCGTGGAGCAGACAACTGCACGTCTTTCAGCTTATATTGAAAAAGAATATGCGTATCTTGATGGATATATGATTTCCCCTGATATGGCAAAACTTATTGAAAGCCCAGAGGATGAAGAGGCCAGGGCAGATGCTATAAATTACACCAAGTACTATGCTACTGTAGTTCCAAATATGAAAAGTATGTTTTACGTTGAATATGATGGAAAGGTACTGGTACATACAAAACCTGAAATGATAGGATTTCAGAATGATCCTGAGCGAATAAAAATGATTCAGGGTCTCTATTATAATCCAGAAGGCACCACAGTTTATAACAGCGTTGCGGCAGTTTCTCCTGCAACAAACGATATCAGTTTGGTCTTTGCCCGTTCTTCCTATAAATCAAATGGGCAGCCAGCAGGTTATTCATCTGTAGAAATAGATAAAACAGAATTTTATGATTTGCTTGTAAGTGCAATCCATGTAACAAACAATCAGGATGTGGTACTAACAGGTGTGCGCAATCCAGTTGTTTATTATTCAAGCAATGCAGATGAAATAACATTAAAAACAGAAAATCCAGCTGTATTATCTGTTATGGAAAAGCTAGAGGGAGTTTCTTCAGAGGAAGAGGGAATGCTTGAATATTCTCAGGCTGGAACCAAGACTCCAATGTATGGTTACTATAAATATCTGCCAGAGAGAGACTGGCTCTTATTTGTAGGCGCTGATACAACAGAGCTTTATGGCCATGCTAGAAATGCCTCACGTCAGATTTACATATTTGGCCTAATAGTAGTTGCAGTTATAGCTGTGATTTTGGCATTTATCATAGGATATCTAATTAAGCCAATTACTAAGATTCAAAAGGCCCTTACTAGAGTGGCTGATTTGGATTTAACAGATAATGCTGAGATTGAGAAATTTGAAAATAGAGCAGACGAAATAGGAAAACTGGCAGTAGATACAAAGAGTGTTATCTACAATCTAAAGGGAGCTGTGGGAGTCTTCAAGGAATATAGTCATGTTTTGGATGAGAATTCCGGTAATCTCAACGAAGCATCAAAGGTACTATCTGATATTACCGCTGAGAATCAAAGCATTGCTAACAACTTGTCTGTAAAGATAAATGAGACCAACGATGCCATTGAATTGATACATGCAGAAATAGAAAATATAGTTTCTCAGGTAGAGATAGTATCTGAAAAGGTGGAAACAGGCCAAAGTGATTCGGCAGAATTAATTAAGTCAGCCACAGACATCAATGCACAAATCAATCAGGAAATCGACAACAATATGGCTACATTGCAGCAGACAATGGCAACCATGCAAGAAGCCCTTGAGAGTCTAAAGGCTGTTGAGCAGATTAATGTATTGGCAGAGGACATTATGTCCATCACCTCACAGACTAACCTGCTATCTCTTAATGCTTCTATTGAGGCAGCCCGTGCAGGCGAAGCCGGCAGAGGCTTTGCGGTAGTTGCAGATGAGATAGGCCAGCTGGCAGAGCAGTCAAAGAACACAGCAATGGATATTACTGAAATCGTAGCGGCCAGCAATGCATCAGTTACTAATGTACGAGAGCAGGTTGAAAAGTTAATAGACTTTATTAGAAACGATATCATCGCAAGCTATGAGGCATTCTCACAACAGGGCCAGCACTACGATGAAGGCGTATCCACAATAAAGCAGGCAGTTGCTGATATTGGAGATGCCATGAACTCGCTTTCTAATTCAGTGGATGAGATTGCAAGACAGATTGCCTCAGTAACAGATGCGTCTATTAATAACACTGATGGAGTCTCAAATATCCTAGGTAAGAACGAGGAGACCAATGAAGTTTCCGAAAATATAGAAAAACTGGCGGAAGACACCAAAGGAAATGCCAAAGACTTACGTGTTGCTATTAATCAATTTAACATTGATTAAATACAGTTGTAAGGCAGGGAGGCAAGGATAGAGTCCTTGTTTCCCTGCTTTATTTTGTGATTGATTAATGGATAATAACACACATTGTTGCAACTTGTGGCATTGGGACGTAAAATTAGATTAGGTAAAAGGGGGTAGTTTATGGAATTATGTTACAACATGGTTATTAACATTGGGCTTTTGGTATTGATAGCTATTGCTCTGACAAGGATTCCACTGGTGGAGCATACTCTGTGTCAGGAGAGCGGTCAGGCAAAGCTAGGACAGTTTGTGCTTGGAGCTATTTTTGGAGGCTTTTGTATTATTTCCACATGTACTGGCGGTGTGGTGCAAGGAGCTATTCCAAATACGAGAGTGCTCGGAGTTCTGGCTGGTGGATTGCTTTGCGGCCCAATTGTGGGAATAACAGCTGGGGTTATTGGAGCTGTTCATAGATTTTTGTTTGACCCTCATGGGGTTACTACATTTGCCTGTGCTTTTTCTACTTTGCTAGAAGGTTTTTTTGCAGCGGGCATTTATCAGTATTTGAAGAAGAAAAACCATACACTGAGATGGACGGAGCTTCTTTTGATTACGGCCGCGGCTGAGGCGGTTCATATGGTGAATTTGTTGATATTTGTGAAGCCTTTTGCTATGGCTGTGGATATTGTGAAGACTCTAACAGTACCAATGGTTATTATTAATTCCATTGGGATGCTTCTGTTCTTTTCTATTTTTAAAGACGTGTATATGATGCAGATGCTTGAGGCAGATAATGAGAGACTTGAGACTCTCAATAACGACCTGATAGAAAAGTCTAAGTCAAAGCCAAAGGTGGGGCCATTTGGACTACAGGCAGGTGACCACACAGAGTTGGTGGAGGCTGACAATATTTACTATATAGAAGCTATTCACAAGGGGGCAAAAGTCTATTGCAAGGATCAGGCATTTTATAGCAATGAACCACTGGTTGAGTGGGAAAAGAAATTAGATTCAGGGGATAATACATTTGTGCGGATTCATAGAAGCTACATTGCCAATCTCACTAAGGGAGAATCTCTGCAGCCAGATGCCAACAATGGATACGCCCTTTGCATGAAGGATGAAAACCACACAATTATTCCAATTAGCCGAAAGGTAATCCATGAAATAAGGGACTATTATAGCATGTAAAACAGTCCCCAATTTTAGCATTTCAGTCCGGACTTATTGTTACTACTATATTCAGATACTATACTCCAAATTAAGAGATGTCCTAGGAGAGGGCAAATAAATGTATTGGGGGTAAATGTATATGATTAGTTTTATTATTTGCTTGACGGTACTTATCGGTGGGTACTTTGTCTATGGAAAGGTGGTAGAGAGAATCTACGGACCAGATGATAGACAAACACCAGCAGTGCGGATTAATGATGGTGTTGACTTTGTAGTCATGCCGAAATGGAAACTGTTTTTAATTCAACTTCTTAACATTGCAGGACTTGGTCCAATTTACGGAGCCTTAGCAGGAGCTCAGTGGGGTACATCAGTATTCCTTTGGATTACACTTGGAACCATTTTAGCCGGCGGTGTTCATGATTTTTCAGTGGGGTTCATGAGCATGCGTCATGATGGTGCCAGCGTATCAGAGCTGACAGGAATGTATCTTGGTAACATTATGAAGACAGTAATGCGTATATTTAGCGTAGTACTTCTTATAATGGTTGGTACTGTGTTTGCAGTAGGTCCTGCAGGTCTTATATCTCTTTTGATTGGAAATCAGGGTGGCTCAGGCCTTCTTACTAACACATACTTCTGGTTGGCAATCATTTTAATTTACTATTTCATTGCCACATTTATTCCAATCGATAAAATCATCGGAAAGTTTTATCCAGTATTTGGTATTTGCCTTATAGTGATGGCTATCGGCGTTGCTGTAGGTATATTTACACATGGCTATACAATTCCAGAGATTCAACTTTCTAACTTGCATCCAGCAAATACACCAATTTGGCCAATGATGTTTGTTTCAGTTGCCTGCGGTGCTATTTCAGGATTCCATGCAACCCAGTCGCCACTTATGGCTCGTTGCTGTCAGTCAGAAAAGGAAAGCCACATGGTATTTTACGGTGCCATGGTTAGTGAAGGAATCATAGCCCTCATTTGGGCAGCAGCAGGTAGCGCAATTTATGCAACTACAGGCGGACTTACTACAGGACTTACAGAGATGCTTGCAAATGGACAGGCAACTTGCGTATACGATATTTGTACAAAGACAATGGGTGGATTTGGAATAGTTCTTGCAATGCTTGGTGTTATTGCATGTCCTATCACATCAGGTGATACAGCATTCCGTTCTGCTAGACTAGTAATTGCTGACTGGTTCAAAATTGACCAGAAGCCATATCGCAGTCGTCTTTATATTTGTGTTCCACTTCTTGCATCAGGAGCACTTATCAGCCAGTTAAATTACGGAGTAATCTGGAGATATTTTAGCTGGTCAAATCAGACACTTGCAATGATAGCTCTTTGGACTGCATCTATGTATCTATATAAGAATGCCAAGAATTACTGGCTTACAGCAGTTCCAGCCACATTTATGTCAGCTGTTTCTGTCACATATTTCTTCTGTGCACCAGAGTGTTTGAATCTGGCAATAACAGTGGCATATCCAGTAGGAATAATTGCAGCAGCAGTATTCCTTGGATTATTTATCAGAGCAACACAAAAGCAGCATGAAACTACACCACATATGAAAATGATGCATCATGTTTAGTATGAAAAGGTAGGGTGAAAAAGGTCGAAAAACCTATCTTTGAGTATCACTGAAAAATTTGTGTTTTTAGTCCATATCCTGGTGGAATATGATATTATATATCTACACATCTAGTGGAGGTAGGATATGGCTATAGCACCTATTAGTGGATTAACTACATATAGCCCAGTAGCAAGCGTTCAGCCTATGAACTATGCAGTTGAAAATACAGCAGGATTTTCTGATGTATATAATACTGAATCAGTTAAAGGCGGTGCAGCAGTTACAGGTACAGCTCCAGTTCAGTACCCTAATGCTAAGGTAGAGGAGACTGAGGAGAGCAGACTGATTGATCCTACTGCTATGCTTGAGGAGAAGAAGCGCACAGCTAGCCAGTTCAATGACATAGCAGCTAAGTTTTCTTCCATCAAGACCAGCTACAATAATTCAGGTGTAGGTAATTCCTACGGAATGGTAGGCAGTAGAATAGATGCATTCGCATAATTGAATATGTATTTTAGGCCATGGCAAGTCCATGGCCTTTTTTAATGATTTGAATTTGTTGCGATATACAATAGATGCAAAAATAAATAGTTGCAAAACGCAACGATTAAGTGTAGAATAAGTTCAACATTTTAAAGGAGGAAGGATATGAGTTATTCAAAAAATTTTAGAGAACAAGTGAGACAACTGGAATTCCTTCTAGACAGTGTGGATGCAGAGGATTGTTGTTGCTGTAGCGTAAATAAGCAGCAGTGCTTTGCGTTGGTCGAAATTGGAAGAGCTCCAGGCATATCTGTGAAAGATCTTGCAGACAGACTTCATTCGGATAAGAGTGTGGTTAGTCGAACTGTCGATGATTTAGTAAAAAAAGGTTATGTGGTTCGTAAACCTTCGGAGATTGACAGGAGATTTGTGGAATTGAGTCTTACCGACATGGGTATTGAGCGTTTTGAAAAAATAGAAAAATCCATGGATGATAAGTTTGCAGATATCTGCAGTAAGATACCGAAAGACAAGCAAAAACAAGTATTAGAATCATTGGAGTTGATAAATTCAGCTTTAGAAGCTTCAAAGTAACAGACGTCACAAAAAGAAAAGAGGTATATTGCTATGATTAGAGAGATGAGACATGAAGATTGGAACAGAGTTAAGGAAATATACCAGCAGGCATTAGAAAGAGGGATTTCCACATTTAATACTCAGAGTCCTTCATTTGAAGAATGGGATTCAGCACATTGCAAAGAATGCAGATATGTTTATGAGGAAGATGGCATTGTATGTGGTTGGATTACTATTGCACCTATATCAGGCAGATGCGTTTACAAGGGAGCTGTGGAAGTCAGTGTTTATGTAGATGAAGCTTGGCAGAATAAAGGAATAGGAACAACTCTTTTATCACATTTATGTTCTGAAAGCGAAAAGAATGGATATTGGAGTCTGTATTCTGCAATTTTCTCTATAAATGAGAGCAGCATTAAATTACATGAAAAATGTGGCTTTAGAGTTATTGGAACCAGAGAAAAAATAGCAAAAGATAAATTTGGAATTTGGCAAGATACAACATTGATGGAAAAAAGAAGTCAAATGATAGTTTAAAGTAGAGAGACATAATGGGAAAAATACTAAAATTTGTACAGGATGAATTGTTGGGAATGGAGTGGTTGGCTACATGCACCGGGAGACTTCTTACAATGATTGGTATCGATATTGAAGGCAAGCTTGGAGGGAGCATACATTTTTTTGTTTACGACACAATTAAAATTATGATTTTGCTTTTTAGTTTGATTTCAATCTTCGGTTATATTGATACGTATATTCCTCCTGAAAAAACGAGAGCTGTTTTGGATAAACTTAATGGTTTATGGGCTAATATTGTAGCTGCATTATTTGGAACTGTTACATCCTTTTGTTCTTGTTCATCTATTCCTATATTTATAGGGTTTACTAATGCAGGACTACCTGTGGGAGTTACATTCTCCTTTTTAATATCTTCCCCAATGGTTGATATAGCGTCATGCGTATTATTAGCAAGCATCTTTGGATGGAAGGTTGCCATTGTCTATATTGTTACAGGGCTGATAATTGCAATCGTAGGAGGCTGGATTATTGGAGCTCTTCATATGGAGAATGAAGTAGAAGAATTTGTTAGAAATAAAGTAAAGTCTACTCAGGTACAGCTTTTAAACCAGACACAAAAAGATAGAATAAAAATTGGGCTGAGAGAGGCTTTAAATACAATTAAGAATATATGGATCTTTATAATCATTGGAGTGGGCGTAGGTGCATTTATTCATAATTGGATTCCTAAGGAATTGGTGGTGAGAATTCTTGGTAAGGGAAATCCTTTTGCTGTATTCATAGCAACTATATTAGGTGCACCTGTATATGCGGACATATTTCAGACCATTGCAATTGCAGAGGCCTTATTGAAAAAAGGAGCATACCTTGGTGTGATTTTGGCATTTATGATGTCTATCACTACACTTTCTTTGCCATCACTTATAATGCTGAAAAAAATAGTAAAAGGAAAGCTGTTTTTTGCCTTCCTGGCAATATGCTTGGTGGGAATTATGATTGTTGGATACATGTTTAACATAATACAAAATATATTACTAATTTGAGGACAGAAAAATGAATTTATTCGATTTATTGAGCAAGCAAAAAGAATGTTGTGATATCGAAACGGAATTTGTAAATATGGTAGAAGGCTGTGAACTAAAGAATGTTGTTGTGGTAGGAAGCAGCTGTTGCAAAAGCGGTTACAATTTATATGAGCAATTAAAGGAAAAGGTTCAGGAATTAAATGTTGCAGTAAAGCTTTCATATACGGACAGCATTGAATTTGCAAGTGAATATGGAATAATTAGCAAGCCTGCTATTGTAGTTGATGATAATGTTATTGCATGCAATAAGGGTATTGATGAAAACAGTTTAAAAGAATTGTTGGTTGGCTAAGTATTCAAAGAATTGTTTATAGATTATTAGGCTATGGTACGTCCATGGCCTTTTTTTATGAAAAAAATTATATAAATCATTGACTCTAAACCTGGTTCATACTTTAAAATCCCTGTTAAAACAGGAGGTACAGATATGAAAGAATTCTATTATGATGCAAAGGATAGGATGAATTTGGTTAGAAGAATGCATGAGAACATGAGCCCCGGAAAGGTTGATGATATTACATGGAATGATTTAGAAATGGATCAGGTGTTTCTTGAGATTAATCATGGGCAGAGTTTCTTAGGAGAGCAGTATCTGTATCACCTGCTCCATTGTCCGGAGGATAAAATCTCAGAAGATTTAATAGAAGAATTTGAAAAAGAGAGCAAGCTGAAAAGATCTGTAAAGGATAGGCTTAGGAAGATAGGAAAAGTCACAGAAAGCTATTATTTATACGAACTACTTAAGGACAGCGACATGCTACTTTTAGATAAAGGATGGGTTATCCACCTGCTTCAGGTGACGCTGATTGTTTTTGGAATTATCGCTATGGTAACCCAGAATCCGTTTTTTATAGCAGCTCTTGTGATTAACGGCCTTATTAATCTCACAATATATTTATTTGTAAAGAGAAAGTACGAGATATTTATCAATACTATGATGTCTTTTAAGGAAATATATGATAATGCAGGAACTTTGATTAAAAATCAGACTCTTAGCAGATATATTTCGGAGCCAGAGAAAAGAGCGTATCAGAATATTAAAAATCTTAGTAGAATCATGGCGGGGGTGATTTCTAGAAAAAGAGCCAGCTTCACTGGAGAGGTGGTAGTGATGATGGTGGAATATATTTATGGTGTCTTACTATATGACATAGCTATCTATAATCTTGTGATGAAGGGCATATATAAAAAGGAGCAGGATGTACTTCTGATTTTGCAAATGATTGGAAGGATAGATTGCGCCATGAATATAGCAGAATATAGAAGCCGAGTAGATAGATGGTGTATACCGGGATTTTCTGATAGCAGTTTTAAAATGGAGGGGCTCGTGCATCCTCTTATAGATAAGCCAGTTGAAAATGAGCTTACTATAGATGAAAAAATTATAATCACAGGTCCTAATGCAGCAGGGAAATCTACTTTTATAAAGGCCGTGGCCATAGGCTCAATTCTTGCTCAATCTATAAATACAGTTACAGCAAATAGATTTGTCCTGCCTAAAATGAAGGTTATGACCTGTATGGCACTTAGAGATGATGTGATAAGTCATGAGAGTTATTACTATAGGGAGGCCAACTATATAAAGCGCATCCTAGAGGAAGTGCAGCAGTCAAATGACAAGCTTTTTATAGTAATAGATGAGATTTTAAAGGGAACGAATACCAAGGAGAGGATTGCAGCATCAAAGGCCATTCTCACATATTTATCAGAAAGGGATGTGTATGTGATTATAGCCACCCACGATATGGAGCTTACATCTCAAAAGGGGTATATAAACTTCCATTTTGACAGTCAGATTCTTGAGAATGAGATTGTCTTTGATTACAGGATTCATGAAGGGGTAAGCAGTAGTAAAAATGCTATTGCACTGTTAGAATATTTACAGTATCCAAGTGAAATCATTACAAATGCAAGGAGTTACCTAAATGAAAATAGGAGAAGTATCTGAGGCTTTGGGAATATCTGTCAGCAATATTAGATTTTACGAGAAGAAGGGACTGATAGGACCTGATAGAGATAAGGAAAGCAAATACAGAAATTACAGTGATGAGGATATTAATGAACTTAAGCAGATAATAGTTCTCAGAAAAATGGGTGTAACAATAGAGACCATTACAGATGTTTTGAATGAGGATATCAGCATTTCTGAGGCTATAAGTAGCCAGCTTGATTCGCTTGATGAGGAAGAAAAGCGCATAAACGCCTCCCGGGAATTATGTAAAAAGGCTATGTCAGAGGTCAGAAAAAATCCTAATGAGCTTGTGAGCCTATTTGACTACGTAGGCGAGGAGGAAAAGCTGGGAGTGAAATTCCCTGTAATAGACGAGCTAGTGGATGGAGTATCCAAATATGTAGATGTGGATAGCTTTATTCTATCCCTTCCATTTGGTGGATATCTATATACCAATACTAGGTTTAAAAGGATTGCAACTATGGCAATTGTACTTTGGCTTGCAGTATTGATTGGTTTGGTTATTTATTTGATTATTACCAGAAAATAGTTATTGAGAAAGAAATAAGTATAAGAATGGTAAAAGTGTTTGTTTAATGCATAAATACTATATATAATAGACCTATGATATTTTTGTAGACGGGAGGTAGCTATGAGTAAAGTATTGATTTTTATGGCAGAGGGCCACGAGGAAATCGAAGCCCTTACAGTTGTCGATTTACTTAGACGTGCAGGAATTGAAATAGATATGGTATCTATCACTGGCAATAAGCGGGTTCCAGGAAGTCATGGCATTATGACAGTTTGCGACAAGCTTATTGAGCAGGTTAATTTTGATAGTGCAGATATGCTTGTACTTCCAGGAGGTATGCCAGGTACTCTCAATCTTGAGCTCTGCGAGCCTCTTATGGATCAGGTACATGGATTTAATACATCTAAGAAGGGACTTGCTGCAATTTGCGCAGCTCCTACAGTATTTGGCAAGGCTGGATTGCTTCAGGGCAAAAAGGCTACATGCTATCCAGGTATGGAGGGTGATTTGCTAGGCGCTAATGTATCAACTGATGCAGTTTGCCACGATGGTCATATCATCACAAGCCGAGGACTTGGCACAGCCATACCATTTGCCCTTGAGATTATTAAGACATTCCAAGGAGCTGAGGCGGCAGATAAGATAGCAAAGTCTGTAGTTTATAAACAAGAAATATAGCCTATTGATATAGGCATTAGAAAGAGGACTTAAAATGGAAAAAATAAAGAGCTTTACAATCGACCACAATGTACTTACACCAGGATTTTACATTTCACGAGTAGATGATGGAGATATCATCACTTATGATCTTCGTACTAGAAAGCCTAATGCTGGTGACTACATGGATAATGGAACAATGCATTCTGTTGAGCATATGATTGCCACATATATCCGCAATTCTGAGATTGCAGATCATGTAATCTACTTTGGACCAATGGGATGTCAGACCGGTTTTTACCTTGTTGTTAAGGGTGTTGATTCTGTTAAGACATTTGAGGTAGTTAAGAAGGTGTTTAAGCAGACAGTTGATCACGAGGGTGATGTTTTTGGAAAATCAGCCATCGAGTGTGGTCACTATGAGAACTTAGATATTAATCTTGCTAAGACTGAGTGTGCTAAGTACTTAGAAGTTCTTAATTCATGGACTAATATGGAATTTACATATCCAACAAAATAATTGACGAGACAAAATAATCACTGTAAAGGAGAGCTTATATGAAAATAGGAATTATTGGCGCTATGCAGATTGAGATCGAGAATCTTAAGCCATCCATTAAGGGAGCTAAGGTAGAGGTTATCAGCGGCATAGAGTTTATATCTGGCAAAATCGATGGTATCGAAGTAGTTGCTGCAGTTAGTGGCATTGGTAAGGTATTTGCTGCAGTATGTAGTGAGATTATGATTCTCCATTTTGGAGTTGAAAAGATTATCAATATTGGAGTTGCAGGTTCACTTGTTAAGGATCTTAAGGTACTTAATGTGGCAGTTGCAGAATCAGCAGTTCAGCACGACATGAACACTACAGCTATTGGAGATCCAGCTGGTCTTGTATCAGGAATCAATGTTATTAATTTTGATGCTGATGCAGAACTTAGAAGCGTGGTTGTAGATGTGCTTAAGGCTAGAGAGATTCCTTTTGAGACAGGCGTTATTGCATCTGGAGATTTATTTGTAGATACAGACAGACAGCGCCAGAACATCCATCTTAAATTCAATGCTATTGCAGCAGATATGGAGGGCGGTGCTATTGCCCATGTTTGCTACATTAACAACATTCCATTTACACTGATTCGTTCCATCTCTGATGCAGACGGCAGTGCCATGGATTACAATACATTTGCAGGTAAGGCCGCAGAACAGTCTATTGCAATCGTACTTGACGTAATTAAAAAGCTTAAATAAATTCTTGGCCACCTATATCAGGTGGCCATTATTGATTTGACATGCCTAACTTAAAAACTTAAAATTAAAGAGGTTTTAAGTAAATATACAAGGAGATGAAAATATGTATATGAAGGAATATGAGCGTTGGCTTGCAGCAGACTTAGAAGACTGTGATCTTAAGCCAGAGCTTTCTAAGATTGGCGGGAATGAAGAAGAGATAAAAGATAGATTCGCTGTTGCACTTGCATTTGGTACAGCTGGACTTCGTGGTGTACTTGGAGCAGGTACAAATAGAATGAATATTTACGTAGTTCGTCAGGCTACACAGGGACTTGCTAACTGGGTTAAGACTCAGGGTGGCAATCAGACAGTTGCTATCAGTTACGATAGCCGTCTTAAGAGTGATGTATTTGCTAAGGAGGCAGCAGGAGTACTTGCAGCCAATGGCATTAATGTACGTATTTACGATGCACTTATGCCAGTTCCAGCACTTTCATTCGCTACCAGATATTACAAGTGTAATGCAGGTATCATGGTTACAGCATCACACAACCCTGCTAAATACAATGGTTACAAGGCATACGGTCCAGATGGATGTCAGATGACTGATGATGCAGCAGCTATTGTATACGCTGAGATTCAAAAGACAGATGTACTTACAGGTGCAAAAGTCATTTCATTTGCAGAGGGTGTTGAGAAGGGACTTATCAAGTTCGTAGGCAATGATTGCAAGGACGCATTCTATGCAGCTATCGAGGAGCGCCAGGTTCGTCCAGGCCTTTGCAAGACAGCAGGACTTAAGCTTGTATACAGCCCACTTAACGGCTCAGGCTTAGTTCCAGTTACACGCGTACTTAACGACATCGGTATCACCGATATTACAATAGTTCCAGAACAGGAGTATCCTAACGGCTACTTCACTACATGTAGTTATCCTAACCCTGAGATTTTTGATGCACTTAAGCTTGGCCTTGAGCTTGCAGAGAAGGAAGGGGCAGATCTTATGCTTGCAACTGACCCAGATGCAGATAGAGTTGGTATCGCAATGAAATGTCCAGATGGTTCTTACGAGCTTGTTTCTGGTAATGAAGTAGGTGTACTTCTTCTTGATTACATTGCAGCAGGTCGTATTGAAAAGGGCACAATGCCTAAGAACCCAGTTGCAGTTAAGTCAATTGTTTCCACACCACTTGCTGATGCTGTGGCAGAGCACTACGGTGTAGAGCTTCGTTCAGTTCTTACTGGATTTAAGTGGATTGGTGACCAGATTGCAGGTCTTGAAGCAGATGGTCAGGTAGATAGATTTATCTTTGGATTCGAGGAATCATACGGATACTTGGCTGGTCCTTATGTACGTGATAAGGATGCAGTTATTGGCTCTATGCTTATCTGCGAGATGGCAGCTTACTATCGCAGCATTGGCAGCTCACTTAAGCAGCGCCTTGAGGAGATTTATGCAGAGTACGGCCGTTACCTCAACAAGGTAGACTCATTTGAGTTCCCTGGACTTTCAGGCATGGACACAATGGCTGGTATCATGAGCTCACTTCGTGAGAAGCCACCAGTTGATTTTGCCGGAATCAAGATTTCAAAGGTAACAGATTACAAGAATACAGCTGAGACAGGACTTCCTTCAGCTAATGTACTTATCTATAGTTTGGAAAATGGATGTACAGTTGTAGTTCGTCCTTCAGGTACAGAGCCTAAGATCAAGACATACTTTACTACAAAGGGTAAGGACCTTGATGAGGCACAGGCAATGAAAGAGAAGCTTGCTGATGCTTTAAAGCCTATATTTAAATAATACAGAATACAGTTTATTGAAAGACTCCTGCATCTCGCAGGAGTCTTTTTTTATGAAATTTATTTAAATTGTTTGACAAAAAGGTGATATAGTGCTATGGTTAATTACACAAGTAATTAACCAACTTACTCAGGAGGTGATTAGGTGCAAGGGAATCTTGGGGAAGATAAATCCATTTATATCCAAATTAGTGAAATGATAGAGGATGAAATACTAAGGGACATTTTAAGAGAAGAGGAGCAGGTGCCTAGTACAACAGAACTTTCCAAGTTCTATAAGATTAATCCAGCTACTGCGGCAAAGGGAATCAATCTTCTGGTAGACAAGGACATATTGTACAAGAAGCGAGGTATAGGTATGTTTGTGAGAGAAGGGGCTAAGAAAAGCATTCAAGAGACTAGGAAAAAAGGTTTCTATGACAATTATGTAAAGGCGATTATCAGCGAAGCCAAATTAATTGGCATCAGCAAGGAAGAGCTAAAAAAAATGATTGATAGTAACTTAGATATGTAAATAAAAGGAGGAAGTATGGCAACATTATCGGGAAAAAATATTGTAAAAAAATATGGTAAGGACACAGTTCTTAAGAACGTTAACATTGATATCGAGACAGGAAAGATTTATGGTTTGATAGGTAGAAATGGAGCAGGTAAGACTACACTTTTATCTATTCTTACAGCTCAGAATCCTGCTACAGAGGGTGAGATTACACTTGATGGTCAGCCAGTATGGGAGAATGAGGCATCTCTTTCTAGAATTTGCTATTCAAGAGAGATTTCACCTGTTACCATGTTTGGACCTAATACACTTAAGGTTAAGGATTATTTAAAGCTTGGTAAGACATTTTATAAGAATTGGGATCAGGAATATGCAGATGAGCTTATTAAGATGTTCAATCTCGATGTTAAGAAGAGAGTACATAAGCTTTCAAAGGGAATGCTTTCAGCAGTAACAATTATTCTTGCCCTTGCCAGCAAGGCTGAGATTACAATCTTAGATGAGCCAGTAGCAGGACTTGATGTAATTGCAAGAGAGCAGTTTTACAAGCTTGTTATTGAGGAATACGCTAGCACAGGACGTACATTTATCATCAGTACCCATATCATTGAGGAGGCAGCTTCTCTATTTGAAAAGGTAATCATGATAGATGATGGACAGATTGTTATTGAAGAAAATACAGATGATCTTTTAGCAAGAGCATATAGAGTCAGCGGAGAGGATGTCCAGGTTGATGAAGCAGTCAGTGGATTAAAGGTATATCATCCAGAATCAGTAGGCCGAAACAAGGCTGTTACAGTTCTTGCTGATTCACCAGTTGATAATTTCTCTGATTCTGTTCAGGTTGAGCCTATATCACTTCAGAATCTTTTCTATGCCATGTGTGTAGATGGCAGAAAGGAGGCATAATGAGTTTAGCAGCTAGATCTTTAACATATTATTTAAAAAGTAGTCTCCAGTACTTTGGATATGCTGTGGGTATAGGAGCGTTGATTTTTGTTGAATTTCTTTTTATACATTCAGGTGAGGCGGACGCTTTTGGAACAGCATTTAGAATGGCTGTGGCGATTTTGGTCATGTTTATAGCTATGTTAAACCCAATGTACGCTATGTACAGCCCAAATTGGTATGATGCCAATGTGCTTGCCATGGGAGGCAGGAGAAAAGATATTTTCTGGGGCTCTATAATTAAAGAAATCCTATTTCTTTTAATGGGGGTTATTCTTGTCAGTGTAATCTATGTGATTTATGGAACACCAGAGATGATTCCTGCATCAGTTTATATAATGGTTGGTTCGTTGCCATTTACAGGGATGGCACGGATTATTGGCCATAAGATTAGAAAGAATGGTAGAGTAGCAGTTGTTATTATTGCTTTAGTAGCAGGATTTTCAGCTGCAGCAGCCAGCATCTTTTCTGGATTAGGAAAAAATATATCAGATTTACTACCAAGTGGTGGTGCTTCCATGGTGTTATTTATACTTGTTGCTGTAGGTATATATTCTGTGTTACAGATTTTTGTGCACAGACTATGTAGCAAGGCGATGGTTCAATAATAGATTGGAGGAAATATATGGGACATAAATTTAAGGCAATGTTTCAAGTGAGAAAAGATAGCATTCTACTTAGTTATGGAATTTTTCTCATTGCTATGGTATTTGGAATTATATTTGCTTTCTTTGCAATGGACGGAAAAGATATTGATGGCTTAAGAAATGCAGCCGTAATTGGAGGTGCATCTGTTTACTTTTCTATAAGCCTATTTTTTAAGATTGTGTACTACTCAATGGAGACTCAAAGGGCGGTATTATTTGGGATGACAAGAAGGGATACACTTATCCTTGAAAAAATAATGGATTTTTTAGAGATAGCAGGATTGGCAGTAATTTGTGCTATTTTATTGCCAGGAGGAAAGTACCTTTTGGTATTTAAATTGGCAGTGCTTGCATTTGCATTTTTCTCTTGGCTTGAGGCTATCTGTGGAAATCTGGTTATAAAATTTGGCAAAACAGGTTATTGGGTTTGCTATATAGGAATAATTGTTGTATTTCTAGGATTACCAAAGCTTATACAATTTGTGCCTCCAGTGAGAAATGCCCTTGTTAAAATAGCAGAAGGAATGGTTTTTTCTAACCAAAGCCAAGGCGCATATTGGTCTTCTATGCTTGGGGTAATATTTGTAGCATTAATAGTCCATTGGATTCTTTTTAGAAAAATATCAGTTAGTTCAATAGCTGAATAATTTAAGAGGCCTTAGGGCCTCTTCTTTTTACTTTGTGGGGTAAAATGGTTATAATGGTTATATATAAGAAGGAGGATGTTATGGCAAATATATTATGGCAGGATAGAAAGAGATATTTTGGTCTTCCACTTAGCTTTACAAAGTACAGCTTAAGCGAGGACAGACTTTTTGTAGAGACAGGACTTTTAAATCTGGAGCAGAATGAAGTGAGATTATATAGAATTCTCGATTTACAGCTTAAGAGAAGTCTTGGACAGAGAATTTTTGGTGTGGGTTCAATTATCGTTACATCATCTGATAAGAGCCTTGGCAAATTTGAGATCAGAAATGTAAAGGATTCAGCCAATGTTAAGGAAAAGCTTTCTACTCTAGTAGAACAGCAGAGAGAGGCGAAGCGTGTTGTAGGTAGAGAGTTCATGGGCGGCGCCGAGGACATGGACGATGATGAATTGCATGATGGAGTTTTATAAGAATAATGAATAATACAAAGAAAAATGGACGGGTGGAGTTATTACGTTTTATTTTTGCTTTGGGGATTCTTTTCTTTCATATTAGCAAGCGATTTGTAGATGATAGTATTATTCCGATAGGAAATACGGATTTCAATTTCTTTTCCAGAGGATATATTGGAGTTGAGTTCTTCTTTATAGTTTCTGGATATTTACTTGCATCTTCAGCATATGCCAAGAATTCAAAGGGGGAGCCTGAGCTTATTGGCTCTGAGACAGCCCTTATGATGAAGAAGAAGTTTTGGAATATTTTTCCATATCATCTATTTGCAACAATGCTTACTATTATCGTAAATGCGTATTTTTTGGAAAAGACCATGGTAGACAGATGGTATTACTTGGTGGATTCCTGGGCATCTATTTTCTTTTTACAGGTATTTGGTTTCGACAGTACATGGGTGAACAAGCTTACATGGTATATAGATGTATGGCTCATGGTTACATTCATATTCTACCCATTCCTTAGAAAACACTATGATGTTTTCGTAAAGATAATATGTCCGCTTCTGGCACTATTTGTACTTGGCTACATGGCTCATGAGTATGATGGCATAGCAGGTATAGATGGATGGACAGGTATGTTCTACAAGTGCTTCTTGAGAGGTCTTTCTGAGATGGCTCTCGGTTGCTGTACATACAGTCTCACCAGACAGTTCAATAAATATAATTTTACAAAGCTAGGTAAATTTGTTTTGGGAATACTTGAGGTAATATGCTATCTAATTGTATTTAGATACGCATGTACTGAAGTGGATGCTAAATATAGTTTCCCAGTTATTTTTGTGATGTGGTTAGGACTTATACTTACATTTTCTGATATCAATCCATGTCACAAGGTTTTTGACAAGCCGATATTTGCAAAGTTTGGCAGAATCAGTTTGTTAATTTACTTAAATCAATTCTACGCAATCAGATTTGTGCAGGAGGTATTTTCTGAAATCAGTCTTACAGGAAAGGTGGTTCTTTGCACAGTGATTACAATTGTAGGCGCGCAAATTTGCGGCCTTGTTGTTGATGGAATTAAAAAGTTACACCTAATAAACAAACTCATTATCAGAAACTAAAGGGAGAATGGTTTGGTTTTTAGTTCATTGATATTTTGCACTATTTTTCTCCCAGTATGTCTTCTTTTCTACTACGGTATACCAAAGATTACATTCTGTGGAGCTCAGCGCAAAATAATCGTATCTAACTATATACTTCTAGGCTTTAGCCTATTGTTCTACGCCTTCGGTGGAGTGAAATATCTGCTGCTTATTGCTGCAGTTATTTTGATAAACTGGACCGCAGGTTTTTTGTGCTCTGCTTCCCGACATGGGATTGTTGTCCGTAGGATTGGCCTAATTTGGGCAATCCTATGTGATTTGGGAGCACTTTTTTTCTTTAAATATTTCAGCCTTTTCATCGCTATAATTGAAAACATTTTCTTCGGGGACAGACTCTCTCTAGGAGAAAAGGTCAGTGGAATCTTCTCTGGTGTAGGCACTGGAGCTCTTGGAATAGGAGAAATAGTTCTTCCTGTAGGTATCTCATTTTTTACTTTTCAGGCACTGTCCTATGTAATTGATATCTACAGAGATAATGCAGAAATTCAGAGTAATCTATTCTTTTTTGCCCTATACATTGTCTGCTTTCCACAGCTTATAGCAGGACCTATTATCCACTACAAGGATGTGTCCGGACAGATTACAGACAGAGTGGTGAGCTCCTCAGGCTTTGCCGAGGGAATCAAGAGATTCTGCTTTGGATTAGGTAAAAAGGTGCTTATTGCAAATACACTTGCTGTGATAGTAGATAGAGTTTGGGAAATGGACATAACAAGTTTAGATGCTACTACCGCATGGCTTGCAGCTATATGCTATACATTCCAGATTTACTATGATTTCAGTGGATACTCAGACATGGCCATTGGACTTGGCAAGATGTTTGGATTTGATTTCAAGGAAAACTTTAACCATCCATATCGCTCTGAGTCCATCAGAGAATTCTGGAGACGCTGGCACATTTCTCTTTCCAGCTGGTTTAGAGACTATGTGTATATCCCACTAGGAGGCAGCCGATGCAGCATGAGAAAAACCTGCGGAAATATTTTCCTTGTATTTCTTTTGACTGGAATCTGGCATGGAGCGAACTTTACCTTCCTGGTATGGGGCCTTGTATATGGACTGCTTTTGATCTTTGAGCGTCTATGGTTTGGAAAAATTCTTGAGAAAAATCCTATTAAATTTTTAAACAGGATACTTATTTTTATAATCGTAACAATCCTATGGGTTGTATTTAGAGCAGACACCATAATGGATGCAGGCATCTTTATTTCTAGAATGTTTGCAGGTGGAATAAAGGTACTTAATCTATTTAACTATCTATCAGGCATCAGTGTAATAGCAATCCTATTTGCGTTGCTATGTGCTGGATTTGTCCAAGCCCATATGAGCGTAAAGGCTGTAAAGGGAAATGCACTAGTATGCCTAGCTATTTTAGTTTTGAGCTTATTATTTATGGTCAACGGAACCTATAATCCATTTATTTATTATCAGTTTTAGGAAGAGGCAAAATGAATTTTACAACTATCAAAAACAAAATTTTTATATTTGTTTTTCTAGGAATCCTGGTCTTTCCATGGGTAGGAGGAGGACTCCTAAGACTTTTTGCGCCTTCTTTATTTGAAAAGCTATCAATTGTGGCAACTGAAAATCGCCAGCTTCAGCAGGTCAATGTAGAGGAGCTGATGGACACAGGAGAAAGTCTCTCTGGCTACATCGATGACCGTATACCATTTAGATACTCAATGATTTCATGGTACAAGCAGCTAAACGATGCTGCAGATGAGAAATACCAGATAGCAGCCACCAGGATAGGACAAGCTCTGTACACACCAGTGGAGGAGCCGGCTCCTGTGGTAGCTACCGTACCTGAGGAAGCCCCTGTAGATGAAAGTGCTCCTGTGACAGAATTCATTCCTGAGGTGGAAGAGCCTGCACAGGAGGACCCTAACTTTTATCCACTGGCTGTCTATCAGGATGTAATCATAGGCCGAGAGGGCTGGCTATTTTTATACGGGGAAAACGAAATAGAATGCTATCAGGGCTCCAACATACTTTCTGATGAAGCCATGGTAAGCTACGCCAACAAGCTCAATGAACTACAAAATATATGTAACGCCAAGGGCAAGCAGCTATATATTTTCATAGCACCTAACAAATCCCAGGTATTCAGCAAATACATGCCTACAGTGGAAATCGTAAATACGTACAAACGAGAGCAGAGACTCCATGCCTATCTATCAGAAAACTGCTCAACACCATTTATCTATCCGCTGACAGAATGCCTAGGGGCAGCCTCAGCCTACCAGACCTACTACAAGTACGACAGCCACTGGAATCACTTTGGAGCCCTCTATGGCACCAATGCACTCTATGCCGCCATGGGAGTAGAGCAGACGGACCCAACCCAGTGGATAGTAGGCACCGGCGACGCAGAAAAATATGAGCTTTACACCTTAATGGGCATGACCGACGACAGCATCACCCACGATGACACCGAATACATCATGGACTACCGCCCTGAGATAACCGTCAATGGACTAGACCCTAACGCAATGGTCTGCCGTACCACAAGCGACGGTGCCAACCAGAGAAAGCTGTGCCTCATAGGCGACAGCTTCCGAGTGAACATGATGCCATACATCGCCAAGGACTTCACCAACTGCACCTTCGCCCACCGTGACTACATGACCAGCGTCAAGGCCGACATAAAGGCCGCGGACATCATCGTCATCGAGGCCGTGGAACGCTACGACTACGAGGCCTTCGCCACCGTCCAGCGCACCATCAACATCCTATCTAAGTAAATTCAGCCCCACTTTTTATGTGGGGCTTTTTGCTGCCCTTTATTATTTTTGGCCGCGCCCTGCCCCTGGCCCCGCCCGCCACCACCCTGCAGCGGTAACAATTTTGCGAATATTATAGTTTTTCAATATGCAAAGAGTGAACATCTAGCATGCGTCTTTTTAAGAATACATTGTTTTCAAAAATGTAGCTAAGCTGTGCGGACACTTGTTGGGGTTCAATGGCAGTTTTACAAAATGATTCTTAAGAGGGTGTTTGGGGCTCATGATACATTCACTAAGAAAAATTAAAAAGCAGGTTTTGTATATATTTGCACCGTGGCACATTCGACATCGTGTCTCAGCGTGACCACTGCTGCCGCCGTCCTAGCGGCAGCTGCAAATAT
>JAFYYR010000008.1 GCA_017557435.1 Pseudobutyrivibrio sp. | reverse complement strand
TGAATCAATTGTAATACCTGAGCCTGCTGCAACTACAAAGTAAACATCATGTGTTCCTGTAACTGTAGCAAGTGCCTTAGTTGTCTTAGTTGTAATTGTTCCATTCTGATCTAATCTAAATGCTGCAACCTTATCGCCTGTAGCTGAATCAAGTCTGATTTCAAGCATTCCTGCTGTACTTGCAGAAACATTTGCACTAAACTCTGATACGCCATTAGCGAAGTTTACATTTTTGATTGCAACATATGAGTTAGCCTGTGTAAGACTTACAGCATCCTTCTTAGGAGTAACTCTCGCATTACTCATATCAGTTGCTGCTGCGCTTTCAGCTTCAACTGTAGCGTATGGATTTACTGTATCACCTACTGGTGGCTCTACTACAGGTGGCTCCTCAACTGGTGGCTGCTCTACTCCACCTTCGGCAGCAACTGCCTGCCATCCGTCAAGTGTTACCGAACCGCCCTGTGCCACAAAGTATACATTGTGTGAGCCTGTGATATTTGATGAAACATTGATTGCAGTTGCGTTTGTAATGCTTGGACCAACTGCTGCTGTTCCTATTGGAGTTTCTGCATCGTCAATGTATACGTTCAACTTAACCATTGGCTTTGAAGACTGAGCATATACGTTGATACTAGAAACGCCCTGAGAGAAGTTAACGTGCTGTACAAGAACCTTACCATTCTCATTGATTACTACTTTATCCTTTGATGGTACAACCATCGCATTTGTAAGTTCATCTGAAGTAGCATTCTCTGCCTCAACCTTCTCATAAGGGTTGATTGCACCTTGTTCTACTACTGGTGGCTGCACCGGTGGAGTATCTGGCTCTTCCGGTGTATCTGGTGTCTCAGGCTCCTGTGTCTCACCTGGCACTGCTTTCCAGCTATCTACCGCACAATTACCTACTTTATTTTCGAAAGTAAAGTAATCTGTATCAGCCAGATTAGTCACATCTGCCGAGAATTCCTTATATCCATCTGTAGCTGAGTATCTGATAGTTCCTACAGTATCACCACTTTGATCTCCTTTATGGATGACAAGGACTCCGGCTCCTTCAGCCTTTAACTTAACGCTAATCTTCGAAACGCCTTTTGAGAAATTTACTGTTCTCACTGAAAAATAATTTCCGTTTTCGAGACTAACAGCTGTTGTCACTCCATCAGCTTCAGTAAATACTTCCTTTACCTCTCTGGTGAAATCAAGCTCAGCCTCTACTGTACCATAGGGAACAATTTGGGGTGCCGCATGAGCTTTCAAGCTTGGTGCAAGCACTGTTGTTGCTGTTAAAAGCAACCCTAACGCGATTGATGTCTTTCGTTTCATTATTCTTTTATTCACCCCCGATTTTAGATATTTGTCCTTTAATTCCTTCTTAAACGTTTAAGTCTTCTTTATTTTATCAGTTCAGTATTTTTTTTAAATGCGTAAATATTAACAAATATATTGACCCCGAACAGTACTCATTAAACAAATATTTCAGATATTACACATTTGATATGATTATTATTCAGACTTTTTAACCATTCTTTAACTTTTTGTTACATTCTAAAACCTGTATTTTTTCTCCACACATATTGATTCTCCGTGTATTTACTAAGGTTATAGGGTAAATGACATATGAGATGAATTTTTTTAGTCCTCGAAATTTAGTTGTAATATTTTAATAATTTCCGCGACACATATTTGACATATGTATAGAAATTTTGGTAGGGTATTTCCAATGTTGCATGTAACATACCCTTCCATAGGGAAACATTTACTTGAATAAGGAGGTAATGCTTTGAAAAACAAATTTACTACGAGATTTTTGCTATCTGCTTTTACAGCAGCTACTCTCCTAATATCAACAGCTAATACAGTGAATGCTGCGGGGGATGAGGTTGTAGGTTTTTCTATAACACAAAACCGAAATTCATACGAGGATACTCTGGACGGCGGCAATAAAGAAAATTTATCAGGAAAGACCGTTATCATTTCAACAAACGACGTCCATGGCGCCATCACAGACTTTGCCTATGTGGCTGGTCTAAAAAATAAAATGGAAGAACGTGGAGCTACAGTTATTCTTGTAGATTCAGGAGATTTCAGTACCGACAAACCAACAATAGTCAATTACGATAGTAAAAGTGACGATGCAAAAGAAAGCACAGATAAGTCAGATGGACTTGCCGCTGTAGCAATAATGAATGCAGTAGGTTATGACTATGCATGCCTTGGAAATCATGAATTCCAGCGTGGAAAGAATGAGCTTTACGATATTATTAACGCAGCTGATTTTACTTTTGTAGATGCTAATATAGATGACCTTAAAAACCAGAAGGTTCAGGCTTATGCCATTACAAAAGATACACCTGTAAAAATAGGATTCTTTGGATTACTTACTCCAGAGAATAGCGGTTGGTATAAAAATTGCGGATGCTCTGTGGATCCTAAGGAATTGCATAACAAAGCCAGCGAAACAGCCAACACTTTGGATGGAGCAGGCGCAGATGTAATTATCACTTTGGCTCACTTAGGAGTTGAAAATGCCATTCTTAATAATCAGAAGGGCTTCAAATTTGATAAGGACAAAGACGGCCATAAAATTTATGACAAGGTTTATGCAAACGGAACTAGAAGTGTAGACCTTTTTGCTTTCACTGGCGAAGACGATGGTGTACACAAAATTGACCTAATCCTTGACGGACATTCTCACACAACTATGTCCGATATCAATCAGGATAAATACCCAGGATGCCATATTCAGTCTCAGGGAATTCAGCTTCAGAATATCGGCGTCACTGTAATTGATAATAGCACAAAGACAATCACTGACAGATATCTCATCTCTGAGGACTACTATTCTCAGATTGGAAAGGATCCAAAGATCGAAGCCTACATCGATGATGTTATAGAAAGTGTTCAAAATGGAAAGTCCATACCAGATTACAATCCAGACGATTATGCAGAATCTGCTCCTACAACAGACGATGCAACAGCTGAGGCAACAGAGGCTACAACAGAGGACACATCAATCGATACAACAGATGACTCATCTGAGGATACATCAGTCGATACTACAGATGACTCATCTGACGATACATCAGTCAATACTACAGATGACTCATCTGACGATTCAACTGATGGCTCATCGGGCGATTCTTCTGACGATTCAACAAACTCCCATGGCCATGGCCACAACCATCATAGCCACCATCACCGCTATGGCCATAGAGCAGCCTAATGTTGATAATCTTCCATAATTAAAATATAAGGTCTATACAAAAAAGCTGGGATATTACCTATCCCAGCTTTTCTTTTTGTCCTCTTCTGTAATCTGACGGATTACTCTGCAAGGATTTCCCACAGCCACACTGTCTGATGGAATATCACTTACTACAATACTGCCCCCTCCGATTACTACATTGCTTCCGATGGTGACTCCTGGCATTACCTGCACGCCTGCACCTATCCATACATTGTCACCTACCACTATAGGATATGCGTACTCCAGTCCCTGATTTCTTCTCTCAAAATCTATAGGATGTCCTGATGTATGAAACCCACAGGATGGAGCAATAAACACATCATTTCCAAATGTCACTCCACCTGCATCCAAAATCACAAGTCCATGGTTAGCATAGAAGTTTTCTCCCACTGAGATTCTATATCCATAATCACACCAGAAGTCAGGCTCGATGTGCACATTTTCTCCTGTCTTTCCAAGTATTGTCTTTATAAAATCATGTCGCTCATCCAGCTCCTCTATAGGAAGACTATTATATTTCTGACAAAGACTCTTGCACTTTACTCGCTCATCCTCCAGCTCCTTATCATAATTAGCATCATATAGCTTCTGGCATTCCATTTTTTCTTTTTCTGTCATGTTACCCCCTCATTTTCCCATTCTTTTTCTCGCCGCCTCATCCTAGCGCCTCTAGCATTACTATACCACTGTAGGTTCTATTTATTCCACTTTCTAGTGGTACATTCTCTGCTCTTTACCACTAGCATTCCCAAATATCTCAATTCCTAGTGGTACATTTCCTATTCTTTACCACTAGCATCTCTAAATATCTCAATTCCTAGTGGTACTCTCCCTACTCTTTACCACTAGCCACACCGAATATTACAGTTCCTAGTGGTACTCTCCCTACTCTTTACCACTAGCCACACCGAATATTTCAATTCCTAGTGGTACTCTCCCTACTCTTTACCACTAGCCACAACGCTTATTGCGTTCCCTAGTGGTAATACATAAAAAATTACCACTGCAATCCTTTATTCAAAGGAGTACTAGTGGTAAAGTATTTTCATATTTCCCCGTATATTCTTCCAGTATTCTACTTGCTCTTCTTCACTGCGAATCTGAACATGTCAGCGCCTAATATTTTTACATTGAGTTTGTCTGCCTCATTCTCAAGAGATTTTATCTCGCTGTCGGATAGGCACACGCTCACTGCATCTAGAAGCTGGTCCACTTGATATGGCTTTCGGCAACCGCAGACAGGCACGATTCCCTTTGACTCGCAAAATGCCATGGCCACCTGAGGGATTGTAATTCCGTGGGCCTCACCCACTTTTTCCATCAGCTGATAGAGACTGTGAAGCTTTCTTTTCTTTCTGTTGAAAATAAGCTTCATAAGGGACATCTTGGTCTTGACCTTAGGATCTGTCAGCATGCCCTCCTCAAGAACAGCCCACGCCCAAAATAAAATACCATTGCGGTTGCACCAGTCTACCAGACCAATTTTCTCCCATTCTCGATTGATAAGACTATAGTGATTCTGCACACCATAAAGAGGAATCCCCGCCTTATCTAGAATCGCCTTTGCAAGTATGCATTCTTCTAGTGTAAAGTTGGAGATTCCAATGTGCTTTACCTTTCCCTCTTTGTAGAGTTCGATTATCTCACCTAGATTGTCCTCTATATCCGATGGCAAGTGAAGCCAGTATATATCCACATAGTCTCTGTTGAAATCCTGTAGGTCTTTCTCCAATGATTTTCTAACCTGGCCTGCTTTGTATGAGCCAGTTGGAGTGAATTTGGCTGATATAATTACATCCTCTGTTCCAAATTCTCCTATCATTTTTTGAGCCTTGCCCAGACCATAATCCTGTGCCAAATCAAATATAAGAATGCCCTTTTCCTTAGCCCTCTCAAAACATGCTCTAATTGTATCTATACCTACGCTTTCTCCACGTAGCATCTTACCGTATGCCGCGCTTCCCCAGGAATTAGTTCCCACTACAGCACTAGGCTTTAAAATATCCATAGTCCACCTCTATTCTCCTCTGTCTCCATAGAAATCACCTTGTATCCTGTCTCCTGGATTGCCTCTTTAAGCACAAGCTCATCTGGGACTTCCTCCGTCAGAAAGCTGCTTACTCCCTTTTTGTGGGAGCTTTTTACCTTTTTAGCTCCAGGAATTGCTTTTCTAACTGCATCGTTGATGTGGGCTTCACACATGCCGCACATCATTCCATCTATTTGCATTGTTGTTTTATACATACTTCCCTCCTTGGCTAACCAAATTAATCGTCTTGCAGTTAGTCTTTTCTAACCTCGTATGAATATTATCACCTTTTTTCAAATATAGCAACCAACTATGTCCATACAAAAAGTGGGAAGCCTAAGCTTCCCACTGAATCTTCTTTTATAAAAAACACTAAAAAACTTCTGATGTTCGATTGAATTTCTCGAACATATGTGCTAAATTTATTTATGCGGTTCATCCGTACTGAAAGTACCCATGACAGGGTGGTAGTCTCCCGAGCCTATATGGTATCCAATCAATTGGATGCTACAGGAAGGGAGGTGGCGCCAATGAGCGATTATGAAATCTTATCGATTGTGCTTGATATTATAGCATTGCCTTTTTTGGCTTGTAATTTATTGTTAGCGTTGCTTGACTTTCTCGACAAGAGAAACAATAAGCACAAATAAAAACGCCTCTCCTGTCTGACCCACAGAAGAGGCTGTGCTCATTTTGAGCATTTAAGTTCCTTAAACTCGTGGAGCATCCACTTTGGAGTGGGTGCTTTCTTTATCTATAATATAACATCATCTATAATCCATTTCAATCATTTTGCATCCATTTCCATATTATTTTGGTCCTATAACCCCGTCCCCCTGGACCAAAAAAACAGCACACCCACAAAAAATGGGTGTGCTGCTCAAATAAAATTATATAGGTTACTAGTGCTTTAATTAACTTTTCTCAAAAGCTCCTACTCAATAGCAAGCTTTCCATAGAGCTCAGAGTTTGCAAGCTCTGCTGTTGCAAATGGTCCAGGAATCACAGTAGTGCCACGGTGATTGCCTAGCACGTCACAGTCAAATGTGATAGGTGTGCCGTCTGGATTTTCAAATTTCTGCTGAGGCTCAAATGCCTTGCCAAGAGTGTCAGTAGAAATCATGTCTACCTTGAAGTCTTTGATAAGCTCAAAGATGTTTGTATCTAAGAAGTACTTGCCATTTTTCTCTACTACATCTACCTGCACCCTCTTAGACTTGTCCACAAATTTATTCTTCTCATGCTTCCATGGCTTTGCTCCAAGGAAATATGCATTGCCGTCAATCCATACTGGAAGGTGGGCAAAATGAGCGTCCTCATGCTTTCTCATATCCGGATATACGGTATCCATATCAAACATCTTAATCCACTCATCGTATGTAGGATACTCATCGAAGCAATATGTTCCAACCTTGCGGTTCTCAATATATTTCTCTGTTGGGTCCGAGTCATTGAGAAGCTCTAAGTCCTTTGATGACCACTTCTGGATGAAAATGTTGTTGTAGATTCTGTCGTCACCGTGAAGGAATGTCATGAATCCCATTACCTCTGTTCTGTGAGGCATGTGATATGGTGTATATCTCCAGCTTGTTCCATCTCCCACGTATGTAAACGAACCGGCACACAGGTTGTGGATCATTGCCACACCCTGTGTAGCGATTCTCAACGATACATCGGAGAGAAGGATGTTGTTGTCAATAAGTGTTGGGCCGTGGCTTACCTCTACGAAAATATCCTGGCAGGTCATGCCGCCCTTAAGCTGCTCTGCAAATTCAGGACGCTGGTTGTCGTGAAGGAGATTCTGAGTAATTCTAGTACCCTGAGCCTCCCAATCACACCAGATTCCCATTGTGCAGTGATGGATGTGATTGCGTCTCATAATTACATCGATTGCTGCATGCATTTTAATACCTGCAATTTCAGCTCCGCCAAGCTCCATCATGTTGTTGATATGATGGATGTGATTGTCCTCTATGATACTAAATACTCCACCCATTCGACCTATGATTCCACCCTGCTCGCAGTGGTGGATATTGTTGCGGCGGATAATATGTCCACCGATTTTCTCCTTAAGCCAGCCATAGTACTGACCGCGACATACTGAGTCGCGCTCCATCTGAGTAGGACTCTTAACATGCTCAGTTGTATAGAAGTTGCTATTCTCTGGGTCATAGTATCTACCTACGCAGATACCTGCACATTTGCTGCCCCAGATTTCACAGTCCTCAATAATCCAGCCCTTGCTCCAGTGAGGAGAAATCATACCATCCTGGTAAGCAGCTGGTGGCGCCCATGTTGTGGCTGCCTTGTTGATGTTGAATCCGCTGACTGTAATGTAGCTGATGCCCTCTTCACTTGGCATAAAGCACTCGCGTCTTACTGTGATTTCTACATTTTGCTTGTTAGGGTCTGCCCCGCCAAAGTTACAGTAGAAAACTGTCTCATCTGTTTTCTTGTCCTGAGTTGCGAACCATTTTCTAGTTGACTTCTCAGGGTCCCATGAGCACTCGTATACTTTTGCATCGATACACTCCTCAATGCTAAGTGCCTCGTAAAGTGCCTCATCATTGAGCCACACGCAACCTGTGTGCTTATTTGGTGTAGCAAAATACCAGTCGCCGTATACAAGTGTTGCGTATGGATTATATCCACCAAAGATGCCATTTTTAACCCTGGCTGTCCACACATTTTTCTTGTATTTCTCCCAGCCTGTTAATTTCTCTGCACCTGTAATAATTGCTCCCAGTGGCTTAGTGCTCTTGTATACGATTGGAGCCTCTTCTGTTCCTGCATTTATAGGGTTAACATACTCTCTGTATGTTCCTGGAGCCACAAGAATTTCGTCTCCAGGAAGTGCCACTTTTGCAGCTTCGTTGATTCTTCTGTATGGCAGCTTTTCTGTTCCGTTACCATCATGTTTAGCATTAACATCTACGTAAATTGTCATAAAAATCTCCCTTATTAGTTATCCTTTTACTGCGCCTGCCATCATACCCTTTACCAGCTTATCCTGGAAAATGATAAATAGGATTATCATTGGAAGTACTGAAAGTGTAAGTACTGCCAGGATAATTGGAATATCAAGTGAGTGCTCACCCTTGAACTGTCCTAAGGCAAGTGGAAGTGTCTTTTTTGCTGGTGTTATAAGTAAAGTATTCGCAAATGCGAATTCATTCCACATGGCAACACCGTTGTAAATTGCCAGTGTAGATAGTCCTGATTTTGAAAGAGGAAGAATTATTTTGAAGAAATTCTGATAGCGATTGCAGCCATCGATTTCTGCTGATTCCTCAATCTCCTTTGGAATAGTTTTCATAAATGCTGTCAGAATAAACACTGACATTGGAAGTGCAAATGCAACGTATGGACCTATCAAAGCCTTCAGTGAATCGTAGAATCCGATGGCTGTGGTCAGCTTGAAAATAGGAATAAGTGTAACATGCATAGGCACTGACATCATTGCAACAATTGTGGCATAGATAAGTGGGTTCAGCTTGAAGTTCATTCTCGAAAGTGGGTAAGCTGCAAATGCTGAGATAATAAGCATCAGCACCAGTGAAATTCCCACTACAATCACGCTTCGAAGGAAGTATCCAAAGAATCCATTTTTCACCACATTTATATAGTTATCAAAATACCATGGATGTGGCAGGTGAAATACACCCTGCTGCAACATATCAAACTGCTTACGGAACGAGTTCATTATCATAAAGAAAAATGGTGTAAGTGTAAGCAAAAGCATTACGCATGCAAAAAATATTGCAAAAATCCATGCGACTTTTGATTTAATTTTCGAGCTAGTATAAGTATTATCTTTTGCCATATTAGTACACCTCCTTAACCTTGAATACTTTGTTAAAGATAAGGGCAATAGCAGTGATTAGGATAAACATTCCCGCTGCTACCGTAGAACCGTAACCCATACTAAACTGCTGGAATGACAGCTTGTACATGTAGGTGGCCATCAGCTCTGTAGTGCCTGCAGGTCCGCCCTGGGTCATGTTCCAAATCATGTCAAAGTACTTAAGGGAACCTATCAGCGACATAATGCACGCTGTCTTGAAAATAGGTCCAAGTAGAGGTATGGCAATGTGCTTGATGTACTGCCATCTTGTGGCTCCATCGATAATAGCCGCCTCGTAAATGGTGGTGTCGATGTTTCCGTAGCCGGCGATGAAATACACCATGTAAAATGGAGTAAACTGCCAAGCCATAACTCCAATTACCGTATAAAGGGCATTTGGCGCTGTTCCAAGTAGGTCGATTGTCACCTTTTTTCCCTGAATAATTGAAGCCAGTGATGAAACCATACCGCCATTAGTTGCTAACGCATATACGAATAAAAATGCTATTGCAACTGAACTCATCAAATATGGCAAGAACCATATGATTTTAAAAATATTAAATTTCTTTCCTCCTGCATCCAAAAATGTAGCAAGAAGCATACCAAGTGGAATCTGAAGCACAATAGAAAATACCATTACAATCAGATTGTGCTGGAATGACTTCCAAAACATCTCATCATGTAAAAGTGTTTTCCAGTTCTCAAGTCCCACAAATACCTTGTCCGCAGAGATACCATTCCATTTGTATCCACTGATTACAAATGTATCGATTACCGGATATACGATAAAAATTCCTATAAGTAAAAGGGCTGGAAATAAAAATACTGTCGCCGCTATGGCAGTACTTTTGGCCTTGGCCTGAGCAAGCCCCATGTTATTATTCTTTTTCACACCACTCTCTCCTTCCTACTGCCTTAATCAAAAACTGCCCCCAGAGCCAAAACCCTGTGGGGCAGCTTGTTTTTTCTACTACTAGCAGCAGCGTATACAATTACTTATGTAGCATGTCATTGTTCCGCAAGAGCTTTTTGCATTGCCGCATCATGTTCTTCACCTATCTCCTTAGGCGTCTTCTCAAGACCGAACAATTCTGTCATGCAATTCTTGTGTACCTCTGTTACAGATGCTGGTAAGTACTGGTCATACCAGAGCTGTACGTTTGAAGCGTTAAAGAATACATCAGCGATAACCTTCATGTTAGGATCTTCGATATTCTCTTCCATTCCCTTGATTGAAGGCTGTGTACCTGTAGATAACTGGTCATTGTTGTATGTGTCATCGTTGTAGTACTGAGTTGCAAGAACATAGCAAGCATCAAGCATATCCTGGTCTACTGAGCCATCTTCCTTGTAGCAGTTAAAGCTCATGCCCATACCGATTGCTGTACCGATTTCTACGTCCTGAGGAACGCCCTTAGCCTTAGCTTCTGTATCCTCTGGGAATCTAAATACACCAATGTTCTCGTTGTACCACTCTTCGTTATCGTTCTTGATACCAGATACCTGCCATGCACCGTGAAGCATCATAGCAGCTGAGCCATCATAAAGAAGTGCTCTATCCTGGTTGTCATCAGCTGAAAGTGAGTTAACACCATCTGGGAAATATCCCTTCTTTACCCAATCCTGAATCTTCTCGCCAGCATAGATAAATGCTTCGCTTGTAAATGTTCCGCCATTTTCCTGTGTGTAAGCAGCGTCGAATTCAGCATTGCCTGAGTGACGAGCAACTAAGTACATGTAGTACATAGAGCCTGTCCACTTAGATGCATTTGCAAGTGAGAATGGTGTAATACCATTTGCCTTAAGTGTGTCACAAACTTCCTCAAGCTCGTCGATTGTCTGAGGAACCTCAAGTCCTAAATCCTTGAAGATTGTCTTGTTATAGAAAATGTCACATCCTGAAAGTCCACCAAATGGAATAGCAAGCATCTTGCCATCGTATGTAGACTGTGCAACTGCTGCATCAATAAAATCTGGGTGATCATATTTTGCATACATGTCAGTGATGTCATTTGCATATCCTGAGTTGTAGTACTCAGCCATTGGACCGCCGCCCCAGTGAACGTAAATGTTAGGAGCCTGTCCAGAACTCATTGCAACCACAAGCTGCTGCTTATAGTTATCATTCTGCTGATGTACCTGAGTAATTTTGATGTTAGGATAGTCTGCCATAAATCTCTGTACAGCACCTTCTTGAGTGCTCTTAGCAGGCTCATCTGTTGCAATGTCCCAAAGAATAATCTCCATTGGCTCAGTTGTAAGCTCTGGAAGATTCTTTCCATCCGTCTGCTTTGGACCATTGTTTACTGCTGTTGTTCCCCCTGATGAGGAATCACCACAACCAACTAACGATGTCACTGCAAGAGCCGCAGCAAGTAAAGTACTAAAAACCCGTTTTTTGTTCATACCTTATCCTCCTTGTCTTAATTTCCGTTACTCTATTTGAAACGATTGGGTGTTTCATTTACTAAAATAGTAGCTTAAATTTTCGTAGTATGCCTGTGCATAATTGCTATGTACCATACTAAAATTGCTATTTTATATGTGCATATTTAATAATTTCCATAAATAAGTCAATTTTTTACCATTGCAATATGCCGCTTTTGTCACTCATTTATGGGTTTGTGTATGTTATAATGTGACAATAATAATCGTAAATGCGGATACGATAAAAGTTGCTATTTCTGTTTTTTCAATATTCATCTTTTGGGGGATTGATGGTATGAAAAGATATTATGAAAGTGCCAAAGAAAATGTACAACACAAGGTAAACACCAGTCTCAGGATGTTTATCAATCGCCTTCACGCTGATTTTCCAGCCCACTGGCATACAGACATTGAGATTATCTGGCCTCGGGAGGCTCCCTATAAGGTAATCTGCGCCAATCAGACTTACAATGTAGAGGTGGACGACATTCTATTAATCTGCCCTACTGTTCTTCACGAGATTTTCTCGCCATACCCAGGCACCAGAGTCTACATCCAGGCTGATTTTTCCGGCATCGGAGCGCTAAAGGAAATCGACAAAGCCTTTCATCTCATGGCTCCTGCCCTTCACATCAAGAAAAAAACTTGCCCACCTGATGTCTACAATTATCTTTGTAGCCAGATGAACAAGATTATGGAGCTATATTTCGGCTCCACTCCAGCTATCTATACTCATGAGAAAGAGATGGATGACACAGTCATTTCCTATACAAAACTTGCGGACTACGACGAACTGGAGATATATGCTATTCTCATGCAATTTATCGCTTTTTGTGGAAAGAACATCCACCTATTTAAGGAGTCAAGCTCTAGTTCTTCTGGACTGTCCCTGAAAAACAGTCTGCCTCTTAGCAATGTGTGCAACTATATTTCCGAGCACTTTTCAGAGGACCTGTCTCTAGAGTCAGTGGCTTCCTACGCAGGTTTCAGCAAGTACCACTTTGAGCGCATTTTCAGCGATTACACTGGCGTCACATTCTACCAATATTTGCAGCAAATCCGCATTAATTACGCCACCACACTTTTGTCCAATCCGGAGCTATCCGTGACAGATATTTCCTACCAGTCTGGCTTTGCCAGCTGCACAGCATTTACCCGGGCTTTCAAAAAAAGTACCGGCTATCCGCCATCTAAATTTCGAGTACTTAATGAGGAGCGGCACCCACTAAGCGCCAATCCACATTTTGCAGACAGAAAAATGCGCCACACAGTAGTGTGACGCATTACTTTTTTAATCCTTAAAGAGGCTAATCACAATGGCAATGATATTCCAGATGGAACCCCATATTTGCCATACAAGGAGAAGCAGTAGCGCTAGGGACGCGATACTCAAAACTATATTCATAATGATTCCTCCTATATTTCTTTCTCTCTAATTCTATCGCCTGTTTCAATATCAAAGAGGTGGGTCTTCTCTTCTCTGACTTCCAACTTGATTACATCCCCTCTCTTATATCGCTTTTCATCTTCTGTGATAAGCATCATAAGCACATCACCAACACGGATTCCTATTCGTCGCTCATCACCTAGATTTTCAAATGTGGCTATCTCCTCTGATGTACCCTTAGAGTCTTCTCCGCCTACAAGTACATCCATTGGGCGGACACCCATCTTACAACAGAATCCATCATGAACCACACTATAATACCTCTTTGGAACTGCAATCCTAAGATTAGAATCCTTGAATGTGAAAAAGAAAGTGCCATCCACATCAACTATCTTTGTCTCCAAAATATTCATAGGAGGCTCGCCGATAAATGAAGCTACAAATTCATTTGCAGGGTCATCGTACACTTCTGTAGGTGTTCCAAACTGCTGCAATACTCCAAAATTGATAATGGCGATTTTATCTGCAAGAGACATAGCCTCCAGCTGATCATGAGTTACATAGACAGTGGTACATTTTATCTTATTAATAAGACGCTTAATCTCGGTACGCATTGCCTGCCTTGCCTTGCCGTCTAGATGAGAAAGAGGCTCATCCATAAGCAAAAGCTCCGGCTCCCTTATAATTGCTCGTGCTATATTTACTCTTTGCTTTTGTCCACCGGAAAGCTTCACCGGCATCTTATCTAGCAAATCGTCTATCTGCATAAGAGGGGCAATCTCACGGACCTTCCTATCGATTTCTTCCTTATCAATTCCCTTGGCTCTCATGTTAAATGCCACATTTCCATATACATTAAGAGGTGGATACATAGCATAGTCCTCGAAGGCAAGCCCTATATTTCTATCCTTTGGATGTACTTTGTTTACAAGTCTATCTCCAATATAGATTTCTCCATCTGTGATTTCCTCAAGGCCTGCTATCATGCGAAGCGTTGTTGTCTTGCCACATCCTGAAGGACCTAAAAGTGCCACGAACTCTCCCTGCTCGCACACCAGATTCAGGTCTTTTACGGCAAAATCGTTCTTTATCTTTTTCTTTTTTCCAGAATTATCATATCTCTTAAAAAGATGATTAAGTGTTAAACCCGCCATTATTTCTCCTCCATAGATGCAGCCAAATCAATAAAGCTTTGCTCATCATATCTGACAATATATTCTTTAGTATTAGCATCGAAAATGATTGCTCTATCAAGCTCAAAATACAGATAAATGTCACTATCAATTCCTACTGACAGGCCATTTGGCGCTATCATTCTCAGCTGATCATCTGCGCATTCAGCTACAATTACAGATTTGTTTCCAATGCTTTCGTAGCTGTAAACACTGGACTTAAAATAGCCTTCCTTTGGCTCAAATGAATATTTAACATTCTGAGGTCTAAGTCCTATATCCACATTAGTAAGATTTGACTCTTTTATTTTCTGATAAACCCTCTCGTCCTCAGGAAGCTTTAGAGCTATATTGTTTCCATTTACATTTATAGTGGCAATCAAGCTTCCATCCATTTCTGAGATTACCGCATTTACGATATTTATCTGAGGCTCTCCCATGAGCTGAGCTGTAAATTCATTGCAAGGCATGTAATAGATTTCATCACCTGTTCCAATCTGAACAATCCGCCCCTTGTTGATGATTGCAATTCTATCTCCAAGCGCCATTGCCTCCATGAAATCATGGGTTACATAAATACATGTTGAACCAAGATTTGCCTGCATTTCCTTTAGCTCTGTACGCATGGAATTGCGAAGCTTGGCATCTAGGTGGGCAAGTGGCTCATCCATAAGAAATACATTAGGTGTACGAACCAATGCACGGCCCATGGCAACTCTTTGCTTTTGTCCATTTGAAAGCTGGCTTGGCAATCTCTCTAAGAGATTTTCCATCTTCATGGTCTTTGCCGCCCACTGAATTCTCTTTTCTATCTCAGCTTCGTCTGTTTTATAGAGCTTACTTCTCAAGGCTGAGGCCATATTGTCATAAACTGTCATCTGAGGATACAATGCATAGTTTTCAAAAACCATCGCCACATTTCGATGGGCAGAGTCAGTTAGATTTACATTTTCTCCATCAAATTTTACTGCCCCTTCTTCTGGCATTGCTATTCCTGCAATACAATTTAATATAGTAGTTTTTCCTGCTCCCGCAGGTCCAAAAAGAACGAAAAATTCTTTGTCCTTAACATCGATTGTGATGCCATCAAGAGCCTGAACTTTTCCAAAGGCTTTCTTGACATTTTCCAGTTGTATTCTCGCCATAAGTAAGACTCCTTATCCTTTAACAGCACCGAAGCTAAGACCACGTACCAGGTGTTTTTGAATGCAAAGTGCAAAGATAACAGCTGGCAAAGCAGATACAGTTGAAGCAACAGCCAACTGACCGTAATGTGCACTGTCGGTACCTAAATATTTCATGATTGCAACGGTTACAGGGTATACATTGTTACTTGATAGTATCAAAGGAAAGGTAAATGAATTCCATGCGAATATAAACGCAAGGAGGGCTGATGAAACTAGGCCGGGTTTAATTAGGGGAACCAGCATTTTGAAAAATATTTGATACCAGCTGTAACCGTCAACCTGTGCTGCATATTCAATTTCAACTGAGATGTCCTCGAAATATCCTCGAACAACCCAGATCAAAAGTGGCAGCGATATCAGCTGGTACACCCAAATCAAACCAACATAGCTATCGTAGAGCCCTATCTTTTGATAAATCATGAACAGCGGCAAAACCACCAGAATTTCCGGTGCGAACTTGTAGGAAAGTATCTGAAAGGCCAGGTCTTCTTTTCGAGGGAAATTATATCTGGCTAAAGCGTATGCTGCGGGAACGCCTACAATAATAGAAACCAGCACGGCTCCGCCAGATACGATAACACTATCTAAAATATATCTTCCGTAATCAGACCTAAGTAATACCTCCTGGTAATTAGCAAGTGTAGGGTTAAATACAAATGTAGTTGTAAAAACTTCTGTATCTGATTTAAAGGAAATAAGCACCATCCAAATCAGTGGAAAGAGTGCAAATATTGCATAAACAATCAAAAGAATATTTTGAAGCACATTAAGTGCTCTTTGTTTCCCAGTTTTCATTACACTCCTCCTTTATTCTTCCAGGCCTGCAGCCTGCTTTTGTGCGCTGCGTTGCAAGTTTACAATGCGCTTAGCCGCTATATTAATAAGCAACCAAAGCACCAGGATATATGGAATTGCTCCACCAAATTTCTGGAACTTAAATCCCTTTTGATATGCAGTAAGTGAAAGAGACATAAGTGAATCTCCAGGGCCACCCTTTGTCAGGGCAAATATAACTGCATACTCTTGAAGCGCCGCCATGAATCTAAACAGTAGCGCAATGTAAAGACTTGGCTTTAACATTGGCAGGGTCAAATTTGTAAAATTGAACCATGCGCTTCCGCCGTCGATAAGTGCTGATTCAAAAGGCGACTTTGGCAGAGACTGAAGTCCAGCCAATACCAAAAGAATAATAAACGCTGTGTTAATCCATACATCGATTAGGATAACAGTAAGTAGCGCTGTGCCCGGAGCTGCCGCCCACGGGAAGTTGTATACTCCAAATATATTCAAAAGCTTTTCAACAATACCTACAGAGCTATTAAGCATTAACTGCCATACAATTGTCGCCGTAACGGGAGCAATCATAAGCGGAAATACCAGCAACACTCTAAGCACTTTTGAAAGCCCATTATTCAAATTGTTAAGTAAAATCGCGACGCCCAATCCAATAAGCATCTCAATTACAGTAGAAATCACACCGTATAATAGCGAAATCTTTACAGCCCCCCAGAAGGAAGGATCTCCCAACATATTCACCCAGTTTGTAAGTCCAATGAATTTATGATTAGGAAGTTTAAAAGAATAGTTTGTAAGTGAATACCAAATTGCCATTGCAAAAGGAACCATAATTCCGATTGTAATGATTAGAGAAGGCGCAACAATCAAATATGGTCTGACGCGTGTAGCAAAAGGCACTTTATTCAGTTCAGATTTATCGTTGCTCTTTTTATTAGCCATCATGTATACTCCTTCATAAATAATTTTTTTAGATATCACCAAGGGGAGCTTATGTCCCCTTGGCAAAATTTTTCCTATAAAATCATTCTACTTCTAGATCTGATACCAGTTCGTCCATAGTAACCTTCAGCTCATCCATCGCCTCTTGAACAGAAGAATACTTATTCGTGGTTACCAAATCTTGCAATGTCTTTGCCCACTCTGTGGTTGTCTCTGTGAAATATGGCTGTGGTGTAAAGAAGATACTTGCACTCTGTGAAACAGTAGAGAATGCCTCGTAGTATCCTTCTGCACCTGCCAATGACTCCTTGTATGCAGGGTCATTGAGCACTGACATACGTGGTGTGTCTGTGCAAGCCTTCTCGATTCCAGACCACTTCATAAACTCTGGGCTTGTGAAGTACTGCATGAAATACCAAGCAGCTTCCTTCTTTGATGAATCAGCGTTCATAGCCATTGACCATACCCAAAGGTTAGACTTCATATCTGCCTCTGTCTTGCCAGCTGACTCAGGATATGGAACCATACCAAAGGCAAGATTTCCTGCTTCATTTGAAGCACCAGGTGTGTTCTGTGTATATCCGCCTCTGTCAGCATCCCACATCATAGCTGCCTTACCTGCTCCAAGATCAGCGCCACACATTTCCCAGCCGTATGTTGCCCACTGAGGTGCGCTACCATTTTTAACTAGGTCAACCCAATACTCTGTCATAGCTACAGCTTCTGGTGAATTAACCATACTTACAAGCTTGCCATCCTGAATCTCAAAATCCTTTGCACCCCATGTAGAGTACATAGACATGTATGCAGGGTGGATTGTTCCCCAATCTGGAAGACCTCTTACAGCAAGACCATAAGAGCCACTGCCATCAAACTCATTAAGTGCCTTTGATGCAGCAAGTAGTTCCTCAGCTGTCTTTGGTGCCTCGATGCCATTCTCCTCAAGAATTCTCTTGTTATATGTGAGAATGTTAACTTCCCATCCCATTGGAAGTGCCCACTGAGAACCAGAGCCTACAGCATGTCCAGGAACACAGTCCCATTTAAGAGCGTCGATAACTGCAGGGATAAAATCGCTGTAGTTCCAATCTGGACTTGTGAGACCTGTGTCGATGTAATTCTCAAGTGGCTCAAGATTACCAGCTGTTGCGTACTCCCATGACTGATATGCACCTGTCATGAAAACATCGATGGAACCAGAGTGACTGCTAAGCTCTACATTGAGCTTCTCAAAGTAATTTCCTTCCGGCATGGATGAATAATTTACTTTGATACCGGTCTTCTCAGTAAACTCATCCAGCTTTTCTTCCACAGCATCAGCATAAGTATGCTCACTAAAAAGCACTGTGATTTCTTCGCCTTCAAAAGCTTTCCAATCAAACTCGCCCGAAGCTGTTTGTCCATCGCCAGAAACTGCCCCCGTGTTTGAAGAACCATCACCGCAGCCTACAAATGCTGCTGTGACCATCATTGCTGCCAGCGCAAGTGACGTGATCTTTCTCATAATTTTCCTCCTCTTCTCCTTCATACAAATCTTGGCTCTTAACCATTAATCAAATGTAAGAACCACCTTCAGATCTCCTTCACGTCCTGAAGCAAGATCAAACCCCTTTTCCCATTCTTCTATAGGAAGAATAGTTGTGATGACGCCCTCTGTTTTAAGATTGCCATTCATCATATTTTCAATTACAAACGGATATGCGTATGGACTTAGATGAGCCCCTCTAATGTCCAATTCCTTTCGGTCGCCTATGATAGACCAATCAACAGTAGTCTCCTTGCCAAATACTGAGAATTCTACAAATGTTCCAAGCTTTCTTATAATAGTAAGGCCCTGAACAACACTGGCTGGATTTCCTGTTGCCTCTATATAGATATCGCAACCATATCCATCTGTTATTGCTTTGATTTCCTTGTCGATATCGCATTTGCCTGGGTTAAATACAAGGTCTGCCCCAAACTTCTTTGCCATATCAAGTCTGTTCTCTTGCATATCAAGTACAATAAGCTTCTTTGGATTCTTCATTCTTGCGTATGTAATCATTCCAAGTCCAAGTGTACCTGCGCCTGAGATAACTACTACATCTTCATTTGTAATTTCTGCTCTATCTACCGCATGCTTTGAGCATCCATAAGGTTCTATTAAAGCTGCCTGCTCTAAAGGCATATTCTCTGGTACCTTTGAGATAACAGAAGTCTTTCCATATCTAACGTACTCAGCCATTCCTCCATTTGTATAGCTCATAAATCCATACATATCATGTGGCTGGCACATCCAATAGTGGCCATCCTTACAGAATTTACATTTGCCACATGGAACAATCTGATCAGCTGTTATCTTCTCTCCCAATTCATATCCTTCAACATTCTCTCCCATTTGAACTATAGTTCCGTAGAACTCATGTCCTGGAATAAATGGTGGCTTTACCCACGAAGGTTGAACATCATCGCCCCAAAACATTGCTGCTCCGTGTTTACATTTCAAATCACCTGCGCAAATACCGCATGCTTCAGTTTTAATAATGATGTCATCCGGTCCGCACTCAGGAGTTGGATAAGCAAGTTCTAATCTATAATCGTCTTTGCTATAAGCAACCAAAGCTTTCATTGTCTTTGGAATACTTCCTTTAACTGCCATTGCAATTATCCTCCTATTCTGTTGTTAGTTTGAAATTCTTCAATTCTTAAAAATCGTTTGTTACGGATGCGTGATCACTTATTCTAGTTTTGTAAATCCGTTTTCTATAACGAATTTTGTAAACTTAAATTACCACTCGGATTTTCGTTTGTCAACGAGGTCCCGTAAAAATTTGGTTTAGCCGATGCTTTTCAGCACATTTAACAAAGCGCGGCATATCCTTTTCGTAAATATTAACTCCAAAACCACCATTGCAAATTATGATTATCCTGTGTTAAATTTAAATCATTATATAAATCGGTTTTATATATTGGATTTATATTTCAATTGAACAGGAGGAATATTTCATGCTTGGTAATCATTTATTAGGTTTGTATGAAAAAGCTCTTCCACCAGAAATGAATTGGGAAGAGCGCTTACAAACAGCAAAGATTCTCGGATACGACTATATGGAAATATCTATTGATGAAACAGACGAACGAATCAATAGACTCTATTGGAATGAACAGCAGAAGGAAGAGCTCCATAGAGCTATAAAGAAAACTAACATGCCTATCCCTTCTATGTGTCTCAGCTGCCACAGGCGTTTTCCATTTGGCAGTGCAGACCCTTATATAAGAGAAAAGGCTTACGACCTTATGAATAAAGCTATTCTATTTTGTGGTGAATTTGGCATACGAGTAATTCAGCTAGCTGGATACGACGTATATTATGAAGAATCTACCCCAGAAAGCTTGGAGCTTTTTCTCGAGGGCCTTAGGTGTGCAGCCAAGACAGCTGAGAAATATCAGGTAATGCTTGCTATGGAAATCATGGATACAAAACTTATGAGTAGCATCACTCGCTACAAGCAGTACAAGGTGGTTATCCCTTCTCCATGGTTTACCGTATATCCGGATTTGGGAAACCTGACGGCCTGGGGCAATGATGTAAAATCAGAGCTTCTACTTGGTATCCATGAAATTGTAGGCGTTCATTTAAAGGACACCATTGCAGTCACCCCTACTTTTGAGGGCAAGTTTAAAAATGTCCCATTTGGTCAGGGCTGCGTAGATTTTAAAAAGGAGCTGGCAATCCTAGAGGAATTAGGCTACTCCGGTCCATATATGATGGAAATGTGGTACCAGCCAGGTATGGATTACAAGGACTATATTACAAAGGCAAAAGAATATATAGAAAATGAATATAAGAAAGGAGTCGAATCAAAATGAGATATTATTTAGGACTTGATAACGGCGGAACTAATACAAAAGCAGCCCTATTTTCTATCACTGGCCAGCAGATTGCTGTAGAAAATATCGAGACAAAAGCTATCACTCCCGCTCCTGATTTTGTAGAAAGAGATATGGATCAAATGTGGGAGGACAACTGCGCTGTTATCCGCGGGCTTTTAGAGAAAAACAACATTAACCCGGTGGACATTGCAGGTGTTGGCCTATGTGGCCATGGCAAGGGTTTATATTTATGGGGCAAGGATGACAAGCCTGTTCGCCGTGGTATTATTTCATCTGATAATAGAGCTTGGAAATACTCTTCTATGTGGAAAGCAGATGGCACAGAGGACAAAGCTTTCAAGCTTTCATGTCAACACATTATGGCCTGCCAGCCTATATGTCTTTTGGCATGGATTAGAGATAACGAGCCTGAATCAATGGATAAAATCAAGTGGGTTTTCGAGTGCAAGGACTATGTCCGCTTCCGCCTCACCGGGGAAGCCAGAGCTGAAATCACCGATTATTCCGGAACAGGCATGATGAATCTTCACACCGCTTCCTTTGACAAGGAGCTTTTAAAACTCTTTGGAATTGAACGGGTTTGGGATGCACTCCCACCTATATGTCTTTCCACTGATATTGCCGGCCACATCACAAAAGAAGCCGCAGAAGCCACCGGATTAAAGGAAGGCACTCCTGTTATCGGAGGCATGTTTGATATAAATGCATGTGCTCTTGCAGTCAATGTTACCAATGACGAGAACATTTGCATGATTGCTGGCACTTGGAGTATAAATGAGTACCCTAGAAAAAGTGCTGTTTTAGACGGAAGCGTCCAAATGAACTCAATCTTTTGTCTGCCAGATTATTATCTGATTGAAGAATCCAGCCCAACATCCGCTGGAAATAATGAGTGGTTCATAAGACAGCTCCTCCCAGAACTCAAAGAAGAGGCGAAAAAAAGCGGCCAAAGCATCTATGACATTATGAATAGTTGGTGCGATGAATTCACCCCAGCAGAATTCGTACCAGTATTCTTGCCTTTCCTGACGGCAAGTAATGTCAACCCCCTGGCTCGTGCCGCTTTCATCGGTCTGGACGCTTCCCATACTAGACATCATATGCTACGTGGAGTATACGAGGGAATCACCTACTCTCACAGGTGGCATTTAGATAGACTAATGAATACCCGCACCCAAAAGCAGGCTGTCATCAGGCTTGCTGGTGGTGTTGCTAAGTCAAAATCATGGACCCAGATGTTTGCAGACGTTATGAATCTTCCAGTTGAAACTGTAGATGTAGGAGAAACTGGAGCTTTAGGCTGCGCAATTGCAGTTGCCACAGCTGTGGGTGATTACAAGGATGTAACTGACGCTGCCGACCACATGTGCCGCATCAACAAGGCCATCATGCCTAGACAGTGGGCTCATGATGAGTACGAGAAAAAGTATCAGCTATATAAATCTGTAATCAACGCCCTTGATGGAACTTGGAGTGAAATGCAAGATATAATTGCTCAGAGCGTTTAAATCAGCTATTATGTAAATGTGATTAATAAAACAGGATTGGAAAACGAGAATGGCAAATTTTGATTTCAATTTACGAAAATTCAATACCTCAAATATTTATTCATATTTTTTGAATCATCCAGAAGCGACTAAGCAAGAGTTGGCTACTAATCTCAATCTGACTCTTCCTACAGTCAATAAAAATATTGATTATCTGTCAGAGCTTGGGCTTATTCAGGTCAGCGGTTCCCGCGGTAAGACTGGCGGACGTAGAGCTACCACCTACTCACTATGCTCTCAGGCTAAGATTGCACTTGGCCTTGATATTACAAAGCATCATGTATCATGTGTTATGGTTGATTTGTATGGTGAGATCATTTCTTTCAAGCGCAACAGACTTGTATTCGAATTTACGGATTCCTATTTTGAGGATGTTGCTAAGCTTTTAGAGGCATTTATCGACACCAATCAAATCGATAGACAGAAGATTCTTGGAGTAGGTATCGGTATCCCTGCTCTAGTGCAGTCTGACAACCAGACTGTATTCTACAGCGGCATTATGGATTTCAGACAGAATACCTATGAGATGTTCAGCAAGTACATCCCATACGAGATTTCTATGTTCAACGATGCTAAGGCTTCATGCTTTGCTGAGAAATGGGTAAATAAGGACATCCAGAACACCTTCTACATTATGCTTAGCAACAATGTAGGTGGCGCCATGATTATCAATGGCCAGGTTTACTCTGGAGATAATTTCCGCTCTGCTGAGGTAGGCCACATCACCCTAGTGCCTAACGGCAGACAGTGCTACTGCGGCCAGTGTGGATGCGTAGATCCATATCTTGCTGCCACTAATCTGTCTCAGGATGATTTAGATGGCTACTTCGAGAAGCTGAAGACCACAACCGATGAAAAGACGCTAGATGATTTCGACAAATACATGGACTACATCGCAGCCACTGTTAATATAGTCCGCTCTATTCTCGATTGCGACATCATCCTAGGCGGATACGTAGGCGAATACCTTGAGCCATACCTCGATGAAATCAAAAAGCGTGCTATTAAAATCAGCACCTTCGATTCCGACGCCGACTACATCAAGCTATGCTCTTACCAGCACGAATCCATCGCCGCCGGCGCAGCACTCCACTACATAGCTCAATTTATAAACACAATATAATTGATACGTATATACGAATAGCCCCTCGGTTGAGGGGCTATAGTTTTTTACTGCTTATTTTCTCATCTAGGCAGTAGTTCTCTCCATCTTAACATGTGGGATGCCGTCTTCTAAGAATGGTTCCGACACTACTTCAAAACCCTCCTTAGCATAATAGCCGATGGCGTACTCCTGCGCTTCCAGATATATCTTCTTGGCTTTAAGCTTATCTACTGCTATCCTCACACCTTCATGAAGCATCCGTCCTCCGATGCCCTGGCCATGTTCAAGTGTGACTACTCTTCCTATCTGAGCTACGCCCGCTGCCTCATCATTGTTTTTCCAAAAGACTCTGAGGCAACCTGCAATTCTCCCAGAATCATTCCAGCAAAATACATGAATTGCATCCTGATCATTATCATCCAGGTCCTGGTATACACAGTCCTGCTCTACCACAAATATCTCAGACCTAGTTTTTAATATCTCATATAGTTCTGTGGTGCTGAGTTCATTAAAATGTTTAATTACAAAATTCACTTAAGTTCTTCCTCTATGTCAGTATTTGCCTCTCTGGCGGCTATGTATGCATCCACTCCATTGGCGATTCCTACTGCAACCTTTTGCTGGTAGTCGTCTGTCACAAGCTTGGCTTCCTCGTCTGGATTAGACAGATATCCCACCTCTACTATGGTAACTGGCACCATGCTCCAGTTGATTCCACTCATAGAATCGTCTTCGAAAATGTTCTGCTTCTTGCAACCTGTTTCATCCACAAGATAATCCAGCACACACTCAGAAAGTAGACGGCTTTCCTCATAGCGATTGCCATTGTATGGATTATTCTCCGTCTGGCACATGGTCATGGCTCCATGAACACTGGAGCTATCGTAGCCATTGCAGTGGATTCTGATAAACGCATCTGCATTTGCTTCATTGGCAATGGCTGCTCTCTCGCTATTACTCATATTCACATCATTATCAGTTCTGCACATGATGACTGTGTAGCCTCTGGCCTCAAGCTCTGTCTGCAGCTTAAGTGCTATCTCAAGATTCAGCTGATACTCTGGTGTTCCAGTTTTTACACCAACATTTCCATAGGTTACCTTGGCCTTTTGTTCACTAGCGCCAGGTCCTATAGGCTCCTTGGATAAGTCGCCCTTTTGCTGATGGCCTGCATCTATGACAATTACTTTATCCTGATTGTCAATGTTTGGCTCCTCTGTGGCAGTCTCATCAGTTGCTAGATCTTCTATCAGTTCATTGTCTGTAGTTGCTGGTGTCTCTATATCTGCATCTGGATTTTCCATCTCAGTTAAATACTGGCTATCAGCCTCTTTAAGCTCCGCAGTCTTATAGGATGGATACAAAAAGAATCCAACCAAAATAAGCAATAAACTAACGATAAAAATTAATACTTTCTTTTTCATAATAATTCCCCATTTCTTAATCGCCAAAAAAATCATAGGGGACTTCCGCCTGTCTTCCTATTAGTGTTTCTTCTAGCAATTTCTTTTATCTAATTATAGGATTATGATTTCCAAAAAGCAAAGAATTGCGCGATTTCTTATGGAATAATTTAGTGAATTGAAGGAAGAAATGCAAAATCGATTTTCCGTGAAATTATTCTTTCTATGCTATAAAATAGATTCATGAAATACATTAGCTTATCTGACTATCTAAAAGAAAAATTTAATACAAAAGTTTACAAACTTTCTCTCACAAGTGGATGCACCTGCCCCAACAGAGATGGCACCATCAGCTACGGAGGATGCATCTTCTGCTCCGAGGGTGGTTCAGGGGATTTTGCAGCCAAGGCCAGCGATATTGAATCACAAATCAACCAAGCCAGAGCCCTGGTAGACAGCAAGATTTCTAGCAAAATCCCACCTAGCGAACGCAAGTATATAGCCTACTTTCAATCCTTCACTAACACCTACGGCGATGAGGCCTACCTACAAGATTTATTCTCAAAGGTTCTCGCTCGCCCTGAGATAGTAGGCCTTTCTATAGGCACTCGTCCCGACTGCCTCTCAGACTCCATGATAGAATTCCTATCAGGCCTTAACCAAACAAAAGAAGTGTGGGTGGAGCTTGGTCTACAGACCATCCATGAATCCACTGCCACTCTCATCAATAGAGGCTACACTCTTCCTGTATTCGATGACGCCTACAAGCGCCTCACCGACGCAGGTCTCAAGGTAGTGGTCCACCTGATTCTGGGTCTCCCAGGAGAAACAGAATCAATGATCCTTGACTCTGTAAAGTACCTGGCAAATCTTTCGCCTACCCTGTTTGGAATCAAGCTTCAACTACTCCACATTCTCCGTGGCACCCGCCTTGCAGACATGTACGCCTCACAGCCTTTCCACGTATTCACCCTAGACGAATACTGCCACCTCATAGGCCAGTGCCTACAGGCTCTGCCACCTGAGACCGTAATCCATCGCCTCACCGGGGACGGCCCAAAGCGTCTCCTCATCGCACCTACCTGGAGCGCCAACAAAAAGCTGGTCCTCAACACCATGACCCGCTTCCTCGCCTCCCTGCCTGACTAACCCGGCCCAGGCACTTTGTAAATGTTGGAATCCCTGCCCCTATACAGGCTGTAACAAGTATGTGTCTTTCTAAGTGGTTAAAATGCAGCCAAGGAAAGCTGCATTTTAATCCTCCTTCGGAGGACAGCACATTTTTACAAATGTGCTGCTGGTACAGAAATGATTAAGCTTGATGCTTAATCATTTCTTATGAACAGTTTTCTAAAATGTAGCTTCGCTGTGTGGACACCTTTTAAGTATCAATGGCAGTTTTGCAAAATGATTCTGAGGGTGTTTGGGGCTCATAATACATTCACTAAGAAAAATTAAAAAGCAGGTTTTGTATATATTTGCACCGTGGCACATTCGACATCGTGTCTCAGCGTGACCACTGCTGCCGCCGTCCTAGCGGCAGCTGCATATATATTACAAAACCTGCTTTATATTTTTCTAAGCTCATTCCAAAATCGCCCCAAACACCCTCAGAACCAT
>JAFYYR010000007.1 GCA_017557435.1 Pseudobutyrivibrio sp. | reverse complement strand
TTTGGAATGAACTTAGAAAAATATAAAGCAGGTTTTGTAATATATTTGCAGCTGCCGCTAGGACGGCGGCAGCAGTGGTCACGCTGAGACACGATGTCGAATGTGCCACGGTGCAAATATATAGAAAACCTGCTTTTTAATTTTTCTTAGTGAATGTATTATGAGCCCCAAACACCCTCTTAAGAATCATTTTGCAAAACTGCCATCGAAACTTAAAAGGTGTCCACACAGCAAAGCTACATTTTTGAAAACAGTTCATTCTTAGAAAGACACATGGCTGTTGCCAATTTTTGACGTGAAGAAAAACTACAAATATTCGCTGAATCGATACCACAGGTGCCCTTATGAATAGCTAGAGCTATATAGGTTCCACACGCGGGATGTGGGCCTGGGGCCGGTACCCCGGTGGGTTATGAAGGGCAGCAAGTTTAGGCGTTTTGGATTTTGCCAGTGTATAGTTGGTAGTATTTGCCACCTTCTTTGATGAGTTCATCGTGGCTACCGCGCTCTATGATGCGGCCCTGGTCAAGGACCATAATGCAGTCAGAGTTGCGGATAGTTGAGAGACGGTGGGCGATGACGAATGTTGTACGTCCGTGCATAAGCTTGTCCATACCGTCCTGTACGATTTTCTCAGTACGTGTGTCGATTGATGATGTTGCCTCATCAAGGATAAGTACTGGTGGATCTGCGATTGCGGCTCTTGCAATGGCAAGAAGCTGTCTCTGACCCTGTGAAAGGTTGCCACCGTCTCCCTTGATTACGGTGTCGTAACCATTAGGAAGTCTTCTGATAAAGCTGTCTGCATTGGCAAGTTTTGCTGCTGCAATTACTTCTTCTTCGGTGGCATCTAGCTTACCGTAGCGGATGTTGTCAGCGATAGTACCTGTAAATAGGTGTGTATCCTGAAGTACTATGCCAAGTGAATGGCGTAGATCAGCCTTTTTGATTTTGTTGATGTTGATTCCGTCGTAGCGGATTTTACCGTCTGCTATATCGTAGAATCTGTTGATAAGGTTGGTGATTGTAGTCTTACCGGCACCTGTTGCACCAACAAATGCGATTTTCTGACCTGGTGTAGCAAATAGCTTAATGTTGTGAAGTACTGTTTTGTCTGGATTGTAGGCAAAGTCTACATCGTCGAATACGATGTCACCTTCAAGCTTCACGTAAGTGGTTGTACCTTCGGCCTTGTGGTAATGCTTCCAAGCCCACATGCCTGTACGCTCCTTGCATTCTACAATCTGGCCATTTTCTTCCTTGGCATTTACAAGCATTACGTAGCCTTCATCTGTCTCAGGAGTCTCGTCGATTAGGTCGAATACACGCTCTGCACCTGCCATGGCAAGTACGATTGACTGGAACTGCTGTGATACCTGGAAAATAGGCATGTTGAATGAACGGTTAAACTGAAGGAATGCAATTAATGCACCAATTGTAAGGCCCATCCATCCATTGATTGCAAGTGTTCCACCAACTACAGCGCAAGCCACATAGCTGAGATTTCCCATCTGCATGTTGATAGGTCCAAGGCTGTTGGCAAGTCTGTTGGCTTTGTATGCATTGTTGTAAAGCTCTTCGTTGAGCTCATTGAATTTTTCAATTGCTTCCTGCTCGTGGCAGAATACCTTAACGACTCTCTGGCCGTTCATGATTTCCTCGATATTTCCATTTACGGCACCAAGGGACTGCTGCTGCTTGCGGAAATAGTTGCCTGAACGTCCTGCAACCTGTGCTGTTGTAAAGGCAATGAGAATAATCATTAAAATGCTGACAATAGTAAGAGCCCATGAGGTCATTACCATGTAGATAAATACGGTCACGATAGAGATTACACTGTTAAATATCTGAGGAAAACTCTGTGAAATCATCTGTCGCATTGTATCAATATCGTTGGTGTAGATTGACATTACATCGCCATGGGCGTGAGTGTCAAAATAGCGGATTGGCAAGTCTTCCATCTTCTCAAACATGTCGTCTCGAAGATCTCTAAGTGTGCCCTGTCCAACATAAATCATCAAATAATTGTATAGATATGTGGCTACTATACCCACAGCATAGTAAATAACAATTGTCTTGATTGCCTGGGCTAAGCCAGAGAAATCAGTGCTGCCACTTTTTACCATTGGAGTAATGTAGTCATCTACTAAAGTCTTCATAAATGCAGTACCCTTTGCATTACACTGTACAGCAGCAAAAATACTGATAACTACTATAATCAAGTGTAGCCAATATCTCTGTCCAACATATTTAAATACTCGGCCTAAGGCGCCGCGTCTTTTTGCCTTCTGCTCTTTTGTAAGCTTTGGCAACTGTCCTGGTACTGGTCTTCTAGCCAATGTCGGCACCTCCTTCCTGCTCTTCCTTGTCAAAATCACCGCTACCGGCACCTGTCTGCTGCTCGTAAATATCGCGGTAAATTTCATTTCTTTCTAGCAACTCTTCGTGAGTTCCAAAATCATTTATCTTTCCATCATCCATTACAATGATTCTGTCTGAATCCATAACAGATGAAATACGCTGTGCAATAATAAGCTTTGTTGTGCCTGGAATTTCTTCTCTGAAGGCACGTCTTATGCTTGCATCTGTAGCTGTATCAACAGCTGATGTAGAATCATCAAGTATAAGAATCTTTGGCTTCTTAAGGAGCGCTCTTGCAATACAAAGTCTCTGACGCTGACCACCAGATACGTTGGTTCCACCCTGCTCAATGTGAGTGTTGTATCCATCTGGGAATTTCTCTATAAACTCATCAGCGCAGGCAAGCTTTGCAGCTCGCTTAATCTCCTCATCGCTGGCATTTTTATCGCCCCATCTTAAGTTTTCTGCGATTGTGCCAGAGAAAAGTACGTTGTTTTGAAGTACTACAGAAACCTGATTTCTCACTGTTTCTACATCGTAATCCTTAACATTGTTGCCACCGATTAATACTTCACCTTCGTCTACATCGTAAAGACGAGAAATCATGGAAACAAGGGTAGTCTTAGCTGAACCTGTTCCACCAAGAATTCCTATGGTCTCTCCAGACTTAATATCTAAATTAATATGGTCAAGCACTGGCTTTTCAGCTGTCTTATTGTATCCAAATACTACGTCCTTAAACTGAATAGAACCGTCTGGAACTTCATATATTGGATTGTCACCATTTGTAATAGCTGTCTTTTCCTCAAGTACCTCGTAGATACGCTGCATACTTGCGATAGACATTGTCACCATGATGAAAATCATAGCAAAGAACATAAGTGACATAAGCATGCTCATGCAGTATCCGTAGAGAGAAAGCAAATCACCTGTCTCTAATGTCTTATCAATAACAATGAATTTAGCTCCAAACCAGCTGATGAGTACGATACAAGCATATACAACAGAGGTCATAAATGGCATTGTGAATACAACCATTTTTTCTGCTGCAGTGGCATAATTGTAAATACCGCCACTTCCCTCTTTGAATTTGCTCTTCTCGTAATCCTCTCTAACATAGGCCTTAACTACGCGCATGCCAGTAATATTTTCCTGAACAGATGCATTTAAGGCATCGTATTTCTTAAATAATGTGTCAAAAAGTGGACGAGCCTTTGTCATTACAAATACCATTACTATTAAAAGTAAAATCATTGCAACTAGGAATATAGATGCAATCTTTGGGCTAATAGTAAATGACAAAATCATGGCTGAAATTACAGTCACTGGGGCTCTAAATCCCATTCTAAGAATCATAATAAATGCGTTTTGTATATTGGTAACATCTGTTGTAAGACGAGTTACAAGACCTGCAGTTGAAAACTTATCGATGTTTTCAAAAGAAAATGTCTGGATGTTTTCAAACATGCTCTTTCTCAGATTCTTAGCTAATCCTGCAGATGCCTTGCTTCCAAATACAGCACCCATGATTCCACCAAACAAACCAACTGCTGCACTAATAATCATGGCAAGACCTATTTTATATATTGCTGGAAGGTCGCCCTTTTCAACTCCTAAACTTACTAAATCTCCTACAAGTCGCAAGATATACATCTCCATTGCAACTTCTAGAATCATGAAAAAAGGAGTGAGAACAGCGGCTGTTTTGTATTCCTTTATCTCTTTTAGTATCCTTCTAACCAATTCTTAGTCCTCCTTTTTCAGCTCCACATAAGACTTGTAGTCCTTGGCGTTTTGCTGAATTTTCTCAAATATTTCAACCAGTAAATCAATCTGATCCTCTGGAATCCCCCTAGTGATGTAGTCTTCAACGGCCATTATCTCTTTCTCAGCCAGTGTGCTGAAATTCTTTCCTTTTTCGGTGACCACTATCTGCTTTTTTCTGGCATCTGTATCAACAGGTGCCTTAGCCAAATATCCTGATTTCTCCAAACACTGAATCATATCTGCCAGTGTGGATTTAGGGAAATGAAATGTCTTTTCTAAGTCCTTTTGAAATACTGGATCACTTTGGCGCTCTATGTAACCTACTAGCCATGCGTTCTTCAAATTGCAAGGTACTTCACCCATTTCAATAACGCCTCGACCAACGGCTTTTTTGATTTCTCGAGCAGCATTATCAAGCATAAAACCGAAATGCCTCCTCTTATCAAACTCTTCTCCTACCATATTTTTCCTTTCTTTCCCTTGATTTAATCCGTCCAATCGATTATATTAAACTTAATTGCGCACCACTTGTTCGTTTCCGAATAGTCCGATTCCGAACTAAGTGTTAGTATACACTCTTAAATGTGTCCAATCAACAAACAAATTATAAAAAATCTATTAAAACTTACTCGGGCTTATTTTTCCGTGGTATAGTAGACAAAGATACATCAAATATGTTAGTCTTGCAGTTGTGCATTCTATTTATGTATCAATTTTTGAGGGTCAATATAAACATCTTACAATGTTGAAGGAGTATTATAATGAGAGAAAGAAGTAAGGATTTAAGGGTTAGAAGAACTTTAACTTCTATAAGAAAGTCATTTTATGAACTTGTTCTTGAGAAGAATTACAACGAAATTTCTATTACTGAACTTACTGACAGGGCTGGCATCAATAGAAAGACATTTTACTTACACTATTCATCACTTGATGATTTAGTAAAAGAAATCGAAGAGGAAATTGTTTCAGACATCCTCGAAAGCATTGGCTCATATGCTGAAGCATTTGACCTTCCAGGATGTATTAAAAACTTCTATATTTACTTGGAATCATGTAACGAAGTGCAAAAGAAGCTTCTTTGCGACGATCACTATTCATTCTTCTATGAATCAGTTACAGATTCTGTACTTCGCAGTGCATCATTTGCAAAGTTCTTTGAGAGAACTGACTATCCATCAATCGTCCGTTCATACACAATCTCTATTACATTTATTTATAGAGACTGGCTCAAGGGTGGCCGCAAAATCGATTTTGACACACTGACAACTCAGGCAGCTAAAATCGTTGAAAACGGATATGCAGGTGTATTGAAGAAGTAAATATAACCCTTGATAAATTTAAAGACTTGTAACTTTATAGTTACAAGTCTTTTTTATTGTCTGTTATTAAATAACTTTTAATTAAAGGATAAGCTTCATAGCTCCATAGATACCTGCATCGTTGCCTAGTGTAGCAAGGATTATCTTAGTATTGCGGCATCCGTGGAATGCAATTTGGTTGAATCTATACTCAACTTCATCGATAAGCATCTGTCCAGCCTTAGAAACTCCGCCTCCGATAACAAATGCCTCTGGATTTACAACACTTGAAATTACCTGAAGACCCTGAGCTAAGTACTCGCAAGCACGCTTTACAACTTCCTTTGCAACCACATCGCCCTTTTTAGCCTCATCAAATACTGCCTTTGCATCAATATTCTCTGTAGGAATAGCTCTAAGTCCGCTCTCATCCTCATTCATAGCAAGACGAATCTTAGCAAGACGTGCAATACCTGTAGCTGAGCAATACTGCTCAAGACAACCGCGATTACCACATCCGCAAGTCATCTCCTCTGTATAATTAACTCTAATATGTCCAATCTCACCTGCTGCACCTGCTGCGCCTGTGATGATCTGGTCGTTAATAATAACACCACCACCTACGCCAGTTCCAAGTGTAACCATAACTGAGCTTGAGTAATCCTTAGCAGCGCCCATCCACGCCTCGCCAAGTGCTGCAACATTAGCATCATTACCAGCTTTTACCTTTATTCCACCAAGCTCATCTGAGAATTCTTTTTCTACATTGAAAACGCCCCAGCCTAAATTTACACAGCGATTAACAACTCCATCACCTGAAACAGGTCCTGGAATACCAATACCTACGCCTGATACTTCCTCAGCTGTGATGTTCTTTTCAGCCATCTTTTCCTTAACTGCTGTAGCTAAGTTCTTAAGAATATTAACACCACCATTACTAGTATCTGTAGGTACTTCCCACTTATCAAGTAGTTCACCCTCATTTGTAAATAAGCCGCACTTACAAGTTGTGCCACCTAAATCCAACCCAAATCCATATTTTGCCATACTCTCCTAAATCCTCCATTACTTTATTATTTACTGACCTTCTGTTGTGGTAGTAATCTGAATATCTGTTGCGTTGTCAGGAATCGCACCCGGTGGAATCTCTGTCCCATCAAAAGTCTGCGTCACCAGCTGATATGTCACTGTATCTGTATTCTCTTCTTCAGGATTCTCCTGATCAAATTCCCCCTCAACCTGCTGGTCCTCAGGGTTCTCTTCCTCTTCTAATACCGGCTCTTCCTGCTGCTCCTCCGTGCCAATGTACTCCACTGGCCTTAAGAACTCTGCTGGAAGCAATCCCTCATGAATATCTAACATATACTCCTGCCAAATAGCCGCCGGATATGAGGAACCTGTAAGTCCAGGCACCTGCTTTGGAAGGTCATATCCCACCCACACACTAGTGGTGTAATACTGGGTGTATCCAACAAACCATCCATCACGATTGCTATTGGTAGTTCCTGTTTTACCGGCACAAGGCATATCGCCTAAGTCTATGTCTTTTGCTGTACCGACCGCTATTACTGATTGTAGCATATCTGTCATAGTTCTGGCAGCATTTTCTTGATAAACTTGCACTTCTTCCTGGTTAGCCTCGTATATGATATTTCCAGCTGCGTCAGTTATCTTTAAAATGCATCCTGGGTCTCGCATATAGCCATCATTAAAAATTGTGGCATATCCCTTTGCCATCTCAAGTGGGCTTACACCAACTGTAAGTCCTCCAAGACATGCGGCCATTCCATAATCATCTTTTTCAATATGGCTAAATCCCAGGGTATTTAAATAACCAATGCCCTTTTCCGGAGTCACCTGATCATATAGCTGCCAGGCCACTGTATTCTTTGAATAAGCAACAGCCTCTCTAAGTGTTATTTCACCAGCATATTTTCCTCCAGCATTTTCAGGACCACCCTCAAATTTCTCATCAAGGACCATGTCATCTGGAGTATATCCCATCTCAAGAGCTGGGGTGTACACAATCAGTGGCTTTATTGAACTGCCCGGTTGTCTAAAGCTCTGGAATGCTCTATTTAATGTATATCCAGAAACATCCTGGCTTCTGCCACCCACTATAGCTACTGTCATGCCGGTACTATTATCTATGCAGACACCTGCTCCCTGGAGAGCAAAAATCCCCTCCTCATTTACATCTGTAAATTCCTCTAGATTAGTGTCTATTGCAGTCTGCAGCTCATTTTGTTTATTTAAATCTATGGATGTATAAATTCTATATCCAGAGGTGAAAAGGCTTTGGTTCCAATTATTGTAAGCCTCTTCATAGGCTCGCTCGTATGCTTCCTTTGCCTCTTTTGATTGAAACTCATTTTTAAATTCGAATCCATCAACCTCCATCAAAGCCTTGGTAGCACAGTAATATGCGTAAGTTTCCACATAATTATTCTTTACGCTATCAGGTCTCTGTAAAACCATCTCCTCATTTTTAGCCCTATTATATGTCTTTTCATCTATTACCCCATCTTTGTACATGGCGCTTAGGATTAAATCTCTTCTCTTCAGAGTATTATTGGGATTAATCACCGGGTCATAGTATGTGGGACTGTTTGGTATAGCAATCAAATAGCATATTTGTGACAGGCTAAGCTCTGTTACATCCTTGCTAAAATAGCCCTTTGCAGCGGCCTGAATTCCATAATATCCATTTGCAAAATATACATTGTTCAAATAGAACTCTATTATTTGCTCCTTGGAGTACTTTTTTTCCAGCTCAGAGGCAATATATATTTCCTCTACCTTTCTCTGCCATGTCTTTTCATTGCTTAGGAAAATGGTCCTTGCAAGCTGCTGAGTTATAGTACTTCCACCTTGAGTTACCTCGCCATCTTTCATCATGGCAAAAACAGCTCTAGCTATAGCCTTATAATCTACACCATTGTGCTTATAAAATTTCTTATCCTCAATGGAAATAAGGGCTTCGCAGACATAGGTTGGGATGTGCTCGTAGGTGATATAATAAACATCCTTTTCACCCTTAAGAACAGAAATGGTCTGGCCATTTGAATCATAGACTTCGCTTGTCTCTATTTGCCTAAAGGTGTCTACGCTGGAGTGTTTTACAATATCAATAGCCTCTGCCTTAAGTGCAGAGACTTCTCCTGCGTATCCACTGGCATAATAATAGGTAATGCCTGCCACAAGAATGAGTAATAGAACGATTTGAAGTTTTATTAATCGAAAGATTTTTTTATCTGTTATCCTTCGTTTTTTCGCAGATTCACTCATATTTTTATTTTAATCATTCTCAAAATCATTAACAAGATAAATGGCATTTCTTTGACATTTACGCTTCGAAATTTTGCTTAAATACAGCTTAAATCTTGTATTTAAATTAGTATACCTTTATCATTAATTATGTGGTCTTTTGACCTCATGGGATTTAATTTAACTATTTTAGGGAGGTTTTAACGTGGAAAAAGAAAAATTAGGCGTTACTAAAAACGGCGAAGATATCATTGCTTACACACTTGTAAATAAAAATGGTATGCAGGCAAAAATTATGAACTATGGATGCAACCTTTTAGAGCTTTGGGTTCCAGATTCTGAGGGCATCCTTTCAGATGTTGTTTTAGGATATGAGAAAATCGAAGACTATTTTGTAAATGGTCCTGGATTTGGCTGCTGCATCTGCCCAAACGGCAACCGTATCGGCGATTCTAAGTTCACACTTAATGGTGTTGAGTACAAGCTTGATGCCAACGACGGCAAGAACAACTTGCACTCAGGATTTAACCCAATGCACAAGCGCATTTGGAATGTTGAGTCTGTTGATGATAGCCATATTACATTTACTTGCCACAAGGCAGACATGGAATGTGGTTTCCCAGGTGAGATGGACATCACTATCACATATACTCTTTCAGATGACAATGCTTTAAAGCTTGAATATTCAGGGGTTTCTGATGTTGATACAATATTCAACCCAACTAACCATTCTTACTTCAACCTCAATGGTCACGACTCAGGTTCTGTCATGAATGAGATTGTTTGGATTGATGCTGATAAGTATACACACACTGATTCAGAGTCTATTCCACACGGTGAATGCCGCGATGTTAAGGGCACTCCAATGGATTTCACTACTCCAAAGGCTCTTATTAAGGATACAGAAGCAGATTATGATCAGCTTAAATGGGCTGGCGGTTTCGACCACAATTACTGCTTAAATAATCCATCTCTCACTAAGCCAAGTTGTACACTTGAAGATCCTGAGAGCGGCAGAAAGATGGAAGTTTACACTGATTTACCTGGCGTACAGCTTTATGCTGGTAACTACCTTGATTCATCTCATATTGGAAAGGGTGACTTCCCATACGACAAGAGATACGGTGTATGTTTCGAGTCACAGTTCTTCCCAAATGCTATCAATGTACCAGAGTTTGCTCAACCAATAGCAAAAGCAGGTGTTAAGGCTCACTCTACTACAATTTACAAGTTCGTATAAATATGAATCACTACGCCGAGCTGGCTAGCCTCTACAGTGCCTGTCAGCTCGGCTTTTTCTATGTAAGAAAGAGCTTTGCTGTCTGTATAAATTTTTGATCTTGTAACTATGCTTCCATCTTCTAATATTTCCCCATTATTCTCGATAAACAGCTTACATTTATTTCCTTCACTATCTGTTCCCTCAGCAATATATCTTGCCGAAAGCATTACATTTTCTCCTGGCCTTTGTCTTTGAGTGTCGACTCCTCCTGGAAGTATTTTTCCTTTGAAGGCCTCACAGTCTATATTTCCGCCAAATAAAATCATTTTCGCTGAGCCTGTTTGTCCCTTTACCTCATACTCTTCTTTTATCTCTACATTTACTGTAAGTACTTCTTTTAACATATTTCCCCACCTGTCATATACATTTCCTAATGAAAAAAGGCACATCCCTAGGATGTGCCCTTAATAATTATCTTATAAAAAAGCCTTAATCTGCTTGTAGATTCCTGCTGCGTCAAGCTCATACTTCTCAAGAAGCTTAACAGCTGGACCTGACTCACCAAATGTGTCCTTAACACCGATTCTAAGCATCTTTGTTGGGCACTTCTCAGAAAGAACCTCTGCTACAGCACCGCCGAGACCACCGATAACTGAGTGCTCCTCAACTGTAACAACCTTTCCTGTCTTTGATGCGCTCTTTACAATAAGGTCTGCATCGATTGGCTTGATTGTGTGGATGTTGATAACCTCTGCATCAATTCCATCCTCTGCAAGCTTCTTAGCAGCCTCAAGAGATTCATTAACCTCAAGACCTGTAGCGATGATTGTAAGATCCTTACCCTCTTTAAGAACTACACCCTTGCCGATTTCGAACTTGTAATCTGCATTGTCGTTGATTACAGGTACTGCAAGACGTCCAAATCTGAGGTAAACTGGACCATCCATCTTATATGCTGCCTCAACTGCAGCCTTTGCCTCAACATCATCAGAAGGATTGATGATTGTCATGCCTGGGATTGTACGCATAAGTGCGATATCCTCGTTACACTGATGTGAAGCACCATCCTCACCTACTGAAATGCCAGCGTGAGTAGCACCAATCTTAACATTGAGATGTGGGTAACCAACTGAGTTACGAACCTGCTCAAAAGCACGTCCTGCAGCGAACATAGCGAAAGAGCTGCAGAATGGTACCTTACCTGTGCTAGCAAGACCAGCTGCAATGCCAACCATGTTTGACTCTGCAATACCACAATCAATGTGACGATCTGGATAAGCCTTCTTAAAAATTCCTGTCTTTGTAGCCTCTGCAAGGTCTGCATCTAAAACTACAAGATTATCATATTTCTCGCCTAAAGCAACGAGAGCATTACCGTAGCTCTCACGAGTTGCGATTTTCTTAACATCTGCCATTTTACACACCAGCCTTTCCCAATTCTTCCATTGCGATAGCGTATTCCTCATCGTTAGGAGCTTTTCCATGCCATCCTACCTGGTTCTCCATGAATGAAATACCCTTGCCCTTAACAGTCTTCATAATGATAGCTGTTGGCTGGCCCTTTGTCTCACGAGCCTCTTTGAAAGCTGCTCTAAGCTGATCAAAGTCATTGCCATCTGCAACTTCTACTACATGGAAATTGAATGCTCTAAACTTGTCTGGAATAGGATATGGGCTGTTTACATCCTCAATACGTCCATCAATCTGAAGTCCGTTATTATCAACGATTACACAAAGGTTATCAAGGTTCTTTGCTGCTGCGAACATTGATGCTTCCCAAACCTGACCTTCCTGAATCTCACCATCTCCAAGAAGAGTATATACTCTATATGATTCATTTGAGAGCTTTGCAGAAAGTGCCATTCCTACTGCAACAGAAATACCCTGTCCAAGTGAACCAGATGATGCGTCAATACCAGGTGTGTGCTGCACACATGGATGACCCTGAAGGTGTGAGCCAATGCTACGAAGGCTCTTTAAGTCTTCTACTGGGAAAAAACCCCTCTGAGCAAGTGCAGAATAGAGACCTGGAGCTGTGTGTCCCTTTGAAAGCACGAATCTATCACGATCTGCCTTCTTAGGATTCTTAGGGTCAATATTCATCTCTTCAAAGTAAAGGTAAGTAAATACCTCTGTTGCTGATAAAGATCCGCCTGGGTGACCGGCCTTAGCTGCATGAACACCTTCGATGATGCCCTTGCGAACCTCATTAGCTGTTTTCTTTAGCTCTTGATTTGTCATTGTTCTCCTCCTAAAACGTGTACCAGGTCAGACCACCTGACCAGGTCAATATTATCTCATTTCGTCCAGTGTAATCAACATAATATTTTTGATTGCTGACGAAATGGTAATAGCATTCTCATGGAAGCCTGCATTAGCAAATACAATATAAAATGCATCTCCCTGTCGATGAAGCTGCTTTGTCTTCTCAATAAGAGACTTAAGCTGTGCAACCTCAATAGGCTCATTATTGTAATAGCACTGTGCGAAAATAGTAGCTGCCTTATTTTCGCATTTACCAAGTGAAACTAAATCAAAGCCATCGGTTGTGCCTGCTTCATCATCATTTACCCACCAGTTTCCAATCTCCTCAACGGTAAATGGAAGCTGATTCTTATCACTTTCATTTTCAAGGTATTCTCCACAAATCTTAATAAATACCTCTTTCATGTAGTCCTGAATATTTTCTTTTATGTGCTTCCACATGCCATCAATATCCCCTGCCATGTGCAAATCAAAATTAGGAACTACGTATTTATACCAAAATAGAGTACTTGTATTTACAATAGAATATCTTGTCTTTTTGCGATTAGTAATCTCTGTAATGGCGGTATCTTTTGTGCATACACCAATAGCCATAAGGGAGTTCAGATATGGTACAACAACATCCTTTGGCTTATCCACTGCTGCTGAAATCTGATTAACTCTATTGAGTCCACTTGCAAGTGTGGCAAGCATGTAATTATAATATGCAAGCTCTCTAAGCTCTGTAGACATGACCTGCTCTGGATTAAGACCTACGCTTGACTTACCACATAGGAAAAGTCTAGCAGCAACATGCTTTATCTTGTCCTCTTCTGGAACTCTTGTAAGTCCATATTTCTCAAATCCTTCAACACCAAGTAGTGCTGCAACTCTAGCAAGATTATAAGGTATACCACCTGTAATACCATAAAGAAACGCAGCTTCCTTAGGACTTGCATCATCAAAAAACTCGCATGAGTCATAGAAACCTAATGGCGCTAATACTAAATCCAAGTCGATATTCTTGCTCCAGATGGCCTTTTTCCCCTTAATATACTTGTCAACAAGCATAAATGCATCGGAACACAATATTAATTTAATTGGAAGATCCTTCCATTCTCCAACAACAAAATCGTGGAGCACTTTATCAAATTCAGGATCTGCCTTTACAATATTTGGATATTGATCAATGATAATTAGCTGCTTTTCTTTTGCAGCTCTCTTTGAAATTTCTTTGCAGAAGCCTGCTGGATCAAAGGTCTTCTTACTACCCATATAAGAGCTGAGGCGCTCCATCTGGTGCTTACCAGTAGTCTCATATGCCTCAAAGAATAACCCCTTTTTATCCTGTGCAAACTCTTGAAGTAATGTAGTCTTTCCAATGCCTATCTGACCAGATACAACTGCGACAGCGCATTTGTCCCCTTCGTAAAAACCACTAAGTCTTTCTACTTCGCTTTCTCTACCTATAAACATAACACCTCTCCTTTGCAGTGCCATAGTGGCGCGTGCAAATCCATGGTATCACGTTTCAACTATTGATGCAATAGTCTGTAAATTTATATTCATTTTTCAAAAAACCAAATATCTAAAAAAATCCCGTCACTTTTAGCATTATCCTATATTTCTTCCTTTATTGGTGGCTCTTTTTTTACCTTTTAGGTGCAAAAAGTAATCTTTGCTTAAAAATTACGAAAACTATTTTCTTTATAGAAGTACCACCAATTTTATAGGAAAATTTTCGTAATAAAAAAGCCTTTAGGTATTATCCTAAAGACTTAAATAGACATAAAAATAGTGCCCAGAGTCGGAATCGAACCAACGACACGAGGATTTTCAGTCCTCTGCTCT